>NZ_CP178826.1:0-1433579 GCF_047323245.1 Psychromonas sp. KJ10-10 | reverse complement strand
GAAGCCGTATTACATCCCGACAAAATAGCTCATATGATAGAGTTTGAAGTTTATGTTGATGATAACTTTATGCTAAATCAGCGTGCTGATGGTTTAATTATTTCAACTCCCACAGGCTCAACAGCTTATTCGCTTTCTGGAGGCGGGCCAATTTTAACCCCTAATTTAGATGCCATCAGTTTGTTGCCTATGTTTCCACATACCTTAAATAGTCGCCCAATTGTACTTGATGCCAATAGTGTTGTGCGCTTAAAAATGTCCGAAAATAATCGTAGTGAAATGCAAATAAGTTGCGATAGCCATGTTAATTTATCGGTACTGCCTGGTGATGAAGTGATTCTGCGAAAAACAGACCACAAACTAAAATTGGTACACCCTAGAAATTATAATTACTTTCATGTTTTACAGAACAAGTTAGGCTGGGGTAATAAGTTATTTTGATGACTGCCAACATCCCCAATGAGTACCTATTTACCCATGTTTTCCTCATGCTTAATAGACAAAATTCATTTCAACAATAACGCCCTCCCGGTTTTAAAGGAATATACATAGTGAAAGCAAAAGCGATTGGTTTTTTAGGTGGCAGTTTCGATCCTATACATAATGGCCACCTTTTTTCTGCCATCGAAGTTGCACAAAGTTTGCAATTAACAGATTTATTTTTAATGCCTAATCATATTGCGCCACATAAAGCAGGCAGTCATTGTAATGCACAACAGCGAAGTAAGATGGTCGAACTTGCGGTTCAGGGCATTGCTAATTTAAAAATTGATAAACGTGAATTAAATCGGGACACAGCAAGCTATACGATAGAAACCTTAAAGGAAATTAGAGCTGAATACCCTCAAACACCAATTTGTTTTGTGATGGGAATGGATTCTTTAATACACTTTGACAGTTGGTTTCAGTGGCAGGATATTCTTAATTATTGTCACCTTGTTATTTGTTCAAGACCAGGTTGGAAAGGAGAGTTTAATGACACCATTAATATGTTACTAAAACAGCATCAAAGCACTTCTATTGAACCATTACATGAATTGTATGCGGGTAAAATTTATTTCCAAGATACTACGCAATTCAATATATCCTCTACGCAAATAAGGCAAGCTATCAGTAATGGCAATCATCAACACCTTAATGAGTTATTACCACCTCTTGTTTATGCCTACATTAAACAACATCAACTTTATAAATAACCTCAGTTCAGGATAAGCAAAACCATACAGTACCGTTATTTACGCGTCTTTCTGCTTTAAATAATCAAAAATGATAAGCGATAGAAATCGATCCAAAACGTGATGGTTCAGCCTGTCCTTCATATTCATCGGTAATATATAAGGCTGTATATATAATAGAGAAATCATAGATATTCGCCATGAACCCAGCCGATATAGCAAGCTGTTGATGGTTTAGATTAACACTGTGGCTTTCATGAAAAGTATTACCATTAATAAAAATATCATTAGCAACGATATTGGCAGAAAGGTTTGCAAACACATACCAACCATAGGGGCTATAATTTAATCGATTAAATTTTTGCACAGGGAAAACGCTGGCGGAGCCAAAGTTTTTATCAAGCTGTTGACCAAATCTAAAACCAACTCCCGCGCCCAAGTCACTACGTAGATTTCCAACACCACCGTCAACACCCACTAACCAATCAAATTGACTATTAAAAAATCGATTCTCAAATTCTGTATTATAAAGGCGCCATGTTCTTCTCGTTTGCAGACGAAATACAAGTTCATTATCAATTTGATTATCCCAGCCCGCAGGCTGATTAGCGTCATTTATCGAGTGCACTACTGATTGGGTAAATTCCCCTCCGGCCATTTCACCTACCACGCCTAAAATTAAACTAGCTTCATCACTTAAGCTTTCATCAAAAGTTAATAGCTTCACTTGCCAGGCTAATAGCCCCACATATGGCGCATCTTCCTCAACCAATTCTTCTTTGGAAATATCAATTGAGGTTTGAAATAGTTGGCCAAAACCATAACTGATAGCATGTTGCTTATTTTCTGACGATGTAAGGTGAGTATGTTTGGCTAAGGTTGCAATCCAATCGGGTAAGTGTTGCTCATCAAGCGTATCAACTTGATTGTATCCCCAAGTGAAAAATAGACCGTTAGTGTATAACCCATCATCCTTAAAAAAGACATCATTTTCAAAGGTTGTACTGGCAAAGGCACCTGGACTATCCATCTGTTTAGCTTCAACGGCTAAACAGAAAAACATTATAAAAAAACTGGAAAAATAAATTTTCAAATACTTCATTATTCCTCTCTACCTTTATTATTTTAATTATCGGTTTTAACTAACGACGAATATGATGTGTTATTAACGACTTTTAGAGGGTAAAATAAAGGACTTATTATTGCCTTTATAACTGGCAAACTAGGAGTCAACACCTTCATTGTTAGTGAGTTTTGATTGAAACAAAGAGACCTTGCAAATTCTTGCTAAAGGCCACTACCTAAGTTTACTGAATTATTTACTTTATCTGGTAATGGATATGATTATGAATTAGCTAAAGAATTACTTAATAATGCCCCTATAAATTTTTTAGCTTTACCTATTTCCTCTTCAATAACAAACCCTTGTTTTACTAAGGAGCCTGAGTGAACAACAGACTTCGTATTCTTAATAACAATTGGAACGGACTTTTCATCACCGTCAACTGACACTTGTAATGTATATTTTTTATCTTTTGTTGCAGATTTAATTGGTTCTCCAATGAAGGCTCCGCCTTGAATAGAAAGATCACTTAAATGGCCACTAGAACATGTGCTTTTGGTATTAGGATCTATTAAGCTCGCATCAATATGGACCGGTAAACGTCGATGCTCACGCAAAGCAAGCTGTTGTACTTCCTTTGGGTAATCAATTAATAACCAGCGCCCAGCAACGCTCATCAATTTTTGAATATGAGATTGAAAAGCAATTAGATTGGCCTCTGGATGATCAGTACTCATCAATCGCACGATCACTTTTTGCCCCTCTCTAATATATTGCTTTGCCGCTAACCATTCATTGTTATTACCCATTGCAACAATTACCGACATATTTGGGTCAACACCTATTAATCGTGTTTTTAATCGTATTGCTTGTGTTGGGGTGACGACCTGCAAATGTACCTCAGTTTCACAACTAATTTTATTGAGGTATGCATATTTATCATCTTCATGATCCGGCACAAAAAGTCCTTTTTATTATTTTTCTTAAAGTATAGATATAAAATCATCAATAATGACAATAAACCTAAAATATGTGAGCAATATATTATGATTAATGCTGAACCGACATGCAAATACTCTATTCTGTGCCAAACTATTAAAACACAAACAAAATAGGATTGGACAATATGTCTCAATTTTTATTTCACGATGACGATGAAATGATAGATACTAAAAATCAAGATGGTACACAATCAGATAATGTCTGGCATATATTAATAGTTGATGATGAGCCAGCGGTTCACGATGTAACGCGTTTAATTTTTAACAATATGAGCATTTTAGGCAAAAAACTGGTTTTGCATTCAGCCTATTCAGCCCAACAAGCCAAACAACTATTACAATCTGAAATCGAATTCTGCATGGGATTTATTGATGTTGTTATGGAAAGTGATCACGCTGGATTAGATTTAATCAATTGGATCAGGGAAGAACTGAATAATACAAGTATTCGTCTTATTCTTCGTACTGGTCAAGCGGGTAGTGCACCAGAAGAACATGTTATTAGCCAATACGATATTCATGATTATAAAACCAAAACCGAACTTACTCAGCGAAAATTAACCACTTGTGTGTATTCTGCGATTCGTAGTTACAGAGATATCAATACCATCTCAAATAGCCTAGAGGCCTTTAAAAAACTGATCGCGTCTTCCACCAGCATTTTAAAAGTCGATAAAATTTCAGAGTTTGCATCGGCGACCCTCACTAATCTACTTTCTTTAATGGGATTAAACAGCTCCTCTGTTTATATCGTTCGCCAAGAAACAGATATATTTGACAATATCGGGGAAACTTATCTTGCTTATAGTGGCAAGTTTGGTGAAGTACCTGAGCGTATTGAAAATATGACTCATGAAATAAAAGAAAAAATAGAAAATACTTTTTTGGCTAAGCAAGGAGAGTTTACTGACCAATATTTTATCAGTTATTACAAAACATCAAACGACGCCTGCTCAGTCCTATACATTGAATTTGATACTCCACCCACGGGCTTTCAAAGCAACCTAGCGGAAATATTTTCAACCAATGTTGCCCTAGTATTAGAAAGTTTAATAAGACAACAACAATCTGAAAATAACCAACGTGAGTTTATGTATATTCTTGGCGATGCTATTGAAGCACGAAGTAAGGAAACTGGCGCCCACGTAAAACGCACTGCATTATTGTGTCACCTGATTGCCCAAAAATTACAGATGCCAGAATCCTTTATAGAAGCCATAAAAACAGCGACCCCTTGCATGATGTCGGAAAAATAACCATTCCTGAAAGTATTCTTCATAAACCAGGTAAATTAAATGCGCAGGAGTGGGAAGCAATGAAACAACATGCCGAAGCGGGTGCATCAATGCTATCAAAATCATCATTACCAATTGCTAAATTAGGTGAAACCCTGGCTCATTATCACCATGAAAACTGGGATGGAAGTGGTTATCCTGATGGGTTAAAGGGCGAAAAAATTCCGATTGAAGCAAGAATAATGGCTATTGTTGATGTAATTGATGCACTTGGTTCAAAAAGAAGTTACAAGGAGCCATGGAGCTCAGAAAAAATACTAGAAACAATTAAATTAGAACGAGGCATAAAGTTTCAACCTTTACTAGTTGACTTGGTTGAAGAAAATTTTGAGGAAATCATGGCGATACGTGAGCAATTTCCAGATTAGGTTGTAACATGTAGCCCTGCCCACCAGACTCAGACATTAATTGACAAAGTCTATTTTGCACAGGCCAGCGCTTTTCACACCATAACGGCGCGATTAATTCAGTTAATTTAGCCGTTGCTGAAATTCGATGATACACAATATTAGTAGGTGTTTGCTGAATCAATTTCAGTGCAGATTGACTATATTTCTCCAGTGATAAAACTGGTAATCGATTTGCTTGCCATGCTTTTTCCATTAAAGCTCCACGTACTACATGTAAAGGATGAAGTTTTAAACCATCCACACCAACCTCTAGTACTTGTTTAAGTGTTTGTTGGTAATCACTATCTGATTCCCGAGGAAGTCCGAGAATTAAATGGGTACAAACCTTAATGCCTCTAGCACGAGCTTTACGAGCAACACTTTCATATTGAGAAAAAGTATGTCCGCGATTAATATGCTTCAAGGTTTTATCATTTGCACTTTGTAAACCTAATTCAAGCCAAACCTCGTAACCACGCATTAAATAACTACTTAGCAGATTTAATACCTCATCGGAAACACAATCAGGGCGAGTGCCCACACAAATACCAATAATATTAGATTCTGCAACAGCTTGCTCATAGAGTGATGATAATAAAGCTATTTCTGCATAGGTGCTGGTATATGCTTGAAAATAAGCCAAATATTTACTAGCACGACGTTCAACTTCGTTACGGCGTAATGTTAACTGCTCTGCTATCGATAACTTAGATTGTGACTCATCACTAAAAGCGACGACATTACAGAATGTACAACCTCCCTTACCTATGGTTCCATCACGATTGGGGCAACTAAAGTCTCCATGTAAAGTCAATTTATGCACTCGTTCACCATAACGATTTTTTAAGTCTTTACCAATGGTATTTACAAAGTCAGTTAGTTGCATTAATTCTGTTCTCAGAGGTTATTCAAGAGACATATTTTGCATGAAAAATGCAGGGAGTTGCCGTTGTCAGATCAAACATTATTGTACTGAAGTTTATTTTCACAATAAATAAAACCACCCAAGAGGCAATGAATGATAAAATTACTTCTTTTTTCTTATTCTGGATGCACGTTTTGGCACAACTCTATTTTTATTACTCTGCAATGAATGCGGGTAAATCAACGTCTCTTTTACAGAGTTCTTACAACTATCAAGAACGTGGTATGAATACCTTCGTTTTGACTGCCGCTATTGACGACCGAGCAGGTTATGGGAAAGTTGCCTCCCGAATTGGCATCGAATGTGATGCTTATGCCTTTACTGTACAGGATGATTTGAGCCAGATTATTGAAAAACAGCATCAACAAACAGCACAACATTGTATTCTAATTGATGAAGCCCAATTTTTAACTAAAGAGCAAGTTAAACAATTAACCTATGTGGTTGATTGCTTAGAAATTCCTGTGTTGTGTTATGGCATAAAAACAGATTTTCAAGGAGAATTATTTCCAGGGAGTCAGTATTTATTAGCCTGGGCAGATAAACTGATTGAACTGAAAACCATTTGTCACTGTGGCCGTAAAGCGAATATGGTGTTGCGTTTAGACTCGAATGGGCAACCTGTCAAAGAAGGTAAACAAGTTGAAATTGGCGGTAACGATAGCTATGAATCCGTTTGCCGCAAACATTTTCGCCCTTATTTTTGGGATTAATATAATAAGAATTTGGGATTAATGAAAATGAAGCGTTTCATCATAAGAAACGCTTATTTGAAGTAATATGAAAGTTTATTGCTCAATTTTGTAACGCTTTTCCCACTGTTTAAAAGCAAAAATAGCACTAAAAGTAAGACACATATACAGGGCACCTGCCATAAAATAAGCTTCAAATGGTGCATAATAACGCGCATTTACCACCCTAGCGACACCTGTAATATCGATAATTGTTACAACCCCAGCAATGGCACTACCATGGATCATAAAAATAACTTCATTACTATAAGCAGGTAAACCACGGCGTAAAGAATTTGGCAAAGTAATACGTCGTAACGTCTGCCATTTACTCATTCCGTAAGCTTTTGCCGCTTCAAGTTCACCCTTTGGCATTGTTGAAATAACACCTCGAACAATCTCAGCAGTATAAGCGCCAGTATTTAATGTAAAGGCTAATAAAGCACAGAACCAAGCTTCTTGAAAATATGTCCACATCCAACTTTCACGTAACCACTCAAACTGTCTTGCGCCATAATAAATAATAAACAGCTGTACAAGTAATGGTGAACCACGGAAAAAGTACATAAATGCCCAAATAGGAAATTGAATAATTTTATTTTCACTGGTACGTAAAATTCCCATTGGGATAGCAAGAGCAAGCCCAAAAATTAAAGCTAAGGTAACCAACCAGGTCGTAGTCCATAATCCTTCAAGGTAGAATGGGTATTCATTAATGATAATTGAAAAGTCCATCTTTACCTCGTTTGAAGGGAATATTTAACTTCAAGGCGTTTTAACAAAGCACTTGAAATCGCAGTGAAGAACAAAAATACAAAGGCAACAGTCAAATAAAAGGTAAAAGGTTGCTGTGTTGATCCCGAAGCATCTCCTGCAATCTTAACCATATCCTGTAAACCAATAATTGAAACTAATGCTGTAGTTTTTAATAAAACTAACCAATTATTACCAATACCAGGCAAAGCATGGCGCATCATTTGTGGAAAAGTAATACGAAAAAAATCTTTTTCTTACTCATGCCATAGGCCGTTGCGGCTTCAATTTGTCCTTTTTCAACCGAGAGAATCGCCCCTCGAAAGGTCTCTGCCATGTAAGCACCAAAAATAAAACCAATAGTGACAATACCAGCAAAATAAGGGCTTATGTCGATATAATCAGGCAAGTAAGAATACCATTCATGATTAGCATCAGAACTGGTAAAAAACTCATTTATTTTTTCATTGATGCTATAACTCAAATTGTTAATGAGTATCTGGCCACCAAAAAAGATGAGTAACATTAAAATCAAATCGGGGATACCACGAATGATAGTCGTGTAGAGTGTTGCGATTAAACGTAATAGTCGAAAGTGCGATATTTTAGCAAGCGCACCTAGTAAACCTAATGTGATAGCGAGAACTAATGAAAGCAGAGCAACTTGAACCGTTAACCACGCACCTTCTAATAGAACCGTCTGATAATTTAATAATTCTTGCATAGGAAGTCTTTATTATAAAGTAAGTGCTCAGGGAAAAACCATTTTTACTGAGTTAATAGAAGGTGCATTTAAATCACTTAAATAAACACCTTTAGCATTAAAAAGGTTAATGGCAACAACTGAGCAATCACCAAAAAAAGGATGGTTACCCATCCTTCCATACAGAGATTAACCTCCGTATACATCAAAACTGAAGTATTTATCTTGGATAGTTTTGTAAGTACCGTTACTACGGATTTCTTTAATTGCGACATTGAACTGTTCTGCTAAATCTGTATTTTGTTTACGGATTGCAATACCAGCACCTTCACCGAACCATTTAGGGTTAGTAAGTTTAGGGCCAATAAAATCAAACTTATCTCCACCTTCTTTAGCTAGTAGGCCATCAGTAATTGCGTGCAGAGTCAGCGATTACGTAATCAAGACGACCTGCTTTTAAATCTAAATATGCTTCATCAAAAGTACCGTAGCGTTTAATTTGTGCATCAGGAAAGTTATCAGAAACATACAAATCCATAGAAGTTGCACGTTGCGTACCTACTCTTTTACCTTTCATAAATTCATTTGTTGCTTCGAATTCAGCTCCTTTTAAAGCAACAAAACGAGCTGGAATATGTTGGTATTTATCTGTAAACGCAACTTTCTTTTTACGTTCTTCAGTAATATCCATTGTCGCGATGATCGCATCAAATTTACGCGCCATTAAAGCAGGAATAATACCGTCCCAATCCTGTTTAACAAGCGTACATTTTGCGCCCATTTCATCACATAATGCATTTGCGATATCAATGTCGAAACCCGTCACACTGCCATCAGCTTCTGTTTTACTGAAAGGAGGGTAAGCACCTTCTACACCAATACGGATGGTTTTCCATTCTTTAGCGACTACATTAAATGATAATATAAACACAGCGATAAATAGACTAATTTTTTTCATTGTAATTCCTTATTTTAGTTAGATTTAGAGTTAATATACCGAAGAAATAAATTGTTTAAAACGTTCAGATGATGGATTTTCAAAAATAATGTCTGGTTTGCCCTCTTCTTCTACTAACCCTTGATGTAAAAACAGCACTTTATTTGAGACATCACGCGCGAAGGCCATCTCATGAGTCACCACTAACATGGTTCTACCTTCTTCAGCCAAACCACGCATAACACTCAAAACTTCACCTACTAATTCCGGATCTAGTGCAGAGGTAGGTTCGTCAAATAACATTACTTCGGGTTCAACAGCTAAAGCACGAGCAATTGCGACACGTTGCTGTTGGCCTCCCGATAATTGCCCAGGATAATAATTTTTGCGTTCGTATAAACCGACACGTTGTAAAATAGCTTCCGCTTTTACAATCGCTTCTTTTTTAGGTTCGCCAAGTACATGCACTGGCGCTTCAATAACATTCTCTAGAACGGTCATATGCGACCATAAATTGAAACTTTGAAACACCATTGCTAGGCGACTACGAATACGCTCAACTTGTTTTATAGAAGCAGGAACAGAGCCTAATTGCTTATGTTGTTTCATTTCTATCAATTCACCATTTACACGGATGTCGCCAGATGTAGGTGTTTCTAATAAATTAACACAACGTAATAAGGTACTTTTACCCGAACCAGAAGAGCCAAGTATTGAAATAACATCACCTTTTTGGGCTTCTAAATCAATTCCTTTTAGTACTTCATTATCAGCAAAGGATTTATGTAAGTTTTTAATGGATAAGGTGGCTTGGTTCATTTACTAGTTTCATTTTTATTATGGGAATATTAACCGCATTGTAACTGATTTTAATACGCTAAATAAGCGAAATTATTATAAAGCTTTATTTCCAACTAATAACCTTATAAAAAACATGTGAAAAAGTTATTTTTACAAACCTTCCAACTCACAAATTTTGATCAAAAACAAATAAAAAGGTGACGAACAACAAAGTTTACAAAAATACTTTACATAACGATTTTCCATGCTATTGTCCGCGCATCTTATTTACTAATCATACAAAAGGTAATAATCGTGCCACAAACTGCAAACTTAGCAAATCCAGCTCCACTTGGCCTAATGGGCTTTGGTATGACAACTGTTTTACTTAACATTCATAACGCAGGCTTTTTCCCAATCAGTGCAATGATTCTAGCAATGGGCTTATGCTATGGTGGTATTGCACAGGTCATCGCTGGTATTTTAGAATTTAAAAAAGGTAACACATTTGGTTTAACAGCATTTACCTCATACGGTTTTTTCTGGATCAGTCTTGTTGCTTTAATTGTAATGCCTAAACTTGGCTTAGCAGAGGCTACACCTCATGCTTTCATGGCATGGTACTTAATCATGTGGGGTATTTTTACAGGCTTTATGTTTGTAGGTACATTATGTGGTAATCGTGTTTTACAATTTATCTTCGGAAGCTTAACTATATTATTCTTCTTACTTGCTATCCGTGATTTTACTGGTTCTGAGTTAATTGGAACAATTGCAGGGTTTGAAGGTATTATCTGTGGACTAAGTGCGATTTACCTTGGTATGGCTGAAGTGATTAATGAGCAATATGGTCGCACGGTTTTACCAATTGGTGCAAAATAAAAGCGATTAACAACAAATCAAAAATTAAGCCGAGTTAATGCTCGGCTTTTTTGTGTCTGATATTATTCTAGAAGATAATTAACACCATTTCCGTTAATTTAATAATCAAATATTGCCTAGGAAAAGAAGATAGTTTAAGGCGAAGCTTGCTTAGGTGTAAATACAAGCATTTAGCAACTTTAATCCTTGTTACCTTTACAAAACTTGCAGAGCGAAAATAGCCTTTTTTAACCAGTAATATGGATCATTTATTTAGTGAAATTGGTATAACTATTCAGACATTTTAAAGGACTTTCCTAATTCATCCTGAAGCTTCGATATTTGCTGTATAATTTTTTCTAGGGTTACTTTATCAATAGTGGTTAAATCTCTGACTCTGACCGTATTCTTCGCCTGATCATTATCAAGAATTAATTTTACCTGCCACTTAATACGTAAATGCATCAAAAAGTTATACATCTCTTCAACTTCTTCGCCAGTTGATTCTGAAATTAAGCCATAACCCATTAATTGTTCCAAACGTAATAAACTATTTGTCTCTGGGATTGAGTGTTTAAGGGCCTTAACTCTAAGGTAACCAACAATTGGTATTAAAAAGTTTTTAATATTAACCTGTTTCTTTTCTATTTGTGGTTTTGTTTGTATGACTGTTTTAGCTAACTGTTTAAAAAGAAAGCATTCCCCTTAAGAGTCTCAGCAACATGGCTTTGTAGTTTCTCAACAAGGAATTCACTGCCATAAATAAATCGAAGGTCAAAGAAGATAGAACTATCCAATGCATTTTTAATATCAGCGAGATTAATCCACTCAGTAAAATAATTCTTCCATACCGTTAATGAATTACACCACTCAGGGTTTCCAGCCATCAAATCGCCTTTGCACCTTTCATAACCAATAATATGTAAGTTTTCATTCACAATCTCAGCAAATGCTAAGAAATAGGCTTTATTTTCTTCCTTAGAATCATCAAAAATAATCGCATTATCTTGATCTGTTTTTAACGTTTGCTCTTCTCTCCCCTCACTTCCCATAGCAATAAAGGCAAAATCACAGGGAGGAGTTCCTACTTCCTGTAACGCTAACTCAATAACTCTAATATTGATCGCATCAGCAATCGAAGTGATAATCCGTGAAACACTGTTTATGTTATCTGTACTAGTAAAAATAGCTTGTACTAATATCGGTATATTATTAAATATACGCTTAATATCATCGATAAGTGTGCATTCACTTATTTCTTTGATTAGATAAGTTAACGAGTTACGTTGCATTTCCATACATTGTTTATTGCTAATACAACCAATAACTTGACCAATATTATTTTCAACAAGTAGATGTGATATCGCTTTTTGTTTAAACAATAATACCGCCTCGAGACAGCAGTGCATTTTGGTTTATTTTTTTCACTGGAGATGTCATCACAGAGGCAACTGTTTTTTCTAAACTTACACCCTTTGCTATTACTCGAGTTACCAAATCCCCTTCACTTAGGACCCCAATAACCTCTTCACTTTCCTTAACACATACTAGTTTCCGACGGTTTGTTGTCATTACCTTGGTCGCATGTTCAATACTATCTGTTAGGTTACAAAACACATTTTTATTAACTAAATTATAAACAGGCTGGTTCATTAATTGTAAAGACATCTCAACATCATTAGACAACTTTTTAGCATCTAACCTTAAGCGTTTATTTTCAGTTATATTTTTAACAACAACAATATATCCAACGAGTCCTTCGTTCTTAACCTGTGTAATTGAAACAACAACATTTTCTCCGCCGGGTTTAGCATTTAATAATTTGTTTTCAAATGAAAATGTTTTTTTAGGATCATCTATTTTTGTCAGTAAGTCATGCCAACTAATGGTAAACAATTCTGAAAAATCAACTCCAAGGACAGATTCACTTTCTTCTTTTAAAAAACTATTAAATTTAGTATTTGCAAAAACAATTTTGCCATCGCTGACCATCAAGGCTCCTTCCGATGAAACATCAACTAAGCTTTTATATCTTTCAATTGATAATCGTAAGTTATCCTCCGCGACTTTTCTTTTTTCTTCTATTACTGCTGTTTGTTTTAATACATAAAAAAGAATAATTGTAATAAGCAAAAGGATAAGGAATGAGGTGAGCCATAATCGTTTTTTAAATTGAGTTATTTCCCGTTCTACGTCTTCAAGATAAATACCCGTTCCAAGGATCCAGTTCCATTCAGAAAATCCTTTTACATAGGAGAGTTTAGGTACAATTTTTGAAGTATCATCTTTCCATTGCCAATAGTATTCAGTAATACCTGCGCCTTTTTCTTGTACCAAACGTACCGCATCCAAAAATAGTTTATTTTCGTGATTATCCTGGTAACCAGACAAATCACTGCCAATTAAATCAGGCCTGTAGGGATGCATAATCATTTCAGGGGCAGAAGAAATAATCCAAAAATAGTCCTTTTGCTCCTCACCATATCTCATTTTTCCGATATGTTCTGCGGCCCGCTGTTTAGCCTCGTCTAATGAAATGAGACCATTGCTGAAATCATCATTATATTCTGAGGCAACACTCCAAGCGACATTGGTTAACTCAACAATGATTTCTTTTTTTCTATCCATCATCGTCGCGTTCAAACATTGGGATCATCACTGCATAAAAGGCAACTACAAACATGATAATGACCAAAACTGTAGGGGCAACGATACTATATTTGAATTTATTATTTTGTTTTAGCATGTTTTAATTTTTATCCTAAGTAGGTGCATAATCAAAGTAAAAGCATTTATGAGAAGAAACAAGATAGGAATAATACAAATTCTTAATCGCCTAAGACTCAAGTGACTTAGTTAAACCCTGCTCCTATTGGATTAAAGGTATGAGAGTTGTTTTATACCAATCCTAATAATTAGCTTCTCGCATTTATAAAATTTTTACAAGCAAAGGAATAATATAAATTTAGTTTGTTTCTTATAAATCAATATATAAAAGAAAATTTATCAAGGTAGGTTTATCAAAAAACTGCATATTTCAAAAATATGCAGTTTTGATATTTATTATTTTAAATTTTTTAAAGTATTGCAGGTATTCCTGGTAGTTGGCCGACAAGAGCAAGAGAAACAATACATACGATAAATGCTCCCCCTGGGATAAGAAGCTTATCTTTTAAGGATAGCTCTTTTGCTCGTTCAGCGTCACCAATTAATCCTAAGTTATCAAGAAGCATTGTAATAGCCCAACCAAAAACAGGATTAACAAAAGCACAGGAGAAAATACAGATACCAGCACTTAATGAATCTTTATGCTTATGAATCATCTGCATTCCAGCTTCAAGAAGCGGTAAAAATACACCAACAATAAGAGCAACACGTAAAACAGGCTCCCACATAGCAAGATCCATTGGGTAACCAATCACGCCCGCTAATATACATGAAACACCGGTCAATATAGCACCACCAGGAATTGGACGTTTAGCAATAGCGACAGGGATCATGTATGTTCCCCATGAAGAAGCTAAGTTACCACCACCAAGTAAAGTACCTATTCCCTGACGAATAGAGGCAACAACCATAGTATCATCAACATCCATTAGTACGCCTTTTGCTTCTTTAGGGTAATTAAGTTCTTGGAAAACACGATGCCCTAAATAATCAGGAGACCACATTGCAACAGCAAGAATAGCAAAGGGAGTAACCGCAATAAAATGGCTAAGTTCAGGCCAACCTAATTGCCATCCTGTTGTTTCACCCACCAATATAAAGGGCTAAAATGTGGCAGACCAGGTTCAGTTGTAAATGCAAATTCAGCGCCCATTACAAAGGCAACAACCCCAGCAATCACAGAACAAAGCGGAATTGCTAACCAACGTTTTTGGATTTTTGCAAGATATGCATAAATAAGAACAGTAATACCAATAACTGCGAATGAAATATAACCCTGGTCAGTCGAGGCGACCCACTGTTCTGTTTTAGATATTTGGCCAATCAAACCAACAGCACCAAGATAGATTAATAGTCCTCCTCGTACACCAACTCCGGTCAAGGTCACCAGTTTTGATCCACCCTTGGTATAAGCTAAAACAAGTCCAAAGACACAGACCATAATACCAAGTGCTAGTGGATGTCCGCCAGCAGCGAGCAATTAAAGGGATTAAGGGGATCATTGGCCCATGTGTTCCAGCCAAGTTAGCATTGGGGTTTAATATTGCAGAAAATAGGATAACAAATAAGAATCCTGCAATTAAAAGCTCATAACGTACATTTTCAGCAACAAATTCCGGTGAAAGACCAAATTCAACAGCAAATACTGCAACCATTGCTGTTACCATTACAATTTTACCAATTGTAGTCGCTAATGCAGGCACCCAATCTTCTATCTCAATATTATAATCTTTAAAGGGTAAATGAACGCCCCACTTTCTAAAGTTCATAATTTTAAGTTCATGATTGAGATATTCATCTCTACTTTCAAATTCAGAAGCTTTTTTACGCTTCTGTTGATAGTTTTCTCTATTATTTTCAGACATAACTTATTTCCATGTTAGTTAAACAGAGCTACGCAACTGCTCCTGCAGAGGTTTCACGGCTGTTCCTCAAAGAAAGATTTCGTCTCGCTTTAAGTTTGATGATTCGGCCAACAAAGATATCAATAATAATCCTTTAAAAGTTTATTAATTAAACAAAAAATGATCTTAAATAATACAAATATACTACTAACATAAGCTATTTCACGTTTTTAGTTAAATTACGTTTTTTTATTTATTTGCTATTGCTTATCAAAAAAATAAGCACTTGTGGTTAATTTTGTTAAAAAGAATAAAAAACATACAAAATTAACAGGCCAGTATCAATAATTTACAAAAATGATTATTTTCAATTGCATTCGTTTAGCACCTTTTTGAATAAAAAAATGCTATTTTATTACAAACGCAAAACACATTTGTATTATTATATTTTAATTTTCCGATTTGTATGAAATAAAGTATATAAATTTATATTTTTCTGCAGGCATAAAAAAGCAAGCCGAAGCTTGCTTTAATAAGAGTCAATTTTTAAAAATTATTCAGCGACTTCTTTAATACTTAGATAATCAGGGCCTTGGCGACTTACTTTAAAAGCATAGCTTCTAGTACTTTAACCTTAACGACTTGACCTTCTTTTAGATGCTCTGAAACTTTTTGTATAGGCTCTTCACCTTTATTTAAGGAAAGAGCTGTGAGATGTGTACTAAACCATCTTTAAAAATTTTTCTACAGGTATAAAAAAGGAAACCGAAGTTTCCTTTTTATCTAATCAACTCAATAATTATTCAGCGGCTGGGGCTTCTTTCTTTTCAGCGGCTTCTTTAATACTTAGATGGTCACGGCCTTGGCGACTTACTTTTAAACCATGGCTTCTAGTACTTTAACCTTAACAACTTGACCTTCTTTTAGATGGTCTGAAACTTTTTGTACACGCTCTTCACCGTTATTTAAGGAAAGAGCTGTGAGATGTGTACTAAGCCATCTTTTAAAATTTTTCTTCGCCTATAAAAAGGAAACCGAAGTTTCCTTTTTATCTAATCAACTCAATGATTATTCAGCTGACTGGTGCTTCTTTCTTTTCAGCGACTTCTTTGATACTTAGACGTACACGGCCTTGGCGATCTACTTCTAGTACTTTAACTTTAACTACTTGACCTTCTTTCAAGTGATCAGACACTTTCTGAACACGTTCTTCACAGATTTGTGAGATGTGAACTAAACCGTCTTTACCAGGAAGGATGTTAACGAATGCACCGAAATCAGCTAAACGAACAACTTTACCTTCGTAGATAGTACCTACTTCAACTTCAGCTGTTAACGCTTTAATGCGATTGATTGCATCATCAGCTTGCTCGCCAGAAGTTGCTTCGCGATTTTAACTGTACCATCATCTTCAATTTCAATCGTTGTACCTGTTTCTTCACAAAGTGCACGAATTGTTGCGCCACCTTTACCAATAACATCACGGATTTTATCAGTGTTGATTTTCAGTGTGTGAATACGTGGAGCAAACTGAGAAATATCAGAGCGACCTTCAGAAATCGCTTCATCCATCACAGTTAAGATATGTAAACGTCTTGCTTTTGCTTGGTTTAACGCAATTTGCATGATTTCACGAGTGATACCTTCGATTTTGATATCCATTTGTAAAGCAGTGATACCGTTAGTTGTACCCGCTACTTTAAAGTCCATATCACCAAGATGATCTTCATCACCTAAGATATCAGAAAGAACAACGAACTCTTCGCCTTCTTTAACTAGACCCATCGCGATACCAGCAACAGATGCTTTAAGAGGAACACCAGCATCCATAAGTGCTAGAGATGAACCACAAACAGAAGCCATTGAAGATGAACCGTTAGATTCAGTGATTTCAGATACAACACGAACTGTGTATGGGAATTCTTCAACTGTAGGCATTACTGCTAATACACCACGTTTAGCTAGACGACCGTGACCAATTTCACGACGCTTAGGAGAACCAACAAAACCAGTTTCACCTACACAGTATGGAGGGAAGTTGTAATGTAATAAGAAGTGATCTTTCTTCTCACCCATTAGGCTGTCGATGATTTGAGCATCACGTTGTGTTCCAAGTGTCGCTGTTACTAACGCTTGAGTTTCACCACGTGTAAATAGTGAAGAACCGTGAGTACGTGGTAATACACCAGTACGAACGTCAAGTGCACGAACACTTTCAGGGTCACGACCATCGATACGAGGCTCACCTTTGATGATGCGCGTACGTACAACAGTTTTTTCTAAATCATGTAAGTATTCACCTACTTGTTTCATGACTAATTCTTCATCAGCGGCTAATAATTTTTCTTTAACTTCTGCAGTGATAGCTTTAATTGCGTCGTAACGCTCGCCTTTATCACTGATTTGGTAAGCTTCTTCAAAACGCGCTTGTGCTTCTGTTGCAACAAGCCGCATCTAATGCTTCGTTTCGCACTGGTGCAGTCCAATCCCATGCAGGGCGAGCTACTTCAGCGACAAACTCTTTGATTGCTTCAACAACAACTTGTTGCTCATCGTGACCGTATACTACAGCGCCTAACATTACGTCTTCGCTTAAAATACCTGCTTCAGATTCAACCATTAATACTGCATTGTCAGTACCAGACACGACTAAATCTAGTTCACTTGTTTCTAATTCTGTTTTAGTTGGGTTAAGTAGGTATTGACCTTCTTTGTAACCAACACGAGCACAACCGATAGGACCGTTAAAAGGCATACCAGAGATAGACAGTGCCGCAGATGTTGCAATCATAGCAACGATATCTGGGTTAACTTCTGGGTTGATTGAAACAACAGTTGCAATCACTTGTACTTCGTTTTTGAAACCTTCAGGGAAAAGAGGACGAACTGGACGGTCAATAAGACGTGCAATTAACGTTTCTTCTTCAGATGGGCGACCTTCACGCTTGAAGAAACCACCTGGTATTTTACCCGCGACGTATGTTTTTTCTTGGTAGTTAACAGTCAGAGGGAAGAAATCACGCTCTTGATCATCTGCATTTTTACCAACAACAGAAACGAATACACAGGTATCGTCCATGCTACACATTACAGCGACAGTTGCTTGACGAGCAATTACGCCTGTTTCTAGTGTTACCGTATGTTCACCATACTGGAAACTTTTAACAATAGGAGTCATTTTTTCCTTTAATATTATATTTAATTTTATGCTTTTTATCGCGAGCATAGTATACGTCAAAGTTTTTGCTTTAGAACGTTTTTAAGATATTTATTTTAAAATAACAAAGTATCAGTAAGAATCTAAATTATGAACTCAATCAGTAATCACGCAATTATTTATATTGCCAATTAAAATGTGTAACATAATTCAAACTTTAACGTTACAAAATAGCAACCTAGACTTTCAACAAGCATTTAGACAACAAATAATAGCTTTAATTTAGGTTACATTTTATATTCCAAGTCCTTCATGCCCATTTAACCGAGAATTCAACATGACTGTTTATGCAACCCTATGCTTTTTAGCGGCAGTTGCTATGCTAATAACCTTCTTAAATAGCAAAATTAGTAAAATACAAAGTACTATTGCCATCACAGCTGGCTCATTAATGTTATCGTTAATTATATTAATTATTGGTAAAAACAGCTTTTTCCATTACAAGAAATAGCGACGGAGCAACTTGATAAAATTGATTTCAACACGTTTTTGTTAAAGGGTATTTTAGGATTCCTTTTATTTGCAGGTGGTCTGGGCATTAAGCTTGGACATATAAAAGATCAAAAATGGGAAATTACAGTTTTAGCATTAGGTGCGACTTTATTTTCAACCTTTTTTATTGGTTACGTGCTTTTTTATCTTTGCCAGTTATTAGGCCTTCAATTTGATTTGATTTATTGCTTATTATTTGGCGCGCTTATTTCTCCTACCGATCCGATTGCTGGTTCTGGCAATTGTTAAAAATCTTAATGCACCTAAACGTATCTCCACACAAATTGAGGGGGAGTCTTTATTTAATGACGGTTTTGGCTTGGTTATTTTTGTTACCTTATACAGCATCGCCTTTTCCGAGACACAACCAACGCTAGTTAGCGTTAGTGAATTATTTGTACATGAAGCGATTGGTGGCATTATTTATGGCTTTGCTTTGGGTTTAATTTTTCATTATTTAATCAGTGCAACAAATGACCATTCAATGGAATTGTTATTAACCATAGGCATTCCCACTGCAGGTTATGTTTTCGCTGATATCATCGGTGTTTCTGGGCCTCTTGCCATGGTAGTCGCTGGGATCATGATTGGAAACTGGACTCGTATAAAAGGCTTTTCCAAAGAAAGTATTAAATTACTGGATCACTTTTGGGAATTAGTCGATGAATTTTTAAATGGGATCCTATTTCTACTGATTGGTTTAAGCATGTTAGCCTATAATTTTCACCAGGAAGATTGGATATTAATGTTAATTGCAATCCCATTAACATTAGTTGCACGCTACCTGAGCATACAAGGCTCATACCTTATCTTTAATCGATTCCGTGAATATAACCCTTACTCGGTGGTGATATTAACTTGGGGAGGTTTACGTGGTGGATTAGCACTTGCCATGGCGATGGCGATACCAAGCGAGCATAATGGTTATTACTGATAAACAAATTGATGTTCGCGAAATTATTTTAGTAATGACTTATTCTACGGTTTTTTCTCTATCCTAGTGCAAGGTTCAACTATCACACCATTGATCAATAAAGCAAAAGCTTGGCAAGAGAAGCAACAGTCAGAGTCTTAAAAAGCATTTAGAAAAGTGGCACTAACACTTAGTGCCACTATTTTTTGCATTGTATCAAAAACAAAAAGTACAAAAACAAAAAAAGAGCCCTGAGGCTCTTTTTTATAAACAAGATTTAAGTCGAAATTAACGACGTAGACCTAGCTCAGCAATTACTTTAGTGTAAGCAGTAACATCTTTACGCTTTAAGTAATCTAATAATTTACGACGTTGAGCAACCATACGTAATAGACCACGACGGCTGTGGTGATCATGGATGTGCTCTTTAAAATGGCCTTGTAAATGGTTGATCTGTGCTGTGTACAAAGCAACTTGTACTTCAGATGAACCAGTATCGTTTTCTGAACGACCAAATTTTGCTACAATTTCAGCTTTCTGTTCTGCACTTAGTGACATAACAAACTCCGATATTTTGTGGTTATGTGAATAACCTATTTAAATTATTATCGCCGATCACTAATTCAGCGATAAAGTGAGACGCGGATTTTACGGGTGATTAACCCATTAAGCAATAGTTATTAGAATAAAGTTTAATTTAAAACCTTAATCGCCTAATAAAAGCTTATCATCATCCAACTCTTCTCCATCAGTGCGCGCTTGAGCGAATAAATTTAATAAATCTTTCACTTGATAATTAGCACGTTCTTCACCTGACAAATCAAAAATAATTTTACCTTCATGAAGCATCACTGTACGTGAACCATGATCTAAAGCTTGACGCATAGAGTGAGTCACCATCATCACGGTTAATTGTTTTTTCTTTAATAATTTGTGATGTGATATCCATAATTAAAGCGGCAGTTTTAGGATCAAGTGCGGCAGTATGCTCATCTAATAATAGAATCGAGCTTGGTTGCAACGCAGACATAAGTAGACTGACTGATTGACGTTGTCCGCCAGATAATAAACCCATCTGGCTTTCTAGGCGGTTTTCAATGCCTAAATTCAAACGTGCTAACTGCTCACGGAAGATTTCTCGTGTTTTACTATTTAGTGCAGATGAAAGGCGTCCTCTTTTACCGCGCCCATATGCTAGCGCCATATTTTCTTCGACGGTTAAATCACCACAGGTACCCGCAAGCGGATCTTGAAAAACACGTGCGATATCTGCTGGTTCTACCCGTTGCGGGTAACTTTGTGACATCACGGTCACCAAAGAATATTTGACCAGCAGTACTTGGAATATCACCTGCAATCGTATTTAACAGTGTCGATTTACCCGCACCGTTAGAGCCAATCACAGTAACAAACTCACCCTGCGGGATAGTAAAATCAACACCTCGTAGCGCTAGTTTTTCAGTAGGTAAACCACGGTTAAATGTGACATGTAAATCTTTACAACGGATCATGCATTGTTCCTTTCTGCTTGTTTCGCTTTCCATTCATTACGTAACTTAGGAAAAATTAACGCTAACGCAACTAATACCGCAGTGATCAGATTTAAATCTGATGCGCTAAAGCCTAAGAAGTCAGCATTAAGTGCCATCGAAACGGCTAATCGGTATAAAACAGAGCCAACAATACAACTTAATACAATAACGTACATCGAACGGCTAGCAAATAAAGATTGTCCGATAATCACAGCGACTAAACCCACAACAATCGTACCTATCCCCATTGTTGAATCGGCAAAACCATTGGTTTGTGTAAACAACGCACCAGCAAGTCCAACTAATCCATTAGAAAGTGCTAATCCAGCATAGACTTTTTCTTTAACAACAATACCATTTGCCTGTGCCATGCGTTTATTTGAACCAACCGCGCGCATTGCTAATCCATATTGTGTATTTAGGAACCAAGCAACAACTAGGGCCCCTACCACTGCACAAACAGCAACAAAAATAACGCGCATGTACATATCAGGCAATCCGAAGATACCTTCAAAGGAGTCAAAATCGTTGGCTCCATAATTAACGCGACATTCGGCTTACCCATAACACGTAAATTAATGGTGTAGAGTGCAGTCATGGTCAAAATACTGGCTAACAGATGCAAAATATCAAAACGTAAATTCAGCCATGCAGTTACTAAACCAGCACAAGCGGCGACAAGTGTTCCCGCGACGGTTGCTAAAAATACGTTTACACCCATAACAATCAGAGTGGCGGTAACAGTCGCGCCAAGTGTGAAGTCGCCGTCAACGGTTAAATCAGGAAAATCCAAGATACGGAAAGTAAGATAGACACCAATGGCAACTAAACCATAAATGAGGCCGATTTCTAACGTACCTAAAAAGAAAAGAGAGACATTAATATTACTTCTTATTTAATAACTTTAGTTGCACGTGTTAGTACAGATTCAGGAACAGCAACACCCATTTTTGTCGCCATTGCAGGGTTTACATATAAGTTAGTCCCCTGAGCCATTTTTACATCTATTGAGCCTGGTTTTTCGCCATTTAAAACACGAATAACCAAATCACCTGTTTGGCGACCTAAATCGAAGTAATCATAACCAACAGCGACTACTGCACCACGTGTTACTGTATCTGTATCACCAGCAAAGACTGGAATTTGAGCGTCAATACCCACTTTGATAACAGATTCAACCGCACTAATGATAGTGTTATCAATAGGACAATAGATTGCATCAACCTTACCCACTAACTGTTTCGTTGCAATCATTACATCCGAAGATTTAGGAGCTGCAGACTCTACTACTTCGATACCCATTTCAGTGGCAGTTGCTTTTAATGCGGCAACACTTGATACTGAATTCGCTTCGCCTGGATTATAAGGCACACCGACAGTTTTTAGATTTGGTACAAATTCTTTAATTAATTCTAGGTGTTGTTTAACGTTTACCATGTCCGATAAACCAGTTACATTGCTACCTGGTTTTTCTAAACTAGGTACTAATTTCGCACCGAGAGGATCTGTTACAGCAGAAAACACAATTGGAATATCTTTACTAACACTCACAGCGACTTGTGCCGATGGCGTTGCAATAGCAACGATAACATCAGGTTGATCACCTACCATTTTACGCGCAATTTGGGACGCAATTGCTGGTTGTCCCTGTGCACTTTCATAGGTGAATTTAAGATTATCATCGTCATAGCCATTTTCATTTAAAACGACTTTAATACCATCACGAACAGCATCTAATGCAGGATGCTCAACAATGGCAGTAGTGGCGACATAAGTTGTTTTAGCCTGTAAACCAGCACACAAAACAAGCGTTGATAATGCTATCGTTTTAATGATCGAATTTAGCTTCATTTTATATTCCTTAATATATGAATTTATAATTATGTTGTTTTTTTACTTTCATGCTTAAATAGGGTTCTATCTGTAGGTTTCACAGAGGAAACTAACCTTATCAGCTAAATAAGATAATGTAAAAACACGAAGAATAAATGTAATGCACTAGCACTATTTAATTAAAATAATATGCATTGTGTTGTTTCACTAATCTAGATTTTAGCTTTCAGCAGTATGGCCCGAGTTCGTTCGCAAAATACTGAGCTATATTATGAAATATATGATCAAGCAAACATTAATAGCAAGCAATTCTACGACTGCTGTTTTATCACATATACTCAGCTTTTAGATTAACCGCGCAAACTTATTATTATGTGCTTTTAAAAATGCTTTTAAAAACATAGTGGTAAACGACAAGGATAAAAATAATGCATAGTGTTTTCGATATATTTAAAATTGGTATTGGTCCCTCTAGTTCACACACTTTAGGGCCAATGAAAGCGACTAAACAGTTTATTGATGCGTTAAAACAGGTGACTCAACTTTCAAATATCAGTGCACTCAGTGTTGATGTACATGGTTCATTAGCTTTGACAGGTAAAGGGCATCATACGGATATCGCAATTATCTTAGGCCTTGCTGGTTATGAGGCTGAATTTGTTGATCTTGATATTATTCCTTCTTTTGTTGAGCAGGTTAAACAAACACTGATTCTTCCTATTAATCTCGGTACACATGAGGTCAACTTCTCTCATCATGCGATTAATTTTATTAACGATGCATTGCCACTGCATGAAAATGCTATGGTATTCCATGCATTTTCTGAAAACATGCCCGTATTCTCACAAACCTATTATTCCATAGGTGGGGGGTTTATTGTTGAAGAAAGCCACTTTAATGATAAACAAAATACCCATCTTAACCTCCCGTACCTTTTTAGTAACGCGGAACAATTACTTGAACAGTGCGAGAAGAGCAATATTAGTATTAGTACGTTAATGATGAGGAATGAATGCAAAAATAACTCAGAAAAAAATATTATGTTACGTTTTGCTCAAATTTGGCAAACAATGAATGAAAGCATTACTCGTGGTTGTGAAACAGAGGGAGTACTCGCAGGGCCTTTACAATTACCTCGACGAGCACCAGCACTTTATCAGCAACTTATTAAAGAAAAAGATCTTAATACAGATCCTATGTTACTCATTGATTGGGTAAACATGTTTGCCCTTGCTGTTAGTGAAGAAAATGCGGCAGGGGGACGTGTTGTTACTTCTCCAACTAATGGTGCGGCGGGAATTATCCCAGCAGTACTTTCTTATTATAATAAATTTGTTTCTCCTTTAAATGAAGACTTAATCAGCAGGTTTTTATTAACCGCAGTATGCTATTGGAGGGTTATTTAAAAGCAATGCATCTATCTCTGGTGCTGAAGTTGGTTGCCAAGGAGAAATAGGTGTTTCTTGTTCTATGGCGTGCAGCAGGTCTTACCGAAATATTAGGAGGCACACCGGTGCAAGTGGCACAAGCGGACAGAAATTGCCATGGAACATCATTTAGGTTTAACCTGTGATCCAGTAGCCGGGCAAGTACAAGTGCCCTGTATTGAACGAAATGCAATTTCATCCATGAAGGCGATTAATGCTTCTCGTATGGCATTAAGACGTAGTTCGCAAGCGAGTGTCTCTCTCGATAAGGTGATTGCAACTATGTATGCAACGGGTAAGGATATGAATGCCAAATACCGTGAGACCTCTCAAGGAGGGCTAGCAATCAATATTGCTTATACTTGTACTTAATAAAGGCTTGAGGGCTTGAATGCTTGAAAGCTTGAAGGCTTAAAAGCTTGAAGCCTTACAGCCCTAAAGCTTTACAGCCCTATAGCTTTACAGCCTTACAGCCTTATAGCCTTATAGCCTTACAGTCTATATTTCTACTTCTAGCCCAATGTTGGTACAGCCTTTTAGGCATTTTACGCCAGTTTCCTGTTCACTAGATACACTAAGTTGCAAGGGTTGATCACAGGAAACACACAACACAGTTTGTCCCTTACCTATCTTTTTAATCATATTTTTCTGCTCATTAAAGGATTTAGCAGAAGATTTATTGATTGTCGTAAAATCAAGTTTAGTCATAATTGAATCTTAATTATATATCCGAAGATTTCTGAAGCAATTTAACGCTTCAAGGCTAAGCAATTTTGGGAAAGATCAAGGCGAAAGCACGGAGCTTGGTTTACCAAATACTGCGCACGTCCTGTGCTCCGCCCTTCGGGCCATCCTACGGATGTTCAAATTTATTCCAGATAAATTTGTGAGTACTTTCAACGCAGAGATTTCCTAAAATTGCGACGCATTGAATTGTTAAAGGTTTACGAGGCGCTTGGGTGCGATCAATCCATCATCGTTCATTTCCCCCATACCAATAAAGGTATGAGCTTCACCCACAGTAATGCGCACTAAGGTATTATCTGGCGCACCAAATACCTGCACAGGTTGACCATGTAACATATAATCCCCCATCTCATCACTGATATTCACTTCAGGGTAATTTTTCACCGCAGTATCCATATCAAGTAATTGAGTATCAAGTAACTGATACGGGCTAATATCTTGCTCTTTTGCTTGTTCAATTAAAGCATCTAATTGTTCAATAGTGACCATTCGCTGATAAGGATAATCAGCTACCTGCGTACGACGTAACATTGAAACATGCGCCCCACAACCAAGTAACTCACCCAAGTCATCAGTAATAGTACGAATGTAAGTACCTTTACTAACATGAATATCAAGATCAATCTCATCACCTTCAAAGCGTAATTGATTGAGCTCATAAACAGTAATAGGGCGAGCAGGTCTATCGATAGTAATACCTTCACGCGCATATTTATACAAAGGTTTCCCTTCAAATTTAAGTGCTGAATACATCGAAGGAACTTGCATAATATCACCACGAAAGGTTTCTAATGCAATATCAAGTTGCTCTTGTGTTACTGCTACAGGCTTTTCACAAACTACTTCCCCCTGTGAATCACTAGTATCAGTACGAACACCCAGTTTGACAGTGACAATATAACGTTTATCTGAATCGAGCAAAAATTGCGAAAACTTAGTCGCTTCACCTAAGCGAGATCGGAAGCATACCAGTAGCAAGAGGATCCAGCGCACCAGTATGTCCCGCTTTATTCGCGTAAAAAATACGTTTAACACGTTGCAATGCATGGTTAGAACTAATATCTGTTGGTTTATCTAATAAAAGTACTCCGTTGATACTACGGCCTTTACCACGTCTTGCCATTATATATTTTCCTTTGAAACAGTTTCTTCATCTTGCTCTTCTTCATCGATTCGACCAGAAGCGACAATTTTAACTTTATCGTTTTTAACGGCACCAGTAACTAATTCAGAAATACGTAAACCTTCGATAAGTGTTTCATCAAAGCAAAAACGCACTTCAGGTACAATTCTTAAACGCATTGCTTTACCTAATAAACGACGAATATAACCAGAAGCTGAATTTAAGCCCGCTAATGATTCTTCGTTAGTTTGGTCGCCAATCGTCAAAAAGGTAACAAATACTTTTGCGTAGGCTAAATCACGAGTGATATCCACACCTGAAATCGTTACCATGCCAATACGCGGATCTTTAACCTCTTGTTGTAAAATACGCGCTAATTCTTTTTGAACTTGTTGCGAAACACGTGAGGTACGGCTGTAATCATTTGCCATTATTTACTCCTAGATCAACGATGTGATCACTATTCTATCTATAAATGTTATTGCCAATGACTATGAACAACAATGGAGGCACTTAGCCTCCATTGTTAACGTCATTATGCTTGAAAATTAAAGAGTTCGTTTAACTTCAATAATTTCAAATACTTCTATTTGGTCACCAACGCGTACGTCATTGTAGTTCTTAACACCAACACCACATTCCATACCATTTCGTACTTCTTCTGCATCATCTTTAAAACGACGTAGAGATTCAAGTACACCTTCGTAAATAACCACATTATCACGTAATACACGAATTGGATTATTACGTTTGATTTTACCTTCAATAACCATACAACCAGCAATCGCGCCAATTTTTGGAGATTTGAAAACATCACGTACATCTGCAATACCAGTGATTTCCTGTTTAAACTCAGGAGCTAATAATCCACCCATTGCCGATCTAACTTCATCGATAAGATCATAAATAATGCTGTAGTAATGTAAATCAACCGCTTCGTTATCAATTAACTTACGCGCTGATGCATCTGCACGTACGTTGAAGCCGATGATAATTGCACCAGAAGCAGAGGCTAAAGATGCATCTGTTTCTGTAATTCCACCCACACCACGACCAATAATATTAACTTTAACTTCATCAGTCGATAATTTACTTAGTGAATCACAAATTGCTTCAAGTGAACCTTGAACATCGGCTTTAAGTACGATGTTAAGCTCAGAAACTTCACCCGCTTCCATGTTAGTAAACATGTTATCAAGTTTCGCTTTCTGTTGACGTGCTAGTTTAATATCACGGAATTTACCTTGACGATAAAGCGCAACTTCACGTGCTTTTTTCTCATCTTTAACAACAGTTGCTTCATCACCGGCTTGTGGCACACCTGATAAACCTAACACTTCCACAGGAATAGATGGACCAGTTGCTTCGATAGGCTTACCGTTCTCATCACGCATCGCACGAACACGGCCATATTCAAGGCCACAAAGTACGATGTCACCTTGTTTAAGTTCACCCTGTTGTACCAGAATAGAAGCTACCGGACCACGACCTTTATCAAGACGAGATTCAATAACAACACCTGATGCAGGACCAGTCGCAACGGCCTCTAAATCTAACATTTCCGCTTGTAAAAGAATGCTATCGAGTAAATCATCAACGCCAGTACCCACTTTAGCTGAAACGTGTGCGAAGATATTTTCACCGCCCCACTCTTCAGAAATAACGTCATGTTGAGAAAGCTCAGTTTTAACACGATCAGGATCAGCGACTTCTTTATCAATTTTATTCACAGCAACAATTAATGGTACTTCCGCGGCTTTCGCATGCTGGATAGCTTCAATTGTTTGCGGCATAACACCATCGTCGGCGACAACTACTAGCACAACGATATCCGTTGCTTTAGCACCACGAGAACGCATTGATGTAAAGGCGACATGTCCAGGAGTATCCAGGAATGAAATCATACCTTTATCAGTATCTACATGATAAGCACCAATGTGCTGAGTAATACCACCGGCTTCACCATCTGCTACTTTAGCACGACGAATATAATCAAGAAGAGATGTTTTACCATGGTCAACGTGACCCATAATAGTAACAACAGGTGCACGAGAAGTGCTTACACCGCCTTCCTGTGCTTCAGCCATAACTGATTCTTCTAACTCATTTTCTTTAGTTAGAATAACTTTGTGGCCCATTTCTTCAGCAACAAGTGTTGCAGTTTCTTGGTCAATCACTTGGTTGATAGTCGCCATTGCGCCCATCTTCATCATTTCTTTAATGACTTCTGTTGCTTTAACAGCCATTTTACTTGCTAATTCAGCAACTGTGATGGTTTCACCGATTCGAACATCACGCTCAACTTTTGCGACAGGTTTTTCAAATGCTTGCTGAAGAACTGAAGGTGTCGCTACGCGTGATTTTTTACCACGACGTCCACGGCGACCTTGAGGGGCAACAACAGGTCGCTGCAGTTGCTTTTTTCTTCTTCTTACGATGAACTTGACCTTCCGCTTTAGTATCAGAAGCATCTTCTGCTTCTTGGGTCTGCCGCAGATGAAGTCACATGGAAGTCACGTTCAGCTTCTTCTTTTTTACGTTGAGCTTCTTCTTTAGCCCAACGTTCTGCATTTTCTTCCGCTAATTTTTTAGCAAGAATAGTCTGCTCTTGTGCTTTTTTCTCAGCCTTAGCAAGTGCCTCTTTTTCCGCTTTAGCTAATAATTCAGCGGCTTCTTTTTCAGCGAGCAATTTGCTCTGGCGATTTTTCTACTTTGGCGACAACTTGCTTTTCTTTATTCGCTGAAGGCTGCTTTTTTAGCTTTTTCATCTGCTAATTTTTTGGTCGCTAATTTTTCAGCTTATAGCTTTTCAGCCTGTGCTTTTTTAGCTTCAATTTCAGCTTCTAATTTAGCCTGAATAGTCGCTTCTTCTGCCGCTTTTGCCGCATTTTCTGCTTCAACTTCAGTGTCAGTACGTTTTACATAGGTACGCTTCTTACGAACTTCTACGTTCACAGATTGGCCTTTAACATTCAACGTTGATTTGGTTTTACGTTGTAAGGTCATTTTTTTCTTTTGTTCGCCACCGTGTAGCTTTTGCAAATAAACTGTAAGCGTTTCTTTTTCTTGTAAGCTTACTTTTTCTGATACTGTTTTTTTAATACCGGCATCGGCAAATTGTTTAACCAGAGTTTCTGGTGTTTTGTTTAGCTCTTTTGCGAGCTCATTCAATAAAATATCTGACATTATTTTTTTCTCCTATCTGTGCTTATTCAGCATCTTCGCTAAACCAACAGATGTTACGTCGCGACCATAATAAGCTCACCCGCTTTTTCTTCGTTTAATTCTTCAATCTCAATCAGGTCATCAACAGCTTGTTCTGCTAAATCTTCAAGTGTGATGATACCTTTGCTTGCAAATACATATGCAAGGTGAGCTTCTAATCCTTCTAGCGCCAGTAAATCATCCGCAGGTGTTGCGCCTTCTAGATTCTCTTCTCTTGCTAACGCTTTAGTCGCTAGGACATCTTTTGCTCGCGTACGTAATTCATCAACCATCTCTTCATCAAGACCTTCGATTTCAAGTAGCTCATTAACAGGTACGTAAGCAATCTCTTCTAGAGATGTGAAACCTTCATCAACTAATACACCAGCGAAGTCTTCATCGATATCAAGTGCATCCGTAAATACGCTGATCACGCTATCTGCTTCAGCTTGATGCTTCGCTTTCAACTCAGCAACCGTCATAACATTTAACGTCCATCCAGTTAGCTCTGAAGCTAAACGAATGTTTTGACCATTGCGTCCAATCGCCTGTGCAAGGTTATCTTCTTCAACAGCAATGTCCATACTGTTAGTATCTTCGTCAACAACAATAGATGCAACTTCTGCTGGTGACATTGCATTGATTGCAAACTGAGCAGGATTTTCATCCCATAAGATGATGTCAACACGTTCACCACCTAACTCACTAGAAATAGCTTGAACACGCGCACCACGCATACCAACACATGCTCCAACAGGGTCAATACGTTGATCATTTGTTTTCACTGCTATTTTAGCACGAGAGCCCGGATCACGAGCGGCTGACCATTAAATCAATCATCTCTTCTGCAATTTCTGGCACTTCTAGACGAAATAATTCAATTAACATTTCTGGTCGCGTACGTGTCATAAATAATTGTGCACCACGCGCTTCTGGGCGAACGTCAAATAATAACCCACGTAGACGATCACCTGGACGGAAATTTTCACGTGGTAACATTTCATCACGGAAAATAACAGCTTCTGCATTACCACCTAGGTCAAGCAAAATGTTTTCACGGTTCATGCGTTTAACCACACCCGTAATTAACTCACCTTTTTGCTCTGCATATTGCTCAACAACCTGAGCACGCTCTGCTTCACGAACTTTTTGTACAATAACTTGTTTTGCTGTTTGTGTGGTAATACGATCAAATTTTACCGAATCAATTTCATCTTCGATATATTCACCAATTTGAATCTCTGCATTATCAAACTGTGCCTGCTTCAAAGGTCATTTCTGAACATGGGCTTTCCATTTCAGCATCAGGTGCTAGCACTAACCAACGACGAAATGTTTCAAAATCACCTGTTATACGGTCAATCGCAACGCGCACTTCAATTTCTTGTTCATATTTCTTTTTCGTTGCAATCGCTAATGCGCTTTCTAATGCTTCAAAAATCGCTTCACGTGGAAGGCCTTTCTCATTAGAAACTGCTTCTACGACTAATAAAATCTCTTTATTATTCATTTTTCATCGCCTTAATTAATCAAATTTTGGAACAATATTCGCTTTTTGAATATTACTTAGTGCAAAACGCTCAAGTGCACCATCAACATTTATACAAATTATTTCACCCTCAACACTGTCGATAATACCTTTCCATTTACGACGGTTTTGAATGGGCATGCGTAACTGAACTTTTACTTCTTCACCAGCGAAAGTCGCATAGTGCGCCGCATTAAAAAGCGGGCGCTCTAATCCTGGAGATGAAACTTCTAACGTATATTCATTTTCAATTGGATCTTCAACATCCATTAACGCACTGATTTGACGACTTACTACAGCACAATCATCCACTAAAATGCCTGATTCTTGATCAATATAAACTCGTAATGTTGAATGCTTACCAGCACGAATATATTCTACGCCAACTAATTCATAACCTAAATCTTCTACGCTAGGCGCAAACATTTCAGTTAATCGTTGTTCTAAACTTGCCAAATTTATCTCCTTTTAAACCCTAATTATTTAGGTTCAGAAACAAAAAAAGGGCTTAAAGCCCTGATTCTTTTTACCTATTTGTTATTTTCAAATGGGTAAATAACAAAAAAGCCCCAATAAATTGGAGCTTCATTCAAGTGCTTGCTTACAACAAGCGAGACCAAATTTAACAAGGTTAAAGCTAATGGTCTGAATGGCCAAACTGCTAATAAACACCCGAAAAATCTAATAATAAATCCATTATCGTAATGAGTTTTAAAACAGTTCGCTTAATGGCGCGAATTATAAACAGATTTTGACTTGTAAGCAATCATTATCACGAAATTAAGGCATAAAAAAACCCAAAGTAAACATTGTTACTTTGGGTTTCAAAAATTGGTGCGGATGGAGAGACTTGAACTCTCACGGCCTAAGCCACAGCCCCCTCAAGGTCGCGTGTCTACCAATTCCACCACATCCGCGTTTTTAAATTTGTTTACTCTGGAACTTCTGATGAAGTGTCAACTTCAACTGGTACTTCAAATGTTTCTTCAACCGTTAAGTCAGAGAACACATCATCTTGTGACACTTTATTGGTAGACAAGTTACCAAGTACTAAACTTAACACAAAGAAAGCAATTGCTAGGATGGCAGTCGTACGAGTCATAAAGTTACTTGCACCGCTTGCACCAAATACTGTGTTAGACGCGCCAGAACCAAAGGAAGCTCCCATACCTGCGCCCTTACCCTGTTGAATTAAAACAAAACCAACCAGAATAATTGAAACAACTAAATAAACAACTAACAGTATTTCATACATAAAATATACCTAATAATCCCTAGAAACTAACCGCTCTAATAGTAGAGCGGGCGAATAATACTGAAAAGCGCTAACAATCACAAGCCAATAAACAGACAATTTTAAATTTTTACTGTTTTATCGGTTTATTCGTCTACTTTTCAAACAAAAATAAATACTAAGCTTTCACCTTATCAGCGATTCGTTGAGCGTATTCTTTAACGAGTCGCTTTTTCTCATCAGCTTCAACCATAACACGAAAAACGGGTTCAGTGCCTGATTTGCGTAATAATACACGCCCCTTGCCCTCTAAAAGCTCCTCAACAACTTTTGCTTCAGCTAAAACATCTTTATCTCTGCAATGGATCTATTTCATTATTAAAACGAACACTAACTAAGACTTGCGGATATTTTTTCATACCTTGACGAAGCTCATAGAGAGACATTCTGCTACCCTGCATAGCATTAATAACTTGCAGACCAGATACAATACCATCACCTGTTGGTAAATAATCAGAGCATATAACATGGCCTGAATTTTCAGATCCAATGCACCAATTATTTTTCTGCATCAATTCCATCACATGACGATCGCCGACATTACTGCGATCAAAGGGGATGCCTAAAGTTTTAAAGCTTGTTCCAAGCCAAGGTTAGACATGATGGTACCAACAGCCCCACCTCTCAACTCACCATTGCGTAATTTATTCCGTGCAATAATATAAAGTAGCTCATCGCCATCAAGCACATACCCAGTATGATCAACCATCATCACACGATCACCATCACCGTCAAAGGCAATACCAAAATCGGCATCCTCTGCAACCACTCTTTCTGCGATGGCTTTCATACTGGTTGCACCACAATTTAAATTGATATTGCGCCCATTCGGTTCAACACCCATAGCAATAACATCCGCACCAAGTTCACTAATAACTAATGGCGCGATGTGATAAGTTGCGCCGTTAGCACAATCAACCACAATTTTTAAACCACTTAAATTATATTTATTAGGGAAGGTACTTTTACAAAATTCTATATAACGACCAGCGACATCATCAATACGAAATGCTTTACCAAGCTCACTTGAATCGACACACTTTAAAGGTTTATCGATTTCTGCTTCAATTTCTAATTCAATTTCCTCGGACAATTTAATGCCTTCATCGGAAAAGAATTTTATACCGTTATCATAATAAGGATTATGCGAAGCACTGATCACAATGCCCGCTGTAGCTCGAAAAGTACGTGTTAAGTATGATACAGCGGGTGTCGGCATTGGCCCCATTAACACGGGTTTTAAACCTCTTGCGGTTAAACCTGCCTGTAAGGCGACTTCTAACATATAACCAGAAATACGCGGGTCTTTACCAATTAATACTTTTTTAGAACCTGATTTAGCTAAAACACGGCCAGCGTACCAACCTAATTTTAATGCAAATTCAGGGGTGATTAAAGATTCACCCACTTTGCCACGAATACCATCGGTGCCAAAATATCTCTTTTTCATAATGTTTCTCTTTAATTTGTTAAACACCTAATTATTGTCATTATAAATATAAATCTAGGTGTTAATTCAGATGCCTTTCACATACTCTCGTAGTCATAATCTTGGTTATGTTGAATAGCCACAATATTAACAGGAATAACGCTTAACTTCTTATAGTACCTTTAGAATGTCGACCGTTTCTGCGACATCATGCACGCGCAATATCTGCGAACCCTGTTGTACTGCAATAAGCGCCCCGGCAAGGCTACCTGCAAGACGATCATTAACATCTCGCTGTAACAGTTGGCCAAACATTGATTTTCGTGACAATCCCGTTAACAGCGGGTATCCCAAAGCTACAAATTTACTTGTTGTTGCAAGTAACTCATAATTATGTTCCAGTTTTTTGCCAAAACCAAAACCAAGATCAACAATAATATTCTCTTTTTTAATACCTGCATTTTGACAGGCTTGTACACGTTGCAATAAAAAGCTTTCTACCTCGGATAATAAATCATCATACTCTGGTGCTGTTTGCATGGAACGTGGTTGTCCTTGCATATGCATTAAACAAACTGGGACATCAGCTTCAACAGCGACCTGTAAGGCACCTTCTTCCTGTAAAGCACGTACATCATTAATAATATGTGCGCCTGCTTTAATAGCTTCAGACATTACCACTGCTTTACTTGTATCAATGGAAATCCAACAATCAGAATGTTGCACAATCTTTTCTATAATAGGAAGTACTCGATCTAACTCTTCTTGCATAGCTACATCAAGCGGCACCAGGGCGAGTCGATTCATCGCCAATATCGATAATAGTCGCACCTTGCTCAACCATTTGTAGTGCTTGCTGGAGCGCATTATCAATATTAGAGAATTTTCCTCCATCGGAAAAAGAGTCTGGTGTGACATTTAAAATCCCCATCACTTGAGGTGTCGATAAATCTAATATTTTACCGCGACTTTTTAACTGCATATTTTATCTCAACTATAAAAAAACCTAAGCAAGCTTAGGTTTTTGGAAAACAAAACAAAAGTATGTAAATTACTCTTTGTCTTCTTTCTTATCTTCTTGATTAACCACTTCAGGTTGCTCTTCACTTGCTTTTGGCTCTTCTTCAGCGATCACGGTTGGTTTTACTTCTGGTTTAACCGTAGCAACAACATCTTCTTTAGCTGTAACGGGTTTATCTTCATCCCAGCTCGAAGGTGGACGCACTTCAACTCGTGCCATCAAGTCATCAACTTGTAAGGTATCAATAGTCTCATACTTCATTAATGCATCTTTCATTGCATGCAAGATATCGATGTTATCTGTAAGCAAACGGTAAGCTCGCTCGTAATTACTATCAATAAGAATACGCACTTCATCATCAATTAACTTACCAGTCTCGTGAGAAACAGTGTTAGAGCGTAATGAATTTTCTTCAGCGGTTAATAAAATAGGTCCTAGTTTTTCAGAGAAACCCCATTCTGTTACCATTGCACGAGCAATAGCCGACGCCTGTTTAATATCCTGCGATGCACCAGTCGATACTTTATCTTTGCCGTAAATCAACTCTTCAGCAATACGACCACCGTAAGCCACGGAAATACTACTTTCAAGTTCTTGACGATTTTGACTAATTTGATCACCTTCAGGTAAAAATTGTGTCACACCCAGTGCTCGTCCACGTGGAATAATCGTTACTTTATGAATAGGATGATGTTGAGGCACTAATTTAGCCACAATTGCATGTCCTGCTTCATGATAAGCCGTTGACTCTTTATCTTCTTCACGCATGACTAAACTTCGGCGCTCAGAACCCATTAGGATTTTATCACGTGCTTGCTCAAAATCTTCTTTGGTAATAGTACGTTTATTTGAACGAGCGACAAATAATGCGGCTTCATTCACTAGGTTAGCTAAATCAGCTCCAGAAAAACCAGGCGTACCACGCGCTAATACTTTCGCTTCAACACCATCAGCTAGAGGAACTTTACGCATATGAACATTCAAAATTTGTTCACGACCACGTACATCAGGTAAACCAACCACAACTTGACGGTCAAAACGTCCAGGTCTTAATAAAGCGACATCTAATACATCTGGTCTGTTTGTTGCGGCAACTACGATGATCCCTTCACTACCTTCAAAACCATCCATTTCAACAAGCAATTGGTTAAGGGTTTGTTCACGTTCATCATTACCACCACCAACACCACTGCCACGTTGGCGACCTACTGCATCAATTTCATCAATAAAGATAATACAAGGCGCTGATTTTTTCGCTTGTTCAAACATATCACGAACACGTGAAGCACCGACTCCGACAAACATTTCAACAAAATCTGAACCAGAAATAGCAAAGAATGGCACTTTTGCTTCACCAGCTATCGCTTTTGCTAATAGTGTTTTACCTGTACCAGGAGGTCCCACTAGTAATACACCTGTTGGTATACGGCCACCTAATTTTTGGAATTTAGTCGAATCTTTTAGGTAATCAACTAATTCTTTTACATCTTCTTTAGCTTCATCACAACCAGCAACATCAGCAAACATGGTTTTGATTTGGTCTTCGCCCATCAATTTGGCTTTGCTTTTACCAAATGACATCGCGCCACCTTTACCGCCACCTTGCATATTACGCATGAAGAATATCCACACTCCAATTAGCAGTAACATTGGGAACCAAGAAACAAAAATAGACGCTAAGAAACTTGTTTCTTCAGGTGCAGTACCTTCAACTTTTACATTGTGTTTAATGAGATAGTTCATTAAATCAAGGTCAGGGGCCGGAATATAAGTAACAAAAGGAGTCTGATTTGATTTAAGGCCAGTGATCACTTGTCCATCAATTTGAACTTGTTGAATTTGCCCTTGCTTAACCTCTTTATTAAAGGTTGTATAATCCATTGCAGATTGTTTGCTATTATCACTACCAAAGCCCTGAAATAGAGACATTAATACCACTGCGATAACCAACCACAATATTAGGTTCTTTGCCATATCGTTCAAGATGTAAACCTCATGTTAATAAATAAAAATTCAAATGTTAGACTACTACAGTTTAAAAATAGTCGCCACTAGATAGTTGCCATAAAATGACAAAGTTACGCATAATTTATAACGAAATGTGCTAATTTTTAATGTTAATAAATTGCTTTATTAGCCTTTAAAGCCAGTTGCGACAAGATACACTTCACGTGAACGTGCCCGTGAAGATTCAGGTTTACGTGTTTTTACTACTTTAAACATTTTTTTCACTTCAAGCATATATTGATCGAAATCTGCGCCCATGAAAACTTTAACAATAAAACTACCGTCTTTCACTAGCACGTCAGTACACATAGCTAACGCAAGCTCAACTAAATAGATAGATTTAGGTTGGTCCATGGCGACATTACCACTCATATTAGGGGCCATATCAGAAAGCACCACATCTACTTTATGCCCACCGATACGGTCTAACAGAGCATTTAACACATTTTCTTCTCGAAAATCACCCTGTAAAAAATCAACCCCAGCAATAGAATCCATTGCTAATATATCACATGCAATGACTTTACCCTGTTGGCCAACCGTATCCACACACCACTGAGACCAACTACCAGGCGCGGCACCTAGGTCAACAACTGTCATGCCTGATTTAATAATTTTGTCTTTTTTATTAATTTCTTCTAGCTTAAAAACAGCACGAGAGCGCAATCCTAAGCGGTTCGCCTCTTTAACATAAACATCATTAACATGCTCTTGCATCCAACGTTTTGAGCTACCCGAGTTACTTTTCTTTAATGCACCCGGTTTTGACTCGCCCGCGTTGACTTTTTTGCCCATGAATTTTCCCTGCATGTTATCAATAGTAAAAAGTAATATTTAAGGGTAGAATAGCTTGTTTTCAACCCTAAAATGAAAGAATTTGTATGAATCTATCAAATAAACAGAAAAAACACCTAAAAGGTCTGGCTCATTCGCTAAAACCCGTGGTAATGCTCGGGCAAAATGGTCTAACTGAAGGTGTACTTGCAGAAATTGAGAATGCCCTTAATTTCCATGAGTTAATTAAAGTTAAAATCGCAACTGATGATCGTGAAATGAAGCAATTAATTATTGATGCTATCGTGCGTGAAACTGAAGCAATTAATGTTGCTAAAATCGGCCATATTGTGATTTTATATCGTCAAAGTGAAGAAAAGAAAATCGACTTACCTCGTCAATAATATTTTACTTCAATAAAAATTATATTAAAAAAGCCCAATAATTTTGGGCTTTTTTGTATCTCAATATTTTACTTTAACTAAGCAATATATTGCACTTTGATTATCTCGTAATCAATCATACCACCAGGTGTTTGAATACTAATTTCGTCATCAACCATTTTACCAATTAAACCTCTCGCAATTGGTGAATTCACTGAAATTAAATTTAATTTAATATTCGCTTCATCATCACCAACAATTTTATAGGTTACTTCTTCATCAGTATCTAAGTTAACAATCGTTACCGTTGTTCCAAAAATGACTTTACCATTGTTAGTCATTTTACTTACGTCAATCACTTGTACGTTTGATAACTTTGCTTCAATGTCTTGGATTCGACCTTCACAAAACCCCTGTTGTTCACGAGCTGCATGATATTCTGCATTTTCTTTAAGATCACCATGCTCACGTGCCTCAGCGATTGCATTAACAATCTCAGGTCGGAGTACATTTTTTAAGTGATCAAGTTCTTTACGTAAAGAAGCGACGCCAAGTTGCAGTCATTGGGTATTGAACCATGGAATTTCACCTTAAATTTAAACGGTTTGAAAAAGGCGACATTTTACGCCTAAATTGATCTTTAGTCATCGGATAACGCAAAAATTTTATGCATGTTATTATAAAGTTGTGTAGCAAGTTGAGTTTTTGACTCCTGACGTAAGGTCGTTAGGCATTCAAATATAGGCAAAATGTTGAGTGGCGTATTATATTTACCTTGCTGTTGGTACAAGGGCATATCGGGCGCATCAGTTTCTAATAACAGAGATTCTAAAGGTAATAGTGAAAAGGTAGTGCGTGTTTTTGTCGAATTAGGATAGGTAATTACAGCACCGACTCCAAGTTTAAAACCTAATTTGATAAACTCATTAGCGATTTCAATACTGCCAGAAAATGCATGATAAACGCCACCATAGTTAAACTTCTGTTGCTTTAATATTGTTAAGACACGCCCCTGCATTTTGACACAATGTAATATAATCGGTAATTGATGTTGTTGCGCTATTTTTAATTGTTCAATAAACACCCATTCCTGTTGTTGCAAATTGGTTGTAGCAAACTTATCTAAGCCAATTTCCCCTAATGCAATACATTTATTATTTCGATTTTTTAGCAGAGAGTTTAAAGTCTCTAAGTCTTGCGATTTAAAAGAGGTTAAAAAATGAGGGTGAATGCCTAAGGCATAAAATGCACTAGGATATCGACTGGCAATTTTCTGAACAGGCTCCCACGAAGATGCTTGAGTAGCAGGTATCACGACTTTGGTAATTTCTTTGCTTTTTAATGCTTCAAAAAGGTCATCTAATTCATGACTAAAGCAAGGAAAATCTAAGTGGCAATGACTGTCAGTAAACATAGTTCACCTCATTTTTATTTCTTTGTCGCTTTTTGAAAATTTATTAACATAGCAATCAGAATAACCAGACTACCAATTATCGATAACATTCCAAAAGGTTCATTGTATGCAAAAAAACCAACTAAAGCGATTAAAGGCAAACGCAGAAAATCTAATGTTACCACTGTAGTGACAGCACTAGTTAACATTGCTTTGGTCATGCAAAAGTGAGCACTTAGAGCAGTCATTGCAACTACGGATATCCAAGACCACTCAAAAGCGTTTGGCATAGTCCAATTTGGAAGCATTAAAACACCAGCAATGGGAGTTTGAATAAGACACATATAAAATAAGATTGTTAAAGGATGATTATGTCGAGCTAAATATTTAGTACCACTATGAGCACAGGCATAAAATATAGCGGCTCCGAGAACAATCAAAGAAGCCCCTTCGAATCTATCTAAAGGTGGTTGAACAATTAACAATACACCAGAAAAAGCAATTAGAATAGCGCATACTTTCCTGATAGTAAGGCATTCATTAAGAAAAATTGCGGCTATAATGGCAGTCCAAAAAGGAACAGTAAATTCGATCGCAAAGACTTGAGCAAGTGGTAATAACCCTAATCCTATGAACCATGTATATTGCCCTAAAAAGTGAAATAGATTCCTTAGGAAATGACCTTTGATTTGCTGGGTTTGAAAGTGTCGAAAGTTGTCGCAAAGGCTAATAATGGTAGTTATTACAATCAGTCCAAATAACCCTCTGAAAAACAATAATTCAAAGGTGTTGATTTGATGACTTAACTCTCGCCCGGCGATAGCCATTAAAGAAAATGACAGAATAGCTCCTACCATCCATAAAAATGTAGCTATCATGCTTTACCTTGTGCCTTAAAAGGACAAAAAAGGCTTAACTAATGTCTAAGCCTTTAATTTAGAAGAGAGATGTTAGTGCTCGCGAGTTTTACGGAACTTAATGGCAGGGTAACGCTCAATCGCTAAGTTTAAATTGACCATAGTCGGGGCAACATAAGTTAAATTATCACTGCCGTCTAATGCCAAGTTGTCATAAGCTTTCTTTTCAAATTCAGCCATTTTCTGCTCATCATCACTTTCAACCCATAATGCAGTTGCAACACTAATGCCTTCGTAAAGTGCTTCAACTTTATATTCAGATTTAAGACGTCGCACGACCACTTCAAATTGTAAGACTCCGACTGCACCAACGATTAAATCGTTACTACGTAGTGGGCGGAATACTTGTACAGCCCCCTCTTCTGAAAGTTGCATTAAGCCTTTTAATAATTGCTTCTGTTTAAGTGGATCTTTTAAACGAATACGACGGAATAATTCCGGTGCAAAATTAGGAATACCGGTAAACTTAAGTGGCTCATTTAAAGTGAACGCATCACCTATTTGAATTGTACCGTGATTATGTAAACCAATAATATCGCCAGGATAAGCTTCCTCTGCGGCTTCTCTATCACCGGCCATAAAAGTTACTGCATCAGAAATGCTCACTTTTTTGCCTGTGCGTACATGTAGCATTTTCATGCCTTTTTGATACTTACCTGAACATACACGCATGAAAGCAATTCTGTCTCTATGTTTCGGGTCCATATTGGCTTGAATTTTAAAAATAAAACCAGAAAATTCTTCCTCTGTTGGTTGAACCGTTCGCTCTTTAGCAATACGTGGTAAAGGCTTAGGTGCCCATTCGGTTAAACCATCTAAGATATGATCAACACCAAAGTTACCTAGCGCAGTACCAAAAAAAACTGGCGTTAATTCACCGCTTAAAAAGAGTTCTAAATCAAATTCATTAGATGCACCAACAACTAGTTCCATCTCCTCACGTAAAGACTCAGCATAAAGGGGTAAAACCGTATCTAATTCTGGGTTATCCAGCCCTTTAATGATACGAACCTCTTGAATGGTATGACCTTGTCCTGTGGAATATAAAATAACTTCGTCACGAAGCAAATGATAAACACCTTTAAATTCTTTACCCATACCAATTGGCCAAGTAATAGGAGCACAGGCAATATTCAGTACATCTTCAACTTCATCCATTAAATCAATCGGATCTCGTGTATCACGGTCACATTTGTTCATGAAAGTGATAATAGGCGTATCACGAAGTCGAGTAACTTCCATTAATTTAATGGTACGTTGCTCTACACCTTTAGCGGCATCAATAACCATTAAACATGAATCTACTGCCGTTAAGGTTCGGTAGGTATCTTCTGAAAAGTCTTCATGTCCAGGAGTGTCAAGTAAGTTAACAATCGAATTATTATAAGGAAATTGCATTACAGAAGTCGTGATTGAGATACCACGATCTTTTTCCATTTCCATCCAATCAGATTTTGCATGTTGCCCTGATTTTTTACCTTTAACCGTACCTGCTTTTTGTAGCGCGTTTCCGAAAAGTAATACTTTTTCAGTAATGGTTGTTTTACCAGCATCTGGATGAGAGATGATTGCGAATGTGCGTCTAGAATTGACTTCATCTAGGAATTTAGCGTCTGCCATGTTTAGTGGTTCTCTTAATATGTACACACGTATGTACACAATTATTTTTTACAAAATGAGTGATTGATAAATTTTGCAGAACTATAACAAATTCAGACCAGCAATTCATTTAATATCAGCAATAGGAAGAATTACATTGATAAAATAAATATGCTCAAAAATGGATATTCAATGGGTTAAAGTCCATTACCTCCTAAAGCTACAATTTTGATCAGTATTATTCTTTGCTTTGAGCTGATATGTATGTTGCTTCATGCCAGTGGTGGCAGAGTTTTGCTAAATTTATTACAACAACAGGGGAATGTGAAAATAATGAACCGTATTACAGCGGTTTTAATGTTTAGCGTTGTCCTGTGGTTAATACTTAGTTAATCCTAATAATAGCTGTTAATATACTGCAATATATTTATTGATGAACGGAATAACCATGAAACTATTAGTACGTAACCTTGCAATAGCAACAACTGAAGAAAAGTTAATTAGCTTATTTAGCGAATATGGCAAAGTGCAATCCTGTAACTTAGTATTAGACAATAAAACAGGAAAATCTAAAGGTTTTGGATTCGTAGAAATGCCTAGCCCTGGCGAAGCAAAAGCGGCAATGAAAAATTTAAATGCCTTTAAATTAGCTGGTAATATTATTCGAGTAAAAAGAGCTGAATCAAAGCCTGATACTACAACAGATGAGACGGCTCAGATATTAGAAAAAACAGAGACCTCTGTACAGTTTAAACAAACTTCTAGAAAATCGCCTGCGACTAAAAAAGCAATACTTAGAAGGGCCTATCGAGAAAGAGACTGATGATTCTGTAAAAATTGATAACAGTAATAACGCGGCTAATATTTATGGCAAAATTAAAGAATCCGATGATTATTAATTTCTAACTTTAGAATAACCTATTCAACCTAGCGACTAGCTTTTTTAGTCGCTATTTTATTGAGCATTTTACGCGACAATTCATCAAAACGACTTAGACACATTTTTTGCATAGAAGCGTTATTTAACTTCCTCAAAAGCAATTCACTTTTAAGCCAAACATCATATACATGGCTGGCATCTTGCGCATTTAATGCAAGTACCCCTAGGCTTAGATCATTAAACATTTTTTTATAATAAAAATACATTTGATGATCATTCATTACCTCTGATATATGCGTACATGTATCATAGTTAGCTAATGACCGCCCCATTTCATCATTGTCATTTGCCCATACAAATGAACTACTAAGCATTAGAATTAGAAGAGTTATAACTTTCATATTCGCCTTAATGCAAAAAAGAGGCTTTAAGCCTCTTTTTCTACTTTAGCCTTAAGCGAGCGCTTGCTCAAAATCAGCAATTAAATCTGCACCATTCTCAATACCTATTGAACAGCGGATCATATTTTCACTAATCCCCATTTCTTGGCGTAGAGCTTTCCCTAACTCAAAATAAATAGTTGGGGCAACGGGTAAAGCAAGAGTACGATTATCTCCTAAGTGAGTCGCACTGATCACTAGGTTTAATTTATTAAGTAGTTCACAGCAATCTAAGCCATCTACTAAATCAAAACTTAATAATGCCCCAAAGCCAGTAAATAACTCCTTCGCACGCTCATGTTGTGGGTGGTCTGCAAGACCAGGGTAATATACTTTTTCCACTTTTGGATGAGCTTGTAAATACTCAGCTAGCATCATTGCATTTTCACATTGACGGTCCATACGTAATTCCATGGTTTCACTACCAACAGAAATAAGGTGTGCACCTTGAGAACTTAAACAAGCTCCCATATCACGTAAACCTTTTTTCTTAATCTGGCTTATTCCCCACAGGTTGCTATCACCTTTACGGTAATCGGCATAAATATTTGGATAATCATCCCAGCTATAGATACCAGTATCGGTAACAGAGCCACCCATTGCGTTACCGTGGCCAGCAACATATTTAGACAAAGAGGTAGTAATTAAACTCGCTTTGACAGTACGGGCGTCAAATAAGTAACTTGAAGTAATGGTATTATCAATAACATAAACCAAATTTTCAGCTTCACAAAAATCACCAATTTCAGATAAAGCACTCACTTGTGTAACCGGGTTAGCAATTGTTTCAACAAATACCATTTTAGTATTATCTTGTTTTGCTTTTATCACTTCATTGACATCTGTAGCATCAACTAATGTAATTTCAATACCATAGCCCGTTATAGTGTTTAATAAACTGGTTGTATTACCAAACAAAAAGCGACTACAGATCAAATGATCACCTTCTTTTAACAGAGTTAAAAAAGTAGCGACAATAGCAGACATCCCAGATGAAAAAACAGCCGTTGCAACACCACGATCCATCATCTGAATTTTTTTACAAAGAGCATCAAGTGTTGGTGTTGAAGAACGTGCATAGGCATGACCAGGTTGCCCTTGGAATACGTCAATTAGACCTTGTACATCCTTAAAACCGTAAGGAACAGAGTTATGAATAGGAGCATGTACCGCACCCGCTTCTAAGTTAAGTGAATGATCTGCATGTACTATTTTTGTGGTAAAACCGTGCTCTGACATCTATATTCCTTGAGTGTTTTTAAAAGCGCTAGCTTAAAACGCATATGTATTTATTTTGATATATGGTAGTTTCAATTTATATGCATATTATACAGAGATAAGGAACTAAGTTGAAATCGAATATATATAGTATTTTCATCTTTCTTATTGGTTTGTTTGCCACCTATATCGTCACTGATCATTTTGATCAGGTTGAGCGGGTACATCAACAACAAGATATCGCAATACATAGTCAATCAATTGCAAGTATGGTGCAAATTCAAATGCGTCAGCACGCTTTACAATTATCATTTATTGCCCAAGGATGGCACTCCATAAAACAAATTAATGATAGCTGGGGGAGAAGTTAACGCGTTAACCGCCTTGTTACCTAACTATAGTAATGTCAGTATTTATCTACTAAATCTACAACCAGATTTGAGTATCGATGATAATAAACAACTGCTTTTTGCAAATGATAGCGAACTAATACAACAACAGAAACAACTCGCTTATCTAAATAAGCAACTTGATAAGAAGCAAAAAACAGCAATCTTTCAGAGTTCACCAAGAATACTAACGAACAACCAAGTAATTACCTTTCAACACGCACCTATTTTCATTCAAGATAAGTTAATTGGTTACCTTCAGGCTAGGTTAAATATCACTCAATTACTAGATGCTCAAATTGACCAATCTCTAATTCATTATCCCTTTGCACTATCTGAAACTGGCAATACAATTTATAGCCTTTTACCTCAAGACTCACTGATTAATGATGTGAAAGAACAAATGATGCTTCCTATATTAGGTCATGAATGGAAACTAATGGTATGGGCAAAACATCAACGACACTTTTACCGATACACTTTAATTATCGGAATTTTACTTTCCGTTTTGTTAGCAATGGTTTGCCATTTAACACAAGTAAACCGAAGAATGAGCACCCGATTAAAAATTAAAAAACAAAATCTCGTTAAAATAAATAAAGACTTTAAGGCAAGTAAATCTAAGTTGAGACAGTCGAATAAACTCTCTTCTTTAGGGGAAATTGCGGCTGGAATTGCACACGAAATTAATCAACCTTTGCAGGTCATCTCTATCCACTCAGAAATTTGTAATGAAAGTTTACAGCGACAAGATTACCAAATGGCTGACAAAAGTTTTCTCTCCATTTTATCTCAGGTGGATAGAATAGAAAAAATAGTTAAACAAGTTGGTAGTTTTGCTCGAGATAGTGAACTTGATAATTACAATACAGCCTTACCAATAGATATATTTGAAAATGTCATTAATATCGTGATCAACCAATACAACCAAGAAAATGTTGAATTAAGGCAAGTATTGCCCTCTTCTTTACCGCCTATTCTGTGTAATAAAACTCAGATTGAGCAAGTGCTCATTAACTTATTAATTAATGCAAAGGATGCTGTTGAACATAGTTCGGAGAAAGTTGTATTTATTAAAGCACATGATAAACAGGGCAAACTATATATTGAAATATCTGATTCTGGCAGTGGCATAGAAGCGAATAAACTAGATGAGATTTTTGCCCCATTTTATACAACTAAAGCGCTTGGTAAAGGGACTGGTTTAGGCTTATCAATAAGTTACTCAATCATTCATCAACACAAGGGTGAATTACAAGTATCAAGCGAATTGGGTAAAGGGAGTCGGTTTACAGTGATTTTACCACTTAACTAGAGTTTAATTGTGTGAAGAAAAATCATTAAATTACAGACGAAAAAAAGGTAAGCCCTTGGGGTTACCTTCTATTCAATCAGAATGGGTTAATTAAAACCCATCGAAGCTATATTAAAGAGCTACGATGTTTTCTGCTTGAGGGCCTTTTTGACCTTGAGTTACAGTGAACTGTACTTTTTGGCCTTCAGCAAGAGTTTTAAAACCAGTACTTGCGATTGCAGAGAAATGTGCGAAAACGTCAGGACCGTTTTCTTGCTCGATGAAACCAAAACCTTTAGATTCATTGAACCATTTTACTGTACCAGTAGTAGTTGTAGACATAATAGTATCCTATTTAATTTTTGAGTAATTTAACCTTGTCAATCAAGGCAGTTTGCTAGAAGTGTTGCTATTACTTATGAAGTATAGGATTCGGTACATAATACGGAACAATTGAACATAAATATAAAACTAACTTTCAAGCTAGTCATCATTATATATTGCTTAGCTATACTGTCAACAGCTATTTATTGAAAACATCAACTTTTTAAAAACCAAACAATTTATTTATATATAGCAGTAATTTATGTTACTCAAATCAATAAAATTTTCATATCTACATAATAAAAAGGTAAAATAAACCTTTTTAAACTAGGTAAACAATATGACCATTTGGATAGATGCCGATGCCTGCCCTGTACCTGTAAGAGAAATCGTTATTAGAGCAAGTGAACGAACAGGTGTTGAAATTATTTTTGTCGCTAATAGTCCCCTTCCAGTGCCCCGAAGAGCATTAATTAAAACCGTTCAGGTTGCACAGGGGTTCGACGTTGCCGACAATTATATTGCCTTAAAAGTCCAAAAAAATGATCTGGTTATCACTCAAGATATTCCCCTAGCGGCTGACATTGTGGCAAAAGGTGTGACTGCTTTAAACCCACGTGGAGAGCTGTATACACCAGAAAATATACGTCAACGCTTGGCAATGCGAAATATGGCACAGGAACTCAGGGATATTGGTCAAACAACTGGCGGGCAATCTAAATTTGCAGATAAAGAAAAACAAGCATTCGCAAATGCTTTAGATAGATGGTTACAGAAAAATAAAAAATAACTTAGTATTGTTATTTTGGAATAAAGCCAGTATTGAGATCGATTATTAAAGGGCTCTCAATACTGGAATTAGCGATTATATAATCTGTTGCTCACTTTTAAACTTAGCAATTCTGGTCGCTTCAGCATTTTTCTTTTTTCGGTTTTCACAGGGGTCATCACAATCACAGGACTTTTCAATTCCAATCGAAGAGAGACCACCACAGCTTCCACCAATGGTTTGTTTATTAAAAATATACCCAATTGCCATCGCGACAATCACTAATAAAAAAACCACAAAAGTGGCAATAAAATAGATCATTATTTCTCCTCAGATAAATAGGGCTTAAACTCAGCAGTAAAATGCTCAATAAAATCATCTTCCTGCTTAACCAGTAAGAATACCGCTAAATTATTCTTTTGCGCAAAGTCGAGTCCAGCTTCAGGGCCAAGCACCATTATTGTTGTTGCAAACCCGTCAGCCATCATACTACTCGGATGTATCACAGTCACGGAAGCTAATTTATGATTAATTGGCTTACCCGTTTTAGGATCAATCGTATGTGAATAACGAACACCATCAAACTCATAATAATTACGGTAATCACCGGATGTTGCAATACCATTATTACCAATATGAATAATACGTTGCACACTTTGTCCTTCAACCGGACGTTCAATAGCTAGTGTCCATTGCTTATCCAGCGACTTAACACCCTTAGCTCTCAATTCACCACCAATATCAACTAAATAATCACTGATACCAATAGTTTGTAGGTACTCCGCAATAACATCAACACCATAACCTTTAGCAATGGCTGATAAGTCTACATATAAGCCAGGAGCAGATTTATAAAGAGTGTTATCTATTACGCTAAGTTTTTCACTACCCACCTTTTGTTGTTGTGATGCAATTAGCTCGTCAGAAGGTACTTTGATCGGTCTCTTGTTCGGCCCGAACCCCCAAAGGTTTACTAAAGGCCCCACAGTGGCATCAAAAGCGCCATCGGACAATTTAAATAACGCTAAGGAAGATTGCACTACAAAAGCTGTTTCAGGTGAAACTTTTAATGAGCTATCGCTTTGGTTAAAGGTAGAAAGTTCGGAGTTAGGTCGATAGGTTGACATCTGATCATTCACTAACTCTAGTTTTTCATCAATGTTAAGCTGTAGGGTATCAAGAGAGTAAATAGGTTTAGTTAACTGCTGTTCATTCAAAACAAGGGTCACTCTATAATAAGTGCCCATGGTTTTACCCTGTACCATCACTATTTTAGAGGTGGGTTCAGGTTCACTGCAGGATGAAATAAAAAAGGCTAACCCTATTAAGGTTAGCCATTTAATTGTCAATTTAATCATTAATGATTAACCACCAAAGTCATCAAGCATAATGTTCTCATCTTCAACACCTAGTTCTTTAAGCATTGAGATAACAGCAAGCATTCATCACTGGTGGACCACACATGTAGAATTCACAATCTTCTGGTGCTTCATGGTCTTTCAGGTAGTTTTCTAGCAATACGTTATGAATAAAGCCGGTGTAACCTTCCCAATCATCTTCGGGTTGCGGATCACTTAATGCTACGTGCCATTCAAAGTTATCATTTTCTTTGGCAATTTGATCAAAATCTTCAACATAAAACATTTCACGCTTAGAACGTGCGCCGTACCAGAAACTACATTTACGTGTTGTATGTAAACGACGGAATTGGTCAAATATATGAGAACGCATTGGCGCCATACCAGCACCACCACCAATAAATACCATTTCATTTTCAGTTTCTTTAGCGAAGAACTCACCAAATGGACCTGAAATAGTCACTTTATCACCCGCTTTTAAACTAAAGATGTAAGAAGACATCTTACCGCATGGCAATGATAAATCACGAGGTGGTGGCGTAGCGATACGCACATTCAACATGATAATACCTTCTTCACCTGGGTAGTTAGCCATTGAATAAGCACGAATTGTTTCTTCATCAACTTTAGATTCTAAGTCAAAAAACTTAAAGTGTTCCCAGTCACCACGGTACTGGTTCTTCAATATCAAAATCTTTATATTTGATATGATGCGCAGGCGCTTCAATTTGGATATAACCACCGGCTTTAAACGGTACAGATTCACCATCAGGGATTTGTAATTTAAGCTCTTTAATGAAGGTTGCTTCGTTACCATTAGAGATAACCGTACATTCCCATTTCTTAACACCAAAGATTTCTTCAGGAAGCTCAATGTCCATGTCTTCTTTTACGCTAACTTGACAGGATAAACGCTCGCCTTCTTTTGCTTCTTTTTTACTAATATGGTCAAGTTCTGTTGGTAGAATATCACCACCGCCAGAGTTAATTTTAACGCGACATTGACCACAGGTACCACCACCACCACAGGCTGAAGATACAAAAATGCCTGAATTTGCTAGTGCACCTAGTAATTTACCACCCGCTTGTGTGGTGATACTTTTGTCTGCATCGCCATTAACAGCAATCGTAATGTCACCAGAGCTTACTAGTTTCGCTTTAGCCGCCAATATAATGACAACTAAGGCTAAAACAACAATAGTAAACATGGCAACGCCGAGAAAGATTTCAATATTATTGTCCATCTTCGACTTTTTCCTTGTTTTGAGGAGGTGATGTTCACCTCCGAAATTCAATTAAGCTAAAACACTTTCGAAAAGCGGGTTATAGCTGGATACCAGAGAATGACATAAATCCAAGTGCCATAAGACCAGCGGTAACAAATGTAATACCCAAACCACGTAAACCATCTGGCACGTCTGAATATTTCATTTTTTCACGAATACCTGCTAAAGCAACAATCGCTAATGTCCAACCTACACCACTACCAATACCGTATACAGCGGACTCAAGTAAGTTGTACTCACGCTGAACCATAAACGATACACCACCAAAGATGGCACAGTTTACTGTAATAAGTGGTAGGAAGATCCCTAATGCTTGGTACAAAGCTGGAAAGTATTTATCTAATACCATTTCCAATATCTGTACTAAGGCCGCAATAACACCAATGAAAGTGATAAAGCCAAGGAAGCTAAGATCTGCCTCAGGGAAGCCAGCCCAATCTAATGCGCCAGGCGCTAATAAATTGAAGTAGATGATTTGGTTAACTGGTACTGATATACCTAATACAACAATAACCGCAACACCTAGACCCATTGATGTTTTAACTTTTTTCGAAACAGCAAGGAAGGTACACATGCCTAAGAAAAAGGCTAACGCCATATTTTCAATGAAAATAGAACGTACAAATAAACTAAGATAATGTTCCATTTATACTACTCCTTTGGCTCGACTTGTTCTGGGCGTGCAACACGAATTGCCCAGATAATGCCGCCGATGATAAAGAACGCACTTGGAGGAAGCAGTAATAAACCATTACTTTGGTACCATCCACCATTAGAGGTTAATGGTAAAATTTCAATACCAAATAACGCACCCGAACCAAATAACTCACGGAACCCGCCTACTAACACAAGAATGAAACCATAACCTAAGCCATTACCAATGCCATCCATAAAGCTTGGGAAAGGTTTATTTTTCATTGCAAAAGCTTCTGCTCGTCCCATTACAATACAGTTTGTAATGATCAGACCAACGTAAACAGATAACTGTTTTGATAAGCCGTATGCATAAGCTTTCATTACTTGGTCAACAAGAATTACCAATGAAGCAATAATCGCCATTTGTACAATGATACGAACACTATTAGGAATATAGTTACGAATCATTGAAATGAACAAGTTTGAAAATGCTGTTACAAATAATACCGCTAGCGTCATTACGACAGCGGTTTCTAATGTCGTTGTTACTGCTAGTGCAGAACAAACACCCAGTACTTGCAACGCAATCGGGTTGTTATTAACAACAGGAGAGGTTAGTACTGTTTTTAATTCACCAGGTTTAGCCATTGTTTAATGCTCCTTCACGAACTTTAGTAAGGAATGGACCAAAGCCTTGCTCACCTAACCAGAAAGTGAAAGTATTCTGTACACCAACACTTGTTAGTGTTGCGCCAGATAAACCGTCAATTTCATGTTTAGAGTCTGCAGGTGCTTGACCTTTAGTTATCTTAATCGCTGGCATGCCATCATTATCAAATAACTCTTTACCAACAAACAAAGAACGCCAACGAGGATTCTCTACTTCACCACCTAACCCTGGCGTTTCACCTTGTTCATAATAAGTAATTCCATCAATGGTATTACCATCTGGTTTAACAGCAACAAATGCATACATAGTTGACCATAAACCAGCACCATGAACAGGTAGAATGATACGTTGTAATTGGCCATTATCATCAGATACTAGATAAATCGTAGCAAGATTTGCTCGACGTCCAATTTTAGCGACATTCTGTTCTGCAGGCAGAGCGATACTTGTTGCAGGATCTTTAGACGCGGCTTCTTGATCATAATTTGCATCATAAGCGGCAAATTCACCACTATTTAAATCAACTAATTTTGTTTCAATATTAGATGAGAAAATTTCAGCGATAGTTTTATCCGTATCCAGACCTGCAACAGCAAGAATATTACTTTGCTTATCTATTTCTTTATTTTTTATTTGCTGAGGGCGTAAGCCTACTGCTGCACCAGCAACAATAATGGAACATACTAGACAAACAGCCAGTACAACAATTATCGTTTTGCCGAATGTTTCCTGTTGATTAGACATTACGTGCTAGCCTCCGTTTGATATTCCCTTGAACAACAAAGTAATCGAATAATGGTGCAAATAAATTAGCAAATAAGATAGCTAACATAATACCCTCGGGGAAGGCAGGATTTACAACTCGGATCAATACTGTCATTAATCCAATCAATATTCCGTAAGCCCATTTACTTTTGTTAGTAAACGCGACTGATACGGGATCGGTTGCCATAAAGATCATACCAAAGGCAAAACCACCCATCACTAAATGCCAGTACCAAGGTAATTGGAACATGTGGTTAGTATCACTACCTATTACATTAAATAATAAGGAAGTTGCTACCATACCTATCATGACACCGGCGATAATTCGCCATGAGGCAATACCTGTAATAACAATAAATGCACCACCGATTAGAATAGCCAATGTAGACACTTCACCGATACTGCCTTGCATATTACCAACAAAAGCATCCATCCATGAGATATTTGCTTGTAATGCTTCTAGGCCACCTTGAGACATAACGCTGAGTGACGTTGCACCTGAGAACCCATCAACCGCTGTCCAAACAGCATCACCAGAAATATCAGTAGGGTATGCAAAATATAAAAAAGCACGACCAGCTAATGCAGGGTTTAAGAAGTTACGCCCAGTACCACCAAAGATCTCCTTAGCAACAACAACACCGAATGTAATACCTAAAGCAACTTGCCATAGCGGTAATGTCGCAGGCACAATTAACGCAAATAATACCGAAGAAACGAAGAAACCTTCGTTAACTTCGTGTTTACGCACACTTGCAAATAAAACTTCCCAAAAACCACCGACAACAAAAGTTACTGCGTAGATTGGTAAAAAGTAAGTCGCACCAAATAATAAATTATCAAATAGACCAGCACCAGAGCCTAGAGTAACTCCGAATATTTCTAATAAAGCAACACGCCAACCTTCTAATGAAGAATAACCAGCTAAAATGGCCTCATTTGCTTGCACACCGGTATTGTACATACCATAGAACATTGCTGGAAAAGTCGATAACCAAACAAAAATCATGATACGTTTTAAATCAAGGCTATCACGAACGTGCGTTAGCCCTTTATTGACATAGCCAGGTGTATAGAAGAAAGTAGCCGCAGCTTCGTACAGTGCGTACCATTTTTCGTGGCGACCTCCTGGCTCGAAGTGTGGCTCCATCTTCTCGATTATATGTTTAAGACCCATAATTATTAGCCTTCCTTCTCTATTTTGCTTAGGTTAGAACGAAGATATGAGCCATAGTCATACTTACCAGGACACGCATAAGTACATAGCGCTAAATCTTCTTCATCTAATTCTAAACAGCCTAATGTTTGTGCATTATCACTATCACCAACGATCAGATCGCGTAACAATAAAGTTGGTAGGATATCAAGTGGCATAATGCGCTCATATTGACCAATTGGCACCATTGCACGTTTACTACCACCTGTTGTCGTAGTAAATGCAAAGCGTTTAGCTTTATTTAGTACCGATAGGAATGCTCTTGAAACAGAGTGTTTATTAGCACCAGGCGCGCCCCATCCAAATAACTCTTTTTCATAACCTTCAAGTAATGCAGATACTTGATTATGGTAACGTCCAAGGTAAGCATGAGGACCATAAGCGGTAACACCACATAATACTGAGCCAGAAATAACACGTACATCACCATCAACCAGCTCATTAGCGGTTAACTGTGTAATTGATGCGCCAATGACAGTGCGTAATAAACGCGACTTAGTAACAGCTGGACCAGCTACAGAGATAACTTTATTAGTATAAAGCTCACCTGATACGAATAGTTCTCCAAATGCAATAACGTCTTGGTAATTAATCGACCAAACCTGCTTGGTTATTGAAACCGGATCAATGAAATGAATATGTGTGCCCGCAAGACCTGCAGGGTGAACACCAGAGAACAATTTCTCTTCAACATTGCTTGCATCGGAAGTCGGTAATTTACCTTCGCCTTTACAAACATAGACTTTACCTTCTGTTAGCTGTGATAAAACTGCTAAACCGTCGGTAAATGCCTGTTGATTTTCATTAATAATTAGTTCAGCGTCTGCGGCTAGTGGATTAGTATCCATTGCAGTAACAAAAATAGATGCTGGGTTAGCGTCAATCGCAGGTACTTTACTATATGGACGCGTACGAAGCGCTGTCCATGCACCAGATTGAACTAAATTATCTACAATCGCGACTCGCTCTAATTTTGCTAATTGTGCAGATTCAAACTTAGGAAAAGAGACAGACTCTTGACCTTCAACTGAAATAACAACCGATTGCAAAACACGTTTTGCACCACGATTAATCTCTTTAACTACACCAGATGCTGGAGCGGTAAAGTGAACACCAGGATTCTTTTTATCAGAAAAAAGAATTTGGCCTTTCTTTACAGTATCGCCGGCTTTAATAGCCATTGATGGACGCATACCAACATATTCTTCGCCTAGTATAGCTACTTCAGTAATGGCTGGGCCATCCTGAATTACTTGCTCTGGTGCTCCACTAATTGGGAGGTCCAGTCCTTTTTTTATAGTAATCATATTCTCTTGCACTATGTTTACGGGAAGAAGAGTTAGATGCCTTGCGGCAAAAAACATTACAAGTCATCTATCCATTGAAAAAACTTAACAGATACTTAACAAGTAGACTAAAAAATTCCGACATATATTATCATTATTTACAGGCGGATTACCATCGCTATTGCGCAGACTTGTACTATTCAGTTCAAAGTTTTATGTGAAATAAATGTACATAAAAATAAATCCGTTAACATTTAATCAACGAACTATTTTTTTGCTCCCATGCAATCAATTGAAGCAGGAACTACATTTCCTTTAGCTTCCCATTGTGCAGGAGTATAAGTATGCATTGATAAGGCATGCACTGGTCCCTGTAATTGTTCAGCTAATAACTCATTTATCAACCTATGACGGGCAATTGGTAATTTACCAGAGAAAAAATCACTCACCACAGTAACTTTAAAATGCGTTTCTGAGTTAGCAGGAACCAGCGTGTCGGAAGCTTTCATTTTCTACAGATAAAAAAACACAATCGAAACTATCCGATATTTTTTTCTATAATAGCTTGTACGTTCATTAGTCTATCCTTATTCTATCCCATAATATTAAGATATTTGGGCTTTTAATTAATATTAAAATTGCACCAATATGGTTTTATCATATTTTCAAATCACAATAGCAGGTGTTTTTTGACGACTCAATCTACTTCGCTTAATGTAGGCATTACTAAGCCATTTCCTTGCTCCTATTTAAATAATCATCAAGAAACCTTGATCATGTTAATCGAGCCAGAAGCAAATGCTCAAACCTATTACCCTGTACTTTTAGCCAATGGGTTCAGACGCAGTGGTAATCAAGTTTACCGCCCTCATTGTCAAGACTGTGATGCCTGTGAATCACTTCGTATTTCGGTTAATGATTTTATAAAATCACGCAGTCAGAAACGATTAATCAATAAAAACAGTCGCTTTACTATAAAAATAGCAAAGACAGCTAGTCCTCAATACTTTGACCTTTACCAGCGTTATATTAATAATGTACATCATGATGGCCCTATGTATCCGGCATCACAGGCGCAATATGATGACTTCATTCATAGTGATTGGAATCACCCCTTTTTATTGAAATCTATGACCAAGTTAAGCTTATTGCAGTCAGTATTACAGATCAATTACTGACTAAGGAGGATAAAGCTTGGAGTGCTTTTTATTGTTTTTATGATCCTGATTACCAAACAAACTCACTGGGAAAATTCGCGGTATTAACGCAATTAAGATTAGCCAAAGAACAAGGTATTGATTACCTCTATTTAGGTTATTACATCGAGTCTTGCCAAAAAATGAATTACAAAACTCAATTTAATCCACACCAAAGGTTTATCAATGGACAGTGGGAAAACTTCTAAGTAATAGATATTTTACTAAATAGCACAATAAACAAGCAACAAACCTTTACCGATTGGGATAATTCTGGCATGATGCGCCGATTGAAATTAGCATGATCCCTCTAAATCACAGAGGAAACCAAAAAATTTAAAGGATCCATTAAGAATGGCAAAAGAAGACAGTATTGAAATGCAAGGCACCATCATGGATACCCTGCCTAACACAATGTTCCGTGTAGAGCTAGAAAACGGCCATATGGTGACAGCACATATCTCTGGTAAAATGCGTAAAAACTACATCCGTATTTTAACGGGTGATAAAGTAACAGTACAATTAACACCTTATGATCTTTCTAAAGGTCGTATCGTTTTCCGTGCTCGTTAATCTTTAACTTGCACGCATAAAAAACCAGCTTCGGCTGGTTTTTTAGTTTTTGCTTTTCAAAAAAGATTAAAAATACTCTAATAATCAATTTTATTACTGCGAAAATTCTTAGTTATTCCTCGTTGTTCTTTTTATCCATACGTCTTTTTTACAAATTACGTATCACTTTTATTGCCCGATGAGCTTTTTGTACAACAACTCTTGAAACAATCAATTCTTTAAACCTCTCTAACCCATCAACTCTATTTTTCATTTGGGTTCGAAGATTTAAAGGTTTCTAATATTACACAAAACTTGAATATTTTATTAAGCCAAATGGTATAACTCATTACTCTGCTAATTAGCAAAAAAACTCCCTGATTCATTCACCAAGGGAGATCATTCAACTGACTAATAACTGATATTAAGGACCGCTATTTTCTAATCGGAAGTTGCGCTTTTATGAATGATACGACATCTGGTACATACTTGTTGGTATCAAAGATCGGCGCACTATGCCCCACTCCCTTTTCAATCAATAATTTATTATCTACACCATATTTATCTAATAACGCTTTCATCTTCACACTCTGATCTAGTGGTACCCTGCGATCAAGGTCCCCATGTAACATCATAAAAGCGGGAGATTTTTCCGATATATAATAAGTTGGTGAGGCTTGCTTAGCAAGCTCAGGCGCTTGACTCGGAATAGTCCCAAGAAAACGTGATACCGATGAACCTGCTGTTGTCGGACGCTTGCCTTTATTACCTAGCGCCAATATATCCGTTGGACCAAAAAAACTAACCACGGCAGACACTTTATATTCAGGTTTTTTATAAAACCCAATATGACTCACGGTATTACTTGCCCCGATTAAATTAGCTAAATGACCACCAGCAGAGCGTCCCATAATAACGATATTATCCGCTGAAATCTGATATTGTTTAGCATGTTGATGCAAGTAATTAATAGCATCATTAATATCTTCCACGGGTGCAGGAAAACTCGCTTCACCACTTAAGCGGTAATTAACCATCGCCAGTGTATATCCTTCTCTCAACACTGAGTTTAAAAGCAACGGGTTTTTTGTTGGTATGGCATCTTTACTGCCTCTTTTCCATGCTCCACCATGCACCCAAACCAATAGCGGACGATCGCCCTGTTGCTTTATTTTTGGTGTATATAGATCAAGCTTAATCGTTTTATCATCAAGCTGTTTAAATACAATATCTTTTTCAACGTTATAGTTTTCACTTGCGTTTACACTACTGAGCCCGATAACAGAAAGTAAAATAAAATGAATTAGTGGTTTCATATTTATGCCCTAAAAAGAAAAAGAATTTAACTAAGGTTTAGCTTCAAAATTACTTGCGCTTTTGTTTTCAAAAATAGTCAGTCATTTCAAGCTTTTTGAAAACAATTTAGTGGATATTATTTTGCAACAATCCCAAAGCCTTATAAATTATTGCTTCGCTTATCTTTAGAATGTAGCTTCAAAGGCGAGCCAATAGCGACGACCATCTTCTACATAGTTGTACTCTGCATAGCTCGTTTCTCGGTCAAATAAATTATAAACAGCGACCATTAACTTAATATTCTTGCTAACCTGCCAATGACCACCAAAGTCTACATAGGTTATCGAAGGCGCTAAATTATTTCTTGAACTCACTGTGGTCGTGTCGTTATCTTCACTACGATAAGAAGTACGAAGCCAAGAGCTTACATCATCACTCATCACCCAGTTGGCATTGGCAGATACAAGGTGCTCAGGCATTTGCGTTAAAGGTTGACCTTTATCATCGCCAGACATTTTCTCACTGTAGGCATAGGTATAGGTTGCAGATAGGCTGACACCCTCAATAATATCTTTTGATACAGATACTTCACTACCATAAGTAATGGCATCTTCAATATTCACATAACTTGAATCACAATATCGAGCACTACAATCTGAATCAATATCCGTCGTATCAATTTTATCTTTAAAGTCACTGTAGAATAAGGTTACACTTGCCATCAGGCTATCGTGGCCAACAAAGTGAGTACCTAACTCAACATTAACCGAAGTTTCAGCTTTTAAATCAGCATTACCGTAAATATCACAATTGCCATTACAGCTTTCTTGAACCCAATCTTGTTCCATTTCCGTTAGACTTGGTGCACGATAACCCGTTGAAACGCCACCTTTTATTGTCCAGTTATTATCCACAGTCCAAACACCATATAAACGCGGACTAAATGCTGAATCAAATTTCTCATTATTGTCATAACGAAGGCCAGCTGTCAGAGCAAAGGAGTCAGTTATATACCACTCATTTTCAGCGAAAATAGACCACTGATGATTTGTAAATATATAATCAGAATTATCCAATTCTTGATGCTCAAAGGCGACGACCAAAAGTGAGGTAATTTTCATCAAAAGGCAACGACCATTGGCTATTTAAATTGCTATTTACAACTTCTAACTCTCCCCCAATATTATCCACAGTTTCTTGGCTAATATAAGAAGAGGTATCACCCCAGCTATAATTTCCGGAATGTGCTAAACCAAATGAATTACGTTGATTATTAGTTTCTGAAGTTTTGCTTCTTGATTTTCCTTCGGTGTTCACTCGTTCTTGTTCATGATAAGTATAATCAAAGGTATAAGAGTTATTAGTCGTCGGTGTTAAATAGATAGAACCTCTATAATTACTTAATGTTTTTCCTCCATTAGCATATAGGATGTCATCTTCGATACGCTCTTGATACATACTTGTAAAAGAGGCGCTCAGTAAACCATCAATTAAAGGTCCTGCTGTATGCAACTCACCTTGGTAGAAGTTACCTGAATCACTGTCTTCTTGTATAATGGTTTCACCTCGAAGACTACCATGCCACTGCTCGTGATCCTTACGGGTAATAACATTAATCACACCACCAATCGCATCAGAACCATACAGCGTTGACATAGGCCCTCTTACTACTTCAATTCGTTCAATAGCCTTGATAGACGGCAACCAATCTTGTTCATAACCACCACTGCTACTCACCTGCGTTTCTCGGCCAGATTGTTTACGTCCATCAACAAGAATCAATGTATATTCTGAGGGCATACCACGCAGTGAAATATCTTGACGAGAGCCACCACTTGTTATGATAACGCCGGGCAAATCACTTAATGCATCGGCTAAATCTTTATAAGAACGACTTTCTATTTGAGCTCGATCGATAACACTAATTGAGGCAGGAGCTTCAATCATCGTCTGTTCATAACCAGTGGCAGTCACCACCATTGTTTCCAAATTTTCCGAGGCTGTCTCAGCTTGAACTTGTGTTGATAATATAATGCTTAATCCACTTACTAAAATGGATATAGGGCGACAAATAAAAAGGATAGGTGGCATAGTTATTATACTCTGTTATTAATTGATAGTAATTATCACTTAACCACGTAATGATAATCACTATCAACTTAAACCGTATTCAACTATGTAAACATGACTATCCTAATACTGCATATACTTTATTTTTTTATGCAGTAACTTGTTTTTCTAAATACAACTCTTTAAAAATAGAACGGATCCACTCACACATTGGATCATCGTGAAAGCGCTTATGCCAATATAGATAAATCATTTGAAAATCCAATCGTAACTCCTTAGGCACATCCTTCACAATTAACCTTTCATCTCGACAAGCTTCATTCGCATAAGTGCTTGGCAGGTGGAAGATAATATCGCTAGTTGCGGCAATATTTGGCGCTGAACTAAAGTTGCTTAATTGAACGGGAATAGACAAACGGTTCTTCTTATCAACTAGGCCAAGCTCTATGAACTTATGTTCAAATGATAAAGTTCTTTCTCCCTGAAGAGATATTTGCCCAAAATTACAATTAACTAGTGCCTCTGCAGAGAGTGTTTTATTAGCCATTGGGTTTTCACGGTTCATCAATAATTTAAAGTCGCGACTTGCTATCGCCATTTGATACAAACTCTGATCAGAATAGGTAGGTTGATGGGAAGACAAGACAAAATGAACATCTCCTGATATAAGCGCTTCAAAATGGCGTCGCGCCGTTGTATCAAGACTCACAGTCATCAATGGAGCATGGTGTCGAATATAATTAATGACTTTTGGCATCAGCGCATTAATTTGAGGCTGAAGGCCAAAAAAGCGCACCGTACTAGCATTAGTCTCTGCTTTGAATGATTGTTTATGCACCAATACTTCTAAACTTGTTATAACTAAATTTAAATCATGTTTAATAGTTTCTGCTTTTGGTGTTAGCTCATATCCCGAATTGATTCTCACCAATAATTCATCTTCAAATACAGTTCGCATTTTTTGTAACGCTCGGCTAACAGATGATTGGCTAATATTCATACAATGTGCAGTATTAGAAACATGCTTTTCTTCAAGCAAATGTTTCAGGATAAATAATGAATTAATATCAATTTGGGATACGTCCATATTTTTCACTCTATAAGTAAATTAACAATCGAGGTAGTGGGCGATATTAGCAAAAGCCTACCTACTGTTCCTTATTTTTAAGAAGAAATCGTCAGCAAACCTTGCCCTTCGGGTTAACCACAAAACATTATGCTTTTGCCCTTTTGACTAGGTCAAACAGTACACAATGTAAAGACAAAAGATGTTTTGCTTTTTGTTGGAAAAATTCGCTTAGATGACTAGGCGTCACATTGCCCGCCTCGATCAAACGCCATGTGGTGAACAAAGTTTAAACGGCAAAGATCAACACCCCTTAGTATATCCAAGGCAGTTTATTTGCTATTCTTAGCTCAATGGCACTCGGTAGATAATAGAGTAACAAACATCAGTGCAAACGACTTCTGAATCAATAGGTATCACCATGCTCGATATTTCAAATGCTATAACCATTGCCGATTGGGAGATTGAACTTAATGCAATCAGATCCGCTGGTAATGGCGGACAAAATGTTAATAAAGTGGCAACTGCTATTCACCTTCGTTTTGATATCAAGCGTTCATCTTTACCCGCTTTCTACAAAGAAAAGCTACTTAAGCTTTCTGATAGCCGAATCACCTCCGAAGGTATAATCATCATCAAATCACAACAATTTAGAACTCAGTTGCAAAACAAAGAAGCGGCTTTAGAACGCTTAAAGGAACTAATTCTATCAGCAATAGTTGTCAGAAAAGCGAGAAGAGCAACGAAACCAACCAAGGGCTCACAACGTCGTCGAGTGGATAGTAAAACGAAACGTGGTAGTACCAAAGTATTAAGAAAAAAGTGGATTTTTAGTAAAGAGAAAATAACGTAGTTTAACTGTGTTTAAGTGAACGCCCCTCTTACTTCCATCAAATTAGGGAAAGCCATATTAAGACCAGATTATGTACAAAGCTTTGCACTATCATATGACCTTTCATTTTTGTAAATAATTTTTTTGATATATTCCAGCAGGCATCTGAGCAATTTGATAATCAATCATAAACTCAAAACTCTTTAATAAAGGTTCAAATTTTTCAGTATTTTCTTCCAACTGAGACAATAAATAATAACCAGCTTCAACTGTTGAAAAACCATCTGCTCGAGGAGACTTACGAATGCGATAGTTACTTTTTTCATCAGCAAGAATGGATACCTTCGGCAAGTTTTGCAAAAAAGGATTACTCATTAATAACTTATAAGCTTTTTTCCAACTACCATCGAGTAAAACAAATTGACTATTAGGGTTTAAAACCTCTGATTTTGCCAAGCTTTGTGCATCTAGCGCATCATCCCCAGGAAATAATAAGTAACTATTATTAAGATCAAAATCCTGCTCATTAAACTTTTCACCAACAGTCAGTTGCACATTAGTTAAAGAGAGCTTTAAAATGCGGGCAGTGCCTAATGCTTTCTTTTCTTCACTTGGATCTTGTAATATATGTAAGTGATAGATATTGCTGATTGATTGAATGGTCTTACAAATACAGGCCGAGCTTGCTTTTAAACAACGATTACAACGTGCTCTTTTTGTCACCGCTTCAGATATTATTGTCACGATTAAATACCTTAAATAGACACTTTAAAAAAGGAAGTGCATGCTTTCACTGTTAATTGAAACGATGCTATTAATAATAATAACATTGTTAGTCTACTTTTTTGAGCCACAAAGTAGTGAATTACTCGCATATTACCACACTGGAATTGAGCAGTTGCAATTTTGGCGCTTAATAACGGCCACTTTTTGCCACACTAACTTTTATCACCTTGCCATGAATTTACTCGGCTTAGTGGTCACTTTAGTATTATTTATAGATACCTTTAAAAAACAATCACCGCTACCTGTGATTTTTTTAGTAGCGTCTTTATTGCTTTGACTCTTTTTTACCTTGAACCAGAGATTATTTGGTATGTGGGGTTTTCGGGAGTATTACATGCATTATTTAGCTATGCAGTCGCGCATGATGTTCAACAAAAAAGTAAATGGGGAGCTATTTTAGGCATCGCACTTATTATAAAAATACTATACGAACAAGTTTATGGGGCACAGCAAAGCACTATTGAATTAATCGACGCACCGGTTTTAGTTAATGCGCATTTATACGGTGCTATTGCAGGTATTGTATTCTATTGTTTAAAACCTTTTCCAGCCTCAAAGTAATATCTCAAATAAAAAAGGATTAATCTAAAACTAAATTAAGTTAAATAAACTTAAGGACTGAAGCTGAATAAAGGTTTGTTGTGAAACTTCTAATTGACTCATTTGTAACTGGAATTCACTGATAGCGCGACCATATCTAAGTCTTCTAGGTTTGATAACGTCTTTTGGTTTGTTAAGTTAAAGTCGAGCGTTGATTCACGTTGGTTATCAATAGTACGCATGCGCGAACCTAATGCCGTATGGATACTAGTAACATTACTCATGGCATTATCAATCTGTGACAGTGACATTTCTAGTTTCATTTCATCGCTGCGCTTTAGCGACATCATCATCACCGGGGACTCTTAATGAATCAATGGTATCTTGAATGGTTGAAAAAACAGATTTTTCACCACTTTGCGTCAATGTAAAGCTATCTCCAGTTTCAACATTTCCTCGCACTCCAGTTTTAATACCATTAAATTCTATTGACTGCCCTTCGACATACAAGGTCGGTTCCACATATTTTATCATCGAATAAGTATCGTCAGCATTTGGCACACCATCAACTTCAAGGCTAACGCCGTTAATTGTTAATTCCTGCATGTCAGTATTACTACTGTCATAAATTGTAGGTAAAGAAGACACGCCGTTTACTTGAATTTCAAACTCATTAGCATTCGCAGTTGCAATAAATTGAATATCAACAGAACTCCCGGTTTCTGGATATAGTCCTGTAATAGGTGAAGATGCATCGTCTACCTGAGAAATTTTTACATTTGCATTACCTGTTGCGCTTTCGTCATCTAGACCATAAACAGAATACTCAACATCAGCCCCCGCGCTGGGCTCTGCAAACACAATGGCATAATCTTGATCGACAAAATCTCTTGTCGCATTTTTATCAATAACAGAAGCTGAACTAACCACACCTGAACCGGTATTATTAACACTGCCTTCGGAAACAAAAGTCCCATTTCCCTCTGAAATATTTTCAAATACCGAGGCACCTGAATCATATCCCTGTACTAATACTCCTGGGCCCACTTTATAAAAGCTACTTCCATCATCACCTTCATATTCCACAAGGCCAAATTCATCTTTTTGAAAAGGTTTTGTATCAACCTCATAGCCCGCAAAAATATACTGACTATTACCATCTTTAGTATTTGCAACCCCAACCAGCTCATCAAGCAACCCCTCTAACTCTTCGGCAATCACTTCTCTATTTTCAGCACTATAGGTATCATTACCCGCAGTCACGGTTAACTCACGAACGCGCTGTAAAATATTAGTCACCTGTGTTAAAGCGGTATCTTCAAGAGCATTAGCCCCTTCAGCCATATCTGCATTCTGAAGATTTTGCTCTCCTACACTTAATTCTTGCTTTAAACGCTGAATCGTTGAAATAGCCACAGCATCATCAGAACCGTACATAACACGCTTCTGCGTAGATAAGTGCATATTTTGCTGACTTAATGTACTTTGATTATCCAACATATTATTAAGATTACGTTGATAAAACATTTGGGTAGAAATACGCATAATTGTCTCTCTTTCATACTATTTAAGCGAATGGCCTATTACATTTAAATAAATGCAAAAATCATTCCAAAAAATATTTCGTATGGGTCAAGAATTAGATAGGGATGTTGGTGCTTATATTTAGAAAGGGAATTAAGCTAGCAAAATCTACCCGCTAAAAAGAGTAGATTTATTTTTCTTTAGCGAGACATACTTTGCTAACAAAGATTACCAATCAAGTTTATCGCGCGACTTGTAAAATAGTGTCAAACAGTTCAGATGCCACAGAAATGACACGAGTCGCCACGCTATAGTGTTGTTGAAATTGTAATAAATTTGCGACTTCTTCATCCATGTTTACACCGCTCAAGGCTTGAATACGATCATATGATTGGCTTTGAAGAATAGTCGCAGATTGCATTGAAATATCTGCATTGGCGGTTTTTGCACCTACCTCTGATAACATGCCATTATAAACATCAGCAAAGGTAGCTTTATTATTATTCATAATTTTCTGAGTTTGCAAATCTGCCATTTTCATTATATTACGATTATCGCCATCACCGGTTTCATTATAATTTAGCGTAAATGTGTCGTTAGTAGCCAAAGAACCAGAAATCATTTCAACTTCCACACCAGCAAAGGCAAAAGTTGCTTTTCCAGTTAATAAATCAGGCGTTGTTGTTCCACTTAAAGATGAAATAGCAGTGCCATTTGTATCTAATACATCATAGGAAACTTCGCCCGTTGTGGCATCAATAGCGGTAATATTAATCGTCACAAAGAGGTTATCTTCTCCCAAGTCAAGTGTATTGCCCAATATCGAGTTAGTACGTAAAACAGCAGTACCTGTATTATCAGAGCTTGCTACTGTTTTTATTTCAGAATCAGCGGTGACCACTTTTGCGACATCTTTATGTTGTAATGTTACCTCTTGAGCGGCTAATCGTGTTGGTCTTAAAGTGAACTCTTTCCCTGCACTCAAAGAGGTAATCGAATCTATACCGACACTTATCCCTGAGTTAGGAATTTCTAGACGCTGTGATACAGACATATCAACGGTTGAAGTACTTGTTTCACCCGTTGTGCGATTAGTCGAGGTAAAGGTAATAGTTTCAGGGGAACTCGCCGTAGCGACCTGATAATCATCAACCACTAAATCAAATTCATCAGCGGTTAAACTACTTAAGTCATCAATACGAACAGTTAACAGTGCCTCTCCCAGACCATCATTATGAGCTAACACACGACTTTCCATTGAGTCCTGAGAATTCACATCATTAAACAGGTCTGTACCGATTTCTCCCTCAAGAGTCAGCCCCTCTTTTTGTTGTTCATTAATAGAGTGCGTCAAACCGATGACATTTTGACCTATCTGATTAAAAGCACGTTCTAAATCATTATTACGCGTTTCAAACAGGGCAGATAATTTACCACCTAAACGTTCACCGTTAATTAATGATATGTGATCACCGTTAGTTAACGCTAACTCTTTGCGAGCGGGGTCTGGATCTCCATTAACTGTGGTTAAGGTTAATACATCACTGCCCATAACTAATGCTTGTCCGCTACCGATATAAACATTCATCATGCCGTTATCGGTAGTAACAGCAGATACATCTACAAACTCACTTAGCTCATTAATAGCTTTATCACGTTGGTCAAATAAATCATTGGTATTACTTGCATTACCGCTACCGAGTAGTGATGATATTTGTTGGTTTAAAGAAGAAATATTGTCTGCTAATTGATTAATGGTTTGTGCCGAATTAACAATATCGTTATTGATATTACTATATTGGATCTCTAGATTTTCATACAAACGATTATATTGACTGACCATATTACCCGCAGATTCTAAAAACACGGTTCTAGATTCCAACATATTAGGATTATCAGCAACACCAGAGATTGATTCAAAGACTTCTAAAACAGGTTGTGTTATTGAAGTACTTTCATCGGAAAGTAACATATCCATCTGATTATTTTGTTCATAAGTTTCTGTTGCGTAACCAAGGTTAGAGGTATTTAAGTTATTTTCTGTAAACGCAAACTGATCATAGGCTCGCTCAACTCCAGCGACAATAGAACCTGTACCAATAAAATAATCACCATAACGCTCTGCACCAGCCGTTTCTGAGACCACAGACTGACGAGAATAACCTTCAGTACTAATATTGGCAATATTGTGGCTGGTTGTGCTTAGTTTTGCTTGAGACGAGTAAATACCCGATAAACCAATTTGAAATAGATCAGCCATTTGATTCCCCTTGCGCAATAGTCGCTTTAAATGTTTCGTTATTCATGATTTGTTTTATTTTCTCTGCATACTTTGGATCCGTTGCATAACCTGCTTTTTGTAATTCTTCAACATAACGATCGGCATTTGTCCCTTGCTGTAAGGCTTCTTTGTAACGCTGGTTATTGTTCATAAATTGTTCATAATCATTAAAGCTTTGTGAGTAACCATCATAACGTCTGAAATCCGAACGACGCCGCACGCCGACACCATTTTCAACTTCAAGGCTATTTTTAGAAACCTTATCGCCCTGCCAACCTCTATGAGCTTTAATATTAAATAGGTTGAAACTACTTTGATTATCAGCACCGTTTATTATTTTTTTGCCCCATCCAGTTTCCAACGCCGATTGCGCAATTAACGCGACAGGTGAAATACCCAGTGTTTTTGCCACTTTTTTGGCATAGGGCATTAAAGTGTCAATAAAAGACTTTTGATCTGTGAAAGGTTTACTTTCATTATTAATAACTTTTTTATTGTTTGACTCGCTAGTAATAAGCATTTTTTCGCTATCTTGGGTGCTATTATGGCTATTACTTGTGACCTGAGGTTGAGCAAAAGACATCATCGATGCAGGGGTTTGATCTGGCTTATTAAAATCAATTTCTGGCAATGCTTTATTAATATCCAACATCTGAGAAGCATTACTATTTGGCATGCTAAGTTGATCTTGATCGATAGCATCCGGGCGTGCAATAGACATAGGGTCTAACTGCCTCACTAAGGCGTCAGCTAGGCCAAGTGAGCCATGTCGACTGATGTCTAGAGCAAGTTGCTTGTCTTGCATATCAGTATAAAATTTTGTGTTTTTATTATTAAATGGGCTATCTGTTTCAAATGCTTCATTTGCTTGACGCATCGACTTAATCAACATAGAGGCAAACATTGACTCAAATTGATTAGCCACTTCACGGATCGATTCTTTACTATTAGCCTGCGCCTTTTGACGCAACTGATCTAACCCCTGTAGATCAAAGTAATTACTCGATTCTGTTACCGCATTATTCGCCATAATTAGCCCCATTTTCGCCATTCTTTTGCGCTTTATCTAAGCAAAGCAATAATGATGCCATAATGATTTAAGAATGATGAAAACTAATTGTTTTTTGCATTGATATACAAACTTAGTATCGTAGAATGCCCCTTTAAAATTTATGGGAAATAATGAATATGAATCCAGTTTTACTCGCAGTCTGTTTGATGCTTATTTTGTCTTTGATGCGCATTAATGTTGTTATCGCATTAACACTTAGCGCCCTTGTTGGCGGATTAAGTTCGGGGCTATCTATAGCTGACACTGTAAGCGCTTTCGAAAGTGGCCTTGGTGGTGGTGCAACAATTGCACTTAGTTATGCAATGCTTGGCGCTTTTGCCGTTGCTATATCTAAGTCAGGTATTACTGATTTATTAGCGCAAACAGTTATTAAGCGCTTACACGGTCATCACCCTGATAACCTATCTATAGCAATAAAATATGCTGTATTAACAAGTATTTTATTAATTGCTGTTTCTTCACAAAATATTATTCCTGTGCATATTGCTTTTATACCTATCCTCATTCCACCATTACTCAGTGTTTTTGCCAAATTGCGTATTGATAGACGTTTAGTTGCCTGTGTATTGGCCTTTGGTTTAATCACTCCATACATGGTGTTGCCAGTTGGTTTTGGTGGTATTTTTTTACATAACATTTTACTGAAAAACTTACATGCTAATGGACTTGAAGCAACAGCGGCAAAGGTGCCAACCGCGATGATATTACCCGCACTTGGCATGGTAACTGGATTATTAATTGCAGTATTTTTAGTTATCGTAAACCGCGTGACTACAGCAGTGATGATACAAATGATAAAACAGTCAGTCGCAACAACAGAAACAGCTTCAACTATTACACAGGTTAATAAACGTCATATTGTGGTAGCAAGTATTGCTATTCTGACGACCCTAAGCGCACAACTCTATTCTGGATCTATGATTATTGGTGCCTTGGCAGGTTTTGTTGTTTTTACTGTCGGTGGTGTTATTGCTTGGAAAGAAACACAGGATGTCTTTACTAAAGGCGTTCATATGATGGCGATGATTGGCTTTATTATGGTCACAGCGGCCGGTTTTGCGGCTGTCATGAAAGCAACAGGTGGCGTTGAAACATTAGTTGCTTATTTGAGTGATAGTATCGGCAATAACAAAGCATTAGTTGCATTATTAATGTTAATCATTGGTTTATTGGTGACTATGGGCATTGGCTCATCATTTTCAACCATTCCAATTATTGCCACTATTTATGTTCCATTAGCGATAGCCTTTGGTTTTTCCCCTATGGCAACTATTGCCTTAGTTGGCACAGCTGTCGCTTTGGGTGATGCCGGCTCTCCAGCCTCGGATTCTACTTTAGGGCCAACATCAGGACTTAACAGTGATGGGAAACATGAGCATATTTGGGAAACGGTAGTACCAACTTTTATTCATTACAATCTACCATTGATCGCATTTGGTTGGATTGCGGCAATGACGTTGTAATAAATTAAAAGCTTGAAGGCTGTAAGGCTATAAGCATTACAGCCTTACAGCCTAAATATTAAATAATAATCAATTCACCTTCTAGCGCACCTGCTTGTTTTAATGCTTCGAGTATTGCCATTAAATCACCAGGGGCAAGACCAACCTCGTTTACGGCACGTACTAAGTCATTTAAGTTAACACCCGTATCAAATCTGAACATACGGCTATCTTCTTGGGTAACATTAATCGTACTATTTTCAATAGGTTCTGTTGTACCTTCTGCAAAAGGATTCGGCTGTGAAACATTTGGATTCTCTGTCACCGTAACACTAATTCCACCATGTGTTATTGCTGTTGGTAATAACTTCACATCTTGACCTACAACAATAGTCCCCGTACGTGAGTTAACTATAATCTTGGCACCGCTACGCGCAGGCTCAAAGGTAAGGTTCTCCAGGGTCGCAAGATAAGATACTCGTTGCGATATTTGTCGAGGAGCAAGTACTCTCACAGAAGTTGCATCAACTAAAGACGCAGTATTTGGACCAACTAGATTATTAATCGTATCAGCTAAGCGTTTAGCAGTCGTAAAATCTGATTGATGTAGGTTAAAAGTAATACTATCACCCAAAGAAAATGGTGATACGATTTCTCTTTCAACAATAGCTCCATTGGAAATACGACCAACAGTGGGTGTATTAATCACCACTTTTGAGCCGTCTGCGCCCTCTGCACCTAATCCACCAACCACTAAACTGCCTTGTGCTAAGGCATAAACGTTACCATCAACCCCTTTTAAGAATGTTTGTAATAATTCACCACCACGTAGGCTTTTAGCTTGACCAATAGCTGACACTGTTATGTCAATTTTCTGGCCTCGTTTTGCAAAGGCCTTTAACTCTGCGGTGATAGCTACGGGAGCAACGTTTTTAATTTTTAATGTTTCACCAGAAGGAATATTAATACCAAAGTTCCGAAGCATAGTAGAGAAGGCTTGTTCAGTGAATTTACTACTGCTTTCGCCAGTCCCCGGTAAACCAACCACTAATCCGTAGCCCACTAATTGGTTACTACGAACTCCTTGTACACTGGCGACATCTTTAATACGAGCACCAAAGGCACTAATAGAAAAAGAAACAATTAATAAACTCGCTAATGCTTTTTTAAATAAACTCATGCGCTACTCCTTAGGATAATTTAACGCTTAAATAGGCCAGAAAGGACCATTAAAGAATGATGATAACCATCCCTGTCTCTGCGTATTAGCAAAGTCCCCTGTACCACCATATTCAATACGCGCATTGGCAACTCGCATTGATGAAACCGAATTATCAGAACTAACATCTTCAGAACGAATAACACCTTTAATACGTACATATTCATCGCCATTATTAAGCATTAACCACTTTTCGCCTCGGATGACTAAGTTGCCATTACTTAAAACTCTAACCACATTCACGGTAATGCTACCCTGTAAACTATTACTTTGGTCAGCATCAGCATCACCAGTAAAGGCACTATCTTGACTTAAACCAACTCCCAGCCCTGAAACAGCTAGCGGGATAGTACCACTTCCGGGTAATGTCATTGGGTCAAGATTTAAATCATAACTATTTGATTTAGCTCGACTAGTACCTGCAGTTTTATTAGCAGAAGTGGACTCTTGCAAATAAACCGTAATGATGTCACCAATACGATGTGCTTTTTTATCGGAATATAAGTTATTAGAATAGTTTACTTGGAATAATGATCCTGTATTTACCACATCGACGCTTGGTTCAATCGGTTCTACAGGTGCATATTCAGGATCATTTCTGACCTCTTCATTGGGTAATGAAGTACAACCAGCTAAGACCGATAAGCTTAATAGTAAAGTGAGTTTAATCATAAATCCCCCTATTATAATTGTTGGCTTACGTATGAAAGCATCTCATCCACCGCAGAGATAACCTTAGAGTTCATCTCATAAACGCGCTGACTTTCAATAAGGTTAACCAATTCTTCAGTAACATTTACATTAGATGTTTCCAGCATGCCTTGACGTACAAAACCCATGCCATCTGCACCAGGTACACCTTGAATAGCGACCCCACTGGCTCCTGTTTCAGAGTAAAGATTTTCTCCTAATGGCTCTAAACCCGATGGATTAATAAAACCATTAACATTGAGCTGACCGACAACTTGGTTCTCAGCTTGCCCTGCAATTCGTACTGATACCTCACCTTCGGCACCAACACTAATAGACTCAGCATCATTTGGAATTTGAATTTGTGGTAATAATGGATACCCAGAACCAGGAGTAACGATGATCCCCTCTTCATTCAATTGAAATTGTCCATTACGTGTATATGAAGAGCTACCATCTGGCATTTCAATTTCAAAAAAACCATCGCCATCTATCATAATATCCAAAGAGTTATTAGTGGTCAGCACGTTACCTTGGTCAAAGTCTTTTTGCACTGCAACCACTTTTGCACCGGAACCAATCATTAACCCCGATGGTAATTTAGAGTTTTGAGTCGCATTTGCACCCGGTTGATTAATGTTTTGATACAATAAATCTTCAAAAATCGCTCGACTCTTTTTAAAACCTACTGTGCTCGCATTCGCTAGGTTATTAGAAATAGTGGATACATTTGTTTGTTGGGCATCTAACCCAGTTTTACTTATCCATAAAGCGGGATGCATAAACTTCTCCTTAAACTGTTTAAAACTAAAAAGTAACCTTGCTTACACAACACGCAATAGTGACTCTGAGCTTTCATCTATTTCTTCAGCCTTTTTCATCATTTTTATCTGCATTTCAAAATGGCGTTGCAAATTAATTAAACTGGTTAACTCACTACTTAAATTGACATTTGAGGCTTCTAAAGTGCCATTAAGTATACGAACATCGGGGTCAAACTCGGCATCTTGACCATCTATTCGTCTAAATAGACCATCTTCACCACGCATCAAATCTTTGACATCTGGATTAACCAATTTCAACTGAGCAACATCTTCTAACCCATCCGCAGGGGCACCTGCTGGTCGAATTTCTAATACACCATCTTGGCGAATATTAAATTTTTCTACCGGTAACTGGACAAAAATTTCCAACCCTCGATCATCAAGTACTTCACTGCCATTACTATCAACCAAGAAACCATCTGGATTAATATTCAAGCCACCAGCACGGGTCAAGCCTTCACCACCTAATTCAGATTTAACAACAAACCAGCCCTCACCTTTCACTGATATATCAAGGTTACGTCCAGTCGTTTTTAAAATTCCACTTTCAAAATTTTGACCAGGTTCTTCAGTGACAGCAAAAACCCGTGACGGTTGACCTGGACCATATACCTGCATGCTTCGAGCTTGCTCAAAACTTGCTTTAAAAGCTGTTTTATTGGCATTAGCCAGATTATTTGAATGAATAGCTAAAGCATTCATATTTTCTTTAGCACCTGACATTGAGATATAAAGAAGCTTATCCATATTCATTCCTTAATCGGCTAAACCGATACGCTGACATTATTAACTAATACTTAAACTGTTATTTAAAAGAAATGCAAAAGGTGTGCCAATAGAATTTAATAATCACTAGAAACAAAAACGCACCTAAAAAGGTGCGTTTTAACATTAACTTATAAAAGATATTAAAATTATCTAATCTGTAGGATAGTTTGTTGTAGGGTATTATTAATTTCTAAGGCACGTGAGTTTGCCTGGAAGTTACGCTGTGCAGTAATCAAATCAACCAATTCTGTCGTTAAATTGACGTTTGATTGTTCAAGTGCAGCAGAGTTAATCGACCCAAATGAACCTGAATCAGCTTCACCAGCAATCGGGTCTCCAGAGGTTTGAGAAGCAGTCCAAGTTGAACCAGACTGAGTTAACCCCTGTTCATTTCGAAAACGAACAATAGCAACACGCGCTAACGCCTCTGAGGTGCCATTACTATATGATGCTTGAACCAAGCCATCGTCTGCAATCTCAACACCCGTTAACCGGCCAACGGTTAATCCATCTTGCTCTAGTGAGGTTACTTCAAAACTAGAATCAAATTGTGTTGGGTCGTCATAATTGATTGTAAAGCTTTGATCGCCATCAGCACTTGCATCTAAAACATTGGCACCGTCTATTCCTAATGACTCATATGTAAGTGTGGCAGGACTACTACCAGAATAGCCACCAATACTGTTAAATGATAATACAACCCCATTATGTGTATTACCATCAGCATCAGTATAACTAGCCGTTTTTTGAACTGCGTCTACTGCACCGTCACCATCATCATCGACTCCATAGGTTCCAGCAATAGAAGTAGTACCATCTGTTGGATCAACTGGTACACCATCAACTTCAACAAAAGATACCCAGTTACTTGTACCAGAATAAGTCGCATTTTCAGGCTTGATATAATAAGTACTCGCGATATGAGATCCACCCAAAGAGTCATAAATAGTCACAGAAGTAGAACCAGTATAAGTCTCTGGATCATCAGGATCAAAGTTAGCAGGATCTAATTCCTCTTCACCAGAGGGTAAGTTGAGAGTCATATTAATCTCTGAGGTTTGTACAGGTGTACCCGCTGTTTCTGGTATTGCAATCGCACCAGTTGTACTTAAGCTAACAGAGGAAGAAGTGCCATCTGCATTTACCGGAAATGCTTGCAAGTAATTGCCATCATTATCAACGATGTAGTTTTGGTTATCTAATTTAAATGCTCCGGCACGCGTATAACTCAAGTCACTTTCTTCTAAACCGCCAGCAGTAGCAAAAAAACCACTACCAGTGATCGCCAAGTCTAATGGATTTTGTGTGAATTTTAGGCTACCTTGATGAAATTGTTGTGCCACTGAAGACACTGAAGCACCATCACCGACTTTAGTTGCGTTATTGGTAAATAGGGAGCTAGCATAAACACTTTCAAACTCTGCTCGTGACTCTTTAAAACCGACAGTGCCAACATTGGCGACATTGTTTGCCGTAGTATCTAAGTCTGTTTGCGCGACCGAGATCCCACTTAATGCAATATTAAAAGACATAATAATTTCCTCTTATTTGTTTTCTGCAACTTCAATTGCATCAGAAAGTGCGATACCATTTAAACCCTGTAGGTTTAAATTCACGCTCGTTTGTCCGCCACCTAAGCTAACACTTTCAACATGTGCATAAGTAGCAACTAGTAATTCTTCTCCGGCACCATTCACTGTGCCATTCGCTTGTAAAGTATAAGTACCTTCAGGTAAGCGATTTCCTTCACTGTCTAAACCATCCCAGGAAAAGCGATGATTTCCAGCGCCAATATCACCTAGGTTAATATTTCGAACAACCGCTCCAGCACTATTTTGTACACTGACAATGGCATTATAAGCGCCTGTTTCGGTATTAATTGAACCAGATAAATCACCACTTTCAGCGAGGTAACCAACATTATCAGGAATCAATACTTTCTTACCAACCAGTGAAGAAGCCTCTAATGCTTGGCTAGAAGTAAGCACTTCTTTTAAACCAGCAAATTCTGTGCCCATATTGGTTATCCCTTCCGCAGTTGTGAAGGAGGCCATTTGTGCAATCATTTCTGAGTTTTCAACAGGCTCGAAAGGGTCTTGGTAGGCAAGTTGTTGTGACAAGAGGGCAAAAAAGTCCTCCTGTTGTAACTGTTGCTCCGCATCAATCTCAGCGTTAGGCGCAATTTGCTCTGTGGTAAGCGGTGTGGTTAAATTTAAATAGGAATTAATAGCAGTCATAACTTACCCTTAGCTTTTGCCCATTTGTAATGTTCGGCTTAGCATTTGTTTGGTCGCATCTGCGATTTGTACATTAGTTTGATAAGAGCGTGATGCACTGATCATATTTGCCATTTCTTCCATCACATTAACGTTAGAATGAAAAATAAAACCATCTTCATCAGATTTTGGGTGATTAGGTGCATACTCTCTAGTTAATGGCGCGTCACTTTCTACAATACCTTGAACTTTGACACCGACACTGCTAGCTAATCCCCCTTGGCACGATTTAATTCCGCGGCAAATACTGGGTGGCGAGCTTTATAGGTTTCATCACGATTACTACTGACACTATTAGCATTAGCTAAGTTACTTGCAGTGGTATTTAAACGAAGAGATTGTGCACTCATGCCCGTTGCTGAAACATCTAATACTTTAAATAAACTCATAATTATTCTCCTCGCATCAACTATTGACCTTTAATCGCTTTACGCAGACTTGAGATTTTACTGTTTAAAAAATCTAAACTTGCTTGATATTCCAAACTATTTTTCATAAACAAGTTTCGTTCAACTTCTGTATCAACAGTATTACCGTCGCCAGTATCCGGCTGATTTGCGACACGATACAACTCACCTGATTGTGCCATTGAAAATGATTGAGCAAATTTATGGCTTTCATGGGTGCGATTCAAATGTACCCCAGATCTTGTTTTTGCATTTTGTAATGCATCTTTAAAGTTGATATCACGCGCTTTATATCCAGGCGTATCAGCATTGGCAATATTGCCAGCTAATATTTCTGTTCGACGAGAACGAATTCCAATCGTGTGCTGATGAATACCAAATGCTTTATCAAAGTTAATCGCCATAAATTTCTCCTCTTGTTTTTACAATGCAAGGTGTATGCCACAATAAATTTGACACTCTTCAATGGCAGATAAAATTAAAAATAGAAGGAACTACAATGGCAAGAATATAAATAGAATAAAATTGTTAACTCGATATGACTTAAAATTCAACGATATAAATTAATTAATACTATAAAAATCAATAACAAAGAAAATTAATTATCAAACAAAAAATTGAAATTAATTATTTTTAGCATTAATTATTTTGACTTTGATGTTTGCTTAGATTGAGTGTTTATAGGAAGGCAAAGATAAATAATGTCTTGCTAGGCAATTATTGCCTCTTTAAATGAAAAAGAGGCAATGAGGCAGTTACCCCTTTAACTTGTATATGATACCTGGATTACAGCGCACCATATCAAATTTAGAAGTAAGGCCAGTTAATGATTCTGATGCACCTAAAATTAAGTATCCACCTGGATTAAGAGCACCAGCGAATTGATTTAAAATACGTGATTTCACATCACTGGAAAAATATATCAATACATTACGGCAGAAAATAATATCGAATTTACCAAGGCTCGCATAACTATCTAATAAATTATAATTTCGAAAACTGGTCATTTTTTTGACTTCTGGCTTAATTTGCATTTTACCAGAGCCATCATTCAAACTAGTAAAAAACTGCCTTTTACGATCATCAGCTAAACCTCGAGATAGCGCCAATGTATCATAAGTGCCCTTTTTACATTGCTCCAACATCGAATTAGAAATATCAGTACCAACAATCTGTACATTCATACCTAATACAGACTTCTGCTTTTGATATTCTACTGCAGTCATCGCAATCGAATAAGCCTCCTGACCAGAGGAGCTTGTCGCTGACCACATCTTAATGCTCTTTTTTTCTCTAATATTTCAGGAAAAATTTTATTGGAAAGCAACTCAAATGGATATTTATCACGAAACCATAATGTCTCATTGGTTGTCATCGCATCAATAACAGCAGTTCTTAATTCTCTATTCTTGTAGCTCATTGACTGTTTGATTAACTCAGAAAGGTCATCAATAGAAAACTTGCTCATTAAAGGAATTAGTCGACTTTTCACCAAATATTGTTTATTTGCACCGAGCACAATGCCACATTGTACTTCTAAAAAGTCGGAAAATTGCTTATATATTTCATCTGAGAGTGCTCTCACGAATAATTTCTCACTTATCTTTTAAGTTGGCTTTCTAAATTGATCACCTTTTGTACTGCGGTGGCTAACTCATCAGGGTTAAATTTTGCAATAAAATCATCTGCCCCTACTTTTTCAACCATAGCCTGATTAAAAACACCACTTAGTGAAGTATGTAAAATAATATGAAGCGCAGACAAGATCTGGGTTAGTTTTTACTTCAGATGTTAACGTATAACCATCCATTTCCGGCATTTCAACATCTGAAATCATTAATGCATAGCGTTCAATAACCGGTTGAGTTTTAGCGACTTCTTTTAATAAATCAAGTGCTTCTTTACCATCTTTTACTAAATCACACTCAATCCCAAGGGCAGTAATAGCACGTTGGATTTGTTTTCTTGCCACTGAAGAGTCATCTGCGACTAATATTTTCTTCGCACCCATTTTTTCTTGGATATCATCATCAATCACATCACTGGCAACTTCAGTATTTACTGGCGCTATTTCATCAAGGATTTTTTCAACATCCAATATTTCAACAAGTGAACCATCGATTTCAGTCACTGCGGTTAAATAATTATAACGACCAACACCATTAGGTGGTGGCAGGATATCCTCCCAGTTAATATTAATAATACGTTCCACTGAACCAACTAAAAACCCTTGAATTGAACGATTGTACTCGGTAATAATAATAAAGCGCTCTTCGATATTATCGATCGCCCTTCCACCCGTCGCTAAATTCATATCGATGACAGAAATAGTTTGTCCTCGTATATGAGCAACTCCCCGTACTGCATTATGCAATTTAGGTAATGCCGTTAGTGGAGGGCACTGTAAAACCTCTTTCACTTTAAAAACATTAATACCGTAACGTTGAATTCCACCTAGCTTAAACAATAATAACTCAAGTCTATTTTGTCCTACTAGTTGAGTCCGTTGATTCACCGAATCTAACACACCAGCCATATTCTATTCCTTCTATCGTATAGGCAATTACAAATAAAACGTTCTATAATGTACTTAATACATCATTATATTTACATAATTCCGCAGTGATACGTCACTCCGAACAGGGCAATTATTTTGATACGCTTTATTATTCTTTTATTTAGTCTAGTCTGCTCTTATAGTTTTGCTGACACTAATTACAGAAAAGAGTTAGAAAACTTTGCACAAGCACTTGTTTTAGAGAAATATCACTCATTGTACCAGCTACAAGAAAACGAAAAACTACAATTAAAAGTAGCCCCATTAGACAAACGTGTTAATTACCCAAAATGTGAAACAGGGCTTGTTGGCGAAATAGTTAACGATAAAATCAAATTAACAACATCCGTCAAAGTAACTTGTTCAGATGAAAAACAATGGATTAATTATATTCGCGTTAAAGTAAGCGTCTTGCAAAAAATCGTAGTAGTCAATGACTCATTAAGCAAAGGTCAAGTAATAACACCCGATAATATCAAGTTAATTTATATGGATAAATCACAGATCAGAAATGGTGGATTTGATTCCCTAGATGGCCTATACGGTGTTCGTTTAAAACGTAATTTAACAGCAAACAAAGTAATTAAAGATCGTGATGTTTGTTATGTTTGCAAGGGCGACAAAGTTACCATTAATGCGTTGAAAACAGGGTTAGCAATTACTGCATCAGGCATTGCTTTGCATGACGCGAATATTGGTAATACGGTCAGAGTTAAAAATAGTCGCACACAGCGTATTGTTGTTGGAACCGTATCCGGACTTAAAAGGATTAATGTTTCATTTTAGAAATAAATACTCTTTTGTTAAAATAAAAGCTAAAATAGCTAAAGAAATAACCAAGCATGCCGACACTATTAATAAGTATTCTTTTTGGAAGATAATTATGAGTATAAGTATCAATCGACAAGCCACACAAAAAAACATCGTTGTAGAACAGAATCAAGCTAAAAAGCAACAGGAAGTTAGCAAGCAAGGTGTTGATAGCACTAGTAAAAACCAAGATTCTGTACAACTTACTTCACAGGTACAAAGCCTTAATAATATGCAAGCGACAAGTGAGCCTCAGGTTAACACGCAAAAAGTTGAGACACTAAAAGCGGCTATTTTGAATGGTGAGTATAAAGTTAATACTGAACGTTTGGCTGAAAAATTAAGTAAGTTTGAAGGTGATTTTGGAAAAGCATTCGCATAATTTTGTATATAGTGAAAAAAGATAAACATAATGCTACAAGATAAATTATCGCAACAACTACAACATATCCAAGATCTTCAAGTAATCCTCGAAGAGGAAAAACGCTGTTTAACAGAAAAAGACTTCTCTACCTTTAGTGAAATCTTATTTAATAAGCAAAAAGTACTACAAACTATCTCTACACTTGATCAACAATTAACAACACAGCAAAACCTTAGCGAAATTGCTCAAAGCCCAGCTTTAAATGAAATAAAATCCGCGCTAGAAATACAGTTAAAAAACTGTCAAAAAGTTAACGCCATAAATGGGAAGTTGGTAGCCCTCAGCATGAAGAGTAACAAGCACTTTTTACAACTGATGACACAAGCGACTGGAAAAAATAGCGTAACCTATGATCAAAAAGGTTCATTGAATAGTGGCAAACTTCTCGGTAAAAACATTCAAGCCTAATATATGCAGGCTTATTAAACTTCACCTGTAAAAACATTCGCTATGCGTTTCAATTATCACCATTAATAATAAACTGTATCTTCAACTCTGATAGCTTGGCTTCCTTTATGTTTAAACTCAGGTGCTTGTAAAAAAGGCAGGGTTTTCATATCCAATTCTAGTTCAGTGATATAAACATCCCCTTCATGATAACTTTTCATGACTTTCGCGCCTTTTACCAAACCTTTCACTTTCGCTTCAATACTATTATTACCCAAAACAGAGCCATCGATACTACCATCTGCGGCAATCAGTACACCAAACACTTGCTCAGCCATTTCTTTATAGGCTTCTAATTTAGAGGCTTTAATCGCATTGAGTACTTTCATATCAAAACTATTACCTGGTTGAGCTTCTATCGGCGCATAACCAACGGAGGTAAAGGTATGTGCATAGTTTTGATCCACTTTGACGGGGGTTATTTGACTATTGTGACTACAGGCAGATAATAGAGAAACAGCCAGAATGGCTGATAGATATACTTTCATAATAAATTCCTTGCTTGATCATTAACAACGCTAACAATGATCAAGCAAGAACTAAGCCATATATTTATCTTACAATACGTACCTGCGCTTTATTTTGTTGTACTAGACGACTATCGCGCTCATAATATTTTTTGTTCTGATAATCATATTGCCCACCAACAAATAAATTATGAGGAATAAAGGCACTACTGGTTGATTCAACAAGGTTTGAGTTAGCATTAACAATACGCATATTAAAGATCATACCTTCTTCATTACGCGACATAGTCCCAGTTAGAATACGGCTAACATTGACATTTTTATTCAGCTTCGTCCAATCTCGCGTTAAAGCAAACTCTCCTGCATTGGTTAACTGGATATTACCCGTTAATTTAAAATCAATAACCGGTAGTTGACGAATATGTAATTCATGAATAAATTGCTCAGAAACAGTTTGTCCTAACCAGTTTGTAACAGAGTGATCATTCAAGTCTACGATTGATGTTAAAGCAATAGTCTCTGAATGATATTTTTTAGGATAGTTATACAACAGTTGCTCTGCCATTTTACTGACTACTTCCGACAAAATTAACGACTTCTCTCCGTTAAAAGAATATAAATGGCCATACCCATTAGATTCTGTTGGTACACCTAGTTCTCTCTCGGTTTGCTTCTTTTTCTACATCTGCTTGGCTAAAAGAATGTGAAACATAATAATAAAGATATTCATCATCATGCTTTCTCTGTGTTTTATTTTGATTTTCTTGCCCAGACACTTCCTGCTCTTTATCAGACATACTGGTATCAGCTGTCATACTGCACCCTTGTAAGATGAAGAGTGATACGCCAATTAATAATAATTTTTTCATAGATACCTGCCTCGAAGAAAATAATAATTTTTAAATTCAATTAAGGTATCGGCAACGCTTCAAATAACTTTAACTTAACAACCATATTTTTCAAAAACTAACCTATGGTATAAATATTGCTTAGTCTAACCAATGGTATAAATATTATCTGAAGCATTTAAGGTTAACTTTAAAGCTAAGGGTTAAATTTATTATCTTAAATATTCAATAGAGTAAAAAATGAAGGTTTTTATGAATAAATTTACTTTCTTTCTTTTAGCATTTTTTTCAAGCATGTCTTATTGTCAATGGTTTGAATCCTCTGCTAGCGCCCCCGTTATCGATGGCGATTGGGAAAGTGCACGAGAACGCGCCATTAAAAAGTCCGTGAAAAATGCACTCTCTTACTCGGGAGGTACAATATCTAGCTTGCAACAAGTCAGCAATGGTGTGCTTGTTGAAAATAACCTCGTTTTAAATAGTGAGGGTGAAATTAGAGCATTAACTATTATTAACGAAAAAAAGCAACACGATAGTAGTGGTGACTCAATTCACCTCACCGTAAAAGTGGATATACAAACACCAGAAAATATTTGTTATGGCAGGAATTTTCCTAAATCTATTGCCCTTTCCCGCTTTAAATTAAATACACCAGTTCAGGCCGTAGATGGCAAAATATTCGATATAAATAAACTTGTTAGTAAGACGCTATTTAACCAATTAACGCACTCCTCACAAAGCCTTGATGTTCGTCAGTATGTCAATACCCCTCTCCGATTAGGAGAGCAATACCAAGATAACCGACAGGTTGATACTTTACATTCGATTGCCTCCAGTACTGATAGCCAATTTATTATCTATGGCGAGATAAACGATGTATCGGTTAGCTTTAAAAGCAAAAATTCACTCGGTTACTGGATCAACAATCCGATACGACATTTTTATATAACTATATACCTCTACGATGCTTTACAGGGGAAGTTATTATCAAATAAACAATATAGAACTGAAGCTGAATGGCAATATGGAGAACATGAAGAAGCAGATTTACAGAGCAAATCTTTTTGGGGTAATGATTATGGGCAATCAATCCTTACTTTACTTGATGATGTTACGGTTGATTTAGAGAGGCAATTACAATGCCTACAACCCATTGCAAAGGTAGTATCTGTAAATAACAATACCTTACGAATCAACCTAGGAGAAAATAATGGGCTTGCTAATGATGCTCAGTTAACTATTTTCTACTCGACAACTGAGAAGGATCAATTTGGTATAGAGCGAAGCACCAGAAGCCAATATCAAGGTGCAATGAAGGTTATCGAAGTTGAACAAAAAAGTGCGATTCTGCGTACCCTTGACAATTTACCATTGGGAAATATTCAAATTAACGACCTTGCACGTATTAAGTAACTATTTGAGAGTTTTTCATAATAAGAAAACTTAACTCCTTGGTAATAAAGCCAATTTAAACTTCAGAAATTTATTGGTTTTATTACCTTAAAAATCTACTTTCTATAAATTTGAGATTATTTATATCGCTTATTGAGAATTGTTTTCTGGAAGAGTAACGCGATCTACTTCTCATTAAACCTAAAGAAAGTAGGTGTACCTTGTTTTTTGCCTTAAAAAAATCCATCGCTAACAAACCAACTCTTTCAGACATTCAAGCAAACATACTAGCGGGATTAGCTGTTGGTATCATTGCATTACCTCTGTCCATGGCTTTAGCAATCGCCAGTGGCGTTCCTCCACAGCATGGTTTATATACAGCAATTATTTCTGGTCTTTTTATCGCTATATGTGGTGGCTCTAAAGTAAATGTATCAGGGCCAACCGCGACCTTTGTTGTGGTTTTATTACCTATAGTTCATCAATTTGGTATTGGTGGCTTGCTAATTAGCGGTTTTATGGCCGGCATTCTTTTAGTTTTAATGGGCGTAGGTAAACTTGGTAAACTAATTGAAATAGTTCCTTATCCCGTCATTATTGGCTTTACAGCAGGCATCGGAGTTGTAATAGGTACCTTACAAATAAAAGATTTTTTAGGGTTAACAATTACTCATTTTGAAGGAGATTACCTCGATAAACTCTCCTTGATTCTTTTTTCATTACCTTCAATTAACTTTCAAGAGTTTTTTATCGGTGCTATTACCATCATTATTTTAATTTTATGGCCTAGATTACGCTCAAAAATTCCGGGGCACCTTATCGCACTATTAGTTGGATCTATTATTGCGTGGGGCCTGAGCAATATTTTTCAAGGTTTTTCCGTCGCTACTATTGGTAGTCGTTTTCAATACGATATAAACGGCCTAGTTGGAAATGGGATCCCAGCTATTTTGCCTTCCTTTGAATGGCCATGGAATTTAGCAAATGCAAATGGAGAGCCTATTGGAATAGGCTTTGATCTTATCAAATTATTATTACCCTCCGCCATTACCATCGCTATATTGGGAGCTTTAGAGTCCCTATTATGTGCAGTTGTTGCTGACGGAATGACTGGTAAAAACACAACCCAAATGATGAACTTATTGGTCAAGGTATTGGTAATATGATTGCACCATTATTTGGTGGGATACCAGCAACGGCGAGCAATTGCACGTACCACTGCAAATATAAAATCAGGAGGAAGCTTGCCACTTGCCTCCTTTGTTCATGGTTTATTTATTCTTGCTTCTATACTCGCACTAACCCCTTTATTAGCTTATATTCCAATGGCTTCTATGGCGGCTCTATTATTAGTTGTTGCATGGAATATGAGTGAAGCCAAACACTTTATTCGCACTATTAAAGTTGCCCCAAGGGATGATGTGATTGTCCTTATTATCTGCTTCTTGTTAACCGTACTGTTTGATATGACCATTGCTGTTGCTGTGGGAATTGGATTAGCAACTGTTTTATTTATTCGTAAAAGCATTAATTTAACCGATACAGCACGTATTGATAAAAGCCATGAGGCCTATGGCGAACTCTCAGATGACATGGTTATCTATGATATTAATGGATCTCTATTTTTTGGCTCCGCACAAAAAGCATTACAAAGTATCTCTATCGTCACTCCCAACCTACGTGCTGTTATACTGGATATGACAGAAGTTAACATGTTAGACATGAGTGCAATCATGGCGCTAGAGTCAATTAAAGACAACCTTGCAAAACAGAAGGTAGCTTTGGTTATTAATAATTTACAACCGCGTATGGTGCTGAAATTACGTCGTGCAGGCATTCGTTTCAAACCCGGTAAAATGAGATTTTCACGAACCTTAGAGGATGCCATTGCTTGTGCAAATGACATGCTTGACTAGCAAACAAAGAATAAAACCATTAAAGCACACCACTAACAGGGATTTTATATCGAATTAAATAGCAGTCTGTATTACAATCTATGTGTTAGTTTAATAATAAAGTCCCCTTAGTTCAGTTGGATAGAACAAGAACCTCCTAAGTTTTAGACGTGCGTTCGAGTCGCGCAGGGGACACCACCTCTCTCTTTCCTAATAAGTGCAAACCTAAAAAGCATACCTAACCTTGTATAAAAACAGTGGCAATAAAAAAAGCCCCTGCTTAAATTAATAAGCAGGGGCTTGTGTGTCGTTAATGAAATCGATTAATAATTTATGAGTTCGATAACATTAAAGAATCAGCAATACCTTCCAAGTTCGTATTACCCATTAGGTATTCGTCGATTGCACGTGATGCTTCACGACCTTCATTGATACAACGAACAATCAAAGACTGACCTGTGCGCATATCACCAGCGACAAATATACCTGCTTGAGTGGTTTGGAAATCAGATGTTTTAACGTTACCACGCTCATCTAGACCAATCTCAAGCTGTGCTAATACACCCGTTGGTTCTGGATGTAAGAAACCCATTGCCAAGAATGCTTTAGTACAAGGAATTGAACGTACAGAACCTTCAATTTCTTTAAAGTTAGGACGTTGGCCCGGAGCGACTTCTTCCCATTCGATATCAGCAACAACTAACTCTTTAACGTTGCCATTTTCATCACCAATAAATTCTTTAGTAAGAATTGACCAGTGACGCTCAACACCTTCTTCATGAGAAGTGGTTGTTTTCAAGATCATTGGGTATGAAGGCCAAGGCATGTTTACTGTTCGTTTTTCAGGTGGAATTGGCATTATTTCCACTTGTGTAACAGAAGTGCGCCATGACGGTTAGATGTACCAACACAGTCAGAACCTGTATCACCACCACCGATAACCACAACGTGATCATCTGCGAGCATGAATCTCTTCAGTTTTAAGATCCATACCGTTTGCGCGGCGGTTATTTTGACCTAAGAATTCCATTGCAAAATGAACACCTTTCAAATCACGACCAGGAATAGGTAAATCACGAGGAACCGTAGAACCACCTGTTAATAAAACAACGTCAAATTGCTTACGTAACTCTTTAGCATCAAAATCAACACCGATATGAGCATTCACAACCATTTTGATTCCGAGTCGCTTCCATTACCGCAATTTTACGATCGATAACATCCATGCCCAATTTAAAGTCAGGGATACCAAAACGCAGTAAACCACCCACTTTTTCATCACGTTCATAAACAGTAACAGTATGACCGGCACTATTTAGTTGCTCAGCGTACGCTAACCCTGCAGGACCTGAACCAATAATAGCAACGGTTTTACCTGTACGTGAAGTTGGAATTTTTGGCTTAACGTATCCATTTTTATAAGCTGTTTCAACGATATTTTTTTCGATGTTACAGATAGTAATTGGATCTTGGTTAATACCTAATACACATGAACTTTCACAGGGAGCAGGACAAACACGACCAGTAAATTCAGGGAAGTTATTTGTCGAGCTTAAAATTTCCCATGCTTCCTGCCAACTATCACGGTAAACGGCATCATTGAACTCAGGAATAATATTGCCGATCGGACAACCGCTGTGACAAAAGGAACACCACAATCCATACAACGAGAAGCTTGGTCATTAATTTTCTTCCCAAACTCATCCATTTGTACGAATTCTTTATTATCTTTTAGACGCTCTTCAACTGGCAGTTTACCCGGCAGTTCACGACCTAATTCTAAAAATCCAGTAGGCTTACCCATTATGCTTCTCCTTTCGCACGTGCGACTAGTACGGCTTTGTAATCACGAGGCATGACTTTTACTATTTTACCTAAACTCGCTTCAACATCCGATAGGAATGCAGTTACAAGATTAGATTCTGTTAGCTCAAAGTGTTTTGTTACTTTAGCAACAATTAAATCTTTATCCGCTTGTTCTAAAGGATCAAGGTCAACAAGTTCCATATTACAGTTAGCTTCAAAAGAGCCATCTTCATTCCAGACATAAGCAACACCGCCACTCATACCTGCTCGCAAAGTTACGACCTGTTGAACCTAAGTTAATCATGATACCACCAGTCATATATTCACAACCGTGGTCACCTAGACCTTCAACAACCACTTCAGCACCAGAGTTACGTACACAGAAACGTTCACCAGCCATACCATTAATATATGATTCGCCAGATGTAGCTCCATAGAAACATACGTTACCTACGATGATATTGTCTTTAGAAACTATGTCTGAATTACGGTGCGGGTAGATAATAATTTGTCCACCAGACAAACCTTTACCCCAGTAATCGTTGGCATCACCCTCAACGGTAAACTCAACACCTTTAGCAAGGAAACAACCAAATGATTGTCCTGCTGAACCGTTAAATTTAACTTTCATAGGTTGTGGTAGACCTTGATCGTTGTACACCTTAGAGATTTCGTTAGAAAGCATGGTGCCACAAGAGCGGTCAATATTAGTGATAGGGAAACTACCCGTCACTGCTTCACCATTTTCAAGTGCAGGTTTAGCAAGTTCGATTAATTGTCTATCTAATACAGCTTCTAGATTATGGTTTTGACCAATTTGGTTAAACATACCATCTTCTTTTTTGCCTGTTTGCTTAAACAAGATAGTGCTTAAATCTAGGTTTTTGTATTTCCAATGTTTGATATCTTCACGTACTTTTAGGTTCTGTGTTTGACCAACCATTTCATTGATGGTTTTATAACCTAATTTAGCCATATTCTCACGCATGCCTTGTACCATGTAACCAAAGAATGTAACAACATCCTCTACACGGCCATCAAAGCGTTCACGTAATGTTTTATTTTGTGTTGCGATACCAACAGGACAAGTATTTAAATGACACTTACGCATCATAATACAACCTTCAACCACTAATGCAGCGGTTGCTACGCCCCACTCTTCAGAACCTAGTAGTGCGACAATAGTTAAATCACGTGGTGTTTTCATCTGACCATCAGCCTGTAAAACGATACGATTACGTAATCCGTTTTTCATTAGCGTTTGATGCGCTTCTGATAATCCAAGCTCCCAAGGTAAACCAGCATGACGAATAGAAGACAGTGGAGATGCACCTGTACCGCCGTCAAAACCAGCAATTAAGATAACATCTGCTTTTGCTTTTGCTACACCCGATGCGATTGTACCAACACCAGCTTCTGATACCAATTTAACGTTAACACGACCAGCACGGTTAGCATTTTTCAAATCATAAATTAGCTGTGCTAAATCTTCGATTGAATAAATATCATGATGTGGTGGTGGTGAAATCAGACCAACACCTGGAGTAGAGTGACGTGTACGACCAATCCAGTCATCAACTTTATGACCTGGTAATTGTCCACCTTCACCTGGTTTTGCACCCTGTGCCATTTTAATTTGGATTTCAGCAAGCATTACTTAAGTAATATGAAGTTACACCAAAACGACCTGAAGCAACCTGTTTGATTGCAGAAACGTTCCCAGTCACCGTTTTCTTTTGGTAAGAAACGAGCAGGATCTTCACCACCTTCACCAGAGTTCGATTTCGCACCAATGCGATTCATTGCAATAGCAAGTGTCGAGTGAGCCTCATGAGAGATAGAACCAAATGACATTGCACCTGTTGCAAATCGTTTCAGAATGTTTTCAGCCGGTTCAACTTCATCAATTGAAATAGGTCCTGTTGCATTAGGCACAAATTCAAATTGACTACGTAATGTTGCGAGCACTATCGCCCTGCGCATCTACCGCATTAGCATATTCTTTAAATTGCTCATAGTTTTTATTACGCGTTGACTGTTGCAATAAAGAAATCGTTGTTGGGTTGAATAAATGTTTCTCACCACGTTGCTTCCATTGGTAAACACCACCCACATCTAAACGTTGCATTGGAACAGCACGTAATGGGAAAGCATAACGATGACGAATTAAGATTTCATCAGCGATATCATCAATTGATAAACCTTGAATTCGAGTCACAGTGCCTTTGAAGTACGCATCAACAACTGATTTACTTACACCAAGCGCTTCAAATATTTGTGCGCCTTGGTATGACTGGATAGTCGAAATCCCCATTTTCGAGAAGATTTTTAATAATCCTGCATCAATTGCATATTTATAAGAAGCAAATATGTCAGCGACAGTTTTATCAGCAGGAAGACGGTTCTTCGCTTGCAAATCAACAATCATTTCTTCAATTAAGTATGCATTAACCGCTGATGCACCGTAACCAATAACTGTTGCAAAATGATGTGTTTCACGAACATCACCTGTTTCTACAACAAGGTCACATAACGCACGTAAGCCACGTTTGATTAGGTAATGATGTACCGCACCTGTTACTAACATAGCAGGGATTGGCGCGTGATCTGAAGTTGCATTACGATCAGAAAGAATAATGATTGAATAACCATCATGTATCGCATCTTCTGCATAACGACAAATACGGTTTAAGGCTTTGCTTAAACGCCCTTTTTCACCCGTTGCTAGGAACAAAGTATCCAGTGTTTTTGCTTGTAAATGCTTATCATCAAGTGCATTGATTTTTTGTAGTTCAGCATTACTTAATACTGGCGACTCAAGCTCTACTTTATGACAATGTGCAGGCGTTTCAGATAATAAGTTTTTATCTTTACCTAGGTAAGTATTTAACGACATTACCATACGTTCACGAATCGGATCGATTGGTGGGTTAGTTACCTGTGCAAATAATTGCTTAAAGTAATGTGATAAATGTTGTGATTGATGAGAAAGTACCGCTAATGGCCAATCCACCCCCATTGCACCTAGTGGCTCTTTACCATCTAGTAACATTGGTAGAATGATTTCGCTAACTTCTTCAGAGCTTACACCGAAAGACTGTAAACGCGTTAATAACTGACCATCATTTGGTTGGATATTACGCTCTAAGGCGACTGGTTGCTCCTCTAGTTTAACTAGATTATCTGATAACCATTTTTCGTAGGCAGTCTTGCTGTCGCAATCGTACTTTTAACTTCATCATCAGAAATGATACGACCTTGCTCTAAGTCAGCAACAAATATACGACCAGGTTGTAAACGACCACGTGATTTGATGTTTTCAGGTTTAATATCAACAACACCACTTTCTGACGCCATGACTAAGAAGTCATCTTTAGTCACACAGTAACGAGAAGGACGTAAACCATTACGGTCAAGTGTTGCACCTACTTGCACACCATCGGTGAAACAAACAGAGGCAGGGCCATCCCATGGTTCCATTAAGCTTGCATGATATTGATAGAAAGCGCGACGTTTAGGCTCCATCTCTTTATTTTCTTGCCATGCTTCTGGAATCATCATCATTAATGCATGAGGAAGACTACGGCCAGAAAGTACTAACAATTCTAACGCCATATCAAAGCTTGCAGAGTCAGACATGCCATCTGTACAAATAGGCATTAACATATTCAACTCTTCACGAGTGAAGTATTCAGCTTCTAATAGTGCTTCACGCGCTTTCATCCAGTTGATATTACCGCGAACCGTGTTAATTTCACCATTATGGGCGATATAACGGAAAGGTTGCGCTAAACGCCAACGAGGGAATGTATTCGTTGAGAAACGTGAATGAACTAGTGCAAGTGCCGTTACCATGCTTGGATTTTGTAAATCAAGGAAGTATTGAGGCACTTGTTCAGTAGTTAACTGGCCTTTATATACAATTGTTTTGTATGAAAAAGTATTAATATAGAAGTTATCTTCGATTCCAGCGACAGACTGTAAACAAATACGGGTTGCATAATTACGTAAAATAAATGATTTACGTTCTAATACATCAGGTGACATTTCGATTCCACCCGTTACGAACATATGTTCGAACTGTGGTTCAGTACTCAAAGGATCAGCACCAATCATTGAGTTATCTGTTGGCAGAACACGGTAACCTATTACTTCAAGACCTAAACGCTCTGCTGTTCGCTCTAAAATATCGCGACATTCATTACGTTGATTTTCATCCTGTGGGAATAACACGGTTCCTACAGCGTATTGATCAAACTTAGGTAAAGTAATACCTACTTTTAGCGCTTCAGTCACTAAGAATTCATGCGGCTTTTGTAATAAAATACCAGCACCATCACCACTACAAGGATCGCAACCTTGACCACCACGATGCTCCATGCGCGCAAGCATATCTAAAGCTTGTGTCACAATAGCATGTGATTTACTATTTTTTAAATGTGCAACAAATCCGATACCACAGGCATCGTGTTCCATTTCCGGCACATAAAGGCCTTGAGCGTTTTGCTCTATATTAGTCATAAACATGTCCTTCAAGATAAAATAGCAGTTATTTGTACTACTATTTCAGTTCTAATGTTTTCGAAGTGCATTATCTTATTTAGTGAATAAACTGAAAAACAGGTACTTCTTTTTGATTTTCAATCCATAGGAAAGTAGATTTTTTAGAGAATATTTCTAACAAACTAACATTCCGATCCTATAAATAAGGCGCACAGCATCCTATAAGCACAAGGCTCAAACACCATTCCATCGAAATAAACCTACATAACAAGCGTAACACAGGCGTGATTTTGCTGGTATTCTATCGTTATAGCGACATAAAATCCAATATTCTTATACACAAATATCTGAGATAGTTGTTAATGGCTTGTAAATCAAAGGGAGAAGGGGAATTATTTTTTATCTACAGGGGTAATTGAGAGGCTTTTTAGGCACAAAAGACCACAAAAAAGCTCAAAAAACACTCAATATGGGATATAATTTGCCATTTAGCAGAGGACAAGTGAATATAAATTCATTTTTTATGATTAATTACGCTAAAGATCTATAATCTTGCTAGCTTACCTTTGTGAGGCGACTCAATGTTCAAACAGAAAAAAGAAGTATTGTAATACAAATTAAAGCGCAAGCTTCACAAAAACAATAAAACACATTATTAACCTAACTCGACTATTTTATTTTACGGATAGATAAAATAACTTCCCCTACTTTAAAGCCCCATTTTTTAATATAACTGCGATTAATGACATTGTGATCATCGATTCGATATAACCAATCATCAAACACAACCCTGTAGGTTGTTCCTTCGACGGTTAAATCCATTTCATAATCCCAATGCAAGGCCATTCCTAAGCTTTCACCCGATGCAACATCAATGATGTCGTTAGCCCTGCCTTGATAGGTTCCATCATCATTTTTAGTGATAATCCATGTACGCTTAGATTGCTCACCATCGTCAAAGGTAAACCACTCTTCTAGTGTAAGTTGTTCTTTATCCAAAGCATTAGATTTACTAATATTTCCCAGCATTATCACACTGAATCGCCTTGTCACTAAGCCTTTTCGATCCATAACAACACCTTTAGCTTCGAGCTCACCATTAAAAAAATGTAAAACATTAAAATCAGGTTTAGTATTATTATAATTTTTTATATCAGGACTACTACATGCGCTTATTGTAAATATTATCAATAAGTTAAATAACAAACTGAATACTTTAAATTGTTTTTTTAGTAATCTCATATTAATTCCATTCATTAATTCGCTAGATTTTTACTCATAACGCTAAAAGTTGACGTCGTAATTTAGGTTGTGATGTCTTTTCCGATAACCAAATCGCCAAAAAAGCATTGCAAAAATCTTCGTTAGGGATACGACCTATTAGTTCTTGATTATAATAAAAATAACCTTCTTTATTCTCCGCCACATGAAAAGTTAAACTGTCGCCCTTATTTATATCTGGCCATATTTGATGCAGTAGCTGTAGCCAATTTTTTAACTTTTCTTCATCCACATCATGCAATAACCATTGCTCTTCAGTGGCTTCAATTAGACTATTTTTTTTAATGTTTTTTAGGTAATTAATAGTTAATACCTGCGGATGACTTTGCTCATTGTACTTCCCCGTTGAAGTAAACAATGAGGCATGATAAATATCTAAAAACATCCAGGACATAGTCCCCTCCCCCACTTTTATCAGTTGCTGAGGTAAAGAAGTTGCGTTAACAGTGTGATGAGAAATTAAGATAAAGAAGATCGCAATGAAGGAAGTAAAATAATTTACCTGCTTTCTATTGAAAAGACTTTCCGCTACAAAGCTTCTATGCAAAGGATGGATGCACTTTGTTTTTTTCATCATATTTATCTTTTATTTTTAATGAAATGAAAATATATACGGGCAAAGTCAAAGACCAGATCAATATTAAGCAAATAATAGTGAGCATTTCGCCAAAGGGATAATCAACTGCCCCTAATTTGTATGCGCTGTAATAACTAAGTGCACCAAATACGCCACCTAATACAGCTTGAACGGGAACAGGTAAGCGATTTAACCAAGCCATACTATAATGAAATGTTAAGGCAAAATTAGCCCATAGGAATATTAACCACAAAGGCAACAACAGCCCATCTTTAAAAGAAAAAACATTTACATAAGAAAAGCTAAAATCAACTAAACAGCCAGCGAGGGTGATACAGAGTAAAGTTAGCCAATCTCTGCTACGGTGCGGGCTGACTAGAAAGTGGCTAGCTAGGATAATAGATAATATTATTAATCCTTGTTGTTGCATATTAACAGCCACTAACCATGAACTTTGGAAGCTAATAAAATTAAATACCATAAAGCTACGAGGCCCTAAACTAAAGGACTTGTTAAGCATCTCTATAACCAGGCTTAGCGACAACAAGGTGAACAGTACTAATAGTTCTCTCTAAAAATGCCCCTTCGCAGTAACATAAATAAAACTGCCACAGGCGAATAAAGTCGTCACCGTAACCCATTTTTCTAATATTACTAAGTTGCGCATCAAACCTTTCAAACCAATGCTTCAAGGTTTTAGCATAATCCTGACCAATGTCATGCAATCCAGTAATCACCATATCTGTTTTACTGGCAACATTGTCCGCCATAATATTAATAGAGGGTAAACAACCACCGGGGAAAATATACCTTTGAATAAAATCAACACCTTTACGATATTCATGGTAACGTTGGTCAGAAATAGTAATCGCCTGAATAAGCATTTTACCTTCTGGTTTTAAGTGTTTATTACAGGTTTCAAAAAAGCTAGCTAAGTACTCATGTCCAACAGCTTCAATCATCTCAATCGACACTAGTTTGTCATATTGCCCATCAAGTTCTCGATAATCTTTACATAGAAGGGTAATTTTATCCTCTAAACCGAGTGATGTTATGCGTGCCTGAGCGTATGCAAATTGCGCATCGGAAATAGTTGTGGTTGTAACGTTAACACCATAATGTTGAGCGACATAAATGGCTAACGCTCCCCACCCTGTGCCAATTTCAAGTAAGGTTTCACCGGGTTGAAGATCTAAACGCTGACAAATAGTATCAAGCTTATGTATTTGCGCTTCATCTAAGGTTGATTCTGGGTGAGCATAAATTGCACTGGAGTACATCATCTCTTTATCGAGGAAGGTCTCATACATGTCATTACCCAAATCATAATGGGCCAATATATTCTTTTTTAGAGCCGGCTTTAGTATTTTTACGCGCTTTATGATAGAGCCATTTAGGTAAGGATAATACTTTTGCAAAAGACTTTTCTAGGCCTTCTCGCACGCCCTTCTCTCGCCCTAATACCTGAATTACTTTGGTCAAATCTGGGCTTCTCCACCAACCATCAATATATGACTCGCCAGCGACAATGGAACCACCCAATAAAATGCGTTTGTAAGTTTTAGGGTTATCAATATACACAACCGCTTTAAGAGAGGCCTGACTGTCTCCAAAAACAATAGTCTCTTGTTTATCCACTAGGGTTAATTGGCTCTCAGATAGATTATTGAGTAGTTTAATAAGAATTTTTTTTGCCGTTTTATCAAGCATATTAACCACTTGTAATGCCTCAACTGTTTGTACATTTTCTAATGACATGCTTTTCCCCTTTATTTTTTAGCATATGCTACGTAAGGCACACCCTTTATGAATAACTTTAATGCTTGCCAATAAATACCCCATAAGGTTTTCAGTGTCATTATCGGTATAGAAGCAATGCATCGCCTTAAATTTGCATTTGTAAAGTCCATTCTTTTCATTATTAAACTGGCATCAAAAAGTTTTTCACCAGAAGTTAAATGATTATTTTGAATATGTAACTTTAACTGTTCATCGGGCTTTTTAATTAACCACTGATATTGCATATTTAAGTCCATGAAAGGGGATACGTGGAAAGCTTTCTCTGAGATCAGTTTTTGTGGATTTTTTTGTCTTCTGTTTGATTTAGCGGAATTAAATAATAATGTCGTTGGTTCCAGGGAGTATTACTCACCTCTGCTAACAAGGTGATCAACTCATCTTTTTCATCAAAACAATAATAAAGATTGATAGGACTAAAATAGATCCCAAAGCATCTTAATTGACCAATAAAGACGACCCTTTCAGGTTTATCCTGTGCACCTAAACTTTGTATTTTTTCCCACACAAACTGTTTTGATAATTGAGATTGATGAGTCAGGTAATCACTGGCCTTTAAGGTTAAAGGGGCAAATTTATTGATTTTAAACCAAGGGCTAAGTGTATTTAGCTCGGGTAACTCATCTAAATCAATCGCTAATAAAAACATTTCATATTTAAAGCTATGTTTTTTGGGAGTAAAACGTCGATGACTCACCCAGCCTTTATAAATACCAGATTTAAAGCCTGCAGTTTTTTTAGTTAAACAAGCGGTTTCCTCACTCATAATGTCAACCCAAAACGCTTACAAACATCTAATGCGCTACGGACTCCATCTTCATGGAAACCGTTATACCAATAAGCACCTGCAAAATGAGTATTATTTTTTCCACAAATATCTAAACGCCTTTCCTGTGAATTTAAACTACTTGCATTAAATACCGGATGATCATACTGATAAGTGGCTAATATTTTTTTCTCATCAATTAACTTAGTTTGATTTAAAGTAATACAGAAAGTCGGTGCTTGTTTCTGGCAAATTCTGCAATATTTTCATGTTATAAGTTAAAGTCGCAGGACGTAAATTGTCGCTATTCAAGTGATAGTTCCAAGCCGCCCAAGCATTTTTCTCAATCGGTAACATACTTTCATCATGATGCATCACCACTTCATTTTTTTGATATTTTAAACCACCTAACACGGATTTTTCATGTTCTGTAATATCACTCAACATAGATTGTGCTTGATCGCTATGGCAAGCTAAAACGACATCATCAAAGTACTGCCATTCGCCGTTATTCACTTATAGCTCAACACCTTTTGACAAACGTCTTACGGCAGTTACTGGAGAATTCAAATAAATTTTGTTCTCAAATCCCTTAACCAAAGGTTTAATATATTGTTTTGAACCACCGGGGATCACATACCACTGTGGGCGATTAGTGATGCTTAATAAACCATGGTTATAAAAGAAACGGATAAAGAAATACAGGGGAAAAGCTTTCATTTCAGTCAGGCTAGTTGACCAAATAGCGACGCCCATAGGCAAAATATAATGATTAGAAAAATATTCAGTAAAGCCATGATGTTGTAAAAAATCACCTAAATTCTGGCTACTATCAACTTGTTTATCTGCCCACAATTTTTTACAAAGCTTATTAAATCGTAGAATTTCTTTTATTAAAGTTAAAAATTGCATATTAAAAATATTAGAACGTTGCGCAAATAAACCATTTAAGCCACTACCGCTGTACTCCAAGCCAGTATCTTGATTACGCACACTAAAGCTCATTTCTGTTGCTAAGCGTTGTACACCAATTTGAGCAAGTAGTTTCTCAAAGTTAGGGTAAGTTCTATCATTAAAAACAATAAAACCAGTATCTATTTGCCAATTTTTACCATCGAAATCAACGTCTTTAGTTGCAGTATGCCCACCAATATAATCACCACTTTCAAAGACACGTATATCATGCTTTTGATTAAGCAAATAAGCACAGGTCAATCCAGAAATACCAGTACCAACAATGGCGATTTTCTTTTTTTGAGTCGCATCAGTTTTAATATTTAAATCTGTCATTTTTGTAATGTCCTTGCGCTGAACCAATGCCAAAAGCTTTCTGGCAAAAGAGCGATACTTTTTAAAATCAGAGTAAATTTCTTAGGAAAATGAATATCGAATTGGCGCTTATTAAGGCCGTTAACAATAAAATCAGAGGCTTCTTCACTACTAATACACATTGGCATTTTAAAATCATTCTTATCAGTCAGTGGCGTTTTAACAAAACCAGGTCTTATCAAACTGACATCTATGTTATGTTTTTTTAAGTCAATCGCTAAACTGCTAGCAAGATAAGCAATGCCTGCTTTACTGGCACCATAAGCTTGCGCTCGGGAAAAAGGCAGAATACTGGCGCTTGAGCCAACTAAGGCAAGTTGGCCACCAGCCACAATCTTAGGTAATAAAGCTTGTAAACAGTACCCCACAGAAATTAGGTTAGTATTAATAACTCGGGCAAATAATTGTCCATCGAAGTGCTGAGCATCGTTTATATATTCACAATTACCGGCGTTTAAAATCACTAAATCTAATTGTGGAAGTGAAGAAAAAGCCTCTGTAACTTGCAATTCTTCGGTTAAATCTACTTGTATAGCAGTAACATTATTATTACACACCAATAGTGATAATTTTTCAGGGTTTCTTCCACAGGCAATTACGTTCCAGCCCATACTGAGGTATTGATTACACAAAGCCTCGCCAATGCCAGATGTTGCACCGGTTAATAGCAATGTTTTACAGTGTGACTGTTGTGATGGATTTGCAGGCTGATTAGGTGGTTGCTTGAATGTATCATCAAGGGTATTCATGTTCTCACCCTATTTTTAATGCCTTTTATCACTCTACCAACTAATGGAATATGCTCATACAACATTTGCCCCATATCGACATAATCACGGTGAAAATCTATTTTTTCGGAAAAGACAAGAAAAGAACACCCTTCTACAGTTACCATTTCTCCGGCATTTATTTTTTGATGAGCATATTCCATTCGCCAAACAAGGCAAGCTTGCCCCTCTTGTTCGATCATATCGCTAATAATAAAACGACAATAATGCATGTTTTCATAAAGATGCTGAAAATATGCAGTTAATGCACTTAGCCCTTTTATTTTTTCGACTGCATCAACAAACTCAATCTGCTCGCTATATACCTCTTTTAATTGATCAAGATTATCACGATCTAAATTTTGATAGATGTGACAAAACTTTTCTAATAGTGGAGATCCCATGACTCATCCTTTTTTAAGTACCGAAAATAAATCTAACGCGGTTAATCGCGCTAATTTATGTTCAACAATCGGATTAACAGGAAAGTGAATCTGCTTGTCGCTCAAGTGTGATAACGCTTGATTATATATACTGATAAACTGTCCATTTGGATCAAACTTTTGACTCTGAATAATAGGATTAAAAATTCTAAAATAAGGTTGAGCATCACAGCCGGTGCTGGCGACCCACTGCCAACCACCATTGTTAGAAGCAAAATCACCATCGATAAGGTGCTGTTTAAAAAAGCGTTCGCCCCATCGCCAATCAATTAATAAATGTTTGGTTAAGAAACTTGCACAAACCATTCTTAAGCGATTATGCATCCAACCAGTTTGAGTTAACTGTTGCATAGCCGCATCCACTAAGGGGTAACCTGTTTTGCCTTCACACCAAGCTTTAAATAATTTAGGGTCATTCTGCCAATTAATATTATTGCCTAATTGATTATAATTAGCCCCTTTACCTAAACGCGGATTGAGCACCATAATATGACGATAAAATTCTCGCCAAATAAGTTCATTTACCCAAGTTGAAGGGCCATCTTTGCCATTATCTAATGCATGTGGATAACGCTGAAGTAGTGCGTATAGACATTGTTTAGCACTGATTAAACCTAGTGCTAAATAAGGTGACAACATCGAGGTACCGGGTTTAGCAGGAAAATCTCGGTGTAGATGATAATCTTCTACTTGCTCATCTAAAAACTTGCTTAAATGGGCTTGTGCCGCATCTTCAGAGGCCTGCCAAGTACTACTGTCTTTTTTCGGTAACTCAATAGATATGGTCGGTGGACTAAGAGTTATTAGTTCATCTTGTTCAAGTATCAGGTTGTTATAAGCAGGTTTGGCATAGGGAGTTAAATCGAGGCTTTTAATTTGTGACAAGCAATTTATCTTGAAAGGAGTAAAAACCTTGAACATAGTACCCTGTTGAGTCAACACCTCACCGGGATTGATAATACAATCGGATTGAAATAGCTTTAGGTTAACACCATGTTGTTGCACGCTTATATCACGATTTATCTCATCAATTTCAACTTCACAATTAGCAAGCACTTCAGAGGCATTTAATTTCCTACACAAATAAACCAGGCTGTTTGGCACATCAGAAAAAAGATCTACAGTTTTAACTATCAATTCAATGCCTAGCTCCGCAAGGGAATTCGCTAATTGATTTAATGCTTTTTCAATAAAATCTATTTGAATCGGCGCAACATCATGTTTTTTCCATTGTTCAGGGGTAATAAAGTACACAGCAGTAACAGGCCCATCCTGGCAGGCCTGTGTTAAAGCCGCGTTATCATGAACGCGTAAATCTTTGCGAAACCAAACTATTTTCATAAGACTTTTATCTGCTCCTAGTGGCTGTAACGTAGCTTTAATTCATCTGGATGTGGGTGAAGATAAACTTGTTGTTGTAAATAAGGATCTGGAAATAAGGCTAAGTAATGATTAATTAAAGTTAACGGTGCCATTAAAGGCAATAAACCTTGTCGGTATTTATCGATATTGCTGGCAAGATCTACTCGCTGTGCGCTACTCAGGTGATTTTTAAAATACCCTTGTAAGTGCGACAAGGTATTAGTATGACTTTTACGTGTTGGCATAGTGCCAAGCACCTGCATAAATAAAGTAATATATTCATCGGCAATAACGTCTAATGTTTTATCAGTATTGCCACCGAGCATCGGACCGAGTTTGTAATATAAACTTGGATTATGTGCCATTAACAAATATTTATGCTGTGCATGAAAACTGATCATTTTAGCTAGCGTTAATCCCTCATCAACTAAACATTTCCATTGATGATAAGCAAACACACGAGTAATAAAGTTATCACGTAATAGGGGATCGTTTAATCGACCATCTTCTTCGATAGGCAATAAAGGATGATCTTTCATTAATTGTGCGACAAACACGCCAACACCATCACGTTGACCATTATTAGTACCAGCTTGATATACGGTGACGCGTTCCATTCCACAACTTGGTGATTTAGCACATAAAATATAACCACTTAAATGATGCAAAGTCGCACTGGTTTCTCGTGAGTAGTTATCCATATCGTCAGTGACATCAAAACTACCATCACTGGCAACCACGCGAATACGCTCTTCATCTTTAACCAAGCGTATGGTTTTTCGTGGAGCACCTAAACCTATTGCCATTTCTGGACATAAGGGCTGAAAATCAAAGTGCTCAACTAACACATTTTGACAATATCGGCTTTGCTTATGGCCACCGTCATAACGCACCTTGGCCCCTAATAAACAACTACTGATACCTACTTTAATACCATTGTGTGGTGCTTTTTGCATTTGTTACCTACTTATTCGCGATGAGTTGTTATAACAGCATAGCTCATTAATAAATTAAATTACCTAATGGGTTTAACACTTTGCTCATACCGCGCACAAAGTGTAAAGGTGCATCCTGTACGGCATAACATAAACAACCATTTTCTGTGTAAGGGCTATGTGTCTGGCTACCATCCAACCATATAAAGTCACCTTTCTGATAAGTTCCCATCTCATCAGTGAAACTGCCGTCGATTAAAAGGGTCAATTCATAGCCTTTATGCTGGTGCTGAGGTATTCTTCCATTTTTATCAATATGTAATAAGCTGGCACGAACGTTTTGTTCATCATGTATGATCCGAGCTCGACTGACAGGGCCAAAACCAGACCATTTTAAATCTTGAAATTGTCTAAAAGCATTGGGTAGCTGATAATCTTTACCAGCAATATGAACCAAATTCTTATCAACAGTAGTTGGTTTTCTTATTTGGGTCACAGGTTCAGCCATAATCGCCTGTAACATATCACCAAAGTTGGCATTTTCAGATGCTTCATCCTGCCATAGGTTTTGCGATAAACTCTCTTCAACTATCTGCGCTTGTTTAGCACATTGCTCACAAAGCTCAATATGCGCACTCATGGCGATTGATAGAGACAGGGGTAATTCACCTGCACTGTATGCCTTTAATAATTTCTTATCTGGATGAAATTTAATCATTACTTTTCCTCCATCATGTCTCGTAATTTCACTAATGCTAACCTTAACCTGGATTTAATGGTTCCTATCGGGACTGAAAGCTCATCTGACAATTCCTGCTGAGTTTTATCATCAACATAAATGCCTTGAATGACTTGTTTCTGAAGGTCAGGTAGGTTATCCATGTATAAAAATAAATGCCGTGTTTGCAAATGATCTTCATCCTCAGTTTCTTCTTCAACATCAAGCATTGGCCATAAATCTTCACTCATTAAGTCTTCTTTATTGCTTAGTATTTTTCGTAACATATCAAAACTATAATTACGCATAATAGTGTAAATCCAAGTGCTTCCTTTTCCTTTAGTGGCGTTAAATTGTGTTGCTTTACGCCAAACTAACATCATGGTTTCTTGTACCAGTTCCATTGCTTGTGCTTCATTAGTAAATTTTTTTAATCCATGACTACGTATCCTAGGTGCAAAAAATTTAAATAATTGCGAAAAAGCATGCTGATCCTGCTGTCTTGCAACTAATGTTAACCAATCATTTATTTGTTGTTGCTCTTCATCCAATAAATCTATTTGTTGATTCATCAATATGTTACCCGTCGAGTTTGCAATTCTTTTAAGCATGTTTACATTCCTTGTACCTGATGGATAACGTATTTTCAATGAGTACGTAACATATTGACTAATAGATCACTGTTAACATAAAAAAATAACAAATACTTTTTACCTCAAATATCGGGATTGTTGTTCCAAGTTTCAGTATAATTCGGTTTTTTCTAAGAAAGGCGTTAACGTGGGCACACTTGAAATTGAAGCGATTCATCAGCAATTGACGGATCTTAACTTTATTGCAGATAAAATTAGGTTAGTAACAGTTCATGCCATGCCGGCTGAGGAGCTTTCTAAGTGCACAACAACGCCTAATGAAAGTTTTTACAATAGTTATATGAATGTTATTTATAAACATGCACAGCGTTATGTGCTTGGTTATATCTGCCAAGATCCCCTGCTTGATCAGGCTATTATTAAAATTGGTGAGCAGTACTTTGATCCAACCAAACAAGCCAATGAAAACTTCCAGCCATATCAATTTGCCATACTCACTGAATTTACTATTTTTGATATGATGAAACATGCGAAGAAAAACAAAGACTTTCCACCTGACATCGATTATTTATTCAGTCAGAAAAAACATTTTAAGAACATTATCATTTAGAGCAATCGATGCTTTGTAAATAAAGAAAGCTCAACAAGCCCTAATACTAAAAACATGCTTTTTTTAACATTATCGACAAAAAATTAGATATCTTTGCAGACTAAAGTAAACGATTAACCTACTCTTAAAGTAAATATAAATAATATTCTAATTTGTTTAAGGGATTCAAATGGCTAGAAGTAAAATAATTACCACCGATGATATTTTATTGGTTTTGTGTAACTCAATTAAATCGGTACTCACTAAAGCAACTGACCGTCCAATCAACTATTCTTCAATGGTACAAAAAATCAACAAAACTTGCTTGAAGCCAGATATTGGCTGTTTTGTGCTATTTGATGGTGGTTTTTCTGGACTGGTCATTATCAATTTTAGTGCGCAGCAGACGGTTGAAGTCTATACCAATTATATGACTCACATGGGCATACCCGCTAATGAGCTAGCAAAATCTCACACTTCAGATGAAGTTAGTGATGTGATGGGGGAGCTTATGAATCAGTTAGTGGGAGACTTTACGAATGTAGTTGGTCATGAACTGCACACTTCAATCACACAAAACCAGCCTAAAATGCTAGTCATTAATAAACAGGTCAACCTTTCTATCGATACTAATTTAGACCGACCTCAAGCAAGAAGAGTTACTTTCACAACCGAAAAAAATAATATTTTTTATTTGGAACTTGCAATGGATAAAACCGAATTCATTAAGTTACCAAACTTTGAAGAGCGCCAAGCATTTGATGCAGATTCGATTTTGGAACAGGAAAAGCATAATCAAAGTCCAACAACAAACAGCGATAATCAAGAGGCAATGATTGACCAAGATTTACTTGATGAACTAGGTATTTAATTCACTCTTAAAAACAAAAAAATAAAAACAAAAAAGGCGCTTCGAAAAGCGCCTTTTTTATAAAAAATAACTACTTAAATAGCATTCAGTGCGCCATTTAATGTGTTACTTGGACGCATTGCTTTCGCAACTTTATCCTGATCTGTGTGGAAGTAACCGCCTAACTCAACAGACACACCCTGTGCACCATTCAACTCAGCAACAATCGTAGCTTCATTTTCAGTTAATGCTTTAGCAAGTGGCGCAAACTTCTCTTGAAGCGCAACATCTGTTGTTTGTGCTTGCAAGCGCTTCTGCCCAGTACATTGCTAAGTAGAAATGACTACCGCGGTTATCAAGTTCATTTACTTTACGAGAAGGTGATTTATCTTCCTTAAGGAACTTACCATTAGCCACATGTAGAGCTTCAGCCAAAACAACTGCTTTAGCATTATTTGTTTTAGTCGCAATATCTTCAATTGATACAGCTAATGCTAAAAACTCACCCAAAGAATCCCAACGTAAGTGATTTTCTTCAACAAACTGTTGTACATGCTTAGGAGCAGAACCACCAGCACCCGTTTCAAACAAACCACCGCCCGCAAGCAAAGGAACGATAGAAAGCATTTTAGCACTTGTACCTAATTCTAAAATTGGGAATAAATCCGTTAGGTAATCACGTAATACGTTACCCGTTACAGAAATCGTATTCTCACCTGCAAGTACACGTTGTAAAGTGTATTTAGTCGCTTCTACTGGTGACATGATCTGAATATCTAAACCACTAGTATCGTGATCATTTAAGTATACTTTTACTTTTTCAATCAGATTTTTATCGTGTGCGCGATTTTCATCTAGCCAGAAAATAGCAGGCTGGCCAGTGGCCTGTGCACGACTTACAGCAAGGCGTACCCAATCACGAATTGGAATATCTTTCGCTTGACACATACGCCAGATATCACCAGCTTCAACGTCATGAGACATTAATACATTTCCAGCAGAATCGATTACTTTAACTGTACCCGCTTCAGCGATTTGGAACGTTTTATCGTGTGAACCGTATTCTTCAGCTTTTTGAGCCATCAAACCTACATTTGAAACATTACCCATAGTCGCAGGGTCAAAAGCACCATTTTCACGACAGAATTTAATTGTTTCTTCGTAGATACCTGCATAACAACGATCAGGGATCAGTGCTTTAGTATCTTCAAGTTTACCTTCAGCATTCCACATTTGACCGCTAGAGCGAACCATTGCAGGCATTGAAGCATCAATGATAACGTCACTTGGTACGTGTAAATTTGTAATACCTTTATCTGAATCAACCATTGCCAAATTTGGACGAGTTGCATAGACCGCTTGAATATCCGCTTCTACTTCCGCTTTTTTAGCCGCATCAATATTGGCGATTTTAGCGTAAACATCACCTAAACCATTACGCTCATCTACACCTAGCTCGGCAAATAAATCAGCATGTTTAGCAAATACATCTTTGTAGTAAACAGTCACTGCATGACCAAACATGATTGGATCAGATACTTTCATCATAGTTGCTTTTAAATGCAGAGAAAGCATGATGTTATTATCTTTTGCTTCTGTCATTTCTTTTTCGAAATAAGCGCGTAATGCTGATGCACTCATACGTGAAGAGTCAATTAGCTCATCTTTTAATACAGGTGTAGAAGCTTTAAGAACAGTTACAGCACCAGAAGCGTTAGTGAATTCAATTTTTACATCGTCATCTTGACCTAGTACGACAGATTGCTCAGAGCTATAAAAATCACCATCAGTCATATTTGCAACGTGTGATTTAGAGTCTTTAGACCAAGCACCCATGCGATGTGGGTTGTCCTGTGCATATTGTTTCACAGCATCTGCAACACGACGATCAGAGTTACCTTCACGTAATACAGGATTTACAGCACTACCTAATACCTTTGCATAACGTGCTTTAGTTTCTTCTTCAGTCGCATTTGCTGGTACTTCAGGAAAGTCAGGTAAAGCATAGCCGTGAGATTGAAGTTCTTTAATTGTCGCTTTTAATTGTGGAATAGATGCACTTACATTTGGTAACTTAATAATGTTTGCTTCTGGCGTTTTAGCTAACTCACCTAGCTCAGCCAATGAATCAGGTAGTTGTTGCTCAGTTGTCAAGCAGTCAGAAAAATGAGAAATAATACGAGCCGCAACTGAAATATCACGAGTTTCTACAGCAATATCAGCCGCCTTCGTGAACGCATTAACAATAGGTAGTAACGAATGCGTTGCTAATGCTGGTGCTTCATCCGTTAATGTATAAATAATTTTTGCTGATTTATCGGTCATTTTATTTCCCTTTAAAAAAATGGTGATGTTGCGAAATTGTTACATTGCGTTATTTATTGTGCACATAATAGCGAAAACTGATAAATAGTCTACTTTCGATGGATATTTCATTGTTAATTTCATTTATTGATGATGCTAATTTGTGATGTGCATGTTTAAATTGCCACTTGCAAAATGAAGAGCTCAAATATTACGCTACTCAAAGTAGTAAGATCAACATGTATTATTAACAGTCAAAATAACTGATTTTTTAATAATAAGAAGTCATTCACATCTCAGCAACAGAAATGATTCTGATATACTGCCTGCATCTAGTTAATAACAGGTGAAGTCGTGTTTAAAAAAAGCCCACATCAAACAAGCAAACTGGTAAACGTACCGCAAATAAGAGACCTACAACAGCATCAAAGCACTCCTATAATAAAAAAAACAAAAATACAAAACGTCATCAATTACCTGTAGTGACCAATGAAACTCGCAAAGTCATCCTATTTAACAAACCCTTTGATGTACTGTGTCAATTTACCGATGAAGGAAACTCAAACTATAAACGTCAGACCTTGGCAGATTATATTGATGTAAAAGAAGTTTACAGCCGCAGGTCGATTAGACAGAGACAGTGAAGGTTTATTATTACTTACTAACGATGGCAAGTTGCAAGCTGAAATCACCCAACCCAAGAAAAAAACCAATAAAACCTATTGGGTGCAAGTCGAAGGTCAACCAGAAGAGAACGACCTTGAGAAGCTTCGAAAAGGCGTCGAATTAAAAGATGGTTTAACTTTACCCGCAACAATCGAAATTATGATTGAACCCAATATTTGGCCACGTAATCCCCCTATTCGTGAACGAGCGAATATTCCAACAACCTGGTTAAGCATTACCATCAATGAAGGCCGTAATCGTCAAGTAAGACGCATGACTGCAAATATCGGTTTTCCAACATTACGTTTGATACGTTATTCAATTGGGGATTGGACGATTGAGGGGATTGAGAATGGGTCATACAAAATGCTTTAAGGCTTTGAGCTGGAATGCTTGAAGGAAAAGAAGCTGTCAGTTCATATGCTTTTCTTTGAACAGCCAAAGAAAAGTCGCCCCACCATTTTTTGATTTGCACGTCCTGATTGCTTATAACGCACCAGCTCAAACAGCACGTCCTTGTGCTGACTGAGCTTAGGCATCCTTGCCGGCTCTTGCTAAGTAATCATGCCTTAGCAAGAAAATGGAAGGGGATCGTGTATACGCATTGGTCTCTAGTTTTTTACAAATAGCATAAAACAACAAAATACAAATGATTAATCCTTGAAATTAAATCAATGCGTACACACAAATCTTCCGTATACGTTTTTCTTGATAAATTAATTCCTTTAGCAAGTAGAGGCAAGGATGCCGAAACTAAGTTCGGCTCCGCACAGGGATGTGCGGTCCGAACTGGTGCGTAAAAGGGATTAATTTAGCAAGATAAAAACGCTTCGGAACGGCACTTTTTGGTTACTTTTTCTTGCTGTTGAGAAACATGGCTTCCTCAAACTGCGAAACTTCGTTTCGGTTTCTCATCACCGACTCGCCTACAAGGCGAAACCAATGTAATTTAGGTTCAATAACTGACAGGATGAGCTTGACTAACAAAGAAAAAACACAACTTTAAGTGTTCTGTTAAAAATAGTTTCATCAACTCAAAAGAACTACACACAATAATAGAAAGACCAATAAATAAAATTTTCTAATTCAAAAAGATAAAAGTTAACTGATAGCCACTCAGTTACTATAAACTCAGCATTCTTACTATTAATTCAGATTAAAACCTATGACTCAAAATCTAAAGTCCTATTTCTCACTAAGCATGCGCTACATGTTGCTTTCCGCTTTTGCATTTTCATTAATGACAGCCTGTGTAAAATTACTAAGCACCCACAACATTCCCGTTTTTGAAATTGTTGCGACTCGTGGATTAGTATCGTTATTCATTAGTTACATAGATATAAAAAGAAGAAAATACCAGTATGGGGGAATAATAAAAAACTATTAATCGCACGAGGTGTGATGGGCACATTAGCATTAATCTGTGTGTATTATGCAGTTATCACCTTACCCCTGGCAGAAGCTACTTTATTACAATATACCTATCCAGTATTTACCGCATTGTTAGCCTTTTTCTTTCTAAAAGACAAAATTCAAGGATCAACTTTATTATGCATTATGTTTAGTTTATTAGGCTTATTTTTGATGGTAATGCCTAATTTATCGCTAGCTGATGGCGTTGTTCTCTCTTGGTTTAGTATTTTTGTTGCTTTGTTAGGTGCCTTGGGTAGTGCTATTGCCTATGTGATTGTTAAACGCTTAAGTAAAAGTGAAGATAGCTCTGTAATTATCTTTTATTTCCCCTTAATTGCACTTCCCTTTTCGCTTATTTTATTAGGTAATGACTTTGTTATGCCAAATCTAGAAGCTTTCTTTTTATTGTTGTTTGTAGGTATTTTTACCCAAGTGGGTCAAGTTGGATTAACAAAAGCGATGCAAAGTGAAGTCGCCACAAAAGTGACTGCCTTTTCATACGTGCAAGTAGTTTTTTCGATATTCTTCGGCTTTATTATTTTTAATGAAGTGCCATCAAGTTGGACATTAACTGGTGGTGCATTGATCATTCTTGGGGCATTGATTAATGTATTAGGCAATAAAAAATAAATGTTTGAGGCTGTTATTAGTTCATTAATAACAGCCGGTAGTCATTATTTAACATCATTTCTGGACAATGGAAGCGAAATATAACTAAAGCTCTACCACTTAAAATATAGCATACAGTGCGGTATCGCTTGGCTTATCCAGAATTGAGATTAGTTAGCTTAATGTTTCAGGTATCCAAGCGACTTGTTCACCAACAATGACAACCTTTCCCTTATGGCTATCTGCATAAATCTTAGCCTCTGCTACATTAGCAAACCACAGTGTAGGGTAACCTGCGTTTTTCAGTGCAATACTATAGGGGAGCAATAACTCATCCTGTTGAGACTTTTCCTGAATAATGTCTTTTAATGCTTTCCAATTTGGATAACCAGCTTCTATTGCAAGCATATGCAACAGATGCTTACGCTGAATTATATCTGCTTTCTTTTTTAGATCGGGTAAAGAAACTCCCACTAAAACATTAGTATTCAATAAACGACGTAAAACAGGTAATGCATCGGTTAGCGATGCTGATTTGGTAGATTTATGTAGCTTTTTGGCCTCTATGAGCCAAGTGTTGATGACGTTATCATGATCGATACGCATATCATTCTCCTATAAAGTTACCTTCTCGCTATTGGTAATAGAAAATGTTTTGGCGTATGAGCTAAAAACAAAATTAAAATTGGTGATAACACTTTTGCGAGGGAGGCTTCCAACCAGCCTGCGATTAGTGTACTTGATTTTAAATCACTAGGCTAGTGGGCTGTCCTTTTTCACTTTGTGCCGGGCAGTATTTTATAAGCGCAACGTCTTGCTCCGTCAAGAATATGTTCTTCACGAGAAATGACTGCTAAATCGGAAAACAATGACTGAAAGATTTCCAGTTTCTGAACGGCAAAAGTTGTTACATTCATTGGCGTGACAGACAAATTGGACAGTGATTTTCTAATAGCCACCAGCAACTCCCTTTTGCTCAACACTGGCCATGTACCCCTCTGCACTGCGAAGTGATACAAGCTTACGTAAACGTTGTTCAATCGTCGTTAAACCCGCCATTGCTTGCTTATATTGTCTAAGCATGGTTTCTTCGCGTTGAGTTATTAGCTTATCCAAGCCCTGCTCACCAAATACCTCACGCACAGAAATAAGTAATTGTACCGTTAACTCTTCGTGGCGATCTTCAAAGTGATGATTTGCTTTTTCAGTTAATTGCCAATAACGCGTTGGACGCCCTCTTGACGCTTTTTGATCAAAAAATTGAATTTCTTGTTTTTCTTCTAATAACAATAGGTGCTGACGCACGCCCATAGTGGTCATGTTTAAACGTTCGGAAAGGCTTTTTGCAGTCATTGCCCCCTGCTCTTTCAATAGTTGAAAGATTATCTCTGTCGTTTTCTGTCTGTTTTTTTGAACTGTTTTCATAACTAGATTATTACTCAGCAAAAAATTAAGTAAAGATTTTTCTTTACTTAATTAAGTAAAGCGATTACTTTATTTAATAAGGTAATTAGTTTTAATAAAAACCAAAAATAAACGAAGGAGTCGATAATGATTAGATTTGAACATATCAATCTTGTGGTAAAGGACATCCAAAGAAGTTTGGATTTTTACAAAGCTGTCTTTCCAGAATGGAAAATAAGAGATGGAGGGCAAACAGAATGGTACGGGAAAGCGAGAAACTGGTGTCATTTTGGTGATGATGATACTTACATTGCATTAAATGACAACGCTAATAAAGCATCAAGAGACTTAACTGGGCATCAAGCAGGTTTAGCGCATTTTTGCTTTGAAATAAAAAATATCAAAGCACTCTCGACACGACTTGAAAAGGCAGGGTTTTCTGCACATTCCAGAGGTAACGACAATCCCTTCCGTGAAAATATCTATTTTCTTGACCCGGATGGAATAGAAGTTGAATTTGTAGAGTATTTCAGTGATTTAAACAGTGAGCGTAACTCAACTGTTTAAAAAAATAAAATTTGCAAAAAATCTTAAGCGTTTCAATATCAAAAAACGCTTATTATCATATTTACGAATAGGTTTTCTCTTGAGTATTACTGTTAATTAAAAGGTAATACTCAAGAGAATAGATCATACAAAACATATTTTGTTTTGCATGATTAAGGCACTATTAAATTAAGTTATGATAATCATCATAATCATCGCCTAACAGTTCCTTAAGCATTTGTCTGTCTTTGAAATTTTCTATATTACGGCGCACTTGGCCTTTGCCTCGTCCACGGTGATTCTGGTGTTCTTTACGAGCATGAACAACATCATCATCACCAAAATCATCATCATCATTTTCATCCCATTCGTCAGCCGCATCATTTTCATTTGCGTTAATAAACTGTTGAGAATAATTGTTATTTTTTCTCATTTTTAAGACTCCAAAAAAACCAATAAACTAATAATTTAACAAATCAACGATTGCTATAATACGATATAATTTAAGTTTGAATTTTTTTCAAGATTTTTTTATTTTATGCATATTAATTTAAAACGGTGTGACTTATTTTTTAAAAATATAGGTCTATTTCCTCTTGAAAAACATAAAAAAATCAACGTGTTTACGCCTTAATTTTTACACTAATTTTTTCAACGTTAGCTAAATCACATTATTAGTTTAATTGTGTTGGTTTTCTGTTAAAATCGCGCCTCATACCAGCTCAATTGAGAGAGTCTTATTGACGAGCTGGTTTTTTGAATATGCTCATTAAACAAAACAGTGTTGCAATACATTTTTAGTGACAATAGCAAGCCATTTTACCGTGTAATAAACCGCAGTGGTTAATCCCCAACCTGCAGGAGAGTTTTTTTATGAAAGGCAATAGCCAAACCAAAGTGATCGTCGGAATTTCTGGCGGTGTTGATTCATCTGTTTCTGCTTATTTGTTACAGCAACAGGGGTATCAAGTTGAAGGGCTATTCATGAAAAACTGGGAAGAGGATGATACCGATGAGTATTGCGCTTCCGCTCAAGATCTTATCGATGCAAAATCAGTTTGTGACAAATTAGGTATTAAACTTCACACTATTAATTTTGCAGCTGAATATTGGGATAATGTCTTTGAACACTTTTTAGCTGAATACAAAGCTGGCCGCACACCAAATCCAGATATTATGTGCAACAAAGAAATTAAATTTAAAGCCTTCTTAGAATTCGCAAGCAGAAGATTTAGGTGCTGATTATATCGCAACAGGCCATTATTGTCGTCGTCGCGATGTAGATGGACATGCGCAATTACTACGTGGTGTAGATGGTAATAAAGATCAAAGTTACTTTCTTTATGCAGTGGGTGAAAAGCAAATAGCGCAAACCCTATTCCCTGTTGGTGAGCTTGAAAAACCAGAAGTACGTCGTATCGCTGAAGAACAAGATTTAATTACCGCAAATAAAAAAGATAGCACCGGTATTTGTTTTATTGGTGAACGTAAATTTACCGATTTTCTACAGGAATATTTACCCGCTCAGCCCGGTGATATTGTCACACCCACCGGTGAAGTTATCGGTCAACATCAAGGTTTGATGTACCATACTCTAGGTCAGCGTAAAGGCTTAGGCATTGGAGGATTACAAAACTCCAATGAAAACCCATGGTATGTTGTTGGCAAAGATATGGATAATAATCGCCTGCTAGTCGCGCAGGGGGCAGATCATCCAGCCCTATTTTCCTACGGTTTAATCGCCAAGCAATGTGATTGGGTAAATAGAACTCCCGTAACTGACAGTTTTAAATGCACAGTGAAAACTCGCTATCGTCAAGTAGACATTCCTTGTACTGTAAATCCTATTGATGATGATACATTAGAAGTGATTTTTGATTCCCGCAAGCGACTCGTCACTCCGGGTCAATCTGCCGTATTCTATGTCGATGAAGTGTGCCTTGGTGGTGCGATTATCGAACAACACTTACAAGAGAAACACTAATTATGTCTTATCATGATCTTCCATCACGAGTTATCGCTTTTGCGACTATTACACAAGCGACTTATCTGGTTGATAAAGTAGCAACAACTGGTTTATGTCCTAATATCGATGCCTTTGAGGCTTCTTTAAAATCTATCATGGCAATAGACAGCGACAGTCCAATAGATACCTTTGGTGGTTATGCATCTTTAGAAGTTGGTTTTAAATGCATGATTGAGCAACTTGATAATCCAAATAAACAACGTAATTTACAAGTCACTAAATACGCTGTAGGTATGATTGCTTTAGAGAAAAACTTACCCGAAATGACTCTGCAATGAACCTATTAGGTGAACGAATCAATCAAGTAAGCCGTCAGTTAAATCATTTTGAAATTAGTGATGATAGTGTTTTAGCAAACTTAGATGCTATCTACAAAGATATTATCAGTAATCTAGGCCCGAAAATTCAGGTAAATGGTAAACCTTCTTGTTTACAACAAGTGATCACACAGCACAAGATTCGAGCACTATTGCTAGCGGGTGTTCGAGCGAACTGTTCTATGGCGACAAATCGGTGGAAAACGTCGACAATTAATACTGTCTAGAAAAGCAATGATCCAACAAGCAAAACAAAATTTACAACGTATATAAAGCTGATAGCTGATAGCTGATAGCTGATAGCTGATAGCTGATAGCTGATAGCTGATAGCTGATAGCTGATAGCTGATAGCTGATAGCTGATAGCTGATAGCTGATAGCTGATAGCTGATAGCTGATAGCTGATAGCTGATAGCTGATACAAATTTTGTCTTTTTATAGATAAATGAACAACTAATTTATAGATAAATGAAAAAATTATTTATAGATAAACGAAAACTATTTTATAGATAACCGCTAAACTATTTAAACAACCTACACACTTTAGGAGCAACAAATGGAACTTTCAGGACTAACAGCCGTATCACCGGTTGATGGCCGTTACGGTAGCAAAACTGCAATTTTACGCGATATTTTTAGTGAATTTGGTTTGATCAAATTCCGCGTACAAGTTGAAGTTCGTTGGTTACAAAAACTAGCACAAACAGATGGTATCGCTGAAGTTCCCGCTTTTTCTGATGCAGCCTAATGCTCACCTTGATGCTATTATTTCTGAATTTTCAGAAGCCGATGCGCAACGTGTTAAAGATATTGAAGCGACTACAAACCATGATGTTAAAGCAGTTGAATATTTCCTAAAAGAGAAAGTAGCAGATGTTGCTGAACTAGATGCTGTTTCTGAATTTATTCATTTTGCCTGTACTTCTGAAGACATTAACAACCTTTCACATGCACTGATGTTAGGTACGGCAAAAACAGAAGTTATCCTACCTTATTGCAATCGTATTGTTGTCGCTATCAAAGAAAAAGCGATTGAATATAAATCTATGCCAATGATGTCTCGTACACATGGTCAGCCAGCTTCTCCAACAACACTTGGTAAAGAAATGGCAAACGTTGTTGCACGATTACAACGTCAAGTTAAACAAATTGAAGCAACAGAAGTACTAGGAAAAACTAATGGTGCAGTGGGTAACTACAACGCTCACCTAAGTGCTTACCCAGAATTAGATTGGCAAGCATTTGCTGAACAGTTTGTTACTAGTCTTGGTGTTACTTTTAACCCATACACAACACAAATTGAACCGCATGATTACATCGCTGAATTATTTGATGCGATTGCTCGTTTCAATACTATTCTGTTAGATTTTGACCGTGATATTTGGGGTTACATTTGCCTTGGTCACTTCAAACAAAAAACTATTGCAGGCGAAATTGGTTCATCAACTATGCCACATAAAGTTAATCCTATTGATTTTGAAAACTCAGAGGGTAACTTAGGGCTAGCAAATGCAATCTTTGATCATTTAGCAGACTAAACTACCTGTTTCTCGCTGGCAACGTGATTTAACTGACTCAACTGTTTTACGTAACTTAGGTGTTGCCATCGGTTATTCAGTTATCGCATATGAAGCAAGCTTGAAAGGTATTAGCAAACTTGAAGCAAACCAAGAAAACATGCTTAAAGATCTTGATTCAAACTGGGAAGTATTAGCGGAGCCAATCCAAACAGTAATGCGTCGCTATGCTATCGAAAAGCCATATGAAAAATTAAAAGAATTAACACGTGGTAAACGTGTAGATGGCCCAGGAATGAGTGAATTCATTGACACACTCGAGTTACCAGAAGCAGTTAAAGTAGAGCTTAAAGCAATGACTCCGGCCTCTTATATTGGTCAAGCTATCGAATTAGTTGAGAAAATGGCTTAAAGCAATTCAATCCTATTAGGCAACCATTTGGTTGCCTAATTTTTATTTATTTTCTTATTTCCTGCATTTTTAGCAAACTTCCTTATTTCTTGCACATTTCCTAGAAAATCCATTGCTATACTCATATTGTTTTTAAAAAATCACTTGTTGGTGACGATAAAGTCAATTTTATGAACTTTATACTCAAAAGCACTATACGTTACCAGAACTTATACCAATTGTATTAACCATGAGATTTAAATTTACACAGGAAGAATTGTTTAATTTGAAGTGAAAATTGATATAAATAGTGTTTCACTTTAGTAATGTTCAACAAAGTAGTTAGCAATTATAACCAGTAAAATAGATCAGTGAATTAATACTATTAGTATTAATAATATAACGAATAAGCAAAGCAGGAGTTTACATGATTAGTTCAATCAATTCTGGTATGTCAATGCCACCGCCACGCTCTAGTCAAGAACAAACATTAAGCACTGAACAGCAAACCTTAATCTCTGATACTTTAGCAGAATTTGATGCAGAGAACTTAACAGAAGAAGATGCGCTAAGTATTATTGAAACCTTCTCTGAGGCCGGTATTAATCCGAGTGGTGCGCTTGAAACCGCCATGTCTGATATGGGTTTTGATACAAAAACAATTGGCGATTTAGCCAACCCAGAAGGTGCAAGTGCTCAAGGAGGGATGCCACCTCCTCCGCCACCACCACAAGACTCTGAAGAAATTAGCTCGATGGTAAGTTATTTAAGTGATCTAATTGAAGAACAAATCACTGCCAGCGATACTAATGAATTATCAGATCAAGCAAGACAAGATATTTATGCACAAGTGATGGAAAAGTTTGGTATGGATGACGGTGATTCAATTATCAATACCACAGCTTAAAAAGGTCGCGCTAAAAACAATATTTAAAAAGTAAGAGTTGTTTAATTTTGTTGTGGTTACATGGAATTTTCCACAACTTTTTTTAAACACTTTGACGCTAAAAAATTTAACCTATAAAAGATTAAAAGCCAATATAGTGTCTTGAGATACACCATATTGGCTTTTCTTTATTGCCATTTAAAACTATATAGCCAGTGCCACTTCCGGCGCAACATATGACATATTATGAGCCACGGCAACACTTTCACAAGTCAACTGACCGTTAATCACGTTAAGTCCTGCTAATAAACCCTCATCAGCTTTAAGTGCATCTTTATAACCTAAATTTGCTAACTTAATGATATAAGGTAAGGTTGCGTTATTAAGTGCAAATGTTGACGTTAATGGAACAGCACCAGGCATATTTGCCACACAATAGTGAACAACATCATCAACAATGAAAGTAGGATCTTGATGCGTAGTTGCATGTGAAGTTTCAATACAGCCACCTTGGTCGATCGCTACATCAACAATCGCCGAACCCGGTTTCATGTTTTTTATATGCTCTTTAGTGATCAATTTAGGCGCAAGACGACCTGGGATAAGTACCCCACCAATCACTAAGTCAGCAGACTAACACCTCTTGCTCTAAAACATCTACTGTTGAATAGATAACTTTAGCTGTATTTGCAAATTGGATATTCAGATTACGTAGGGTATCGATATTACGATCTAAAATAGTTACATCGGCACCAAGACCAACCGCCATTTGAGTCGCGTTATTACCTACCATTCCACCACCAACAACAACCACTTTGGCTGGTGCAACACCCGGTACGCCACCTAATAACATGCCTCTACCTTTGTTAGATTTCTCTAAGGCTTGAGCTCCAGCTTGAATCGCCATGCGCCCTGCAACTTCTGACATAGGTGCAAGTAATGGTAAGCCACCTTTTTTATCAGTTACTGTTTCATAGGCAATACAAATCGCTTTTGAATCAATTAACTCCTGAGTTTGTGGTAAATCTGGGGCTAGATGTAAATAAGTGAATAAAATTTGCCCTTCACGAAGCATTGCACGTTCACTCGCTTGAGGCTCTTTTACTTTAACAATCATCTCTGCAATTTCAAAAATACTTTCTGGCGTGTTTTCGATTGATGCTCCAGTCGCGACATAACTTGCATCATCAAAACCAATCCCCAATCCTGCGTTTGTTTCAACAACAACCTGATGGCCGTTTTGTACAAGTTCACGAACACTAGCAGGAGTCATGCCTACACGATATTCATGGTTTTTAATTTCTTTAGGTACACCGATAAGCATAATAATTTCCCTTTAACTGACTATTTTTAAGTTGATTGTAAGTAGTTATTCAATGATATTTGAATAGATATAGTATAAGGGCTTTGCAATAGTTTTTTTGTCATTAAATTTCTGTTTTAAATTTAAATAAAAGTGTATTATTCTTTATTTTAAACAAATAAAAGAGATTTATACTAAATCAAAAAGGTGGTTAAGTTGATAAAGCTAGATAGAATAGATCGTAATATTTTACGAGAGCTACAAAAAAACGGCAGAATTTCTAATGTTGAATTAGCCAAAAAAGTCGGTTTAAGTCCGACTCCTTGTATGGAAAGAGTCAAAAGGCTGGAAAAAAGTGCTGTTATTAAATCCTATACAGCCTTACTTGATCCACAATACTTAGATGCAAATTTGCTAGTTTATATTGAAATTCGCTTAAAGCGAACCACTGCTGACGTTTTTGAACGATTTAATGAAGCGACTAAACAGATTGATGAAATTCTAGAATGCCATTTAGTATCTGGAGATTTCGATTATTTGCTTAAAACTCGTGTCGCAGACATGTCAGCTTATCGCAAAGTGCTTAACCAAACCTTACTAGCTTTACCTGATATTAAAGATTCAAGAACCTATGTGGTTATGGAAGAAGTGAAATATTTAACAACAATCAATATTGCGAATTGATTTTAGATATAAAAAGCAAATAAATACTAATATAACTGTAAACTTGTATGCCGATTTAGCACTAAAATCTGTTACAATAATAAGTCATAAATTCAAACTCAGTTTAAAAATACGCCATCATAATTTTAGATGCTATATAGCTTTATCGTTATTCTGCTCAATATGATCAAGTATGGCATTATCGTTAATTTTCAGGTGTATCTATGTCCGTTCTTTCTTCAAATAGTGTTTTTACGTCTCTTTTACAAAATGGGCCTTTCACGGTTACTAAAGAAATCAAACATAACGGGCACTTTTCTGCCCAAACCCGCCAATGGGTTAAATGCTTACAGCAAGACCCTAATAATCGCACAAAATATCGTGCACTCCGAGGACAATTATTTGAGTTTTTAGCTGTTAATAACATCGAAGAAATCGATGAACTCATGGTGAACTCAGCATTACGCCAACAGCGTAGTGAGCGAGCATTTCATTTATTAGGTAATATGTTTGGCTTAGAAGGTAACCTTAATGAAATAAAAGATAGAGTTGATGAGTATGCTCGCACCGCGGATGAAGTTATTCATTCAATTAAAGGAAAAATACTCGCGCCTTTCGCTTCTTATATAGAATCAACCAATGAAATAGAAGTGATTAATAATCCAGTTGAACTGTTAATTATTATGTTTAACGGTAAATATCATCAAAAAGCGCGTTTTGAAGCACGTCGTAAAATTATTTTGATGACCTTGGCAGGCAGTATTGACCAACGTGAACGAGAAACAGAAATAAAAAATAAATTTTCAGAGTTTTTAAGCTTTCTAAATGGTTATGTATGGAGCCCTAATTTAACCATCGGTGAATATGCGCCTGTTTTCTTGCACTCAAAACATAACCTTGATGATTATTATTGTAATGAAGTGAATGTTGTTCCGCCTCATAAAATAAAATCCATTGAACCCGCTCCAGGGGAAAAACTAACATTAATCAAACGTCGTAGCTTTACTGTTGGTAAGAAAAAAATTCCAATTTATGTTTCCATACGCAAAAAGCCACAGGCCGCTAAAGTACTTAAATTATTAAGAAAAAATGAGAAAAACCCAGGTATTGCAGTAGATGATGAGTTGGGTTTGATGGGAGTGCTCGATTCATTTTCTGATATAAAAACATTTCAGCAACATCTCACTCATAGCGCTTCTAAAGCAAACTCTTTGATGGTTCTTGAAGATATTTCTGATACCTTAATTGATGATTCGCAATATGGTGGCACTGCAACTGGGTCTAGCGATAAAACATCTATGATGAAATTTTTTGCTCGTTTAGGAGGAATGCGTGTTGAATTTATTATTCATACCAATAAAACTTGGTTGAATTATATGTTTCAGCATGATGTCGCTCATAATGAATATGAAGTTAAACGCATGTTTGACAGTGGTGTGATTGAACTGCTTTTCCCAAATGATATTTTTCATCTTGAGCATGATAAAGCACGTGATGAGATGATTAAGTTTTTCCGTAAACAGGTCTAACTTACTACGCTAGATATAAAATGCGACTCTGGAGTCGCATTTTTTTTAACCCGTAAAAATGAGCGATTAGATAATTTATCTTAGCTAGCATCAGCGATAATTTTACACCTAATGCTAGCAATTCAACCTTATAAGTAAATATTTTCAAATAATAGTACTGTATTCTTTAGTTTATCCAGAATTGAAGTTACTTAATAATTCAAGAGCACTTAGAGCGCTTCACCATTAACACTTAGTTTTACATCTATATTACCGCGTACCGCATTTGAATACGGGCAAACTTGATGAGCAGTTTCAACTAGTTTAACCGCTTCAGATTGCTCTAAATCAAGCTCAATAGAAAGTGACACAGTTAAAGCAAAACCATTATTTTCATTTGGACCAATTCCTACTATTGCTGTTGTCGGCGCATCCTTAATCGCAACTTTTGTTTCCCGAGCGACATGTAATAATGCATTAGAGAAACAAGCCGCATAGCCTGCCGCAAATAACTGCTCTGGATTGGTTGCTTCACCCGTTCCACCCATTTCTTTTGGGTAGCTTAGGGCAAGATCTAGTTTTTTATCATCTGTAGATACCTGTCCATTACGGCCTGCTTTTGCAGTTGCTGATGTTGAATATAAAGTTGTCATATTTTTTCCTTCATAAAAGTTAATTAAGCTTAAAAGTATATTTTCATTAATTGCAAGCAATTAAATTGCACACAACTTAGTTTAATTAACTTTAATTGAAATAAGCATGATATGCAAGTATATTGTGCACAATATATTTTAAAGAGTTAAATTATGTCGATAAACAAAGAATCATCTAATCTTATATTAGATAAACAACTGTGCTTTTCTTTATACAGTGCAAATAATGCAATGAGTCGCGCATACAGACCTCTGCTCAAACAACTTGATCTCACTTATCTGCAATATATTGTGATGATGGTGTTATGGCAGGAATCTAGCTTAAACGTCAAAGAATTGGGCCATAAAGTGCACCTTGATTCAGGCACTTTAACGCCTTTACTTAAGCGTCTAGAGATAAAAGGTTTAATCAAAAGAGCGCGTAGTGAAAAAGATGAACGTATCAGAGTTATTTCTTTAACCAATGAGGGGCTGGCTTTGCGCCAACAAGCAGAGGAGGTACCAACTGCAATGTTATGCAAATCGAAAATGAGTGTTGATGAGCTCAGCGCACTAAAAGCGACTTGTGACCTTCTACTAACTAATTTAAATCATTCATAGCGCACTAAAACGACTTCGACCTATTAATTAAAATAAGCTGTTTTCATATGTGAATTTAATGAAGGTGTTATACAGAGGAATTACTGGGCTGGGTTTTATTCAGTATTTTAGAAAATGTAAAAATGGGCATTAAGCGAGCTTAATACCCATTAAATTTTAAATGAATGATAAAGGGATAAATTACCAACCTTTAACAACCCCACCGTTAAATATTTTCATTGCGACTTGGAAAACTTCATCAGACTGATAAGCCTTCACAAAGTTTTGTACATTTTCAGCATTTACATTGTCTTCACGTGCAACAATTAAGTTAACATATGGCGATTGTTTATCTTCAACAAATAAGCCATCTTTTTCTGGAGAAAGATTGATAGAACTTGCGTAAGTCGTGTTGATAATCGCAAGGCTAACATCATCTAAAGAACGTGGTAATTGTGCGACTTCTAATTCCACTATTTCTAAGTTTTTATCGCTACTAACAATATCTAATACTGTCGCTTTTAGACCAACACCTTCTTTTAGCGTTAATAAACCTTGCGCTTCTAGCAAAATTAATGAGCGACCTAAGTTAGTTGGATCACTTGGCACAGCAATTTGATCGCCCTCTTTTAATTCATCTAACGATTTAATTTTACTGGAATAACCAGCAATAGGATAAACGAATGTATTACCCGCCAGTGCAAATTTGTAACCACGATCTGCAATTTGTTGATCAAGGTAAGGCTTATGTTGGAATGCATTTGCATCAATTGAACCTTCATCCAATGCAGCATTCGGGGTAATATAATCAGAGAAGGTCACTAATGAAACCTCTAAACCATACTTTTCTTTAGCTATTTTACTTGCAACTTCAGCGACTTGAGCTTCAGCTCCCGCAATAACCCCAATAGTTACTTTGTTATTATCAACAGTAGCAACTTCTTTTTCACCACAGCCTGTTAAAGCAACGGTTGAAACAAGTGCGACCTACACCCAAGATTTTTTTAAGATTTAAGTTCATACATTTTCCTTTGATTGTTATTTTTATTTTTGGTTAAGAGAAATTAATTTTGCTAAAAATGATTTATCGGTGATCAACACGTTTTACAAGATAATCACCAACTGATTGAATAAGCTGTACTAATACAACTAAAATGACGATGGTAATAATCATCACTGTTGCATCAAAACGTTGGTAACCATAACGAATACCTACATCACCAAGTCCACCTCCACCGACTGTACCCGCCATTGCGGAATACCCAACTAAAGTAACTAATGTAATAGTTGCCGCATTGATAATGCCCGGTAGCGCCTCAGGTAATAACACTTTGTTAATAATTTGTAAGGGCTTAGCTCCCATTGCCTGTGCGGCTTCAACTAAACCGGCTGGTACTTCTAATAATGCTCCTTCTACTAACCTAGCAATAAATGGAATTGCACCAATGGTTAAAGGTACTATCGCGTACGCGGTGCCAATTGAAGACCCAACAATAAAACGAGTGATAGGGATCAAAGCAACCAATAGAATAATAAATGGAATTGAACGACCAATATTAACCACAGTACCTAATATTTTATTAACCGCGCTGTTTTCTAATAATCCATTTTTTTTACTCAGATGTAATAAAACCCCAATTGGAATGCCAACCACAAAACCAATAAAACCAGAGGTAAACACCATGAGTAATGTTTCCCATAAAGAGCTAACTAATAACTCGATTAGACGTGTATTTTCAGTCCACCATGTAAATACTGTATTAACTGACATAACCTAACACCTCTAATTCCACTTTCTGTTCTTTTAAATACTGAATGGCTTTTTCAGAAGCTTCTTCTGGGCCGAAAAATTCAGCTAACATTAAGCCAAATTTAACACCACCCACATAATCCATATTCGAGCTTAAAATACTTATATCAATATTGAACTCGCGAGCAACATGGCTGATCACAGGGGTATCAACGGAAGCACCAGTAAACTCTAAACGTATTAAAGGAAAGCTATTTTCAACTCGGCTTGTTTGTAAACGTTGCTGATAATCAGCAGGAATTGTCAGATCCAATGTTGAACGAATAAACTCTCGAGCAAGTTCAGTTTTAGGGTGTGCAAAGATGTCCCCTACTGAACCAGACTCCACCAATTTACCATCGCCAATAATAGCCACTTCTTCACAAATACCTTTTACCACGGCCATTTCATGGGTTATTAACAAAATAGTAAGATTTAACTCTTTATTAATTTTTCGAAGTAGTTCTAAAATAGAAACAGTCGTAGCAGGATCTAGTGCGCTAGTTGCTTCATCACACAACAATACTTTGGGATCGGATGCTAAAGCACGTGCAATAGCAACACGTTGCTTTTGCCCACCACTTAAATTTGCAGGGTAAACATCTCGTTTTTCCGCCAAACCGACTAAGGATAATAGCCCTTCAACTTTGCTTTTAATTTCACTTTTGGCCATACCAGCAAGCTCTAAAGGCAAGGCAACGTTATTAAAAACAGAGCGCGAAGATAATAAATTAAAGTGCTGAAAAATCATGCCTATTTTACGGCGAGTTTGTGCTAACTGTTGCTTTGAAAGTTGCGTTAAATCTACACCATCAACTATTACGGCGCCCTCTGTTGGTCGCTCTAATAGATTTACACAACGTATTAATGTGCTTTTTCCTGCGCCAGATGACCCAATGACACCAAAAATACGGCCCTGATTTATCGTTAAGTTAATATCAGAAAGTGCATTAATCACTTTTTCTCCCTGATAAAAAACCTTGTTTACATTTTTTATTTGAATCATTCGATTTCCTGAATTGAATGATTAATCCATTAATCATTGAGAAGTGATATATATCACACCAGCGCATGCTAAGCCATCTAGACGTCTAAATCAAATTTTATTTTTAAACAAAAGAATATTTTCTTAGGGAAAAATTAAAAGGTTAAAAATAAACCATAAATAGTCTATTTAATGTTTATTTATTGATTATCCAACCTTCTGATTGTTACATTTTGATGTGATAACGGGAGTAGATCCTAGTGAATATGATACCATTACTACTATTAGGCTTTTAAAGCACCCCAGCCCTTTACACTATTCTCCAGAGGCTTCCTATGTACGAACTTAATCTAGACATAAACGACTTTCTTGATACTTATTGGCAAAAAAAGCCCACTGTAATCAAACAAGGCTTCAGTGATTTTAGTGATCCTATTTTACCTGATGAAATTGCCGGTTTAGCAATGGAAGAAGAAATAGAAAGTCGTCTTGTTTATCGTGATCAAAAAGATCAATGGCAAGCAGAATGTGGTCCCTTTGAAAGCTTTGAAAAATTAGATGCGGATGGAGCAACCTTATTAATTCAAGCAGTAGATAATTGGCACGAAGATGCGCAACAACTAATACGTCCTTTTCGTTTCATACCAAACTGGCGCATCGATGATTTGATGATTAGTTATTCTACTCCAAAAGGTGGTGTTGGGCCTCATATTGACAATTATGATGTGTTTATTATCCAAGGATTAGGAAAACGCCATTGGCGAGTCGGTGCTAAGCAGAGCCTCAAAGAATTCGCCGCACATGGTGCACTAAAGCATTGTGAACACTTTGATGCCATCATTGACGTCGAACTCGAACCAGGAGACATTTTATATATTCCTGTTGGTTTTCCCCACGAAGGTTATGCCATTGAACCATCAATGAATTACAGTGTTGGCTTTCGAGCGCCAGATCAAAATGATTTGCTCAGTAGCTTCGCTGACCACTTGATAGATACTAATGAAAATGCAGAGCGTTATACTGACAGAAGTATGCAATTAAGAGAGAAATCTGGACAAATAGAAACACAAGAATTAGAAGAATTACATCGAGTAATGCTAGCAAACTGTGCAACACCAGAGCAGTTAATTCCTTGGCTTGGTAAAATGCTCAGTGAAGCCAAACACGACTTGGATCTAGCTCCACCAGAGTCGCCACATAGTAATGAACATGTAATAGATGCATTAAACGAAGGTGCTCAGTTTATTCGTTTAGGCGGACTACGAACGATGTATTTTGAACAAAACCCTTCGCTTATTTTTATTAATGGCGAGCAGTATGATTTTCATGAATGTAGCGAGTTAGGACAATTATTATGTGACCAAGATGAAGTGGCCAGTGAGTTACTCTCTGTCATTAATGACAATCCACTTGCCCTAGATTTATTTACTTTATTAATTAATAAAGGTTATTGGTACACAATTTAGACAACAACAAGTTGAAGGAGTCAGTATTTTGATAAACTCCTTCGACTTAATAAGAATCACTATTTAATCCTATAAAATACGCCTCGCTTGCCAATATTTTGAAGTCCAATAACTATTATCAAGCGATGAGGTGATCACACCTTGACTGGTTGAGGCATGAATAAATTCATTATTCCCCATATAAATACCTACATGACGAATATTCCAACCTGTTTTAAAAAAACCAGATCACCAATTTCTAATTCATCTCTATAAACTAGGTAACCAGCCTCAGATTGATATTTGGTTGTACGAGGCAGATGAATATTAAAGCTTTCAGCATATACATTCTTAATAAAGGCAGAACAATCAATTCCCCGCTTAGAGTTTCCACCTAAGCGGTAAGGTGTTCCCTGCCAATTAGAAAAAGAGCTTCTTAATAAATAAAATAATAATTGATCCTCTTGCATCGGATTATCAGTAGGATCTTCTATTATTAATTCGTTAATGCCTTTATTTTGCTGAACTGACTTTTGAACAACTGACTTTGTATTAGTTGATTTACTAATAGGTGCTTTTTCAGTTCGGCTTGAACAAGCACTTAATAGAAAACAAAAAAGCGAATATAATCAGTTTCATTATTTCTCAATTGTAAGTTGTTTCATCAATGCCACCTGATTATCATCATCATTTAAGCAGGGGATATAATTAAATGATTTCCCACCTGCCTCTAGAAATAACTCTTTGTTCTCTAAAGCCATTTCTTCAAGTGTTTCTAAGCAATCGGTTGCAAATGCAGGACACAATACATCAATTGAAGCACAACCAGATTTAGCTAAGGCTTCAAGCTCCAAATCAACATAAGGCGTCAACCACTCTTCTTTACCAAAGCGTGATTGATAAGCTAGTAAGTACTGCGACTCTGTTAAACCAAGTTGTTTAACTACTAATTCAGTTGTACGTTCACAATGAGACTGGTAAGGGTCACCGTTTTTTACATACCGTTTAGGAATACCATGAAAAGAAAAAACAAGTTTCTCCGATTGTCCCGTTTTTTTCCATTGATTTTTAATCGATTGACAGAGAGCATCAATGAATAAAGGGTGATCATAATAATTACTTTTAAAGTTAATTGCAGGAAAGTTGTTCTTCCTTTTCACTAAATCAGAAATTTGGTCAAAAACAGGAGCCGTTGTTGAAACAGAGAATTGAGGATAAAGCGGAATAATTGTTAAGTCTGTAATGCCCTGCTTTTCTAATTTATTAATTGTGTCAGCAATACTAGGTTTACCATAGGTCATTGCAAACTCACTAATCACCTCATGCTTTTCTAGTTCGATTCCAAGTTTTTCAACTAGACGCTCAGTATAAATTCGTAATGGCGAACCTTCAGGCGTCCAAATTTTTTTATAGGCTTTAGTCGCTTTTTTAGATCTGAATGGAAGAATAATTCCATTTAAGAGTGGAAGCCAAAGTATTCTAGGTAAATCCACAACACGCTTATCTGATAAAAATTGTTTTAGAAAAGCCTTAACACTTTTTACATCATCCTGCTCAGGCGTACCTAAATTAACCAGTATAACTGCATGTTTTTTGTTCATATTGAATAAGTCATCCGTTGAAAAAGAAAATAAAAGCGAATTCATTTATTGTAGAATAATGAATAGTTAAACGCCATCTTGGTTACGAACTGGAATACAAAACAGTTCACTAAAACTGGTTTTTATCATTTTTTATGTGAACTTTTAATTCTGGCATTAAAAAAGGGGCCTTAAGCCCCTAATAAAGAATAGTCTTGGTAATACTTAACTTAACCAAGAATGTTAGCTAACTCAGCACTGATAACATCAACTGCTTTAGTACCATCAAACTTGTGATGCGCACCATTACCTTGCTCTGCCTCTTTTTGGTAATAAGCAATTAAAGGTGCTGTCTGTGCATGATAAATTTCCAGACGTTTACGTACAGTCGCTTCTTCATCATCAGGACGAATAGCTAAGTCATCACCCGTTACATCATCCTTACCTTCTACTTTAGGCGGATTATAAACGATATGGTAAGTACGACCAGAACCAGAATGCACACGACGCCCAGCCATGCGTTTAACAATTTCTTCATCTGGTACATCAAATTCAAGCACGAAATCTACAATGACACCGGCTTCTTTCATCGCATCTGCCTGTGGAATAGTGCGAGGGAAACCATCAAGTAAGAAACCTTTTGCACAATCTTCCTGAGCAATACGTTCTTTAACCAAACCAATAATTAATTCATCAGAAACAAGTTGTCCTGCGTCCATTAACTCTTTTGCTTTTAAGCCTAGTTCAGTACCCGCTTTGGTCAGCTGCACGTAACATGTCACCCGTTGAGATTTGTGGGATATCATATTTGTCCATCATGAATTGAGCTTGTGTACCTTTACCAGCGCCTGGAGCACCTAATAAGATAATGCGCATACTTACATCCTTTTGTATTTTTTAAATGAAAAAGAAATTTACACGTTTAATGCATTTTTCTCAATAATTACAACGTAAAAGGCCAGCATTTAGCTGGCCTTTGTTTCAATTTTGAGCGATTAAGCTAGAAGTAATTTATTAATTCGGCCAACAAATTCAGATGGATCATCTAAACTGCCTTTTTCCGATAACACTGCTTGCTCAAGTAATAACTCAGTCCACTGTGCAAATAACTCTTCATCAGCCATATCTGCTAATTTAACAACCATCACGTGCTCAGGGTTTAATTCAAATATTGGCTTACTTTCAGGAACAGCTTGTCCCATTTGAGCCATAAGTTTTGCCATTTGAGTACTCATATCATCACTGTCTGCAACAATACAAGAAGGTGTTGAAGTTAAACGATGTGTTAAACGCACATCTTTTACTTTATCACCTAATACTTCTTTAACACGTTTAATGAAACTTGCGAATTCAGTTTCTTGTTTTTCTTGCTCTTTTTTATCTTCTTCACTGTCAAGTTTACCAAGATCTAAATCACCCTGTGTAACTGAAGTGAATTTTTTACCGTCATATTCAGGTAAATGGCTTAATAACCACTCATCAACACGGTCACTTAATAATAAAACTTCTACGCCTTTTTTACGTAAAATTTCAAGATGAGGGCTATTTTTAGCCGCATTAAAACTATCAGCAGTAATGTAGTAAATTTTATCCTGTTCTTCTTTCATACGGCTAATATAGTCGTCTAAAGATACAGTTTGAGTCGCGACATCAGTTTCAGTTGAAGAGAAACGGAATAACTTAGCAATCTTCTCTTTATTACCAGCGTCTTCAGCAGGGCCTTCTTTTAGAACTTGACCGAACTCTTTCCAGAATGCGTTATATTCTTCTTCATTATTTTTAGCAAACTTAGTTAGCATAGAAAGAACACGTTTAGTACAAGCGCTACGTAATTTACCCGTAGTACGTGTATCTTGTAATATTTCGCGTGATACATTTAATGGTAAGTCATTTGAGTCTAAAACACCTTTCACAAAACGCAGGTAAGTCGGCATGAACTGCTCTGCATCATCCATAATGAAAACACGTTGAACGTAAAGTTTTAAGCCGTGTGCTTTTTCACGGTTCCACATATCAAATGGAGCACGCTTAGGAATATATAAAAGGCTAGTATATTCTTGCTCACCTTCAACTTTGTTGTGACTCCAAGTTAATGGGTTTTCGAAGTCATTTGCAATATGCTTGTAAAACTCTTGGTACTGTTCATCATTAAGCTCTGATTTAGCACAGCTCCATAATGCAGTTGCTTTATTAATTGCTTCCCAATGTGCAGGAACAGCAGGTGTGTTCTCACCTTCTTCATTTTCAACTTCAGCAACCTCTTCAACAAACATTTCAACAGGAATGCTGATGTGATCTGAGTATTTTGAAACAATAGAACGAAGTTTGTAATCATTTAAAAATTCACTTTCTTCTTCACGAAGATGCAGAATTATTTCAGTACCACGATCCGCTTTTTCGATATCGGCAACGCTGTAATCAGCTTCACCAGATGACTGCCAACAAGTACCTGTTGATGCATCTTCACCTGCTTTACGTGTATTAACAGTTACTTTATCAGCAACAATAAATGCAGAATAGAAACCAACACCAAACTGGCCAATCAATTGAGAGTCTTTTGCTTGATCACCAGAAAGTTGCTCGAAGAAGTCACTTGTACCAGATTTAGCAATTGTACCTAAATGTTCAATCACTTCATCACGCGTCATACCAATACCATTATCACTAATAGTTACTGTTTTAGCTTCTGCATCAAAACTCAAACGAACACGAAGGTCTGCTTCATTTTCAAACAGAGTACCATCAGAAAGTGCTTTAAAACGTAACTTATCAGCAAGATCGGCGACATTAGAAACAAGTTCACGAAGAAAAATCTCTTTATTAGAGTATAAAGAGTGGATCATTAATTTAAGAAGTTTACCCGTATCGGCACTAAAAGTATGATTTTGTTGATGTTCCATAATATTTCTTTCTCTTTTGTTGATTGGTAATATTAAACAATACAAGATAGATGGGGCTTGGAATAAACATTTCAAGGTGGGAATATTAAATATTTTTAAAATTTTAGTTTTCTGTGAAACAACCAGTGAAGGAATATCAAAATGGTTATTTATCAAAATATTTAAAGAAGTAATAACGAAAAAATCCCTGCTGACAAAGTCAACAGGGATTATTCGTATTAGGCGCTTGGTGATGGAAAGTCGTCGCGGAGCTCCTCCGCTCATAAACCATCGCTGTCGCGATATTCGCCCTACTCTCACATGGGGAAACCCTTTTGCATTGCAGTCCCTTGAACAAGGTTCAAGGAAACAAGATGCAACTAAGTACCATCGGCGCAACTGCGTTTCACTTCTGAGTTCTGACTGGGAAGGAGCGCAAGGTCCGTTAGTCCAGTGGAGAATGGAAGAAAAACACTTATGCCAGTGGCATAAGGAAGTTGGTTGGAATTGTGCAACTTTGCCTGACGTTGATAGGACCACTATCACAAACACTAGAAAGCAAAAAAGGTGTCTAGCAATGGAAAGTCGTCGCGGAGCTCCTCCGCTCATAAACCATCGCTGTCGCGATATTCGCCCTACTATCACATGTTTTGATTCTGCCTACGGCAGGCTCTTAACCTTCCCCACACTACCATCGGCGCAACTGCGTTTCACTTCTGAGTTCGGAATGGGAAGGAGAGCAAGGTCCGTTAGTCCAGTGGACTAACGCAACTTTGTTTGACGTTGATGGGGCCACTATTACAAACCTCAAAAAGCAAAAAAGGCCTGATATTTCTATCAGGCCTTTTTTTAAATAGGTGTCTAGCGATGGAAAGTCGTCGCAGAGCTCCTCCGCTCATGAACCATCGCTGTCGCGATATTCGCCCTACTATCACATGATATGAAATGCCTTCGGCATACTTTTTATAATCCCATGTTCGAGTTGGTCATCGTGCTTCAAGTGCGTAAAACGAAACAATCCCTGCTGACGGAGTCAACAGGGATTGTTCGTATTAGGCGCCTAGCGATGACCTACTCTCACATGGGGAAACCCCACACTACCATCGGCGCGACTGCGTTTCACTTCTGAGTTCGGAATGGGATCAGGTGGGACCACAGTGCTATGGTCGCTAGACAAAAACTTAATTAAGAAAGCTAATGTTCTTTTTATAATCTGCAATATCTTAGTAAAATATGTCTATCACAAACGTATTTTTATTGATGATTTATCATCATTTCTTGGAACAATCTCTAACACTCAAAATGCTTAGAGTTTGTATGGTTAAGCCTCACGGGTAATTAGTACAAGTTAGCTCAATACGTTACCGCACTTACACACCTTGCCTATCAACGTTGTAGTCTCCAACGGCCCTTTAGGGAGATTAAATCTCCAGTGAGAACTCATCTTGAGGCTCGCTTCCCGCTTAGATGCTTTCAGCGGTTATCGATTCCGAACGTAGCTACCGGGCAATGCCATTGGCATGACAACCCGAACACCAGCGGTTCGTCCACTCCGGTCCTCTCGTACTAGGAGCGCCTCCTCTCAATTCTCAAACGCCCACGGCAGATAGGGACCGAACTGTCTCACGACGTTCTAAACCCAGCTCGCGTACCACTTTAAATGGCGAACAGCCATACCCTTGGGACCGACTTCAGCCCCAGGATGTGATGAGCCGACATCGAGGTGCCAAACACCGCCGTCGATATGAACTCTTGGGCGGTATCAGCCTGTTATCCCCGGAGTACCTTTTATCCGTTGAGCGATGGCCCTTCCATTCAGAACCACCGGATCACTATGACCTACTTTCGTACCTGCTCGACGTGTCTGTCTCGCAGTTAAGCTGGCTTATACCATTGTACTAACCTCACGATGTCCGACCGTGATTAGCCAACCTTCGTACTCCTCCGTTACGCTTTGGGAGGAGACCGCCCCAGTCAAACTACCCACCAAACAGTGTCCCAAACCCCGATTCAGGGGCCATGGTTAGAACTCAAAACATACAAGGGTGGTATTTCAAGGTTGGCTCCAACAAATCTAGCGACCTGTCTTCAATGCCTCCCACCTATCCTACACATGTAGGCTCTAAGTTCACTGCTAAGCTGTAGTAAAGGTTCACGGGGTCTTTCCGTCTAGCCGCGGGTACACAGCATCTTCACTGCGATTTCAACTTCACTGAGTCTCGGGTAGAGACAGCATGGCCATCATTACGCCATTCGTGCAGGTCGGAACTTACCCGACAAGGAATTTCGCTACCTTAGGACCGTTATAGTTACGGCCGCCGTTTACCGGGGCTTCGATCAAGAGCTTCGACATAAGTCTAACCCCATCAATTAACCTTCCGGCACCGGGCAGGCGTCACACCGTATACGTCATCTTGCGATTTAGCACAGTGCTGTGTTTTTAATAAACAGTTGCGCCCATCTGGTATCTTCGGCCTCTAACAGCTTAGAGAGCAAGTCTCATCACCGTCAAAGGCGTACCTTCTCCCGAAGTTACGGTACCATTTTGCCTAGTTCCTTTACCCGAGTTCTCTCAAGCGCCTTGGTATTCTCTACCTGACCACCTGTGTCGGTTTGGGGTACGATCCTTTATTATCTGAAGCTTAGAGACTTTTCCTGGAAGTATGGCATCGATGACTTCAGTACCTTAGTACCTCGACATCGTGTCTCAGTATATAGTGACCCGGATTTACCTAAGTCACCTACCTACACACTTGAACCTGGACAACCATCGCCAGGCCCACCTAGCCTTCTCCGTCCTCCCATCGCAATAATAAAGGGTACGGGAATATTAACCCGTTTCCCATCGACTACGCCTTTCGGCCTCGCCTTAGGGGTCGACTCACCCTGCCCCGATTAACGTTGGACAGGAACCCTTGGTCTTCCGGCGGGGAGGTTTTTCACCTCCCTTATCGTTACTCATGTCAACATTCGCACTTCTGATACCTCCAGGATGGTTTACACCTTTCCCTTCGACGGCTTACAGAACGCTCCTCTACCACGCGTATAAATACGCGTCCGCGAGCTTCGGTGATATGTTTAGCCCCGTTAAATCTTCCGCGCAGACCGACTCGACTAGTGAGCTATTACGCTTTCTTTAAATGATGGTCGCTTCTAAGCCAACATCCTAGCTGTCTAAGCCTTTCCACATCGTTTCCCACTTAACATATACTTTGGGACCTTAGCTGGCGGTCTGGGTTGTTTCCCTTTCCACGACGGACGTTAGCACCCGCCGTGTGTCTCCCATGATTGCACTTGTTGGTATTCGGAGTTTGCATAGGGTTGGTAAGTCGGGATGACCCCCTAGCCTAAACAGTGCTCTACCCCCAACAGTGATACATGAGGCGCTACCTAAATAGCTTTCGAGGAGAACCAGCTATCTCTTGGTTTGATTGGCCTTTCACCCCCAGCCACAAGTCATCCCCTAATTTTTCAACATTAGTGGGTTCGGTCCTCCAGTTGATGTTACTCAACCTTCAACCTGCTCATGGCTAGATCACCAAGTTTCGGGTCTAATCCCAGCAACTATTCGCCCAGTTAAGACTCGGTTTCCCTACGGCTCCCCTAAATGGTTAACCTTGCTACTGAAATTAAGTCGTTGACCCATTATACAAAAGGTACGCAGTCACCGAACTAAGTCGGCTCCTACTGCTTGTACGTACACGGTTTCAGGTTCTATTTCACTCCCCTCACAGGGGTTCTTTTCGCCTTTCCCTCACGGTACTGGTTCACTATCGGTCAATTAGGAGTATTTAGCCTTGGAGGATGGTCCCCCCATATTCAGTCAGGATTTCTCGTGTCCCGACCTACTCGTTTTCACTAAGTAGAAGTTTTTGTGTACAGGACTATCACCTTGTACCGTTGCACTTTCCAGAGCATTCCACTAACTTTTATCTAGCTTAAGGGCTGGCCCGATTTCGCTCGCCGCTACTTTCGGGATCTCGGTTGATTTCTTTTCCTAAGGGTACTTAGATGTTTCAGTTCCCCTCGTTCGCTTCCATATGCTATGTATTCACATACAGATGACACTAAGTGCCGGGTTGCCCCATTCGGAGATTCCAGGATATAACGCTTGTTATCAACTCCCCTGGACTTATCGCAGATTACCACGTCCTTCATCGCCTCTAATTGCCTAGGCATCCACCGTGCACGCTTATTCACTTAACCATACAAATTCTAAGAATTTTAAAAAAACTTATTGTCTGTATGTTGTTTCCAAGACGCTTGCGATCCTCATATTTTACTATGAAAAACACATTCGTTTTTCGTGCACCGAGAATGAACGTTGTTTTGTTCATTCAGGATACGTACAAACTGTAAATCACTTACGTGAATTACAGCTGTTTTTTATTTTGCTTGATTACAATTACTAAAACCTAAGTTTTAATAATTGAGAACAATTTACATTTCATAAATGAAACGTAAGATTTCGTTTATATTCATCACACCAATCAACACCTAAGTGTCATTGTTATTGTGCGATAAATAAGAACTTTATCAGCTTTCCTAATTGTTAAAGAGCAGTGTTTAAAAAACACTTTATAAGTATTTGTACTTAGAGAGTGTTTCTCTTTCATTATCATTTAGTGATAATAAGAAAAGGTTAATAACCTTTTTCCATTCGGTGTCTTGGTATCCCCAAGGGGATTTGAACCCCTGTTACCGCCGTGAAAGGGCGGTGTCCTAGGCCTCTAGACGATGGGGACATAAGACTTCTTCTGCGCTTTATCATTCTAATCAAACAATCTGTGTGGGCACTAATAGCAGTTTCTTTACGTAAGGAGGTGATCCAGCCCCAGGTTCCCCTAGGGCTACCTTGTTACGACTTCACCCCAGTCATGAACCACACCGTGGTCATCGCCATCCCCGAAAGGTTAAGCTAATGACTTCTGGTGCGACCCACTCCCATGGTGTGACGGGCGGTGTGTACAAGGCCCGGGAACGTATTCACCGTGGCATTCTGATCCACGATTACTAGCGATTCCAACTTCACGGAGTCGAGTTGCAGACTCCGATCCGGACTACGACAAACTTTATGAGATTCGCATACCCTCGCAGGTTAGCAACCCTTTGTATTTGCCATTGTAGCACGTGTGTAGCCCATCCCGTAAGGGCCATGATGACTTGACGTCGTCCCCACCTTCCTCCGGTTTATCACCGGCAGTCTCCCTAAAGTTCCCGGCATAACCCGCTGGCAAGTAAGGATAAGGGTTGCGCTCGTTGCGGGACTTAACCCAACATTTCACAACACGAGCTGACGACAGCCATGCGAGCACCTGTCTCAGAGTTCCCGAAGGCACTCATCAATCTCTTGGTGATTCTCTGGATGTCAAGGGATGGTAAGGTTCTTCGCGTTGCATCGAATTAAACCACATGCTCCACCGCTTGTGCGGGCCCCCGTCAATTCATTTGAGTTTTAACCTTGCGACCGTACTCCCCAGGCGGTCTATTTAATGCGTTAGCTTTGAAACCCACGGCATATAGCCACAAACTTCTAATAGACATCGTTTACTGCGTGGACTACCGGGGTATCTAATCCCGTTTGCTCCCCACGCCTTCGCGCCTCAGTGTCAGTCTTTGTCCAGGTGGTCGCCTTCGCCACTGGTATTCCTTCAGATCTCTACGCATTTCACCGCTACACCTGAAATTCTACCACCCTCTACAAAACTCTAGTTAACCAGTTTCAAATGCCGTTCCCAGGTTGAGCCCGGGGCTTTCACATCTGACTTAATTAACCACCTACGCGCGCTTTACGCCCAGTAATTCCGATTAACGCTCGCACCCTCCGTATTACCGCGGTCGCTGGCACGGAGTTAGCCGGTGCTTCTTCTGTGGGTAACGTCACAGATATCAGTTATTAACTAATACCCTTTCCTCCCCACTGAAAGTGCTTTACAACCCGAAAGCCTTCTTCACACACGCAGCATGGCCGCATCAGGGTTTCCCCATTGTGCAATATTCCCCACTGCCGCCTCCCGTAGGAGTCTGGACCGTGTCTCAGTTCCAGTGTGGCTGGTCATCCTCTAAGACCAACTAGGGATCGTTGCCTTGGTAAGCCATTACCTTACCAACTAGCTAATCCCACTTGGGCCACTCTTTACGCGCAAGGCCCGAAGGTCCCCTGCTTTGGTCCGAAGACATTATGCGGTATTAGCAGTCGTTTCCAACTGTTGTCCCCCACGTAAAGGCATGTTCCCAAGCATTACTCACCCGTCCGCCACTCGTCAGCGAATAGCAAGCTATTCCTGTTACCGTTCGACTTGCATGTGTTAAGCCTGCCGCCAGCGTTCAATCTGAGCCATGATCAAACTCTTCAATTTAAAGTTTAATGTGGTTGTTTTCTTCGAAGAAGAAGGCAACCTGACTCAATATTACTGACTAAAACTATGTACCGAAGTACAATGTTATTCTGAATTAATGAATTAATTCGTGTGTCATTGATATTGATTCTTTTTGTCCCGAAGGACTATTTTGAAACCGGCTTACCGATGATTCGCTTCGCGATTCATCTAGCGCCGGTTGTTTTTGCTTGCGCAAATACAACCCTATCAATGCTCACACAGATTGTTTGATTAAATTGTTAAAGAGCGTGCCTTTCGGCGAGGTGCGTATAATACGCTAACCTTGAACCTTGTCAACAAATTAAATCATTTAATTTTTGACTCAAATGCTAAGCATTTGTTGGCTCTAGACTTAGTGAGTAACTTTGGTTAGTCGCCGTGTCTGTGGGTGCGCATTATAGGGATTGAATTATTCTTGGCAAGTATTTATTTGAATAAAAAATTTGTTTGCTCAATAAACGAGCACCACTTGTTTTTCTTCATTAATAAGCTAATTTTATGGAATCTTAAATTTATAGTTTTATGATTAGCATAGTATGAATAGGTTTAGGTAGAATACGCGCCTTTATTATTTTCTTGTTTTATTTGTGAGTGGTATTTTATGACATTTTCGTTAGGTCAACGTTGGATTAGTGATGCAGAATCAGAATTGGGATTAGGCACAATCGTCGCTATTGAAGGCCGTATGTTGACACTATTGTTTGCGACTTCTGGTGAGCAACGCCTTTATTCAATTACCGAAAGCCCTATTACTAGAGTACGCTTTAATATTGGTGATGAAATTATTAGCCATGATGATTCCAAAATATTAGTAACAGACATAGTTGAAGATGACGATCTTATCACTTATATTGGCACTTCATTAGCTACAGGTGATCCAGTTAAGTTAAAAGAAACATTTCTTAATAACTTTATTAAATTTAATAAACCCCAAGATAAACTCTTTGCAGGGCAAATTGATAAATTTGACCGCTTTGTTTTGCGCTACAAATCCTTACTAAATCAACATGCTCAACAAAAATCTAATTTACGTGGTTTATTGGGGCCACGCGTTGACCTCATTCCTCACCAGTTTTACATTGCAGAGGAAGTTGGTAAGCGTCATGCACCTCGAATTTTACTTGCTGATGAAGTTGGCCTTGGTAAAACCATTGAAGCCGGACTGATTATTCACCAACAAATAATAACCGGTCGAGCTAAACGAGTATTAATTGTTTTACCTGAAAATCTGCAACATCAATGGTTAGTTGAAATGATGCGACGCTTTAACTTACATTTTAGTATTTTTGATGATAGTCGTTGTAATGAAGCTTATGCCGATGAAATCAATCCCTTTGAAACGGAACAATTTGTTTTATGTAGTATTAATTTGTTACGTAAAAAAACACACTTTGATCATGCAATCGAAGCTGAATGGGATTTATTAATTGTTGATGAAGCTCATCACCTTATTTGGGATGCTGAAAAGCCAAGTCGCGAATATCAAGTTGTAGAAACCTTAGCACACCTAACACCAGGTGTTTTGTTGTTAACTGCAACGCCTGATCAACTTGGTCATGAAAGCCACTTTGCACGTTTACGCCTGTTAGATCCTAATCGCTTCTACGATTATCAAAAGTTTGTTGAAGAGGAAACAAGCTACAAACCTGTTGTTGATGCTGTGAATCAACTCCTAGATAACCAACCATTATCAAATGACGCACAAAATAGTATTACTGAACTACTTAGCGAACAGGATGTACAACCTTTATTAAAAGTAATTGATGATCTTCCGCCTAGTGATGAAGAGAGAACACAGGCTGAACGCGAGTTAATTAGTAACTTACTCGATAGACACGGTACTGGTCGTTTATTATTCCGAAATACACGTTCCGCGATTAAAGGATTTCCTAAACGTATCTTGAAATCAATTGCATTACCTTTACCGGATCAATATAAAACAGCAATAAAAGTATCTAAAATGTTGCCCTCTGGCACGTTAAAAGAGCAAGCCTTCAGTGCATTATATCCAGAACAGATGTATCAAAACTTCGAAGGAGGAGAAAGTAATTCATGGTGTGCTTTTGATCCTCGTATTAGCTGGTTAATTGATCTAATTCAGCAATTTAAAAATGAAAAAATATTAATTATCGCAAAGACAGTCTGAAACGGCACTCGCCCTTGAAGAAGCATTACGCACACGTGAAGCAATTAAAGCCGCAGTCTTTCATGAAGGTTTATCTCTTGTTGAGCGGGATAAAGCGATTACCTATTTTGCACAGGTTGAAGGTGGTGCTCAGGTAATGATTTGTTCTGAAATCGGTTCTGAAGGACGTAACTTTCAATTTTCACATCACTTAGTGTTATTTGATTTACCAATTAATCCAGATTTATTAGAGCAACGCATCGGCCGATTAGATCGTATCGGTCAACGCTGTGACATCCAAATTTATACTCCTTATTTGAAAGATACTGCACAGGAGCATTTACAACAGTGGTATGAAAAAGGTTTATCTGCCTTTACTCAGACAACACCAACTGGACACACTATTTATGAAAAAGTAAAAGAGCAACTCATTTCATTATTAGCAACCGGTGAAAATGATAATGGTGAATTCGATAAACTCGTCACTATTACACGAAATGAAAATGAGAAATTGAAATCACAGCTAGAACAGGGACGAGATCGTTTGCTGGAAATAAATTCTAGTGGTATTTTGCATTCAAGTAATTTACTCGATGATATTACTGAAATTGATCAACTACCTGACTTTACTACTTTTGCCCTACAGCTGTTTGATGTTGTTGGTGTTCAACAGGAAGATAAAGACGAGCATTGCTTGGTATTAACACCAACGGATCATATGCTAACCAGTGACTTCCCAGGTTTACCAGAGGAAGGTGCTACGGTTACCTTTAATCGTAAAACAGCATTAAGCCGAGATGATGTTCATTATTTAAGTTGGGAACATCCTATGATCCTTGGTGGCATGGAAATGATTTTAAGCAGTGATACAGGTACCACCTCTGTCGCTATTCTTAAAAACAGTTCTTTACCACCCGCATCAACGTTCCTAGAGTTAATCTACGTGGTAGAAGTCATCAATACTGATAATGCGCAATTAAGCCGTTTCTTACCTACCACACCTATCCGTTTATTATTGGATAAAAATGGCAAAAACCTTGGTGAAAGTGTTACTTTTAATAGCTTTGATCGTCAATTGACACCTGTTAATCGTCATATCAGCCGTAAAATTGCTAATACCTCGCGACCTTTAATCCATCAACTAATTAAAAACTCGCTTCCAACAGCACAATCTTTGATGGCAGATATTTTATTAGACGCTAAAACAGATATGCAACACACATTGCAAGGTGAGCGAGATAGGTTACAGGCATTAAAAGCAGTTAATCCAAATATTCGAGAAGATGAAATTCAATTTATTCGTGATCAACAAGCTAACTTTGAGAAAATATTAGATCAAACTCAGCTAAAACTAGATTCGATTAGATTTATTGTTTCAACACAATCGTAAAATAAAGCGATAAGGTTTGAAGGCTTGAATGCTGGAAAGCCTTATCGCCTTTTAGCCTTATGACCTTACAGCTGGAATTTCTATGCCCAATTTTGTTTATAACCCTCCCTATCTCCTTACATAGATATCATTTATCAAGATGATGATATTATTGTACTCAACAAACCTGCAGGATTATTGAGTGTGCCCGGTAGGGAAAAAACATAAGGATAGCTTAGCACTTCGTATTTTAAGAGTTTGGCCAACTGCTTGTGTGGTACACCGTTTAGATTTAGCGACATCTGGGATTATTATTTTAGCGATGCGTAAATCATCACAAAGTCATATTAGTCGCCAATTTCAACAAAAAACCATTAATAAAACTTATTATGCACGCGTGCAAGGTATCATCGAGCAGAATGCAGGTCTTATCGATTTACCAATACGCTGTGATTGGGATAATCGACCACGTCAAATCGTCGACTTTGAACAAGGCAAAAGTTCACAGACACAATGGAAAGTACTCAAGCGAGAAAAACAAACAACATTAGTAGAATTAACTCCATTAACAGGGCGTACGCATCAATTACGAGTCCATATGCGACAAATAGGCCATCCCATTGTTGGTGATGACTTTTACGCAGATAAATATGGTGTATCACTTTCTCCTAATCGTCTCGCTTTACACGCAGGCAGTATTAGCCTAACTCACCCGACAACAGAACAACGTATTAGCTTTGACTGTCCTCACCCATTCGGAAGCCAGCCATTATAAAATTATGTGGCGCTGTTGATTATGAAAAAACTATCAAAACCATTGAAACAAACAATCAGTTTTTGGTTAAATAATTTCAAAAAACACTTGAATTTACGTAGCATTAACAGCGCTTTTACATGCCATTAACACCATATAGCGTTTTCTTATATTAAGTAACGTTATCGTTGTAATAACAATGTATTTAGAGACTTAAAGGGCTAGCCTAAGAGTGCATTTTTCACTAAGATTTAATGCTTGATTCTATATTGTGACAAAACAACGAAATTGGATACAAAGTATCAGAGTTTACAATCATAAAAACTAAGAGAGATGATCCAGATCTATGTCTTTTAGTAAATAATAAGTAAAATCAATACCCTTTAATTATAACTAAGCAATCACGGACCTGACTATGCAAAATATGCAAATAGGTATACCTAAAGAAGTCCAAGAAAAAGAAAACCGCGTCGCGACAACACCAAATACGGTTCAACTGCTGATCAAGCAAGGTTTTACTTTTCTTGTAGAAAATAACGCCGGAATAGCGACTAGCTTTTCTGACCAAGCTTACACTGATGCGGGTGCCGTTATTAGTGATGATAATGATGCCCTATGGCAATCTGACATTATCTTTAAAGTTAATGCACCAACTGATGTTGAAATTGAAAAAATGAAAGCTGGGGCAACCCTGATCAGTTTCATTTGGCCAGCCCAAAACCCAGATTTACTTAAAAAACTGGAAGCTAAAAATATTAACGTGATTGCTATGGACAGTGTCCCTCGTACCTCACGTGCTCAGGCATTAGATGCATTAAGTTCTATGGCAAATATTGCCGGTTATCGTGCTGTCATTGAAGCGACCAATCAATTTGGTCGTTTTTTTACTGGTCAAATTACAGCTGCAGGTAAAGTACCACCAGCTAAAGTATTAATTGTTGGTGCTGGTGTTGCAGGTCTTGCCGCACTTGGTGTCGCTGGTAGTTTAGGCGCTATTGTACGTGCTTTTGATACTCGCCCAGAAGTAAAAGAACAAATTGAAAGTATGGGCGCTGAGTTTCTTGAAGTAGATTACGTTGAAGAAACAGAAGTAAGTACTACCGGTTACGCTAAAACTATGAGTGAAGGTTATCAGAAAGCGCAAGCTGAAATGATGGCAGAACAAGCAAAAGAAGTGGATATCATCATCACTACAGCGCTTATTCCAGGTAAACCTGCACCAAAAATCATTTCCGAAGCAATGATAGCATCAATGAAATCAGGTAGTGTTATTGTTGACTTAGCGGTGACACTGCTGGCGGTAATGCAGCACTTACCGTAAAAGATGAAATCTTTACTACTGATAACGGTGTTAAAATTATCGGTTATACCGATTTACCAAGTCGTTTACCAACTCAGTCAAGCCAACTATATTCAACTAACTTAGTTAATTTAATGAAGCTACTTTGCAAAAACAAAGATGGCCAAATTGACATTGATTTTGAAGATGAGGTTATTCGTGGGGCAACTGTTGTTAAGGGAGGCGAAATTTCATGGCCACCTCCAGCTATCAATGTAAGCGCAACAGCGAGCACCTAAAGCTGAGGTGAAAGAAGAAGCTCCCGTTGTTGAAGAAAAAGCACCTAATAAATGGATAAAACCTGCAGTAGCAGTTGTTGCGACAGGGGTTATTTGGCTGGTTAGCAAGTGTTGCTCCGGTTGATTTTCTAGCTCACTTTACCGTGTTTATGTTGGCATGTATTGTTGGTTATGGTGTTGTCTGGAATGTTGCACATTCACTACACACCCCATTAATGAGTGTTACTAATGCTATCAGTGGCATTATTATTATCGGTGCACTGCTCCAAGTAGGTAGCGACAATATTGTAGTAACCGTGTTATCTACTATCGCTATATTAATTGCAACCATCAACATTGTGGGCGGTTTTACCGTGACACACCGTATGTTGAAAATGTTCCAGAAGGATAAATAATCATGTCTCAAGGATTAATCACAGCGACCTATATTATTGCTTGCTATCCTGTTTATCGGGAGTCTGAATGGCTTAAGTAGCCAAGAAAGTGCAAAACGCGGTAACTTATTTGGCATCATCGGTATGGTCATTGCGATTGCCGCTACTATTGCGAGTGCACAAGTTACAGGCCTAGGCTACATCACTATTGCTATGGCAGTGGGTGCGGGTGTCGGCGTGCGTTTAGCTTTGAAAGTTGAAATGACCTCAATGCCTGAGCTTATTGCTATTTTACATAGCTTTGTTGGTTTAATTGCAGACCTTCATTGGTTTCAACTCTTACCTAGATCATGGCATTTTGTTAGGCGTCGCAAAAACAATCCATGATGTGGAAGTGTTTTTAGGGATCTTTATTGGTGCAGTTACTTTTACTGGTTCATTAGTTGCTTTCGGTAAACTGAGCGGAAAAGTAAACAGCGCGACACTAAATCTACCAGGTAAAAATTGGATAAATGTTGCAGTATTAGCTTCAAGTGCCTTTTTATTAGTTGGTTTTGTTAGTGGTGATTTTGGTCTTACAGCATTAATTATCATGACCGTGATCGCGCTTGCCTTTGGTTGGCATTTAGTGGCTTCAATCGGTGGTGCTGATATGCCAGTTGTAGTATCAATGCTTAACTCTTATTCAGGTTGGGCAGTTGCGGCAACAGGTTTCATGTTATCAAACGACCTACTTATCATTACCGGTGCATTAGTTGGTTCAAGTGGTGCGATCCTTTCTTACATTATGTGTAAAGCAATGAATCGTTCATTTATCAGTGTTATTTTAGGTGGATTTGGTAACGAAGAAAGTGTCTGCAGGCTCAGACCAAGAATACGGCGAGCATCACGAAACTACAGCACAAGAAGTTGCAGAGTCATTAAAGGCGACAAAAAACATCGTGATTGTACCTGGTTACGGTATGGCGGTTGCTCAGGCTCAGTACCCAGTTGCTGATTTGACTAAACGTTTACGTGATAAAGGTAAAAATGTACGTTTTGGTATTCACCCTGTTGCAGGACGTTTACCGGGTCACATGAATGTATTGCTTGCTGAATCAAAAGTACCTTACGATATCGTATTAGAAATGGATGAAATCAATGATGACTTCCCTGAAACTGATGTGGTATTAGTTATTGGTGCAAATGATACGGTTAACCCGGCGACTAATGAGCCAGGTACACCAATTTCAGGTATGCCAGTATTACACGTTTGGGAAGCTGAAAAAGTAGTTGTCTTCAAACGTTCAATGGGAGCAGGATATGCAGGGGTTCAAAACCCGCTATTCTTTAAAGAAAACTCAGAAATGTTATTAGGTGACGCAAAATCATCTGTTGATGCGATTTTGCAAAATATCTAATTTTAAGCTTTCCCTCAAAGCTTAATAATAAAAAAGGTGCTTCGGCACCTTTTTTCAACAAATTTATAACAGTAGTCCCCCGAATAGCACATACAAAATAACCATAACAATAATAGGCAACTGCAAACCTTTTAATAAATAAATACCCAGTACAACGCCAGCCATTTCAAGCGAATTATGTACTGCGCTTTGGAAAACAGGTTGATAAAGGGTTGCTAATAATAAACCAACTACAGCAACGATTAACGCCTTTTAATGCGCCAGAAATACTTGTTCTATTGGCGATATCATTCCAATTTTTTAACACAATAATAATCAATAAAAAACCAGGTAAAAAAACAGCAAGTGTCGCAATTATAGCTCCTAGAATTGGCGAAGTTTGATTAATTTCAAAACCTAAAAATGTAGCTAGGGTAAACATCGGTCCAGGTACAGCCTGCGCCGTTGCATACCCCGTTAAAAAAACATCAGCACTGACTTGTTCACCTAAAATATTTTGCAATAAAGGTAAAACAACATGTCCTCCACCAAACACTAAACTACCTGCTTGGAAAAAATCATTAAATAGATCTACTTCCTGTTTAAGGTTTTCACTTAGATTAGCCAGCAGAGGTAATAACAATAATAAAGCAAGATAAATAAATAGAGGTGGCAAACTTAATAGTTGCCATAGGGATAATTTACTTTGAGGGTTTACCATTGAATTCTTAGATTCAATTAAATAAAGCTTTCCTATCATTGCCGCAAAAATCAACACGCCTATTTGTGTTAATAACGAGGGTATTAGTAATAATATCAATGCTGTCACTACCGCTAAAAATAAGGTTAATTTATCGCGACAAAAATTATTGAACATGCCCCAGGTCGCGTCAATCACCACAATCACGGCTAATATTTTTAAACCAGCCACAATAGAATGCCAAATGCTATTATCCGTTAAGGCACTACTCATGCTTGCAACCACTATCATCAATATGATTGAAGGTAGTGTAAAACCTAAGAAAGCGACAATGCCACCTCCAATACCAGCGCGCTGATAACCAATTGAAAAGCCAACTTGGCTAGAGCCTGGCCCCGGCAAAAACTGACTCAATGCAACAAATTGTGTGTATTGTTGATCCGTTAACCAGCCTTCTTTTTCTACAAATACTTGTCGAAAATAACCGATATGAGCGACAGGGCCTCCGAAACTAACCCAACCTAATGCGAAGAACTTCATAAAGATTAATAGCATAAATATCTCTTAAAAAATAAAAAGGAAATATAATAATAAAAATCTATGACTGATATATGACAGCGCCTGATACTTAGCTAAGGGTTTCTTTAATAAAACTAGCTAAGTGTTGAATTGTTTTTTGTATGTGTTGTTGATGAGTAAAGCCACTTTTTACTCTCGGTTTTAAATCATGATCGCCATCTTCTAACCATAACCACTCAATTTCTTTCGGTAAGTGGTAGCTTTCAACTTCCTCGAATGATCCTAACTTATCTCTTGTTCCTTGAATGATTAATTGTTTCTGTTTCACCTGAGGGAAATGCTCAATGCGTAATTTATCTGCTTTTCCACTCGGGTGAAATGGAAAACCTAAACAGGCAACGCCTTTAACCTCTGATAAGTTATTTTCATCACTCATAGAAGCAACCAAACTTGCCATTCGCCCTCCCATCGATTTACCACCAATCACCATAGAACGATTTTTTTGTTGGCTTAACGCTATTATTTGTTTTTCAAATTGTGCAATTAATTTAGGAGCGCGTTTCTGGTGGCCTGCGAGATCCCGTTTCGAGGCGAATTTGCATATAATCAAAGTTAAAACGAGCGACACAAATCCCTTGTTCAGCTAATCCGAGTGCAATCGTCTGCATAAAGTTCGAATTCGAAGTCGCACCTGCGCCGTGAGTAAATAAAAATAGAGGTCCATCACTTGGACCATCAAAATAAAATGCCATAAAACTCCTTAAATAAAGATGAGTTGCGATTTATAAGCCCATTGCATATTTCATCACTTTATTTTTTAATTGACCGCTATGTTGCGCACCAAATAAAACCATCTTACGTAGGGCTCTAACTACCCCAAGATTACTTTTGCTACCTTTATAGAAAACATCCATTGCTGTTTGCATCAACAAGTTATGTGGTTTGCGCAACATTTGATAACGTTTTAAAAGTGTCGCCATAGGTAAGTCGCTACTATGCACTAATAAATCAACTAGACATTGCACATCTTTAAACCCTAAATTAACCCCCTGCCCTGCAAGTGGATTAATGGTATGCGCCGCATCGCCTAATATGACAGTTCGCCCTTTAAAGTATTGCTGAGCATGACGTCTAATTAATGGAAAGGCGCCACTATCGAGCACATCAAAATCAAAGGGTAATTTAGGAAACTCTAACAATAGTCTGCTTTTTTAACTGTGTATTATTAAGAGAGAGCAATTGCTTTATTTTTTCAGGACTGTGATACCAGACTAAACTTGCATTATCCCCCGCTAACGGTAAAAAAGCACAGGGGCCAGTTTCTCGAAACTCTTGCCAAGTAATACCTCTATCATCATTAATTTGATTGCTGGTATTTACTTTATGCTGTTGTTTATCCGTTTTAATATTTATTAGCATACAGTGCTGACGATACTGCCATGCCGTTACGCCGATATCTAATAAACGCCTGGTTACCGAATTGGCACCATCACAACCAATCAATAGTTCAGCATCAATGACTTGTTGGTTATCTAGGGTCACAGTCACTTTTTCAAGATCTTGCTTTATTGATAATAATGTTCTTTTTTCATGGAGAACAACGTTATCTAAATCTTTAAGGGATTGCCATAATACTGCTTGCACCAAACGGTTTTCAGCAATATAACCCAAGGCTTGTAAATCTAACTCTTTGCTATCAAAACTAAGTTTGTGGCTACCACGTTCCCAGGTTTGCAATCCATGATAAGCACGTAAACGCGTTTGTGGTAACTTATCCCAAACACCAGCTTGTTCTAATAATAATTTACTTTGTGCACTAAAAGCCGAAACTCTTAAATCGAAGGGGCTATCTAAATCAGGGATATCAGGCGCTTTTTCAATAAGATGAATAACAAAACCTTGTTTCGCAAGTAACAGGGCTGTTAACGCACCAACCATGCCACCTCCAATAACGATAATTTGTCTGTTAATCATTTTTGTTCCTTCTTTTAAGGCTTATTAATTTATCTTATGCAATAAAAATTGCGACTAATCTCAAACAATTAAAATTATTATTTTAGGCATTATCAAAGATGCTTTTATGTTGTAAATTAAGTAGATATAAAGATTCTTCGTGGTAAAAAATTTTAGCTATTAGATTATATTATCAACCACGTCCATTGTACTGAATTCAAGCATAAACAAACAGTAGCAAGTTAGCCATGATATGCGTAAAATGTGCGCTCTTTTATTTATTACTCATATAACTTAAGTTTACATGAGTATTTAGCATTACAGATGAGTTACCTATTATGAGCTTAAAATTACACGTCAAAACCTGGGGCTGTCAGATGAATGAGTATGATTCATCAAAAATGGCCGAACTACTTAATTCAACTAATGGTTACGTATCTGTTGATGAAGCAGAAGATGCCGATGTAATTTTATTGAATACTTGTTCTATTCGAGAAAAAGCACAGGAAAAGGTATTTCATCAATTAGGTCGCTGGAAACAATTAAAAATCGAAAACCCTAAGCTGATTATTGGAGTAGGTGGTTGTGTTGCATCCCAAGAAGGTGATGCTATTCGTAAACGTGCACCTTATGTTGATATTGTTTTTGGGCCGCAAACCCTGCATCGCTTACCTGAAATGATCAAGCAAGTAAAATCAGACTCTGCTTCCGTGGTTGATGTTAGTTTTCCTGAAATTGAAAAATTTGATGCATTACCTGAACCAAAAGCTGATGGTGCAACTGCATTTGTTTCTATCATGGAAGGTTGTTCAAAGTATTGTACTTTCTGTGTAGTACCTTACACTCGAGGTGAAGAAGTCAGTCGTCCTCTTGACGATATTTTGCTTGAAATAGCACAACTTGCAGAGCAAGGTGTACGAGAAATTAACCTATTAGGTCAAAATGTAAATTCATATCTAGGTGCAACCTTTGACGGAGACCATTGTTCTTTCTCTGAACTACTGCGTTATGTTGCCTCTATTGATGGTATTGATCGCCTGCGTTATACCACCAGTAATCCAATCGATTTTGATGAAGATATTATTGATGTTTATCGTGACACCCCTGAGTTAGTTGACTTTTTACATCTACCTGTACAAGCAGGATCAGATCGTATTTTAGGATTAATGAAACGTGGCCATACTGTTGAGCAATACAAACAAAAAATTGCAGCACTAAAAGCGGTTCGCCCAGCTTTGACGTTAAGTTCTGATTTTATTGTCGGTTTTCCGAATGAAACCGATGATGATTTCCAACAAACAATGGAATTGATCAACGAAATAGGTTTTGATACTAGTTATAGTTTTGTTTATAGCCAACGCCCTGGTACTCCAGCGACTGACATGCCTGATGATGTTTCATTAGAAACCAAAAAACAACGTTTAGCTATTCTGCAAGATAGAATCACTCAAAATGCACAGCAAATTGGACGTCGCATGGTCGGCTCTGTACAACGTATTTTAGTTGAAGGGCCATCACGTAAAAATATTATGGAATTATGTGGCCGTACGGAAAACAATCGTATTGTGAATTTTGAAGGTGACCATCGCTCAATTGGCGGGTTTGTTGATGTGGAAATAACGGAAGTACATAAAAACTCAATCCGTGGTAAATTTATCCGTGGCGAAAATGAAATGAATTTACGTGAATCCATTCGCCCAAGTGATATAGTAAACAAGAAAACTGAAAACTTAGGTGTACATACGTACACGCCAGCTTAATTATAAGGTTTGACAACGTTGACAAATAATTTAACAACAGTACATCTCGACTTAGTGCTCGCAGGATAGTGACCGTTTAGCGGTTTTGTGTGGCCCATTTGATGACAATATCAAACAAATCGAGCGACGTTTAGGTTTGGAAATTGTTTATAAAGACTCACATTTTCAAATTATAGGTGAATCTCGTTATGCACAAGCTTGTAATGATCTATTAAAAGACTTGTACATAGAAACACAACCTATCAAAGGCAAAGCGACGACATTAAACGATGGTGATATTCATCTTGCATTGCAAGATCTTATCTCTAATCATCGTCTACTTGAAGTACGTTTAGAGGAAGCCAAAGTTGGCACTCAAAGCCTGACGATCAAAACAAAACGTGGCGTTATTAAGCCTCGTGGCGAAAATCAAAGTCAATATGTTAGTAATATATTATCCAATGATATCAGTTTTGGTGTTGGCCCAGCGGGAACCGGTAAAACATATTTAGCTGTTGCCTGTGCTGTTGAAGCATTAGAACGCCAAGAGGTTCGCCGTATATTATTAACTCGTCCAGCCGTTGAAGCGGGCGAAAAATTAGGTTTTTTACCTGGTGACCTTTCCCAGAAAGTTGATCCTTATTTACGTCCTTTATACGATGCATTATTTGAGATGCTTGGCTTTGAAAAAGTTGAAAAACTGATTGAGAAAAATATCATTGAAATAGCGCCATTAGCTTATATGCGTGGACGAACTTTAAATGATGCCTTTATCATATTAGATGAAAGTCAAAATACCACTATTGAACAAATGAAAATGTTCTTAACTCGTATTGGCTTCAACTCCACGGCGGTAATTACAGGTGATATCACTCAAATAGATTTACCTAATCATCAGAAATCAGGTTTGCGCCATGTCATAGAAGTGCTTAATGATGTGGAAGAAATAAGTTTCAGCTTTTTTACTGCCGAAGATATTGTTCGCCATCCAGTAGTTGCGCGTATCGTAAACGCATATGAAGCCTTTGATCGTAAGATGGAACTTCAGGCGAATAAACACTAATGGAACTGTATGTTGATCTGCAAGTTGCAACCCAAGATGAACTATCCTTACCTGAAATAAGTGATATTGAAAAATGGGTATCGCAGGCCATTAGTGCATCAATAGCCACACCACGTGATGAGGCGGAGCTTACAATACGTATTGTAGAACTCGAAGAAAGCCAGCAACTCAATAATGATTATCGAGGAAAAGACAAACCAACCAATGTACTGTCATTTCCTTTCCAAAACCCACCGGGATCACGTTACCTTTACTCGGTGATCTGGTAATCTGCAAAGCTGTAGTTGAACAAGAGTCGACCGAGCAACATAAAAAGCTAAAGGCGCATTGGGCACACATGATAATTCATGGTACTTTACACTTACTTGGCTACGATCATATTATTGAAGAAGAAGCGGTTGAGATGGAAAACTTAGAAACTGAGATATTAGTTGAACTCGGTTTTCCTGCCCCTTATAACGAACATGAGTAAACACTAGCAATGGCAGAACCACATTCTACCAACGAGCAGGCCAAACCAGGCTTGCTCGACAAAATTGGCAACCTCTTCCAAGCAGAGCCAAAAAATAAAAACGAATTATTAGAGTTAATTAATGGCGCTAAAAAACGTGAATTAATTGACCAAAAAACCAAAGAAATGATCAAAGGTGTGTTAGATGTATCTAACATGCGAGTGCGTGATATTATGATCCCTCGCGCTCAAATGGTAACACTTGGTTTACAACAAAGTGTTGAAGAGTTCCTACCTATTTTGATTAATTCTGCACACTCTCGTTTCCCAGTTATCACTGAAGATAAAGACCACATTGTTGGCCTTTTATTAGCTAAAGACCTGATCAGATATGGTTTTAATTCTGAATCACAGGGTTTTAAAATTGAAGATATTCTTCGCGAAGCGGTGGTTGTACCTGAAAGTAAGCGATTAGATACATTACTTAAAGACTTCCGAAGCCAACGTTATCACATGGCTATTGTTGTTGATGAGTACGGTGGTGTTTCCGGATTAGTAACCATCGAAGATATTCTAGAAGTCATTGTTGGTGAAATCGAAGATGAATTTGATGATATCGATGTCGCTGAAATCAGAAAAATAGGCAAACGTACCTATGCCGTCAGTGCCTTAACAAACCTCGATGATTTTAATAATTACTTTGGCACAAAATATAACCTTGAAGACCAAGATACTATTGGTGGATTGATCATTCATCGCCTTGGTCACCTACCAGGACGAGGTGAAAGTATCTCTGTAAATGGTTATAAATTTAAAGTAATTAACGCGGATAATCGTCGCTTGATACAATTACAGGTAAGGATCCCAAAAGAGTTAAAAAAATTGAAGAATAGTGTTATTTCTTTTTTGATAACTGTACTAAAAAAGTAGCAATGCAAGTTTTTCTTGCCATGCTACTGGGTGCAATTCAGGTTTTTGCCTTTGCACCTTTTCAGCAGTGGTGGGTACTCTACCCTTCCTTGATTGGTCTCTTTTTACTTCTGCAACAAATAGATAAAAGTAGCAAAAAGTTTTTCCTGATTAGCTTCTGCTTTAACCTCGCAATGTTTGTAGCAACCATCCATTGGGTTTATGTCAGCATGGACTTATTTGGTGGCATGCCCAGTATTGTCAGCGCTTCACTAATCCTATTGCTTTGTGCCTATTTAGCTATCTTTCCTAGTTTAGCAATTTGGGCAACTATGCGTATTAAATTTGCCTCAACTTGGCAACGTTATATGCTTATCTTGCCAGTATTCTGGTTATTAATGGATGCATTCCGTGGTTGGTTTCTAACAGGCTTTCCTTGGGCTTATCTCGGTTATAGCCATGCAGATACTGCTCTTATAGGTTTTGCGCCTATACTTGGTGTTCAAGGGCTTACATTAGCTATTTTATTAATTAGTGTTGCATTAACATTTATTATTCAAAGAAAAAATTATTAATTAATTTTTTAGTTATTATCGCTATTTTAAGCAGTGGCTATGCTTTACAAAACCTAAGATACACCGATTTACAACCCGCCATAAAAGTCGCACTTGTTCAAGGCAACATAGAATCAGAACAAAAAGTGGCTACCCAAGCACCTCTACCCTTCATTATTTAAATATTTAGATTTGAGTGAAGCTGGCGATAATAGCGATCGTGAAAATGAACTTATTATTTGGCCTGAATCTGCAATTGCAGGGCTTGAAATCGATATGCAACGCTTTTTACAGCCATTATCAGAAGAACTTGAGATGAAAGGTAAAACCTTAATGTCGGGTATTATCGAGTACGATATCAACACAGATGAATACCATAATGCCATCATTATGTTAGGGCAGTTGCCGATTGAGGTAAGTTATTCACAAACAAGTACGAACCGCTATCGCAAGCATCATCTTTTGCCCATTGGTGAGTTTGTTCCCTTCGAAAACCTATTACGCCCCTTAGCCCCCTACTTTAATTTACCTATGTCGAGTTTTCATCGTGGTGATGAAGTGCAAAAAAATCTAACCAGTGGCTTAGCGACTTTTGCTCCGGCATTATGTTATGAGGTCGCCTTTCCCGAATTATTACGAAAGAATATTTTACAAGAAACAGGTGTATTATTAACATTAAGCAATGATGCTTGGTTTGGAAGCTCTATCGGGCCTGATCAACACTTACAAATTGCACGTATGCGTGCCATTGAATTCGCACGGCCGATGCTACGAAGTACTAACAATGGCATTACTGCAATTTATGACGATCAAGGCAAAGAACTCGGCAGGCTAGCTTCTAATACAGAAGGTGTTTTACGTCAAAAAGTTCAACCCGCTTTTGGTTTTACCCCTTACCAGCGCTTCGGTTCAACTCCCCTGCACTTATATTGTTTATTGGTTATAATACTTACATTAACCTTAAACTATCTAAAAGGGCATAAAAAAACCTAGCAAAGCTAGGTTTTATATTTTCTAGAGCGGATCTTAATCTGCTATTACTTAACGATCTTCAATCCAGCTCGATTTTCTTTAGCAGGTTTTGATTTCTTAGGTTCTGTTTCAGCCTTAGGCTCTACGCTGTCATTTAAGGCGAGCATAGGCAGGCTCTTCAGGGAACATAGTACCAGCACCATTTTCTCGAGCATAAATCCCTTCAATCGCGTAAATAGGAATATAAACCTGAGTAGGCTGACCAGAGAAACGCGCATTAAATGCAACAGCATCATCATCCATAGAAAATTGCACCACAGAGCCAGGTGAAATATTTAAAACAATTTTGCCATTTTCAACAAACTGTTCTGGCACTTCTACGCAGGATTGAGTTGCATCCACAATAATATGTGGCGTACATTCACTGTCTACAATCCAGTTATAAAATGCTTTTAGAAGATAAGGGCGTTGCACTAACATGCTGTCCATAACCTGCTCCGTTATTATAAGCCTACGCGAATTTCACGTTCAGTTTCTGTCATTGATGCTTGGAATGATTCACGTTCAAAAACACGAACCATGTAACTCTTAATGCCAACATGATCCATTCCTAAGTCAATTTTAAGCTCAGGTAAACGCCATAGTAACGGTGCCATATAACAATCAACCAGCGTGAAGTCTTCTGACATAAAATATAAGAAATGGTCAAAAATTGCGACTACTTCTAATATTTTATTACGCAACATAGTACGTGCAGTGGCGACCTTTTCCACATCATCTGACATGATCACAGCAACAAGTGGGTACCATTCTGTTTCAATACGTTGCATTAACAAACGACTTTTTGCGCGTTCTACAGGATAAACAGGCATAAGTGGAGGATGAGGAAAACGCTCATCTAAATATTCCATAATAATGCGAGAATTATAAAGTACCAACTCGCGGTCAACTAATGTTGGCAGTTCACTTTTTGGTGTTAATTCAGCAAGTTCTGCAGAAGGATTTTCATCATCAACATAAGTAATTTCTACATTAACGCCTTTTTCAGCTAAAACAATACGTGTTTGATGGCTATACAGATCTGATGCACCTGAAAAAAGTGTCATTACAGATCGTTTATTTGCGGACTACTGCCATTTGTTAACCCCTAGTTTATGTAAATTGAATAATACTCATTAGTAAATGAATATTGAGTTTTATTTCTTTATAAAAGAAAAAAGGCAATGATGACTGTTCACCATTGCCTATGTAAATCAAATCAAGCTATTCCCTCAAAAGCTGAGGGAAGCACGATTAATGAATATCGCGCCAGTATTCTTTCTTCAATAAGTAGCTAACAATAAACAGAATGAATAAGAATGCTAAAACCCACACCCCCATACTTTCGCGTTCTAACTTGTTTGGCTCACCAGCATATACAAGGAAGTTTACCAGATTTAACACAGCTTCGTCATACTCATCCGATGACATCTCACCAGATTCATCACTTGTTAGAGCAACAACCGTTTTGTGTTCAACACCATTTTCATCTGTAGTCACTTCGTAAGTTGGTGTTGCAATACCTTGTAATTCTTCAAGTACATGAGGCATACCTACATCAGGAAAGGTAACATTATTAACACCAAAGGGACGTGCTTCATCTACATAAAATGAACGTAAATAAGTATAAATCCAATCTGCACCACGAACACGAGCAACAAGTGTTAAGTCTGGAGGTGTTCCACCAAACCACTTAGCGACTTCTTTTTTATCCATACTGTTATGCATTAAATCACCAATTTTACTGTCCGTAAAAATGAGATTATCTTTCATTAACTGTTCTGGAATATCAAGGTCCGCGACAACACGCCCATAACGTTGGTAACCCGTTGAATGACAAGCTAAACAATAATTCATAAATAACTTTGCACCGCTTTGAAGAGATGCTTTATCTGATAAATCATAATTCGCTTTATCAAGGTGTACGTTGCCACCTGCGGCGAAAGCAAATAACGGTAACATAGCCACTAAGGCGATCATTAATTTTTTCATTAGTGTGTCAACCTCGTTGGTAATGGCTTAGTTTTTTCATTTTTACTGTAAACCCAAAGCGCGATAAAGAATCCAAAATAACCCACTGATGCAACCTGAGCAATCGTTGTTAATAGTGGTGTTGCAGGTAATGCACCTAACACACCCAACACGATGAAACAGATTATAAACTGAGTAATGTTCAATTTATGTATCCAACTACGGTAGCGTATTGATTTAACTTTACAACGATCCAGCCAAGGTAACAGGAACAGGATCGCAATCGAACCGCCAAAGAACACAACACCAATTAACTTATCAGGAATAGCACGCAAAATCGCATAATAAGGCGTGTAATACCATACTGGCGCAATATGATCAGGTGTTTTCAAACCATTTGCGACTTCGAAGTTTGGTGGCTCAAGGAAGTAACCGCCCCCTTCTGGAATGAAGAAAATCACAGCGACAGAAACAGATTAAGAAAAACGACACACCCATAATATCTTTTACAGTGAAATAAGGATGGAACGGGACCGCATCAACGATATCTTTCTTTCCACTATATTGCTTATGGAAAGTGAATTTACCTTTTTCTTCCTCTGAGGCGGAACCTTTTTTGCGTTTAATCTCAACACCATCAGGGTTATTTGAACCAACCTCATGAAGTGCAACGATATGCAAGAAAACCAGACCAACTAATGCAAGTGGTAATGCAATAACATGTAGAGCAAAGAAGCGGTTTAGCGTTGCACCCGATATAACATAGTCACCACGGATCCAAAGCGTTAAATCATCACCAATAATTGGAATCGCACCAAATAAAGAAATAATAACCTGTGCCCCCCAGAAAGACATTTGTCCCCATGGTAATAAATATCCCATAAATGCTTCAGCCATTAATACTAAAAAGATTAACATCCCGAAGATCCAGATAAGCTCACGAGGCTTCTGGTATGAGCCGTAAATTAATCCACGGAACATATGAAGATAAATAACAACAAAGAAAGCTGACGCGCCTGTTGAATGCATATAACGTAATAACCAACCAAATGGCACATCACGCATAATATATTCAATAGAAGCAAAAGCGCCTTCTGCTGATGGATTATAATGCATGGTTAACCAGATCCCCGTTAGGATTTGGTTAACTAATACTAGCATTGCTAACGAGCCAAAGAAGTACCAAAAGTTAAAGTTAACAGGTGTAGGATATTGTGCTAGATGTTTATTCCACGTTTCCGTCATTGGAATACGTGAGTCAACCCAGTCGATCCCATCTAATACTAATTTTTTAAGCATTAGGCATCTCCTTCATCAAGGCCAATAAGAATCTGCGTCTCACTCACAAAGTAATGTGGTGGAATAACAAGATTTAACGGAGCAGGTACATTTTGGAATACACGACCTGCCATATCAAATTTAGAACCGTGACATGGACAGAAGAAACCAGATTCTACCCCTTCAACTTGCTCAGAAAATGAATCTGGTAAATAGGTTGGAGAACAACCAAGGTGAGTACAAATACCAACAGCAACAAAAAGATCATCTCGCAAAGAACGTAACGCATTAGTTGCATATTCAGGCTGTTGTGCTTGATTTGATGCTGGATCGCGTAATTTACTATCAAGTGTTCCTAACTCATCAATAACTTTTTGAGTACGAGAAACTACCCAGACAGGTTTACCACGCCATTCAACTCGAATTAACTGCCCAGGTTGGATTTTACTAATATCAACTGTAACAGGGGCTCCTGCCGCTTTGGCTTTCTCACTTGGGCTCCAAGATTTCACGAAAGGAACTGCAACAGCGGCACCCAACTGCACCAACAACACCCGTTGTCAGTGTTAGAAACTTGCGGCGACCAGAATTATCAGGCGCATTGCTCATTTAACCATCTCCATTGGAAGTTACAAAAGTAACCCATTAAAAATAAAACTGTGAAGTGCGAGATCCAGATCATTAAGTTAAGACTCTCTGGCACACAAAATCTCGCTGAATTCTAAAGAAATCGCAGTAAATTTACAAGCTATTAACATTACTTTTACGATGGATACTGGATAAAAGCATAGCTAAATTGACCATGCTCTCATTAAGGAATATTTAATAGCTTGAAATATTAGCGGGCGTTGAACCCACTAATAAACGCTAAAGAGCAATATTTATTATGCTGGTGAATCCATGATTGAAGTTGAACCGGTTTTTGCTATTTCAGCTAAGTCCTTATCAACCCAGAATAACGCTTTACCATCTTCACCCACTAACTCTATTTTATCTAAGATACCTTTAAACAATTTCTCTTCTTCGTGTTGCTCAGCAACATACCATTGTAAGAAATTAAAAGTTGAATAATCGTGAGTTGTAAATGCAACATGAGTTAGTTCATTAATTGCTTTAGTAATTAAGCACTCATGATTATAGGTTTCGGTAAAAACTTCTTTAAGTGACTTAAATTCGTGAGGAGGTGCATCGATTGATCCTAGAATAGGTAATGCCCCTGTTTCACTGACATAGGTGAATAATCGATTCATGTGGGTCATTTCTTCGGTTGCATGTTCTCTCAGTAAGATAGCGACTCCTTCGAAGCCACGATCTTCACACCATGCACTCATTTGCAGATATAAATTAGAAGAATAGAACTCTAAGTTTATTTGTTCATTTAGTTTTTCTACCATAGTTTCGGCTAGCATATTTTTCTCCAATTAAATTTAATACCTATAACCTTAAACTTTATTAACCTTATAAGCAAAGCAGTTATAGCTATTTTAATAGGTTTATTTTTATCACGAGTAAGCAACAATAGGGATATAACGAGGGAAATCAAATGCAATTACAAAGAGCGGTGAAAAATAGAGGCAAACAAAAGTGTTGATTAAATTAAAGGCAAAAAAAGCCCAGATAAACTGGGCTTTTTTTGCAATTCGTAAACGTAATATTAACGTTTTGAGAATTGTGGACGTTTACGTGCTTTATGTAAACCAACTTTCTTACGTTCCACAGTACGTGAATCGCGTGTAACAAAGCCAGCTGAACGTAGTTCAGAGCGTAACGTTTCGTCAAATGCCATTAACGCACGAGTGATACCTAGACGGATAGCACCAGATTGACCAGTAGTACCACCACCTTTAACAGTGATGTTAAGGTCGAATTTTTCTAGTGAGTCAATTAACTCTAATGGTTGACGAACAACCATACATGCAGTTTCACGACCAAAGTATTCATCGATATTGCGTTTGTTGATAGTGATTTGACCACTACCCGCTTTCAAAAATACACGAGCTACAGAGCTCTTGCGACGACCAGTGCCGTAGTATTGATTTGCCATTGTTTTATATTCCTATTAGATGTCTAAAACTTGTGGTTGCTGTGCAGAATGTTGATGCTCAGTTCCAGCATAAACTTTCAATTTACGGTACATTGCTCGGCCTAGTGGACCTTTTGGTAACATACCTTTAACAGCTTTCTCAATAACACGCTCAGGAGCACGTTCGATAAGATCTTCAAAGTTAATTGATTTAATACCACCGATGAAACCTGTGTGGTGGTAGTAGACTTTACCTTTCGCTTTATTACCAGTTACAGTAATTTTCTCAGCATTTACAACGATAATGTAATCACCAGTATCAACGTGAGGAGTGTATTCCGCTTTATGTTTGCCACGTAGGCGTAATGCGATTTCAGTAGCTAGACGACCTAAAGTTTTACCTTCAGCATCAACTACAAACCACTCGCGTTTAACGTCAGCTGGTTTAGCAACAAATGTTTTCATTAAGTTATACCCAAATTAATGATTTAAAAAAATATGATAAGCAATTTTGCTCATCAAAAATGTGTTTTAGCCTTTTGTATCCCTTCGAATACGTCAAGCGTAATCAAATCCACCATATAAATTTTGGGGTGTGGATAAGGTGGGCGGCGAGATTATACAGAAATGCGAAGGATAGATCATCCCTTTATTCAAAAAAATTTAATATTTTTAATAGAAGGGATGTTAAGCAGGATGTTACCCCTTAAGACTCAATATGATGTGCATTTTGTAAGTATTCTTTGCTTTGCATTTCTAAAAGTCGGGAAACACAACGTTGAGATTCAAAGGCTAATTTAGTACCACAATATAAGTTATATACATCAACATTAGCAGAGATAATTACTACAACATGGTGATTATAGAATTCATCAATCATAGCAATAAAACGTCTTGCCATATCATTCTTGTGATCGTCCATCTGGGGCACATTAGTTACAATGATAGTGCGATACACAATCGCTAACTCGATGTAATCAGCAACGGCTCTCGGCCCATCACATAGGTTGGCACATTGAATTAATAAAGTATCTGCACTATAAGCACTTGTTGCTATTTCACGACCATTAATCATTAACGCTTTATTGTAAACTTTCTCACCACAGGCTAAGCGTTCAAATGCATCAGTAACGAGAATAAGCGCTTCATTATCAAGTGGGTAATGATAAATTTCAGTCTCTATCAGACGATCTAATCGATAGTCTTTACCACCATCAAGGTTAAATACTTCACAATGAGACTCAATTAAGTCAATAGCAGGTAAGAAACGAGCACGTTGTAACCCGTTTTTATAAAGATCTGAAGGTTGAATGTTAGAAGTCGCCACTAAAATGACCCCTTCTGCAAATAATGCCTCAAACATGCCAGCAAGAATCATCGCATCGGTAATGTCATCAACGAAAAACTCATCAAAGCAGATAATATCCGTTTCAGTAGCAAACTTTTTGGCAATTTTAACTAATGGATTTTTTTCACCAGCCAACAATCCTAACTCTTCATGTACGCGTAACATAAAATGGTGAAAATGCAGTCGTGATTTGCGTTTAGTTTCAAGGCAATTAAAGAAAAGATCCATCAAATAGGTCTTACCGCGTACCTACACCACCATAAAAATACAGACCTTTAATATGACTGACCTTAGGCTCTTCACGTTTCATAAGACGAGAAAATAATCCCGAGGGAGCTTTACTTTCAGAAGGTTTATTTTGCAAGTCTTCAAATAAACGTTGTAAATGATTAATTGCTTGAGCTTGTGAATCGTCAGCGAAGAAATTTGGTTTTTGTAGATCGACTTGGTATAGAGATAAAGGAGTCACAGTTAGCTTCGCTCATAAAATAAAGTACTATTTAGAATGATTTGACTATACCCGTTTGCATTAAAAATGCAAAGTACCAGAAGCGATTGCATTGATTATCCTATTAAGTGTCACTATATAAAAAATGAGGTCAAAATTATTTTGCCTAGAACTTTTAGCTTAGTTGAAAGTCTATTTACCATAACCCTTTACGAAAAAATATAAGATAAGGACACTGTGATGAAAAATAAATCCCTCTCTCTATTACTACTGTTTAGCCTGTTTAGCTTTCAACAGGTCGCCTTGGTCGCATTGCCTTTTTTTTCGGAGGATACTCCAACATTGGCGCCATTAGTTGAAAAAGTCAGTCCTGCAGTAGTCAATATTTCCGTTTCTGGAAACCAACGTTCACAATCATCAGTTAATGATCTCATTTGAATTCTTCAATCAACAACGACCACAGCAACCTAAACAAAAATTTGTTGGCTTAGGCTCAGGTGTGATCATTGATGCATCCAAAGGTTATATCATCACTAATCATCATGTCATTGATAATGCTGATGATATAAAAATAGAATTAAAAACCGGGCAAATTTTAAATGCAACAGTAGTCGGTCAAGATCAACAAAGTGATATTGCCCTATTACAAGTCGATATTGCTGAGAATAAACATATCAAACTAAGTGAAATCCCCTTTGCGAATTCAGATAAATTAAGTGTTGGTGATTTTGTGCTTGCTATCGGTAACCCTTTTGGCCTTGGCCAAACAGTTACTTCCGGTATTATCAGCGCACTCGGGCGCAGTGGTCTTAACCTTGAAAACTTAGAAAACTTTATTCAAACCGATGCTCGCGATTAATAGCGGTAACTCTGGTGGTGCGCTAGTTAATCTTGAGGGTGAGCTGATAGGTGTAAATACTGCTATTTTAGGTCCAAATGGCGGTAACATTGGTATTGGCTTTGCAATTCCTTCTAATATGATTAACAACTTGGTTGAGCAACTGATACAACATGGTGAAGTTCGTCGTGGCGTATTAGGCGTTCGTGGTGGTGAAATCACCCCAGAATTGGCAAAAAGTTTTGATTTAGACTCACAACATGGTGCTTTTGTTTATCAAGTCAATGAAGGGTCAAGCTGCTGAAGAAGCCGGCATTAAACCAGGTGATGTGATTGTTGCAGTCAATAATAAGAATATTAAAAGCTTTGCCGAATTACGCGCTAAAGTAGGTACACTAGGTAGCGGTAAGAAAATTAACTTAGAAGTCATTCGAGATGGAGATAGCTTGATGCTTGAGGCTGTTCTGCAAGCTTCTCAAGAACAAGTTCAAAAAATCAAGAAAGCTAGATTATTACACCCTGCATTATCCGGTGCGACATTAGAAAATGAACCTCAAAATCAAGGTGTGAAAATAGCTGAAGTTATAGAAGGCTCTATGGCAGAAAGATATGGTTTGCAAACATCTGACATTATTATTGGTATTAATCGAGCCAAAATAAATAATTTGGATGATTTACAAAAAGTCATCGATTCAGTGCCATCCTTAATTGCGTTAAATATCAAACGAGGAGAGCAGTCTTTATATATCATTTTAGAATAACAAAATGATTAACCATAATTAAAAAGAAAAAATGTAATAAATTTTCAAAATAAATACAAAAAGTGAAGAAAAATGATCATAAATCATTTTTTCTTCCTTTTTTTCTTGTAAAATGGGCGCCAAGTAAATATGGATATCAAAAAGATTAAAAATTTTTTTATAAACTTGTAAGAAAACAACATAATCACTCTTGGAGAAAAGACGGTGAGAAAAACTAAAATAGTATGTACGATCGGCCCTAAGTCAGAATCAAAAGAAATGTTAACCAAGCTTGTTGAAAACGGCATGAATGTAATGCGTTTAAACTTCTCTCATGGTGATTTCGAAGAACACGGAACTCGTATTACTCGAATTCGTGAAATAAGCGCTGAAACTGGTAAAAACGTAGCTGTACTTTTAGACACTAAAGGTCCTGAAATCCGCACTGTTAAACTAGAAAATGGTGATGATGTTCTACTAACTGCAGGTCAAGAATTTACTCTTTCTACAGACCAAACTATCGTTGGTAATAACACTATCGTTGCGGTAACTTACGAAAACCTAACAAACGACTTAGCAGTAGGTAACACTGTATTATTAGACGATGGTCTAATCGAAATGACAGTTAAAAGCATCACTGATACAAACGTTGTTTGTGAAGTAATGAACACTGGTGAGCTAGGCGAAAACAAAGGTGTTAACCTACCAGGTGTTAAAGTTCAACTTCCAGCACTATCTCCTAAAGACAAAGGCGATTTAATATTTGGTTGTGAGCAAGAAGTTGATTTCATCAGCGCATCTTTCATTCGTAAGAAAGAAGACGTATTAGAAATTCGTGAACTATTAAAAGCGAATGGCGGCGAAAACATTCAAATTATCTCTAAAATTGAAAACCAAGAAGGTGTTGATAATTTCGATGAAATTCTAGCTGTTTCTGATGCAATCATGGTTGCTCGTGGTGACTTAGGTGTTGAAATTGCTGTTGAAGAAGTAATCTTCGCACAAAAAATGATGATCGCTAAAGCAAACGCAGACTCGTAAACCAGTTATTACTGCAACACAAATGCTTGATTCAATGATCAAAAACCCACGTCCAACACGTGCAGAAGCGGGCGATGTGGCAAATGCAATCATCGACGGAACTGATGCAGTAATGCTTTCTGGTGAATCAGCTAAAGGTAAATACCCTGCTGAATCAGTAGAAATCATGGCATCTATCTGTGCTCGTACTGATTCTACTATTCCAGCTAAAACAGATGATAGAAAATCAATCCTACGTGTAACTGAAGCAGTATGTAGCGGTGCAGTAGATAACGCTGAACAACTTGATGCAAAATTAATTATCGTTGCAACAAGTGAAGGTAAATCTGCACGTTCAGTACGTAAATATTTCCCATCAGCACCGATTTTAGCACTAACTAGTAATGCTAAAACTCGTCAACAATTAACCTTAACTAAAGGTGTTTCAGCTAAAGTAATTGAGCAACAAGAATCAATGGAAGCTTTCTACCAACTAAGTATGGATCTTGCTAAAGAGCAAGGTTTAGTAGTTGCTGGTGATAAAGTAGTGATTGTTTCTGGTGCACTAGTTGCTTCTGGTACAACAAACTCTTCAGCTGTTCACGTTATTGCTTAAGCGCTAAAAAACAGAACTCGCTAATAAAAAGCACTGCCTCGGCGGTGCTTTTTTTGCTTAAATTTTATCGTTCAGCCATTTCATTTTCACAAATCCTATCGAAATATCACTAATTCATGTACTTATTGCGCTATACTCAGTTTTTTCTTTTTCGATTAATAGGGCCATAAAAGATGAGTGAAACCTTAGATTTAAGCTTGCAGGGTATCGAACAATTACCGCTTGCTAAATTTACTGAAGATGCCTATTTAAACTATTCAATGTACGTCATTATGGACAGGGCTTTACCGCATATTGGCGATGGCTTAAAACCAGTACAACGACGTATTGTTTATGCGATGTCTGAGTTGGGCTTATCGGCGCTTTCTAAACATAAAAAATCAGCTCGTACTGTAGGTGATGTATTAGGTAAATATCACCCACACGGTGACAGTGCTTGTTATGAAGCTATGGTGTTAATGGCACAGCCCTTTTCATATCGATATCCTCTTATAGACGGACAAGGTAACTGGGGAGCCCCCGATGATCCTAAATCCTTCGCGACGAATGCGTTATACAGAGTCGCGTTTATCTCAATTCTCGGAAGTATTGCTTTCTGAAATAGGCCAAGGGACAACTGATTGGAAACCTAATTTCGACGGCACGATGAAAGAGCCGGAATTATTACCAGCACGCCTCCCACATATTTTATTAAATGGTATCACAGGTATTGCTGTGGGAATGGCAACTGACGTCCCCCTCATAATGTCAGAGAAGTTGCGGAAGCCTGTATTCACCTTATCGACAACCCGAAGGCGGATTTAGAGCAAATAATCGATATTGTGCCAGGTCCGGATTACCCCACTGAAGCAGAGATCATTTCTCCACGACATGAAATACAAAAAATATATGAAACAGGTCGTGGCAGTTTTAAAAGTCGTGCTGTATACAATGTTGAAGATGGTGAAATTGTTATTACAGCCCTACCTCACCGTGTTTCAGGTGGCAAAATATTAAAAGATATTGCCAAACAAATGGTCGATAAAAAGCTTCCTATGGTTGCTGATCTTCGTGATGAATCGGATCGAGACAACCCTACTCGTTTAGTCGTTGTTCCTCGTTCAAACCGCGTTGATTTAGAAGCTTTAATGCATCACTTATTTGCATCAACCGATTTGGAAGTTAATCATAAAGTAAACCTTAATATGATTGGCCTTAATAAACGTCCACAGGTAAAAGGGTTAGTTACCATATTAACCGAGTGGCTAGTTTATCGTAAGGAAACCGTACGCCGACGTTTGCAATTCCGTCTTGATAAAATTGAAGCAAGATTACACCTTTTAGAAGGCCTTTTAATCGCCTATCTTAATATTGATGAAGTGATTGAAATTATACGTACCTACGATGATGCTAAAACGGAGTTAATGACGCGTTTTAATTTATCAGAACGTCAAGCACATGCCATTCTAGAAATTAAGCTACGCCAGCTCGCTAAATTAGAAGAAATTCAAATTAGATCTGAGATGGATGAACTTAGCGAAGAACAGAAAAAACTAACATTATTGTTAGGTTCAGATCGACGCATGAATACCTTAATCAAAAAAGAAATCAAAGCTGATGCGCTTAAATATGGTGACGATAGACGCTCACCATTAATTGAACGTTTAGAAGCAAAAGCATTAACAGAAAAAGAATTAATGCCAAGCGAATCAATCACAGTGGTACTCTCTGCACAGGGTTGGGTACGTTCAGCAAAAGGTCACGATGTTGATCCTATTAGCCTAAGTTATAAGTCTGGTGATAAATACTTATGTAGTGCAATGGGGAAAAGTAACCAAAGTTGTATTTTTATTGATGCAACGGGTCGAGCTTATTCACTTGATGCTCATTCGTTACCATCGGCTCGTTCACAGGGAGAGCCTTTAACCGGTCGCTTTAATCAGAATGATAACGTGCCTTTCATGAATGTATTGATTGGTGATGATGATGACCGATATATTATAGGCGACGATCATGGTTATGGCTTTATTGCTAAATTCAGCGATATTAATAGCCGTAATAAAAATGGTAAAGCACTTATTAATCTTGGTGAAAAAGCATGGTTAATGCCCGCACAAAAGCTTAGCAACAATGAAAAAGATCTCTGTTTGACCATTAGTAATGAAGGTCGTATGTTAGTTTTTCCGGTTAATAGCTTACCAAACCTGAGCAAGGGTAAAGGTAATAAAATGATTAACATCATGGCGGCAAAAGCGACTAAGCGAGAGGAGTTTGTTACTATATTAAAAATAGTTCCAGAGGGAGGTTCTGTTACCTTGCATGCCGGTAAACGTAAGTTAACACTTAAACCAACTGATTTAGCACATTACCAAGGAGAGCGTGGCCGTCGTGGCAGTAAATTACCAAGAGGACTTCAACGTGTTGATAAAGTTGAAGTCATTACAGAGTTAGAAGAAGAGAATTAACAAATGTTATTGATTATCCGTTTTATCATAGTTGCAATTGCAGTGATATTTATGAGTGTTTATGCATTATTTTATTGTGCGTTAAGCCCAAGAAACCCCAAAAACAACCAACATTTTGCACTTTTATTTAGTAAGTTGGCCCCTGTTTTTGGCTTAAAAGTTACTTATCGCATTCCAGATAGCGCTAAAAATGCAGGCTCTTGTGTTTGTATTGCCAACCACCAAAATAATTACGACATGGTAACAACTACGGGTTGCGTTCAACCTGGCACAGTTACCATTGGTAAAAAAAGCTTAGTATTAATCCCTTTCTTTGGCATTATTTATTGGTTAACGGGTAATATTCTTATTAACCGAGATGATCAGAGTAGTGCCAAAGAAACCATTAAAGATGTGGTTGGGCAAATGCAAAGCAAAAACCTTTCAGTAATGATCTTCCCTGAGGGTACACGTAGTCGTGGCCGTGGTTTGATGCCTTTTAAAATGGGGGCATTTCATACAGCTTTACAAGCTGGGGTAAACATCGTTCCCACTGTTATTTCTAATACTCATGGACAAGTGAAATTAAATCGTTGGAATAATGGAGAGGTGATAGTTGAAACGCTAGAGCCAATTGATATCAGCCAATATAAAAAACGTGAAATCCGTCGCTTAATGAATGATGCACATACACTAATGCTCGAAAAATATAATCAACTTAATGAAGAAGTTAAACGCCCTGATAGTAATACAGTTGGTTAAGGAAAAACTAAACATGACAGATAATAATTCAACCCCAGAAACCTTAAGCCAAGCAGAATTATTGCAAGAGCTTGCCGATGAAACACAGGATATTGTGGAGGCTATTTTAGAAGATGGTAGTAACCCAAATGCCATTTACATGATTGAACACCATATTTCATGTTCTGACTTTGACCTTTTAGAAAAAGCCGCAGTTGCCTGTTTCAAAAAAGGCTATGAAGTGACTGATCCAGAAGAACTTGAACTAGAAGATGGTTCAATTATTTTAGCCTTCGATGTGGTTGTTGAAATGAATCTAGATGAACAAGCTATTTTTGAAGATGTTGAAAAACTGTTTTTATTAACACAATCATTCGGTATTGATTACGATGGTTGGGGCACTTATCCAGAACAATAAATAGCTTAGCCTGAGTATTCAGATGCAACAAAAAAAGCCCATTTAAGTTATCACTTAAATGGGCTTTTTAATTATGTTTACAGATCATTAATTAATGAAGTGTTTTTGTTTCGCTTTGGCTGACTTCTTGAGATTTTTCTAATAATGAATTTTTTAATACCATCGCCTCTATTTCAAGACCATATAGGTTTTCATCCCAATTCACACCAGCAAATACCTGTTGATTTTGCATACCATCTAGCCAAGAGTCTAAAAACACACCCAGCTCAATCGGCGTAACTTTATAATTTGCCCATTCTTCATTTTGAAGTTTTTTAGCTATTTTTTCCTCTGACCAAAAAAGATAAACAGCCTGCGCATCTTTATTATCATGGGCATGACAATTCGCCCAACCTTCATTTTCATCAAATAAACCATATAAAACTAAGCTTTCGCAAACATCTTCTACAAACTTCTCAGCATTTTTTAAATATTGCTCTTTCATTTTATTTCTCTACTTCTTGTTCAGGTAACGCTTTTGAAGAGTCTAATTTACTCTCCAACTCTGCAAATTTAGCTTCCATTGCGGCAAGCTTTTCACGAGTGCGTAATAACACATGTGTTTGCACATCAAATTCTTCACGGCTGACCATATCAAGCTTACCCAATTGAGCTTGCAAGCACTTGTTTAATTTTACGATCAACATCTTCGCCAAAACTTTTTACTCCAGGAGGTAAAACCTCAGTGACTTGTTTTGCAATCTCTTCTAATTTTTTAGGGTTAAACATCTTTGGCTCCTTAAATTTATACGCCATTGTAAACGGCCTGCTTATTTATTTCTATAGATGCATGGAGAATTAAGACTCAACGCAACTGATAAAGGCATTAATCAAGGGTTCCTGTAAACGCTTTTTATTACAACAAACCCCAAGATCAAAAGACTGTATTGATGCCTCACTATTTATATTTTTAACCCGTTCTCTGACAGGACTATTTTCTACTACCACATCAGGGGCAATGCCAATACCACATCCCAATGCTACCATGCTAATGAGTGCTTCATGCCCTGCTACTGTGCCATAAATATGTGGTTTACCGACCTTAAATTTTCGAAACCAATGATCAAAACGACGTCTAACCGCCCCATGCTCGGGTAAAATAAAAGGCATATTCTTCCAATCAATCACGGCTTGGTTTAATTGCGATGTTAAGGCGCACTCGATAGTGGGTGCAATAATCGAAAGTGGAATTTCGGCAAGCTTTTTAAAATGCAACCCAGCCGGAAAACTATCTGGATAGGCGGTAATAGCAAAATCAACTTGCTCTTGAAGTACTTGGTCTACGGCAATAGCACTATCGCCCGTATTAAGCTTTATTTCAATTTTTGGATGAAGCTGTCGAAACCTATCTAAAATAGGCGGAAGATGACTGTAAGTCTGCAGTTACCGAACAAAATAAATTTATCTGCCCTTCGAGTTCACTTTTAGAGGCTTTTAATTCCTGCTTCAATATTTCCCATGATTCAATTTGTTTTAATGCATACTGTTTAAAAACATGCCCCGCATCCGTTAAAACCACAGAGCGATTATCACGCAAAAATAACACAACCCCGAGTTCATCTTCGATACGTTGAATACAGCGACTTAGCATTGAGGGACTAACATGCAAGGCCTGAGCAGTCTGGCTATAATGTAAACTCTGACTAAGATGTAAAAATAATTTTAGTGACTTTATATCCATTTATATCCGCCCTATTTTATTTCACAACAGGTAAGTCAAAGTCTGCGCCCCATTCCGTCCAAGAACCATCATAAACCGTTAAGTCATGATAGCCACATAGGCTAGCGCCTAATGCTAAAATACAAGCTGTGACTCCCGAGCCACAACTGAATATTACATTTTTATTCTCTTCGATTAGGGAAGTATAAATAGGTTTTAATTGTTCAATATCGCGCATTTTTCCATTTTCAAGTAAATCATTAAAAGGTAAGTTTTTCGCTGTTGGCATATGGCCACTGCGCAACCCTGCACGAGGTTCTGGCACTACCGCAAAGAATCTGTTGCTAGCACGTGCATCAACAATCTGAGATTGTTGATTATTAGCCACCTCTAGAACGGCATGTTTATCGGCAAAATAAGCTGGCTGATATTGAGCAACAAAATCACCAGTATTTAAATCATCATTTGGCTTACCAGGAATGACAGGATAGCCAGCGACTTTCCAGCTGTTTAAACCGCCATCTAAGACGGCAACATTATGAAAGCCCATGCTTTTAAACATCCACCAAACTCGAGGACTTGAAAAAATACCTAGTCGATCAAAAACTACCAGTGCACTATCTTGATTAATGCCTAATGATTGAACTTCATGTTGAAATAGAGCTTCACTCGGCATCATGTGAGGAAGTTCACTATTTTGATCACAAACTTTTTTATCAAAATCAAAAAACAATGCACCGGGAATAGTTTCCTGTAACCACTCTGTTTCACCATCGCGTTTAAGACCTTCTGTTGATGGCGCCATAAAATAGCTAGCATCAAGCAAAATAAGTTCTCTGTGGTTAATGTTTTCTGCTAACCAACTAGCAGAAACAAGATCATTCGGTAGTGTTAATCTGCTCATTTAATATAAATCCTCAATCAATTCAAACAATGTTTCATTATTTGCAATGTAGTGTTGCTAATATATCATTTTGCGCAACATAAGTTATGCGTTATAGTGCATTTCGTAAAATTACCCTATTTCTTAAATTCTGGAGCATGATAAGCATGGCTAACTACTTTAATACACTTCCTCTAAGTGAAAAACTAAACCAATTAGGTCAATGTCGTTTTATGGATCGTAGCGAATTCGCTGACGGTTGCGAAGCTTTAAAAGGCAAAAAAGTAGTGATCATTGGTTGTGGCGCACAGGGCCTAAACCAAGGTTTAAACATGCGCGACTCTGGTCTTGATGTATCTTACACATTACGTGCAAGAGCCTATCGCTGAAAAACGTCAATCTTGGAAAAATGCAACTGAAAACGGTTTTACTGTTGGTACTTATGAAGAGCTAATTCCAGAAGCTGACTTATTATGTAACCTAACTCCTGACAAACAACATACTGCTGTAGTTGCAGCTTGTTATGCCTCTTATGAAAGAAGGTGCAACACTTGCTTACTCTCACGGTTTCAATATCGTTGAAGAAGGCACAATTATTCGTGAAGACCTTACCGTTATCATGTGTGCGCCTAAATGTCCTGGTTCAGAAGTACGTGAAGAATACAAACGTGGTTTTGGTGTACCAACACTAATCGCTGTTCACCCTGCAAACGACCCTAAAGGTCAAGGCCTAGCATGGGCTAAAGCATACGCTTCTGCAACTGGTGGTGACCGTGCTGGTGTATTAATGTCTTCATTTGTTGCTGAAGTTAAATCTGACCTAATGGGTGAGCAAACTATCCTTTGTGGTATGTTACAAACTGGCGCAATCCTAGGTTACGAAAAAATGGTTGCTGATGGTGTTGAGCCTGCCTACGTCGCAAAACTTATCCAATACGGATGGGAAACTGTAACTGAAGGTCTTAAATACGGCGGCATCACTAATATGATGGACCGTTTATCTAACCCAGCTAAAATCAAAGCATTTGATATGTCTTTAGAGCTTAAAGATATTTTACGTCCTCTATTCAACAAGCACATGGATGACATCATTGAAGGCGAATTCTCTAAAACAATGATGGAAGACTGGGCAAACGATGACGTTAACCTCCTAAAATGGCGTGCGAGCAACAGCTGAAACTGGTTTTGAAAAACAACCAGCTGGCGACATGGAAATTGATGAGCAAGAATTCTACGACCACGGTATCTTCTTAGTAGCAATGATCAAAGCGGGTGTTGAGCTTGCATTTGAAGCAATGACTGCATCAGGTATCATCGATGAGTCTGCATACTACGAGTCTCTACACGAAACTCCACTAATTGCTAACACAATCGCACGTAAGAAACTTTACGAAATGAACGTTGTTATCTCTGATACTGCTGAATACGGCTGTTACTTATTCGACCACGTCGCAAAACCACTTCTTGCAGACTTCGTTAAAGCAATGAGCCCACAATTCTTAGGTTCAGCTCTTGAAGTTAAATCTAACTCAGTTGATAACGCGCGTTTAATCGAAGTAAACGAAGCAATCCGTTTCTCATCCTGTTGAAATCATCGGTAAAAAATTACGTGGTTACATGACAGACATGAAAACTATCGTAGAAGCTTCTTAAAGGCAGTTATTAGCTGTTAGCGATCAGCTGTCAGTTATAATCTAAAACACGTTCTAGAGCCAAGCAATTTGCTTGGCTTTTTTTATTTTAAAAAATTACGTTTGTTTAACATTCCGACAGACATGAAAACTATCGTAGTCGCTTCTTGAGAGCAGTTTTTAGCGGTCAGTTAAAGAACAGTTATTAGCTGTTAGCGATCAGCTTTCAGTTAAAACACGTTTCCAGAGCCAAGCAATTTGCTTGGCTTTTTTGTGCCTGAAAACAAGCTACGAGTGGCGAGCGTCTAGCCTCGAAAAAACAGGCTCATTTCATTTATGATTAGTGAATTTCGAAGCTCTAAGCTCGTGGCTTAATACACTGCTCCGAGTGGCGAGCTTCTAGCTTCGAAAAACAGACATATTTCACTCCTGACTAGTGAACTAGCTAACCTCCAACCTCCAACCACTAATAACTTTCCCTTCCTCTCTCTTTATATATTAAATAACAATGCGTATAATCTCGCCTTCCAAAATAATGAAGAGCTCTCTGATGACCGAACAATATGAAAATCGCTTTGGCGGTATTAAACGTTTATATGGCACTAAAGCATTACAACGCTTTAAAGATGCCCATATCTGTGTGATTGGTATTGGTGGTGTGGGTTCTTGGGTAGTCGAATCTCTGGCTCGTTCAGGTATTGGAAAACTAACTTTGATTGATATGGATGATTTGTGTGTTACTAATATTAATCGTCAAGTACATGCTTTAACGGATAGTGTTGGAAAGCAAAAAATAGAAGTTATGGCTAAACGTTGTAAGCAGATAAACCCTGAGATTATCGTTAACTGTGTTGATGATTTTATCGATAAACAAAACTGCTTTGAGTACTTATCCAGTGATATGGATTATGTATTTGATGCAATTGATAGCATCCATGCCAAAGTCGCACTTGTTGCACATTGTAAGCGGAATAAATATCCTTTATTAACCTGCGGTGGTGCAGGTGGGCAACTAGATCCAACACAGATACAAGTGACTGATCTAGCAAAAACAATTCAAGACCCTTTAGCGGCTAAAGTACGTTCTGAATTACGCCGTCATTTTAATTTTAGCAAAAATGTAAAACGTAAATTTCATATTGATTGTGTATTTTCCACCGAGCAACTCAGTTACCCTGATATGAACGGTGAAGTTTGTAAAGAGAAAGCTGAATCAGATGGTAGTCTAAAAATGGATTGTGCCAGTGGCTTTGGTGCTTCTACTATGGTTACTGCGAGCTTTGCTTTTATTGGCGTCAGCTTTATGCTTAAAAAATGCTAACCCGCATGGACAGAATTGAAAAAAGCCAAGCGAGCTAATTACTCATTCAGGCTGATCAAAATAAGCCTGAATGAATCATACAGTATTAAACAAAGGTCGGTAACAAAGAACGAATCCCATCAATAAACATCTGCACCGACATAATTAACAATAACATTCCCATTAATCGTTCTAAGGCTGTTAACCCTTTAACTTTAAGAAGTTTATATAATTTAGGCGAAAAAAGTAACACGATCGAAGCTAGTCCCCATGCTAATAAAAGCGACAAAAATAACTCCCAAGAGTGTTCCTTATTGGTTTTAGCTAAAACCATTAAAGTGGCAAGTGCGGCTGGCCCTGCAATCATAGGAACTGCAATTGGCACAACTAAAGGTTCATCACCTTTACTCACCGCAAACATATCTCCCTTAGGATCAGGAAAAATCATTTTTAAGGAAATGACAAAAAAGATAATGCCACCAGCAATGGTTATCGCTTGAGTTTCTAAATGAAACAGACTTAAAAATTGCTCTCCAAAAAATAAGAAAACAACCAAAATAAAAAGACCGATTAGCATTTCTCTTATAATAATCTTACTGTGTCTTTGTTTATCTATATTCTTTAAAATACTCAGAATTAATGGCACATTGCCAAAGGGATCTAATATAAAAAATATCAGTACTGCCGTTGATAAAATCGGAAATGATGACTCCATAAAAACCTTTTAACCTATTTTCTATTATTTAAAACTGACAAATAAAAAAACACCCGATATACGAGTGTTTTATCTGTTTAAAATGATTCAGTGAAACTAATTAGTTTATTACTTTAACACTATCACGTACTACTAAGCGAGGCTCTAATTGTATTTCAATGTTACCTTCTCGTTGCCCTTGAATTTGATCAAGTAAAGTATCAAAGGCGGTTTTACCAAGATTAAATTTTGGTTGATGAATAGTAGTTAAAGAGGGGCTGATATATTCAGACAATTTAATATTATCATATCCTACAATAGATAGATCCTGTGGCACAGACAAACCATGTTTATTAGCAGTATTAATAACCCCCATGGACATCATATCATTACAAACAAATAAAGCAGTGGGCATATGACCTGTATTAATTATCGTCTCAAATGCTTGTTTACCACCTTCACATTCAAAGTTACCAGAGGCGATCCAATTCTCGTTAATATCAAGATTTGCCTCCTGCATCGCTTTTTTATATCCAGCAAGTCGTTTTATCGCCACTTGCTTATCAAGGGGCCAGTTATGCAACCAATTTTAACATGCCCTTTTTCAATTAAATGTTGCGTTGCTAGATAACCACCATGCAAAGAATTATCTTGGATCGTATCCGCAGGAAAACTGGTGACACTAGAATCAAGCACCACTGTTGGGACGGCTTTATGGCGACTAAAAATATCCAAAGGATGATGCGAAATTTCATCACTCATCAGTAATAAGCCATCTACTCTTTTTTGTAGCAACATATCGATATTAAATCGTAAGCGTTCTAAATCACCTTCAGTATGACAAAGTAATAAACTATACCCTTCTTCGTAACAACGACGTTCTACCCCTTTAACTACTTCTGCGAAAAAGGGTTGGTAGAAGTAGTTACTAACATACCAAAAGTACGAGTATTTTTTAGCTTTAAACTGCGTGCTAAGGCTGAGGGGGCATAATTTAATGCCTCAACCGCTAACATTACACGCGAGGTTACATCTTCACTCACATAACGAGTCTTGTTTAAAACATGACTGACCGTTGAAGTTGAGACTTTAGCATGTTTAGCGACATCTTTTATGGTTGCCATCGGGGCTTGTTATTCCTATGTAATTAATTTACTCATGATAATTAGAAGTTGCAGTTTACAGCATTTTTACTAAGAATTGATCAACCTCTTTCCTATAAGGAATAGAAGTTTGTGCCCCCATACCAGTGACAGTAATTGCGTACTGCGACATGAGCAAATTTGATAGCCTGTTGTAAGTTGTTTTTTCTAATAAACTGGTTAATAACGCACCATTAAAGGTGTCGCCAGCGGCGGTTGTATCAATTGCTTTAACACTAAAGCCACTAATGTTATAACCTTCGTTATTTTCGCTAATCCAAACGCCTTGCTTACCTAAGGTAATCAATACCAGCTTAATGCCTTTTTTATGTAAATAGTCTGCGACTTTTTGAGCAGAAGCATCATCAGTAACTTCTATCCCCGTTAATACCTGCGCTTCAGTTTCATTCGGCGTAATAATATCAACTAAAGCTAGTAACTCATCACTTAAGCATTGTGCTGGGGCGGGGTTTAAAATCACTTTTGTTGATGAGCGGCTAGCAACTTTAGCGACCTCCAATACACTTTCTATCGGTGTTTCTAATTGCATCAATAGCATTTCAGCCTGAGCAATAGTATTTAAATGAGGTTGTAAACGTTCAACGGTTAATTTTGCATTTGCTTCCGCTGAAATACAGATACTATTTTCACCAGAGTCAGCAACTTGAATCATAGCGATGCCCGTAGGGGTATTTTTTTCGATCATTACTGCATCAACATTAATCGCATCTTTATTAAAATTTTCTCGTATATCAAGGCCAAAATTGTCGTCTCCCACACAGGCAATAAAAGCGACATCTGCGCCTAAACGAGCAGCTGACTACCGCTTGATTTGCACCTTTCCCCCAGCAATAACTGCGTAATGATGACCATGCATTGTCTCCCCCGCTCTAGGGAAATTAGCAACATGCAATACATGATCTGCATTGACACTACCTAAAACAACAAGCTTGCTCATAAAAATTACCTTTATCTTTTTGTTAAAATCACTTCTTTACTTTTTTATTCAAAATACCGTTGTCGCTAGTTATAGAGAAAAACAACAACATCTTGTTGTTGTTTTTCTTTTATTTAGACAGTTAAGCTTATTTAACAACCATCATCAGTGGCACAGGAATATTTTTAGCTACGCTTACCCCTTGTAACACCTTAACCGCAGATTCAACACCAAGCTCACCAATTAATGCAGGTTGTTGAGCAATTGTCGCACCAAGCATGCCACTTTTAACGGCGACAATGCCATCATCTGTACCATCAAAGCCAACAATAAAGATATCTTTTCCAGAAGCTTTAACAGCACGTAATGCGCCTAATGCCATTTCATCATTTTGTGCAAATACAGCCTGCGTATCTGGTTTTGATGCTAATAAATTTTCCATAACATTAAGACCTTTAGTACGGTCAAAATCTGCTGGTTGACTTGCTAATAAATCCATACTTTCTGATTTAACCGCCTTCATAAAACCTTCACCACGTTCACGAGCGACAGAAGTACCAGCGATCCCTTCAAGTTGAACTACTTTTGCATTTTTACCAATTGTTTCACTGATGAATTTACCAGCCATTTCACCACCAGCAACATTATCAGAAGCTATATGTGTTACCACTTCGCCTCGGCTTGCACCACGGTCTAATGTTAAAACAGGAATGCTCGCTTGGTTTGTTGCGCGAATAGCATTTGCAACAGCATCTGAATCCGTAGGATTAATTAAAATTGCCTTTACGCCACGGGTGATCAGATCTTCAACATTAGATAATTCCTTACTAGGATCATTTTGTGAATCTAATACAATCAATTGATAGTTTAATTGTTCAGCTTTCTTTTCAGCCCCTTCTTTCATTGAAACGAAAAAGGGGTTATTAAGAGTTGAAACAACCAGTGCAAGCGTATCTTGCGCCATAGCAGTCGCACTAAAAGAAGCTGATATAACAGCGGCTGAAATTAACGTCGTGATCTTTTTCATGTTATTTTCCTTTTTGTTACAGTTAATAACGAAAGCGTTATGCTTTCGTGCTTTTGAAATTAATTTTTTAGACAATGTCTATCACTTGTGTTTTCTATCTACTAATACCGCTAATAAAATCACAACGGCTTTCACTATCATTTGGTAGTAAGATGAAACATCTAATAAATTCAGAGCATTATTCAGTACACCAATAATTAAAGCGCCAATTAGTGTCCCCATAATGCGCCCTTTTCCACCCATTAAACTGGTTCCTCCAACCACTACGGCGGCGATGGCATCCAATTCATATCCCATCCCTGCCGTAGGTTGTGCTGAGGATAAACGAGAAGTAATAATGATCCCTGCCAAAGCAGATAAAAATCCACAAATTGCATACACACCAACTTTAATACGATCGACATTAATACCCGACAAAACTGTCGCAGACTCATTGCCACCTAGCGCATAAATATAACGACCAAAACGAGTATGATTGAGCAAATACCAAATCACAGCAAAGACACAAATCATTAGCCAGACAGGTACTGGTATGCCAAATAAATATCCAGTACCAAACCATGCAAAAGCGTCAGCAACATCCGTGAACCCAGTCGAAATCGGTCTTCCATCGGTATAAACCATAGTGACACCACGTAACAAAGTCATAGTTACCAGTGTTGCAATAAAAGCTTGTACTTGTCCCTTGGCGATAATCATACCTGTCATAGAACCAAGTACAGCACCTCCTATTAATGAAACTGGCACTGCAATCCAGACTGAAATTTCCATGCCTATCATGCTGGCGACAAAGGCGCCACACAGTGCCAAAATCGAACCTACACTTAAATCGATACCAGCTGTCAATATAACTAAGGTCATACCAGCGACTAAAATAGCAATAACAGAGGTTTGACGAAGAATATTAAGTATATTGCTAAGGGTAAAAAAATACTCATTCATCAATGCCACTACAGCGATCAACAAAATTAAGGCGATTAAAGATTTTTGCTCAACTAGCCACTCTTTACTGATGAAAGAATTGCCTTTCTTTGTGTCTTGATCATTGGCCGTACGACTACTCATGCTCGCTACTCCATTTATTTTTTTACCAACGGCGCAGGCCATTAGTTTTTCTTGATCTGCATCGGAAGCAATAAATTCACCACTCACACGCCCCTGATGCATCACCATAATTCGATCACTCATGCCAAGTACCTCAGGCATCTCTGAAGAGATTAAAATAATACTCATTCCTTCTGCTTTAAATTTATTAATTAACTGGTAGATTTCCTTTTTAGCGCCAACATCAACACCACGCGTAGGTTCATCTAAAATTAAAACCTTAGGTCGTGTCATCAACCCCTTCGCAATAGCTACTTTCTGCTGATTACCACCGGACAGGTTGCCAATCATTTGATTCATTGTTGGTGTTTTAATATTAAATAAGCGTATAAAATCTTTTACCGCCAGCGCTTCTGCTTGGTGATCTATTTGTAGTTGATGAGATAAATCTTTTAATGCACATAAAGACATATTTTCTTTAACAGATAGACCTAATATTAAGCCGTCACCTTTACGATCCTCGGAAATATAGGCAATACCATTCACTAGCCCCTGTTGAGGGTTGTTAATACTGATACGCAGGCCTTCTAAAATAACCTCGCCAGAAATACATGGTATAGCGCCATAAATCGCTTTCATCAATTCAGTGCGTCCCGCTCCCATCAATCCTGATACCCCTAAGATCTCACCATGATTAAGCGAAAAGCTGACATCATAAACCCCTTTGGCTGAGAGATTTTTAACCTGTAAACATTCACTTGATTGAGTATGATCTACATGCGGAACTGTTCATCTAAGCGACGCCCAACCATCAATTCAATCAAGGTATCTTCATCAATATCAGCGACTTTTCGTTGTCCGATAAACTTGCCGTCTCTTAATACGGTAATATCATCACAAATTTCAAATATCTCTTTTAATCGGTGAGAAATATAAACAATGCCATACCCCTCACTTCTTAATTCATTAATAATGCCAAATAAAAATTCCGTTTCTGTATCTGTTAATGCATCTGTTGGTTCATCCATAATAATAACTTTGGATTTAAAAGAGAGTGCTTTAGCAATCTCTACCATTTGTTGCTCACCTAGGCTTAATTCACTTAATAACTGTGACGATTTACGTTTGACGTTAAGGCGTGCTAATAAAGCATCAGCTTCTTTAAACATTAAAGGCCAATTAATCGCACCGAAGCGATTAGTTTTTTCTCTTCCTAAAAAAATATTCTCTGCAATGGTTAACTCACCAATCAGGTTTAATTCTTGATGAATAATACTAATGCCCGCTAATTGTGATTCTCTAGGCCCAGAGTAATGAACGACTTCATTTTGGTAAGTTATCTCGCCTTCATCTTCTTGATAAATCCCTGTTAATACTTTCATTAAAGTTGACTTACCTGCACCATTTTCCCCTAATAGCGCCATCACTTTTCCTGGGTACACATTTAATGAAGCGCCATCTAACGCTTTTACTCCAGGGAAAGATTTATGAATATGTTTGAGCGCTAAAATAGGTTCTTGCATATTAAATTCCTGCTATGACTAAAAGATATTTTAAAAGTAAGCATCAAAACACTACACCAGATTGAAAAATGATGTTGGCATAAGGGCTACACTCACCAGTACGAACAATTGCTTTACTTTGGCCTGTTTCAGCTGCTTGAATGATTCATGGCTGATATATTGAATATCTATTTGATGACCGTTAACTTGCTGTAACTTTAATAATTCAATTAAGGCGTGATATAAATCAGGGTTCTGTTGTTCAAGCTCTGTCGCTAAAAATACCCCTACAATATGTATTTCAGCTAGTAACACTTTAACAGTATCAATAAAACCTGGGATGCCATAAGTTAACGCAAGATCAATACGCTGATTAGCCGGATCAATCGGTAAACCAGCATCACAAATAGTGATTTCATCAAAATGGCCAAGAGAAGCAACCAAGCAGGATAACTGTGGATTCAACAGCGGTGTTTTTTTCATTAATGCTCACCCTTTCAATTAAACTGAGAAAATACAAACCAATAAAACAACCTATCGAAACGTTTACGCAAACGTTTCGATAAATGGAATTTATACGTTCGTTACCTACATTGCATTAAATAAAATGTAAATGGGTGATCTCTTTCACAATAATAAATAGGTAAGGTTTGCAATAGAATTTATTAACATTAGTACCTTGCTTAAAGGCCTTTCTATTGTTACAAATAGGGTTAACGCACTACAATAATTAGCGTTAAGAAACTTAACTTTCTAACGAAATCAGGCTTAAACAATAAACTCGTTATAAAAATAAAATAGGCGAAAAGAATGACCAACCAACTTTCACAACTAAAAAAACTTTCGACGGTTGTTGCTGATACGGGTGATGTTGAAGCCATTAAAAAATTTCAACCACAGGATGCAACCACTAATCCTTCCCTTTTACTCAAAGCGGCGTCCCTTGATAATTATCAGCATCTACTTATTGAAGCGACTGATTGGGCAAAAAGACAAACAGAAAATCAACAAAAACAAGGTGAGCTTGCCTGTGATAAATTATCTGTATTAGTCGGTTTAGAAATATTAAAAATAGTCCCGGGACGTATCTCTACAGAGGTTGATTCACGTTTATCCTTTGATACCAATGCCTCTATTAAAAAAGCACAACAATTAATCGCTCTTTATAATGAAGCCGGGATCAGTAACGATCGTATTTTAATTAAACTGGCGACCACCTGGGAAGGTATCAAGGCGACTGAGCAATTAGAAACGCCAAGGAATTAACTGTAACCTCACTTTGTTATTTAGTTTTGCACAGGCACAGGCTTGCGCAGAGGCTGGTGTTTACCTCATTTCACCTTTTGTAGGACGTATTCTAGACTGGTACAAAAAACAAACAGGCATAAGCTATTACCCAGCACAGGAAGATCCTGGCGTACTTTCCGTCACTAAAATTTATAATTATTATAAACAACAGGATTACAAAACCATTGTGATGGCGACCAGCTTTAGAAGTGTTGAGGAAGTGCTAGCCTTAGCAGGATGTGATCGCCTAACCATTAGCCCAGATTTAATGGCTGAGCTTGAGTCCAGCGATCAGTTAATTGATCAGCAATTATCAATGACTCCGACAAGCGAACGAAAATTAGTAGCACCTCTTTCTGAAGGAAAATTTAGATGGTTATTAAATGAAGATGCAATGGCAACCGAGAAACTTGCCGAAGGTATTCGTAACTTTACTATTGATCAAACTAAGTTAGAGAAACAATTACTTGCGATGTTACAGCAGTAATAATAGCGAAAAAATTTTAATGACTTATCGCACTCGATAAGTCATTAAAAAATTTCCAATAATAGATGATTACCAACAAGTACCACTCGGGTTAACCGTACCCGTTTTATCTTTTGAAGACTTTTGGCCTGTATGAATAAGAATTATCGTCCAACAAGTTTCATCATTAGCCTGTGATTTACCAGAAACAGGCGTTGCCGACAAGCTAAAACAGCTACTTGTACAAGCCGAGGTATCAACCGATATTGTATAATAGCCCTCATCAGATGTTGTTCCTCCTAAATCAGCCATTGAATTACTATAACTATTATTAGAAGTATAAAAACGTTCCTCTAACATCGCGTTTCTTGTCAAAGTAGAAAGCGCGTCAGATCGTCTCGTTCTTTGTAAAGAATCTTGATAGCTAGGCAAAGCGACCGCGACAATGATGCCAACAATCGCAATCGCAATCAGTAATTCAATAAGGGTAAAGCCTTTCACTATTTTCACATTTTACCCTTTTAAAAGCTTGAGGTATCTATTTGACGCCATGACTGACGCCCTTGACCGCCACTAATTGTTTCTGTGTTAATTTCTAAGGTAGAAATACTACCAGTAGAATCACCAATAATTAGCTTCACTCCATCAGTTCCAACATGGAAGGTAGCTCCATTAACAAGCCCCGTACTATTATTTTCACTATCAGAATCAGGATCACTGATGCCACTTGCAGGTATTTTATTTAATGAAGCAATTTCTGTTTCTGTACCAACGGTTTTGGTTAGTGATGTATCTTGCCCGATAGGTGCATAATAGGTTGATGTTCCCGTTTCAAAGGAAAGCGCCCAAATATAACTCTCACCATTGACTTCACAGATCTCACTCGGAGGTACATATTCAAAAAAGACAAACACACCTGTGTTGACGGGATCTGCAATACCAGGGCCAGTCGAGCGTCCACTTGGATCACCAGCAGGAGTTTCAAACTTCACTTTCCAACCTGGCTGACCTATCATGCCAGCAGTCGGAGTAGTGTAGGTACCATTTTTCATTTCTTCGAAATTTGAAATAGTATCACCACCTAAAGAATAATCACTGCCATCAACATTCTCCAGTGAACCATCTGAATATACACGCACATCAGTAGTATCTGCTAAGTTTGAAAATGCAACTGCATCATCATAATCATAGGTATTATCGGTTTCTTTAGGTTCTTTAACACCAAAGAACCACTGCTGACGTGTATCACTTAAATCAGCTTTAGTAACATACCTACCTGTACCTGACATTACCCATCGATTACTATTAATAGTGCTATCTACTCCTGTTAACGGTTCACTCATAATAGGTCTTTGTGCATCTACAAGTGTATTTACTGAACCTGAAGATAGAGAAAGTCTCATTAACTTACCCCCGACATCTGTACCATCAAGTGAAGAGGTACCAAAATAAACCACATCATCGTTTAAGTCCGAGTCCCAATCAGTGACAGTAATATCTCCTACTAAACTATTTGTTTCTGTACTTAAACTATCAGTCGGTGAAAATCCGCTTTTATAGATACTTGCTGTAGCATTATTTTTTGAATTACTAGCAACAGTGTTTAGATTTACCTGGATAATCCTTGCATTTTGATCACTATGCCCCGTAAACAAGGTGCCACTGCCATGAGGCCCAGAACCAAAAACTAAGAACCAGTCATTATTAGAGCCATTTATATTTTTCACGATAGCGGGTTTACTGGTTGTATATCCAATTTCGGGCGCAGTGATCTCTGCTAATAATACAGGAGGACTTTCTGGGTCGGTAATATCCATAATCACATAACCTGAACCAGTGCTTTTATCTGCGGTGCCATCTCCATTTGTGTCAAGATCCATAGCTCCACCACCATAACGCATCCCCATCACTAAAATAGTTCCCCAACCATTTTTGTGTGTAGTGTCATCTTCAAATATTTTCACATCTTGAGCAAAACCGACTCCATCCATGTAATACACATGTGGGTAATCAACCTCTTTTAACCATTGCAGGTGAGGTAATAAATTACTAGGTGCATAAGCCCATAATTCTGAACCAAGTGGGTGAGCGGTAAGGCTTCCATTAGTTGTACTAAACTTACTATTTGCCTCCTCCCAGAATCCTGCATTAAAAGCATGTAACATACCATCATTAGCACCGACATAAACGACTTGTCGACGATCACTGTATTGCGCTAAAAATTCGCCATAACTTGTATCACTATGACTAATATCGTAACCGGCATCAGGGCTGGAAACCATTACCGGTGATGAATGAATAATGTCACCTAAGCGCCAAGTAGTGCCGGAAATAGTTCTGTTTCTACTATTCGAAATAGAGTCATCACCTCTTATATAGTTAACTAAATCAGCCGTTTCAGTGGAATCGACAGCCAGATAACGATCCCCATTAGCAGAAGTCATTGCGCTAGTGGTAAAGTCCACTTTGTCATTATTATTAACAAAATCATTGCTGGAATTGTTAAAGGCTGTAAATATATAACGGCCATTAGCGACTGAAGAAGTGTAAGATCTTTGGTTTCTGACCCCAGTATTTGTAAAGCTAGCAAGTTGATCGACAGCACTCCATATTGATTTTAAATCACTTAGGGCCTCTAATGAGCCAGTGGCTGTAAAATTCTCTCCACCATCTGATGTAGTATAACGTTGAAAGAAAGTATCATTTTGGCTTTCATTATAGGAAATGATTATTTTCTTATCTACATCATAACCATCCAGTACACCATCACCGTCGCTATCTTCACGTAAGTTTGAATTATCATCAATAAAAATACCATTCAGGCTACCAATCCATTCAACGGTATCATTGCCTTCCGTTTTTTGTGGTTGATAAAGCGCTTGATAAACAGCACCCACACCAGAAGTGCTGTTAGAAACAACAGCGGCTGAACCAGAGGCCGTTGATGCGATAATAGAATCAAGCACCTGTTTAAGTTGAGACTCTAATTGTGAAGGATTAGTCGCTAAAAAGTAATTATCAGGAATACCATCACTGCCCGTATCACCTGTTGTATTATTTTTTTGGTCCCATTCAGCAGAACTCGATGGTTTTTTATCGCCGTCTAAATCTGTAAATCCGCCCCATTTGGCGGCATAGAACAAAGGTGTTTCTAATAAGGAGGCAGTTGAGCTACCAATGGTATAAGTATAAGATGTAGTCGCATTTCCAGTTGTACATTTAGAAGAACAATCGGTAATAGACGGGTCTGCATCAGAGTCAGTAAAATTATTAATGCCAGAATGTACATGAAAGCCATCCTGAGTAGTGCCACTAATAACATAACCAAACCCCATTTTATTACCCGTGGATTGAGCAATAACATCAGTAAAGATTGTTACTTCATTTGAAGAAATACGATATTTTATGGTACCCCACATATCTTGATCGTAATCCCCGCCCTGTTCACTATCTTCCCAGTTAACATAAAGCGTACCAATATATTCCCCAGTACTTCCATCCTCTTGGTAAGCTTTTGCAATTTTAAAATCTACAATGGCACAGTTGGCATTAGGGGAAAGTGTTTTATTACGACAGGCAGGTAATATACTAACAGTTTTAGTATCACTCCCTGGGACAGGTATTGTAATAGATGGAACAGAAGGGGATAAAGCAACACCATAGGTAGTTACTACCTGCTCACCAGCTAATGCAGTTGTGCCACTCGCTCGAATATCATTACTATGGGCAAAGTGTGCAACTCCAGCAATTTTATAACTACCATCAAGGCGAGGAGCATCAGGACAAGTACCTTCTACCTGGCCTAAATTATTTACAGTTTTTGCAGTACAAAGCTGGTTGTTTGCAGTACCATTTTCACCAACAAAAAATTCATTACCAGTGATTCCTTCACTGTCACCAATGGTTTTAGTTAAGGCTTCAGAATCTGCATTAAAATCTGAATCAAACTTTGTTAATTCATCTGCATCGTAGGAAATACTGCTAGCATTAAGCATAATAACATTAAGTTTTGCACATTCGTTAACTGTGTTTAATGGATCTAACCAAGTTGCAGTTTTTAAATTTGAAAACCTTCCAGAATCATCGGCGCTAAAAGCAGTGTTGGCACTTTTCCCAGCATAATAACGGTAACATTCTGATAAAATTTCAGCGACAGGATTTCCCCAGTTAGAGCAATTTCCATTACTAAAAGAACTTAGAGCCCATGGACAACTATCCCCACTGGTATATCGCCCATCGTTATGAGAATAACCATATAATCGAAAGCTATTCAAAGTACCAATAATACTACCAGCAGTTGGAGTTGTTTTTAATGTTCCGTCAGTTGTTGTATTAATTTCATCACTTGTAGGGCCTACATTTTTTCTTAATACTCCGCCTGATTTATTTTTAGCATAACTTCCTGTCATTAAACCAAAGTTAACAATACCATCGTCACCATATTTTTGTACAAGCCCTATAGGTTTATAATTTCCGTCTGGGTATTTTTTACAGTTCTCAGAGCCAATTAATGCTTCTGAAACACAAGCCTCTACTCGTGCAACATAATCAACCTCACCCAATCCCTGTTTATTTGTCGCTTTCTCAGGGCTATCAGGGTTAGCCTCTATATCCGATAATGATGAGTCATTATCATTATCATAATTATTACCTTTCTCATCATACCAACGACATTGCCAACGCTCATTAGCGACCCAAAGAGAGTAATTACCTTTTGCAACACGAATAAGTGGCGCATCATTCACTTGGTGTGAATATTTATTGTTATTGTTTACTGTGGTATTACAAATCGTTATCCCAGAAGAGACTTCATTATTCTTAAATGGGGTTAGTTTTGTGAGATCATCTCCATCATAGAATTTTGCAAAACTATGCGCATCATTTGGTAAATAAGTGCGCTCTAATACAGTGTTGGAATCAGTGTCTGTACTTCTATAACCACCATAAAGTAATTTTCTCACCGTATCAATTCGAGCCATGGTTGCCCAGTTAAGGTAATTACCCGACCAATACTTACTATTGTTTCCGGTACAATAATTATCACTATCAGCCAATGATTCCGGAGTAAATACCTTAGAGTCGTAGCTATAACACTTTTTACTATCGAAATAGCCGTAATACAAAAAGAATGTAAATAAGTAGTATCGAGCGTTCCATCTGCATCTAAGTCATCATAATCGGTATATGCTTTATAGAAAAGTTGGTGATCATTAGACATACCAAAGAGCACCATTGGCACTACATTTTGGCTTAGGATAGCTGGCGAACTTGAAAAGTCTGCTGAAGATGGATCTGCGGCTATTGCCGATCGCCACGGACTTATTATTGCACCTAAAAATGCTCCAATAAATAAAACCCTTTGTAATAATAGTTTTGATTTACACATGTTTAGTACCTTATTTATTTTTCTACAACAACGCATTAATTAAATCTTTTTATAGGTGGTTTGAAGCATCACCTGTGAGTCTGCAGTTCCACCTCTTGCTAATGCGGTTATTCGAAAAGAGTATGCCCATTCAGCTATTAAATTGGCGTTTGGATCGCTGTTGGTATCATCTCGAACCATAAAACAACGAAATTCAACAATGTATTTTGCGGCTGAAGATGTCCCAGTTAGGGACGTTGCCAACTTATATTTTCCACTACCATCTGTCCACAAAGCCCAGTCTTCCCAGGGATTAGTCAACCCAGCACTGCAACTACTCGCAGGAGCTCCAGTAGTAGGAAAACTACCGTTAAAACATAATCCATTTGTACATGTCGAAGTAAAACATTGACTTCCTGTACATCCCGATTGAAAATTTCCAACTACAAATGTTGTGTTCTCCACAAAAGCTTCCGCTTCTACAAGGGTCGCTTCTGCTGATTGAAAAGCAATTTCGTGATCTCTAAAGTTACCCGACATTCGCTCTTCTAAATTACTTATTCGCACCCCTGTTAAGCCAACAATGGTTAACAGCAACATCATAATCAAACTGATAATAATAATCTCGCCTTTTTGCTTGTTCAGCATAGTTAACTCCTATTCCTTAACTTTACTGTGGTAGAGAAGGTATTTGTGACGGGAGATCCATTAACAGTCGACAAACTTCTTACCGTCACGTTATAGCGTACAGATTGGACATTAATCCAGTTGGCGGCCGTGACACCATCAGCCCTCAGATATTGCACATTACTGCCTGTTTTCACTCCATAAAAGATACCTAAGTCAGAAATGCCTTCAACAACCTCACTAGCACCAGAAGAACCACTTACATCTTGGCGATAAAGGCTTAATATTGAGGAATCGGAAGATGAAGGCCCGACATAATAAGCAAAGCTATCCATTTTATAAACTGATGATCCGGGAGAATAAGACCGTTCAAGCCCCGCTGAGGTATCTGCACAGGTAAAATTTCCTTTCAATTTCTTTTTTACACAGTTTTTGTATGAAAACCCTGAAATATTGCCATCATTATGAAGACTATGGCCAGCATTATTATTGTTATTTGTTGGGCCTGTATTAGCATAAATTGCCATATTAGAGCAATTAGCATCAACCAAAACAATAATATCGCCTGTTTTTAAAGTACTATTTGAAGTTGTAAAACTAACTTTTGCTGAGTTTGTATTATGGCTAGCGACAATTAATGCTCCATCGTTATTAACAGTATGAATAATAATGGCATCGGTATTTGGTTCAGAAACACTTTTAAAAGAAGAAGGGAAAGTTGAATTAGTGCCATCACCCAGATATCCAGTAAGGCCGTTAGCAAAAGATGTTGCCGCTCCTGTGTAACCTGAACTTAAAGTGTTAGCGACGCTAATTGTATTAGAAACACCCTCCAAAACCCGCCATGCGAGTATCTCGAGCAAGCATTTCTAAGGCATAACGCGCGTTTTCTTGCATTTGACCTAAGGCATCTTGTTGTGCATAACTTTGCTTAGATGATAAAAAACAGACAGAACACCTGTCATCATAAAAACACCAAGCGTCATCGCAATGAGTAATTCAACTAACGTAAAGCCTCTTGCTGATTTATTGAACTTATTCACTCTCATACTTAAATTCTCGTTCTGTATGTAAATGATGATGTTTCAGGATCGACACTAGTAGAGCTTGCTCCACTGATGGGATTAGCTACAGACTTAGTAGAATTGACACTATTAAACTGAATAACAATGGTGTATTCCCTTAAACCACCCGCCTTAGTGCCAGGAGTAACAGAGCCTTGTCCGCCAGGTAATTGACTCGCTAAGCGATCACTCCATTGTTTATAATCATAACCAGCAAGTGCAGAGGCGCTACAAGCGGCTGTTTCACAGGCAGTGGTACTCACCGAAGAACTTGTACCTAAGGTAAAAGTATAACTGTTAGTATCTAATGCTTCCTCAGCGTTTACCCTTAATCTATCATTCATATCAGCGACTAATATTGATGCTTGAGTTCTTAAATATGACTCATGGCTATATCTCAAGCTTTGGGTTTGCAATGCGACCAAACCTAACAATCCACCAGCAAGAATAAATACCGCAACTAAAACTTCTATCAGTCCCACGCCTTTCTGACGAAAACTTGAATTTTGAGACATTACTATTTCCTTACTCGCCCTGTTGCCGATAAAGTCATCGTACGAGTGTAATCAGTACCATTACTATGAGTAAAGGTAAAAGTACCAACATTACCCTCGGCCTGACCTAAACTATTGAAGGTGACATGATCTCCACCAGTAAAGGCTAAATTAACATTACTTTGCAATTTTTCATTTACTCTCAACACTACATCATCAATTGTCGCTGGATTAGTATCCGTATCAATATCACCATCCGCATTAGAATCAAAAAATACAATAACGCCGTCAGTCCAAGAGGCAGAGCTATCACATGCTGTCAAATTTGAAGACTGGCAAACACTCACAGCCCTCCCACGCTTTACAGCTTCCGACCTTGCCGTTAATAAAAGCGAAAATATAGTATCCTGGTCTCTTGTAACCGAATTACTGATCATCATACTATTAAAACTTGGCACAGCCACAGCTATTAAGATTGCCATAATAGCAATCGTGATCATTAACTCTAATATTGTAAAACCTTTATTTATCATAAGCACTATCATATATTATTCGAACGCCTGACATAAAATGTTATAAACCTGGAGATAAATAAAAATACTAACCTTCTTAATAGTAAGAGAATTCTATTATTATTCATTTCCTCAATTGAGAATAACACGGATAACAATTGATAAACTCAGTCTAAAGCTAGATTACAAGCATCAATTACTTGAAATTAAAAACGCCTTCCTACAAAAAATAAAACATTTATATTTAATATAAAAATAAGATTGGAAAATACATCTTATACGGCTCAAAACTCGAGTTTTCATATAAAACAAAGGCATTTAAATAAGAACTAAAACAAACTATTTTTCTTTCTTCTTAACAGCACTTTAAATAAATTAACGCAAATATCCTTTATTTATAAGTGGTTATAATAATGAATCACTTATATTAATAATTCAATTAACAAAAGTACTACTAAGATCAATAGTATATAAATATTAAAAATATATCATTATGATCTTACATTTATCTATCAGTGCAAACCACTAAATTAATTAACAGATATTCACAATAATGTGACATGCAAGTCGAATTTAACATCAAATTAGCATGAAATGAGCATACCTTACATATTATATTTATATTATGTCTATTATATAAGGTTGCTTAATATTTAGGTTTAATCTTTTTTAAGCAATTAAGTACTTCTTTTATCAAGCTTAATGATATAGCCAAACATAATTATTTATCTATATTACTTACCTATTATCTGCAAAATGTAAGAAAACTTTACAAGTTTAGTTCAATGTTGCAAATAACTCAGTTTTTGATGCCTATTAAAAGCATATAATCAAGAACAGCAATTATTTACCACCATCTTCCTTATTTAATGCACCTTTATTGCACATTAAAAGGTTACCCTTTCTCCCATCAAATCAAAACAGCTCACTTCACCTCTAACCATTCCTATTTAAAATACCGAAGAACTGTTGCGATCACTTTTATATAAAAATACGCAGGAGGCTATCAAGATGAAACACTCAGGTTTTACCATTGTTGAATTAATGGTTGTTCTGGCTATTTTAGCGATTTTATTATCCGTAGGGCCCCCACTTTCAATAGCTTTATTAAAGGTAGCGAGATGACGGCTAACAGTAACGATTTAATCGGTGCTCTTAATTATGCGCGTATGGAGGCGGTTAAACGAGGCGACTCGGTGCAATTAGGTCAACGGGATGGTTCAACTTGGACGGGAGGTTTTGTTGCTTGGGTCGATACTGATGAAAATGGTGCCTTAGATACTGGTGAAGAGTTACAGCTTTGGGAAGCCTATAGTAATAGCAGTAGCGTTTCTAGCAATAATAATGTCAGTGCATTTACTTTCGCGACCACTGGAGAAGTCGATAATATAGATATTTTAACGATTTGTGATAACCGCACAGGTGAAACTGGTCGAGATATTTCCATTTTAGCATCAGGGGCAATATATGCCGATAAGGTGACCTGTGCTTAATTTTAAAAATCATCAACAGGGAAGTTCATTACTTGAGGTATTAATTTCACTTCTGGTTATGGCTATTGGGCTTTTGGGCTTGGCTTCAGTGCAAATCATTAGCTTAAAAAACCTTAATAACTCTCAGTTTCGTTCATTATCAACAACCTATGCCTATGCAATGGCTGAGAGAATGCGTTCCAATCAATCTGCTGTCGTCGCAGGGAATTATGATGCGATTGATGATAGTGCGGATGATCCAAATTGCACAAACTGCAGTGCAAGCACAAATTGCACAATTAGATGCTTATCAATGGAATCAATTAATCTCAAGCAGTATTGCCTCGGGTGGTTTACCAACGGGAACTGGAACAGTTAATAAAAATGGCTCAGTGTATGACATTACTGTCTCTTGGCAGGAACAGCAACGAGATAGCGATGGTGGCAACATTAGTGATGTTAATTTCACCCTAAGCGTTCAGCTTTGAAGGTTGAAAAAATGCCCTCCATAACAATAGCCAAACCTCGCATTTATATCAGCAAACAGCGCGGGTTTTCATTAATTGAATTAATGATAGCAATGGTATTGGGTTTATTAGTTATGTTTTCAGTTTTACAAGTTTTTACTGCAAGCATGCAAAGCACCGTATTACAAAATGCGTATGCTCGCGTTCAAGAAAATGGTCGAATGTCATTAGAATTAATAAGCCGAGATATTCGCGTTGCCGATTTTTGGGGTTGTCTGCATGATACAAGCTTGATCACTAATCATTTAGACAGTAGCTATGACGCTACATTTATTCCTACAAATCAACTTGCTGTTACTGGCGGCAACAATGTAACTAGCCTCACTATTGCTGGCATTTCAGTCGCTGACGATACAGATACGATTACCCTGCGCGGTGCCAAAAGCTATTCGAATGTAAAGGTCACCACTCCGCATATGATCAACAATGCTTCAGATATCACTATTATTAATGGCGCGAGCATTGTAAATGGAGATGTTATTTTAATCAGTGATTGCGTTGGGGCAGATCTGTTTTCAAATAGTAGTAATAATACCAACCTAATTAGTCATGCTGATGCGCTTTCCAATGTTTACTCAAGTAGTGCACAAATACTAAGCCCCTATTATAAAATCTATTTTATTGGCACCAATTCCTCTGCAGGTTCATCTCTTTTTGTAAATAATAATGGTACAGCCCAGGAACTTATTCGAGGTGTAACGGATCTACAAATCACCTATGGAGAAGATACAAATAGTGATGCAACGGCTGACCAATTTAGTATCGCATCAAGCGTGACCGATATGGATCAAGTCCTATCAATCAGCTTTACCATTGTGACTGAAGACAGTAGTAGCACAAATCAAATACAAAAGAATTATGCCTTGACCACCAACATACGTAATCGAACTCTACAATAAGGTTAATGATGATATGCGCAAAAAACACTCTGGTGCGGTTTTGATAATTACTTTAATTATCTTATTTACCTTAACCATCTTAGTTTTATCTGGCAATAAAACCGTTTTATTACAAGAAAAAATGACCATGGCTGTACGTAATACACATATCACTCTTGAAATGACTGAATCAGGCACTTTGGATGCGGAGTCCTTTATTGAAACACTTACAAGTACCACAGCTTTTAATGCTTCCGGTACGGGTGGGTTATATAGCCAAGATAATGGCCCTTCAGATATTTTTGCAAGTAGTGTATGGAGTGATAGCAAAACAGCGAATGCCACAACCAGTGTTTCTCAGTCAGGAAAAGTAGCGCAATATTTTATTGAGTATCTTGGCCTACTACCAAGTTCAGACTCGGATTCAGCGGATATCAATATGACAGGATACGGTGAAACAAGTAACGATGGTGATGTTCATGGCTTTAAAATCGTTTCTCGATCTCAGGGTGATAATGACGATAACGAGCGAATTGTAGTGAGCTATTACGGTAAAAGCTTTTAATTAACTTCAATTCAGGGGCAGTGTTTTTCCTGTATAAAATTTAAAAGTGATGTTTTATAAAGTTGCTATAACCTCCGATATAAAGAGAAATAAGCGTGATTAAAGCCAATGTAAAAAATCTGTTTACAAGGGGGATTGTGATAACGACCTTCTGTTATTCATCTATTACCAGTGCAGATGAATTGTTACTGCCAACTGAGCCATTAATTACGGTCTGCATCAGTACAACCTAATATGATGTTATTACTTGATAGTTCTGGCTCTATGGGAAATATTGTGGTGCCCGACTCTTACGATCCCGATGAAGACTATTATGATTGTGATGATCCGATAAGTAATAACTCAACCATTTCCATTAAAATTTCATCGACTGGTGACGTAACCTTTGATGATGGTAAAACATTTGGTAATAGCACCACTACGACAACCACCAGTTCTGGCAAAGGCAATAAGAAAAATAATAACAATAATAGTAGCTCTAGCTCCGGCTGTTTCGATGATGACTTGTTATATGACGCACAGCTCAATGCAAATGGTAGTAGTGGCACAAATAATATTCCTGGAACAAGTAACAATGGCGGTATTTATTATGGTAGCGCCTCCTACACAGGTAATTTTCTAAACTGGTATTTTTCTGATTCCGGCACTAATTTTGGTGCTGATGCAGAAAGAAAACCCGATACCGAAACAAGAATGGAAGTGGCTAAAAGTGTTGCAACTGACCTAATTGAAAGTATTGAAGATATTCGCGTTGGTATTGCAAAGTTTAATGAGTCTATTGGTGCCAATATTATCGCTAATATTGAAGATATCACTAGCGCAGAAAGTAATTTAATCGATCAAATTGATGCGATTGAATTTGGCGGTGCAACTCCCTCGGTGAAGCTCTGTCGCAGTTAGGTTACTATTTTACCCTTGGTTATTCCGCCACAAAGGATTTGCTTATCCATCCTGATGATGATGACAAAAGTGAATATGTACAAACCAATAAAGTATTTAAAGAGTCTCCTATTTATACTTCACCTTTAACTGCTCCTAGTGAAGTAACCGAAAATTGGTGCCAACAAAACTTTGTTGTCGCCATGACAGACGGACAGCCTTCAGATTCAGATACTAATGTCAGCTCTTATTTGGAAAACTATTATAACGGCACAGGTTATATTGTTGATGATGTTGCCTTGGCAATGTACGAAATTGATTTACGCCCTGATTTAGGTGACGATGATGAAGAAGCAACGAATAATGTCACCACTTATGTGGTTGGTTTTTCAGATGAAAGTGTTACCAGTAGTGATTTATTAGAGGATACAGCCACAAATGGTGGCGGTGATTTTCTTAGTGCCGAAACTAGTACTGAATTGGTATTAGCTTTCAAAACGGCAACCGATAGCATTTTTGCAAAAGTCGCTTCTCAATCAGGAGTTTCATTTAATACCAGTTCTCTTACCTCGGAGAGTGCCGTTTATTCCTCTAGCTTTAACAGCTCAAAATGGTCAGGTAGCCTAGAAGCATATGAACTAGATGATTCCGGCGATATCGCAACAGATGCCACATGGGATGCATCAACTAAGCTTGATGACATGACTTATACAGACAGAAATATATTTACTTACAATAACGGTGGTGTTGAATTTACAAAAGATAACTTAAGTACAACTCAATTAGAGGATCTCAGTAATGGCCCTGAAGGCTCTGATGGCATTGATAATTTAATTAATTACCTTAGTGGAGATAGAAGCTTAGAAGGCAGTGGCACAACAGATTATCGCACCCGTTCAGCTCGATTAGGCGATATCGTTAATTCCACAACTATTTATGTATCATCACCTGAATTAAATTGGCCAAATTGGACATCCACAAATGGTATTGGCGCAGAAGGCGATAATTACTCAACATACGTTAGTGATAATGCCGATCGGACTGCTATGATTTATGTCGGCGCTAATGATGGTATGTTACACGCTTTTAATGCTTCTTTAACTAGTACAGACGCAGGACAAGAAGCCTTTGCCTATATCCCAGGCATACTTTATTCCAGTGAAGATCAAGCAGGCTTACATTACCTTGCCGATAAAACCTACGCCCACCAATTTTATGTCGATTTAACACCAACCGTCAGCGATGTTTACATCGAAAATGCCTGGCATACTATACTTATTGGCGGTTTACGCAGTGGCGGAAAAGGTATTTTTGCCCTTGATATTAGCGCCCCAGATAACTTTTCAAGTTCATCAACAAATGCCGAAAACTTATCACTGTGGGAATTTAGCAGTAATGATGATAGTGATTTTGGTTATAGCTACAGTAAACCAACAGTAGCAATGATGGCAAACGGTGAATGGGCAGTAATCATTGGCAATGGTTACAACAATTCTGGCGATGGCAAGGCAAAATTATTTATTTTATTTATTGATCAAGGCCTAGATGGAACTTGGACAATTAATAGTGATTACATAAAAATCGATACCGGTATTGGTAGTACCGATACACCCAATGGTCTTGCAACGCCAGGTGTTGTTGATTCTGATGGGGACGGAGTTGCAGACAGAGTCTATGCTGGAGATTTACAAGGTAATATGTGGGCATTTGATATTAGTAGCGACGATGAAAGTGACTGGGAAGTTGCCTACTCATCCTCTAATACGCCAGACGCACTTTTTACAGCTAAAGACAGTAGTGGCAATGTACAGCCTATTACAAGCGCTCCTATTATTTCTAAAAATACAAACTCTTCCGATGATGATCCCAACTTATTAGTATTTTTTGGAACAGGTAAATATATCGAAGAAAGTGATAAATATACTACTGATGTGATGAGTTATTACAGCATATTAGATGCCAATGAGAGTAGCTTGTTACGCTCAGATCTAACCTTACGCACATTACTGACCGATGATGATAAGCGTGTGATCAGTGGTGATGATTTTAGTTGGTATAACTCATCTGGTTGGTATTTTGACCTATTAGATAGTAGTGAAAGTCCCGATGAATTAGGCGAACGAGTTATATCTGACTCTACCATTATCAATAGTTTATTAGTTTTTACTACGGTTATCCCTAATGTAGATAGCAATGATGTTTGTACCTCTAACAGCGAAAGTTGGTTAATGGCCGTTGACTTAAATACAGGTAAAGCCCCAACTTATGCAGTGTTTGACGCTAATGGTGATGGCGTGATTGAAGATACTGATGTAAGCATTACCACTGAAACCGATGCTAATGGTGATGGCGTGGCAGATAGTGGTGACACCGGCTATAGCGGTATAAAAACCAGTGGTTCAATGGTTTCCGACGCAAGTATTCTGAGCAGTTACGTTTATACCAATGATGCTGATGGCAATACCGATAAAGACCTTATTAGTACAGGCCCCAGTGAGCAAGAAGGTCGCCTCTCCTGGGAAGAACAAGTTCGTTAGTTTTTTACTAATCAAAATTTAAATTACATATTTAATACCATTGCTATTAAAAGGAAATATCATTGAAATTTAAGCAAGGCTTTACACTTATTGAACTTTTAATCGCCATTGCTATTATTGGCCTTTTAGCGGGTATTGCTTACCCTTCTTATCAGGAAAGTATCTTGAAATCACGGCGGGTTGATGCACAATCTGCATTACTTGGTTTAGCTCAAGCTCTTGAGCGCTGGAATACCACAGAGGGCACTTATTTAGAGGTCGCTACAAATGATGCCGATACAGGCTTTCCTGCGATTTTTTCTACAAAATCGCCTATTGATGGTACTGGCACCTATTATAATCTAAAAATTCATTCCGCTTCCTCTTTAGCCTATGTGATTGCCGCTGAGCCAGTTAATAGTCAAGCAGGTAATGGTATATTAATATTAAAATCAACGGGTGCTCGAGGCTGGGATAGTGATAATAGTCTTGCTGGCGTGGTGACAGGATTAGGAACTTCTCCTAATGAACTTGAAACATCAGAAATGTGTTGGAAAACAAGTTGTTAGAATTTATTATTAGATAGATTATGAGATTTAATTGTAAGCAAAAAATCTAATCAAGTAACTGAAAAAAATAACTCCAGTCGAACCCTTCACCGGGATCGCTTTTACGTCCAGGCGCAATATCGCTATGTCCAGTGATTCGATGTTTCGTTAACAACGGATAATCTTTCATTAATTGCCGGGTTAATTCTGTTAAAGATTGATACTGTGCGCTTGTATAAGTCGTTTGATCTGTGCCCTCAAGCTCAATACCAATAGAATAATCGTTGCAGGCATCAACACCTTGAAAACTAGAAACACCCGCATGCCATGCGCGTTTATCAAAAGCAACATACTGTTCAATTCTACCATCACGACGAATAACACAATGTGCGGAAACTTCTAACCCTTTTAAATCCTTAAAACTTTCATGAGAGTTACAATCTAAACACCCCGTAAATAACTGCTCAATCTGTTTTCCACCATATTCCCCCTCAGGCAAACTAATACAATGGATCACCAATAAGCTGATTTCAATACCCTCAGGACGCTCATTAAAATAAGGCGAAGCTATCTGTCGAGCTTTTTTATAAAGTCCAATTTTATTTAACACACAACATCCTTAAAAATGTATATAAAATTAACCATTAATAATATAACTGATTAATCTCAATCCTCATAATGACTTAAGGTTTTACTGACAGCTGATAGCTAACCGCTAATAACTTTTCCATAGATAAAAAAATCCCCACCGAAGTGAGGACTTTGTAGTTTGTAACTGATCGCTGACAGCTATTAACTGACAGCTAATTAATTACTGACCTTTAACTTCTTTAAGGCCTTTGTATGGTGCGTCAGCGCCAAGAGCTTCTTCGATACGTAGAAGTTGGTTGCCCGTAGTTAACAAAGAGTAGCAACACGTTCAGAAACGGCTTAATGTTCTTCATTAAAAACAAGCAAAAAAATCCCCACCGAAGTAAGGACTTTGTAATTTGTAACTGATCGCTGACAGCTATTAACTGACAGCTAATTAATTACTGACCTTTAACTTCTTTAAGGCCTTTGTATGGTGCGTCAGCGCCAAGAGCTTCTTCAATACGTAGAAGTTGGTTGTACTTAGCAACACGATCAGAACGGCTTAATGAACCAGTTTTGATTTGGCCTGCGACAGTACCAACTGCTAAATCAGCAATTGTTGCATCTTCAGTTTCACCAGAACGGTGAGAGATAACAGCAGTGAAACCAGCGTCTTTAGCCATTTTGATTGCGACTAGAGTTTCAGTTAAAGAACCGATTTGGTTAAACTTGATTAAGATTGAGTTAGCAATACCGTTGTCGATACCACGCTTAAGGATCTTAGTGTTTGTTACGAATAAATCGTCACCAACTAATTGGATTTTATCACCCATTAGTTTAGTTTGATGTGCGAAACCATCCCAATCAGACTCGTCAAGACCGTCTTCGATAGAAACGATTGGGTATTTGTTAGTAAGATCTTGTAGGAAGAAGTTAAATTCTTCTGAAGTGAATTTTTTACCTTCACCTTTAAGGTCATAGATGTTTGCTTCTTTGTCGTAGAACTCAGATGCAGCACAATCCATCGCTAGCGTGATGTCTTTACCTAATTCGTAACCTGCGTTTGCAACAGCTTTTTCGATTGCGGCAAGTGCGACTTCGTTAGACTCAAGATTAGGAGCAAAACCACCTTCATCACCAACAGCTGTAGAATGACCACCAGCTTTAAGTACTTTAGCAAGGCTATGGAATACTTCAGCACCCATACGTAAACCTTCACGGAAGTTAGGAGCGCCAACAGGTTGGATCATGAATTCTTGGATATCAACAGAGTTATCTGCATGCTCACCACCATTGATGATGTTCATCATTGGAAGAGGCATAGAGTAAACACCAGAAGTACCGTTTAGGTCTGCAATGTGTGCGTATAGAGGCACTTTCTTAGAAGCTGCAGTACTGCTTTAGCAGCTGACAAGAGAAACAGCTAGAATAGCGTTTGCGCCAAATTTTGCTTTGTTTTCAGTACCGTCTAAATCGATCATGATTTGATCAAGTTCAGCTTGTGCTAGTGCGTCTTTACCCGCTAATGCTTCAGCGATTGGACCATTTACCGCTTCAACAGCTTTAAGTACACCTTTACCTAAGTAACGTGCTTTATCTCCGTCACGAAGCTCAAGTGCTTCACGTGAACCAGTAGAAGCGCCTGATGGTGCAGCGACCATACCAATAGAACCGTCAGCTAAATGAACTTCAGCTTCTACAGTTGGGTTACCACGTGAATCCATGATTTCACGACCAAGTACTTTTACGATATTAGACATAGTGTTTCCTTTAGTATTTAAAAATTAAGTTTAAAATTTAAGTTTTTCTATTTCGTTTTCTAGCTGTTACAGCCCAGCATTATGCAAAGCATAGACTGCAATTAATTAACATCTTATTTCAGAATTTTCTAACAAAAATTGATGTTCTGTCAATAAAAACTATTTAAATCGACCTTGTTGATGATCTATCGCAGATTTTATGAATCCTTTAAACAGCGGATGACCATCACGTGGGGTTGAAGTAAACTCAGGATGAAATTGAGCGAACAACAAACCATGGATGATTTGGATTCTCGATAATTTCAACTAGTTTTTTATCTTCAGATAAACCACTAATTTTCAGTCCCGCTTTTTCAATAATAGGTAATAAATTATTGTTCACTTCATAACGGTGTCTGTGACGTTCAAAGATTTCTTTATTGCCATACATATCAAAGACTTTAGAGTCTTTTTGAGATGACACTTCTGCGAACCAACACGCATAGTGCCACCTAAATCAGAGTCTTCACTACGCAGTTCAACTTCACCTGATTTATCAATCCACTCGGTGATCAAACCAATCACAGGTTGCTCTGTATTTTCGTCAAATTCCGTTGAATGTGCATTTTTAAGGCCAGCCACATTACGAGCAAACTCGATTAATGCTACTTGCATACCTAAACAAATGCCTAAATAAGGAATTTTATTTTCACGAGCATATTTAGCGGCTTGAATTTTTCCTTCAATACCACGAGCACCAAATCCACCAGGAACCAAGTATCGCATCGATATCTTTGAATGCATCATCGCCCTTAACTTCAACGTCTTGAGAATCAATATATTTAATGACAACTTTTGCAGAGTTTTTAAGACCACCATGCTTTAATGCTTCATTAACTGATTTATAAGCATCCGGTAATTCAATATATTTACCAACCATGCCAATCACGACTTCATTGGAAGTGTTTGCTTCTTCTGAAACTACTTTTTCCCATTCGCTTAGAATCAGCTTCAGGACAGGTTAAACCAAAACGTTTAACACAAATATCATCTAACCCCTGCGCTTTTAATAAAGCTGGAATTTTATAAATTGAATCAACATCGCGTAATGAGATAACTGATTTTTCTTGAACGTTACAGAATAACGCAATTTTTGCTCGCTCATTTGCAGGGAAACTCACTTCACTTCGGCAAACAAGAATATCAGGCTGAATACCGAGGCTACGTAATTCTTTAACTGAATGTTGTGTTGGCTTGGTTTTAACTTCACCAGCGGTTTTTAAATATGGCAATAGCGTTAAATGCATAAACATAGCATTGTCACGGCCCACTTTTAATCCCAATTGACGAATTGCTTCTAGGAAAGGTTGAGATTCAATATCACCTACCGTACCACCAAGTTCAACGATAGCTACATCATGTCCTTCACCACCAGCAATAACTCGATCTTGAATTTCATTAGTAATATGTGGAATAACTTGAATAGTAGCGCCAAGGTAATCACCGCGACGCTCTTTTGCGAGTACTTCAGAGTAAACTCGACCTGTTGTAAAATTATTACGCTTAGTCATCTTGGTGCGGATAAAACGCTCATAATGGCCTAAGTCAAGATCCGTTTCTGCGCCATCATCAGTTACAAACACTTCACCATGTTGAGTTGGGCTCATTGTGCCAGGGTCGACGTTAATATATGGATCTAATTTTAATATAGTAACATCAAGGCCACGTGCTTCTAAAATAGCGACCAGTGAACCTGCTCGCAATGCCTTTACCAAGTGATGAAACAACACCGCCTGTTACGAAAATATATTTTGTCGTCATAATAACCCTGAAAATGTAATAGATAATGATCGGAACTAGTTTCTTTTTTATTTATCAAAAACACAAAAAGTCATCACTCTATTCAAGATAAGTGATGATTTAATGGGATATTTTAAATTTTGAAGAAAATAGAACATTTAGATGGGAAGACAGTATAACAAAACCTCTCATTTTGGACACTCTTTTCTACACATTAGGTAAAATATATGCTCCTCTATTTGATAAAATCGAGGACAACAGCCCTCTCTTTTAATGTGCTCTTCAAGCCCAAAAGCTAACGTTGCTGGTATCTTGTATTTATCTACAAAAATTATTTTATTTCCTGTGATTTAACTTCACGCCAAATATTATCAAGCTCTTCTAAGCTACACTGTTCTAATTGTTTGCCTTGTTTTATTACTTGCAATTCAACTAAACGAAAACGCCGTTCAAACTTTTTATTCGCTTGGCGTAATACCGTCTCTGGATTTGCCTTTAAATGACGAACTAAATTTACATTAGCAAACAGTAAATCGCCCAATTCATCCTCAATATGTGCTTGTCTTTGTTGTTTCTGTTAAATCAGTGCGTTTAACTTCCACTAATACTTCATCAATTTCTTCATGTATTTTAGCTACAACAGGCTCTAACTCGGACCAATCGAAACCAACATTAGCGCAACGCTTTTGAATTTTATAAGATCGATTTAATGCCGGTAAAGCCAGAGGAATATTATCCAAAATGCTTTCCTGTTGATTCATGGATGTTGCTTTTTGTAGGCGTTCTTTTTGCTTTTCTGCTTCCCAATTTGCATGAACCGCTTGTTCATCTTTAAAGGAGGTTGAAGCAAATACATGAGGGTGGCGACGGATAAGTTTTTCATTTAAGGTTTCTAGAATATCAGAAAACTCAAATAAGCCTTTCTCCTTTGCAATCTGTGCATAAAACACCACCTGAAAAAGTAAATCTCCTAGCTCTCCTTTTAAATCTGAAAAATCTTGCATTTCAATCGCATCAGCTAACTCATAAACTTCTTCAAGGGTATGAGGAACAACTGACGCAAAAGTTTGTTTTTGATCCCAAGGACAACCCGTTTCAGGATCACGTAATTGCTCCATGATGTTCAATAGAGCTTGTAAATGTTCATTATTTGTCATGGCTTCACTTTTTTCTCGTTGAATAATAGAATTATGTTGATATACGTTGATAATTAGACAAATCTTTATTAGAATAATCTAATTAAAAGTCTTTGTTAGGAGTTTACAATGTCCCATCAACTTCATCGACGCTTTAGCTACGTTGTTTTTAACATATTAGTTTTTAGCCTATTAGTTTCTACTTTTTTTAGCAATCAACTTATTGCTGATACGCTTTTCGAGGTTAAGAAAGAAAATAAACAGCGACTTTTAACCCTAGATGCCACCTTAGAGGCAATCAATAAAGCAACCCTTTCTTCGCAAACTAACGGACGAATTATAAAAATCAATTTTGATACTAATGATTATGTCAATCAAGGTGAGGTGCTTTTAGAGATCACCAATAAAGAACAAGGTGCGCAACTAGCGAAGCAAGTGAAGCAGAATTATTACGCGCGAAAGCAAATTATAATGAGGTTAATCTTACTTATACACGTTATAAACAATTGTTTCCTAAAGGTGCAATTTCTCAAGGACAACTTGATGCTCGCTGAAACTAGTGTTAAAACAAGTCAACAACAAATCAAAGCGGCTGAAGCAAATTTAATTCAAGCAAAAGAGTCGCTTAATTATACTATTGTCAGAGCGCCATTCTCTGGTGTGGTGACCGAACGTCACGTGGAAGTCGGAGAAAGCGTTAATCTTGGCCAACCGCTGTTTTCAGGTATGTCATTAGACAAATTACGCGCCGTAACAGAAATTCCTCAACGTTATATTGAAGCGCTACATAAAGACCCTAGCTTCATCATCACATTAACTAATGGTAGCCAATTATTTTCCGATAAAATCACCCTTTTTAATTATGCAGATCAACAATCTCATGCTTTTAAAGTGCGTATTGAATTACCTGAAAATAATTTACAATTATTACCTGGTATGTGGGTAAAAACCCAATTTGTGACAGGCACTCGAGAAAAAATATTAATTCCAAATAGTGCCATTTTAATCAATAACGAACTCACTGCGGTTTACCGTCAAGTTCAAGATAACGTTGTGTTAACACAAATTCGTTTAGGTAATAAAAGCGAAGGCTTTACTGAAGTGCTCGCAGGTTTACAAGACGGAGACAATATTATTCTTGATGCCTATGCTAAATTACAAAGCCTGGGGACGAAGCAATGAGTAAACACCTCAATGTATCCGGTCGCATTGCTAGCACCTTTCAGCAATCAGCAATTACCCCCTTACTTGCCATCATAGGTCTGTTATTAGGCTTCTTTGCTATTATTGTGACTCCCAAGGAAGAAGAGCCACAGATAGATGTTACCTTTGCTGATGTATTTGTATCTTTTCCAGGAGCGACACCTAAGGAAGTTGAAAACTTAGTCACTATCCCACTTGAGCAAGTGATCTCTGAAATCAAAGGGATTGATATGACTTATTCTTTTTCACAACCAGATGGCGCCATGATCATTGTTGTCTTTGAAGTAGGCAAACAACGCAATGATGCAATTGTTAACCTTTATAATCAGATTTACAGCAACATGGATAAGTTGCCAAAAAATGCGGGTATTGGCCAACCGCTCATTAAACCACGCGCTATTGATGATGTGCCGATCTCTGCCGTGACACTTTGGTCAAAGGACTATAATGTTACTCCACAACAATTAACACACATAGCACATGGCCTAGAAAGTGAGTTGAAACATATAGAGGGCACCAGAGATATTTATACTATTGGTGGGCATTTACTGACACTCAATATTCGTATATCACCTGCAAAAATGAATAATTTTAATGTCAGTTATGATGCTATCAACCAAGTTTTAGCAAGCAATAATATGCGTTCTAACAGCGTTTCTCTAGTGCAAAACGACAGTCAAATTAGTATACAAACAGGACAGTTTTTACAAAATATCAGTGAAGTAAAAAAGTTAATTATTGCAGTAAAAAATGGCTCACCAGTTTATTTACAGGATGTGGCTGAAATAACATTAGCGTCCGATATTCCTAATCAAAATGTCATACATGGACAAGATGGAAAATTATACCCAGCAGTAACCATTGCTATCGCCAAACAACCGGGCAAAAATGCAGTTGATGTGACCCAGGCAGTTGAGCAACGTTTATCGGCACTACGTAACGTACTTATTCCCGATAACATCGAAACCACAATTTCACGAGATTATGGTGCAACGGCGAAGGATAAATCTGATACTTTAATCGGTAAATTAATCTTTGCCACCAGCGCGGTGATTGTTTTAGTGCTACTAACCATGGGCTGGCGTGAAGCGATCGTGGTAGGGATTGCAATCACAATTACACTAACCATCACTCTGTTTGCTTCCTGGGCCTATGGCTTTACGCTAAACCGCGTCTCGTTATTTGCACTGATTTTTTCGATTGGTATCTTAGTTGATGATGCTATTGTGATCGTTGAAAATATTCACCGACACATGCAATTAAGTAGTAAAAAACTAACTGAAATTATTCCTATTGCCGTTGATGAAGTTGGTGGCCCGACAATTCTAGCAACATTCACCGTCATTGCGGCGCTACTTCCTATGGCCTTTGTGACAGGGTTAATGGGTCCTTATATGAGCCCAATTCCGATCAATGCAAGCATGGGAATGCTTATTTCTTTAGCCGTTGCTTTTATTCTTTCACCTTGGTTAAGTGGTAAATTATTAAAACACCATAAAGAAGAAGCAATACACAGTGAATCGCCCGACAAAAATGAGCGCATGATTAAGCTCTTTAATGCTTTAGTAGGCTCTTTTATTCAGGGCGGGCATGCAAAAAAGGCGCGTTGGTTACTTTTTTCGGCGTGATAATTTTAATTGCCCTTTCAATTTTATTACCTTTTAAACAGCTTGTTGTTATGAAAATGCTACCCTTCGACAATAAATCAGAATTTCAAGTGACAGTGGATTTACCAGAGGGTAGCCCCATTGAGAAAACACAACGTTTATTAGTTGAATTAAGTGATGTGATCGCTACCATCCCTGAAATTAAAAATCAGCAAATTTATGCAGGCACAGCGACCCCGATTAATTTTAATGGTCTTATTCGTCACTATGATCAACGTAGCACAGAAGAGCTTGGTGATATTCAAGTTAACCTTGTGGATAAACATTTACGTGACCGTAATAGTCATCAAATAGCCTTGAGTGTCAGAGAAGCCTTACAAGAGATTGCAAAACCATATCAAGCAAACGTTAAAGTTGTCGAAGTACCACCAGGGCCACCTGTTTGGTCACCTATTGTTGCAGAAGTCTACGGCCCAAATCAGGAAATTAGAGAAATAACGGCCAATAAAATTGAGTCTTTATTTCAACAAAGTACCGATGTGGTTGATATTGATATTATGTATCCAGACACACAGGAAAAATGGCAAGTTAATATCAACCGTGCAAAAGTCGCGCGCTTGCTTGTGCCTTATGCCAATATTGTTGATGCCGTATCAACCTCTATTGGTGGTAAGGATATTAGTATGTTGCATAATGATAATCAGAAATATCCAATTGCTATTCGTTTGCAACTCGAAGAGGGTGAAAAAGTAAACTTAGAACAATTGTTAACATTAAAACTCGAAAGCCAAAGTGGTCAACTAATTGCGCTATCTGAAATGCTAACGATTGAAAAAACAACAGTCGATAAACCTATTATGCACAAAAACATGATCCCAATGATCATGGTAACCGCGGATATGGCAGGCCCATTAGATAGCCCACTTTATGGGATGTTTGATATTTATAATACCATTAAGGATCAATCTTTAAATATCCAACAATACTTTACCACTCAGCCTAGTGGCACACATGAAACTGCTATACTGTGGGATGGTGAATGGAAAATTACCTATGAAACCTTCCGAGATATGGGCATTGCTTACGCGGTAGGCATGATACTGATTTATTTATTGGTTGTGGCCCAATTCCGATCTTACATTGTACCACTGATCATTATGGCCCCTATTCCTTTAACCGTAATTGGTGTTTTACCTGGCCACGCATTGTTTGGACAACAATTTACTGCCACCTCTATGATTGGCATGATCGCGCTAGCTGGTATTATTGTACGTAATTCCATTCTTTTAGTGGATTTTATCAACCATGAAACAGCCAACGGTAAGCCTTTTAAAGAAGCGGTTATTCACTCCGGCGCGGTTCGTGCTAAACCTATTATTCTAACAGGGTTAGCCGCTATGATTGGGGCATTATTTATTCTCGATGATCCGATTTTTGGTGGGTTAGCAATCAGTTTGATTTTTGGTTTGTTAATTTCAACCATATTAACACTAGTTGTTATTCCGGTATTATATTACACCTTTATGGCGAAGCAGTTTGAAGGAAAGACGAGTCACTAGCTTTCAGCTATTAGCTATCAGTAAAGTCAAAACACTAAAAACCCCATTCATATTTCTACGAATGGGGTTTTATTATAAATAAGTTGTTAGCTCTTAGTTGTCAGTTATTAGTGAAGTCAATTACTAATAACTGACAACTAATGACTTCGAGGCTCAATGCTCGCGACTCGCGACTAAAGGTAATAAAGCTTCGAGTAACGAGCTTCTAGCCTCGAAAAACTATGACCCCATGTCTACTACTTTATTGGGGTCATATCAAACTTATGACTAACCGCTAATCACTAACTACTTACTAATGACAGCGATTATTTGCGTGTTAAATATTCACCGACACCAATCCACTTATAAGTGGTTAACTCTTGTAACCCCATTGGACCACGTGCGTGCAATTTCTGCGTAGAAACAGCCACTTCAGCACCCAAACCAAACTGGCTACCATCAGTAAAACGTGTGCTTGCATTCACATACACAGCGGATGAGTTAACTGCGTTTACAAACTGGTTTGCAACAGTAAAATCATTAGTCAAAATACCGTCTGAATGTTGTGAGCTGTGCTCACGAATATGAATTAATGCTTCATTGAGATCAGTGACAACTTTAACCCCAAGGTGAAGTGATAACCACTCACGAGAAAAATCACCCTCCTCAGCATCTCTTGCGTTATCGCCTAAAATGGCCTTCGCTTTTGGCTCTGCAACTAATGTCACACCTAAAGGCAGTAATTTATCAGCTAGCTTTGGTAAAAATTCAGTCGCAATATCCTGCTGTACTAATAACGTGTCTAAAGCATTACAAACCGACGGACGTTGTACTTTAGCATTTTCAACTATCGCTAAAGCTTTTTCCATATCCGTTGATTTTTCAGCGAACAGATGACAGATACCGATGCCACCGATAATAACAGGGATATTACTGTTCTCTTTACAGAACTGTTGTAAACCTGAGTTACCACGTGGAATAATCATATCAACGTACTGATCCATTTTTAACAATTCGCCAACTAAAGCACGATCAGTATTTTCAATATATTGCACTGCTGTTTTAGGTAAACCTGAAGCAACCAATGCGTCTTGAATCACTTTAACCAAGATAAGGTTAGAGTTAATGGTTTCTTTACCACCACGTAAAATACTTGCGTTACCCGTTTTTAAACAAAGCGCGGCAATATCAATAGTCACATTTGGGCGTGCTTCATAAATGACACCAATAACGCCTACTGGGACACGACGTTTACTGAGTTTTAAACCATTTTCTAATAATTTACTGTCAAATTCTTCGCCAACCGGGTCGCTTAGATTAATTACACTTCTAAGGTCTGCAATAATACCCGCTAGACGCGTTTCATCTAATAACAAACGATCCAGTAATGCCTCTGTTAGGCCCGCTTTTTTACCCGCTTCAATATCTTTTTTATTTGCTTCAACAATCACTTGTTCATTAGCTTCCAATGCAACAGCAATCGCTTCAAGCGATGCATTTTTTTACTGCTATCTGCAATAGCTAATTCGTAACTTGCTTGTTGTGCTAATTTTCCAATTTCTAATAAATTCATTATCTCTCTCAATTTTTAATTAATTCAAAGCAATACTGAGATCATCACGATGTATCACCACCGTGCCATGCTCATAACCTAAAATACTTTCAATTTCCTGTGAATGTAGGCCTTTTATTTTTTCAATATCTGCACTTTTATAACGCACGATACCACGCGCTAGTTCATTACCCGCTTTATTATAAACAGCAACTACATAACCACGTAAGAAGCCTCCTTTAGTGCTTAATACGCCTGTGGCAAGTAAACTGGCTCCTTTTTGCTTAATTGCCAGTTCCGCACCTTCATCAACGATGATCTTTCCAACGGCTTTAGAGCCTGCAAAAATCCAATTTTTACGCACCTCTAATCTATCATTCTTAGAAACAAAACAGGTGCCAACTGATTTATTTTGAGTCGCATCGATGATGACGTCCTTTTTATGCCCTGAAGCAATTACAACTTCAATGCCTGCACGATGTGCAACAGTCGCAGACTCAATCTTTGTTGCCATACCTCCGGTACCTAAGCCACTGACACTTCCACCAGCAAGCGCATGTATTTCATCGGTGATTTCAGTAATTTCAGTGATTAACTTAGCATCAGGATTAGTACGGGGATCAGCGGTAAATAATCCTGCCTGATCGGTTAATAATAGTAGCTGATCCGCATCGGCTAACAAACCTACAAGGGCGACAAGGTTATCATTATCTCCTACTTTGATTTCAGAGGTTGCAACTGCGTCATTTTCATTAATCAAAGGAATAATACGATGATGTAATAAAGTCTGTAAGGTATCACGTGCATTGATAAAACGTAATTTATCACCAAAGTCTGCACGGGTAAGTAGCATTTGACCAACATGCAAGCCATATATTTTGAAAAGATTTTCCCATTCGCGAACTAACTGCCCCTGACCAACCGCGGCTAGCATTTGCTTATTAGCAATAGTAGGCAGAATATCAGGCATATTTAAATGTTCTTTTCCAGCGACAATCGCCCCAGAAGTCACTACAACGATGTTATGACCCTTCTTATGTAACACGGAACATTGGCGAACAATTTCAACCATATGTTCACGATCTAACTTTGCAGTGCCACTGGTTAAAACACTGGTGCCTAATTTTACAACAATGGTTTTTCTTTTTATTATATTTGCTTTCATATCAATCATTCATTAAGGATCAAAAAAACATAGGCCAAAAAAAACAGCAACGACAATATCGTTACTGTTTAAAAGTATATCATTTTTAGTTATTAGATTTAAGCCTCTGTTAGCGCCGTTTCTAATGGCACCAAACAAAAGCCCGTTTCAACCTCAATCAATGCTTTTAATCGTTCGATAAAAAGATCAAAAGAAGCGTCTAAGGTTTGTTGGTTTTCATGGGATATTTTTGTTACCACCCAATCTCCATCTAAATTATAAATACCATCATAACGCTCATAGTCAAAACCATTTTCATCGCGGCTAACAATTAACCACCAACCATAAAACTCACGTTCTTCAGGTTCTTTTGCATCATTCACACAAATATCTAAACAGTCAAAAAAGAATGAATTTTCAGTTGACTGTAATTTTCTAAAATAAGGCCCTAAATCTGTGAATACTTTAAATAGGCGCCCTCGAGATGGGGTTAACAGTAACTCTGATGTCATAATTATGTATTTCCTAAATGAGGCAATTAACCGCTAATCTATCATTCACTCGCCGATATGTCTTGTCAACCATTGCGCAGAATAACTTAAAGCGTTCAAAAATGATTCAAAAATGGGAGCTTTATCAATAATACGTACCTCGCCCTCATAACTAGCACGGGCAATAAGCTTTAAATCTGTTTCATTACAAAGGATATCACTTTTATGACCAATACTCAGTAATGGTGTGTCAATTCGCCTACGATATAACAATCCCTGTTTAATCAATGAAAAAGGTGCACAGTATTGATAGATATGACTTACATTAGAGTTGTTCAGTTGCATACGAGAAGCAATGCAATCTAATAACACTGGCGGTATTTTTTCAAAATTCTCCAACTTGTCAAAAATTGAGCCAACAGCGGCCCCCACTGCAACTACCGATTTAACAGAGGTTGGCTCTAGGAATGCCAAACGTGTTGCGATATTTCCACCAAAACGTATGCCCATTAAAGCGATACGATCATGATCTACCCATGGCACATCCTTTAAATGGTGAATAATCGCTTGGTGTAAGTTCGACGAATCCTGTTCCAATTTAATCTGCGAAGAATAGCCAATTCCAGGCAAGTCTACGGTTAACATCGCAATACCTGCAGGTGCAAGATCCTTTTCAAATAGTGGCAACAACTCACACTGTAAAGTATCCATTCCACCACTGACGATAGCAACAGGGTGAATAGTTTCAGTATCTGGTAAATGGAGGAAACAGGTAACTTCTTTACCATTAAAAGGAACTTTAATTTCTTTCAGAACGGCCTGTTTATTATGATTAAAGGATTCACGATAGCTATTAAAGGCTAATAATTGCGCCTGTATACTTAATTCATCGGTTTTTAAATGCGGATAACTAGCAATACTGTAAAACTGTGATGCGTTATAAAAGGCCTTTTTTGCTAATTCTGAATTACCTTCTTTAACATGCTCATTACCCTGTTTTTGATAACTCATGCCTTTTTTAGTCCACTCATAGCTCCAATTCCCTGAGCGAAAACCAATTACGCTATCAATAAGGCTTTCGTCACTGCGTGGATTTTTTGACACACTAATATGAGAAAGCACGTCATAGCAATCAATCAAGTCAAGGCCTTGCCAGGCCCAGAGCATAAATTTTAAAAGGCGGTACCAACCATCTTTTGATTCACCATCCATAATGATATCACCAAGTCTGACATTTTTTTCGAATTTGAATTGGCAATAATTGTTGAAGTCTCTTGCACATTTACTTTCTGAGAAAATAATTTTTCGGATAAGTTTTCAGACATAACGACCCATTTATTAGAAAAAGAAGTAGAGTAATAATAATGCGTAAAAACACTAATAATTTCCATCACTTCCTTTTAAGTTTTATGTATTTTTATAAAGAAGCATATTTCATTTGTTAGGTAAAATTGTCTCAATTCTGGATAAGCTAAACGATACAGCACTGTATGATATTTTTTAAGTGCTTGATACTTTGTTTTATTTCACTTCCATTATCCAGAACTGAGGTAAATAATTAAATGCCAAAAAACCGTTACCCTATTATTATCTTAATAATAGATAGTAGCTATTTAATGATAGACTCAAAACATTTCATAAAAATACAACATCACAAATAAATCAATAGCTTACATAGTATAAGTTAACTTTATTCCTGCATTTCTTAAAGTCAAAATCCCAGAAAAATCGCATATAACTTCATCTTGGCACGAAAAGTGCTTTTAAATAACCATACAAAGAGTACTTTAATTATAATGAATATCTGTAATAGGACGTGATATGGAGGAAAATATTATGAAAGCAAATACACACTCAGTGTTAGCAAGCCATCCTACAGGTGAAAAGGTTTTTACGCTTATACATAATGATCCAATTCTTACTATAGAAGACCGTTTTAACTGTCTAGAAATATTACAGGAAAGTTTAGATCTGAAAGAGCTACTGACAAATTTTGCCGATATAGTGGCAAAATTGATCCGCCCTTTTAATGTCCGCTTTCAATCCGCTAATGGATTCTTTAGTTTAGATAATGTGAAGAAGTATCAATTTAGTAGTACCTTTAATTTACCTCTTTCATCCAAGTCACCAAGAATTGGAGCTATTACCTATCAAAGTGAAGTTCCGGTGTCAGTAGAAGAGAATAAGTTATTTATTGAATTACACCAATTATTGGTACCTTGTTTACGTCATTCACTAAAATTTTCTGAGCTCAGTGCACAAGCCTTTAAAGATCACTTAACCAATATTGGTAACCGTGCCTATTATGACGAAAGCTTACAACGTGCTATTGAGCAGAGCAGTCGAGGCCATCAATCTTTATCTTTAATGGTCTTTGATATTAATAACTTTAAACCAATTAATGATAATTTTGGCCACCTTGTTGGTGATAAAGTATTACAACACTTTGCGAGCAATTCTAACCAAGATAATACGCACTTCTGATATGGCTTTTCGCTTAGGTGGAGATGAGTTTACCCTGATTTTACAGCCAGGCGACCAACATTCAGTTGATAGCATTAATGAGCGCTTAGCAGTAGAAATTAGCAATACCAATTTTTTGACTGAGCTTAATTTCTCTGTCAGTGTCGGCTACGCACATTGGCAAATGGGAGAAGACGTTAATTCATTATTTGCGATTGCAGATAAAAAACTATACCGCAATAAAAAGCATAAATAACGTTTAAAGAATGCTAATGCGAAGCGAGTCTAAATAATTAGATTCGCATCGCCAGACGCCCACCGCTTCAACAAGAATAGAGTCAACAAAAACAAAAGGAATGAAATCTCAGCGCCAAGGTGGCACCTCATACTCATGCAATAATTTTTTCACACTTCTCGTTTTGTTTCTGCCAATCGGTTGGCATTTAATTGCATCTGACAACTGACTTCTAAAACACACTTCAACATGATGCTTTTCTATTACGAATGAAGCTGAAGTTTCAATTTTTAATCGCATCTTCCCTGCACATAAAGGCAATATCTGTTCGCCCTTCCAGACAATGATTTTATTGTCGGCTAATAGCTTTTTATCTTCAATAAGGTAAAGCTTCTCTCGGTACCGATAAAGTATTCTAGATTGTAGTTTAAGCTTCGGCGTCGCATCTGCTTGCGCTAAGGCAATATCTTGCCATATCGATGATAACTGTTTTGTGGATGGGTAAGTAAGCCCTGACTTTTTAAACCAAAGTCGTAACACATTGTCTCTTCGCGCTTTACTCAAGGATTGTAGAGCAGTGATACTTAAAACTAACGTTGCTAAAGCACACTGGGTGAAATCCTGTTCAATCAGTTCATCAACTATTGCCTGTTGAGTTTGGCAATGCAATGCGCTACGAGACACTGTTTTTCCGATTGAAGGCCAACGCGCTTTTAAAAGTGGCGTGATACTATGGCGAATAAAGTTACGATCAAAACGTTGATCAAGATTACTTTCGTCTTCAATCCAATCCAATTGATGTAACGAGGCATATTGCTCAAGCTGTTCACGGCTAAAATCAAGTAACGGACGGATCAAATACCCTTTATTTAAATTTTGTTTGCCAACAATCCCCTGTAATCCGGTTAAACCGGCACCACGCTTTAAAGCTAATAAAATAGTTTCTAGCTGGTCATCTTGGTGATGTGCAGTAACAAGGTAACTGTTCTCGGTGAAGTTTTCCTGTAACGCAGAATAGCGCGCATCACGCGCTAAGGCTTCGAGGCTACTGCGGCTTTTATCATTCAGCACAACACGATTAAAACGAAATTTAACTTGTAATGCTTCACTCTGTTGTTGACAGAAGTTAAGCCAGTGATCTGCATTCGGACTTAAGCCATGATGGATATGATGAGCAACGACATTTTTTTGTGTTAATCGAGAAAACAAGTGCAATAAAACCATTGAATCTAATCCACCACTTAGGGCAATGGTCAACTCTGCCTGGTTCTGGCACTAATTCTATAAGTTGTGCCTGAAAGGCAATCAATAGGTCATTGTTTTTCATTTATTTATTAACTGTTTATGCAAATAATCATAACGTACTTAAACCTCATTATTGAAACCCGTTAGGCATTAATATGATCAAAATGTAAGGTCACATTTTTTTCACCAAGCAATTTAGATAAGGCAAATAACAGTTCATCTGTTGGAGTAATAGCCCAAGATAATCCCAAAGAAAGTTCTGCTTGAGCAGTCGCATTAGTATATTCAATAAACACAGGACATACGCCCCCTCTTTCAGGCTCAAGGGCGACCTGTAATCGAGATTGAAAGTCAGTCTGTATATTATTAGCATTCACTTTTAAACGTAGTTTAGAAGCAAACCGCTCGCGAGCTTGTTCAATGCTCATCACTTCACGGGCATTCATCTTCAAACCACCATTAAAGAAGTCTTCGCTTACTTGCCCCTGTAAAATAATAATATTATCAGTGACTAATAATTCCTCATATTCATCTAGAAGATCTGCAAATACGGTAATTTCTAAACGTGCACTTTTATCATCAAGAGTAATGATCCCCATCCGTTTACCGGCCTTAGTGACCATCATTCGCATATTTAGTATTAAACCCGCAATACGGCTATTTTGCCCTCGGCGATTCGCGGTTAGATCTGCAATTTGAGTGCAATGAAAAGCACGAACATGAGGTTCATATTGGTCAATAGGATGGCCAGTTAAATATAAACCTAGGGTTTCCTTTTCACCTGCTAGCCATTGCTTCTCTGGCCACTTATCAACGGTTGAGAATTTATTATCAATTTCATCACTATCGGTGACTAAAACACCAAATAGGTCTGTTTGCCCAAATGATTCTGCTTTCTTATGCTGAATAGCGACTTCTAATGCACTCGGTAAATTAGCCATTAATGCGGCACGATGAGGACCTAAATTATCAAGCGCTCCCGCTAAAATAAGTTTCTCTAAGATTCGTTTACCACAGCGTTTCAAATCTATTCGCGTACAGAAATCAAATAAATCTTTAAATTTACCTCCCTCTGAACGAGCTTCAATAATCGCATCAACAGGGCCTTCTCCAACACCTTTTATAGCACCAATACCATAAATAATGCGTTGATTTTTATCGACATTAAATTTGAACAACCCCTCGTTAACATCTGGCGGACAAAGATTTAAGCCCATACGCTGACACTCAGCAACCAGGATCACCACCTTATCGGTATTATCCATATCCGCTGACATTACGGCGACCATAAAGTAGGATGGATAAAATGTTTTCATCCAAAGTGTTTGATAAGAAACTAACGCGTAAGCGACTGAATGCGATTTATTGAAACCATATCCCGCAAATTTTTCAACCAAGTCAAAAATCTTCATGGCTAACTCGCCATCAATGCCATTTTTAACCGCGCCTTCTTCAAAGGTCGCACGTTGTTTTGCCATTTCTTCTGGTTTTTTCTTACCCATTGCACGACGTAACATATCGGCACCGCCTAGGGTATATCCAGACAATACTTGGGCAATCTGCATAACTTGCTCTTGATACAGTATGATGCCGTAAGTTGGTTCTAGTATTTCCTTAAGTGATTCATCGTCGCCATTGTTCATCGGGGTAAGAAATCGCTTCTCGACCATGTTTACGCTCGATAAAGTTATCTACCATGCCTGAACCAAGCGGGCCTGGTCGAAACAATGCCACCAGTGCAATCATATCCTCAAAACTATCGGGCTGAAGACGACGGATCAAATCCTTCATACCACGTGATTCTAGCTGAAATACGGAAGTAGTTTCATAACGTTTTAAAAGCTCAAAACAAAGCGGTTCAGTCAAACTTATACGTTCAATATCAATTAGTTCTTTGCCATCTTCTTCGTTATGAGCATTAGCCATATCAATCGCCCACTGGACAATTGTCAGTGTTCGTAAACCTAAGAAGTCGAATTTAACCAGGCCCGCTGTTTCTACGTCATTTTTATCATATTGAGTAACTGGGTTATTACCTTCATCATCACAGTATAAAGGAGCAAAGTCGGTAATAGTGGTTGGTGAAATTACCACGCCACCCGCATGTTTACCTGCGTTTCGAATAGTTCCCTCTAACGTTCGGCACATATCAATAAGATCACGCACGTCTTCGCTACCGTCATAACGCTCCTGTAAACGGGGCTCTTCTTCAAATGCCTTACCTAGGGTCATTCCAGGTGTTGGCGGTACTAACTTCGAGATACCATCAACAAAGCCATAGGGATGCCCTAATACACGCCCTACATCGCGAATAACAGCTTTGGCCGCCATAGTACCAAAGGTAATAATCTGAGAAACGGCATCACGTCCGTATAATTCGGCAACATGGTCAATTACTTCATCACGCCTGTCCATACAAAAGTCGATATCAAAATCGGGCATGGAAACACGTTCAGGGTTAAGAAATCGCTCAAAAAGTAGCTCTAATTCTAGAGGATCTAGATCGGTGATCTTAAGTGCATAAGCCACTAGCGATCCGGCACCACTTCCTCGACCCGGGCCAACGGGAATTCGGTTATCTTTACTCCACTGGATAAACTCCATTACAATCAAGAAATAACCAGGGAATCCCATATTATTGATAACGTCAAGCTCGACCTGTAGTCGTTCATCATAGGGCTTACGAATTTCAGCAAAATCTGGACTATTTTTATCAAATAGAAACTCTAAACGCGCTTCTAATCCTTCACGGGAGACATCACAAAAGAATTCATTAATATGTTTACCTTGAGTTGGGAAGTCAGGTAAAAAATATTCCCCCAGTCTTAGGGTTACATTACAACGCTTAGCAATTTCAACACTATTTTGAAGTGCCTCAGGGATATCAGAAAATAATTCACACATCTCCTCTTCGCTTCGTAAATATTGTTCAGGGCTATAGTCTTTAGGTCGACGATCATCACCTAATGTATAACCTTGGTTAATACATACACGTATATCATGAGCATCAAATAATTTTTTCAGCAAAAACAACCTGATTGGTTGCCACAACAGGTAATTGATATTTAACTGCCCAATCAAGTGCTAAATGCAGATAAACCTCTTCATCAACACGATTAGTACGAATTAGCTCTAAGTAATAGCGTTGCGGAAAATGTGTTTGGTAAAAATGAGTGATTTGTTGCGCAACTTTATCATGGCCCTTTAATAAGGATTTACCTAAATCTCCCTCTTTGGCACCAGATAATATTAATACCCCTTCGCTATGCTCAATTAACCAATCTTGATCAATGACCGCACGACCGCCAACATGCCCCCGTAAATAAGCTTTTGAAATTAGTTCGGTTACATTTTTGTAGCCAACATTATCCATTGCTAAGGCTGTTAATCGAAATTGCTGACCTGCTAATAATTCACTTTTCACCCAGAAATCAGCACCAACTAGTGGTTTAATGCCTGCACTATGGGTCGCGCCGTAAAACTTCACTAATCCACAAAAATTCGTCTGATCTGTTATCGCCAATGCAGGCATATTCATTGCGACAGACTTTAGCAACCAAAGGTTTTACCTTGGTAAGTCCATCGACCATAGAAAAGTCTGTATGAACACGTAAATGAATAAATTTGGGATCCTGCTTAACAACTAACTCGGACATACAATTCCTATGAGGTAAAAATTTAGGCTTTAGGGCGTTAATGCTTGAAAGCTTGAATACCTTCCAGCGTTTAGCCTTCGGGCATTAATATCTATAAAAGACCTAATACTTTTTTAACGGGTTTAAAACTCTGGCGATATTCTGCTATTGCACCATATTTTTGTAAGGCTTCAAAATGCGCTTTTGTTGGATAGCCTTTATGTTTGGCAAATCCATATTGAGGATATAACTCATCTAGCTCCTGCATTTCTCTATCTCGGGTGACCTTAGCAATAATAGATGCGGCACTTATTTCAGCGACTCTACTATCACCTTTTACAATAGCCTCGCTTGGCATATTTAATTCAGGACAACGATTACCATCAATAAAAACAAATTCAGGTTGAATAGACAATCCCTGAACAGCTCGTTGCATAGCAAGCATAGTGGCATGCAAAATATTGATTTGATCAATTTCAGCAGGTGTCGCATAACCAATAGAAATACACAGAGCTTTTTGTTGGATTTCATCAAATAACAAAGCGAGCTTTTTTTCACTGAGCTTTTTGGAGTCCGCTAACCCTGAAATGGGATTATTTTTATCTAAAATAACGGCTACCGTAACCACGTTGCCAACCAGTGGCCCTCGTCCGACCTCATCAACACCAGCTATTAGATTAACATCAGGGTAAATCACATCGGGAAAAATTACCTTATCTTTACTCATTGTACAGCTTCGCCTTTACAAGTTTTTATTTTCTAATAAATTAACCACGGCTTGAGCGGCTTGATTATCAGCATCACATTTAATGAGTTTGTGCAGTTTCAGTAAAGGTTTGTATCATTTCTTCTCCTCCTTCACCGATTAATCGCTCTAACTCATTAACCATTTTTTCTACCGTACAATCATGCTGATTTAACTCCTTCACTACTTCTCGGTCTGCAATTAAATTAGGTAATGAAGTATATTTAACACTCGATAAAGATTTTGCAATCATATAAGTTAAGGCACTCACTTTATAGGCAACAACCATAGGTGCTTTAGCTAGCATGGCTTCTAAAGCGACCGTGCCCGAAGCTAATAAAACCAAATCCGCAGAGCGTAATACTTGACTCGACTGACCGTCGAATAAAGTAATAGGTAAATCAGGTGCAATCTCTTGCATTTGAGCCATAAACTGCTGTTTGCGACGGTCATTCACCATGGGCACAATAAAGTGGTATTCGGGGTGATTCTGATGAATAATTTTAGCGCTTTGCAAAAACAAAGGTCCTAACATAGCAACTTCCGCTTTACGGCTTCCCGGTAAAATAGCCATTATTTTTTGTTTTTTGTCTAAATTAAGGGTTTCTCTTGCAATGTCTTTTTCACGCTCAATCGGCAATTGATCTGCTAGGGTGTGTCCAACAAACTGACAGGGAACATTAAAACGATCATAAAATGCTTTTTCAAAGGGTAAAAAAGCTAACACTAAGTTCGTCGCTTTGGCGATTTTATGAATGCGCCACTGTTTCCAGGCCCATACAGAGGGGCTAACATAATGGATGGTTTTTATCCCTTGTGATTTTAATTTCATTTCTACCGTTAAATTAAAATCAGGCGCATCAATACCAATAAATATATCTGGTGGATTATTGATAAAATGTTGTGTAATGGCTTTTCGAATCGATAAAATACTACGTAACTTACCAAGCACTTCTACAAACCCCATCACTGATAAAGCTTCTAACGGGTGCAATGCTTTGCAACCCTGAGCTATCATTTTAGGACCCGCGATACCTTCAAAAATGGCATCAGGATAATGAACTTTGAGTGCTTTAATCAGCCCCTCACCGAGAATATCTCCCGAAGCTTCGCCTGCAATTAAGCCGATGCGCAATGGTTTTGACATAATTTGTTACTCATAAAATACTGTGAAAAAAAGGCTCTAAATGAGCCTTTGATAATATTTTCTATAAAATATACCAACCAAAATATTCTGACTTGGTTATCTACCTTACAATGCCACGGCTCTCTTCTTGTAAGAAGTCATGTAATACTTTTAATTCAGGACAATTTTCCATTTTTGAAGCAATAATACTTTTTGCTTCTTCAAAGCTATTTCCATCACGACAAAGTGCTTTATAGGCACGTTTTATTTCCATTATCGTTGCACTATCAAAACCACGTCGCTTCAAACCAACGGCATTTATACCCTGTGCTTGTGCGTAGTTTCCAGAAGCCATAAAATAAGGAGGAATATCTTTATTAACTGCAGAACAACCACCAATCATGGCAAACTCGCCAACACGAGTGAATTGATGTAAAGCAGATAAACCACCAATAATAACGTTATTCGCTAACTTAGTATGGCCGGCTAACGTTGCATTATTAGACAGAATAATATTATCACCAAGAATACAATCATGGGCAACATGCACATAAGCCATTAGCAGGTTGTTATTGCCAATTGTGGTGGTGCTTTTATCTTGAGCTGTACCGCGATGAATAGTACAACTTTCACGAAATACATTATTATCACCAATCTCTAAAAAGGTTTCTTCACCATTATATTTTAAATCTTGGCAATCTTCGCCCACTGAAGCGAATTGAAATACTTTATTACCTTTACCCATCTTTGTTGGGCCATTCATAACAACATGTGGCGCTATCCAACAATCTTCACCGATTTCAACTCGTGCACCGATGATGGTATAAGGACCAACCTCTACATTTTTACCGATAATAGCAGTTTCATGCACTATCGCAGTAGGGTGAACTTTAGCTGTTTCGTGAATATTGTTATTTGACATTAGATCTCTCTTCTTGCACACATGATCATTGCTTCACAGACGACTTGGCCATCAACTTTTGCTTTACACTCAAATTTACCCATGCCACGGCGCTCTTTTAAATATATAACATCTAACTCAAGAACATCACCTGGGACAACAGGTTTACGGAAACGTACTTTATCAACAGAGGCTAAAAAATATAATTCATTTTCTGCAGGCTTACCGTAGGTAGCAAAGGCTAAAACACCTGTTGCTTGCGCTAACGCTTCAACGATCATAACACCTGGAAAAACAGGCGTTCCAGGAAAATGGCCTTGAAATTGAGGCTCATTAAATGAAATATTCTTAAAGCCGTTTAATGTCTTACCAGGCACATAATCAACAACACGGTCAATTAATAAAAATGGGTAACGGTGTGGTAAGAGGTCCATGATCTCTTTAATATCTAAACGGTTTAATTCATTGCTCACGTAGTAATCCTTAATCTTTTTCTTGTAATTGTTGTTCAAGTTGCTTCACACGTTTAAATAAATCACCTATCTTTAACGTATGAGCAGTATTTTTTCGCCACTGTTTATTATCAACTGCAGGTACACCAGAAGAGTAAATACCCGCTTCAGTGACATCACGCATTACCATACTGTCTCCAGTGATAACGACATTATCGGTAATAGATAAGTGACCATTCATAGCAACACTGCCACCAATAATACAGCTTTTACCTATTTTGGTACTGCCCGCAATATTAGAACCACCAGCGATAGCTGTATGTGCACCAATAACAACGTTATGAGCAATTTGACACTGGTTATCGATTTTAACACCATCACTAATAATAGTATTAGATAATGCACCACGATCTATTGTTGTTGATGATCCAATCTCAACATCATCACCAATAATTACCGCACCAATTTGTGGAATTTTGACCCACTTTCCTTGATAAGGCGCATTACCAAAACCATCACTACCAATCACAGTATTAGCATGAATAATCACACGCTCACCAATAACACAGTCATGATAAACAGTGACGTTTGGGTATATTTTACTATTTTTGTTAATTTTTGTTTGTTGTCCGATCACTACATTGGCAAATATTTGGCAATTATCACCAATTTCAACATTAGCACCAATTACAACATTGTCAGCAATTGCAACGTTATTACCAATAGTAGCGCTTTTATCGATACAGGCAGAGCTTGCAATATTGGCACTTAAATTAGGCGTCGTGTCGAAAATACTAGCAAGCATTGCATAACCAACATAAGGGTTATCCATAAACAAAGCATTACCTTGATAACCTTCCATAATTGCGGTTGGTAAAACAATGGCGCTTGCATGGCATCGCTCAAGTTGAGTTAATAACTTTTTATCTGAGACAAAAGTAATATCACCAGCACTTGCGCTATCAAAGGTTGCTAACTTGCTTATCTCTAATGTGGGATCTCCCACTAATTGAGCGCCTAATAATTTAGCTAATTGCGCTAAGGTTTGCTTCATTTTTAAGGGCCTATTGTTTACTAATTTCTTCAATAATTAGATCGGAAATATCATAATCAGATTTAGCAAAAACAATTTGTTCGCCGTTAAGAATAATGTCGTAGTTATCTTGTTTTGCAACTTTATCAATAACATTACGTACAACTATCAGCGCTTTTTGTTGCTCCTCACCTTGACGTCGACGGTTATCTTCTTCAAATGCTTTACGATTTAATTTGTATTCAGATATTTTCACTTCCGCTTCACGTTTCATCGCTGTAACGGCTGATTTTTCCATTAATTCACCATCACGCTTAAGCTTTTGCTCAAGATCTGTGATCTCTTTTTCCAATTTTTGTAATGCTTCAAAACGAGGTTTAAACTCAGCTTCTAATTGCTTAATAATTCTTTCACGTTGTGGTGACTCTTTCATAATGCGAGAAGGGAAAACAACACCAATTTTTTGTGTTTCAGCGAAACTCACCGCTGACATCGACATCATTGCTACTGTTAAGGTTACTGCTTTTAAAAAGGTATTCATGTTATAACTCCGTAAATAAAAGATTCTTGATATAAAACAGTGAGAGACACTTCTCTCACTTCAAAATAAAATTAGAATGTATCACCAATATTGAATGAGAATACTTCCGTACTATCGCCCGCATATTCTTTAAGAGGCCAAGCCAATGTAAATACCAATGGCCCCATAGGTGAAACCCATGTCAATTGGGTTCCCATAGAAACACGAATTCTACCTGGTTTAGAATAGTCACCAAAATAATCACAATTATACGAACAAGTTAATCCGCTGTAATAATCGTAATCAAATTCAGTATCCCAAACTTCACCAGCATCAATAAATACACTACTACGCACCTGTCTGGTATATGCCTCATCAACAAAAGGAACAGGGAAAATTACTTCTCCGCTCAACGTATATTTAGCATTACCACCTACAGCACTGTTCGTTAGCATGGTTGCACTGGTTCCACCATCAGTCCCTGTATACATTGCACGAGGTCCGACAGTATTACTTGAGAATCCACGTAGGGTACGGTAACCACCTGCATAGTAGTTTTCAAAGAATGGTAACATTTGGTCATTTCCTTCAAACTGACCATAACCATTTGCATAACCTAAGGTACCGCGTAATAGGGTTGTCCATTCACCATTTTCGGTAATACGCTGATAATTACTTACTTCAAAATTCAATTTAAAGTATTGTAAATCTGAACCAGGTACCGTCATTTTCGCCCAAAGGTTATGTTTCATCCCTTGAGTTGCCATTCTGCCTCTGTCTTGGTTATTACGAGTCCATCGAGCGGTTAAGTCAAAGTTCTGAAAATCAACTGAGCCAGATGAATCGAGTCGAGAACCATAAATATCCCAAAATTTAGTTAGTTGCTCATAGGATTTTAATTGTGCAATACCATTATTCTCCCAACCAACACTGAAACCTAAACGGTTAATTTCATCAACAGGGAAACCTAAGCTAAAACGAATACCATAAGTCGTATTAGTATAATCAACAATATTGGCGTCACCTGCTTCAAAAATATCGTAGAAGACTCTTACACCACCACTTACCGCGTCTTTAGTTAAATAAGGTGTTGTGTAATTAACACTGGTACTTTTACTGTAATCATTAAATTTAACTTCAAAGCTAACTTTATCACCCGTTCCAAGGAAATTGTCTTGGCTAACTCCGCCGGATAAACTAACCCCTGACTCTGTTCCGTAGCCAACACCCGCTGTAAATGATCCCGAAGCCTGCTCTTCAACATTGACATTTAAATCGACAAGATCATCACTAATACGTTCAGTATTAATATCAACCTTTGAGAAGAAACCTAAACGATTTAGTCGACCTTTGGATAACTCAATATTTTCGCTAGATAACCAACCACCTTCCATTTGACGCATTTCACGGCGTAAAACAACATCTGAAGTTAAAATATTGCCAGAAATATTAATATTACGTACGTAACCACGCTGTCCAGGTTCAACGGAAAAATTAACAACAACAGTATTATTGCTATCATCAACGTCAGGGTAGGCTCTTACTTCTGGATAAGCGTAACCTAAACGCCCTAAATATTTACGAATACTTTGTTCAGAGTAAGCAACGTCAGAAGCCGCATAAGTATCCCCATCAACAAAAGGAATCAATGATTTAATATTGTCATCATGTCCTAAAAGGTCGCCAATAAAAGTAACACCGCCAATGGCATACTTATCACCTTCAACTACATTGACAGTTACATAAACGCCCTTCTTATTTGGTGTAAGTGCAACTTGGGTATCTTCAATATTAAATCGAATGTAACCTCTATCTAAGTAGTAGCTTTTAATAACCTCTAGATCACCTGCCAATTTTTGCTTTTGGTAATTATCATCGGCAAAGAAGTCCCACCAACCTTTTGAGTCACTGAGTGTTAACTGCTTTAATAGTAATTCATCGGGATAAACATCATTACCGATAATATTAATCTGCTCAATAATGGCCGTTAAGCCCTCTCTAAAGACAAACTGAATAGAAACTCGGTTACGAGGTAATGGGGTGACTACTGCTTCAACCTGTGCACTATATTTGCCGACACTGTGATAAAAGTCTTCTAAGCTTTTTTCAATACCTGAAAGTGTTGTTCTATCAAGTGGCTCTCCCACCTGAATAGCAGAGGATTTAAGTGAATCTAAGATTTGTTCTTCCGATAACTTATTATTACCAGTCAAACCAATGTTGCTGATGGTTGGACGTTCTTTGACCTTAAAAATTAAGGTATTAGCAACACGATCAAGCTCAATGGATTCAAAATGTGAACTGGCGTATAATTGCTTTATCGCATTAGCAAGTTGGTAATCATCAACTTCATCACCTTCCCTAATAGGCAAGCTTAATAAAGTCGCTCCTAAGGTAACACGCTGTAACCCTTCAAATTGTAAATCAGAAATAACAAATTTATCAGCCAATGACGGTAAGGCAAAACAGCTACTGAAGACAAATGCAGTTACTAATAAATATCTCTTAAACATCTTTTCACGAATCCTTTGTAACACTTATGCTGTGTTTTGATAAAAAGCCAGTATTCTATAAATTTCTTAAATCGCTTTCAATATAATGATTTATCAGAACGTTTTATAGTAAATTAAAGTCATTCAATATCGCAATACTCATTAATGCGAGCAATATCGCTCCACCAACTTTAAAACCAAATTCTTGAATTTTTTCAGGTACCGGTTTACCTGTTACTACCTCAACAAAATAATACATCAGGTGCCCGCCATCTAATACAGGTAATGGAATTAAATTCATTAAACCTAAGTTAACACTTATCAATGCTAAAAATCCAAGAAAGTAAGCGAGTCCATATTCAGCGCTCATTCCAGCACCTTTAGCAATAGAAACGGGCCCACTTAAATTCTTAACAGATATATCACCCGTCACTAGTTTTATTAAAGTATCGAAGGTTAACTTGGTTAATTGTCCTGTTTTTTCAATACCTTTAAAGAAAGCATCAATAACGCCATATTTTAATGTGACACGATACTCTTCAGGATATGGCTCTACCACAGGTGAAACGCCAATATAACCTTTCCCGGTATCTTGATGACGCTTAGGTGTCAGCATCAACAAAGAAACCTGTTTGTCTCTTTCTATTGCTAGCGTTAATGGCGTTTCAGGATTATTTTGAATTATTGTTACAAACTCAGCCCAATCATTTAATTGCTTACCATCAATTGCCAATAACTTATCATCGACCTTAAGGCCCGACGTAAAAGCGGCCCCATCCTTCGAGATATCTGCAACTTGCAGATGAAACCAGCTGAACGATAAGGTAAAATTCCTATACTACTAATAATTGACTGTTTTTTAGGATCAAATGTCCAGTTTGCCAATGAGACCCTATAGTTTGATATTGGTTCAATCGACTCACCAGTTAAGGTTTTAATTGTGAGATTAAACTCACTTTCTCCGATCTGACTTACTAGGGCTAAATTTAACGCTTCCCAGTCACCAACCTGTTGTTGATTAACAGCAATAATTTGAAATCTTTCATCCGTTTTAATCACGGCAGACATTGGCGAATTATCAACAACTCCCTGAGCAATAGGCTTAGAGCTATTAATACCAATCATATACATCAATAGGAAAGCGATAATAGCCAAAGCAAAGTTAGCGATAGGCCCAGCTGCAACAATAGCAATACGTTGCCATACAGTTTTTTTATCAAAAGCAAACTCTTGTAATTCATCGGGAACACTTTCGACACGCCCATCCAACATTTTTACATAACCACCCATTGGGATAGCGGCAATCACAAACTCTGTACCAAATTTATCAATGCGTTTAAATAACACTTTGCCAAAACCAATAGAAAAACGATGCACTTTAACGCCACAACGCCTCGCTACCCAAAAGTGCCCATATTCATGTATCGCAACCAAAAGACTTAGTGCAACAACAAATGCGCCTAAGTTCCATAAACCCGTTAACATAAAATATCTCGTCGCATAATTTCAAGCGTACTCACTTTTGCTTGCTTATCAAGTTCAAGTAGTTGCTCAATAGAATGGATTGGCTGTGTTGATGTTTGTTGTAAAACTCGCTCCACTAATTGCGCTATTTGAGTAAATTGAATTTGCCCTTTTAAAAACGCATCTACAGCAACTTCATTACTGGCATTTAACGCCGTTGTAGCGTGTTGTCCATGATAACAGGCATCAATGGCTAATTTTAAACAGGGATAGCGCTGATAATCAGGCGCTGAAAAAGTAAACTCAGGAGCACTAAAGAAATCAAAGTTACCTGCTTTACTTTCAATCCTTTCACCACCGCCCATCACATGTGCAATAGGAATACGCATGTCAGGATTTCCCATTTGCGCAATCACACTACCATCAATATATTGCACCATTGAGTGAATAACAGATTGAGGGTGAATAATTACCTGTAACTGCTCGCGAGAAGCATTAAATAACCAACGCGCCTCAATATATTCAAGACCTTTATTCATCATAGTAGCTGAATCAATGGATATCTTTTGCCCCATTGACCAATTAGGATGTTTAACAGCCTGTTTCGGAGTGATATTAGCAAAATCGCTAAGAGAAGTATTAAGGAAAGGCCCACCAGAGCCTGTCAGTAGTATTTTGGATACACCTTGGCTGGTTAACTCACAATGCCCTAGGGTATTTTGTAATTTAGGGGATAACGCTTGGTAAATTGCATTGTGCTCACTATCAACCGGCCACAGTTTTGCGCCTGACTTTTTAACAGCGTCGATAAAAAGTTGCCCCGACATAACCAAGGACTCTTTATTCGCCAGAAAGATTTCTTTACCCGCTTTTACCGCTGTTAAGGTTGTCTTAAGCCCTGCTCCACCAACAATAGCGACCATTACAGCATCAATTTCAGTGCTACTTAATAACTGTAACAATTCTTCTTCGCTTTGAATAACTTGTGAAGAACAATTTTCTTTATTTAATTTTTTCGCTAATTCTTTAGTGGCGGCGGAGCAACTCATCGCAACATAACGTGGCGTAAATTCAAGACATAAGCTCAACATTTTATCGACACTTTTTGATGCAAGCAAAAGGGTTACATTATAAAGATGAGCATTATCTCTACAGACACTTAAAGTGCTGTCTCCAATAGAGCCTGTTGCTCCTAAAATAGCTAAATTTTTCATTAACTTACACTAACCAAATAAGATAAGTTAGTGTAAAAATAGGCACAGCGGCAGTTAAACTATCAATTCGGTCTAAGATGCCACCATGGCCCGGTAATAAATTGCCACTATCTTTTAAATTCGCTTCGCGCTTAAAAATACTTTCACTTAGATCGCCCAACGCAGAAACAACGGTTGTAATAAATGCGACCACAAAAAATAGGCCCATTTTATTTGCTGGAATACTAAGTAATACACTGCCGATAAAAGCAATAATCATAGAACTGACAAGACCACCAATAAAACCTTCGATGGTTTTGCCAGGACTCACATTAGGTGCGAGTTTATGTTTCCCAAAAAACTTTCCAGAGAAGTAAGCCCCTGTATCAGCGTACCCATACTAATAAGAAAACAAACATTAATAGCGCACTGCCATAATACAAGTCATGATGAATATTAACCGAACGCAAAACAATCATTGACCAGAAAAAAGGAATTAGCGTTAATAAACCAAATAAACTTTTAAGTGCTTTACTACCTGCCCAAAGAGGATTGCTTTTAGGGTAGCTAGCAACTAATACAAAGGAAATAAACCACCAAACCGCAGACAACAATTAATCCATTTTTAATGATCGGGTTTATTCCTGTTGCGCTCCAAAGTAAATCAACCGGTAATAACATCAGCGTCAGAGCTAATACCAAACCAAAGAAATAAAGAATACTACTGGATGATGTTTGTGGGTTAACAAAGCCCCCACTCTTTACTTGCAAGCAAAAAAATAGTGGCAGTAAATAGCATGAAAAATTTAAGAGGTAGCAAAAAAATGCCAGCAATGGCAATTGGCGCTAAAAAAGTGCTGTTATAATTCGTTGTTTCACAGAAACACCTGTTGAATTTAGTTATAAAAATCAGAGATGAGCAACTTGCTCGCTAGTCTGGCCAAAGCGTCTTTCTTTGCCAGAAAAAGCATTTAATGCATCTTGAAATACCTTGCCATCAAAGTCTGGCCATAATACATCACTAAAGTAGAGCTCTGCATAGGCGAGTTGCCATAATAAAAAGTTACTAATGCGATGTTCACCACCAGTACGGATCATTAAATCCACTGCAGGTAATTGATTTAGATTAATCACACTATCTAATCGTTCTTCGGTAATATCATCTGAACTGAGCTCTTCATTCTCAACTTGTTTAGTGAGTTTTTTTACCGCCTGAGTAATATCCCAGCGACCACCATAATTAGCGACGACATTTAAAACTAGCCCGCTATTTTGTTGCGTTAGCTTTTCAGCCTGAATTACTTTATTTTGTAAGCTTTCACTAAACCTTGAAATATCACCAATGATATTTAACTTAATATTATGTTTATGTAGCTTTTTTACTTCACTTCCCAAGACACTAAAAAAAGCTCCATTAACATGTTCACTTCTTTTTCAGGACGTTTCCAATTTTCACTACTAAAGGCATAAATTGTTAGAGCTTGAAGCTGTTTTTCACTGGCAAAGGCAATCGCTTTACGCAGGGATTTGACGCCGTGTCTATGTCCAAAAACACGATGCTTTCCTCTGTTTTCTGCCCAACGACCATTGCCATCCATAATAATCGCAACATGTTTTGGCAATTTTGATTGTTCACTCAGCGCTGTCACTTTAATTCCTAATATCATCAAACTAACAAAAAACGGTTGTTCACTTTTTACAAAATGCACAACCATCTATTGTTAGTATTGGGATTAAACTTCCATTAACTCTTTTTCTTTCACGGCTAATAATTCATCAACCAATTTAACATTTTCATTAGTTGTTTTTTGTACTAAATCTTCGCCTTGACGTTGTTGATCTTCACTGATCTCTTTTTCTTTTTCTAACTCTTTCAAGTCTCCATTGGCATCACGACGAATATTACGAATCGCAATACGGGTATTTTCAGCTTCACCACGTACTACTTTAATTAAATCTTTACGGCGCTCTTCTGTTAACGGCGGTAATGGAATACGAATAACAGTACCCGCTGACATCGGGTTTAGCCCTAAATTTGAACCCATAATCGCTTTTTCAACAGCGACAATTAAAGTTGCATCAAATACAGTTACCGTTAAGGTTCTAGAGTCTTCTGTTGATACATTACCCACTTGACGAAGAGGAGTGTTACTACCGTAGTATGGCACCATAATGCCATCTAATAGACTAGGATGTGCACGACCAGTACGAATTTTAGCTAACTGGCCTTTAAAAGATTCAATACTTTTACCCATGCGTGATTGCGCATCATCTTTAATTTCATTGATCATTTTCTTTTCCCAAATTATTTATTTGATTTATTTTAAAAGTTTTTATGCACAATGTGTAATGGTTGTGCCTTCATCTTCACCTAATACTACTCGACTAAGTGCGCCAGGTTTATTCATATTGAATACGCGAATAGGTAACTTATGATCTCGCGCAAGTGTAAAGGCGACAAGATCCATCACTTTTAATTCTTTTTCAAGCACAACTTGATAGTCAATTTCTTTATAAAGCGTTGCTTCTGGGTTTTTAACTGGATCTGCATCATAAACACCATCTACTTTAGTGCCTTTTAATACTGCATCCGCTTCGATTTCAATACCACGTAAACAAGCGGCAGAGTCAGTTGTAAAAAATGGGTTACCAGTTCCTGCAGAAAATATAACCACGGTACCTAACTTAAGGTGTTTAATAGCGTGCCCAGTTATAATCATCACAAACACCATTTAGTGGAATAGCAGACATCAAACGAGAGTTAACGTGAGCGCGGTGTAAAGCATCACGCATTGCTAAACCATTCATTACTGTTGCAAGCATTCCCATATGATCACCTACAACACGGTTCATTCCCGCTTCAGCTAAACCAGCACCACGAAAAATATTACCACCACCAATAACAAGCCCAACCTGAACGCCAGCTTCAACTAAAGATTTTATCTCTAATGCCATACGATCTAATACGGCAGGGTCAATACCAAACCCTTCTTCACCTACAAGGGCCTCGCCACTTAATTTTAATAAAATACGGCGATATGCTGACTTTGGGTTAGTACTCATAAAATTGATTCCTCTATATTGGACTAGATGCGATGCTAATAACAATTGTATTAATAAAAAGTCTGATATCAATCTATAACAGGATAAATATTAAACATCTTATTAATAAAATTTAAGCACATTTATTGATACTGTAAATATAAAAGAACCGCAGAGCTAGTCGCGGTTCTTTTATTGTACAACAAACTTAAAGCTTATTGTTTCAGAAGTAAAGATTACTTACCAGCGGCTGACCATAGTAGCGACAACTTCAGCGACAAAATCTTCTACTTTTTTCTCAATACCTTCACCAACTTCTAGACGGATAAACGCAACAACGTCTGCGCCTGCATCTTTAAGAAGTTTAGAAACTTTAATTGAAGGATCTTTAACAAACGGTTGACCAGTAAGGCTCACTTCACCAGTAAATTTAGCCATACGACCAGTAACCATTTTTTCAGCGATCTCAGCAGGTTTACCACTGTCGATAGCAATTTGTAATTGAATTTCTTTCTCTTTCGCTACTACTTCAGCTGGTACATCAGCTGGCTTAACGTAAGTAGGTGAAGTCTGTTGCAACGTGCATTGCAATATCTTTAGCAAGATCAGCATCGCCACCAGTAAGAACAGAAAGAACACCAATTTTACCACTGTGTACGTAAGCGCCAAGGTTTTCACCTTCAACAAGTTGTACACGACGGATAGAGATATTTTCACCAATTTTAGCAACTAGGTTAGCACGCGCATCTTCAACTGAAGTTGTTTCGTCGTATGCTAAAGCACCTAATGCTTCAACATCAGCAACTTTGTTAGCTAATGCGATATCAGCAACTGTGTTAGCAAATGCTAAGAAGCTTTTATCCATTGCAACGAAGTCTGTTTCACAGTTAACTTCAGCAATTAGAGCGATAGTACCTTCAGTTTTAGCTAAGATAACACCTTCAGCGACAACACGGCCCGCTTTCTTAGCGACTTTGATTGCACCTGATTTACGCATATTTTCAATTGCAAGCTCGATGTCGCCATCAGCTTCAACTAATGCTTTTTTACAATCCATCATACCCGCAGCTGTGCGGTCACGAAGTTCTTTAACTTGTTTAGCTGTAATAGCCATTGTCGAATTCCTAATATTTGATCTACAAAAAAAGGGAGCCTAAACTCCCTGATAACTGACCCATTTTGATCAGTCAATAAGAGCTTCTATGATTAGAAGAGCTTATTTCTCAGCTGTTTCTTCAACAAAACCGTCTGCTTCAGCTACAACAGCGACATCTGCTTGACGACCTTCTTTAACAGTCAGTGCAGCTGCATCAAGATACAGTTTGATAGCACGGATAGCATCATCATTACCAGGAACAACGAAATCGATGTCATCTGGGCATGAGTTAGTATCTACAACAGCGATAACAGGAATACCTAAGTTATTCGCTTCTTTGATTGCAATGTGTTCGTGATCTGCATCGATTACGAAGATTACATCAGGGATACCGCCCATGTTTTTGATACCACCAAGTGTTTTTTCAAGCTTTTCTAGTTCACGAGAACGCATAAGCGCTTCTTTCTTAGTTAGCTTTTCAAAAGTACCATCTTGGCTTTGAACTTCAAGGTCTTTCAGACGCTTGATCGATTGACGAACTGTTTTCCAGTTAGTCAACATACCACCTAACCAACGGTGATCAACATAGAATTGGTCACAGCTAACAGTCGCTTCTTTAACCGCTTCAGATGCGAGACGTTTAGTACCAACAAAAAGAACTTTACCTTTCTTAGTCGCTTTTGCTTCTAAAAAGTTAAGTGCTTTGTTAAACATTGGAACTGTTTTTTCAAGGTTGATGATATGAACTTTATTACGAGCACCAAAAATGAATGGTTTCATTTTTGGGTTCCAGTAACGAGTTTGGTGACCGAAGTGTACGCCAGCTTGTAGCATATCGCGCATTGATACATTTGCCATTTTGAATTTCCTTTAGTAGGGGTTAGGCCTCCACGCACCCCATAAACTCGACTAGTTTCAATACTTTGAAAGTAGCACCCCGAGTTACGTGTCGATACGTGTGTGTTATAGTAATTAACATTTTTGATGCTCTTTTATGATTAAAGTAAACATCAAATAAGGTTAATAAGTTAAGTGAGTATTGATAGCTCAAAATGAACTATTAATCTCGATGCGCTTTATACCATACTTGTAAGTTTATCTCAAACATCTAAACGCAATAAATGTGTATCTATGACTCTAAAATACGTAAGGCAATTGCGTACGCTGAAGTGCGGTTATCTACGCCTAATTTTTTATATATTTGTTCTAAGTGTTTATTGACCGTTCTGGGACTCATGGTCAAAATTTGTGATGTTTCCCAACTGGTTTTGCCATAGGAAACCCAATATAAAACTTCAGACTCACGTTTAGTGATTGGTAATTGAGCGCGCAGGTCTTCAACGGTTTTTTCAGATTTACGCCGCATAATACGTAACAAATGCATATTGTCCTGCTGACGCTCATAGGCAAGCTCGACCATTTCAGAAAATACATTTATTCTTAAATTTTGTGTTGTGTCTTCGTCTAACCAGGCTTCTATTAATGGCGCGAGTGTTGCCCAGGGGCTATTGTTTCCCTCTGTCATTCTATCCATTAGTTCATGGACGTGGGGCGTTGCCCAGGATAATCGACCACTTTGGTTAACACAAAAAACGTTCTTGCCTGCATGATCTAAGGCATCTTGAGCACTTAATGCTAAGCGCGCCGTTTCAATATGCCTTTTAAGTCTGACAATAACCTCATCGGGAGAAATAGGTTTAGTGACATAATCGACACCACCCGCTTCAAAACCTTTTACCACATCCTCTACTTCGGTTAACCCTGTCATAAAAATAATCGGTGTATTAGGTAGAATTTGTTTCAGACGGCGACAGGTTTCAAAACCATCCATTTCTGGCATCATAGCATCTAATAACACCACATCAGGTGGCACTTTTTCTGCAATAGCTAATGCCTGTAAACCATTAAGCGCAACTAATGCCGTATAACCCTGTGTATTTAAGGCTACATTTAACATGCCTAATGACTCTGGTGAGTCATCAACCACTAGAACGACTTCATTAGTTTCATGCTTCATGGTTTAACTCACTTAAGTATTCAATAATTTTAGGAAAATTACACACTTCAACATATTCTTTAATTTGTGACGCAATATCTTCAGGATAACGAGATACAGACTCTATTTCCGAAAATTTATCTTTAAAACCCGATAAATAACCAATTTCAGCAAGTGCAATAAGGGATTGATATTGCTCAGCAGTTACCAATGGTTTATCGAGTATTTTTGGTTCATCTATTATCGCTGTATTTTGCGACTCTTCATATAACCATTGTAAATTTAATAGCTGTGCAATCTTCCCTAATAATGCATCCAGATTAATTGGTTTGGCAATATAATCGTTATGGTACCCCTCTGCCTGTAAATTATACTCCGCATCGCGGGCATTAGCAGAAACCATTAAAACAGGCATTGAATAATGCTGTTCACGCAACATTTCAACCATTTTCCAACCGTTTATTTCTGGCATGCGCACATCCATCAGCACCAAATCAACATCATGCTCCTGTAAAAATTCAAATCCCGTTGATGCTTTATCCGCTAATAATACCTCAAAACCTATTGGCGCTAATAATGAATACATTAAATCCCGTTGATGAGTATCATCATCAACCACTAAGATAACCTGCTTTTTCCCTGATAACCAATTGCGGTAGATTCACTTAATTCAGGCTCTAAATTATTATGGTGTATCTTAAATAACATTAAACGAAAATTAAAAGTTGAGCCTTTACCAACATTACTGGTTAATGTTATCTCTCCGCCCATCAGTTCAGCAAGAGAACGAGAAATAGTTAATCCCAACCCAGTACCACCAATTGATTGAGTATGGGTATTACGAATTTGCTCAAAGGGTTTAAATATTAAGCTTTGGTTACTTTGTGAAATACCTACGCCAGTATCAATAACACTAAAGTGTGCCACTTCACTGCGATAACTGACTTTAAAGGTCACCGATCCTTTTTCAGTGTATTTAATTGCATTGGAAATCAAGTTAATTAATATTTGTCGAAAGCGTTGTTTATCAGTAGCAACATAATCAGGTAAATTGGCACTAGCAATATAATGAAATTTTAGGCCTTTTTTACTCGCTTGCATTTGAAACATATCAACAAGTTGTTGCAAAATAACCTTTAACTTAAATTCATCACGTTGCAAGGTCACTCGTCCCGCCTCAATTTTAGAAACCTCTAACAAGCTTTCAATTAAATCAGCTAAATGTTCACCATTTCGTTTTACAATAGTTATGCTTTCTCGCTGTTTTTCAGGCAAAGCAGAGTCTCGACTTAGCAGTTGTGCATAACCGAGCAATACATTTAATGGCGTACGTAGCTCATGACTCAAGCCAGCTAAGTAGCGACTTTTAGCTTCGTTTGCAGATTCAGCAACCTCTTTGGCCCCCTTTAATGCAAAGGAGGTTTTTTCATGGGCATCGACTTCCTTTGCTAAGGTACGAGTCAGTGAGCGCAACTCTTTTAAAGCAGAATGGTTGCCACTTCTGGCCAAAATAAATAACCAACTAACCACACCAATAATAATCAATAACAGAAAAAATATTTTAACCAGCGTAATGGCAAAGACCTGTTTCACCACAGGATCATCAACGGGGATCTGTAAATATATTAAAAACAGAATAGTCCGCACCAACAAGGCTCAAACCAATAGTCACAGCAATAAACTGTATCAATGGCGTGGTCATTTTATTAAGTAGCTTGGTATTTAAAAAACGATGAAAAAAGTCATGCGCCTGCTGAGATAACGTGGCATGAGGTCGGCACTGGTCACCACAACGTACATCGAGGTTACAACATAATGAACAAATTGCTTTGCCGTAGGCCGGGCAAAAGGTCATATCTTCAGGATCGAAACTGTTTTCACAAATATGGCAGGCGGTAATTTCACTAATTTGTACTTCTTTTCTAGCCACTAAATAATACTTTCCTTTACTTAACCAACCAATTAAAGGAACAGTAATAAAAGGTAAAAACAAGCAATAAAAGAAGCTAATGCTTCCATGGTCTCGCCATAAAAACCGAGGTGGGCAGTAAATCCCATAACAGAAGCAATTATCATAGACCCGAGTCCAACGGGGTTAATATCGTAAAGATGAGAACGTTTAAATTCAATATGCTTTGGGCTGATACCTAAGGGCTTATTAATCACCAAGTCAGCAACAACCGAACTTAACCAGGCAAGCACAACTACCGAATAAACAGAGAGCATACTGGCAATTGTTTGATATATACCTAATTCCATTAATAATAATGCAATAGCAATATTAAAGAACATCCAAACTACTCGCCCCGGATGACTATGTGTTACCCGTGAAAAAAAGTTAGACCAAGCAAGCGAACCAGCATAAGCATTAGCAACATTAATTTTTAATTGCGAAATAACCACAAATAAACAAGCAACCACCATACTGATATTTGGATTATCAAAGACATAACCATATGCGAGTTGATACATATGTGCAGGATCACTTGCTAACTCAACCGACAATCCTTGTTGCAGTGCAAAGTAGGCTAAAAAGAGCCCAGAAATAATTTAAGTGCGCCAAATATCATCCAACCAGGCCCACCGGCAATTAATGCTAACCACCAACGCCATGCCCCTTTTTTGGTTTTTCAGGTAAAAATCTTAAAAAGTCAACTTGCTCACCGATTTGCGCCACTAAGGCTAGTAATACCGCCGATGCTCCTCCAAATAATAAAATATTAAAACTCGTGCCAGACTGCCCTGCACTGCCCGTAAAGGAGACCCAATCATCCCATTGACTATCTGGATGAGTAAAAACAAAGAATAAAGGTAATAACTGTAGTGCAATCCAAAGGGGTGAAGTCCAAACCTGGAAACGACTAATATAAGTAATACCATGTGTCACTAAGGGAATTATCAGCAATACACTAACGATATAACCGATTGATAGTGGAAGCCCTAACAATATTTCCAAAGCCATCGACATAATGGCGACTTCGAGTGCAAAAAAGATAAAGGTGAAAGAAGCATAAATTAATGAAGCAATGGTTGAGCCTATATAACCAAACCCAGCTCCACGACTTAATAGATCAACGTCCACTCCATATTTTGTCGCATAATAACTTATCGGTAGGCCTGTTAAAAAAACAATCAAAGTGACGGCTAAAATAGCCCAAGTCGCGTTTTCAAACCCGAATTGCAATGTAATAGCCCCACCAATCGCCTCTAAAACCAAAAATGAAACGATGCCAAGTGCCGTGACAGAAATACGATTTAACGACCACTTGCGCGCACGCTTAGCAGTAAAGCGTAATGCAAAGTCCTCCATCATTTCATTGGCAACAAGTTTATTATAGGTGCGACGCGCTTTAATTATTTTTTGATTTGATAGCATCAGATGTGTTTTTCTTATTGGTTATTTTGCAAAAATATTGAATTGTTTAATCATTTTTACAATGCAAATATTACCAACTCTACAGAAAAAAACTGAATATTTATATGCGTACTTTTACGTAGTTGATTGCGCACTTCTGCGCATTTAATGCTTGCACCAATTAATAGATACTTATCCCACTTGAAATAAGGCTGTGATTGAGATGTTTCAAGTTTTGAAATAACTCGACACTTAATGATAAAGAAAAGGGACTAATCTATGAAATTTAAAAAACTGATCGTTGCAAGTTCAATTATTGCTACTGGCTTATTCACTAACTTAGCATCTGTCGCTGACGAAATTAAAGTCGGTGTACTTCACTCTTTATCTGGCACTATGGCCATCAGTGAAACAACATTAAAAGACACTGTGTTAATGATGATTGCAGAGCAAAATGCAAAAGGTGGTTTATTAGGTAAGCAACTACAACCTGTTGTTGTTGATCCCGCGTCAAACTGGCCTTTATTTGCAGAAAAAGGCCGTGAGCTTTTAGCAAAAGAAAAAGTAGATGTTATCTTCGGTAGCTGGACATCAGTATCACGTAAATCTGTTTTACCAGTATTAGAAGAATTAAACGGTTTAATGTTCTACCCAGTTCAATACGAAGGTGAAGAATCATCTAAAAACGTATTCTACACAGGTGCGACTCCAAACCAACAAGCTATTCCAGCGGTAGATTATTTAATGGATGATATTGGTGCAGAAACGCTGGGTATTATTAGGTACTGACTACGTTTACCCACGTACAACCAATAAAATCTTAGAAGCTTACCTAATGGCTCAAGGTGTGAAGAAAGAAGACATCATGATTAACTACACACCATTTGGTCATTCTGATTGGCAAAACATTGTTGCTGACGTGAAAAAATTTGGTTCAGAAGGTAAGAAAACAGCCGTTGTTTCAACAGTTAACGGTGATGCAAATATTCCATTCTATAAGGAGCTAGGTAACCAAGGTATTTCAGCTGAAGATATTCCAGTGATTGCATTCTCAGTTGGTGAGGAAGAACTTTCTGGTTTTGATACAACACCACTTGTTGGTCATTTAGCGACTTGGAACTACTTCCAAAGTGTTGAATCAGATGAAAATGAAGCATTTATCGCTAGCTGGAAAAAATTCATTGGTGATGACAAACGTGTAACTAACGACCCAATGGAAGCAACTTACATCGGTTTCAAGATGTGGGTAAAAGCAGTTGAAAAAGCCGGTACGACAGATGTTGATGCCGTTGAACAAGCAATGATCGGTATCGCTGTTCCAAACTTAACTGGTGGTACCGCGGTTATGAACTCTAACCATCACTTATCAAAACCAGTGCTTATTGGCGAAATCCAAGAAGACGGTCAATTTGAAGTGGTATGGGAAACACCAGATACAGTTATTGGTGATGCATGGTCAGACTTTTTACCAAGTTCTAAGAACCTAGTGTCTGATTGGACTGCGCCTATCAAATGTGGCAACTTCGATATCACAACAGCTAAATGTTCTGGTCAAAAATTCTAAAATATAATACCTAAAAGTATTATCCACTGGAGGTATTCGTACCTCCTTTTTTTACCCCATAAACAATATGACCAAGGAAGTGTGTATGTTGCGACTCATCCCCCTAATATTATTTAGCCTAATGTCGTTACAAGCCTTTGCCCAAGATAGTAACGAATTAACAACACCCTCTATTACGTCATTAACTGCGAAGTTACCAGACACCAAATTACGCGACATGAACACTCTAATTGAACAGCTTGTTGCTACTGAAGCTCCTCAAGTAAGAAAGTTATTAAGTACATTACTTGAAGGTGATCTTTATTTCATTCGTAGTAACGACCAAGTTGTTATCGCAATAAAAACAGAGAGCCAATACCAACTGACTGATATTTTAACCGGCACGGAATTAGCCTCATCGAGTAAATCTGCGATAAAAAAATACGTACCAATAATAGGTTACGTAAGCAAATCAGTGTTGCTTTAGCACAACTCGATTTAACTCATAAAGACAGCGCAGTAAGATTAGAAGCAACTAAACAGTTATTAAAAAATCCTAGTCCTGATGCACTAGAGACACTTAATAAACTGATTAGCCATGAAAAAAATAAAGACGTGCGTGATGCAATGCTCACTGTTTCTTTAGTCGATAAATTATTACACGGCCCAGAATCAGAAAAATTAGCGACCATTGACCAATTACAGTCAAACCTTGAGCCAACCGTTAAGAATGCTTTAGTCAGTCAGCTAAATAAACTGCCAGAGCAGGAAACTTCTGAATTACGTTCAGCCTTAATAAACGCAATAGATAATATTGAACAAAAAGGCAGTATGTATAAAGCAACGAGAAAATGTCTTCTTTGGATTAAGTCTTGGCTCAGTATTATTACTGTCTGCCATTGGCCTTGCTATCACCTTTGGTGTAATGGGTGTGATTAACATGGCTCATGGCGAAATGATGATGCTAGGTGCCTATACAACTTATGTGATACAGCAAACTTTTCCAAACCTGATTGAATACTCATTATTAATGGCAATACCAGCCGCATTTTTAGTCTCTGGTTTTGTTGGTGTACTGATTGAACGTGGCGTTATCCGATTCTTAAAAGGACGACCACTGGAAACACTACTTGCAACATTTGGTATAAGCTTAATTTTACAACAACTGGTTCGTACCATCTTTTCGCCATTAAATCGTCAAGTGAGTGCGCCAGAGTGGATGAGTGGTTCATTAGAAATCAATCCTATTTTGTCATTAACCTATAACCGTTTATATATCATCATGTTTTCATTAATGGTGTTCTTTGCCCTACTTATGATTTTAAAGAAATCATCTTTAGGTTTACATGTTCGCGCGGTTTCTCAAAATCGCGATATGGCACGTGCACTAAGTATCAAAAGCTCATGGGTTGATGCTATCACCTTTGGTCTTGGTTCTGGTATTGCAGGTATAGCGGGAGTGGTATTAAGTCAATTAACCAACGTAGGACCTAACCTTGGCCAAGCTTATATTATCGATTCGTTCTTAGTCGTCGTATTTGGTGGTGTAGGTAACCTATGGGGAACCTTAGTAGCGGCTATGACATTAGGTACATTTAACAAATTCCTTGAACCATCAATGGGCCCTGTACTCGCTAACATCATCGTCTTAGTTGGTCTGGTACTGTTTATTCAAAAACGCCCGAAAGGTCTATTTCCACAGAAAGGGAGATCACCACAATAATGGATATTTCAACGCTTAAAACAATCACAAGTAAAATGAGTAACCTACATGTGGTTATCTCGGTATTACTTATTTCAACCGTTTACGTGTGTTTTTGTAACCTTGTTTTTGCGGAAGGGTCACTATTCCATGTCAGCGACTACATGGTCAGTTTATTAGGTAAATACCTGTGTTATGCATTACTTGCCTTAGCCGTTGACCTAGTATGGGGTTACTGTGGCATTTTAAGTTTAGGTCACGGTGCATTTTTCACCCTAGGTGGTTATGCAATGGGCATGTACTTAATGCGCCAGATAGGAGATCGAGGTGTTTATGGTAACCCTGAATTACCTGACTTTATGGTATTCCTAAACTGGACAGAGCTACCTTGGTACTGGATGGGTTCTGATAACGTACTGTTTATGGTAATGATGGTCTTTTTAGGTCCTGGTTTACTGGCTTATGTATTTGGTAATCTTGCCTTTCGCTCTCGTGTAAGTGGTGTTTACTTATCTATCATGACGCAGGCGGTAACATATGCGCTTATGTTAGCCTTCTTCCGAAACGAAATGGGCTTTGGTGGTAATAATGGTTTAACCGACTTTAAAGATATCTTTGGTTTCTCATTACAATCACCGAGTACTAAATTAGCTTTGTTTGTTGCAACAGCGGTCGCACTAGGTATTGGTTACGCGATAAGTCATTACATTGTGAACTCAAAAATGGGGCGTGTAGTCACTGCCATCCGAGATGCTGAAGATAGGGTTCGTTTTGCAGGCTTTAAACCAGAGCATTACAAAGTATGGATATTTGTAGTATCAGCCATGTTAGCAGGTCTTGCAGGTGCACTTTATGTACCGCAGGTGGGTATTATTAACCCAGGTGAATTTTCACCACTTAACTCAATTGAGATGGTGATTTGGGTAGCGATTGGTGGCCGAGGCACATTATACGGCGCCTTGATCGGCGCAATTGTGGTGAGTTATGCAAAAACACGCTTTACCGCAATTATGCCTGAAGCTTGGTTATTTGCATTAGGCGGGTTATTTGTATTAGTCACGCTATTTCTGCCAAAAGGCATTGCAGGTTTATTAAATAAAGTGATGGATAAAATCGATCCCTTAAACACTAAAAAAGCACAAACAGAATCAACTCCAACAGAAATAAAAAATAGCAACCTGGAGGCTAAATAATGATTGTAGATAAAGTCGGCGCGCCTATTAATCAAAATGATAAGGCCAAGCCAGATACTTCACATGGCGTTATCTTATATGTTGAAGATGTCAGTGTTAGCTTTGATGGTTTTAAAGCATTAAATGATTTAAATCTTTATATCAATGATGGTGAGTTACGTTGTTTAATTGGTGCGAATGGTGCAGGTAAAACAACCTTAATGGATGTTATAACCGGAAAAACTCGCCCTGATAAAGGTAAAGTTAGCTTCGGACAACAGGTAGATTTATTAGAATTAGATGAAGCGGAAATTGCACGAGCAGGCATTGGTCGTAAATTTCAAAAACCAACGGTATTTGAAGAATTAAGTGTCTTTGAAAACCTTGAACTGAGCTTCGCCGGTGATAAAGGCATCATCACTTCACTATTTCATAAATTAACCAGTGAACAAACTGACCGTATTCGAGAAATTTTAGTGACCATAGGTTTAGTACCAGAAACCAACTATCCTGCTGGACGTTTATCTCATGGACAAAAACAATGGTTAGAAATTGGTATGTTATTAGTCGCTGAGCCACGTTTATTATTGGTTGATGAGCCCGTTGCAGGAATGACAGCACAGGAAACAGAACGCACCGCAGAACTATTAACCTCATTAGCAGGTAAACACTCTGTGGTAGTGGTTGAACATGATATGGCCTTTGTTCGATCCATTGCTAAAAAAGTGACGGTATTACATCAAGGCACAGTATTAGCAGAAGGTTCAATGTCAGAAATTCAAGCAAATCCAGAAGTTATCAAAGTTTATCTGGGTGAAGAGGACGCTTAATCATGATCGAATTAAAATCGGTAGATCAAAAATACGGTGGCACACAAATCCTTTGGGATTTAAATATGTCTATCAAGCAGGGTTCTAGAACCTGCATCATGGGGCGAAATGGTGTTGGTAAAACAACGCTACTTAAAACTATTATGGGTCTCTTGCCTATCAGCAAAGGCGACTTAGTGATTAATGATAAGGACGTTGCTAAAGCCTCGGTAGAAACGCGTCCAGACATTGGTGTTGGATATGTTCCTCAGGGTCGCCATATCTTTCCTCAATTAACCGTTGAAGAGAATTTAAAAATAAGTCTCAACTGTAAACGTCAAGAAAGTCGTATTATTCCGCCACATATTTACAAATTATTCCCAGTACTGGAAGAAATGTTACAGCGTCGTGGTGGCGATCTTTCAGGTGGACAGCGACAACAACTTGCTATCGCTCGCGCCTTAGTATTAAACCCAACTATTCTTATTTTAGATGAGCCAAATGAAGGTATTCAACCTAATATCGTGCAACTTATTCGTGATGTATTATTAAAGCTGAATAAGGAGCATGGCATGACTATTATCTTAGTTGAGCAGAAACTCCCCTTCGCACGCGCAGTCGGAGAAGAGTTTCATTTAATGGAAAAAGGATCCGTTGTCGCCTCTGGCCCAATGTCTGAACTCAACGATGAACTTGTTGGACAATATTTAGCGGTATAAAGATAGCTGTCAGCGGTTAGCTTTCAGCGGTCAGTAAATTCAAAAACAAGTTGCTTCGTTTATTGGTTGCTTATTAACGACATAATTGCCAATCTACAAAACTAGCTACATTACTTTAAGACAATGGTTTTACTGAAAGCTGACGGCTGACAGCTTATTTTTCATTATCAGAGGCACGGTTTTTAACCCGCCTGGTTTGCTATAAAATAGCGGTTAGCTGTCAGTAAATTCAAAAACAAGTTGCTTCGTTTATTGGTTGCTTATTAACGACATAATTGCCAATCTACAAAACCAGCGACATTACTTTGAGACAATGGTTTTACTGACGGCTGACAGCTTATTTTTCATTATCAGAGGCATGGTTTTTAACCCGCCAGTTTGGTATAAAAGTAAGACTAAAATAATATTAAGAAATAACATTGGATATCTAAATGAATAACCATGCGCCATTATCAGTCCCAACACATCATGTCAAAAGTCGCTGGTTGGCGCACCTCAATCTTGAGCTCAGTTTAACTGACTACGGAACACAGCTAACTAAGACCCAACGTTTAGGCCCACTTTCTGTACAAAAAGCATTCTACCCAGAGGGAAAAGATTGCGCACATATCTACCTATTACATCCACCAGCGGGCATTGTATCGGGTGATGAATTACGTATTTCTATTACCAACAAAGCTGGCGCGCATTCATTAATAACAACACCAGGCGGTAACCGCTTTTATCGCGCTCGTGAAGATTTAAACATTGGTGATACCAAACAAACACAAGTCACAACAATCAACCTTGAAAAGCACGCAAAATGTGAAAACTTTCCGTTAGAAACTATTGTTTATAATGGTGCAGACGGTTTCAATCAAGTGGATATTCATATCCAAGAAAACAGTGCTTATCTTGGTTGGGATATCACCTGCTTAGGATTGCCAAGTTCAGGGCAAGCCTTTGATAAAGGTGCTTATACACAACTTAATCGTGTTTTTTGTAAGGAAAAATTGATTTATCATGATCGCATTCTAATCAGTGCAGAAAATCAATTACTTAATGAATCTGCTGGTCTTGATAATAATAGTGTCTTTGCCACCTTTCTCGCCTATGCACCCGAACAACTTAATGATAAAGAACAACGCAAAACCTTGGTTGAAGATTTACGAGAAAAAATATCAGCAGTAGAAGCACAATCACTGCTCAGCATTACCGATATTGACGGCTTGTTAGTGATCCGATATTTGGGATCACAGGTCGCGCAATGCAAACAACTTTTTATTATATTATGGCAAGTTCTTCGTCCAATAATCCTTGATAAAACAGGACTACAACCCCGTATATGGCATACCTAATTAATAATTACATCTAAGTAGAGAAAATTATGGATTTATTACCAAGAGAAAAAGACAAGTTAATTATTTTTACTGCATTCTTGCTAGCAGAGCGCCGTTTAAAGCGAGGTGTAAAACTAAATTACCCAGAAGCAATGGCTTACATTTCTATGGAAATTATTGAAGGCGCACGAGACGGAAAAAGTGTAGCTGAAATGATGGATTACGGCCGTACCCTACTGACTCGCGATCAAGTGATGGAAGGTATTCCTGAATTACTTTCCGAAGTACAGGTTGAAGCGACCTTCCCCGATGGCACTAAACTGGTCACCATTCATAACCCGATTGTGTAAGGATAAAATATGATTCCTGGAGAAATTAAAACCGACCAAGGCTTGATTGAATTTAATGTTGGTCGTGAAAAAATAACAGTGACAGTTGCCAACTCTGGTGATCGTCCAATTCAAGTGGGTTCTCACTATCATTTTTATGAAGTTAATCCTGCCCTAAAATTCGACCGTGAAGCTTGTAAAGGTTGTCGTCTTGATATTACCTCCGGAACTGCTGTTCGTTTTGAGCCGGGTCAAGAACGCCAAGTCACACTAGTCGCTTATCAAGGAAAACGTCGCGTATTTGGTTTCCGCGGTGATGTTCAAGGAGATCTATAACCATGGCAAATATTGATAAAAATTCCTATGCACACATGTTTGGGCCAACAACAGGGGATCGTGTTCGTCTTGCTGATACAGACTTATGGCTAGAAGTTGAAAAAGACTACACAACTTATGGTGAAGAAGTGAAATTTGGTGGCGGTAAAGTCATTCGAGATGGCATGGGACAAAGCCAAGCCTCTTGTCACGAAACTGTCGATTTAGTAATAACCAATGCCCTTATTTTAGATCACTGGGGTATTGTAAAAGCCGATGTGGGCATTAAAGATGGCCGTATCGCCATTATTGGTAAAGCCGGTAATCCTGACGTACAAGACAATATTGATATTGAAGTTGGTCCAGGCACTGAAGTCATTGCAGGTGAAGGACAAATTTTAACCGCTGGTGGTATCGATGCGCATATTCACTTTATTTGTCCACAACAAGTTGATGAAGCCTTAATGTCAGGTGTGACGACTATGATTGGTGGAGGCACAGGACCTGCAACAGGTACTAATGCAACCACCTGTACACCAGGGCCTTGGTATATTCATAAAATGTTACAAGCAACCAATGATCTACCGATGAATTTTGGTTTCTTAGGTAAAGGTAATGCTAGTTTACCAAAAGCGCTTGAAGAGCAAATCGAAGCTGGTGTGTGTGGCTTAAAACTACATGAAGATTGGGGCACAACGCCAGCGGCTATCGATAACTGTTTATCCGTTGCTGAACGTTATGATGTGCAAGTAGCGATTCATACCGATACCCTAAATGAATCTGGTTTTGTCGAAGATACCATTGGTGCCTTTAAAGGTCGTACTATTCATACTTATCATACTGAAGGTGCTGGTGGTGGTCACTCACCGGATATTATCCGCGCCTGTGGTGAAGCTAATGTATTACCTTCTTCAACCAATCCAACGCGCCCTTATACGGTTAACACCATTGATGAACATTTAGATATGTTGATGGTTTGTCACCACCTTGATCCTTCTATTCCTGAAGATGTTGCCTTTGCTGATTCGCGTATTCGTAAAGAAAGTATTGCGCGGAAGATATCATGCATGATTTAGGAGCTATCAGTATGATTTCCTCTGATTCACAGGCAATGGGTCGTGTCGGTGAAATGATCACTCGTACTTGGCAAACCGCGCATAAAATGAAACAACAGCGCGGGCCTTTAGCACCTGATACAGAGCGTAACGATAACTTCCGCATTAAACGTTATGTCGCGAAATATACTATCAACCCTGCGATCAGCCACGGTATTAGTCACGAAGTGGGTTCGATTGAAGTGGGCAAACTAGCAGATATCGTATTATGGAAACCTGCATTTTTTGGCATTAAACCAGCCATGATTATTAAATCCGGCTTTATTCGCTGCTGGCGCCAATGGGTGATGCAAATGCCTCGATTCCAACCCCACAACCTGTTTATTACCGCCCTATGTTTGGCTCTTTAGGTAAAGCGACAGCAAATATTGCTATGACTTTCCTTTCACAGGCGACGGTTGATAAAGGTGTACCGGAAAAAGCAGGCATGACACGCTTAGTGGGGGTATGTAAAAACACCCGTAATATTGGCAAAGACAATATGATACATAATAGTTGGCAACCAGAGATTACCGTCGATGCACAGACCTATGAAGTACGTGCCAATGGCGAGTTATTAACCTGTGAACCAGCAACTGAACTACCACTAGCACAGCGTTATTGTTTATTTTAAATATTGAAATCGGAAGAAGACATGTTACAAGCATTTGAAAGAATGGATCACACCCATGATGTGATCAGCGATAGCATCACCCTTGATCAAGATACGCGTAAAAAAGCACGTATTAAAGGCATCACGGATAAAGGCCAAGATATTGGCATTTTTATGGAACGTGGTCATCCTTTATTAATTGGTGAAGTATTAAAAACCGAATGTGGACTACTGATTGAAATAAAAGGCAAAGAAGAAGACGTATCAACCGCGATTGGCAGTGACTGGCTTACCTTTAGTAAAGTCTGTTATCACCTTGGAAATCGTCATACATCCTTGCAAGTAGGCGAATTATGGGTTCGTTTCAAACCCGATTACGTGCTTGAAGAATTGTGTGAAAAATACGGCCTAACAATTGATAAAACGCCCGCTATTTTTGAGCCTGAAAATGGTGCTTACGCTAAGAGTTCCAAAGGTCATAGTCATGGACATAGTCACGACCATGATCACGGGCACAGCCATGAGCACGGAAATAGCCATGCTCACTAATTCAGCACAAACAAACCAAGCACTAAAACTGCAACGCATTTTACAGTTATGCAGTGCAAATTTACCCGTAGGAGGTTTTTCTTTCTCACAGGGCTTAGAATTTGCCATTGAGAAACAATGGATTTCAGATGCAAAGTCTACTCAAGAGTGGATCACCTGTAATTTATTGCAGGGTATTGCACATACTGATCTAGCCATGATAAAACAGCTTTACAGTGCTTTAATAGAACATGACTTAGATTTATTTATTGAACATAATCAGTTGCTTATTGCATCACGAGAAAGTGCAGAGTTGCGTCTAGCTGATGTTGCAATGGGTAAAGCGTTAGTGCGTTTAATCAAGCAATTAGACAGTATTAATAGTGATGATTATCTAGACCATTTAAAACTTAAAGAGATCAGTTTTGTCAGCGCCTTTGCTTTAATTGCTTACCTTTGCCGGTTAGATTTATTAGAGGCACAAAGTGGTTTTTGTTGGACTTATATCGACAATCAAGTAGTCGCGGCCACGAAGTTAGTGCCTCTTGGTCAAACCCAAGCACAAAACATGTTATTTGCTCTCAGCGAGCAGGCTGAATTTGCAATTAGTATTGCTAACGCTTTAGCACTTGAAGAAGTGGGCGCCAGTTTGCCACGTTTAGCAATGGCCAGTGCTTGGCATGAAACACAATATACCCGATTATTTCGATCTTAATAACGCTCAAAAAGAAACTTACTATAACGAGAAAAACAATGAGAAAAAACAAATTTTACGAATTGGTGTTGGTGGTCCAGTCGGTAGTGGCAAAACAGCTCTACTAAGCACCCTATGTTTAGCCCTACGCGATAAATACAACATGGCGGTAGTAACTAATGATATCTACACCCATGAAGATGCGCAATTTCTGACTCGTAACAATGCACTTGCAGAGGATCGTATCATTGGCGTAGAAACTGGTGGTTGCCCACATACTGCGATTCGTGAAGATGCTTCTATGAACTTAGCGACCATTGATGAATTACAAGAACGCCATGCCGATTTAGACTTTGTATTAGTAGAAAGTGGTGGTGATAATTTAAGTGCAACTTTTAGCCCTGAGCTTTCAGACCTAACCCTGTATGTTATTGATGTTTCTGCAGGTGATAAAATTCCACGTAAAGGCGGGCCTGGTATCACAAAATCAGATCTATTAATTATTAACAAAATTGATGTGGCGGAGTTAGTTGGTGCATCTTTAGAGGTCATGGATCGGGATACTAAAAAAATGCGTGGTGACAAACCCTTTGTATTCAGTAACATGAAAACCCAACAGGGTTTAGATGACATTATTAAATTTATCGAAAAAGAAGGTATGCTAGGTATTTAGCACCAACAAAGCTTTCAATAACAGTATTTAACTAACAAGGAATAACTATGAAATTTTTCACTTTAATATTTGCGCTTTTCTTAACTAATCAAGCCATTGCACACCCTGGTCACGGTTTTGAAGATAATTTAATGCACTTTGTTTTCCATGCGCTTTTTTGGGCGTTAATCGGAAGTGTTGTTTATAAAGCGGTACGTTACTTTATGGCAAAAAAAGACATCAAAAAGCAATCATAATAAACTTTAAGCGCGTTAACATTTAACGCGCTTCTTTTGCTGAACCAGCAATACACCTATTAATTCCATGGTCAATCTTCACTAGCATGCTCCCCCTACTTCTTGTATAATTATTAGCTTGACGATTTAATCTACTAAATAAAGAGACAACAGATGGCGACAATTATAAAGACAGCAGATGAAATAGAAAAAATGCGCATTGCAGGGCAACAAGTCGCTGACGTATTAACTATGATTGAACCTTACATTCAGGTTGGTGTAACCACTAATGAATTAAATCAACGTTGTCATGATTTTATCGTTAATGAACAGAAAGGTATTCCTGCTCCATTAAATTACCATGGTTTTCCAAAATCTATCTGTACCTCTTTAAACTATGTAGTCTGCCATGGCATTCCTAACGATAAACCCTTAAAAGATGGTGATATTGTTAATGTTGATATTACTGTTATTCAGAATGGGTTTCATGGTGATACCTCTAAAATGTTTATGGTTGGTAACACCTCAATTTTAGCGAAACGTTTATCTCGTGTGGCACAGGAATGTTTATATATCGGCATCAAAATGGTTAAACCTGGTGCTCGCTTAGGTGACATTGGTCGTCGCGATTCAGAAACACGCTGAAGATCATAACTATTCCATCGTACGTGAATATTGTGGACATGGTATTGGTGCGGGTTTCCACGAAGAGCCACAGGTTTTACATTATGGAAAAAAAGGCACAGGCGAAGTTTTACAAGCAGGCCAGTGTTTCACCATTGAACCAATGATCAATGCGGGAAAACGTAATTGTAAAGTGCTACGAGATGAGTGGACTGTGGTTACCAAGGATAAAAAATTATCAGCACAATGGGAGCATACTTTATTAGTGACAGAAACAGGTGTTGAAATCTTAACGCTACGCCCTGAAGAAACGATAGAGCGAATTATTAACCACAACTAGAAAAACATAACTATAATTATTCTAACGCTTCATCACTAAGCACCCTTGTTTGGGTGCAATTCGTACCTAACCACAGAGGTAACCATGGATTTCGAAAGCTTTTCTCCTGTTAATATCAAACCAGATAACTTTACCATTCCCTACCTCAAGCGACATATCCAAGACTTTAGTGACTGGCAAATCGAAGCATTTAAAAATAAATATGATATTACCCAGCTGGTAGAATTAAGAGCACGTTATATTGACGAATTATTAATACAACTATGGGATTTTGTTGGACTAAGTGAAAGTTATGACCTTTCTTTAATTGCCGTAGGCGGTTATGGACGAGGGGAATTACATCCAAAATCTGATATTGATCTATTAATTCTTTCTGACTCAGGTTTTAGCCAACAATCAGAAGCCAAAATAAGTGAATTAATTACCCTGTTATGGGACTTAAAACTAGATATTGGGCAAAGCAGTTCGCACACTCAATGATTGTTACGAGCAAGGCAAAACAGATATCACTGTTGCGACCAGTATGCTCGAAGCTCGTTATTTAGTAGGTAATGAAGATACCTTTGATAAGTTACAAAGTTTATTAGAAAGTGAAACCTTCTGGCCTTCAGAGCAATTTTTTATTGCTAAAAAAGAAGAACAACAGGCTCGCCATGAAACCTGTAATGGTGACGGTTATAGCCTAGAGCCTGATATTAAAAATGGTACCGGTGGATTACGTGACATTCAAACTGTCGCTTGGATATCTAAGTGTCACTTTAATGTAAACAGCCTGTTAGACTTAACTAGCTTTAATTATATTACCCCTGCTGAGTATCGCGAGCTGTCCGACTGTCAAACATTTTTATGGACTATTCGCTTTGCATTACATGTAGTGACCAAACGCCCGGATAATCGTCTGTTATTTGACTTTCAAAGCGATGTGGCAAGCATACTCGGTTATAGAGGGGAAGGTAACCAAGCCATTGAGCATATGATGAAGGATTTTTATCAAACTATTCATCGCGTTAAAGAGCTCAATGAAATGTTATTACAATACTTCGATGAAGCGATTCTAGGGAACCTGAACCAACATATCGAAACAATAGATAAGCACTTTCAGCTTCGCGACAATATGATAGAGTTAAAAACATTAACACTATTTAATGATCGCCCTGAAATGATCCTGCAACTGTTTTTACATATTGCTAAGGATCCTCGTATTATTGATGTCTACTCCCCTACCATACGAGAGTTACGTGAAGCACGCCGTTGCTTGACACAATGGTTACAAAATATTCCAGAGTGTCGCACTATTTTTATGGAGATATTAAAGCACCCTCGTGGCATGGGGCTCGCTTTTACCCTTTTACATGAATATGGTATTTTAGGCGCTTATATCCCCCAGTGGAGCCGTATTGTTGGGCAAATGCAATTTGACCTCTTTCATGCCTATACCGTTGATGAGCATACACACAGGTTAATCAAAAATATTTATCGTTACCCTGAAAATAAAGCATCCTTTCCCCTTACTCATGAGATTTATAGTAATTTAGAAAACCCTGAGCTACTATTTTTAGTCGCTATTTTCCATGATATTGCTAAGGGCCAAAAGGGAGACCATTCAACACTTGGTGCCGTCGATGCAAGGGCTTTTTGTGAGTTACATGGACTAAGTCAGAGCGATAGTAAATTTGTTGCATGGTTAGTGAAAGAGCACTTAACCATGTCAGTAACCGCACAACGTCGAGATATCAGCGACCCACGTGTAATAACAGAATTTGCAGAAAAAGTTGGCGATGAAAAACATCTTAATTTCCTATGCTGTCTAACCGTCGCAGATATTTGTGCGACCAATGAAGGCACTTGGAATAGCTGGAAAGGTACTTTAATGAGAGAGCTTTATTATAGTACCCAAAAAGCACTACGCAGAGGACTTGAAAACCCTCGCCATATCCGAGTTAAAATACTTAATAGAAAAGCGAAAACTTTAGGTTTATTGCTTGAGCAAGGTATTACCGAAGAGTCTATTTTACCGCTTTGGAAACGCTTTAAACTTAATTATTTCTTCCGATATAACTCTGCGCAAATTGTTTGGCATACAGTCAATTTATTAAAGCATCAAGATCATAGTCAGCCTATGGTATTGATCAGCGATCAAAATGAACGTGGTGCAACTGAGATATTTGTTTACCACAAAGATATGCCTGCACTATTTTCATCTGTTGTGACAGAAATAGATAACAAGAAACTCAGTGGTTCATGATGCACAAATCCTTTCTAGTCGAGACGATTTTTCACTTAGTACTTTTACTGTTTTGGAAGAAGATGGGGAGCATATTGACCCAGATAAAATTCAACGTTTAAAACGTGCTATTGAAATGGCATTAATCGCACCTGAAAAAGTTAATATTCAACAAACTCGTTTAACACGTATTAAACGTCAATTTAAATTTGAACCTAAAGTGACCTTTTTACCAACTAAGCGTAAACGTACTCAAATTGAATTAGTCGCCTTTGATGCTCCGGGGATCTTAGCCGATATTGGTGATGTTTTTTGCAGTAGTGGTTTAATGCTACACACTGCAAAAATAACAACAATAGGCGAACGAGCTGAGGATTTATTTATCGTTTCAACGGAAGATGGCGATGAATTAACAAAACAGCAGGAAGAAAATTTAAAAGCTAACTTGATAGCAGAATTGAGTCCGGAATAAAAGTCAGCTTTCAGCCATTAGCTGTCAGCGGTCAGTTTAAAGATAGCTTCTAGTTTCGAGCGACGAGCTTCGAAGATCTAACCTGAGATTCGAAGCTAACAAACTGGTAGCTCGTAGCTCAATCAAACAACACAAAATCATGTGGGATAATGGTCAGTTCAACTTTATCCCCAACCTGATAGTTATCCTGTTGATGATTATGCTGTACTAAATAAGCCTTTTCTTTAAAGCTCACTGTTATCAACTGAAAAGCACCTAGAAACTCTATTTCTTGAATAATTGCTTGACCATCAGTAGTAGCATGTAATGCTAATTTCTCTGGGCGAACCAGTAATTGCATACTTGTACCTGCAGTCGCTTTAATGCTCAAATTACTCTTTAATAAGCCAAAATCAGATTGGTAATCTTCTGTACTATTAACAGTGACATCAACATAATTGCTTTTTCCCATAAACTCCGCAACATAACGTGACTCAGGGAAATTATATAATTGCTCTGGTTTACCCATTTGAATAATCTTTCCCGCTTTCATTAATGCAATTTTATCGGCAAAGGCGAAGCCCTCTTCCTTTGAGTGAGTAACAAACAATGCACTCATCGATCTCATTTTTTAATAATAGGCGGATTTCTTTAATCAATTGAAAACGAACATGTTGGTCAAGATTAGAAAAGGGTTCGTCCAATAACATCAAATCAGGTTGATAAGCCAAGGCACGTGCAATGGCAATACGCTGTTGTTGACCACCGGATAATTGATGTGGAAAACGTAAGGCATATTCACTTAATTGCACAAGCGATAATACCGATTCAACCATGTTAGCTTTTTCGGCTTTAGTCATGTCTGTTAATGAAAAAGCAACATTATCAAACACATTAAGATGTGGAAATAATGCGTAGTCTTGAAAAATCAGCCCTACTTTTCGTTCTTCAGGAGACATTTTAATCTTTTCATTATCCACGATGCGATTATTGATACGCACCTCACCTGAGACCTCTGCCTGTAAACCTGCAACGGCACGTAAAAGCGTTGTTTTTCCGCAACCACTTTCACCTAATAAACAAACAATTTCATTATCTTGTAAATCAATATCAAGGTTTTTTAGAATGTGATTCTTTTGGTAAAAACAATTTAAATCTTTAACCACTAACGCAGACATTATTAGTCCTTCTCTAACAGGCGATTAACAACAATAAAAGGGATTAATCCCATTAACACAATTAACAAGGCTGGTAAGGCGGCATATTCTATCATTTCATCAGAAACAAACTGATACACATAGGTTGCTAATGTTTCAAAATTAAAGGGCCGTAATAACAGAGCAGTAGGTAGCTCCTTCATTGATTCAATAAAAACAAGAATAAAGGCGGTTAGCATTCCTCGCTTGATAAGCGGTAAATTAACCCGTCGAATTGTTTGTAATGTACTTTGCCCTAATGAACGAGCGAGCAAGGTCAAGCGTCGGAGAAACCTGTGCTAAGCTACTATCGATACTGCCAACAGCAATTGCACTAAAACGCATTAAATAACCAAATACTAAGATAAAAATTGAACCTGAAAACAATAATCCCACACGTGAAAAGCCATATTCAATTAACTGACGGTTAATCCATAAATCTAAACTAGTAAATGGGATCAACACTCCAATAGCCACCACAGTACCAGGAACGGCATAACCAAGTGACGATAATCGAATTGACATCTTCGCCAGTATTCCTGGACTTAATCGTTGATAAAAGTTAACTAATATCGCCACAACCAAAGCTAATGACGCGACAATGCTTGCCAACCAAAAGCTATTTAAGGTAAATAACCAAAGCTTGATATTTAATGACTCTTTAAAATAACCCACTGCATAATAAACTAAAATGCCAATTGGTAGCATAAAGGCAAAAAATAATAAGCCCCATAAAAAAGTAAATACAGCCCACTTTTTCCAACCATTTAAGGTAAAACGTAATTCGGTATGAGTCGCGCCACTGCGTTGATAAATTTTTTGTTTGCGTCGACTGCTACTTTCTAAACTAATTAGAATCACTAAAACGAGTAACATCAGCGATGATATTTTAGGCGCCGTTGCTAAACTGCCTAATTCAAGCCAAGTATTATAAACCGCTGTTGTCAGAGTATTAACTGCAAAATAATTTACCGTCGCAAAATCACCTAAGGTTTCCATTGCAATCAATGATAATCCCACCGCCAAAGCAGAGCGTGATAAGGGAAAAGAAACACGTCTAAATGCCTGTACTGGTGATAAACCTAAGTTTCTTCGTTGCTTGAAACAACCCGCCTGATTGGCTTAAAAATGCCCCTCTTAATAATAAATAAAGGTAAGGGTAAAGTGACAAACTTAAAATAAGAATGGCACCATTAACGGTACGAATATCAGGAAAATAGTAATCACTAACCAACTTCCAATCCATCAAGTTTCTTATAAAGTGCTGAACTGGGCCACTAAAGTCTAATAGGTCAGTATAAACAATGGCGATAATATAGGGCGGAAGTGCCAAGGGTAACATTAATGCCCATTGCAAGGTTTGCCGGCTTGGAAATTTACAACAGGCAATAAACCACGCACTCGGTAAGGCAAAACAAAAACTAACCAGCATGACACCGGCAATAACATTAAGTGTTGTAAAAGTATAATCCCATAAAACCGTATCGATAATATGTTGAAAACTACCATTCTCATCAACGGAAAAAGCACTCATGACGAGTGCTAATATAGGCATAACTAACAAAAAAGTTACTCCAAGAGGGAGTAACTTATAAAAAGAAAAGGTTTTAGAGATCAAACTTCACTTCATCCAATAATTTAACCGCATCATGATGATGCTTCGCAATTTCATCTAGTGAAATAGTATCCGCCTTAAATTCTCCCCAAGAGGCAACTAATTCAGAAGGTTTAACATTCTCTTTCACTGGATACTCATAGTTAACTTCTGCATACATTTGCTGTGCAACATCATCTGATAAAAACTCCATCAATTTAATTGCATTGTCTTTGTTCGGAGCATATTTAGTTAACACAACACCACTCACATTAACATGCGAACCCGTTGTTTTTTGGTTTGGAAAGTTAATGTTTACAGCCTCTGCCCAACTTATTTGTTGTGGATCGGCTAACATTTTACCAAGATAGTAACTATTACCTAACGCATAATCACAAAGGCCATCTTTTATCGCTTTAACCTGTGCACGGTCATTACCTTGAGGTTGACGAGCAAGATTTGCTTTTAAGCCTTTAAGCCACTCTCTTGCATCAGACTTTCCTTCATGTGCAATAACTGAAGCCACTAAAGAAACATTATAAGGATGTTTACCAGAACGGGTACAAATTTTTCCTTTAAATTCAGGAGAAGCAAGATCTTGATAAGTAATATCAACAGGGCCAACACGATCAACAGCAGAATAAATATTACGTACACGTGTAGTTAATGCAAACCATTCATTTTTAGGATCACGATATTGCTCAGGAATATTTGCTCTTAACACTTTACTTCTAACCGGCTGTGTCAATGATTCATATTTTAATTGAGCAAGACGGCTAATATCAGTGGTTAATACTAAATCGGCAGGAGAAAGCTCTCCTTCACGCTTAACACGCTCAATCAGACCTGAACTTGCAAATAAAATATTGACTTTCACACCTGTTTCTTTTGTGAATTTTTCCATAATCGGCTCAATTAAAAAAGCTTGACGATAGGAGTAAATATTTACTTCTTCAGCAAGAGTTGATAGTGAAGCCGTTGTTAATGCAATAATAGCCGCACTTTGAGTCAATAATTTTTTCGCAAACATATTTTTTCCAAATAGTAGTGATTAATTGCCAAGCATTTTAATGATAATGATTCGCGTTTGCAAGTCGTTTATAAATTCTTTCTTGAGTCTTGATACTGATTATTCGCTAAGCTCACCATTTTAAGTATACTGACAACAAATTTATCATAGAGGCATTAGCATGGAAAAGATTGTACAAGAAGTGATCAGTGCAGTGGGCGGAACAGAAAACATTAATCATTGCACCAATTGTCTGACACGTTTACGTTTATTACTAAAGGACGAAAGTCTCGTCGCAACTAAACAAGTAAAAGCAATTAAAGGCGTATTTGGTGTTGTACAAGCGGAGGGACAATATCAGATTGTATTAGGCCCGAAAAAAGCACAACAGGCGACTGAGTTAGTAAAAACACAAATAACATAACCATGAAGTACATGGATGTACTTCATCAATAAACTTTAAGTTTTTATTATGCGGGTAATGCAATACCTTGGTCTTTCATTCTTGCTAATTTATATCGTAAAGTACGAGGACTAATGCCTAATAACTCAGCAACATCTTTACGCTTACCGGCACAATTTTTAAGTGCCTGAAGAATGATTTTTTGTTCTTGATCCTTTAAACCTTTTCCTAATACTGGCGACTCGGGAATTGGCTCTGCAGGTACTTCTATGACTCTCGTAACAACATCTTCTGTTCGCGCTTCAGGTTGCTCAACCTCTGCACAAATATGCTCAAATTGTCCATCTTCCAAAATCAAAGACTGCACGTCAATATTTTGACCGTCACATAATATTAATGCACGTTGCATTACATTATCTAATTCACGCACATTGCCTGGCCATGGATAAGCTAATAATAAAGACTCCGCTTCTTTATTTAGCTCTGGAATAGGTTGAGCTTGCTCTAAAGCATGACGCGCTAATAAATGAGTTGCTAAAGGAATAATATCGCCAACACGTTTATTTAAAGGTAACCACTGTAATGGAAATACATTTAAACGATAATAAAGGTCTTCTCTAAAAATGCCCTCTTCTACAGCTTTTTTCACATCACGGTTACTGGTAGCAATCACACGAATATTTAGTTTAATGGTTTTGCGAGATCCGAGGCGCTCAACCTCTCTTTCCTGTAAGACACGCAATAATTTAACCTGTAACTCTAATGGCATTTCGGTAATTTCATCTAATAAAATAGTGCCATCCTGTGCTTGTTCAAACTTACCCGGGCAGGCTTGTACGGCACCGGTAAAGGCTCCTTTTTCATAACCAAAAAGCGTTGCTTCAAGCATATTTTCTGGGATAGCGAGCACAGTTAATGGCCACAAAGGCTTCTTCACTTCGTGATGACTGATCATGCAAATAACGAGAAAGTACTTCTTTACCGCTACCACTTGGGCCAGTGATCATCACAGAGGCATCACTTAATGCAACTTTACCAGCCATTTTGAACATTTTTTTAGTACTTGCATCACCATAAATTGGCGTACAAGACTCAACTTTATTAACTGGCGCGTAACGACTTACTTGGCTTAATAACACTTCAGGTGAAAATGGTTTTGCTAAATAATCAATGGCACCGTCTCGAATAGCATTTACTGCATCTCCTATCGTTGCGTAGGCAGTCATTAATAACACCGGTAGGCTTGGAAATTTGTCTTTAATATTTTGCAATAAAGTTATCCCAGACATCCCCCCATTTGAATATCACTGATCACCATATCAAAACTTTGTTGATTTAAAGCCACTAGCGCGACTTCACCGCTATCGACTTCAACACATTGGTAACCTGCCAATAATAAAGTATCTATGAGGGCTTCACGTAAGCCAGAGTCATCTTCAACAACTAATAATTTACCTTGTGACATATTAACCCCTACCACTTTATTGATCGTTTCTTGTTTATAATCACCGACACGGTGTAATGGTAAAACTAAAGTAAAGCAACTACCCTTTGTAAACTCTGATTTCACCTCTAAAGTGCCTTTATGAGCCTGCGCAATAGATTGAACAACCGCTAAACCCAAACCAGTACCTTGTGGTTTAGTGGTATAAAATGCTTCCATTACCTTAGCAATTTGGCCTTTTTCAATGCCAGGGCCATTATCCATTACAGATATTTCAACCTTATCTTCTCCACGACGTTGAGTACTAATATATAATTGAGCTTTATGTCCAGTCGCTTCCACTGCATTAGATATTAGATTAGTCATTGCACTGGCTAAGGCGCTTTTATTAGCCATAATAAGTAAATCGGGATCTGGTAATCGGCACTGTAAACGTCCATCAACCTGTTGCAACATGGTTTCGCTGGCATCTTTAACTTCTTCAAGTAAGGTCAGTAAGGAAACCTCTTCTATAATTTTTTGTTCTCCGCTACGAGCAAACAGCAACATGTCATTCACTTGCGTCTCTAAATCATTCAAACGATTCATTAACTTACCCTGAAAACGTGAACGAGCGCTTTCCGTTAACGTTTTATTAGCAAGGTTCGCACCGTATAACATAGCAGACGGACAAAGGAGTTCTGATTTGATGAGCAAGAGAAGCCACCATTTTACCTAGAGAAGATAAACGCTTAAGCTTAGCGACATGCTCTTGAAGTTGTCTGGTATCGGTAAGATCTGTTAATAGAATAAGCTGGCCGAGTCGCCCCTTCAATGAAGAGATAGATAATTGAATACGTCGACCATTTTTAAGAGATATTTCATGACCATCATCATTTTTGGGAGCAAATGAGCGACTAATAATATCACTCCACATAATGCCCTCTAGAGGCTCGCCTAATAGTGATAATGCGACTCGATTTGCTTGCTCAATAACACCATTACCATCAATAACAATTAAACCGGATGGCAATTCATTATAAAGTTGCTCTCTATAAGCGACCTGTGCACGTAATTGTTTAAGCTCTCCAAAAAAAGCTCTTGCTCCAACGCTAATAAAGGCACTTCATTTTGTTTAATGGGTTTTGAGTTAAAATTAGTCATGTTATCACCTGCTTAAAATATGCTCCTAGCAAGCTATTTAGCAGTATTTATGCCAACACGAAATTACCCTTTACTAACATGATGTTAAAATTCAACCGCCACAAAAATGACAGCTAAAAAAGCCCAAGTGAATGGGCTAATTATGGTGCAATAATCGAGAGAAGTTTAACCGTCTTTATTGACCCCATATTTTTTCATTTTTTCAACTAATGTAGTACGGCGCATAGACAATAAATCTGCTTGCATGTGATACAACCCCGTCTTGACTATCTAATGCTTGACGGATCATTTCAATTTCAAATTCAGTTATTTTATCTTTTAAGTTCATCCCTTCACTTGGAAGGTGACCAAGAAATCCCTGTGGTTCATCAAATACTTCAGACTCATCAGCAAGCAGAGGTGCATCCCCAAACATACCAGATAATGCATCTCGTTCAGCCATCGACTCTTCTTCTTCACTGTATTGAATTTTATCAATAGAGTCACCCTGTGCATCCACGTAACGGTATTTAACAGGAAGATCACTTAAATCGACAATTTTATTAGCATGTAAAATCAATAAACGTTCTAATAAATTAGACAATTCACGCACATTACCAGGCCAGTTATGTTGCATTAAAGAGTCCAGAGCACGCTGTGTAAAACGTAAGGTCGCCTTATGATCCGTTTCAAGTCTTGATAATAACTCCTGTAATAAAAGCGGAATATCTTCCTGACGATCACGTAATGCAGGTTTTTCAATAGGAAAAACATTTAAGCGATAATAAAGATCTTCCCTAAATTCATCTTTTTCAATCAGCTCTTCTAAATTACGGTGAGTCGCGACAACAACACGTACATCTGCCGGTATTGATTTTGTCCCACCAACACGTTCAAAGGTACGTTCCTGTAATACACGTAAAAGCTTTACTTGCATCGGCATTGGCATATCACCGATTTCATCTAGGAAAATAGTTCCACCAGCAGACTAATTCAAATCGCCCTTTTCTCGCGGAGAATGCCCCAGTAAAAGAACCTTTTTCATGGCCAAACAGTTCACTTTCTAATAACTCAGCAGGAATTGCTCCACAATTGATTGGCACAAAAGGCCCTTTTTTACGATTAGATACTTCATGAATAGCACGAGCAACCACTTCTTTACCTGTTCCTGACTCTCCTAGAATAAGCACATTCGCTTTACTATCTGAAACTTGCTCAATCAGATAACGAATTTCTTGGATACGTAAGCCACGCCCTACCAAGGATTTAGTAAGGTAACTACTAGCTTTCTGCAACTGTTTACCAGGATTATGAAAGGACTGACAATAATGCAATAACTGCGTTAATTGTTTATAAACAATTGGCAGGGCCAACACACCAAGGTGATTATTTTTAAGCTCACATTCCTCCTCACCATTACCTAACGTGAGGACAGGCACTTGTTTAAAACGACTTAAAAACGATTCAGCATCATCGCCACCATAAATAACTGTTAGCGGAGCGCAGTCGTTGATTCGAGTTAATAACTCTTCTTGTTCAACCACATCACCTTGCTCACCAATAAAATGTAAGACTGCTTTTATTATTTCGGACTGTTTCGGCTCAATATCAACCAAATAAACAGGGGCTCTTTGCTTGCATAAAATTCACTCGTGAAATATAATTACTGCCAAGTTTAGGACACTTTTTAGGAATTGCATATTAATAAAGTCAAAAACATGACTATGACCATATAATGGCACTTGCATTAGGCATTGTTTAATAAGGAAACAATGCGACTTAGGTGAAAATATTAAAAAGTGGAATAAATTTTGCTTTGGTTTATATTAAGTTGCAAACACAGTGCACTAAATCAAAATATTAGGTCAAATAAGCCCTAGTTATTATAAAAAAGATGCATTTATAAAAAGCAGACGTAAACTAACTTATATATAAAACGCAGTAAGGAAACAGATTATGCGCCGATCTCTTCAGCAATACCAAAATGCTAATATGACACACATAGAACAAGCCGACCCTCACACGCTTATCTCATTAGTCATGCAACATATTCTTGGTAATTTAGCGTGACAGAAAAGGCGCCATGTCACGCAAAGATTTCCAAAACAAAAGTAAAGCAATTTCTAAAGTCATAGGTCTAATTGGTGAATTACAAGATAGTTTAGACATGGAAAAAGGTGGGGAACTATCAATTAACCTATTTAATTTATATGCTTATATGAATACTCAAGTCACCAAAGCAAATTTAAATAACGACCCTGAATTATTAACTGAAGTGGCTGGTCTCATTACTGAAATAAAATCAGGTTGGGATGGTATTCCGCAAGATATAAGACAACAATATAATAAGTAATGCTAAGTAGAAACTGAGAAATATCAATGAGCAATATCCAAGCACAGCTTGATCAGTTATTTGAACTTGAAAAACAACTCAATATTTTTCTAAATAATGAAGAATATGAACAGTTTCAAGAGCAACAAGTTGTTTTTACCAACAAAATACAAGCCTTATTAGATACTCATTCACAAGAGGATCTGATAAGCATCCTTAAGCCTCTCAAGCAATTACAAAATAAGCTGGCTCAATTAGAAGAGCGTTCTGCAGATTGTTCTAAACAATTAAAAGAAAAGTCTTTAGTATTAAAACGTAACAAAAAAATAAAAGCGTATAAATAAATTAAATAATTAGCAAAATTAAAAGGGTAATTATGTTTAATAATCAATCTATATTGATAACTGGTGGAACAGGCTCTTTTGGCAAAAAATATGTCAAAACCTTAATAGAGCGTTATAAGCCTAAAAAAATCATAATATACTCACGTGATGAGCTAAAACAGTTTGAAATGCAACAAACGTTCAACGCACCTTGTATGCGTTACTTCATTGGTGATGTACGTGATAAAGAACGCCTAACACAGGCAATGAATGGCGTAGATTATGTTATTCATGCGCAGACGATGAAACATGTACCAGCTTCTGAATATAATCCGACTGAATGCATTAAAACCAATATTAATGGTGCAGAAAACGTTATTTATGCGGCTTTAAAAAATAATGTTAAAAAAGTCATTGCACTTTCCACAGACAAAGCGACTAACCCGATCAACTTATACGGTGCGACTAAACTCGCTTCCGATAAACTCTTTGTTGCGACTAATAATATGTCGGGGGGCCATCAAACCCATTTCTCAGTAGTACGCTACGGTAATGTAGCCGGTTCACGTGGTAGTGTAGTCCCCTTTTTTGAAAAATTAATAATTGACGGAGCGACAGAAATTCCAGTCACGCACCCTGATATGACACGCTTTTGGATCACCCTGCAAGACGGAGTCGACTTTGTATTAAAAAACTTTTCGCGTATGTTAGGCGGTGAAATATTTGTACCTAAAATTCCTTCTATGCGAATTATGGATCTCGCCAAAGCAATGGCCCCCTCACTGGAAATCAAAATAGTGGGAATTAGACCAGGCGAGAAAATGCATGAAATAATGTGTCCTGCTGACGACTCTTACCACACTTATGAATACCTAGACCACTTCATTATTGCACCGGCAATCAAATTTTTTAATCGCAGTAATGACTTTACTGAAAATAACCTTGGAGAATCAGGCAAACTTGTTGAACACGGCTATGAATATAACTCTCAGAGTAATACCCATTTCTTAACGCCATCAGAATTATTAAAACTGAATGAGTTAATAGAAGAATGATCCCCTACGGTAAACAAGATATTAACCAGCAAGATATAGATTATGTGGTTAAGGTATTAAAGTCCGACTTCTTGACCCAAGGCCCTCAGGTTCCTCTTTTCGAAAAAAAGATAAATGAAATAACACAAAGCCAATATGCGGTTGCAGTAAACTCGGCAACCTCGGCATTACATATCGCATGTTTAGCACTAAATGTTGGTAAAAATGATATTGTTTGGACGAGTCCAATCACTTTTGTTGCCAGTGCTAATTGCGCTTTATATTGTGGAGCCAGTATCGATTTTGTAGATATTGACCAGCAAACTTATAATATGTGCCCTGTTAAATTAGAAAAAAATTACAACAGGCTAAACAACAAAATAAACTACCCAAAGTTGTGATTCCCGTTCATTTAGCGGGGCAATCATGTGATATGGAAAAAATTTACCAACTTAGCCTAGAGTATGGCTTTAAGATAATAGAGGATGCTTGCTCATGCAATCGGTGGATTTTATCAAGATAAGCCAATCGGAAATTGTCGATATAGCGATATCACTGTGTTTAGTTTTCACCCCGTTAAAATAATCACAACAGCCGAAGGTGGTATTGCAACCACAAATAATTCAGACCTAGCGATGACAATGCAAAGACTTCGATCTCACGGTATTACTCGTGATGAGTCATTAATGACAGAAGCATCACATGGTGACTGGTACTATCAACAGCTTGAATTAGGCTTTAATTACCGCATGAGTGAATTGCATGCTCGCATTAGGAGTAAATCAATTAAAACGTTTAACACAGTTTGTAGCTAAGCGAAAAGAAATTGCCGAAATATACAATCAAAAATTATCAGAACTGCCAATCATTCTACCTAAGCAATTAGCCACAACAGAATCTTCCTGGCACCTTTATATCATTCAGTTAGAACTAGATAAGATAGATAAAACTCATCAACTAGTTTTTAGTGAATTAAGAAAAAGTGGCATTGGCGTTAACTTGCATTATATTCCCGTGTATTTACAACCCTATTTTCAAGATTTAGGTTTTAAAAAAGGGGGTTTCCACTTGCCGAAAAATATTATAGCCAATCAATTAGTATACCTGTTTATGCGCAATTAACTGCTGAAATGCAAAATAAAGTCATAGAGACACTAAAGCAGGTATTATTATGAATATTGCAATTATTCCAGCTCGAGGTGGAAGTAAACGTATCCCACGCAAAAATATTAAACCTTTTTGTGGCAAACCATTAATTGCTTATTCCATAGAAACAGCCATTAAAAGCCAACTGTTTGAACGCATTATTGTCTCAACCGATGACCAAGAGATTGCAGAGGTTGCCATACAATATGGAGCAGAGGTTCCTTTTTTAGACCATCTGAGTTAGCGGATGACCATACAGGTACAGGAAAAGTTATTGACCATGCAATAAAAAAATTCAAGAATCCAATATAAAATATGATTTCATTTGCACCATTTACGCTACAGCCCCTCTTCTACAGACAAAATATTTAATTGAAGGTTACAACCAATTAAAGGACAGCCAAGCACAACAAGCTTTTAGTGTCACAAGCATGCCATTTCCAATCCAAAGAACATTTAAAATCACTAGTGATAATCGTTGTGAAATGTTTACCCCTGAATTCTTTACAGCAAGAAGCCAAGATTTAGAAGAGGCTTATCAAGATGCAGGACAGTTTTATTGGCAAAACTTAAATAAGAAGAGCACAAAAATCGGATTTAGTAGTGATTGCATTCCTATCATCCTGCCACGTTACTTAGTACAAGATATTGATACCCCCGAAGACTGGCTCCAAGCCGAGTTGCTATTCAATATAATTCAACAAAGAGAAAAAAATAATGCATTTTAATAAGACATTCTCAATAGAAGGCGTCGCTGTTGGTGAAGGCTGTAAACCTTATATTATTGCCGAGATGTCAGCGAATCACGGAAATGATATCAATACGGCTATTGAGATAATTAAGGTGGCAAAATCAGTTGGAGCCAATGCAATAAAGATACAAACCTATACCGCTGATACCTTAACTTTAAACTGCAAAGAGAAGAGTTTAAAGCATTAGGTGCTTGGAAGGGACAGTACTTATATGATCTTTACCTTGATGCATCAATGCCATGGGAGTGGACGCCAACACTCCAGAAAGTAGCAAAAGAAGTAGGTATTACACTATTTTCTTCTCCATTTGATTTTTCTTCCGTCGACTTCTTAGAAAAATGTAATATGCCAGCTTATAAAATAGCATCGCCAGAACTTATCGATCTTCCCCTAGTAAGAAGAATCGCACAAACAGGTAAACCCATCATCATGTCCACAGGAACGCAACGTTAAGTCAAATTAATGATGCTTGTACTGTAATGGTTGAAGAGAATGTTACTGATTTAGCAATACTAAAATGTACTAGTGAATACCCTGCATCTCCTAAAAATATTAATCTAGCAACAATTCCTCATTTAAAAGGCTTATATAATTGCCCAGTGGGGTTATCTGATCACACGCTCGGCTCAGCAATACCAATCGGCTCTGTTGCTCTAGGAGCCAATCTCATCGAGAAGCATTTTATTGTCAATCGAGAAGATACTACTGCTGATAGTTTCTTCTCTGCGACACCTGAAGAGTTAAAAGCAATTGTTGATGGTAGTAAAATGGTGTACGAGGCCGTCGGTAATGTTGAATACCCCGCCTTACCAAAGCAACCACAAAGGTCACTCATTACAATTAAAGATATGATAAAAGATGAACTTTTTATTGAAAATGAAAGCTTTAAAAGTATTAGACCCGGAGGAGGGATTGAACCCCGATATATTGAAATGATCAGAAATAGAAAAGCGAGCCAAAATATCCAAAAAGGGACGCTTTTATCCTGGGATATTATTGGAGGGTATTAATATTAATGAAAAATATCCATATCGCATTTTATACAGAAGCAGGTTCAGTAAGAGGAATGGGTCACCTTGTCCGGTCATACTGTATTGCTCAAAAATTTAAACAATTAGGGTTTGATGTTACTTTCTTTCTTGATAGCGATATTAATTTCGATGGAAAATTCGATAATATAACCTATTTCAAGTGGTCGACATTAAGCATAATAAACAATTACGATATTATTTTCATTGATAGCTACGAAGCCAATATTGAACATTATCAATTAATAGCAGAAAGTTGCCAAAAACCTGTTTATATTGATGATTATAAAAGACTTAATTATCCTGAAGGTACGATTTTAAATTTTTCTCCGGATGCAAATAACTCCTTATATAAGCATAAAATTGAAAATTACAATTATCTACTTGGCTTAGAATATATCCCTATTAGAGAAGAATTCTTAGCGCTAAATACCACTAAACAAAAACAAATATTCATTATGTTAGGTGGAACTGATGTGGCTAATTTATCAACTGAAATAGCGCTCTTATTACAAGAAAAAAACATCAAAAAAATCATTGTATGTAACAACAGAAAAACGACATTGGAATTACAAAAAATTAACAATGTAAGCATATTGCATAACCCTTTAAATAAAGAATTAGCGCAAGCAATGGCAAATTCAACTATCGCAATATCAACAGCAAGCATGACTGCTTACGAACTCGCATTTTTAAAAATTCCTACATTAATAATTGCAGTTTCAAAAAACCAAGAAGTTGGCATGTTGCAGTTAATTAAGCACAATATCGCTACAGATTTTGTTTCCATTGAACAAAAAGATTGGAAAGTAGAGTTTAAAAACAAAGTCGAACATCTCTTGAATAGAAAACACAATGCCATTACCAATCTAATCAATGGTAATGGCACTGCTAATATCGTTAATGCTATTTTGGAGCGAAATATATGAAAGGTTTAAATTCTAACAACGCTAAACGAATACTTATTTTAGGAGGTTCGCATCGAGATATTCCACTTATCAAAGCATCACAAGCACTCGGTTATTTTGTTATCACTTTAGGCGATAGAGATTATTATTTAGGCCATCAATACTCAGATAAATACTACAAAGTAAACTTTAACGATTCACATGCAGTTAAAACAATTTTTAGAGATGAAAATATTGATTTCATCTTGCCAGGTTGTGGTGAAGAATCTTATTTAAAAGCAGTAGAATTATCACATGAATTTAAAATAGGCCATTTTGATAGTTTAGAAACTGCGAAGCTTGTGCATAATAAATGGAAATTTAAAGAGTTTTGCTTAAAAAATAAAATTTGTACTCCAAGTGGCTTTTACTATAACAATGACTCACAAATACAAAAAATATCCTACCCTATTGTGGTTAAACCAACCAGTTTATCGGGAGGAAGAGGTGTTAACATTGTAAATAATGAAGATGAATTGAAGCTCGCATTAAACAATGCTCAAGGCCTTTCTGAAGAGGTATTTCTCGAGGAGTATATAGAAGGCAAACTCATTGCTTATTCTATCGTTTTAAGAAATCAAAAAGTATATTACTCCTTTACTGCAAGTGATGATGTTTATTTAAATAAATATTTAATCACGACAGCATACCCAATCAAATTAGAGCCATTAGTTTCTGAAAAGTTACAAAAAGATGTCGAAAAGCTCGCCAGTTTATTAAATTTAGTCAATGGCATGTTCCACCTACAAGTATTAATCAAAAAAGATACCCCTTATATTATTGATGTGACTAGAAGGATCCCAGGTGATTTCTTTCCCAATTTAATAGAACTTTGTGATGAAGTAGAATATTCAAAAGCGGTTGTTAGATCTTATACAACAGGCCAGATAGGCACAGAGTTCATATCAAAGACTCAAAATCAAGATTTTATAGTTAGACATTGTGTCATGCCATCGAAAAATGGCATTTATGAAGATATTTTTATTCATGATGATTTAATCGATAAGGTTATCAGTCGATTTGATCTGATTCACGCAGGTCGCAAAATAAGTAACTACCTAAACACTCAAGTCTCTATTTTGTTTCTTAAATTCAATAGCGATGGTATCGATAAAGAGCATCTTAAGAACATCAATAAATTAATATACCCAATAGTAAAAAAATGGATAAGTGTTTTCTTAAAACAATATATTCATACAAAGCTCAATAGATTATTGGGCTTTTATAATAAAGCATTGCTGACAAAGTTGATCATTTTACATTGCAGAAATTAAAAGGATAAATCATGTACAAAATAGCTTTCATCGGGGGCAGTATAAACTCAATTGCTGGCTACCCTCATTATATTGCCTCGCAAATGGACAAGCGTTTTGAAGTAGTCGCAGGTGCTTTTAGTACCGACTCTGTCATTAATAAAAAAACGGCAGAAACAGTGGAAAGTTGAAAGAATTTATGATGATTATAAAATTCTTATAGAAAAAGAAAAATCACAAATCGATGCCATCGTAGTATTAACCCCTACTCCATTACATCAGGAAGTATTAATTTCGCTATTAACTGAAAACATTCCTATTATATGCGAAAAACCAATTGTAAGCTCCTACGAAGAAATGCTTACAATTAGTCAATTATATGACCCAAATAAACACTTTATTGCCGTGACAAATAACTATAGTGGTTACCCTATGGTAAGAGAACTACAAGAAAAAATACAAAATGATGAACTAGGAGACATATTACAAATTCGTCTTAAAATGCCACAAGAAAGCTTTCTAAGACCACCTAAAAGTGTTCGCTACCCTCAAAAGTGGCGTCTTGTTGATGGCTATATACCAATGATCAGTTTAGATTTGGGCACTCACCTGCACCACTTATCTAGTTTTCTATTACAAGAAGAGCCTTCTAAAGTGATGGCTACGTATGACAAATTTTCAAAATATAATGTAGTTGATAATGTAAATATGTTCATAGATTATAAAAGTGGCATAAAAGGAAATTTTTGGCTTAGCAAAACAGCCTTAGGTAATAGAAATGGTTTACATATTGAAGTGTATGGTTCAAAAGCAAGCGCATCTTGGCATCAGGAGAACCCTGAAAAATTAGAGTTTTCATACAATAGTGGCCAAAAAGTGATTATAGATAGAGGTAGCGATGGTGAGATGATAAATAATCCACTTTATAACAGAATGACTCCGGGACATCCTGCTGGTTTTATTGAAGCTTTCGCTAATTTATATAATGATATTGCTAATTGCCTCGATAATTTTTTACAGACAAAAAACAAAATAAACAGTAAATACGTTTATAGCTTCGAACATGCACTTAGCGGTATTAAATTGCTACATAACGCGAGTATATCGAATGATAAAAAAACATGGATAAACAACGATTAATGAAAGTTATTGGCTAATTGAGTTTAGCCATTTTTCCATTAATCATCATAGCCACTATATATTTCTCTAACATTCTTATATTTATTAACTTGTTGCGTGATCTCACTGATAAACATAGAAGTAATCAGTACTATAAATTCATTATTGCTACTTAGTATTTCATCAGGATTGTATACCTGTAGCCCGTATACCTCGGTTCCTATTTTATTAATATCATTATCGCAAATATAATCGGGAGTAATTGCATTATTATATAATAGATCCATAATTAGAGTTAACCCACTACCACTCCCAAACAGTACTAGTTTATCTTTTCTATTTTGAAGTACTTTAATATATTTTAGTTTTTCATTGCTAATAGAGCGTTCGCTTTTACAATAACGACTAAAGAAAAACTGTGACTTACTAATAAATGAAATAACATCTCTATTTGTTTCCTGGCTTAGCTCATCTAAATAAGGAATCACTTTTTTTCTAGTACTAATGCTATATGCGATCTCTTCTTCAGAGTCTCCATAAGCGATACCATAACGTAACTCTTCAATCGGTTGCCACTGTTTTACCGAAACTCCCTTTTTGGGGACGACAATAGATATACACCCACACATAGCGACAAACATCGTATATGCACTTTCAAGGTCATATGAATAAAAGTATTTAGTTCTATTAAATATATCAGCAACTTCATTGTGAGTGAGGCCATCAATTTTTGTTGAGCCTGCAAGGTTATGCGTTAACTCCCTTCCTCTGCCTTTCCTTAAAAGATAGCAACTTCCCTTTCTTTCATTAAAATTATCTTGCTTCCAATGCTCTTTATCAAAATATGAAACATACAGCTTATTATCGAGGTTTTTATTAAAACGAATATCATTAAATATAATTTGCTGATAGAAATAAAGCTCATTATCTCCGTAATTAATTTTGTTAGTAAAAAATCCGGGTCTATTTAAAAACCAACGCACTACATTCTTCGCGTTAAGGGATTTCCACTTACAATCTCAGTATAAATAATGATGTAGGAATCTAACTCTTCAGTATATATTGCAGGGGTATTAAATTGTGGGTTGGTAGTTATTTCCTTTTCTAATCCCCCTGCCATATAAAAGCTTCGTAACCATTACTATTCAAAAGATCACATAACCTATGCATAGCAATAGAGCCACCATTAGTAGAATCAAACCCAGGAGTATAAATTATATACTTTTTCACAAGCTGACCCTTATCAATAGCATACAATATTGCCTCGGCACCTGTGTTAGTATAATAATCGAAATATAACTGATAATTAGGGTTCATTTTTTTTATCAGTGTTGGAATTGTAATTAAATCATCATTTTTATGATAAACACTAATAGCGAGTTTAGGTTTGTGTTTTTGAATACACTTATAAGCACCATTTAAAGCGACTACCTCAGCACCTTCTATATCCATTTTGATAAAATCTACCCTATTTAACTCCTTCTTTATTACCATATCATCAATAGTTAAGGTCATAATAGAGTCTGAATACTTACCTTTTTTATCTACTATGCTCGCATTGCCACGATCTAAATAACTTAGTTCTTGATCAGATTTATCCCAAATGGCTTTTTGAATAACCTCAACCTTATCTTGTGTAATACCATTATTTAAAAGCTGTTGATTAATAACTTTTAAACTGGAAGGTAAAAACTCATAAACATAAACTTTTTTAGCTCCTTTGCCATAAAAATATAGTGCGGTATCTCCCGTTGCTCCTCCACAATCAATAACTACATCATCAGTTTCTACTTTAACCAACTGATTATAAGCATATTGTTCAAGTATAAAATCAAGAACAATTCCTTTTTCAGAGCCAATAAACTTAATGTTATAACCTATTTTATTCAGATCATATAACATTAATTTATGATCAACGATCAGGTTTGAAGAACTTTTTAATTGCTTTTTTAAATTCTCGGAATCAAAAGGCAACCTACTTTTAAAGGAGGCCACCGACTTAAATACAATATAATCTAAATACTTTTCTCTACTATAGTCATCAGTGAATAAAAGATAGGTTCCTTCTAATTCTTCAATATGTTGAATAAAGTAATTATTTTTATTAACCATAATCAGACTATATTCATCTTGAGTTATATACTTTTTTGTAAGAAATTTAAAAGCTCTCTCAATTAAACTAATTGTAACTTCAAGTTTATATATGAGGGAAGCCCTGCCAGATGAAGCCGTTCTAAATTCATCGTAGTAACTATATTTACTTTTATGTACTGCATAAAAGTATCTTTCTAGGAAAACCTTATAAAAATTGACCATTTTATCTCTCATTTACAAAATAAAAACTGTTATTATTCTATCTTCAATGAATTTCAAATGTTTAAATTCATTTAGATTTCGTGAGTATGTAACATATATTATTCAACACTTCATAATAATGTATATGGAAAATGAATGACGATGTAAAGAATGGCCGTGTTATATAATTTCATCACGGATGAAATACTTAATGATAAAATATCGTAGGGTATAACTAGTATCAATAGGAAATCAGCTTAAAATGATAGATTTGTTTGAATTAATATCGAGTTGGTCATTAAAAGATCATCATAAATTAAAGATAATTAAAAGTATTTTTGATAAGAATGAAACAATCAGGTGTTATGCTCTAGGAATAAACGAACACTCAATAACCTTAAGTAAAGAAATACCTATTGCAGGCTATATTGACGATTTCACTAATGATAGTATATTAGATGGTTTACCTATCTTTAAAATGCAAGACATCTCATCTCAAACTAACTCAGTGATTGTAAATTGTATATTATGTACCAAACCTTCGACGGCATTAAATAGAGCACTTGAACAGGGCTGTTCTAATATTATAAACCTTACTGATTTATTAAAATTTAATGCAAATTTAACTATTCCTGATTTTGTTAAAGAGATGCGAAATGACTTTGTAAATTCCAATAAAAAATGGCGCAATGTTTATGAACATTTAGAAGATGAAGAATCTAAAAAAGTATTTAATGATTTGATTTCTTATCGGTTAACTGCAGATATTAGTTATTTAAATAATTATAGCTTTAGACCTCTCGAGCAATACTTTGAACCATTTATGGATTATAACGATGAGGTTTTTGTAGATGCAGGTGGATTTACAGGAGATACAACTGAACAATTTTGCAAAAGGTATCCAAACTACAAAAAAGTGTATTTAATAGAACCTAGCATTAAAAATATGCAACAAGCAAAAGATAGGTTAATAAATTATTCCAATATAACCTACATTTCTAAAGGAGTATCAAACAAAGTTGAACAATTAAACTTCTCTTCTAATTCAGGTTCTGCAAGCTCAGTATGTGAAAATGGTAATGTCGTCATAGATGTTGCTCCTATTGATTTATTAATTAATGAAACAGTATCATTTATCAAAATGGATCTTGAAGGTTGGGAAATTAATGCCCTTGAAGGAGCAAGAAAACATATCTTTCTTGATCACCCTAAACTTGCTATAGTCGCCTATCATAAGGCTGATGATTTTTGGAAAATTTATGATTTTATCATGGGTATACGAAATGATTACAAGGTCTTTATACGACACTACACAGAAGGATGGTCAGAAACAGTAATGTATTTCCTTCCAATACGTTAGGTTATACCGATTTAGCCCATAAACTCACATAATATGTACCAACTAAATATCATTATTTGCAAATGACCTACTAAGATTATTTGAGCTTAAGTAGCGAATAAAACCATTACACAACTTATTTAGAGAAGGACTATTCACTAAAGCTATCAATTACCCTATCTCGAAAGTGGCTTGAATTTAAGCATGAATTATCTGGATCATTACAACTTGAGCAAGGCGTTTTTTTAACGAGAATGGCAATAAATCTTTTCTCCACTGTGACATAAGTTTAGAAGCATAAATATCAAAAATATTAATACGTTTACTACTATCGGTAGCTTCAAGTTTACCTATTCTATATTTATGGCTTTCACTATCATCAGTAAAAAATTGGCAACATGGATATACACTACCATCGTATGAAATAGAAAACTCGCGTATTGGTCTAACACATGGGTTTGTACGCATAGTAGTACTTAATTCAGGAACAGAAACCTCCTCGATCATTACCTTTAACTTCCCAGTTATGCGCTTCAACCAGTAACCTCATTCCTTTGTACGAATTATCACTAGTTATTTTCTGTGCAGGGATTAATTCATCAACTTCCCAGTTAAGTTCTAATTTAGAAAAAAACTTTTTAAAATGCTTTAAACGGCTTTTATCACTATAGCCTTCTTTAGGTTCTGGATGTAATGTAACAAAAATCGCATTAACACCTAAACTAGCAAGCCTATCTAACACACTTAATTTAATATAATCTCCATTACTATTAAATTTAATAAAAGCATCCGGGCAAGCACTCCTAATTCTTTGTATTTTTTCATAGATAGTATTGTCTGCTAGAGGCTCATTAAAAATATTTAAACTAATAGTTGAAGAATAATTTATTGACTGTAAATCAGTAACTATGTTTGTAAAAACTAGATCATCCATAAGTATTTGATTCTTTCTATCAAAAGTAGATATAGGACAATAAGTACATTTTTTATTACAGAAAGTACTTGTTTCAATATTAATAATACATACAAACTTATGAAATAATTCCCTCTTATTCATGCTTCGCATTTTACTGCTATTACCATCAAATAATTGAACTATATTTTCAGAAGCTAAAAAATTATCCCAATAATAAATTGCAGGAATTTTATTTAATTGTACTTTCATATATCCATCCAAAATAAATCTAAAGTATTTAATAACTTTAGATATAGTCCGTATTATAAAACGTTACTTATTACTATCACTCATTCAACTTAGCTTTGTTGACACAAAAAGCTACATCGCTATATAGATTTGAGCATTAAAGGAAGGTATTATTATTAACTCTAATAATCTGTATTCTCTACTCTAAGCTAAAGTAATTATAGCCTAATTCAGAAAATTAAAAAATATAGTGAGTACAGAGCATAATTTAATTCCCCGATTATTTAAACTTATCAATATATTAGCCTATATTCTAAATATTAAAGTGTTTAAGTTAAATTTAGACATTTCTGGAAAATTAACCAGACTTTTTCCCTTCATTGCATTAGAGCAAAGTGATTAAGCCAGAGGAAATATAATAATGATTCATGTAACCAAAACATACTTACCAAATAAAGACAAATATCATCAATACATCGATGAAATTTTTGAAAGTGGTTGGGTTACGAATCATGGTAAAATGGTCCAACGATTAGAAAAAAGATTAGCGACTTATTTAAATGTAAAAAATATCGTCTTAGTAGCAAATGGTACAGTAGCATTAGAAACAGCTTATAGAGCTTTAGAGATAAAGGGACATGTCATTACAACGCCTTTTAGTTTTGTAGCAACAACCAGCTCTCTTGTGACCAATGGACTAACCCCTATATTTGCAGATATAAACCCATCCACTTTAAATATAAACCCAAAAACAATCGAAGCGACTATCACTAAAGATACAACAGCGATCGTACCTGTTCATATTTTTGGGAATGGATGCGAGGTGGAAGAGATTCAGCATATTGCAAACAAAAATAGACTAAAAGTAATCTACGATGCCTCACATGCTTTTGATGTACAATATAAAGAACAGAATATATTAAATTATGGCGATATTTCTACACTTAGCTTCCATGCAACAAAACTTTTTCATACGATTGAAGGGGGAGCTTTAATTGTCAATGATGAAACATTGCTCAGGAAAATTAGATATTTAATAAATTTTGGTATTCAAAATGAAGAGTCAATCGTTGCATTGGGAACAAATGCTAAAATGAATGAATTTGAGGTCGCAATGGGCTTATGTGTACTTGATGAAATGGAACAAATTAAAGCTCAACGTAAAAGTCTTTACCGTATTTATGAAAAAGGCCTTAATAAAATAGTTCAATTGCAAACAACAAATAAAAATGCATCGCCAAATTACAGTTATTTTCCAATAATTTTAAAAGATCATAAGCAAATGATTAACGTAAAAAATGCATTAAATAATGTAGACATTTTCCCTAGAAGGTATTTTTTTCCTTCCTTAGATTCTCTTAACTATATAAAACCAGAACAGTTTATGCCCATTTCAAGAGATATTTGTAGTCGAATTTTATGTTTACCTTTGTACCCTGATCTATCAAAATCAAATGTAGATTTAATCATAAAAACAATAATCAAAACGTTACAAAACGAATCGAATTGAGATGATTATAGTTAATCATCATAATATAAAGGTATAAAAGGTCGTGGTATGAATAATATTCTTTTATGTGATGCAAACTTTTGCGTATTACCAATATTAGAAATAATACATAAGAAAAAATTTAATCTAACTGTTGCAGGAAGTCTCATTAGTGATCCTTGCCATATCTTAGCAGATCATTCAGTTAAACTAGATTATTCAAACTACAATGCATTACTCAAACACGCCGAAGAAAAGAAATATATAGGTATTGTTCCTGGATGCAACGACCAGTCTTATTTATCATCCTCTTTTGTTGCAGAAAAATTAAGTCTACCAGGATTCGATAGCTACGAGACAGCATTAATTATCCATCATAAAGATAAGTTCAGAGCATTTGCGGAAGAACATCAATACTCAATCCCTAAGGCAATTGATAATATTAACGATATTAGCAAACTTAATTTTCCAATTTTGATAAAGCCTATAGACTCATTTAGTGGAAAAGGAATTAGCAAAGCCTATAACATTGATGAAGCGACAACCTTTTGGTCACAAGCGAAAAGCTTTTCCAGTGAGGGAGCAGTTATCGCTGAAGAGTTTATCGAAGGAGAGCTATATAGCCATTCTGCTTTTATTAAAAATAAAAAAATACTAATAGATTTTTTTGTTAATGAATATTGTACTGTATACCCTTATCAAGTTAACAGTTCTAATGTATCAACTAATCTACAAGACAATATCAAAACTCAATTAAGGAATTGGACAGAACAATTCGCAGATGATTTAAATCTGTGTGATGGTTTAATTCATACTCAATTTTTAGTTAAGGATGATAATTTTTACTTAATTGAAGTCGCAAGGCGAAGTCCAGGTGATTTATATAGCCAACTCATCAAAAAGTCTACCGGTGTAGACTACGCAGAGCTATACGCTCTTCCTTTTTGTAATATAGAGCTACCTGAAAAAGTTATAACAGTTACTGATAAATATATTTCTAGACATACTGTAACAACTGATAAAAATTGTATTTTTATTAGCACAAAACTTAATATCGACTGTCTTAATAGCTTATATATTCCTCTGAAAAATACAGGGGAAATAATGAAAAAGGCGCCATTTGGGAAGTCAGGAATATATTTTATAGAACACAAAAGCAAAGTAGAAATGGAGCTATTAACAAAAAATCTAAAAGAATTAATCGAAATAGAAACATTAAACCTGTAACTATAAAATACCTAACCTAGAAAAATTACTTTGCTAATATCCCAACTCTATTTCTAAAAATTTTTTAGAAAAACAATCTAAAGTCACTTTAAACGATAAGTTAATTCATTCACGAACTGCTGGATGACTTCGCTCCAATCATTATCATTTTGACCATAAAATACGTGGTCATTTTTGATAACAGAAGAATCGAGGTTAAGGTTATTGCTTTGCGAAGAACCAGGTAAAAACATCCACGTTTTAACCCCTAAACGTGAAGCAAACATAAGTGCGACGTTACTCGCTGAAATAACTAAGTCTAAATTTGAAATAAGTGCACCATATTGATTAAAATCTCCCGAAGCGGCACATTCATCAATATGAGTGATAGTAATATTGTTTTTGTCAGTAATACTCTTGACTTCTTTTTGCCACTCCCCAAATTGTAAATTAACCCACTCAATACCTTCTATTTTTAATATTGGTAGCAACTCTTCAAGATACATAGAAAATTCATTACCATCATTAATTCGACCATGAAACCAAGAAATTCCAACTTTTAACTTTTCTTTTGATAGTTTTTGATTCACTTTATTTATTAAATCTGGAGAGATACCTAGTAACTTCTGATTAACAAAGGACTCTTGTGTTTCACGATATAAATAAGATAAAGACCCAGCTAAAATCTGCACATCAATATCTGCATTAATAGTTTGAGCGATATTAATATCTTCATAGGAAAGTATTGTCGCATTAGGGAAGTTGTATTTATATAAGCCTTTTAAACGATTGTCACAAGCAATATAGGCATGCTTAGCATCCGCAATCGCCTCTGCAAAACATCCTGTATAAGCTAAATTATCCCCGATTCCCTGCTCAGGATAAATTAATATTGTTTTACCAGTTAATGGTTCTCCATTCCACATAGGAGCGAACCAATGAATTTGATCGATGATTTCTTGACGCTGAAGTCGACTGTGAAAACATACCCAAGCATTTTTATAATCTTGAAAATGTAACAGAATAGGATAAAGATTAAATTTAGCTTGATGGTTATTTGGTTCTAACTCTATCAATTTAAAATAAACATCGCGAGCTGACTTCATATTCGTATAACTTAGCGTATGAGAGCGCAATATCTAATAAGACTTTACTATCACCAGTTCTATTAAATAACTCTTCAAGTACATTAAGTGCAACAGAATAATTATTTAAACTAATATAATTACACCCTAATAAATGTAAAAGTGGATATGACTCTTCTTCCGTGACTAGCTTTATTGCTTTTTTTAGTGCAATTTCAACTTCGGAAAAACGATTGAGTTTAATTAAATTAGTTGCTAATAGCTTCAACGAAGTAACATTACTAGGCTCTTTATCCAATATTTTTTTACAAAGAGAAATTGACTTTAAATAGTTGCCTTTTTGGGACTCAGTGCTTGCTTTTTTTAATTTAACCAGCATTTTTTGAGAGTGCATTATGTAATTTCCAATATTGAGTTAAGCTCTTGCAGGTTTATTATAGTGTGTACTTACATCGTCTAATAGGAACAATAAATGCTCTTTCATTTCTGTGATACAATATTGAATAAAATCTTGTTGTGCTTTTTCATCTTTATAACGAGAAACATTATTCATGATACTTGCTTGCAAAAAGTTTATTGTGCCAATAAAAAATCGATGGAAAAGTAATTTATTTCTGTCCTTTTCATATTGCATCACAAATTTAAACTGTATTGAAAAAGCACTTGTAAGCTCACTCTTAGTTTTTACATCATTAAGCGTTTCAATTAGAAAAGATATGTAGTTAGAAAAATAAGGCAATGCACTAGAAAATTCAGTATAAAGATCGTGATCGAAACTATAAGAATCATTGAAACAACTTTTCAGATAACTCTCAACAATTTTATTCTTATTTTTTATACGTTTAAATTTAGGAAAGTTTTGGGATCTCATAGGTGTTGTTAGTTTAATTGCGAGCACCGTCACTGGCATTAAAACATTTTATCGTCGGATTTTGTTCTAAGAGCATTTCTAATACACCACGTGAGCTATCAAATACTCGTCGGGTATAAACCTCTCCTTCAAAATTTGCAGGGACTTTAAAATCCCCTGTCATCTTAAAACCTTCCATTTCTTGATAAACACTGCCCTTAGCATGATGATCTTCTTCAGATTTAAAGCCGTAATCTAATCCAAATAAGTATATTTCCTTAAATCCCATGGCAACAGCTCCCGCAGTAGAAGCATTCGTAACAGTAGGATTACAAAAAATAATTCTAAATATTTATTTGAAACATATTCATGAATAAATGACGTTCCTGCATCGCCAGCTTTGAGCATGACATAAGGTTGCTTAAATAAGTTCAGTATGCCTGGATAAACAGTATTTAAACAAAGCAATGGAATTTCTTTTAATTTATTTTCATAACCTATTTTTTTCACCCATTGATAAATACTTTTAGGCCTTTCTTGCTCTACATGTATATCAGGCGTTATACCATAATTTAATAAAGGTTTTAATGAGGTACCAGAGGAAATAATAATAGCTTTTTCTTGATTAGCTTTTATATAGGCCAAGTCATTATCAAGAGAGGGGCCATTACCAATAATAAAAACAGGCTGTTCTTTTTTATACAGTTTTGCATTTTCTAGTAAAATAGAGGCTTTGTTATCAGAAATATTAGATAGAGTATGTGAAATCCCAATAATTTCATCTTCACAAAAGCCCCAACCGCTTTTATAGCGATATTCCAACTCTCTGATCAGTTTAAATGCATCTGTTGTTTTATCACTTATATAATGGCGATATAAATACAATTGAGGGAGAAGAAAATAACCTTCACGTTTAAAATATTGAGCTATTTCATTAACAAAAACACTTTCTACGCCGCCAATTTTAAACGTCAACTCCCCACCTAAACTTGTACAAGAATTAAACCAAACACTCATATCAACAGTGTGTAAAGCCGCAAAAAAAACATCTGGTTCAGGCTCGAAAATATATACTGAGCGTATCGAAAACTGCTTAAATAAATGTTCAACATGATAACCAAGGCCAAGCCCAATCACAGCAATAAAATTAATTTGCCCCCCATCCTGCATATAGAAAGGAGAACTGACACCTAATTCCTGACGACGCTTCTTGTAAATATGATTAATGACTTTTTCATGTTGGTATTGATAGTTTTCATCATTTCTTAATGAAATCTCAAAATCAAAGCAAGGGGGATTTTTTAAAAACGTTTCAACTTGGGCTAAAGAAGATGCTTTAGGATCTTCGCCATATACAAATTGGTCACCCGTTGAAAGATTTACTTCTCCATTATTATCAAATGCTAACTGTACTTTTTGAGGCTGATAATGTTGAAAAAATTGATATACGGAGGGCATATGTAACTTCAAACATGCCATATTCTTTAAAAAAGTCGCTTGTAATATTTGAGTTTGAATTTTTATTAGTAAAGGGTCTATCTGAGAAGACATTTAAGCACCTGATTAAAATAAACATATTATATCTAAATAGTAGTTAAATATTAAAAAAAATAGATCAAATGTGCACTATCTCTTTTGCCTATGATTAATCATAGGATATAAAGAGATGATTAATAATATAAGCGCTTTTAAACTTATAGGCTAATTAGTCGTTGGTATAACCAGGTAGCGCATCTAAAGCACTTTCTAAATAACTCATGGTATTATTTAAATTTGAAACGGCAATATCCATTGCATTAAATTGTGTATACAAACGCTCTTCATAATTATCCATACGGTATGTTAATGCTTCCTCTTGCTCTTCTAAGTCAGTAATTTTCTTATAAAGTGAGTCAACTTTTCCATCAATAATTCCTTGGCTCGAAGCAACATCCCCACTAGACTCCGATATATTAGTATCAATAATACTATCTAATAAATCATTCATTACTGTGGTTAACCCTTCAGAATAAGTCACATTGCCACGGTCTCCAAGAGCACCGCCTTCAATAAGTAATTTAATGCCTTCTGAATCGCCAGATTCAGATAATAAATACTGGCCATCGTCGCTTGCAGAAATACCATTAATCATACCTTCAACATTTAAACCCGCAACACTCGTCGAGCCTGAAAAGCCTAAATTAGAAATAAAGTTAGCATCACTATTAGTAAATGCAACTGTTGAAGATGAACCATACTTATTAGAAGTAATTGATAGCTTCCCAGCATCATTAGTAATGTTGACACTAATATCATTATCTTTTAAATTTGAATCAGAATTTATTTTAGCTTGCATTTCAATAATCATTTCATCAACACTGGTATAAGTGCCAATAGTTAAGTCAATTAAACTCGACTCATAACCATTTACGCGTATTTGAAAGCTATTGTTATTATCATCCATGGTTAGCCCTGCGACCACTGTAGCATCTAAAGTTCCTTGCGTAGCTAGCTGTGTGACTTCGACTGCGTAGGTTCCTGGTTTAGTCGCACTGTCGTTACTATCAAATGAAATTAATGAGTCTGTTGTCGCGCCTGTTGCTGTAAAAAGTCAGCAACGCCTTGCAAATCATTTTTTAAGGCTTCTTCAAGCATAGTAGTATCTAATTCTAATGTTCCATCTCGTTGAGTCAGCATACCTAAGTCAGCAAAGCTATGTATCGAGCCATCAATATGATCCATTTGTGTATTTAAAACGCCACGCATCATAGTCTGAATATTACGTATCGTTGAATCACCGTTTAACACCCCATTGTCGCTTGCATCAACACCGTTAAAAGCCGTTAATTCATTCATTTTAGACATAGTATTATTATAACTTTCAAGAAAGGCTTGAATTTGCTCTTCGACTTCACTGGTATCTGCGTCAATTTTTAAGGAAACTGTTTTTCCCTCTTCTGCACTATTTAAGTTTAAAGTGACACCTTCAATGACACTAGTAACATCATTACTGTCACTAGTAATGGTTATACCATTCATCACAAGTTCAGCATCCTGAGCAACAACGGTTTCAGTCATATTTTTACTAGTGGCGCTATACGTAAAACGATCCAATCCTGTGTTTGTTGCAATAGCACCACCAGAAAGATCTGTAGCAGTCAATTCTACGGCACTTTTTTCACCGGTTTCTTTACTAGTTAGTATTAAGCGATAATTAGTACCGTCATTAATAATGGATGCAGAGACACTAAAATTATTATCTGCATCATTTATTTCATCACGCAGACCTTCCAATGAGTTATTACTTTTCCCGGTAATAGGATCAATGTCGTTAGAGATGCTGATTGTTTCAAATGTTCTATCAGAGTCAGCAGTAAAAGTATCATTATCGACACCACTATAGGTGCCATAAGTTAACGTAATAATACCTTCTCCGATCTCATCTGTAACATCAGTAAATGCAATTGACTCAGCAGAAACTAACGTATGAGCTTGTGCTCTTTGCTTAACTTCAAATTCCCACTGTCCAGTATCTGCACCATAACCTATAGTTGCATCTAAAATTGAAGAGTCGCTACTCGTGGATGTGGCAGTGCAAAGCTAGAATCATAACCGAGTTGCTTATAAGATGATTTAAAAGTGGAAAGTTCACTATTTAGCAAGCCGTAGGAGGAGATCATTGCCGTTGCTTCGACGGCCGCTTCAGTCATCTTTGTTAACGCAGGATCTTTTTCTGCATCAACAATGGCAGTAACAATCGTATTGATATCTAGACCAGAGCCAAGACCTGTTGAAGTGATTGAAGACATAATAATTCCTTATTTTCTGTATCATCTACAATTAGCAATTTTTAATGCTGTGATCAATGCAAAATTTATACCAATTAATATCAGCCTCGAGTTGCTTGCTAGCTTAGAGCTTCGAAGGATTAGCTTTTTAGTTTGTCGATACTCGTCGCTCGATGCTCGCGACTACTTACACCTTTGTATCAAACAAAATACCGACTACATCATCCATTTTTTTGCGTAAAACAACCAACTCTTCCGAAGGTATTTGTCGAATAACTTCTTCAGTTTCTGAATCTCTTACTGAAATTACTTTTTCTCCAGACTCTTCATCTACTGAAAAAGATAAGTTACGTTGCATATTTTGAAAAAAAGCATTCATTTCTTCAACGGTTTCTTTTACTGTGCTGGATGATTGCTCAGTATCTTTTATTTCTTTTTTCTTTATCATCGGTAATTGCTTCAGATTTAGCAACTGAAGTAACAACCTCTTCTTCTGTTTGAGTATTTTTTATATTCTCTTTTTCAATTCCTACTAAACTAGAAGGTGATAATGTAATATTAAAATCAGACATAATAACCTCTTCTCTATGACCATATGGCAAAAAAGCCCCCTATTGCTAGGGAGCTATTAATCACATTTTATTAGCTACCTAAATACTTAGCCAAGTAGTGAAAGTACACTTTGAGCTGATGCATTTGCTTGCGACAACATTGATGTACCTGCTTGTTGTAAGATCTGCGCTTTACTCATTTTAGATGTTTCTTCAGCAAAGTCTGCATCTTGAATTCGAGAGTTAGATGCTGATAAGTTTTGTGAAACATTCTCTAAGTTAGAAATCGTTGAATCTAAACGGTTTTGAATTGCACCTAATCCAGCTCGAGATTCACTGATTTTCTCCAATGCAAGCATCAATTTTATCAATACTACTCATTGCACCTGACATTGTAGATACATCTGTTCCTAGCGAGTCAATGCTTTTACCACCCATTTCATTATCAAGGCCAACTAAAGCTAGTGCAGTATCACGAGCGACCTGCGTAGTCGCATTAGATGTAATCTCAACTGCACTTCCATCTGAGGTTGAGAATTGTATGCTTGTACCTACAGCAGTTGCAGTTACACCTGTTTCTTCAGTTAAAGCATTTACAGCTGAAACTGTAGTATCTATATCGACAGCAGAACTAGCAATAAGGTCAACACCATTAATTTGTAGTCCGTCAGCTGCCGTTATGCCATCAGTAGCATCATAAGAGGCGACAGTAGCAAGAATAGAGTCGGCACCATTAACAACTGTAAAACCAAAATCACTTGCGTTACTAGCACTAGTCGTATCTTCAAAGTCATTAACACTAATCGCGCTACCATCATCACTTTTTAGAGCTATATACCCTTCCTGCGCACCTGTTATTGATGTCATACCAGAACCAGCTGTTGTTCCTGCAACTGTAATTTCAGCACCAGTATCATTAGTTAATAACAATTCACCTTGGTCGCCAAGTGATGCCGTAACGCCGGTAATATCACGGTTAATTGTATCAACTAAATTGTCCATTGAAGAGGTAGCGCCTAGTGTAGTAGTCGCTCCATCACCAACTTTAATAGTCATTCCTGAAGTAATCCCTGATGGTACCGCACCTGCAGAATCAATTGCATCGCCTTGTACCACATTATATGCACTTGCAGTGACACCTGTTTCTGCTGATTTTTCATTAATAACACTTGCCATGTTAGCGAGTGCATTACCATAATCTTTACTTGTTTCAACAGCGCCAATTGAAACACCATTTATTTCGATTGAACTAGCGGCAACATCACCACTTGTTACACGACCACCATTCACATCTTCTTTATTTAAGTTACCATTTAAACCTAAATCATTTGTTGTTACTGAATCAATAGAAAAACTAAGTGTTTGACCTGAATTTGCACCAATTTGTAAGGTTGTAGAGCCAGCAGAGCCATCTAATAATTTAGTACCGTTAAACTCTGTTGTTTCTGCGATACGGTCCAATTCTGAGCTAAGTTGGTCAACTTCTTTTTGGATTGAGGCTCTGTTTTCTGCTGAGTTTGTATCATTGGCAGATTGCACTGATAATTCACGCATACGTTGAAGGATGTTAGTCATCTCATCCATTGAGCCTTCAGCGGTTTGCGTCATCGAGATACCATCATTTGCATTTCGAACTGCTTGGTTAATACCAGAGATTTGAGACTGCATACCAGTAGAGATTGCAAGGCCAGCAGACATCGTCTTTTGCGCTGTTGATACGTAAGCCAGAAGACAAACGTTCCATCGCTTCGTTTTGTGTGCTTTGTGATTTGTTTAATTGACGTTGCGCATTTAGCGACATTACGTTTGTATTGATTACTGATGCCATGATGTGCTCCTTGGTTATTTATTTCTGACTTAACTATTAAATAAATTTGGTCAGTTGAATTGGTTATATTTCTTTATCGACCGCTTAAAAAATAACTTTAATTAATTTTGTAATTTCTTTAACGGTTCATTTTCAAAACAGTCGATGTTCAGACTTAATAACTTTATCGACCAAGGGAAAAATAACTTTAGGGAAAAATAACAAAATAGTAGTCAATTGTTAGCTGTCAGCTGTCAGCTGGTTAAAAACAAAAATATTTTTATATTTATTTTCAGTTATTTAACTATTATTAATTTAGCGAATAATGGTTAAAAAATAACTATCAGTAAGTTCAAAATCAGAGGCAAAGCGGAAAGCTAAAACTGATGACTAATTGCTTAGTTCAAAATAAAAGTCAAAATGTATTGGCTAAAAAGCTCGTAGCTCGAAAGCTTAAAACAGAAAAAGGTAGCCGAGGCTACCTTTAAATGGGTGGAAACTGAGGAGAAAATGAGAGTAAAAACCTACGAAACCTTTCACCCATTTTACCTGTAATGGCAAATCAAACTAACATGGCAAGTTATTGCCGTTTATTTAGCTAGATTCACCACCTCACTTTATCCTTGTAATAACGATAGTACATTTTGAGTACTTGCATTAGCTTGAGAAAGCATTGAAGTACCTGCTTGCTGTAGGATCTGTGCTTTACTCATTTTCGACGTTTCAGTCACAAAGTCAGCATCTTGAATACGAGAATTCGATGCAGATAAGTTTTGTGAAACATTTTCAAGATTAGAAATTGTAGAGCCTAACCGGTTTTGAATAGCACCTAAATTCGCTCGAGACTCAGAAATTTGTTGTAAAGCATTATCTATTTTTTCTAAACTACGAACTGCTTTTTCCGACGTCGTTACACTAAGCCCTAAATCAGTTACAGCTGTACCTCCAACCTCATTGACTCCTAGTTTGTCTAAAGCGGTCTTTCTTGCCGCAACTGTATCCGCACCACTAGCGATGACAATATCTCCACCATCTTCTGCAGTAAAAATAAGCTCAGTTCCAGCAGAAGACAATGTCGCAGTTACCCCAGTTTCATCAGTCATTTTATTAATTGTTGTTAGCTGATCACCGATAGCACTGCCTGTACTGACAATTTCAACACCATTAATAGTTAACTCATCCGCGAGCATCAATAGACCCACCTGTAGGTGCTTCTCCTGTCACCGCATTTCCATTTGAAATTAAAAAACCAAACGCTTTGACATCAGAAGCGACTCCGTCACCAGCACCAATATCAATAGGCTCACCTGTTTGACTTGTTAAGCCTAAGTACCCTTCATAGGTTGTCGGTGCACCTTCTAAGCCTGAATCGCCTAAATTTCCACCTACGATAATTGATTTTCCGGTATCATTATTTAAGATCAACTGACCGTCATCGCCTACAGTTGCAGTTAATCCCGCAACATCTCGATTAATAGTTTCAGCAAGGTTTTCCATTGATGAAGTGGCACCTAATGTGACAGTAACATCTGTACCAACAGTAATCTCTAATCCAGAAGTAATACCTGTGACGTCACTACCAGACTTGCCTTCCACAATATTGTATGCATCAGCAACAACACCTGTTTCAGCTGTTTGTTGATTTATCACACGTTGTATTTCATCAGCGCCTCCTGGTGCTTCAGTAGCTCCAATATTGACCCCATTAATAGCTACTAATGATGCATCCAGAGCCCCAGCAGTTACACGCCCACCATTTAAATCACCTTTATTTACGCCACCATCTAAACCCAAGCTTGCATTTGTAACGGCTTCAATAGAAAAGGTTAGACTTTCACCAGCATTCGCACCGATTTGTAGGGTTGTTGATGAATTAGAACCATCTAATAAATTGCTCCCATTAAACTGGGTTGTGCTTGAAATACGATCTAACTCTGCATATAACTGATCAACCTCTTTCTGAATAGAAATTTTATTTTCTGAAGAGTTTGTATCATTGGCGACTTGAACAGAAAGTTCACGCATACGTTGTAAAATGTTAGTCATTTCATCCATTGACCCTTCGGCAGTTTGGGTCATTGAAATACCATCATTTGAATTTCGAACGGCTTGATTAATACCACGAATTTGCGATTGCATACCCGTTGAAATAGCAAGACCGGCGACATCATCCTTTGCGCTGTTGATACGTAAACCAGAGGATAAACGTTCCATGGCTTCATTTTGAGTGAGCTGGCTTTTGTTTAATTGGCGTTGTGCATTCAACGACATTATATTGGTATTTATTATTTGTGGCATAATTTACTCCTTTGTTCCTATCAATCCCTGAATGGGGAAAATCGGCAAGTTTTGTTCGTTTTGCCGTCAATTTTTACTCTCACGGGTTATAATGCGATTTACATGCCAACTTTTAAAGCCAGCATTATTTCTAGGGTGATTTGAGATTTTAAAAATTCAGTTATGATTTTATGACTAGATTTATTATTAAAAATCATAGAGTTATTTTTAAAGTGAAAAAGAGGATCTTGAATGAGATAAAAGGATCTTTGCGCTAAAATGGCAATATAGTTTGAATATCTAGCTTTTCTAAGGGTGGCAAGTTTTTAGAATTTTATTGGAAAATATTGGAAGAATGGCAAAAAGAGGTGTTAAAAGGCAAGTATAAGCGATGATCTTTTTAATCCGTCAAAAGATCATCATTACATATAGTCAAAAATAGACACGAACTACTGACACAGCCACACAGGCTGGTCGGCGTGTATTTTGGATCTCAACAGTGATCTCTTTTTCGATCTCAATACCACGCTTGATCGGGGTGATCTTGATTAAACGGCTGTGTGCGCGGATCACACTGCCGGTTTTGACAGGATAAGGAAAACGTACCTGGTTTAAACCATAATTCACTGTCATTTTTGCGTCAGGATAGAGTGGTTTATCTGCATCAACGCTACCCGTTAAGCGAGGTAATAAAGACAGCGTTAAAAAACCATGAGCAATGGTAGTTTTAAAAGGAGACTCTTTTTCTGCTCTTTCAACATCATTATGCAACCATTGTTTATCTTCCGTAACATTAGCAAATTGATCAATGCGATCCTGTGAGATCGTTAGCCAATCGCCAACATGTATCTCTTGACCAATTTGAGTCTGTAATGTCAAAAAGAGTTCTCTTGCTTCAGGTGAAAGTTGTACAGGCTTTTGAGCAACCTTGATAGATTTACCATCCTTAAGGATGGAATACTCTCTTACCCATGAACGTAATTGTTCTCTGTTACTATGCGCTTTTTTGATAAACAGCGAATAATAATCACGAATTGTTGGAGACATCCAAGGTGTAAAATCGACCGCGAACCTTTCCATAAACTCAGCTTTATATTTGTTGATATCAAATCTTTTCATAACATTTTCCGGCTTTATAAAGTTGCATTGATATCCATTAATACTTGTGCTGGATTATCAGCTTGAGTAATAGGTCGACCAATCACTAAATAATCAGAGCCAGAGTCCATGGCTTGTTTCGGCGTTTTAATACGTCGTTGATCACCGGCATCACTGCCAGCAGGGCGAATACCTGGTGTTATTAGTTTAAATTCTTTACCTAACAATGCTTTTAATTCTGTTGCTTCATGTGAAGAGCAAACAACACCATCAAGACCTGATGACTTAGTTAAGGTTGCAAGACGTTTTACTTGCTCAAGAGGCGATAGGTCAATGCCAAGCTCTTTTAAATCACTTTCATCCATACTAGTTAATACAGTCACAGCAATCAGTAGAGGCGCTTTATCTCCGTATGGTTCAAGGATCGCTTTAGCCGCTTCCATCATGCGTCTTCCACCACTCGCATGTACGTTTACCATCCAAACACCAAGGTCAGCAACTGCTTTTACCGCTTTAGCGACGGTATTAGGAATATCATGGAATTTAAGATCTAAGAAAACATCAAAGCCTTTATTAACAATTTGTTTAACGAAATCAGGACCAAAGTGGGTAAACATTTCTTTGCCAATTTTTAGACGGCAAGTAGTGGGATCTAGTTGATTTATAAAATCGAGTGCAGTTTGTTTATCGTCGTAATCTAATGCGATAACAACTTTTGGATCTAACAAATTCATTTTCTTCCTTAATTAATTTAAATAAGCTTTAAGGCTTTAAGGCTTTAAGCATATCTTGTACCCTTAGCTTTAAAGCCTCGAAATATGCTTTTCATGTTTAGCCTTCCAGCCTTAAAGCATGTTTTCGCTTATAGCTTTAAAGCTCTATTCGCCGTCGAGGCCCCGAATTGGCTTGATCCTTCCCCAGCTTTTACAGGAAGGACACAACCAAAATAACTTATTACTTGAATAGCCACATTTTTGACAGCGATATTTTGGACGTAATTTTATTTGTTCAGCAACTAGTTTCTGTAAAAAAGAGAGACTCTCTGCTTCATTTTCCGCTTCAGAAAGGGTCAAATGATAGGTCATCAATTGATTAAAGCCTTTCATGGTAGGGTTACGGCGTAACTCTTGAAGCATAAATGCTTGAGCTTTTTCTACGCTTCTAAATTGTGCTATCAACTTAGACAATAGAACAACACTACTTGCACCGGCACCTAAACTAATAATGCGATATAAATAGTTTATGAGTTCTTCTTCGCTTCCCAACTTTTGATGAAGAAGTAAAAGCCTATCTAAGATCACTTCACTAAATTCAATATCTTCATCAGGGATCGACTGCAAAACTTGTAGCGCTTTTTCTGTCTGATTGATTCTTTGATAATAATCACTCAAGGCTATGCTTGCTTTAACGCAGGCAGGAAAAATCGATAACGCTTTTCTATATAGTTTTACCTGCTGTTTTTCATCTTTATCTTCTAGCGCTAGACTGCAATATAAATAGGAAAGTGTTTCTGCGTTTTGGCTTAACCTTGCCTAATCGATTGTAGGCTTCTGTGATAGCAACAGCCTCTTTCCAGTCCTTTAATTGCTGATAAATATTTAGCAGGTTTTCTAATGCGACTTGTTTATATTCAGGGGATTGTTTTAATTGTAAAAATATCTCTTCACAGCGGTCAAATAGCCCTGCCTGATAAAAGTCTCGACCTAGTTGTAATAATGCTAAATCTCTTTGCTCACGAGTTAAGGAGGGACGTGCTATGAGGTTTTGATGAATACGAATAGAGCGCTCTACTTCGCCTCTTTGACGAAATAAATTGCCTAGGGCAAGATGTGTTTCAATTGTTTCACTATCAACATCTAACAAGGCAATAAAGTGATCAACAGCTTTATCGGGTTGATCACTAAGTAAAAAGTTAAGTCCCTTAACGTAATCACGACTTAGTTTATTTTCTTTTTTTGTGCTTTTTGATGAACGCTACGCACGCCCATATACCAGCCATAAAAAGTCGCGACAGGTAAAAGGAGGAAAAATATCTCCTGCACTGCTGACTAGTCTTTAGTGTCTGTAGCACGTAACAAGCTCAGCTCTTTACGTTGATTTTTATTTAACTTACGAAGATTGCGCGTTTTCATCATTAAACGTAAATAGAAAAGCATGCCAATACAAGCAGAAACAATAAAACCTAACATGAAATTAATCGCCAGTAAGGTTGATAAGCGAATATCACTTTGCGCCAAGATATAATTAATATTAACTGTTTGTTGGTTTTTTAAACCTAAAACAATCGCAATGATAAATAATAAAACAAGCAACACTAATAAAATAAAACGTTTCATATTTTAGCTCTTTACAAGTGAGTGGGGAAAGGGCCTGTTAACATTTCAAAATTAACAGAGCCTAAGTGTATTATAAATTAACTTAGGATTATACCCGTTATCATGCAAGAAACAAAATGAGTAAGCGACCTATAATCAGGAAGTTGGATCCCATAATTTGACGAGATGTGTCTATATTTTAGACAAAAAAAATGGTGCTTTAAAAGCACCATTTTGTGGTCTGTTATGCATTAAGCATTAACGGCGTTAACTCGCTCTCTCAACTCTTTGCCAGGTTTAAAGTGTGGCACATGTTTACCACCTAATTCGACTTTATCTCCTGTTTTAGGATTACGTCCGATACGTGGTGCACGATAATGTAATGAAAAACTACCAAAACCTCTGACTTCAATTCGCTCGCCCTGGGCAAGAGAATTTGTCATAAGTTGTAGCGTTTCTTTTACACTGTCCTCAACTTCTTTAATAGACAATTGAAAGTGCTTGCTGGTTAGTCTTTCAATCAAATCAGACTTAGTCATAATTTACCTCATTTTTTAGTTATTGAATGCAGTAAGTAGACTCCAGTTAATTAGGAAGGATATCGCTACCCTTCCCAATTAATTATTTGCCTTTAGCCGCATTGAATGCGTCAAGCATTGCATTACCCATGCTTGCTTCATCTTGCTCTTTTAAGCTATCAATTGCTTCTTTCTCATCAGCTTCGTCTTTCGCTTTGATAGAAAGGCTAATTACGCGGTTTTTACGATCAACACCAACGAATTTAGCTTCAACAGGCTCACCAACTTTCAGAATCGTAGACGCATCTTCGATACGGTCACGTGAAATGTCAGCAACACGGATGTAACCTTCAACACTATCAGCTAGTGTCACGATTGCACCTTTAGCATCAGATTCTAAGATAGTACCGTTAACAATAGACCCTTTCTTATTTTCTGCTAAGTAATTATTAAACGGATCAGCGACAATTTGCTTGATACCTAGAGAAATACGCTCACGCTCTGGGTCAACTTGTAGTACAACAGCTTCGATTTCGTCGCCTTTTTTGTACTCTTGAACAGCTTTCTCGCCTTCAACATCCCAGCTAATATCTGAAAGATGTACTAGACCATCAATGTTTCCGTCAAGACCGATGAAGATACCGAAGTCAGTAATAGACTTGATTTTACCAGAAACTTTCTGGCCTTTATCGTGTGTTGAAGAGAACTCTTCCCATGGGTTAGCTTTACATTGCTTAAGACCAAGAGAGATACGACGACGTTCTTCATCGATATCTAGAACCATAACTTCAGCCATGTCACCTAAGTTAACAACTTTAGATGGGTGGATGTTTTTGTTAGTCCAATCCATTTCAGAAACGTGAACAAGACCTTCAACGCCTTCTTCAATTTCAACGAAACAACCGTAATCAGTTAAGTTAGTTACTTTACCAGTTAAACGAGTTGATTCTGGGTAACGCTTAGCGATAGCAACCCATGGATCTTCACCTAGTTGCTTAAGACCTAGTGAAACACGAGTACGCTCACGATCGTATTTAAGTACTTTAACGTTGATTTCATCACCAACATTTACGATTTCACTTGGGTGTTTAACACGTTTCCAAGCCATATCAGTAATATGTAGTAGACCGTCAACACCACCTAGATCTACGAATGCACCGTAGTCTGTAAGGTTCTTAACAATACCTTTAACGTCTTGACCTTCTTGAAGATTTTCAAGTAGCTCTTCACGTTCTGCACTGTTTTCTGTTTCGATAACAGCACGACGAGATACAACAACGTTGTTACGTTTTTGATCAAGTTTGATCACTTTGAATTCAATATCTTTGTTTTCAAGGTGCATAGTGTCACGTACCGGACGTACGTCAACTAATGAGCCAGGTAAGAATGCACGAATACCGTTTAATTCAACAGTGAAACCACCTTTAACTTTACCGTTAATAACACCGATAACAGTTTCTTGGTCTTCGTATGCTTTCTCAAGCTGGATCCAAGCTTCGTGACGTTTCGCTTTTTCACGAGAAAGTTTAGTTTCACCGAAACCGTCCTCTACCGCGTCTAACGCTACGTCTACAACATCGCCAATAGCAACTTCGATTTCACCAGCAGTGTTTTTAAACTCTGCAACATCGATAGCCGCTTCAGATTTAAGGCCAGCATCAACGAATACTAGGTTGTTACGAATTCCAACAATTGTACCTTTAACAATTGTACCTGGGCGAGTTTCTACCTGTTGAAGAGATTCTTCAAATAGTTCAGCAAAAGATTCCATCATCTATTTATTCACACTTATTTTATACAACCCATCACATTCCATTCGCGAGGGAGGCAAGAAAAATTATCATTTCATCCATGAAACGATATATTAATAGCAGTAAATTATTTTACTACCAAATCGAATTTAAGCTTTACTAAATCAATAACTTGACTAACAACTTCATCAATCGTTAATGAGGTTGAATCAATTTCTATAGCATCTTCTGCAGGCCTTAATGGGGCTACAGTTCGATTTCTATCTCGATCATCTCGATCTTTGATTTCGCTTAAAATTTGCGCGATGCTAACATCAAAACCTTTGTTTTGCAACTGATTAAAGCGACGCTCGGCTCGCTCTTCAGCACTTGCATCCAAGAATACTTTTACTGTGGCGTCAGGGAAAACAATGGTTCCCATGTCTCGACCATCAGCAATTAAACCCGGTAATTGATAAAAAGCTTTTTGACGCTCTAGTAATGCATCACGAACAATTTGAATTGAAGCAACTTTAGAAGTCGCCTCGGCAACTATTTCAGTACGCAATTTATCACCGACATTTTCCCCTTCTAGAAGAGTATCTACGCCAGTACCATTGGATATAAAAGCAACTTCTAAATTGATTGCTAATGTTGCTAATTTTTGTTCATTATCTAAATCAATATTTTTTTGCAAAGCGACGTAAGCTAAAATGCGATATAAAGCACCGCTGTCTAATAAATTCCAGCCTAATTTGTCCGCTAAAATGTGACACACAGTGCCTTTGCCTGAACCACTTGGGCCATCAATTGTAATTATATTCATACTTGCGATTTGATCCTTATAAGGTTTTAATCAATCTCATCCATAAATGCGTCAAGATTTTGTTCCGCTTCAAATGACTTTTGTCGGTTGCTTTCTTCCAATAACGCTTTCATTTCGTCACTGTCATGATAAAACTTAAAAGCTTCGTACTGGATATAAGCTTCTTTAGCAAAAATATAGGGATCAATAGCCTGCTCAAGTAGCTTTTCTTGTCCTAGAACACTTTCACGTTTGTCTAATCCATCGAGGCCCGTCAAGGTAGCTGTTTCACCAAAGGACAAATAACTCATCGGAAAATATAACCCATCAACAATGCCACCAATCAGCTTTCTGGTGCTTCGAGGACCAATCACAGGCACCATCAAATAAGGGCCATGAGGAACATACCATCGACCTAAGACATTACTAAATGTTTCCCTTTGGCGAGGAATGCCACCTTCTTCTGCAAGGTCAAACAGGCCTAAAACACCAAAGGTAGAATTAATAGAAAATCTAACTAAGGCATTAAGTGCCGGCCTGAATTTGAGTTGAATCAGATTATTTACCATGGTTGACGGTTCTTCAAAGTTCAATACAAAATTATTGATTGCTTTGCGTCCACCATCAGGGACCCAATCCACATAACTTTCAGTCACAGGTTTGTAGATGTAAGTATCTAATACCAAGTAATTAAAGTCCCAAATCACGCGGTTAATTGGCTCGATTGGGTCACTCATATGGGTTTGATATTCATAATCGCCATTTGCTGTTTGTGCTGATGCAATAATGGGCAGATTAAGTACACATATTAATAACAGTCGAATACTTTTACTCATAATCAATTTCTCTTTTATGCTAGAGTTTTTCATTAATGACAATATTTACGGGTGTTGTTTGCCCAGCTTTAATGATACCACTAACCCCTTGCCAATCACCGTCTTTATTCATCACATCACCGGTTTTAGATATTCTAACTTTAACAATGAATTCGCTTTGATCACTCAACTTCAAACCTTTTACCATTTCATTTGCATCTGAAATTTGAGTCGTGAAGGGAAATTCAGTTAGGGCCATTTTTATGGCGAGCAATGGGCATTTGAGGGCCTGAGACAGCCTGCGCATAAACTATAATAAAGCCTGACTCAGGGATTTCAACCTGTTCTGCTACCGAGACGTCAACAGAATAAATAGGCGAATCCGTATTTTCTTGTGAAACTGTTGCTACCTTTTCGGATTCAGCACTATTCACGGCCACGGATTGCCCTTGCATTTGTTTTTCAGCATAGGAGATGCTATCGCGTAACATACCAGCTTGTTCAGAACTAACATCTACCAGTGTTAACATTTGTTGCCAGCGTTTTATCGCGGCAGGATAATCCTGTCGTTCAAGTGCCATGAAAGCATACATTGACCAAGCCTGTAATTCTGTTGGTTTTTCAATTAATAACTTCTCTAGCATCAATTCAGCTTGTTGCTGTGATGATTCATCACCTGTTTGCATTTTTAATTGTGCAAATACTAGCAGAATATCAACGGAGCTTGGGTTTAACTGATAAGCCTTGGTAATGGCATCTAAGGCTAATTCATTATCTTTAAAAACCATACCTAAACGGCTATATAACAACCAACCATCGGCATCAGAAGGATCATTCGCAAGTCGCGTTCTTAAGCCAAGCATAATATCACGCAGATCCTGCTCAGTCGGACGGTTACCACTATTACTAAAAAGTTGTTCCTGTAAGGCAGGATAACGCTGTAATGAATCCTCCCATTTACTCACTTCCTGATAAGCCCCTATCTGCCAATATGTAAGCAAACTGCCTAATGTCAACAAAAGCAATCCTGGTAACCATAATAATTTATTACCATGGCTCGTTGATGCCTGTTGTTGATCGTTAATATCATCTAATAGGTTATGTTGTAATTCTGAAATAATTTTTTCTTTATCAATTAATAAACCTTGCTCATCGTCCTTCTCAAGCTCATTAATACGCACATCATACAATGCACGGTTAAGTTGATTACGATTATTATCGTTACTGATATTACGCTTTTTAGTCGTTAAAAAGGGAATCACAAATAGCGCCGATGCAATAATAAGTAACAAAATGGCACCTAACCAAAATTGTATAACCATTATTTAATTTCCTGTTTTAGAATGTCTTTCAAACGAGCCTCTTCATCACTATCAAGTTCATCATCTTTGCTACTTTTATGCTTTGCTTGGCGATACAAAACCAAAAAACCAAACACAATAAATAACAAAGGACCTAACCATAAGAAAATAGTCGCTGGTGTAATAGGTGGATCATAACGTACAAAGTTACCAAAGCGTGCCACCATATAATCAATCACTTGATCATGTGTTTTACCTTCTTTGACTAACTCATAGGTTTTATTTCGTAAATCCTTGGCTAATTCCGCATTGGAGTCTGAAATATTCTGATTTTGACATTTAGGGCAACGTAATTCTTTGGTTAATCCATGAAATATTTTTTCTTGCTCTGGTGACTCAAATTCAAAGGTATCAATGGCAGTTGCATTGATATTAGCGCCCCTAACATCATAAAAAAATAAATAGAGTGAGTATTCGCTTTATCATATTATTGCATCCCATCAAATAAGTCTGATAGCTGATCATTCCAAATCTTCGCGTTTAAATCACCGACATGTCGATACTGGATAATGCCTTTACTATCGATGAAGTAGGTTTCAGGTGCACCATATACGCCTAAATCCATACCTAACATACCATTTTCATCAAAAAGACTAATTTGATATGGGTCTTTCAAATCCGTTAACCATTTGATCGCTTTTTGACGATCATCTTTGTAGTTCATACCAATAATGTAAATTCCTTCGCCTGCTAAAACATTAAGAAACTTATGCTCTGCATAACAGGTTGGACACCAAGTTGCCCAAACATTAAGGAGCATTTTTTGTCCCTTAAAAATAGACGCATCATACTGTTTATTTTCATCGTAAATATCTTGCAGAGTGAACTCAGGAACAGTTTGCCCAATCAATGCAGAATCTAGCTTTCTAGGATCGCTATACAAACCTTTAAACAGGAAAATACAAACCAATAAAAAGATAAAAAGTGGAACAGATAAAATAACTATTTTTCGAGTCTTATTCATCTTACAGTTCCTCTTTTTTTGTTGCTTTAACACGATAACGCCTATCTAGCATCATCAAAATACCGGCAAATCCCATCATTAATGGCCCAAACCAAATCCAGCGAATAAAGGGTTTATAATAAATACGTACCGCCCAAGCACCATCTGGCAATTGTTCACCCATCGCAATATACAAATCTCGAGTTACGCCAGCATCAATAGCGGCTTCGGTCATGGCCATACGCTGAACATTATAAATACGCTTTTCTGGTTGCATTGTTGCCACATATTTTCCTGCTTCTTTGATGGTGAATTCAGCCATTGTTGTGCTGTAATTCTGCCCTTTAAGGTCTTTTACTGCATCAAAATGGAAGTCATAATTCTCAAAGGTAATATGTTCACCAACTGCTAATTTCACATCCCGCTCAATAGAATAGTTTTGAGTCATGGTAATACCCATGATCAACACTGCAAAACCAGCATGGCCGATACTCATTGCCCAATGACTAAAGCCTAATTTTTGTAGGCCAATAAATAATGAAAAACGATGTGTAGCACGTAGATAAACTTCGTAACAAGTGGTTATCAGTACCCAAAAGCCTAAAAATACGCCCATCAATGCTAACCAAGTAAAATGTGACGCAAAGCTATAGATAAAAATAGGTGTCATAATAGCGGTAAGCAACAATGAATGAACAAGTGGCTTGAATAATTCATTTATATTTTGGCGTTTCCATCGCACTAAAGGTGCAACACCAAGAAATAAAGCAAAAGGCACTACGAGTATACTAAAAATATTATTAAAGAAAGGTTCGCCAATGGAAATACTGCCTAAACCAATTTCTTTATGTATTAGTGGTAATAATGTGCCTAATAGCACCACAATCAAAGCGAGCAATCAATAGAATATTATTGGTCAATAACATGCTTTCTCGAGAAAACAGCTGATAACGTCCACGGCTTTTTACTTTCGGAGCTTGTATTGCATAAAGCAATAAAGAACCACCTATTATCAGTATCAGGAAGGCTAAAATAAACAAGCCTCGCGCAGGATCACTAGCAAAGGCATGCACAGAAACCAAAATACCAGAGCGTACTAAAAAGGTACCTAATAAGCTTAAAGAAAAGGCAGTGATCGCCAGTAATACTGTCCAGGATTTAAATACCCCACGTTTCTCTGTGACAGCAAGGGAATGAATTAAAGCAGTACCTGCTATCCAGGGCATAAATGACGCATTTTCAACGGGGTCCCAGAACCACCAACCGCCCCAACCTAATTCATAATAGGCCCACCAGCTACCAAGCGCGATACCGACAGTTAAGAATACCCAAGCGACCATTGTCCAAGGTCGAGACCACTTTGCCCAGGCACTGTCTAAACGCCCTTCCATTAATGCGGCAATAGCAAAGGCAAAAGCAACTGAGAAACCAACATAACCCATATACAACATAGGTGGATGCATGATTAGACCTATATCCTGTAATAATGGATTTAAGTCTCGTCCATCAACCGGGAAATATGGCAAAGTACGTAGAAATGGATTTGAGGTGATTAAGACAAATAAGTAAAAACCAAAGGATAATAAACCTAATACAGCAAGCACTCGCGCTACAGACTCTATTGGTAGACGCTTACTCATCACTGCAACCGCACTGCTCCAGATAGCAAGTAAGAAGACCCATAGTAGTAATGAGCCTTCATGCGCACCCCATACCGCAGATAAACGATAATACCAAGGCAATTCACTATTGGAGTTGGTAGCAATATATGTGACGGTAAAATCATTTGCCAAAAACAAATAACTTAAAATGACAAAGGATAAAGCAACAAAAACAAATTGTAGAATGGTAAGTAATTTAGCAGATTCAATTGCATTTTGTTGTCGAGTATAAATACCATATAAAGGATATATAGTTTGTAATAACGACAGCATACACGCAATAATCAGTGCAAATTGACCAATTTCAGCCAGCATTAACTCTTCCTCTACTTATTAGTATTTGTTTTTAAATGATCCATTCCATCCAGTGCTTCTGCAACTTCTGGTGGCATATATTCTTCATCATGCTTTGCAAGTACTTCAAAGGCACTGACTTCTTTGGCACTCATCAGTTCGCCTTGAGCAACAATACCCTGACCTTCTCTAAATAAATCCGGCAAAATACCATCAAAGAAAATGGTCACAATACCGCCACCATTATCAATCAAATCAAAACTTACTTTTAAACTATCTGGGTCACGTTGAACTGTCCCGTTTACTACCATGCCACCGATACGCAGACGTTGCCCAATTTCCGGCTTAATACCGGTTTCATTTTTGCCTTTAATAACTTCTGTCGGTGTATAAAATAAATCGATATTTTGTTGTAACGCAAACAACACCAAACCTATGGCTAAAGACAAACCAAGAATCAGTGATGAAGTAATGATTAAACGTTTTTTACGTCTTGGGTTCATAATGTATCTTCCGTATTTTTGGCACTTTTCATTCGTTGCTCACGCAAATAGCGTTGTTCAACTTCTTTTAATATTTTATTCTTTTTAGCAACACTGTTAATAATTAAAATGAACAAGGCTAAAAATGTTAAACCATAGGATAGCCACACATAAAACCCGTAACCTCCCATTGCAATAAATTCACTCATCGAATCAAACGCCATGTTATTTTCCCCTGACATTTTTTCTATCACTAAAGCTCGAACCCATGGTCGATGACTTTCTCTCGACAATATCTCATTACGAAAACGCAGTAGGCTCACCGCACCAAGAAATGCTCCAAAACCAACAATCATAATGAGTAATGGCCATAACATATCTGGCGCCATAGAAGGTTTATCAAATTTACTAATCGTCGCCCCTTGATGAAGTGTATTCCACCAAACAACTGAGTAATGAATAATCGGTAAGTTAATCACACCCACTAAAGTTAAAATAGATGCGAGCACGACCTGCTAATGCTTTATCAGAGAAGGCATTATACAGGGCAATAATCCCTAAATAGACAAATAATAAAATCAGTTCAGAAGTTAAACGCGCATCCCAAACCCACCAAGCACCCCACATAGGTTTCCCCAGGCGCCGCCAGTTACTAGAGCAATAAAGGTAAAAACAGCGCCAACGGGTGCAATAGCGACGACATTCATTTCAGCTAAACGGATTTGCCATACTAGGGCAATGAAAGTCGCAACCGCCATAGTCGAGTAGGCGACCATTGCCATCATAGTCGCGGGGACATGAATATAAATGATACGGAAACTATCGCCTTGCTGATAATCTGCAGGTGCAAAAGCCAATCCCCAAATAAGCCCAACAACAAACGTCAGTAAAGTAACAACACAAAACCAAGGTAGCAATTTTCCAGCTAACAAATAACTTTTTTCAGGTTTTGCATAGGGTGTAACCATTTCCACATAATAAAGTAACTCGCTATCGATATTTAAACAAAATCAGCTCACGCTAACCCGTAATGAGGCAAGCAATGGCAAAGGGCGCTAAGGTAATTGACGTCACTAACATTGCGCCTAATAGTGCCAATAAACCAAGATAAGACTGTCCATAAGAGGTCGCATCAATTGCCATGGTCGAAAAAATTAAAATAGGGATGCTTAATGGCGACATAATTAAACTCAGTAATATCCCCCTTTTCGTAAACCAACGGTTAAAGCGACACCAATTGCACCTAATAAGCTTAATATTGGCGTACCAATTAATAAGGTCAATAAAAGTGCCCAATAAGCCTTTACATCCATGGCTAAAAAAGCGGCTAATAACGGAGAGATAAAGAGTATCGGTAATCCTGTTAATAACCAATGTGCAAAAACTTTTGCGCTTACAAGCCATGCAAGAGAATGTGGCATTATCATTAACTGCTCAAGCGAACCATCAGCAAAATCATCGTTAAATAGGCGTTCAAATGAAAGTAAAGCGACCAATAATGCGACCACCCATATAATACCGGGAGCAATACGAGCAAGTAAGATAGGGTCGGTGCCAATGCCTAAGGGGAAAAGCGTTACAACAATAATAAAAAACCACACTGGATTTAATATATCGCTGTGACGACGAAAAGCACCTTTTAGTTCCTTATTAACCACCTGCAAAAAAACATCAAACATAACGCGCTTCTTCCGGTTTATGAAGCAAAATTTTTGTGAGTAAACCTTTCTCAATAGAGAGATCTTGATGCGTAGTTAATAACACAATACCTCCCCGTCGCGCATGATCTATAAATAGCTGCTCTAAAACTTGAACACCTGATTTATCAATTGCTGTAAAGGGTTCATCTAATACCCATAATGGACAATCATTTAACCATAAACGCGCTAAAGCAACACGTCGTTGTTGACCAGCAGAAAGCTGTGCAGTGACAATATCTTCATAACCTGCCAAACCAACTTTGGCTAGTACACTCCAAAGATCGACTTCGGCATAACAAGACTGTAACTTTTGGAAAAACTGGAGATTTTCAATGGCGGTTAACTCAGGTTTAATACCCGTTTTATGTCCAAGATAAAGCAAGTCCTTATAAAAGCTTTCACGTTCTTCTAGCGTTATCTTATCATGCCAAAATATATTGCCTGAATAGGGCTGTGACAAACCGACGATTAAACGAAACAAGCTTGTTTTTCCAACGCCGTTAGGACCTTCAACTTGAACAATAGTTCCCGAATTAATGGTGAAGTTAAGATCGCTAAATAATATCCTATCTTCTCGGACACAAGTTAAATTTTCACAGCGTAGCATCAAGAGAACCTAATAAAAATAGTAAATAGGCAATATATATCCGCTACCATTCTATATGTAATATCAATTGGTAACGATTATAAATCAGGCATCCTAACGGATCTGAACAAATAAAGAAAGGTTACAGCAGAGGGCTGTGCATTATTTTTTATGCAAGTTAAGGAGTAATTCTGCTTCAGCGCGAGGTAGCTCACATTCAGCCATTAGCTCTTCAATTGTGGCGCCAAGCTGAACCATTTTAACGGCTCTCGTATAAAGTCGATTTTCTGGCGCTTGTGCAACTAAATTTTGTTGGTTTTCCTGGGTTTTTCTAACTAATGTCTCTAGTTGTTGTATTTTTTTACCCATTCCGATACTACCAGAATGTATCTCTACTAACTGTTGCTTAGTTAGCTCATTATTAGCAAGTAAAGACTTTACCAACACCTCTAGAGCATGGTTCTTTTTTGTTTGTTTATGAATCAATAAAAAACAAATAATAAAAAAACAAAGGCTAACACTAGGGTTAGCCAAGGTAAATATTGCATATACATGGTTCACTCAATTTATAGAAGGCTTAATTCATCCCATTCATCATCACTGAGTAACTTGTTTAAATCAACTAAAATAAGTAAATTGCCATCACGATTAGTAACCCCTTGTATAAATTGTGAACTTTCTTCCGTTCCAACGTGTGGGGCAACTTCCATTTCAGATTTCTTCAGATAAACCACTTCAGCAACACTATCCACTAAAATACCAATAACTTGCTTTTCAGCTTCAATAATAACAATACGGCTATTATCAGTAATGTCTGCAGGCATTAAACCAAATCGAGAACGGGTATCAATAACGGTAACCACATTACCACGCAAGTTTATAATACCTAGAACGTAATCAGGTGCACCAGGCACAGCCGCAATTTCACTATAACGTAAAATTTCTTGCACCTGCATTACATTGATTCCGTAGGTTTCACTTTCTAATTGGAAAGTAACTCTTTGGAACACTTCATCATCTGAACCATTTTCTGAATTTTTATTTTCTCTATTCATAATTATCTCTACCCAATTTGTTACGTAATTTATTTATATTAGTTGCTAATTGTGATTTTTCCAGTGTTAATGTCCATGAATATTCATTCCGCTATTCAATAATTTAACTAATTCTTCAGCATGGATCATCGCGCACATTTTTTCTTTAACCATCCCAGCAAGCCACGGCCTTTTCCCCTTCACTTCTCGCCATTTAACCTGTGAGCGAGATAAGGTTTCCGTACCAAGGAGCTTTTCACAGGAAAGCCCCCACTTAGTAGCCCCTAATAAAATATAGTGGCTGTAATTTAATGTTTCAGCAGATTCACCTGTTTTTATCCATTTTGCGGTATCCACAATATTAAATAAGGATTCATTATGCCTCATGACACCAGAGAACCAATCAGGTTTACCAAATAATGTGTTAATAGAGTCATCTAGGTGATGAATGCCTCCTAAATCCGTCAGAGGTACAGCAAAGGTTAGACCAGAAAGCTCAAAAAATAACACTTGAAATTCACTTTCAACGCTTATATTTTTCCATTCTTGATTCGCTTCAGCCGAGCTCTCTTCAGCCTCTACAGCCTCTTTTTCTTGGGTCGTAATATCTGTTTCAGAAAATACTAAATTTTCTGGTAACGAAGAAAGCCCAACAGTTAAATTTTCAGGAGGCTTTTCAATCACTTTCTGTTCAAGCACTTCTTTACTGTCCGATGTTTTTTCATTTAACATCGAATTAAAGTAATTTTTAATGGCTTCATCATTATGATTTTTCATTTAATAACGCTCTATCTGTAACAGGTGATTAAGTAATGTTTCATAAGCAAAGGCACCACGACAATTATGAGAATATAAAGAAACAGGTAAATGTTTCAAACTCGCATCTCTAAATTTAGTATCAATAGGGATAACACCGTTCCAAACATGACTATTGTAAGTCGCTTTTAAGTCGCTGAGTGTATTAAGTGATGCACGTGTTCGTCTATCAAACATAGTAGGAATGATACAGTAGTTAAAATTTGAATCTCTAGAATTTTGCATTATTTGTAGGGTTTTTATCATTCGCTCTAATCCCTTTGATGCTAAAAACTCTGTTTGAACAGGCACCAAAATACGATTACAGGCGACCAGTGCATTTACCATCAATACACCTAATACAGGCGGGCAATCAATTAATACAACATCATAATCATCTTCCACAAGTTTTAATTGCTTTTTAAGAAATAACCCCATTCCTTCTTTGCTTCCTAAAACACGATCTAAGGTGGCTAGGGCCATCGAAGCCGGAATTAGGGAAAGGTTATCAATCTCGGTTGGCAAAATAACCTGAGAAAGTTGTGATTTATTTTGAGCAGGCTCTTGAAAAAGGTCATATAAGCTAACCGGCAACTGATCTGAGTCATATTGAAGATAACTGGTTAATGAGGCATGTGGGTCAGTATCAATTAATAATACTCGATACCCTCGCTCTACTAACAAGCCTGCCAGAGATATGACAGTTGTCGTTTTACCCACCCCGCCCTTTTGATTTGCTACCGTCCAGATTAACAACGCTATTCCTGCCTTGTAGTTATAATTAATCGATTATTTGGTAAATAGACTTCACGCATTTCTTCACTATCTTGTTTCGGTGAATCAACTTTAGCCTCATTATTTTTTACTTCTGTTTGTTCAGGTTGATCATTTGTTGCAACGGGTAACACTGCATATTTAGAAATTGCTATCACCACTCGTCGACTTTTTAATGGATCAATTTTATTATTTTCATCAAATAGTGGAGAAAAGCGTCCATAAGCCTCCACCACCATCCTATTACCTGGTATACCTTTGTTATTCATTTCATGTAAAACACTAAAAGCACGCATCCCAGATAGCTCCCAATTAGAGCGATAAATTTCATTTGCAACGGTTTCTTGATCACTATAACCACGAATACGGATTAAATTATTAACCGTTACTAATACTTGCGAAATTTTATCCACGATCTCAACAGCAGGTAATAATAACGTGTGACTACCACCAGCAAATAAAATATCGCCTCCCATTTCAATGGTTAACCAATCACCATTGAGATCTAAAGCTACATTCTTTGCATCGAGTTCTGAAATAAATAATTTTTCTAGAGACAGCTTAATTTCGTTTAATTCATTGCCCACTTTATCTGTTTCTACTTCAGATAATTCCTCATCGGCTTGTTGAGGCATATCCTCTGAAACAATCGCATCGCCAGAATCTTCAATAATGACATTACTATTGTGTGTTAAAATACCTTCATTATTTGAGCTAAAGATTGATTTATTAAGTAATTTACTGGCATTTTGAATACTTAAAATCACCTCTTTGTATTGCTCTCTGTCATTTAAAGACACTGCATAAAGTACAACAAAAACAGCAAACATTAAGGTCATAAAATCAGCAAAGGAAACCATCCAACGATTTAGATCATTTCCTTTATGTGTTGGCATTCGAGATTGAGGCTTAATGCGCATCAATAGGAAGCCCGATTAATATAACTATTTAAACGACGTTCAAGTAACAAACCGTTGTCACCATGTGCAATCGCAACTAAACCAATTAAAGTCATCTCTTTATAAAGTGCGACAAACTGATATCTAAGACGAATTTTATTCGCAATTGGTAAATAAATAAAGTTTGCAAAACCCACGCCATAAACAGTAGAAACAAAAGCAACCGCAATGCCTGCGCCTAATTTATCAGGCTGGTCTAAATAACTCATAGACTGTATTAAACCAAGTACAGCGCCAATAATACCGATTGTTGGACTATAACCCCCCATTGACTCAAAGATCTCAGCACTACGTTCTTGATGCTCACTATCTAAATCAATATCATCGTCGCAGGATCTCCATGAGATCTTCTGGTTCACACCCATCAATTAGCATAGACAGGCCTTTATTTGTAAACGCATCTAATGAAGCTTCTTGTTCATTTTCTTTTTCTAAACTTAATAATCCGTGCTGTCTTGATTTAAGAGACCATTTTTGAATTTTTTCTGCTTGCTGACGTAAAGATAACTTTGGAGAGGTAAATATTTCTGGTAATAGCTTTAATGCATGTAACAATTGTTTACTAGAAGTCTGAACTAATATCGCACCAAGTGTGCCACCAAATACGATTAAGAAAGAGGGTAAATCAAATAGCCCCGCAATTGAGGAGCCATGATAACTTTGGGCAAAGAGAATGCTACTAAAAATAATAACAAAACCAAATAATCCAAGCTTATTCATGCTTTAATTCTACTAAAATACGTTTTGAAACCAAATCGAGGGGAAGCGATTCTGTGGCAATCCCAGCTTTAGTAACTGCTTGAGGCATACCATAAACTACACAGCTTTCTTCATCCTGTGCCCAGATTTCAGCACCTTGATCTTTTAGCATGCTCGCACCATCGCGACCATCAGCTCCCATTCCAGTTAATACAATTGCAAGTACTTTCTTACCATACACTTTAGAAAGCGATGCAAAGGTAATATCAACACTTGGTTTGTAGTTAAGTTTTTCATTACCGTCATGAATTCGAATGCGCACATTTCCAGACCTACCATCTAATAGCATTTGTTTGCCACCAGGGGCTAAATATGCACAACCTGGTTTTAAAATATCACCATCACTTGCTTCTTTTACACTAATTTTACAAAGACCATTAAGTCTATCTGCAAATGCTTTGGTAAAGGTACCTGGCATGTGCTGAATCAGTAAAATGGGCAATTTAAAATTGCTTGGTAATGCTCGCTAGCACTGTTTGTAAAGCAACAGGTCCACCCGTTGATGTACCAATTGCTAATACATCATAGGTTTTACCTGAGGCTTTAAAACGGCCGGTATTATTAATCGCGCTAGTATGTGAGACAGGGCTTGAACCATAAGATGGAGTATTAGACTTAGGGCGAACTTTAGGTGCAAAATTATTTTCATTAAGCTTTTGTAATGCCGTTAATGCAGGTTTAACGGTACTAGTAGTGTCGCGATTAACACTCTTATGAGTAGCAACACGTGATACTCTTCTTGAAGCGATTGCTTGAATTTTTTGCTGTAACAAGCTGATAGCTTCATCTTTATTACGTGCAATATCTTCAAACTTTTTAGGTAAGAAATCACTTGCTCCCGCCTCAAGAGCATCTAAAGTTGCACTTGCTCCTTGGTGAGTTAGCGAAGAGAACATGAGTATAGGCAAAGGATTAACCGCCATGATCCTCTTCACTGCAGTTATTCCATCCATCACCGGCATTTCAATATCCATGGTCACCACATCGGGCTTTAATTTAGCAACCATATCAATAGCTTCTTGACCGTTATTAGCAGTGCCAATAACATCTAACAAAGGCGACTTGTTGATTATCTCACTCACTCGACGGCGAAAGAAACTCGAGTCATCAACAACTAATACTTTAATCGCCATATAATTTCCTATTTTATGTGTAATGTTTCAACAAACTTGGTAAATCAAGAATCAATGCAATACCACCATCACTCGTGATCGTAGCTCCGGCCATACCTGGCGTACCAGAAAGTAATCTATCAAGGGCTTTGATAACCACTTCCTCTTGACCTAACAGTGCATCAACAACAAATGCAATTTGCTGAACTCCTAACTGAACAATGACGACATGCCCTACCCCTTTACCTTTTTCAACAGGCGGTTTTTTCGGTGCTAGCCAATCGCTGAGGTAAAATAATGGAATCGCTTTATTTCGAATGACAATTGTAAGCTGATTATTGACCAAGTTAGTTTTACTTAGGTCAAGATGGAAAATTTCATTCACATTATTCAGTGGAATCGCAAAGGTTTGCTCTGAAACTACAATCATCAAGGTTGGTAAAATTGCCAGAGTTAGAGGCACTTTAATTTCTAAGCGTGTGCCTTTACCCAGTTCTGAGTCAATTGATATGGTGCCGTTTAATTTTGTTATCCCAGTTTTTACCACATCCATTCCAACGCCACGGCCAGAAATATCTGAGATTTCAACTTTGGTTGAGAAACCAGGTGCAAAAATTAATGCGTAGGCCTCTCTATTAGTCATACGATCAGCACCATCTTGGTCTAGAATGCCTCTCTTCATAGCAATGCCTTTAAGTACTTCAGCATCCATACCCGCACCATCATCTTCGATGACTAGTAGAATATGATCCCCTTCTTGAGAAGCCGAAAGTAGAATTCGCCCTTCTTTTTCTTTACCAGCTTGCATACGATCAACAGGCATTTCAATACCATGGTCAACCGAATTTCGCACTAAATGCACTAGCGGGTCGGCAAGTGCTTCCACTAGGTTTTTGTCTAAATCAGTTTCTTCACCAACAAGCTCCAAGCGAATATTTTTACCTAGTGTACGCGCTAAATCCCTTACCACTCGAGGGAATTTACCAAATACCTTCTTAATAGGTCGCATCCGTGTTTTCATTACCGAACCTTGTAGGTCTCCGGTAACGATATCTAAATTTGCAACCGCTCTTGAAATTTCTTCATCTTCAGAGGTTGATTCAAGACTCACTAGGCGATTACGAACTAATACTAATTCGCCAACCATATTCATAATTTCATCGAGAATCGCGGTATCAACTCGAACCGTTGGTTCAGCTTTCGCCACAGGCATTTTAGGAAGCGGTGGCTTTTTAGCTTCCTCTTTAGCAGGCGTAGCAGGAGGCTTAGAAGCACTCACAGCCACTTTCTCTGGTTGAGGCGCTTTAGCAGGTGTAACAGAAGGTTCTAGTTTAGGAGCTGGTGCCGGCGACGTAGGCTCTTTAACCGCGGGAGCGACGTTTGATGTTTGAACACTCTTACCTGCACCATGCAACTCATCTAATAAGGATTCAAATTCATCATCAGTAATTTCATCACTATCACTGTTAGAGGCGCTTTCATTGCTAGAAGAGCTTTCAACTTTTGCTTCAGGTACGCCTTTATGGGCTCCTTTGCCATGTAACTCATCTAATAAAGATTCAAATTCATCATCACCAATATCATCAATCGTACCAGAATCTGTTGCAGGGGATTGTTTATCTGTAGCAACTGTTGAATGTGAACCAACGCCATGTAATTCATCTAATAAGGATTCAAATTCATCTTCGCTAATCTCTGCATTTTCAGGAGAGGCAGGTTCAGCGGTTACTGTAGAGCCAGATTTTGCATGCAATTCATCTAATAAAGCATCGAACTCAAACTCATCAATTTCATCGTTTTCGGCAACGACCGGTTCATCAACAGCGACAACAGGTTCAGCAACCACTTTGACTTCTTCCTGTTGCACTTCTTCTGTTACAACTGGCGCTTCGTCTTCTGATTCAGGTTTACTTAAACGATGCAATTCAGAAACAATATGTTCAGGTGCTGGAGTTGGTTCTGTTCCCTCTTGCACCGCTTGAAACTGTTCGTTAATGACATCTAGAGCCGCTAAAATTGTATCCATTAAGGATGAGCTAACACTACGATTATTTTGTCTTAAACAATCAAATACATTTTCGGCACCGTGGCAGGTTTCAACTAATTCAGTTAAGGATAAAAAACCAGCACCACCTTTTACAGTATGGAATCCACGGAAAATAGCATTAAGAAGTTCAGTGTCATTAGGATTATTTTCTAATTCGACTAATTGCTCCGACAGTAACTCTAAAATCTCCCCTGCCTCGACTAAAAAGTCCTGCAGAATCTCTTCATCTACTTCAAATGTCATTTTCCGTTTCCTTAAAATCCTAAGCTAGAAAGTAAATCATCAACATCATCTTGCCCATTAACTACATCATCACGCTCTTCGGCATTTATGATTGGACCTTCCGCTTCAATAGTCTTCTTGGGTGTTGTATTGGTTTTTTTCAACGTTGAGACTTCATCAGCACTGCACACGGTTAAAATCCCAACAAGTTTAGACTCTATTTCCTGTACTAAATCGATCACTCGCCTAATCATTTGCCCAGTGAGATCTTGGAAGTCCTGTGCCATGAGAATATCAGTCAAAGAGGCACGTAGAGTTATCGCACTTGATGATGAGTTTTTAATTAAGCTATCTACTTGATGGCAAAGCTTTTTAAAATCACCAAGTTCAATTTCTCTGTTCATCAAACCTTGCCAATTGGGGGCTATTTCCTCAAGGTTTTCAATTAACTTATCTGCAATAGGTAGGCAATTATCAACCGCATCCATGGTTTTATTAGCGACTTTATCGGTCATTTCAATAACGTATTTGAGACGATCCTTTGCATCAGGAATATCTTGCCCCGCCATGTCAATTAAGCGAGTATCATTTTGAAAGCTAACCAGTGCATCATGTAATTCACGCGTTAACTCACCAACTTTATAAAAGACATCTCCGTCTGATGACCCACTTTGATGTGCACTTTCAATAATACTATTTGCTTCAGCTATTTCTTCTGCCTGCAAATGTTCTACTAATGCTTTCGCTTGGGATAGCGAAAGTAGTGGCACTATATTTTCTGCCATACTTTTCCCTTACCCTAAACGTTCAAAAACTTTATCTAACTTCTCTTTTAATGTACCTGCAGTAAAAGGCTTCACGATGTAACCATTAACGCCAGCTTGCGCTGCCTCAATAATTTGCTCTCGTTTTGCTTCTGCAGTTACCATCAATACAGGAAGATGCTTAAGTTTAGGATCTTTTCTAATCTCTTTTAACAGATCAATACCCTGCATAATCGGCATATTCCAATCTGTTACAACAAATTCAAAATCTCCATCTTTAAGCATAGGTAAAGCTGTATTACCATCATCTGCTTCATAGGTATTTGTGAAACCAAGATCTCTTAACAAGTTCTTGATTATCCGTCTCATTGTTGAAAAATCATCAACAATTAATACTTTCATATTTCTATCCAAAACATTCCCCTAACTAAAAACTTAGCTTTGTTTTTATTTACTTAAATAAATATAAGTAATTATTTAAAAAAGGCATCATTATCAACCGTATTTTTTTACTTGTTGAGCCAACTGTGACTTATCTCTTAAGAAACCGTTTATTTTTAATAAACTATTCATGCCTTTGCTTTCAAACGGTGCAATGCTTGTGAGTGAATTTGACTAACTCGAGACTCACTAACATCTAACACCATGCCAATCTCTTTCAAGTTTAGCTCTTCATCGTAATAAAGCGAGAGGACTAATGCTTCTCGCTCAGGTAATTCTTTAATCATCTCAACCAATTTACTAGCAAACTGTGATTCACTGACTTCATTAAAGGTCATATCATGGCTAGCAGGCTCACTACACAAACCTTCCTCGGAGGTAGCCAAATCTTCATAAGCAACTAATTTTGCACAATTTACATCACGCAACATGTGGTGGTATTCAGGTAAGGTAAGCGATAATTGCTTGGCAATTTCAGCTTCTTTAGCATCTCGGCCAGTTATTTTTTCAACTTCGGCAATGGCATTAGCAATACTACGGCTATTTTTATGTACTGAGCGAGGTACCCAATCACCACGACGCATTTCATCAAGCATCGCACCACGTATTCTTATGCCTGCAAAGGTTTCAAAACTAGCACCTTTAGTGGCATCAAAATTACGCGCGACTTCTAATAACCCAATCATGCCCGATTGAATAAGATCATCAACCAACACATTAGGTGGTAGCCTGACCATTAAATGATAGGCTATTTTCTGAACTAATTCTGTATGTTTCTCAATAAGTTCTGATGTGTTGTTGTGATAGCCAGTTGCTTTAATCACGCTATAATTACTCTTCTACGTTGTTAAGTAATAGTTTTTCAATAAAGAACTCTAAGTGGCCTCCTGGCTGATGTGGAATAGGCCAATCACATGCTCTATTTGCTAATGCTTTAAAGGCTAATGAAGCGGGTGTTTTAGGAAAGGCTTGCACCACCACTTTTTGTTTGCGTACTGCTTGCCTCACATTTCCATCAAAGGGAATGCAGGCGACAAACTCTAATGATGCGTCTAAAAACCTATCTGTAACACGAGTCAGTTTAGTAAAAAGATCCTGTCCTTCACGTAAACTACGCACCATATTTGCAACTATTTTAAATTTATAAATGCCATTTTGTTTACTAAGGATTTTAATTAATGCGTAGGCATCGGTAATCGATGTTGGTTCATCACATACCACCATCAAAACATCCTGTGCAGACTTGGGCGAAACTAACTACCATATTTGAAATACCAGCAAGCAGTATCAATTAACAGCATATCTATAGGAGTTTGTAATGAACTAAATGCTTGAATAAGGCCTGCATGCTCTACATCGGTTAATTCAACCATTGACTGTGTACCCGATGTCGCTGGAATGATCATGACACCTTCTGGGCCCTCTACAATGACTTCATCTAAGCTACACTCACCTGATAATACATGAGATAAATTCTTAGTTACTCGAATCCCCAGTAACACGTCCACATTAGCAAGACCTAAATCGGCATCTAAAATTAACACTCGTTTGCCACGTTGCGCTAGAGAGACAGCCATATTAAGTGTTACATTCGTTTTGCCAACACCACCCTTTCCGCCGGTGATCGCAATTACCTTGACTTGGTTATTTTTCATTTTTCTTAAACCACTTGCTTGGTCTGAAATCATATTACACTCATCTGAATTATTAGTTTTAAATTCTATTCGTTTTCAAAGTTGCTAAACCATTGATGCTTGCTCTTGCTCGAAGATATCATTCATCATATTTAAGGTACCTGAAATAAGGCTTTCCACGGTAGCAATCTCAATATCTTCAGGTACTCGTTGACCTGTTGTAATATAGCTAATCGGCAAACTGTGTTGCATGGTGACACTCAATAATTCACCTAAACCTATGCTTTCATCTAATTTTGTTAAAATACAACCAGCAAGCGGAATACGCTTAAAGTGATCAATCGCTTCTTCGACAACGCGTCTCTGGGCTGTAGAAGAAACAACAAGATAACTTTGAATATCCACTCTACTATTTCTCATTAACGTGTCTAATTGCTCCGATAAACGAATATCACGTTGCCCCATTCCTGCGGTATCAATTAAAACCAGACGTTTTTCTCTAAATTGATACAAAATATCAGATAACTCTCCCGCATCTTTAGCGACTCTTACGCTACATCCCATTATCTTTCCATAGGTGGCAAGTTGCTCGTGTGCACCGATACGGTAGGTATCCGTTGTAATTAATGCAACTTGATCAGCACCATATTTCATTGCAAATTGTGCGACTAACTTTGCAATTGTAGTCGTTTTTCCAACGCCTGTTGGACCTAACAGAGCAATTGCACCACCTTGAGACAATATTTCATTTTTTCCAATATAGATCTTATCTTGTAATAATGCCTGTATATACTGCTGAACTTCCGTTGAAGAAGCATCTTCTGGGATATAACTCGCAAGTTGATCTGCGATGTCATCAGAAAAGCCTGCTTTGCTCAGCCATTTAATAACCATTGCACGAATTGGTTCTTTACGTTCCATTTCCTGCCACATTAGCCCTGATACTTGATGTTCTAGCAGTTTTCTTAATGCGACCACTTCCTCTGTTATTTTAGCAATACTTTGGTTTTCATTACGCTTTGGCGGAGGCGTTTCACGACGAATACCTGCATTAACTTTTATTGGCCTTTCATTGCTTGTCCAATTTTGCTGTTCAGCCAAGGTCTTAGGTTTATTAAGTTTAGCATTTTTATCAGAAAGTGCTGAAAATGCAGGTAATTCATTTCTTACATCTTCATCTCTAAGGGAACCTTTTGCTAATTTATTTTTCGCTTGTTGTGATTCAACTTTACCAAAAAATGAGTGAAGAGATTTAGCGAAGTCATCTCCGCTGTCTTTGGCACTACTAGCGAGGCTTTTTTGTGCTTTAATGGGAGCTTTAGAGGGGCGAGATGAAAGTTGAACATTATCATCCTGCAAACCTGATAACGGGTCTTCTTTTTGCTTGCTCGCTTCTGCCTGTTGAGCTTGGTAGTCAACAGCCGCGACAATTTCAATGCCACCAACGACCTTTTTATTAGACATGATCACTGCATCTGGGCCCAAAACTTCTTTGACCTCAACCATTGCTGTGCGCATATCTTTTGCAAAAAAACGTTTTATTTTCATCTATTACAACCAGTTATTGCCCAATCGAGCTAATTATTTTTATCTGTTTATCATCAGGAATTTCCTGATAAGAAAGTACATGCAAACTTGGGATAGTATGTTTCACAAATTTTGCTAATGTGCTTCGTAATATACCAGAGGTTAGCAATACAGCCGCTTGGCCTTTTAGTTCTTGCTGTTGCGAAGCCTCAACTAAGGAAGTTTGTATTCGCTCTGCCAAGCCTGGCTCTATTCCCGCACCTTCATTTCCACCTGCTTGCATCGATTGATGCAAAATTTGTTCCAAATCAGTTGAGAGAGTTATCACTGGAAGCTCAACTTCATTACCAATGATCTCTTGAACTATCATACGTTTCAATGATATACGACAAGTCGCGGTTAATACTTCTGCATCTTGACTACGGGGCCCGTAATCTACTAGCGTCTGTACAATAGTACGTATATCACGAACTGCCACATTTTCATTCAATAAACTTTGTAAAACCTTAACAACGGTACTCAGCGAAAGTACATCAGGTACTAACCCTTCAACTAACTTAGGATGTTTTTTAGCTAATAAATCAAGCAAATTTTGCGCTTCTTCATGGCCTAATAGTTGCGCTGCGTTATTAGTAAGTATCTGACTCAAATGTGTTGCTACTACTGTTGCAGTATCAACAACCGTATACCCTAATGCCTGTGCTTGCTCTCTTTGTACTGCATCAATCCAAGTTGCTTCTAAACCAAAGGCAGGGTCAATACCAACGACTCCCTCTATTGGTCCGAAAACCTGTCCTGGATTGATTGCCATATCTTTATCATGATAGATATCAGCATTACCGCAACCAACCCCCATCAAAGAGATATTATAGTTATTTGGCGATAGGTCGAGATTATCACGAATATGCACTGGCGGAATTAAAAACCCCATTTCCTGTGATAATTTTTTGCGTACACCCTTGATTCTATCTAATAATTCTCCACCTTGGCTTTTATCAACCAATGGAATCAAACGATAACCTACCTCTAGTCCAATAGTATCTACACTATTAACATCATCCCAGCCTAACTCTTTTGGAGCTTTAGGAGCGCCACTCGGAGTAAGCTCTCCATTTTTTTGTTGGTTTTCTAAGTCAATCGCCTTTTGTTTGATGCGATGAATTTGCCAATAAGCGCCACCAGCGACCACGCCCCCTAATGTTAAGAATGCAAGGTGAGGCATACCCGGCACTATCCCCATTATTAACAAAATAGCGACGGTAATAATTAATGCTTTAGGATCGTCAAACATTTGACCCAGCATGCGCCCACCCATATCCGCATCAGTATTTTCTCGGGTAACCGTAATAGCGATACCAATGGATAATAATAATGACGGGATCTGTGCAACCAAACCATCACCAATAGTTAATATAGTATAGATTTCAGCCGCTTGCGAGAGAGGTAAGTCATATTGCACCATACCAATGATAAAACCACCGATAATATTGATGAATAAGATCATAATGCCGGCAATTGCATCACCCTTTACAAACTTACTGGCACCATCCATAGAGCCATAAAAATCAGCTTCCATGGTAACTTCTTCACGTCTCGTGCGAGCTTGATCTTGATCGATTAGACCTGCATTTAAATCAGCATCTATCGCCATTTGTTTTCCGGGCATCGCATCCAGCGTAAAACGCGCACTTACTTCAGCTATTCGCCCCGCACCTTTTGTGACAACCACAAAATTAATAATCATTAAAATAAGGAAAACAATCATACCTACCGCTAGGTTGCCACCTATAACAACTTCACCAAAGGCTTCAATAACATTACCCGCAGTAGACTCCACCTTGATGGCCTTCTAATAAAACAACACGTGTCGAGGCGACGTTTAACGCTAAACGTAATAACGTTGCGACTAACAAGACCGTGGGAAAAGCGACGAAATCTAAAGGGCGTTTGGTATAAATAGCAACAAGTAAAACCACCAGCGCTAAGGCGATGTTAAATGTGAACAAAATATCCAGTAGCAAGGTAGGCATAGGCAATACAACCATGCCTAACGCGACTAACACCATTATAGGAGTGCCTAAGCCACCAAGTACTTTAGCTTTATTTGTCCAAAGGGAAGTGAGTAACGTATTAATATGAATAACCTATAGTGTTTATGAATGATACATATTGTGGCTTGAAAGCCATGATTCCGTCATATTTTATGAATGATATTAGTCGGATAAACATTATGTAGCAAGCTTTAGGCCATGTAATTAGTTAATCGTTATATTGGAAGCCTTTAGGAATTTTTAAATCCTCAGGTAATGCTTTAGGACGGCCCGATTTCCCCTTACGGAATTGCTCGAGTTGATATATATAAGCCAAAATTTGAGCGATAGCGACAAATAACTCTTCGGGCACTTCTTCTCCAATTTCAGTGGTATGGTAAATAGCACGGCACAAAGGAGGTGTACACATCACAGGAATTTCATATTCACGCGCTACTTCACGAATTTTCAGAGCCATAAAATCGACACCTTTCGCGACTATATATGGGGCACGTGCGCCCTGTTGCTCATACTTTATAGCCACAGAGTAATGCGTTGGATTAGTTACAATAACATCTGCATCAGGGACATCTGCCATCATTTTTCGTTGTGAAGCTTCATATTGTAATTGCCTGATACGCTGTTTAACTTCAGGCTTACCTTCGGAGTTACGGTATTCATCCTTAACCTCCTGCTTGGTCATTTTTAATTCTTCACTATGCTTATAAATTTGATAGGGTACATCAACCACCACGATCACTAGCATTGAACAACATAATAAAAGAAACATCCAGGTGAGCATATCTAAGGCTTCAAAAACACTGGCAGGCAAAGGTGTTACTGATAAGTGTAAAATACGGTCAAAGGTCACACCAAGTATCCACCAAGCCATACCAATAACCACTAACACTTTTAAAATGGACTTTAATAGCTCCACATAAGCCTGCATACCAAACATACGTTTAACCCCAGCTTTAGGGCTTAAACGGCTCCATTTTGGCATCATAGCTTTGCTACTAAATAACATGCCACCAAGTAATGAGCTACCAAGGATAGAGATAATAAAAAGCATTAAAAGAATAATAAACATTGGCATAGCTAAACCTTTCGAAATAGCCGTTAGGTGAATCCACATATATTCTGGAGAGAAAAGCACACTGCGCTCAAAGGTAAAACCACGTTTCATCATAATGGTTAATTCGTAGGCTAAGCGGTCTCCAAAAAATAAAAAAGCAACAGCGGCAGAAATTAATACAGAGGCCGTCGCAAGTTCCTTTGAACGGGCAACTTGGCCCTTTTCTTTGGATTTTCTAAGTTTCTCGGGTGTGGCTTCCTCGGAGCGTTCTGTGCCGTTCTCATTCTCTGCCATAGTGGAACTCCTTTAAGGTTGTTTTTCACAAACCCCATTTAATAGTTCACAAATTGTTGTAATACCGCGTAACCATTGATTTTCAAAATGAATAGGTACATTTTTTAAGGTTATCCAGATTACAAATAAACCAAATATCATACTGATCGAAAAACCTAAGCTGAAGATATTTAATTGTGGTCGTCGCTTTTGTCATGATACCAAAGGAAAGGTTAACTAATAACATCGCAACCATTGAAGCAATGGATAATGCTAAAGCGACCTGAAACATAATCGAAAACCACCCTGCTAAGCTCTGGTAATCAGCGACTAACAAACCTTTCATCGAAATAGGAATGGTCTCAAAGCTTCTAACAATAAGCTCAATCATGAGCAAGTGCCCATCAAGATTTAAAAACAATAACGTCACCAATAAAACATAAAATTGACCAACAACGGGAGATGATTGACCATTCATCGGATCTGCCATAGACGCAAAACCCAAGCTGGTTTGCATCGCAATAACTTGTCCTGCAACAACAAAGGTTTGCACAACAAAAGTAGAAATAGTGCCAATTGCGATACCAATTAAAATCTGCTGTAAAATCACAAATGCACTTGCTAATGAAAATAACTCAATATCTAAGGGAGATGGAGGGAGAACAGGAAAGACTGCTACCGTGATGGCAAAGGCATAAAATAAGCGTACCATTTGTGGGGTAGTACGTGAGCCAATCGCAACCATCACCATCAACATAGCGGCAATTCGAATGAAGGACCACAAATAAGTAGCAATCCAATTCGCTATTTGATCAGCTGAGAATTCCACAATTAACCAACAACAAGTGGAATTTGATCAATCATAGAAACAAAAAACTCCATAAGTTTTCCCATTCCCCAATGTGCACCAATAGCAAGTGAAGCGAGTGTCATAATTAGCCTGGGCAAAAAGCTTAAGGTTTGTTCATTGATTGAGGTCATGCACTTGAAAGATAGCCACCACTAAGCCAATCAAAAGACTAGGGACAATAACAGCAGAAACAAGTAATAAAACCGTCCAAAGTGCTTGTTGGAAAATATTAACAAAAACTTCTGGTTCCATTTTTCCCCCTACAGCAAGCCAAAGCTGTTCGCTAAACTACCCATGATCAAATTCCAGCCATCGACCAATACGAATAACATCAACTTAAAGGGCAGAGAAACAATCATAGGTGATAACATCATCATACCCATTGCCATTAATATACTCGCAACCACTAAATCTATAATTAAAAAAGGAATAAATATCATGAAACCAATTTGAAAAGCCGTTTTTAATTCACTGGTTACAAAAGCAGGAATCAAAACAGTAATAGGCACCTCTTCAGGTGAATCTACCTGAACATCGGCAATTTCTAAAAATGTTTCTAAATCCTTTAAACGTGTTTGCGACAGCATAAACTCCATCATAGGCTGTTTACCCACCTCTAATGCTTGTGCTATCGGCATCTCTTCATTGAGATAAGGCTGTAGTGCAGTTTCATTTATTTTATCGAATACAGGCGTCATGATAAAAAAAGTTAAAAATAGTGCAATGCCATTAATGACTTGATTAGAAGGGGTTTGTTGTAACCCTAATGCCTGCCGTAAAATCGACATAACAACCACAATACGCGTGAAAGAAGTCATCAGAATCAGCATTGCCGGCAAGAAGCTTAACGCCGTCATAAAGGCGAGAACTTGCAGTGTTAAACTGTACTCTTGATCTCCTCCAGCATTAGTGGTCACTGTCACGGCTGACAATGCACCTGTTTCAGCTAATACGCTTGGCGCAACGAAAAGTAAAAAGGAAAAAATTAGGGGGAATAGTTTATTCATTACGCTTTGCACTTATTTTAGAGAGCAATGATGAAAAAGAAGTCGGGGCTGTTTGTTCAGATAGAGATTGTGCCACCTCATCTTCAGAAAGCTCAAAAGTGTCTAATACATTAATATTTTGTTCAGTCACACCTAATAGATAACGTTTTTTATTTATTTCAATAATTTGCACTCGGCCCTTATTAGTCAAAGGTTGAGTCGCTATAACTTTAATTAAACTTTTGCCTCGGCCATTATGCACTAAATTACTTTTTTTCATTAAAAAAGCAAAAATAAAAATACACGCAATCACCAATAATAATGAAGCGATCATACTACCGACCGCTAAGTCAGGTGGCGTCTTTGATGTATCCACTGCTCCCCAGCTAATAGCAGGAAAAAATAGTGCAATAAGCGCCACAATATAATTCATTTTAGCTTCTTAATTCTTTCAGTTTGACTAATCACATCTGTTAAACGAATACCGAACTTATCGTTTACCACTACTACTTCACCATGAGCAATTAAGGTACCATTTACTAATACATCTAGTGGCTCACCAGCGATACGGTCTAACTCAACAACCGAACCTTGATTCAATTGTAATAAGTTACGAATATTAATTTTACTACGCCCAACTTCCATGGAAATAGTAACAGGAATATCGAGAATACTATCTAATCGAGCATACTCTTCCGTACTAAGGGACTCAGCAGTATCCTTTAGTTCATCTAGTTCAATATTGCTAACATCATCACCAGACTCCTCTAGTGCAGCTGACCCACTCATCTGCCATATCCTGCTCTGTGCTCATAACTCTTTTCCTATCAATTTATATTTACCCAAGTTCATTATTTTCACTCAAATTAAGTTGCTTGGCTTGTACTTCTGGTCGGGCGATACGCTCTTTTATTTTCAGAGCCAAGTTTTTATTGCTTTTTCCTAATGTTGCCCTAAAAGTAGGTAAACCTTCAACAGACACTAGCATTGACTCAGGTAAATCAACAGGAATAATATCACCTGGTTTCCACCCCATCATAGAACGCAGTGGCAATTCTTTTTCAACTAATTTAGCAGTAAAATCAACATTTACATCCATGATTTCATCTTCTAAAGCTTGGCTCCAACGTTGATCTGTATCCTCTTTATCACTTTGTACCCCGGCGTCTAATAACTCACGAATGGGTTCTAACATGGAATATGGCATAGCAATATGAAAATCACCACCACCACCATCTAACTCAATGTGAAAAGAATTAACAACAATCACTTCAGTCGGACTAACAATGTTTGCCATTGCTGGATTCACTTCAGAGTCTAAATATTCAAATTCAGCCTGCATCACTGGCGCCCACGCATCATGGTAATCTTCAAAAATTATTTTTAATAACATCTGAATAATACGACGTTCCGTTGGAGTGAACTCTCGTCCTTCTATTTTTGCATGATGGCGCCCATCTCCTCCAAAGAAGTTTTCTACCAAAATAAAAACTAAACGCGCTTCCATGGTGATTAAACCTGTTCCTTTTAAAGGACGAAAACGCACCATATTCAAACTTGTGGGAACAAAAAGAGTATGTACATATTCACCAAACTTAAGCATTTGTACTCCATTAATGGAGACCTCTGCGGTATGACGTAACATGTTAAATAAGCTAATACGTAAGTGGCGAGCAAAACGCTCGTTAACCAGCTCAAGCGTAGGCATTCGACCCCGCACAATGCGGTCCTGCGATGAAAAGTCAAAATGAACAAGAGAATCTTCTCCTTCATCTCCACTATCAACGACTTCCTCTTCAACGTCATCGACACCATGTAACAGCGCATCAATTTCGTCTTGGGATAATAGATCTGCCATAAAAAACCTTAGTAATTAAAAAAGTGTCAACATTACTGTAAAACAAAACCTGTGAATAAAACCGTGTGGATAAGCTCTTTACCCTCTAGCTTTTTAGTTTCTTTATTAAGCTCAATTAAAGCCTGCTCTCTTATCTGATCTTTACCCTCAGGATTACGCAGTTGAGCAACACTAGCGACACCAAAAACACGAACTAATGTACCTTCTAATAAAGGAATATGTTTTTTAGCAAGAGTCTCATTTTCATAACCACGTACCAGTAACTGCACTTTTATTTGCACTAAACGATCGCGCTTTCCATCCATTACATTAAAAACAAAGGGCCGAGGCATTGCAACATAAGTCGCGGATAAACTTGAAACATCCTGTTCACCTCCTGCATCAGCTGGTTCGCTTGTTTCTGCTTGCTCTGCACTATCATCACCAGCAAATAATAAAAAATAAGCGTGACTCCCCCGCCGAGTAACAATACAACAGCAACAATAATAATGATTAACTTTTTCTTACCGCCTTTTTTCCTCCCTCTTGATCTAAGGACATTTCTTGTCCGTCTTCGTCTGCCATATGCCTATACTCCTACTGATAACTTAATGTATTGGCACTAATTTTAATGCATATCGGCAACAAATCCAGATCCTATTATGCATAATAATCAATTCCTTGAGCAGGAAGCGGTATTTGTGTCGGAAAAAACTCGCTTTGCTCTTCAACAAAACCTTCCCCTAGGTTGCTTGAACCCTGCGCAGAGCCAGCTGAGTGAGATGAACCTTGAGAATTTGATTGATTCTGTTTACTTTGTTGCTCGACACTTGCTTCACCTAAATTAATACCTTGCTGGGCGAGTTGTTCACGTAACCTTGGAAGATTTTGCTCAATGATATCACGACTTTGCCCAACTTGGGTTTGGATCGCGACATGCAATTGCTCTTGCTGTACCTGCATTTTTATATGCATTGAACCTAGTTCTGCTGGGTCAAGACGTATAGTGACCTCTTGTTTTCCTTGATTTAACATCATCATGATACGTTCACCAACCATAGCAGTGACCTGTTTTGACTGTAATTCAAGTGGTTGCTGTAACGATGATGATTGTAATACCGGATTAGTAATACTTGCTTGAGTTTGATTAAGTAATTTATCAGCACTCGCACTAGCAATACCTAAGCTATTAAGAGAGTGGCTATCTGTACTCTGATTAAAAACAGGTTTAGAGGCTTCAGCTCTGAAATTGGCCAACATACCTTCAATTTTTTCATTCGCAGAAAGGTTTGCTTTGTTTACCATATCTTTTTCTGTTGCTAGTGATTCTGCAGTACTTTCTGCTAATACATTTTCAATATTAGTCGTATTGACTTTGCTAAGAGTTTTAGCAACATCTTGAGCACTGGCTTTATCTCCTTTTTTGCCATCCTTATCTACATTACTAATGCCTAATGCCTGTGTTTTGTTATTAGTGACTTTTGTATCTGTGTTTTGTGCCGCTTGTATTTGTGCCAAGATAGGATTAATAAATTGCTCACTAACCTGTTCATCAGACTCCGAAAGTGCATAAATTTCCTGTTCTTCACTTTCAGGGGGCTTGCTCATCAAGTTGCTCACTGTTTTCATTTACCACTCGGGTTTGAACATTTGAAGTACTTACACTCCCTGCCATAGTTTCTGGCGGTTGCTCCTCTGTTTGCTCATTTGACAGTTTATTTACAGAGTCAGTTGAAAGCACTTCTGCTTCATTTTCATTAGCATCTATCGTTTTATTTTCATTAAGAATATTATTTTCTAACTGGTTTGCTTGTGCACTTAGCTTGGTTAAATTTTGTTTGTCTGATTCACTATTTTCTGCTGATGCATCTATTTCTATCGATTCTTCTACTACCTGTTTATTAGCAGTAGCTATAGGGGAAACGTCAATATCAGAAATATTCTTTTTACCCGATGTATGAGAAGGATCTTCAATTTCAGAAGGAATATCTTTAGCCAACTGAAGGTCAGTTTTTGGTGTACCTTCAACTAATTCAGTTTCTTCTAATGAGCCTTCTGAGTTCTCCGATGTCTGAGTCTTAGTATTTACCGCTAAAGCATCACTAATAGCCGTTTCACTTTGTTCCAATAATTGTGAGTCAGCCTGCGAAGCCTCTTTAGAAAAGTCAGTTGTATTCTGCTCCTTAGTTTGCTTTGCGTCTTTTTCAACAGATATATCAGCGACATTACTAGAAAGTACTTCATTGCTTATGGATGAAGCATCAACAAACTCTACTTTTTCTTCAAGCTCAATGCCTTGATTAAAAGTTTGATGAGCCTCATCTAACTGCTGATTATTTGTCTGCACTATCTACTTGTTTAGTCTCATCTAACTGTTGATTATTTGCTGAACTATCTACTTGTTTAGTCTCATCTATCACAGCACTTGATTCTGACTTTGATTTCGAAAAGTCTTTATTTTGAGAGGAGGTAACAACAGATAAAGGCTCACTGCTCAGAGTCACTTGTTTTTCCTGGAACTCAGCATCACTTTTGGAGTTTTCTTTCACTGATTGTGCTTGAATGGGCGAAATAATATCGTTTTCGCTATTTACAACTTGCGTTTTATCAGCAGATAACGGAGCTACAATATTTTCTTTATTCACTTTTTGACTAGCAGTATCGTCATCAAATTCTGTCTCAATTAATCCATCATCAGTCTTCTGCGATTTTCCTACAGATGACTCAACTTTTAGACTTTCCTCTAAATTGCCCTTAACACTTGAATCAGTCTTTAACTGTATCGAACTATCATCATTGTTACTGTCTTTATTTTTAGCCTCGGGATCTTGATTGCTGTCAGCTAATACTGGAGCAACTTTTTCAGCTTTTGAAACTTCCTTTGCTGTTAATGACTTTGATAATAATTCGCTACTTGAAGTCTCATTTTTGATTTTTGAGGCTTTATTATCTTGCTCTGTTTTTTCAGCAACAGTTTGATCTAAGATCGAGGCAAATCCTGTTGCCTTTTTCCCTTCATCGGTTTTCCCTTGAGAAGTTATTGCATCACCAGAGAGTTTTTGTTCACTACTCATCTCTAATTTAGAGGCTTTATTAGGTGTTGCTAGTAATATTGATTGCATTTTAAATTCTCTCTGTAGAGGGCAATTATTGCCATTAACAACAATTTTTAGGGCTTAACTAAGAAACAAAGCAAGTTATAGACCAGATTGTTTTTGAAAATGTTGAAAAGTCGCAAATTCGTCAAGTAACAGCTGTTCTTTTTTGGCGACGATAAGCGCTTCTTTTTTCGCTTTATTATCGAGTAACATCCCCATTGCTTTGCAATTTACCTGTGCTTTAATCCACAAGTTCTTATTTCTGTGGACTGCATGCTCATATTTAACTAAGCCCTGTTGATGCTTCGTTACTCCCTTATCGATTTGAACAATAAACTGTTGGTATTTGCCTAAGTCTGAAATAGACAAACCCTGCGAGCCTTTTTCACTAAGTTGATTAATATACTGACGACGATATTGATGCAGAGATTGTAATTGCTGACGCTGTTCAAAAAGGGCTTTTTGTGATTGTTGATAAGTCTGTAGCGCTTGTTCGACTTGTTTTTTTCGTTGTTCAAAAACAAGCTGTAATGCATTTTTAGCCATGTTCCACTCCTATTTTGGAATCGTTACATAATCACTGGTGCTAAATTGTTTTCAAAAAGCCTTAACGGGTTATTTTGAAAGCAACAACGCAAGCAATTTTGAAGTCGCTCCTAACTGTTTACAAACTCCTGCGTCAAAGTGGCAAGCTGTGTCAAACAATCGTTATAACTGATACTGTCTTTCATTCCTTGTTGCAAGAAGTGATCCAGCTTAGGTCGGATAACAATGGCTTTATCAATACGAGGATCGCTTCCTCGTGAATATGCTCCAATAGTAATAAGTTCTTTATTCTCTTGATATAATGAATAAGCTTGTTTTAACACTCGAGCAAGTGTTTGGTGTTCATCTGAGGTCACCATCGGCATAACACGACTAATCGATTTACCCACATCAATTGCAGGAAAGTGTCCTGAATCAGCTAGTTCACGAGAAAGAACGATGTGCCCATCTAAAATAGCACGTGAAGCATCGGCAATTGGGTCCTGCAAATCATCTCCCTCTGTTAACACAGTAAAGAAAGCACTGATAGATCCCTGCCCTTCGTTACCATTACCTGCACGTTCAACCAAAGCAGGTAGTTTTGCAAACACTGAAGGCGGATAACCTTTCGTTGCTGGCGGTTCACCAATTGCCAGAGCAATCTCACGTTGTGCCTGTGCAAAGCGAGTTAACGAATCCATCAATAACAATACATTTAATCCTTGATCACGAAAGTATTCTGCAATCGTCAAAGATGTTTCACAGCCCTTTAAGCGCATTAGTGGCGAAGCATCGGCAGGGGCGGCAATCACAACAGAACGCTTACGCCCTTCTTCACCCAAAATTTCTTCAATGAACTCTTTTACTTCACGGCCACGTTCACCGATTAATCCCACTACAACTACATCAGCATTTGTGCCTCGTGTCATCATTCCTAATAAAACACTTTTACCCACACCTGATCCTGCAAATAACCCCATACGTTGACCTTGGCCAACGGTAAGTAATGCATTAATAGCTTTAATCCCCACATCAATGGGTTGTTTAATGGCTTTTCGACTAAGAGGATTAATACGAGGGTTATTATATTGACTGGTTTGTGCGGTAATAATTTCGCCTTTACCATCAATCGGCTTACCAATGCCATCTAAGACTCTACCAAGTAACTCCATACCAACAGGAATACCCTGCGCCTCAGATTGTGGAATAACACGAGCGCCAGGAACAACACCAGTTAATCGCTCACTAGGCATTAAAAAAGTCGTTCCCCTGAAAAACCAACTACTTCAGCATCGATAAAACCATCGGTCGTCTCAACTTGGCATAAACTACCCACAGCGACAGTACAACCAACCGCCTCTAAGGTTAACCCGACAACTCGCACCAGTTTTCCAGAAACCGTTGGCTTCGTAATTGTTTCCCCTGCTTTATATTGACCAAGACGATCCGCTAAATTATTCATCTACACTTTCATTTTTTGGGGAGGTTTCTGTTTCAGATGTTACATCACTTTCATCTGATGGGGGCACATTATCTGAAGCAATCTCATTCTCAGGAATAGTGATATTTGAAGCGACTAAAGGTTCATCATGGCTTAAATCTGAATCATCATTTTTAGTGGGTAATTGCCCATGATTTTCTTTAAAAAGTTTTTTAATACCTGCTCAACACGGCTATTAAAGGTGTAATCAATACTAGAGGCCTGTGTCTGAATTTGGCAATCACCTCTTAATAAAGCTGGTTCAGATTGCAGATCCCAACCTCTTTGCAGACACTGTTCTTGCGAGTAAGCATCTTGTACAAATAATAAATCATCCGGATGCAAATATATGGTGAGCTTTTGTTCACTAATGGGTAATACATCAACGGCTTGTTTTAAAGCACGTAAAATAATCTGTGGAGAGGTAAGTAATTCACAACGTGTTATCTGCTCAGCAAGGCTAGTTGCTAAGCGAATTAATTGATATTCAGCATTCTCATCTAGCTTTTCAAGCGGATTATGTAAGCGTTCAATAAGCGATTCCCAAACACTAACTTGTTGCTTAATTTGATCTTCACCTTGGGACAATCCTTCTTCTTTGCCCTTCTCAACTCCTTCCGCATGACCAACATCAAGACCTTCAGCTTTACCTTCTTCTAATCCTTTTGCAAAACCAGCTTCTTTACCTTCATTAAAACCATCTTCGTAGGCAGATTGTCTAATGGTTTCAATATCATCCAAGGTTAAAGGGGTTAATTGCTCTTCTGTATCTTCCTCTTCTTTAACAACGGGGTTTTCTTGTTTTTTATACCAACTAGCAGGCTTGCCAAATAATGATTTTTCTTTTTCGCTATCCTCTTCGCTGTTATTTAAATCAGGTATTGCCCAGTTTTCGACACTATCTTTTGTTTCTGCCATTAACTACCAACCTTTATATTGCTATTGATACTGACTAAATTTCAATGAAAAACTAACGGAGTCAGAAAAGACTGTCAGTATTTATAAGAACTCGTCACCACCACCGCCACCAAGCATGATCTCACCAGCGTCAGATAAACGACGCGCAATAGTAAGTATTTCTTTCTGTGCGACTTCTACTTCACTAATACGGATTGGCCCCATTGCTTCTAAATCATCGGCAAGCATTTCTGCGGCACGTTTCGACATATTAGAAAGGAATTTTTCTTTCAGCTGTTCATCCGCACCTTTCAATGCACGTTGCAATTGCTCGCCTGGCACTTCACGTAATAAAGCCTGAGTACCACGATCATCAAGATCAATAAGATTATCGAATACAAACATAAGATCTTGAATTTTCTGACTCATATCCTCGTCAGTTTCTCGTAAAGAATCCATTAACGGGCCTTCAATGCTAGTATCCAAGTAGTTCATAATATCCGCGCTGACTTTGGTACCGCCCATTTTAGCGACTTGAGCACCAGCTTGACCTGCAAACTGTTTCTCCATAATTTCATTAAGCTCTTGTAGTGCGACGGGTTGTACTTCTTCCAAGTCAGCAATACGCATCATTAGATCAAGACGTATTTTTTCTGGAAATTGAGTAATAATTTCAGCAGATTGTTCCGGATCTAAATACGATAAAACAATGGTCTGTATTTGTGGATGTTCATTTTGAATAATAGAAGCTACTTGACGTGCATCCATCCATTTTAATGAATCAAGCCCCTTCGAACCACTACCTAAAATAATTTGGTCAACAAGGTGCCCAGCTTTATCTTCACCCAGAGCTTCAATTAATGACGCCCGAACAAAGTCTTCACTATCCAAACCAATATTACTATATTTTTGAATATCTTCGATAAAAGCACGATGTACACTAGAGACTTTATTCTGTGAAGAGTCCTTTAAGGCGACCATCTGCATACCTAGCTTTTGTACCTGCTTAGGTTCTAAATTTCGAAATATTTGCAGTCGCATGCTCAGGTGTTAAGCTAAGCATGAGTAATGCAGATTTTTCCACCCCAGAGAGGTCATTAACATCAAACTCTGTCGCACCATTAGCATCTTTATTTTCTACTGTATCATCCGCCATCAAAAATCAACCATTCTTTAATTACTTGTGCTGATAAACCAGGCTCATTTGCAACGAGCGCTCGTACTGCTTTTAAGAGATCTTCATCTTTATGTAAGTCAGGCAATGTGATCATGCCATTATTGAGATCAAATTCTACACCATCTTTTTCATCATCATTCAATAATTGTAAGTTATCATCTCCCATAGAGCCAATTGCGCCACCTAAATCATACTCTTCAACCTGTTCCATTGTTTCAGGGTAAAGTAGTTTTTTCATAATAGGTCTAACAATAAGGAGTAATGTTAATAAAATAATTAACATACTACCACCAAAGCGTACATATCCTTCGAAGGCTTCTGTTTTCCAGAAATCTTCTTCGGGTATCGCTTCAATATCTGGGCGATTAAACTTCACAGCGACAATTTCTAAAATATCACCACGATTACTATTAATGCCAAGACCGCCGACTAACAAACGACGAATGTTTTCAATTTCTTCATCACTTGGTGGAACCAATGAGACTTCACCTTCTGCATTTTCTACCGCAACATAATCCATCGCAACCGAAACAGCAAGGCGGTCAACTTTACCAACTTTATGTTTGATATGTGTGACTGTGGTATCAACTTCATAATTTCGAGTTGATTCATTATGTGAATTTCCTTCACCACCATTTAATAAATTATTTGCATCCCTTAATTCTTCAGGAATAGCACCATTAGCAGGAGGCTGATTGGTTAATGCGCCAGGGACATTACCAACTGTAGAACTTGATGATTTAGTTTCAACCAGCATTTCACTGCGCACAGCCTGATTAGCTGGGTTAAAACTTCTTTTGTTTCTTCTACTACCGTAAAGTCCATCATCAAATCGACTTCAGAGGTGTAATTTGCCAAACCTAAAACAGGTATTAAAATCGCATCTATTTTCGATTTATACTCTTCTTCACGTTCCTGCTCTAAGGCAAACTCTTTACTAGATTGTGCCGATAGTCCACTTTTACTACCAGAATGTAATAAACGTCCTCGCTGGTCACTAACCGTCACACTGTTAGGTGATAAGCCCTGTACAGCAGAAGCAACAATATCAACGATTGAATCGATTTCTTGGGGAGAAAGGCTGTAAGAACGAGCAGAAGTTACCACAACCGTTGCACTCGCCTGTGCTTCTTTACGGGCAAAAACACTTTGTTTAGGAATAGCTAGTAAGACCTGTGCTTTAGTGACATTCTTCATGGCCTGGATTGCTAATGCTAATTGTCGTTCACGACTTAATTTTAAGCGTTCCTGCTCAACACGTTGGCTAACACCAAAGCCCATGTCCTGCATTAAAATATTATCGCCACTTTCGCTTTCTTCATCCGTCAAGCCTGCACGGGTCATTAATAATTTAATTTTTTGGTATTCACTCACCATAACTAAAATTGAATCACCTTCAATTTTATATTCGACCTTCTGTTGATCAAGAAAATCTAAGGTAGTGATCAGTTCTTCTGTTTTATAGGTACCTAAAGGACGATAATCAGCCTCTTTTCCCCAGGACCACAGAATAATAACAATCGAGAGAACAATTAATAAACCGATGATCATGCTAATTTGACGCAATACGTCAACATTTGAAAAGAATGAAGCGATAGCACCTTTTTCAGGTGTGACTATGGCGTCATCATTTGAGCCAATGCCATTATCTTCAAGCAACATTTTTGCATTATTATCAGTTTCAGCCACTATTTATTCCCTACTTCTACACTTATTCGCCTAAACAGGCATACTCATAACAGATTTATAAGCTTCAACCATCTTATTTCGAACCTCTACCGTTGCTTCAAAAGCAAGACTCGATTTATTAGATGCAACCATAACGTCACCAAGGCTAACTTGTTCATCACCCATTTCAAAACGATTACGCAGGTCACCTGTTTCTTGTTGTAGACCATTTACATTGTCTATCGCTTGTTGCAACATTTTTGAAAATTCAGGTGTAGATGACTTTGTTGATTGGTTAACAAGGTCATTCTCTAAACCTTTGCTCTGTAATCCCTGTAAGGGTGAGATCATTAAATAAAGCAGATGTATTCAGATTCATAATATTTATCTCTTTTTTGACACACATAGTCTAAACAGCAATAACTATGCCAAAAACTATTATAACTGGAGGGGATGATTTGTTTATAAGTATATTTTTAACTTCGAGGAATTATTGTTTTGTATGCCTTGTATTAACTTCAACCTAAACTCACGTGTATCTGCCGTAATAATCAATTAATGCCCTTAAAATGAAAAAGCCTTATCATTTACATGATAAGGCTTTTAATGTTTAGGTTGTTAACTTATTTAAGTAATTAATGTATCACTTAGTTATTTAACAATTAATCAGTGAATTCTGGGTAAGCTTCTACACCACAGTCATGTAAATCCATACCTGCATCTTCTTCTTCAGAGCTAACACGGATACCCATTGTAACTTTGATGATACTCCAAACAATCCATGAAGCGACAAATACGAATCCGAAGATAACAACCGCACCGTAGATTTGAGCACCAAATGAAGCACCGTCATTTGAAAGAGGTACAACTAATAGACCGAATAAACCACATACACCATGTACTGAGATTGCACCTACTGGATCATCTAGTTTTAGTTTATCTAAAGTAATGATGCTGTATACAACAATCACACCAGCTACTGCACCGATTGCGGCGACAAAAGAGGTGAAGGTGATAATGGATCTGCAGTAATTGCAACTAGGCCAGCTAATGCGCCGTTTAATACCATAGTTAAATCTGCTTTACCCCATTTCATTTTGCTCACAAGAAGAGCGGCAATTGCACCTGTAGCGGCTGACATTAGTATTTACAAAGATAAGACCAACAGCACTTGCATTTTCAGCATCAGAGATTAGTAATTGAGAACCACCGTTGAAACCGAACCAACCCATCCATAGGATAAATGTACCTAAAGTTGCAAGTGGCATGTTTGAACCTGGAATTGGGTGAACCACTACCGTTTTTACCGTATTTACCTTTACGAGCACCTAGTAGGATAACAGCAGATAATGCAGTATTGCACCAGCCATATGAACAATACCTGAACCAGCGAAGTCAGAGAAGCCAGCGACGCTTAAGAAACCGCCACCCCAAGTCCAGTAACCTTCGATTGGGTAGATGAAAGCTGTTAATACAACAGTAAAGATTAAGAATGCCCATAACTTCATACGTTCAGCAACGGCACCAGAAACAATTGACATCGCTGTAGCAACGAATACAACTTGGAAGAAGAAGTCAGACTCTAAAGAGTGATCTGCACCTTCAGCTTGTGAGCCAATTAATGCACCAAATGAAGGTAACCAACCGCCTTCAGCATTATCAACATACATGATGTTGTAACCAACTAATAAGAACATGGTACAAGCGATTGCATATAACACGATATTTTTAGTTAATATTTCAGTCGTATTTTTAGAACGAACAAGACCAGCTTCTAGCATTGCAAAACCTGCAGCCATCCACATAACTAGAACACCAGACATTAAAAAATAAAAGGTGTCGAGGGCGAACCGAAGCTCAGTAACTGTATTTTCCATGGTATTTTCCTTTATACAAAAATTTTAATTAAATATTTTAAAGTGCTTCTTCGTCTACTTCACCAGTACGAATACGTACTACTTGTTCAAGAGGCTGAATAAATATTTTGCCGTCTCCAACTTTACCTGTGTTAGCGACTTTGGTAATTGCTTCAACTAACACTTCAACATCAGAATCTTTCACTGCGATTTCTAATTTTACTTTAGGTAAGAAATCGACTTGGTACTCAGCGCCACGATATAACTCAGTGTGACCTTTTTGACGACCAAACCCTTTTACTTCAGAGGCCGTAACACCAGAAATACCTGCTTCCATGATGGCTTCACGTACGTCATCTAATTTAAATGGTTTGATTATTGCGGTTAACATTTTCATAAAACTTCCTTATAAATTGGGTTGGTCATTCGTTATTGTTTACAGTGACATTACAAGTAGCGTGCCAAAAATAAAAAAACATTAAAAACAACGACTTATATTTATTCATGTAAAATACACATCAAACAAGCACCAAATCAGTGCGCTAGATTCTGAGCTATTGCACCAAAATGGAACCACTGAACTTTAATGGAAATAAACTGACTAAAATCAATCGTTAAAGTAATGAAAAATACTCATTATTTATTACATAATAAATAAAACACTAGCTTTTATTATGTCTATTTCATTGTGTGTATTAATACTTCATGCCCTGTAGCATTTTGCTTCTCGAATGATAACGGGTATAGTATTGACACATTTTTATATTCCATTAATTCAAAGGTAAAACAGATGAAAAAAATAAGCCTGTTGCTTATCACTTTCGCCCTCAGTTTTAACGTACTTGCGGCCCCTCGCGTGATCCCCAATGCTCCAGCTATCGGCGCAAAAGGTTATTTATTAGTTGATTTTGCCTCTGGCACAGTACTATCAGAAAATAATAGTGATACTCTGCTTGCACCGGCCAGCCTAACTAAGATGATGACCAGTTATATCATCGGACAAGAGCTTAAACAGGGAAATCTAAACTTAGAAGACAAGGTTACTATTTCTGAAAAAGCATGGTCTAAAAACTTCCCTGAATCTTCAAAAATGTTTATTGAAGTAGGAAAAGAAATCACTGTTGCAGACTTAAATCGAGGTATTATTGTACAATCAGGTAATGATGCCTGTGTTGCAATGGCTGAGCATATCGCCGGTAGCGAAAGTGCCTTTGCTGATTTAATGAATTCTTGGGCACTGCAATTAGGCATGAACAATACTCATTTTGTGAATAGCCACGGTTTACATTCTGATGATCATTACACTACCCCTACAGATATGGCAATTTTAGCTAAAGCACTGATTACTGATGTGCCAGATGAGTACCGAATTTACAGTGAAAAATCATTTAAATTCAATGGTATTGTTCAATATAACCGTAACGGTCTATTGTGGGACAAAAGCTTGAACGTTGATGGCATTAAAACAGGCCATACTAGCGAAGCGGGTTATAGCTTAATTTCATCTGCAACCAAAGATGATATGCGTTTAATCAGTGTTGTGATGGGTACAAAATCAGATTCTGCACGTAAAGTAGAGAGCAAAAAATTGCTTAACTGGGGTTTCCGTTTCTTTGAAACAATGACACCTTACAAAGCCGGTGAGCAATTAGCAACAGAGCGCATTTGGATGGGTGACCAAGAAATGATCCGTTTAGGTGTTGCTGTTGATACTCCTATTACGTTGCCACGTGGGCAAGCTAAAAATCTACAAGCAGATTTTATTATCAGCAATGAATTACGCGCGCCTATTCAAAAGGGTGATGTAGTTGGACAGGTAAATTACTCCTTTTCCGATGAAAATGTGGCTACTTACGATTTGATAGCGCTTGAAACCATTGAAGAAGGCAGTTTATTTAGCCAATTAATTGATTACATTAAATTACTCTTTATAGGTTGGTTTGGATAAATTCATCCCCATATACACAGCGAGGTTTGATGCCTCGCTTTTTTATGTTTAACTTTTTATAACTATTCAGGCTTTAATACTCGATTCTTCAAAGAAAACTCGATAACACAAACCTGATTAGCCACAGCTTCGGATTATATTTATGGCACTTAACACCCACTTCGATGAACTATTAGATTTTCCCTGTGTTTTCGCATTTAAAGTGATGGGCATTGCCGGTCCCACATTAATGGAAGATATTTTGTCTGTTATTCAAAAACATGCTCCTGGTGATTACGCGCCAACGGTGAAACCAAGTTCAAAAGGTACTTATCAATCCATAAGTATTCCTGTTACCGTGGACTCTAAAGCGCTGATCGAAACTATTTATACTGAGCTTAATAAGCTTGAATCTGTCCGATATATTTTGTAGAAAAATCATGACTGACTTAACTGACCAACTCACACTCCGTTATTTAGGAAAACAGCCCTACCTTGAAACTTGGCAAGCAATGAGTGACTTCACCAATGCACGCGACGACAATACAGTCGATGAAATTTGGGTTGTGGAACACCCGCCAGTATTTACTCAAGGCACAGCAGGTAAAGCCGAACATCTGTTACAACAAACAGAAATTCCAGTGGTAAAAAGTGATCGTGGAGGCCAAATTACTTACCATGGTCCTGGTCAGTTAATCGTTTATTTGCTCATTAACATACGTCGAAAAGACTTTAATGTTCGTAGTTTAGTTACTATCATTGAACAAGGTATCATTGATTTACTCAATCAGTATAATATCGAGGCCTACGCCAAAAGTGAGGCACCTGGCGTCTATGTTGATGGTAAAAAAATTGCCTCATTAGGTTTAAAAATTCGCCGAGGTTGCTCGTTCCACGGCTTAGCACTTAATGTAGATATGGACCTTTCTCCATTTTTACAAATAAATCCCTGTGGTTATATTGGTCTTGAAATGACACAATGCAAAAATGAAGGCATTGACCTCAATGCTTCAGAACTTGCACCACTTTTAATCGAAAAGTTGAATCAAAAACTACAATATTCACAAATAGAGAGTATTTTTTCATGAGTAATAAACCTAGCCAGCTGACTGCTGGTAAAAAACTGCGCGATGCCGATAAACTTTCTCATATTCCTATTAAAGTCATTCCATCGGATAGACAGTCGGTTTTAAAAAAGCCAGCTTGGATGAAAATAAAATTAAAATCTGACAACACTCGTGTGACAGAAATTAAACAAGCACTGCGTAAAAATAAACTCCACTCTGTTTGTGAAGAAGCCTCTTGCCCTAATTTAAATGAATGTTTTAACCACGGTACTGCAACCTTTATGATCTTAGGTGAAATCTGTACTCGTCGTTGCCCATTCTGTGATGTTGGCCATGGTAAGCCATTAGCTGTTGATACTGAAGAGCCAAAAAAACTAGCAGAAACAATCAAAGATATGAAGCTGAAATATGTTGTAATCACCTCAGTTGACCGTGATGATTTGCGTGATGGTGGTGCTCAGCATTTTGCTGATTGTATTCGTGAAATTCGTCTTTTAAGCCCAAATATTAAAATTGAAATTCTAGTACCTGATTTCAAAGGTCGCATGGATAAAGCTTTGGCGTGTTTTGTGGATAACCCACCAGATGTCTTTAATCATAACCTTGAAACGGCACCACATCTTTATAAACAAGTTCGCCCTGGCGCTGATTACAAATGGTCATTACAGCTATTACAAAAATTCAAAGAGCAACACCCTGAAGTCCCAACTAAATCGGGCTTAATGATGGGTCTTGGAGAAACAAACGAAGAGATCGAGCAGGTATTAGTAGATCTTAATGCACATGGCGTCACCATGTTGACACTGGGTCAATATCTACAACCAAGTTTAGATCATTTAGCTGTTGAGCGTTATGTACCACCAGCAGAATTTGATGAACTAGGTTTAAAAGCAAGAGAACTAGGATTCGAACACGCGACCTGCGGACCATTAGTACGTTCTTCTTACCATGCTGATTTGCAAGCGTCGGGGAAAGAAGTTAAATAATTATTTGTAACCTTCTATTTACCCTTTATTTTGGTAAACAGTAGGTTACAATTATTTTATGTATGGCGATTTATCTTCATCGCCATTTTATAATAAGCAATGCCAGATTTTTCAAACACACTTCCCTCTTTCTCTAAACCGAACCTTTGGTAAAAATCCAATGCTGTTGTTCTAGCATCACACCAAAAGTAGGTAATATCTATATCAGCTAGCTCTTGCAAAATGTAAGTAAGTACTTTGGAACCAATGCCTTTACCTTGATAATTTTCTAAAGTTGCGAATTTTCTTAATCTTGCACTCTGGTTTTCAATGTAAATAGAGGCTACACACACTAATTTATCATTTATAAAAGCACCATAATGGTATCCACTTTCATCATCTTCTATTTTACAAAATTCAGGTGTTTTATTTGGCCATAATACTTGATGCCGAATAGGCAATGCATCTTGCCAGCGAATTGTTTGTATTTTCATAATATCCCCCAAAAGATGAAAAATAATGATGATTAGTGAAAGTTTAACTCTTTGATATGAGGATTATCTATACACACTTGTAACTTAGCAATTTCATTTAAAGAAACTAAGGTTGCAACACCATCAACCTCTATTTTAAGACGTTCATTCGGTTGCGTATCAACAGCAATACCTGATATTTCCTCTCCCTGCTTCATAGTTAACTTGATTGGGTAATGAAACAAACAGACTAATTCAATCACATCGTATTCGTTGCAAGTTAGCATAAAATTCCTTATTTTAAATAGACAATTAATGTAATCTTGAACCAAGGCTATTGCAACCAATATGCTGTGAACAATAGCTAAAGCAAGGTTTCACTTTAGCTGTCATTTGTTTTAATCTATTAACTAAATTTTGGCCATGAAGCAAAGGGTTGTTTCTCGAACACCATTTTCCCTTGATCATCTTGGTGAATGTTAATCCAAGCTTCCCAGTTTTTATTATCAATTTCAGGGTAATCGAGTCGATAATGACTACAACGGCTTTCTGTTCGCATTAATGAGGCTTTTAACTTCATTTCAGCGGTAATGATCATATTTTCAGTTTCATGTGCCAAGCGTAGCTTATGCAAATCATCCGCCATTAGCATAGGAACGTGGTGCTCTTTTAACTCTTCAACATAAGCCAGAGCAGACTTGCATCATGCGATCTTTTTTAATATATAACACAAAATTGGGGATCATTATTCCCTGTAAAACCTGTGTCACCCATGCTGGACTATAGCCATTTTGACGTTTTAAAGGGGCTAAAATCTCCTCTTTAATTTGCGCAAATCTTTTATCTGTTAAAGTAATGAAATCAAGTTGTTTACTTGCCTTGGCGTGACTTCACCTGCAAAAGTCCCCTGCACTGCAGAACCGGCGACAGAACCACCTATTTGAGTATAAATACCACCCGACATGTAAGAGCCTAATGCATCACCTGCTGCATAAAGGCCAGGTACAGTACTTAACCCCGTTTCATCAATAGGTACAATGCCCTCTGATTTATGAATCGCCATACCCGCGGTAGAACCACCAACCTGTTCACCGCCCATTCCAGGAGGGCCTGAATGCCCTTTGCCAGAAAATATTGATAATAAACCTCTATCTGGTTGTGGTGGCGGTGGCATATCTGTTTGTCTAAAGGCAAGTGGTACATAAGGACCTTCACTAGTTTCGGCTTTTTGCTTTTTTTGTCCTGGCTGTGGTGGCCCCATAGTAACAGGGGCTCCTGTGGTATAAGCTTGATAGTTTGCATCTACTCCAAGGTGGTGATTAACCATAACACTCGTAATTGAAGGTTTTTCTTCTATTTGCCCATGCCAGTTGTCATAACATGACCCCGAGTTAACCGCTGAGCCAGGATGACCATCATTCCATTCTTTACCTGTTACTTTTGCGCCAATATTATAAGCCATGATAGTGCCATCATGAGTCAAATCACAAACGGGAAAACCACTTGGTTTAAAACCACCAGAACCGGTACATAAAACAACGGTTTTAGCATTAAAGTGAATCACTTTATTAGTATTTAAACTAAAACCAGATGCCCCCACAACACGACCTTTCTCTTTTAATAAGTGCGTTACCATGACACGTTCAACCACAGGGATCTCACGTTCCTGTATTGGCAACATAAAGCTATTTCGACTTAAAGGAGAATCAAAAAAGCCCCATGATTTTAACTCCTGTACACGATCGTATGAGTGCTCAGCTAATTGACGTGTGAATACAGGGTTATTAGTATTAATCGCAGATTCAGAGACTTTAGCTACAAACTCATCAACACTCATTTTTGCCGTTTTAGGATCATAACTAAATACGCCTTTAGCAAAGGGACTTAAACCAGAAGTCCCTACTCCACCTTTTGCTACCATCATCACTTTAGCGCCCGCATCATGTGCTTTAACAGCGGCAAACACGCCAGCAAAACCACCTCCGATAACCAACACGTCAGCCTGATGATGCTCAACACTAAAATCTTCCGTTTTTATTTTTGCTTTACTCGCAACAGGAGGACCTGGTGGCCTACCCTTTTATCAGAGGGTATTGAAGCGACCAAGGCAGATGCACCAAGAACACCGCCAGCAACGCCGATAAATTGACGGCGAGATAAATTCATTTTTTTAATCATTTCAGTTACCTCCAAGAAACCATCACAGGAATGGATTTTTCTGGGTTAATCGTGATCGCATCAACGGGACAATATAATCGGCATAAATGGCAGATCTGGCAATCTTCAGGATAAGTGATCACCGCTCTATTGTTTTTTTATCAAACTGAATAACATCCGTAGGGCAGACTTCGACACAGGTTTCACAACCAATACAACCTGCAATTTCATGAATAGGCATAGGGTTTTCCTCTCAATTAAATCTAGAACGACAACTGTTCGTAATGAACATTGGCATTAGAAATACGTAATGCTTTCAGACTTTTCTTAACAGCAACAATCATAGGTTGTGGTCCACAGAGATACACTGCCCATTGATCACTTTGAGTTGGGTCTATAGTATTTTCGATACAGTTTTCATCAATCACACCCTGGTAAATATTTGCCTCACTATTACCTTGTTGAAGCTCTTCCTGACACACTAACTGCAACTTAAAATTAACCATTTGTTGCTCGAATGATTTGATTTCATCAACAAGCACCATTTGATCTAATCTATTATTGCCATAAATAAGGCGCACAGGTCGCGTTTCATATCGAGCGACTAAACCACGTAATAAACTCAACATCGGGCCAAGACCCGCACCACCTGCAATTAAAGTAATGCCTTTCGCTTGATTGCTATCATTTAAACTCATCGTCGCCGTAGGGGCCATCGATATAAACCTGTTGCCCAATATTTAACTTTTCTAGATTTGAGGTGTAATCACCTAATTCACGAATAATAAATGAGATTTTAGGCAGATCATGCTGACAAGAGGCAATAGAAAAAGGATGCTGATCCACGTCATAGGAAGAATCACTGCTATTTAACCAAACGAACTGACCGGCTTCAAAATGGAAATTATTACCTTGCTCACTCTCAACAGTCACCATCCAATCACTACTACTGACTCTTTCGACTTTTTGTAAAGTAAATGGCTGTTTTTGCAAACGAGCGGGTTTAACTAAATAGTTATAAGCCACCATGATTAAGGAAAAGCCACAGAGAGCCCACCAAAATATATTGAAGCCTTGTTGGAACTGCCCATGTTGGCCAACACTTGTCAGGTGTAATGTCACTAATATTGTAATGGCAACAAAACCAAGCACATGCATTAAACGCCAAGTTTCATAACGCATTGGCAATTTTTCTTTAAAAATAGACAATAAAACCCAAACAATCATAAGTACCCAAGCAATCAGCCCCGTTAGCATTTGTGGTGCAGTTAATACTTTAATAACGCTATCTAAGCCATCTTGAAAGGACATTAAAAAACGTGGTGCAAGAATAAATACAGGATGAAGTAAAAAAATAATACCAATCCACTGACCCACTTGTTTATGACGTTTAATACTCCAATCGATATTAGCGAATAAAGGCAATTGCTTTATTCGACTTCCTAATGGAAATTGCACAAAGAAAGCCATCACGGCAAGTGTGTTTACAACACTGATGAAAGTCGCGTAACCTGTTTTCGAGTCCATATCGAGCATCTGAGTTGCGAAAAAGGCACCGTTAACAATAATAAATAACCGATTAATAATTTGTGTTTATTGCCCAACCAAAGACCAAGTTTAGAACTTGATTTTGCCCTTGGCTTTGATTGCGGATCTTTGAGTTGAGTCCCTAAGCTGTTGCTATGAGTAGTCATGTTTAACTCCCAAAATATAAATTAATTGACTATGTGGTCACGTTATCTAAAAACTGGTTAAGGTGAGGTTAACTAAAATGCTGTAAATTCTTTTATTCAAAAGAGAAACAAGTTAAGTTGATTTAGCGCAATTAATAACCGCTTTCGATACACTTCTATCTTATTATTTGAATTTAATATTTTTATAAATAGGAATTTAAAAGGACTCATTCTCTGGTTAAAGGTCACCAGAGAATGAGTAAATAGAGATTAATCTTCTAATGTTTGTAATGTCACAATACTGCTTTCACTGACCTCAAAGGTCTCTTCTAAGCCCGCTTCAACATCAATATAATATTCGTTGAAAGTATCGTTTTCGCTTTCAGAGTACATAATTAAGTCATCACTGATCACTGTAAAGTAATCTGTAGCATCGGCTAAAGTACCGATTGAGGCGTTGAAACTAACATCCTGGTTCGGTCTCAGTATCAAACTTAATAATAATAGGTAACGCGCTACTGTCACTGCTATCAGCATCTACACAAAATAATGCATCCTGACCTGCAACGGCTAATTGACCGTTGCTAGCAGAAAAATCATCAATCAGATTAATTTCGATTGAAAAAGGATTGCTATCATCAAATTCATAAAGCTCACAACTGGCATTCATCTCAAAATCACCACGTCTGGCTGAATTTGTAGTTGGTTTATAACTATCATCATTATCGGCCCAAGTATCATCTATTGACCAAGAAAAATCACTTGTATCAGCCTCTAACTCATAAATATTGGTACTACTGGTTCGCGCAACATAAAAATCGCCCTCATATACAAAAGGTAATAATTTAGAGGTTGAGAATGACTCTACAATCGTTTCTGACGTACTTCGATCCAATAAACTCATTTCAGAGGTATCACTTGTTTCCTGGGTTAAAATATCACCACTTGCATTAACCCAAAAGTCATTATCTTGATAATCAAATGCATCAATATATGTGAACAAATCATCTTCTAGTTCAAATACATACAATATTTCATCGTCACTATCATTAAGATAAATTCGATCTTCATCTGCAATATTCGAATAACGATGTGAACTGTGCCAAAAAATATCATCACTGAGTTCTGTATTCGCTAAGGGCACCAAATTAGACATAACAACAGGATATAAATCACCACCACTTTTTTCTTGAATTAAAATATAATCGCCACTGTAATTAGTGCCGTCCACCTTAATTGTGACATCATCAATGCTTAAAGCCGTGTATATATCATTAATATCTGTAATAGCGACAACCTCTAAATCCTCTGTTTGTGTATCGCTATCATTAGCACTATTAAATACCACCGAGGTGCTATCATCGGAGTCTCTATCTTTATAGATATATTCGCTTTCGTCGCTATCAGTTTCATTACCATCGTAGTCTAAATCACGTTGCTGAAAGGTTTGATAATCTGATTCAACACTGCTCATAGAAAACACCACATAAGTGCTGGTTGAAGTATCATCACTATCTGTTTCGATACAGGCAGTTAATAATCCTAAGCAGGCTAGCATTGCTAGCGAGCGGGGCAAAAATAAAGACATTTCTCTCTCCTAAAAAATCATTACAAAATAAAAAATGTAAGCGACATGACCCAGAGATGCCAAGAAATGCATTGGTTGGTATTTTTTGTTTGCCCACATAAATTTCCGCTACCCTATCATAAGCAAAAACAATAAATAGGCTGAGTTCGACATAAGCTATAAGTTCCCTTTTTCTTGCACCTTAATACTTTTTTCTTACACTTTATTGCTTTTTTTAGAAGAAATAATGAACACTATCAGCCTTTTTTGACTGGCTGAGAAAAAACTGAAGGACAAAGGGGAGTAATATCTGAATGATAATTATGTGAAATCGATTGTAAGTGTCTGCACTGAACGCTTCTTATATACCTGAAGAAATATACACAGAGAAACCAAAAACATTCCTAAAATACCGATAGGTGCAAAGCTTTCTTTTACGATAAAAATAGCAAGCAGTGTTGCCACGAGAGGTTCTATCAAAGTAATTAGAGTTGCTTTGCTAGCATCAATAGATTTTAAACCAAACGCAAATAATAAGTACCCAACAAACATAGGAATAATAGCCATATATAAAGAAACAAGACTATTAGTTACGCTTGAAAATAAATGCTCACCAGTAAACAGTAACGAAGGCAATAACAGAATTGCAAAGCAAAACCAAATAAAGCAGACATTGCCGATTGTGAATCTATACCTTTCTCAATCAAAGATCGTGTCGCCCATGAATAGCTCGCATAGGTCAATCCAGCAACACAGCCTAAAATAATACCAATATACTGTTGAAAAATATTTTCTGATATTTGCTGATGATGCTCTCTGCCCGCCACTAACAGCACAATACCCACAGTACCAATCACAAAGCTAATCATCCATTGCAGGGAAACCTTTTTTACTGATCAGACACTCAAGCATAACAGCAAAAAAAGGCGCAGAGGCAATAGAAATAACAGTACCGATTGCAACACCGGATAGACGCATGGAGCTATAAAAGGCAAGCGGATAAATAGCAACCGAAAGCCCACCTAGTATAAGTACTCTTCTGTGAATAAGTATCAGGTGAATATCTTTTAACAATTTATAACGAGCATTAAAGACTAACAATACCCCACCTACCCCCATAGCAAAGGCACCAATAGCTATGGAACTAATACTAGGTGCAAAGCTTGCAACCGTACCCGTTGTCCCCCACAGGAAACTCGCAATCACAATAGCTAACACAGCTTTTAATTGTTCGCTGTTACTTTCCATTTTAAAACTCTCTTCTGAAATTGATAACAGAAGATTACCTTAAAAAAGAAGTTTGATTTAACCATTAAGACACTAACCTTAACAAAAGCGACCTATTTTACTTTTTAAACTTAGTCGGTGATAAACCAAAGTATTGAGAGAATTTTCGACTAAAAGCGGAGAGTTCTTGATAACCAACCATCTCACCAATAATCTGCAAAGGATAATCTGTATGTGTCAGTAAAGCCTGTGCTTTTTTCATGCGAATTTTAGTTACGTATTGCATCACAGTCATGCCTAACTGTTGTTTAAATAGTTTTTTAAATTGTGTTTCACTTAAACAGGCAATTTTAGCTAAGTATTTAATTTGCAAAGATGAAGCAATATTTTGTTCGATAAAGGCAAGAGAAGCACTTACCCTAGCATCTATTTTAGGTAATAAAGCTTGTTCTGCGAGTAGTAAATAAAAGGTTTCAAACATCACCTTTTCTAGTTCTGTATTGATTTGGTTTTGTAACTGATTTTCGATAAAACTTAAATAACTGCCAAGCGAAGCATTAATGGCAAAAACAACTTGCCGAGAAAGGGCAATATTTGATGGCAGGCTAAGCATATCAGCAACCACAAAACGCGCTTCTGAATCGGCAGTAAACAAATGTGCTTCGCTGGCTTTTACAACGACACACTCACCTGGCGCAACTTTACCATTAAAATCTCCGACTCTAATATTAATCACACCACGTAAAGGAAGCACCAGCTGATTAAATGAATGAGAATGACAAACAGGTTTACTACTATAAGAGCGAATAGAAAGTAGATTTTGCATTTTGTTCTGCCATTTTAGTTTATTTTCTGACATACCATTGCTCTATAAAGAGGATGGCGATTAAAACCTTGCTAGTAAATAGGGCTCATTCAATCTAGAGGTAGCAAGTTACTGCTTTTAATTTCTTTTACAGAAATACTAGAATGTAATGCGCTTACACCTTGGACACGCCTTAACTGATGAATACGTTCGTAGTACTCATCTAAGTCTTGAGCAATAATTTGTACAATATAATCTGCACCACCGGTAATACAATGACACATAGGGATCCAATCTGTATCAGCAACAAAGGCTTCAAACAGATCAGTACTCTCCTCTGCATGACTTCCTAAGGATACTTGAGTAAATCCATTAACACTAAAACCAAGTTTTTTGTGATTGAGAATAGCTCTATATTCTTCAATATAGTTATCATCCTCTAGTTTTTTCCAACGTCTCCAACATGGTGTTTCACTTAGGTTTATTTTTTCAGCAAGTTTACTATTACTGATCCGAGCATCATTTTGGATATGCTTAAGTAATGATAAATCTGTCTTATCAAGCACATCTTTAGTGTTTTCTTTCTTATTCATACTACATCCTGAATAATTCTGCCTATAAAGACAATTATTCTAACGTAAAAAGCAATTTAATTCCTGCAACAAACTATAAACTACCTTTATTATCAAACTTAACTGGAATCCTTGTTTATGAGTACTCAAGTTGGCATTGCTTTTTTATTTTTTGTCCTATCAATGTCCATCACCCCAGGTGGAGGCAATATCACCTTATTAGGTATCTCTAATCGATATGGTTTTAACGCAAGCATTGCCCTTTGTCGCTGGCACATCTGTTGGTGTATTAACTATTTTTACAGGTGTCAGTGCTGGTTTATTTGGTGTATTAACGACCTACCCTACTTTATATAGTGCATTGAAGTTTCTTGGGGCGGGATATTTATTATATGTCGCTTGGGGCATCGCTAACTTTCAGTTTGACAATGATCCTAGTAACAAACACTCAGCGGGTTTTATAGCAGGCCTCGGTATCCAAGTTTTAAACCCTAAAGCTTGGATAGCCGCTTATGACGGCATTTTCTCAATTTATAGATATCTCTGGCGATTATAAAATGCAAGTGGTGACAATCACCCTTACCTTTTTGGTTATCATGACATTATGTACCCTATCTTGGGCATACTTTGGAGTAGTCATGAGAACCTTGCTTAATTCTCCTCGACAAATGCTAATCGTTAATCGGTGTCTCAGCCTCACATTAGTGATCACCGTTATTTCAATGTTAAGTCATTAATTAAAGTACTTAATCACCTTAATACCATTAAATTAAGGTGATTAACAAATAATGAATATTAATAAACAACCAGTATTAATATTCAACAGTCCCTCGAATAGGATAATCATCCTGACTGCGAACAAAACTCAGTCCGCGCACAACTACTTCTAATTCAGGACGAAGAAATGGCACATTTGAAATATCCACAGCCTGAACATTGCCCTGCTCATTGATAATAAATAGCCCAGGTTCAGCAAAGTTATGATCCGTTTCCTGAGCAGATCTTGGTGCTGAAATATATAAACCTAACGCTTTCATTTGTGCTTCAGTTAAGCCGTAGGCAATAGGATAACTCACGGTTAATTTTTCCATATGCTCAGTTAGCTGTGCCTTTGAATCAGCAGATACAGCAAGTACACTAACGCCAATTTCAGCAAGCGCACTTTTTTGCTCTTCAAGTAGATTAAGGTAACGAGTACATAACGGACAGTGTGTGCCACGATAAACCACCAGCATATGCCAATCTGCACCACCGTAGGCTTTACCTAGATCCACTTGAGTACCGTCTAATAATGTTGCAGAAATACTTGGAAAAGCTTTACCCGTATTCAGTTTAATTGAATTTGTCATAATGACTCCTGTTAATAATAGATAGAAAAATATTTGTCTAAGTTAAGCCACCGCAGTAACAACTTGTTTTTTACTTTTTATTGCATGATAAATTAGCGCTAGTAAAACCACTACTAACCCAAAGAAACTTAGTCCGATCCAACCATAAGCGCTCATAACACTAACACCAACGGCCGAACCAATTGCGCCACCAATGTAATAACAAAGCATATAAATCGCATTCATACGACTTTGTGCCTTAGGATCAATAGAAAAAATACGCACCTGATTAGGAATTTGTGAACCAAATACTCCAAGGTCAACCAAAACGATGCCAATAATCATACCCGTCAGAGTGTCTCCCCACAGAGCAAATACCGCAAAACCAGAAAGAATAAAAAGCAAACCAACAGTTATCAATTTGCTTGCGCCATATTTATTTACTAGTCTGCCAGAGACTTTCGCACCAATAGTGCCTGCCAGTGCAATAATGCCAAACATACCAGCTTGCTGTACGGAGTAATTAAAAGGCGCTTCACCAACATGAATAGCGAGTGTTGCCCATAATGCATTAAAGGCGACTGAACCATAAACCACCTGTTATGGCGGCACTTCTTAATTCACTATATTTTTTTAATAGCGTTAACATTGAAGCCAGTAATTTTGGATATGATAAGTCTGAGGTTGGTTTGGTTTTAGGTAGATAACGCATCAATAACACAGCAAATAGCAATGCCAATACAGCAACAAAGAGATATACCATTCGCCAGCCAAAATATTCACTAATAGTGCCACTGATTGTGCGAGAAAGTAGAATACCAATAGTCAATCCGGTCATTAAAGTCGAAATAACCTTTCCTTTATTTTCAACTGTGGTTAATGATGATGCCAGAGGAAGAAGTCAGCTGCGTAATATTAGAACTGAGTCCAACAATAAAACCTGATATCACCAAAGGCCAAAGGCTTGATGAAAAATAAGTAGCAACAAGGCCAATTATCAAAGTAATAGAAAGGTAACGGATCAACATTTTTCGGTCATATCGGTCACCAAGAGGTGAAATAAAAAAGATAGCAGCTGAGCATAACCAATCTGTGTAGAGGATGGAATTAAACCAAGATTATGATCTTCAATCCCCAGAGCCTCACCGATAGAAGGCAACAAAGGTTGATTGTAATAAAGGTTAGCAGCTGTTGCTGAAATGGCCATTGCCATTAAAAATAACAGCCCGCCACTAAGTGGCTTATGTGTTTGTTGATTATTCAATAGAAGAGTCTCATTTAAAAAGTAATTTTCTGATGCTATAAATTTACCCTGTATTGGTTAACTTGATAATGCTCGTCAGTTCGCGCGCTATGCCCAAGCGTTCAATTTATGCGTTTCTACTTTTAATGATGCTAATATACCTATAAGTTTGATGGTAAAGGGGTGATACTTACTTCTTTTAATAATTCATCCCTTCGATAAACTGATTTACTTAACCCTGAACCTAGTGAGTGTCATTAATATGTCAAATCCTTCAATTTATAAAGACCCACTTTCAGTTATGTTATCGGCCGTTCACCTCAATATAGAAATATCTGTTAATGCACAATTCTGTGGAGCTTGGTTACTTGGACATAAAACAGGAGAGAAATCATTTCATTTAGTATCCCATGGTGAATGTCTATTAACACTAGAGGGTGAAGAGGAACAAACGCTTTACGCTGGAGACTTAATCATTTTCATGCGAGAGGTAAAACATCAACTATTTCCTACCTCAAAAAGCACCTCTTCTATTGAAAAACTAAGTTATGAAACAGGTATAAGAACAGATGCAACTGGCATACTTTGTGGCACATTTGCTTACGAAAACGCAAGTTCAGAAAACATTTTTAATGCCCTACCGCCTGTTTTAGTGGTTAAACAGAACCAATATACCAAGCAATGGATTGAACCATTAGTGCAACTTATTCAATTAGAAAGTCACGAATCGGGCCTTGGTTCGGCTCTTATTCTGAAACAACTGGCAGGCTCCTTAATTATTCACTCTATACGCTCATATATTAAAAACAGCGAATTTGAGATAGGTATTCTTAAGCTCATCGCGAATAAAAAACTCGCGAAAGCCTTACAAGCGATACAAAATGAACCACAATTGAACTGGACAGTTGAGCAACTTGCTCAACAATCAGCGATGTCACGCACCGCATTTGCCACCCAGTTTAAGCAAGTTTCCGGTTGGTCACCGATTGAATATCTTACTTGGTGGCGAATGCAGAAAGCTTGGTCACTATTAGCAGAGGGAAAAACTGTTATTGAAGTGGCAGAACGAGTTGGTTATCGCTCAGAGGCGCCTTCTCAAGAATTTTTAAAAAAGCCTTTAATATCGGGCCAGGTGAACGACGTAAAAAACAAACATAATAGAATTAAAATTCACAATTTATTTTTTTGAACAGTTTCAATAATACCGCCGTATCATCCTCATCTAACTTAGCAGTAATATCCTGTGTTAATGCAAGATGAAGGTCATTATGTTGTTTATAAATATTTTGCCCTGACTCTGTCAGCTTCACTAAAATTGAACGTCTATCTGAATGATGAGGCTGACGTTCAATAAAACCTGTGTTGACTAACTTATCGACTTGAACCGTTAATGTCCCGGTGGTAATACCAAGTTTATCTGCAAGCTCCCTCATTCGCATTGCATTGTGATTTCCCAGCACTTCAATGGTATGCACTTGAGCAAGGGAAAGATGCAACTCTTTGACAACGGATTGCTCCCAAGAAGAGAGCTTGTCATAAAACTCAATAATACAGTGATTTAATTGTTCAATATCTTTCATAGCTAGTCTATTACATCTCAGTGTACTGATTTACTTCAATCGTTAAGTGGTTTATTTTATCAAACTTATTTAATAATTGCTTATACTGCTCAACAGTTTTGGGCTCTCTAACCACAATTGATATCATAGCCGCATAGTGATCTGTACTTATTTTCCAAATATGAATATCACTGATTTTTGTCGCTTTTTCTGCTTCTAAAATATTGATTATATTAGCTTGGTATTGCAAAGAAATATTTTTATCTAATAAAACCGGACTTGTTTGTTTTAATAATCCTATTGCCCAACGAGTGATAATCACAGAACCGACTATGCCCATAAAAGCATCTACCCAATTCCATCCCCAATATTTTCCTGCAATCAAAGCCAAAATAGCCAATAGCGATGTCAGAGCATCTGCCAGAACGTGGAAATAAGCGACTTTTAAATTATGATCATCATGGTGTTCATGGCCATGATGATGGTCATGAGAATGTGAGTGGGAGTGAGAATGCTTATCTTGTAATAAGAAAACACTCACAATGTTCACCGTTAAGCCAATGATGGCAACAAAAATAGCCTCATTAAACTGAATAGACTGTGGCGACATGAGTCGATGTATTGACTCGCCGAGCATAATTAAAGCAACTAGCCCTAATGCAATCGAACTACTAAATCCCCCTAACGCACTCACCTTGCCAGTACCAAAAGTATAAGACTTATCATGCTCATGTTTTCGCGCAAACTGATAAGCAAATATGGTAATTAGAAAAGCAACTACATGGGTGCCCATATGCCAACCATCGGCTAACAAAGCCATCGAACCATAGACAGTGCCGGCAATAATTTCGATCACCATAGTCACGACAGTTAACATCAATACATAATAGGCACGTCGTTCACCATGATGGTTATGATGCGTAAAATTATGCTCATGTTGCCACGCTTTAATCATTCCGTTATCCATAATACTTACTCCTTAAAATTTACCTTGATAGTCAAATTAAATTCATGTTATTTAATTTGGCTATCAAAGTAAATATATTTGCGAAGTTATTCAAAAAAAAGGTGCCAACTATGTGGCACCTTTTTATTTAATCTCAATTCTGGATAAGCGAAAGGATACAGAATTGAGGTTATTTAGAATTATGGTCATTTACATACTCAGTAAATAAACTCCGATACCCGCAATGCCTGCACCTAAAAATCTTAATACTTGCTCGCCATACTTTAACTTTTGCAAAATATAGCTAATCAACACACCAAGTATATGTATACTAATTGTGCCTGTTATAAACCCGAGGGTATAAAGCGCCGGCTCTGCTAAATAAGGCATTTCCGTACCATGTGCATGTCCATGAAATATTGCAAAAATCCCTACAAATAGCATCGCTAATAAAGGTACTAATTTTTTCTCAGACGCAATAGCGATACCTAACAATATCACCGAAATAGCAATCCCTAACTCGACTGAGAATACAGGAATATCATTCATTCCAAGTACTCCACCCAGTAGCATAATAATCACAAAGGTAAGTGGAACACTCCAAATAGATCTCCCTCCCATTTGTGCACTTAATATACCAACACTTAACATGGCTAATAAATGATCAAGCCCAAGAACAGGATGTCCAAGACCAGACATAAAAGCCCCTTCAGTACCTCCGGAATGGGCAAAAGCGAGCTCTGGTAAGGTAAATATCATAGCAAAAATGGCGATAAATATTTTTTTCATAGATTTCCTTGAATGTAAAGCATTGGCTCTAGAGTTTAATAAAATATTGTCTTTGCAACAGAATATTGAAAATAACAATACCATAATTTACATTTAGTTGACATTCAATAGAAGACTTTATTTCATGCTTATTATCATTTAAAGAAGCAAAATTAATAACTCGAACTTAAAGGTATTTAGCCTTCGATTTACTGTAATAGAAGACAAACTTTACAAAAGCTGAAGGTTTCAAAACAAGATTAAACACTCATATTCTTAATCTGTTTACATGAGTTAGTTTTTAAATTTTAAAGAAAAAGTGTATACTCAAAGGTATATTATAATACAATTAATAAGATCAATTAGATACACGTGCAAAATTAACCAACAAAGGAAGGGTATAATGGAAATTAAAAACATTTTTAAAAGCGAAGAAGGTACATTTGTTGATTGTGGTGGCGGTCTTCGTCGTAAAGTAACAGCTTATAATGACAACTTAATGGTTGTAGAAGTGCATTTTGAAACAGGTACTCATGCTTGCTGTTCATTCTCATCCACATGAGCAAATTACTTACGTTATTTCTGGTGAGTTTGAATTCATCATTGATGGTAAAAAACAAATTCTAAAAGCGGGCGATGCAGCTTACAAGCAAGGCCATCTTCCACACGGTGCAACATGTCTTGAGAAAGGTATGTTAATCGACGTATTTACTCCTCACAGAGAAGATTTTCTATAAACAGAAAGTTTTTGCAGGAATAAATAAAATAGGTGGCAATTTCCAACCTAGATTGAAAAAGCGACTTTTTAGTCGCTTTTTTTGTGTCTAAAAACTAAGCAATTGACAATATGTTAATCACATAAAGGGGAGCTTATTCTTCACCTTGCTTGAGTGAATTTTTAGATTTGGATATGGTTTTATGCCTTACTAGAAAATAAGTGATTCCTAAGGCAATCGTTACCAAAGCTAGCCCTAAAACATGTTCTGCGGAAACCACTTTAAGGTCTAATATGATGATTTTTCGTGCAACAGCCATTAGCGCGGTTCCAACAACTAGTTCTACAGGGAGAACATGTGAACCAAGGTATAAGCGAATATTGATAAATATTTCAACCGCGATTAATACCACCATAAATGCACCAAAAGTTTGCAGAATATCTTCTACATTTAAAAGCCAATAGGGTGGAGCTGATAACCTCATATAAAGCACATAAATAGCATCTGCAATACTCCAATAAATGACTATTACCATCAAAACAGCCAGTATTTTAATCGCAATTCTAATATTAGCGTGTAATACATTTAATAACGTATCTGAAGTATTTTCGGGTAATTCTTCATGTTTCATAATATATCCCGTAATTGACTAAATGAATAAAGCTGTAGAATTTCTCATTTCCAACTGATTTTTTAACACTCAACTTACCATAATTTACAAAAACCAAGTATTCAATGGATTATTACATTTCCAATAAATGATTAATTAAATTGAGTCATTGAACATTGAAATGCTTTTTATTAATTTTAGTACAATTATTGATAGGCTAAATTAAATAAGCGCTTAAAAGAAAACTATTTTTAACTGTCACAGCTCAATCGTTGCTTAAAACAGTTTGTAATACAGTCGCTGATATTGGGAGCAGACCAACATTCAAACCAAAGGACCTAAAAACTTTATTCAAAAAAACAAAGATCATCAATTAAAATTATTTGTAGGATAAATTACGGGGGAGGTTTAGCTGTAACAATGAGCTTTATAGTACTCATAAAATACACTAAGAAGTTATTTTCAAATATTAAAACAGTCAATAATTTAAATTAAAACAGTTGCCTATTTAATAACAAAAAAAGCCAAATACTAAGTATTTGGCTTTTTACTACAATAAAATCTTTATAACTTTTTATTGTGAAAAGTTATGCAACTTCAGCAACTTTAGCTACTGGAGCAGGCGTTCTAATAAGATGGTCAAATGCACTCAAGCTTGCTTTTGAACCTTCACCCATTGCGATAATAATTTGCTTATAAGGTACTGTTGTTACATCACCGGCGCCGAATACACCTGGTAATGAAGTTTCACCTTTTGCATTTACTTCAATTTCACCACGTGGTGATAAAGCAACGCCACTGTCTTTCAAGAACTCACTATTTGGCACTAAACCAATTTGTACAAAGATACCTGATAACTCAACTTCATTTTCTTCATTAGTGTCACGGTCAAGGTACTTAAGCGAAGTAACACGTGTACCATCACCAATCACTTCAGTTGTCTGTGCACTTTTAATAATCGTAATGTTAGCCATGCTATTAGCTTTATCGACTAAAACTTGGTCTGCACGTAATGTATCAGCGAACTCTAAAACAGTCACGTGAGCCACGATACCTGCTAAGTCGATTGCGACTTCGATGCCTGAATTACCGCCACCAATTACCGCTACTTTTTTACCTTTAAATAATGGTCCATCACAATGAGGACAGTATGCAACACCTTTATTGCTGTACTCTTGCTCACCCGGTACGTTCATTTTTCTCCAACGAGCACCCGTTGATAAGATAACACTACGGCTTTTTAATGTTGCACCGCTTTCTAATGAAACGTGAATGTAACCATCTTCTGTTTTTTCTGCAACAACCACTGAATCAGCGCGTTGTTCATTCATGATGTCTACATCGTATTCTTTAACATGCTCTTCAAGTGCGCAGACTAATTTAGGACCTTGAGTTTCTTTAACAGAAATAAAGTTTTCAATTGCCATTGTATCCATGACTTGTCCACCGAAACGTTCCGCGACAACACCAGTACGAATACCTTTACGTGCAGCATAGATTGCAAGCAGATGCACCCGCTGGACCACCGCCTACAACTAATACTTCATATGGGTCTTTTTCATTTAATGCGTAGACTTTTTCTTGGTCGCGCCAGTATCTACTTTACTTAAAATTTCAGTTAATGTGATACGACCCTGTGTAAATACTTCACCGTTTAAGTAAACGCTTGGTACCGCCATGATGTTACGTTCTGCTACTTCATCTTGGAATGCGACGCCATCAATCATAGTTGTTTTGATTTGTGGGTTAATCGTGACCATCATATTTAACGCTTGAACAACGTCAGGACAGTTTTGACAACTTAAAGAAATAAACACTTCAAAGTTGAACTCGCCTTCTAAGTTACGCACTTGCTCAATCACTTCAGCGTCAATTTTCATAGGGTGTCCACCACTATGTAATAACGCTAATACTAATGATGTAAATTCATGACCCATTGGTAAACCAGCAAAACCGATTGCCGTATTTTTAGTTGGGTTAACTACTTGCATGATAGGCTGGCGAACACTTGCTGATGCATCTTCAATTACCGACACTTTATTGTGCAATGAAGCAATATCAGTTGCTAATGTGTGTAATTTTTTTGCAGTTTCACTATCATCTAGACTAAGAACTAGTTGTACTTCTGTTTTTAAATTTTCTAAGTACGCTTTTAATTGGGTTTTCATATTTTGATCTAACATAATATCACCTTACTTTTTATTTATGGCTATAAGATACGTTTATTAAAAACGCAGTTAGCAATTTGGATAATTTAAAAATCGACTTTCAGGTCAACGAGGTTTTATAAAAATCTATTTTTAAATGACTTCAGTCAGCGGATTCGAGACTGAAGTCATTGCCTATAATTTAACGTTTAAGCATGCTTAAACATTAATTAGGTTTAGATTTTACCTACTAAGTCTAATGAAGGAGCAAGCGTTTCTTCGCCTTCTTTCCATTTAGCTGGACATACTTCACCTGGGTGAGCGAGCAACATATTGTGCGACTTTAACTTTACGCATTAGGTCTTCAGCGTCACGGCCAACACCTTCAGCAGTAACTTCTAGTGCTTGAATAACACCTTCTGGATCCATCAAGAAAGTACCACGGTTTGCAAGGCCTTGACCTTCACGCATCATGCCGAAGTTATTTGTAATAACACCAGATTGATCGCCTACCATGTAGTAGTTGATTTTACCGATAGTTTCTGAGCTATCGTGCCATGCTTTATGAGTGAAGTGAGTATCAGTAGATACAGAGAAAACTTCTACACCACGTTTTTGTAGTTCTTCATAATGGTCAGCAACATCACCTAATTCAGTTGGGCAAACAAATGTAAAGTCAGCTGGGTAGAAGAAGAAAATTGACCATTTACCTAGCACATCTTGCTCAGAAATATCTACAAATTCACCTTCTTTAAAAGCAGTTGCGTTGAATGGTTTTAGTTTAGAATTTATCATTTTGTTATTCCTATATAGTGAGTTAAAAACATATTTCAAACCCGTCTTGCGAGTCGATGGAAGGATTATGGAGGAAAAATTTAAAAAGGTTAAATCGTTTGATTTTATTGATTCAATAACTAAAAGCTATCAAAGGAGCATATCATCGATATAGGATATGATTCAGCAGGTTAAAGAATATGATCCTAGATACGTTAGCTGTTTTTAGGAAACTAACCAGGCCCTTTTTTTGATACAAGAGAAATACCTTGGCACTTTACGATTTTAAACTTACATCCTAGAAAATTAATAGATTGAAGTTAAGTAAAGAATTAACTAAATTAGAAAAAACTACATTAACACTAAGGACAACCAATGTTACCCAAACGCCTACTACCTTTTTTGCCCCCTTTCTGATGTCCATTTTTATGGTAACTCTAATGACAGCTGTTATTACAACGGTCAATACGGGTGTAGATACCGGCTTTTTTCAACGCTGGGGGAAAGCTTTTATTATTGCTTGGCCGATAGCATTTAGCTTTATTTTTCTGTTTGCAAAACCTATTAATGCATTAGCGCAAAAACTTTGTAGCATAGAAAATTAAGCATAAGTTAAAGTAATTAAAAGGAAGATAAGGCCATTTCCAAGAATCAGATAAAAATGAAGACTGAATCTTGGATGAACTAAAAAACTAATTACCTATTTTGCTTAGCAGTCTTGTTTAGCCACCTTGTGTAAAACCACAGTTTGCACAGAATTTTGCATCCGGGGTATTTTCAGTGCCACATTCAGAGCAGAGTTTTGGAGTTGTATTTTGTTCTGTGCCACAATTTGGACAAAACTTAGCCTTGGCTGGTAAGACATGCTCACAATGTTGGCAAACTGCTTCGCCCTGCTGTGTGACTGTGCTTTGCGCTGGTTTTTGTTCCGTTTTCTGATCCATTAATCCGGCACTCATATTACTCATTTGTTGGCCAATGCCCATGCCAACCCCCATACCTACTCCCGCACCAGCAACGCCTTGCCCTTCATTAGCATACTGCTTTTTCAGCAACATCAAACATTTTTACTTTGTCATAATCTTGCCCATAGAGATCATATTCAGCTTTTTTAGCGAGCATCTCTTTAAGCTTAATGACACTGACATCATCCTCTGGAATATTAATAGAACTTAAATAAAAATTAATGATTTCAATGCCAAAGCGTTCAAACTCGTCTTTTATATCCTGCTCAAGTGCCTCTGAAAATTCATTAAGATAAACACTGATATGTAACAATGAAATTTTATCTTTAATGACTTTTTCAGCAATATAATCCTTAATTCGAGTCATCAAGTGACCACGAAAATAATCTAACACCTTCTGCTGATCAAATTCATCGACAGTGCCTACTAAGCTAGTTATAAACTTTTTCGCGTCTTTGATTTGAATTGCAAACTGGCCAAAAGCACGCACCGGTACAAAAACATTATAGATAGGCTCTAAAATGGGAATTGGCTCTCGTGTCCCCCACTTCATATCCATATTGACCGCTTTATTAATATAATAAATTTCCGCGCTAAAAGGCGTTTGGTTATCAAAAGGTAAATTAACGATATGCTCAAGCAGTGGGATATTGGCTGTTTTTAAGGTATGTCTGCCAGGGCCTAATAGAACTAAGGCTTGACCATTTTTAAAGAATAACGCTTCCTGTGCTTGGTTAACAATCACCTGTGTTCCCCAAACTAAACTATCATGGGGCCAACGCCATGCAAATACATCACTGGGACCATCGTATTTGATGCGATCAATAATATTCATGCCTGTTCCTTAGATTTGAATTTAAGACTTTAAAATTTCTTTATTTTCTAAATACATTCTTTGTCTGATGCGTTTAATACGCAGATTAATATCAATGGCTAAAATATTAAATTTAGCACCAAAAGCGAGTAATAGCTTTTGTTCTTTAGAGCACACTTCGCCATCAGCTAAACACATCTCAATAAGTTTATCTAACCAGTCAGAGGCATCTAGAGTTTCATTGGGAGTAAGTATTTTTAACTCGCCAGCCTCAGCCACTTTAAGAATATCCTCTAGCACTTTTTGTGGAATACGCCGATTTTTAACAAATTCATCAAGATATTGCTTTTCGGCAGGATCAATTTTTCCATCTGCAAATAACACTAGTACTAAACTAGAAAGTAACGAGATCGGATCATAAATACGATCTGCTTTTTTATGAATTCTGGCATCAACAGCAAAGGCTTGCCCTTTTAATTTGATGATACGTTCAATGTAGGGTGAAAATTCCTTTAACACCCAGTTTTGCTCACCACTATTAAAACGATTACCACAATATTCACAGCAATCTTGGTAGTTTTCACTTTGTGGGGCGCCGCAGACTAAAACAGTGTAAGGAATGCAAACCTTTCTTCAGATCGCTATTTAAACCTGTTTGACGGATGAGTATTACTTGGTAAGCATGTAATCTGTTTTCAGCAATATGATCTGTATTTAACTCTATTTTATCTGCCTGCCATTTTACTAAGATATAAACCTTATCAAAGTCTTCGCCAAATTCGACATGAGTCACTTCACAAAGCCCCAACTGTATATTATAAAAATGAAATTTATTTAGATGTTGCTGTTCAAATTGGGTTATAAACTCAGGATGCGCAACAGATAGAAGCGGGTCGACGGTTTGTGTTAACCAAGCTTTTTGTAAGCGCCAAAAAATTGAAGTGACTCTATCTTCAATCAAAGGAATATTAAAAGCAGGATCCACCACTTGGTACTCTGAAACACCTGAAATTTGTCGTTTAGCATTTTGAAAACGCCATTGCATTTCACTGGTTATTTTAGCCAAAATCCAATCGTACTCGCCTGAACCAACTAAAGAACCACAGGACTCACATAATGCAAACTGACTGAGCTTTAATATATTGCCACAATTTGGGCAATGCCCCTCAATTAAGCCCGGTGTATTGTGAGTTTGAGTGCCAGGTGTACGAACAAAAGTCCAATATTCAATGTGCTGTATCCTGCCAACACCAGAGGAGATTTTATTGCCTCCTTCACTGTCATCAACTATCGGATAGTTAGCACTTGAATCAAGCTTAAAGTGCAAGGTTTCGAAATGTTTATCGGCCTCCATTCCCACTAACTCACAGGTATTTAAATGAAGGTTTTCAATTTTATACTGATGTCGCCTGTGTTTTTGAATTTCAAATTGGATTTGCATCGACTCAGCAAGGCCATCGCTGATAAATGCGGTAGCTGAACGAACTTGATGGGATAAAGTCGCATTTTTGATGATAAAAAATGCTTGTTCAACGCGACTTTTAATCAGAGTTTCAGAAAAGTATTTATCAAGCTGTTTAATTTTGTCGCGCTGGATTTGTTGTTTTTGTTTATTTTGTTTTTGCTGTCCACGAATGAGTGTGTTTTTTATTTGACGTTGCTTATAGCGGTGCCCTTCAAATAACCCAGCAAGCACACCACTAAAGGCAATAATGATAAAAAATAATGTCGACATGGATGTGCGTTGCCTCGCTATTTTAGAAATGACTGATGGGATAAACAACGACTAATCTCTATTCCCCTTCTAGCACTATACAAAATAAAAGATTTGACCTTCATGGTTTACGCATAATTTTCACAGTTAGATTTATTAATAGTTAACTCGTTTCGCACCAATAAAGCGACTATATTTACTTTGTTTTAATAAATCTAAATGCTTCTCAAATTTCGGAATACCATTATCTTTAGATAAATGATAAACAATCCCGTGACCAACATATATTCCAAGATGTGCGCCATAAGACTCTTGAGATTTGTTATAAAGCATAATGTCTAGTTCTTTGAAGTCATCCACTGTAGTTGTAAACTCACTTTCCGACCAAAGCTCACTAGACCTAAGGGTTGGAGGATTTAGTCCTAAAGCCCTTAACAAATTATATGCAAAAACTTGGCAGTTAGCGCCTAGAGACATATCTGATTCATTCGGTACTCCCGGAATCCTCGATGCCACATATTTTACATTATGAAATTTTTCAGGGATTTTTAAGAAGATCTCCATAAATACGTTATTAGTCGCAACTGTAAAAGTTCTTGGTGTCCATATTTGCTCATCAAATAGCTCTATCGAGATTGGGTAATTCAAGTAATCATTAAAACTCAGTTCGCCCACAACCTTTAGAAAAGGAGCGCCTGTTCGTATTACCAAACCTGATTTTATTAAATCATGAGCATTTATATAGAATCGTATGCCTGGATTATAGGGCTCATCAAAATCACCTATAGATCCACTTTGATTTGAGCTAACGACTGTTTCAGGCCAGATACTATCGTTTATTGCAAAATTAATATGATCTAAATAATCCACAGGTTCATTATTATATTTGTAACCTAGTTGATGTTCTGAAAAATATTTTTCATCAATTAATCGTTTCTGAGATTTTATTTTCCCATCCTGAATAATGGCTTTCCCATTCCTAAAGTTTGTTGCGTGAACAACCCAGTTAGGGTCTGATTTTCTAATTGATTTAGAATTCGGAAGCTGATTTAAGCGCTCTTTAATAACAGAATAGATGCCAGTAGTATCTTCAACAGCTATACAAGGTCTCCTATTTTTACTGTTTTCGTAAATAATAAAATCACAAATCCTATTTAGGCTATTCTCATTAATTGATTTTGCAGTATGACAAAATACGCCAGATATTGAGTGCCCACTTGATATCTGCTCATGCTCTGAAACAAGAAATGCCGAATCAGGAAATTCAGCGTTTTTAACATCCGTAAGAGATAAAATAAACTCACTATATTTTTGAATATAATAATCCATAAAATACACCTCTACCCGCCCTTCATTGCGCCCATCATGTCCCACATTGGGGTGAATATACCAAGGGCTAAAATCAGTACCATCACAGCGACAAAGGAGATCAAAATAGGTTCTATTTTTGCGGTCATATTTTTCAATTCATAATCCACTTCACGTTCGTAAAAGTCGGCGACTTCGTTAAGTAATTCATCAATTTGTCCCGTTTCTTCACCAACGGCTATCATCTGTAATACTAAGGGCGTAAATAAACCTGCTGTGGTTGCTGTTTTTAGTAAAGGCTCGCCTGATTCAATACCAGAACGCATGGCTAATATTTTAATTTTTAAATAGTTATTATCGACGGCGTTAGCAATTAAAAACAGTGCATTATTTAGTGGTACACCAGCACTGAGCATCATCGCGAAACTACGCGAAAAACGCGCTAATAAAGAACGTTCAATGACACTGCCCACAATGGGTATTTTTAATTTCCATTTATCCCAAGAATAAGCACCTTTTTTACTGTTTAACCAAACCTTTAAAGCAATAAAACCACCAATGATAAAGGCCAACATAAAAGGCCAATAGTTTACAAAAAAGGAAGAAGTTCCTAATAATACTTTTGTTGTCCAGGGTAATTCTGCATGGAATTTTGCAAACATATTTGCAAAGGTTGGGATCACGTAAATATTTAAGATCACCATTGCAACGGCTAATGCAATCAATACAAAAGTTGGGTAACGCATGGCACTTTTAACGCGTTTACGTGTTTCTATTTCCTGCTCTAAATATTCAGATAACTGTAAAAAAATACGATCTAACTGACCGGTATTTTCACCTACCTGAATAAGAGATACATACAATTGTGAGAAAACGCGAGGATGTGCGCCCATAGCGACGAGAGAGCGAGTAACCATTACGCATACGCACTAATACATCTTGTAAGGATTCACTTAATAGCTTGGAGTGAGTTGATTCTGCCAAACCATTAATGGCACGTAGAATAGGAATGCCAGCTTTGGTCAGAGAATAAAGTTGTCTGGTAAAAATAATTAAGTCAGACAAACTCACTTTAGATGCAAAGATTAAACTTAAATCCAGACTTTCACCGCCTGATTTTTTTCTTTAATCGAAGAAGGTAATACCCCTTTCTGCATCACCTGATCCGCGACTCGTATCCAGCGAGCTGGCTTCAACCTCTCCTTTAGTTGAGTTTCCCTGAGCATCACGTCCGATATAGGTAAAAATTGCCATTATCGATAACCATCATTCGAGGAAGAATCACGAGGAGCAAGCGTTAGCCCTGAATCAGTACTTTCATCGATTTGCTCTGCGGATACTTGATCAGGGTGAGATGCAATTGGCTTATCTATTTTGTCAAAACGATCAACTAACTTAAACACTTCCTCTAATGAGGTAATGCCTTGCTTAGCATATTCCAGTGCGCCTAATGCTAATGGTTGAAAATATTCTGATTTTTTAGCCGCTTGTGAAAAAGCTTCGGTATTATCCAAACGCAGTGCTGATACCATTGCGTCATCAATTTCTAATAATTCAAATACACCAATACGACCACGATATCCGGTAAACTGACAACGCTGACAACCCGGTGCGCTGTGGAAATGCTGTGGCGCTAATGTACCTTTGGTTAATTGATCCAACAGGATCTGTTCTTCAAAGGGAGTTTGATGGCTTGTTTTACAGTTATCACACAAACGGCGAATCAAGCGCTGTGCAATCACCGCACGTAATGCACTCGCTACCAAATAACCAGGTGCGCCCATGTCTAATAACCTTAAAGTACTACTGATTGCATCGTTAGTGTGTAAGGTTGAAAGCACTAAATGCCCTGTTAATGCGCCACGTAAACCAATTTCCATGGTTTCACTGTCACGCATTTCTCCCACTAGTAATATATCTGGGTCTTGACGCAGGGCGGTGCGTAAAACGGTGGAGAAATCCAAGCCTATTTTACTGTTTACTTGAACTTGGTTAACACGCGGTAATCGATATTCAACAGGATCTTCAACGGTAATGATTTTACTACCCGGATTATTGAGCATGCTCAAGGCAGAATATAGTGTCGTAGTTTTACCACTACCCGTTGGGCCAGTCACCAGAATCAAACCATTTGGGCGTTTTAATTGTAATGTTAATCGGCTTTGTAAATGTTCAGGAATACCTATTTCATCAAAGGAAAGCACGCCTCCAGATTGGTCAAGCAAACGCATAACCACTGATTCGCCCTTTTGAATAGGCATAGTTGAAACACGAATATCAATGCTTTTATCTTTAACATTGATATTAAAACGTCCATCCTGTGGCAACCTTTTTCTGAAATATCCAACTGTGCCATCAGTTTTAAACGTAATACCAGCGCGTTAGCAATGCCGCTTTCTGGCAATAAGGTTTCCTGCAAAACACCATCTACACGTTGACGAATGCGTAGTACTTTTTCATCGGGTTCGATATGAATATCAGAGGCGCCAACCTGTACTGCATCTTCAAATAAGGATTGTAATAATTTAACTACGGTTGCATCTGAGTCTTCACCACCAAGCTCTAAACCACTTACATCGAAAGCACTAGTCTCACCATGCTCTTCACTGAGTTTTACCGCAAAAGAGGCAATTTCCTTGGTACGACGATAAACCCTGTCAAAGGATTCGATTAGCTGATCTTCACGGGCGATCATAAGCTCGAAAGCACGCCCTTTTAGCAATGTCGATAGAACATCTAAGCTATGCAGATCCGCAGGATCCGATACCACTAGGGTGATCATCTCACCAGTATCATGAATAGCGAGTGCGCGTAATCGACGCGCATGTACTTCAGGAATAAGTTGAACAGCATTATGATCTATTTTAACTTTAAGAAGATCTACAATTTCTATATTCAGTCTGCTGAGCCAAAAAGCTAAGCATTTGATCTTCTTTGATATAACCTAAATGGGTTAATGTTGCACCTAATTTCAACCCAAGATTGCGTCGCTCTTTTAGCGCATTATTCAACTGTGCTTCAGTGATTAATTGCTCATCAACAAGCAAATCACCTAAACGTTTTTTTAGTTGCGGTTTCATTATTGCCCTTATTGACGTTGTAAATAATTTAGACGTTGATTGATATATTGTTTTGCTTTGCTAGAAAGATCTATCTGTAACAATGCTTTTTTGTAGCTCTCAATAGCCAGGACGTGTTTATTTTGTTTATCCTGTGCTATCGCTAAGGACATCATCCAGCGACCATTATTTGGTCTTTGTGTTAATAAACCACGATACAAGTTTTCTGACTTTGCATATTGCTTAAATTTTTGCGCTAGAATCGCATAACTAACATGATAATCTAAATTCCCTTTAACCTTAGGAGGATGCTGATCTAAATATAAGTAAGCTTTTTGTTGATCACCATTCTTTAAGGCAATACGAGATAACATCAAATTGAAATCAGCATACTCAGGAAATGAGACTGCACCTATTTTTAATACACTAGATGCGCGCTCGTTATCTCCCTGTCCATAATAGTATAGCGCTAATGATTTACGAACCTCATGTAACTCAGGCTTAACTTTTAATGCCTTGTTATTTTCTTTGGTCGCTAATAAAAGATCCCCTTGCGATAATGCTTTTTCAGCTTTCTGGAGATAAATATCTGCTTGCTGATCCTTAGTCAATGTCGAGGTTTTAATTTCGATATAGGGAGCACTGACCTTATCAGAGGCTTTAGGCTCTTCTCTGACTTTTGGAGCCTGAACCTGTTTGGCGACTGTCGTTGGTGCTTCCACAACGACAACTTTCTCTTTCACAGTTTGTATTAGTGCTTTAATAGGCTCAACTTGTTCTGCTTCTTTTGATTTAGCAACTTTAAATTGCTTAACCCTTTCTGCAACTATTTCAGGTGCTTTTATCTGTTCTTGTTGCTTAACTAATTGTGGCTTTTCGACAACAACATCGAGTTGCTTAAAGCTTTCTTTGGCTACTTCAGAGACTTTTATCACCTCTGCTTGCGCCACTAATTTTGGTTTTTCTACAAGCTCAATTTGGTTAACACTTTCTTGCGCTACTTCAGGTGCTTTTATTTCTTCTTGTTTAACTAATTGTGGTTTTTCTATAAGCGCAACTTGGTTATTACTTTCTTGCGCTACTTCAGGTGCTTTTATTTCTTCTTGCTTAACTAATTTCGGCTTGTCAACATCAACAGTTTTTAACTGACCTTCACTTTTTAATTGAGCAACAGGATCCACTGCATGACTGGTCATAGGCTCAACAGTTATTTTTGTTTCTTCAAGGAAGTCTTTGTTATTACTCTGTTTTTTGTAGATAAGATAAGATAGGGTAATTGATGATATGAAAAGTAATAATATCAAACAAAATAGAATTACTTTCTTTGTACCTTTTGCTTTTGGCATAGCCACCAACATAGGAGCGCTATCACCACTATCTTTTAATTCTTGATGCATCTTATTAATAATGCTCATAGAATCCCTTTCCACCATAACAACAACACTAAATTCAGCACAACAAAACTAAAAAGTAGTAACCACCATTTTGATAGTGAGTTTATAACATAGGCATCTTCAGTATCAGCAACCGCCTGTTTTACTAATTTAGTGGTAATTTTATAGTGTTGTCGCCCATAACTTAGAATTAACACTTTATGAGCAAGTATATTAATTAAACGTGGAATGCCACGACTCGCCTGACTAATTTTGCGACAAACACGAGTATTAAACAAACAAGCACCACGATAACCCGCTTGCTTTAGCCTTTGTGTTATATAATGTTCAATCTCTTTTTCAGAAAGAGGACGAAGTTGATAGGAAAAAGTGATGCGTTGACGTAGCTGGCGAAATTTATTATCTGCTAGTCGTACATTAAACTCAGGTTGTCCAAATAGAACAAGCTGTAGTAGCTTCTCAGAGTCAGTTTCTAAGTTGGAAAATAGTCGTAGTGCTTCTAGGGTGTGATCAGGGATAGCCTGTGCTTCATCAACCAACAACAGCACTTTTGTTCCCTGTTTGTGTAATTCCAAAAGTCGTTCTTTTATTTTTTCGGTCAAGAATAAGCGATCATCAAACTCAGATTTATCGATTCCTATTTTAACCGCCAGTGAACAACGAAGCTCTTGAGCACTTAAGTAAGGGTTATCAAATACACAAATAAGATATTGTTCAGCTAACTCTTGTTCTAACTTATTACATAATAACGTTTTACCTGTTCCCACTTCCCCAATTATTTTGAGAATACTCTCCCCAAAAGAGAGGGCCGTAGTAATGACTTCCAGCGCTTCTTTATGAGGAATAAAATCAATATAGAAATGGGTATCAGCAGTTAATGAAAACGGCGCTTTTTGTAATCCAAAGTGTTGCAAGTAAATCATTCAGTCGGATACCATTTTTCAATCAAATCAGAGGATTTTTGAATTTCTTGCTTCCAAGTATTTTGTTTAACAACCTGTGGCTTAACTAAAATAACCAATTCTGTTTTACTACTTAATTTTTGACGATTAGTAAAAAGCTCTCCTAACCAAGGAATATCTGCTAGCAGTGGCACTTTAGAAACAACATCTTCCTCAATTGTTTTCATTAAACCACCAATCACAATCACATCTCCAGAGGTTGCTTTAACCACGGTATCCGATTCTCTCACTTCACTTTTAGCAACAGGGATGGTTAAGTCGCCGACATCACTGCCAAAACTAATGGTTTTTGACTGTTCTTCAATATCGATAATGCTTGGGTGTATATGTAATAAAATAGAATCATCATTATTAATTTTTGGTGTCACATCTACTGAAATACCAGCAAAGAAAGGGGTTAATTCAACACTCGGGCTAGAACTTGTGGTGGTGCCCGTAACGGTTGTTGTTGATACATCAGTTACAAAGTATTCGTCGCCACCCACTTTAATAATGGCTTTCTGGTTATTCATCGCTGTGATACGAGGTTTAGACAATACATTTACGTCACCCTGTGTAGACAACAAAGAAACGACTGAAGTAAAGGAGCCGTTAGTTAAGGTCAGAGCACCACCACCGCCGATAGTATTTTGAATCACACTCTCTGCAATTTGACTCACACTATTAAATAGCGTGCTGGTGGTATTAATGGTGTCGCCTACATCCGTCCAACTAATTCCCTGTTGATATTCATCACTGAGCGTGACCTCTATCAATTGCATTTCTAGAATGACTTGGCGAGTAAGGTGATCTGTTTCGTTTTCTAAAAATTCGCGTACTACTCGAATTTCATTCGGATAGGCACGTATGGTTATCACGCCAGACATAGGGCTAATGATGACATCTCTGTCTTTTTTATTTTCTAATAACGAATTAATTTTAGTTTCTAAATAGGCCCAATAATTGGTACTGGTAATAGTCGTAATTTGAGTACCATTTTCCAAACTATCAGAATTAAGAGATCCGCTTAACTCCTGAGTTTTCAGATCATTAGCACTGCTTGTGTTACTTGATGAAGAAGATGATGACGTGCTTCCATCATCATCGTCATCTTCACTATCAGTTAATCCACCTGAAAGAATAGTGGTACGGAACCACCGCCTCGATTCATAAACAAGTAATCAAGGGTAAAGCTAGCAATACGCATTCCCGCAGGATAAATATGGTAAACACGCCCCTTTAATTTAATCTCATATCCATACATATCTTCAATAACACGAATGGCCTCTGTTAAGGTCACTTGTTTTAAAGACAAGGTAATTTCACCACTTACATCAGGATGAATAGCGACACTGTATTCAGAATCACTGATCAAAGACGCAAAAAAGAGTCGTGCATCGGCATCACGCGCAGAAATATCAATTCGTCTGTCTTCAACCTCGGTCGCAACATTAGTTTCACTCAAGTCAGCATATAATTCAGCTTCGATATCTTCAGGGATAATAAGCTCGGCAACTAACTGCTCTTCAGGTATTTGTAATGTTTCTTTTTGTGCCGAGGCATCATTCTTTTTTGTTGCCTGACATGCTGTTAAAAATAGAATACAACAACTTATTGATATGATTTTTTTCATCTTATTCCTTTTCATAAAGCGCTCCCACACCTATTGACTAAAGCGCTCATTCGCTGAATATAAGGTTAATTTATACTGTTTATTTTGATAGCTTAATAATACTTTTTGCGCGTCAATTTTAGTTATTTTGTAACCATTAACTGATTGACCTTGTTGGTACAATTTATTGTTTAACATTGCCTGTTGTTTGCCTGCTTTAACTAAAATACTTTGCAAAGTTGGCAAACTTGGTTGAGAAACTTTGACTGCTTTTTTAACACTAAAGTTAAGTGGTTTAGAGGGATCGACTAATACTTCACTATGAGTCAATGATGCACTACTGATAAGTAAACTAAATAGAATAAATTTAACCACTGACTAATTCCTGTTGGTCACTTAATGTATAAATCTGCAGAGTTACTTCAGCAAGTGGGTATTCACTGACTTTGTAATCCATTGAATACCAATAAAACTTATCCTGTAAGCTTTCTACATTTAATAAGTATTGATAAATTGCATTGTAATCACCAACCAAAGAGACCTCTAAAGTATGCTGATAAAATACATCCTGTTCTGATTCCTCTGGTAGTTGTTTATTATCATTAGTTTGAAATAATTTAACGGGTAACGATTTTAAGCCACTAATTTTCACTCCAGGTGTATTTGCTAAAACCTGAGTTAAGGCGATTGGCATTTTTTGTGCGCGAATAAATTTTACTAGTTTTTCCGCTAATTGCTGATCAAGCTGGCTTAAACTCGCCTCTGAGAAGGCAATCTTTTTATTGATGTCTTGAAGAGGATCTTGCTTTAAGCGTAGTTCAACTTCAGCAATTTCTTTTTTAATCGTTTTTTCATCGGAGAAGCTTTTTTGTAATGCAATTTCAAGTTTTGCCTGTTTGATAGTAGCAGGATCAATTACCCAAAAGAACATTACCGATGCACAGCAAATTAAAACCGCCACAAAAATAATATAACGCTCACGTAAGGTCATATTATTAAATGATTCATTAACAGCACTGATGCTAAGTTTAGTCATTTTTGTTTCCTTTAACATCAGTATTGGTTAGCTGAAAACTAAATACACCTTCATTTTCAGTAATTGAAAGAGCTTTAAAAGCCACGCTCGATAGCTCCTTAGTTAGCTGAATATTAGACAACCACAGCGGCACTGAATCACTTTGTTTGGCTTCACCACTAATATTTAAAGTTCGTTCCACCATTGAAAAGTGATTAATTGTCACCTCGGGCATATTAGCGTAGGACAACCCCCGCATTAATTCAGAAAAACTTACTGACTCTTGTAAATCAATTCCCGATAAACGTGTCAGCAAACGTTGTTTGGCCTTCACTTCTTCCTGTAATGATTGTTGCAGACGTAGTTTATCTTCTGGTGCACGATTTTTTTGTAACGTTTGTACTAAATCGGAAAGCATTAATTGTTGGTTCGGCAACCCTGGCTTTTTGCTCTGCTAATTGCTTATTTAATGTCTCTGTTTGTTTTACGCTCCAAAAATAACCCAAAGCAGAAATTAATAAACAAACAGAAAGAAAAACTAAGAACTGTGAAAAGGTCGCTTTTTCGCGTTTGGGATGGCAACTCGGCTGATAAAGGTTAATGTATTTTTTCATGATTGTTGCTCTCCCATTAATCCGCCATAGGCAATAATTGAGAGATAATCTAATGTTGAATGTTCTGCACTACCAATGTAATAAGGTTTAACATTACGTGCCAAGTAACTGCCTAGTTTTTCCGATAACATATCAATATCTGGGCAAACAAGCGCAAGGTATAAAGTGCTAATACCGTTAATTCGCAACTGCGAGCTGATGTAATCGAGTGCGCGTTGTAGCTCTAAGCTTAACCCTTCTAACAAGGCATCCTCAACCTCTTCAAGTGGTAAAGCAATTAATTCATTGAAGCCACGCAAACGATGCGAGAAATATAATTGCCCTTCTTTCGCAACAGTTAACACCAGTTCATTACCATGTTGTGAAAGCAGTATATTCGCTTCGCTATGAGTGCCCAACAATGCCGATAAGGCAAGTTCTTCAATAGTAATACTTTTAAGCTGTAAGCCTGCAGTAAGCAACATATCTCTAATAGCTAGAACACGTAGCTTAGGAACACAAATAGCTTTTATCTGTTCACCTTTACGCTGTTGAAAAGGCATATCGTAATAATCAACCACTAAATTAAAAACACTTTCAGAAACAAGGTCTTTAATACTAAAAGGTAAGGTCGCAAGTAACTCTGCTTCATTCACTTTAGGCTTTTCAATATCAAAGCTTTGATAATGTTCTCGACCTAAAACAACTGATACCTGACAGCCCTGTAATTGATGTTCATTGGCTAATTCAGAAAAAATTTCTGGCCACTGTTTTTCAGAGTTCAGTGTTTTTTTAGCAATCAGAATGGGTTGACCCTCTTTAATATGACAAAGGGTCATTTTCTTATCGCTTAAATAGAGACCAATCTCTTTTTTTGTTTTTTTAGTGAACCATTGTTTAAACATAAAAGGCGTAATTTCTCTTTGTTTTATGAGACTTAACTTATAAATATAGGCGAATAATATGCGATAACCCGATAAAATATCATTTTATTTGTTGAAATATATTAAGCAAGGCAAAAAATAGTGGATAAATCTCTCTCACAACTTTCCCAGCAACTACAATTGTTGATTTCTCCCTCTCCGCTACAGGAATTGAATCATCCTCTGTTGCAGTCAAAGAACATCAGCCTTAGCGTCAAGCGAGATGACCTATTACATGCAGATATTTCAGGCAACAAATGGCGAAAATTAAAATTTAATCTTATCGAAGCCAGAAAACAGGGAATAAATCACCTCGTTAGTTTTGGTGGAGCCTATTCAAATCATATTCATGCGCTCGCAGCTGCTGGCCATTACTTCGGTTTTGAAACCTCAGCCATTATTCGTGGCGAACCTCATTATGCCAATAACCCAACCTTGAAACAGGCGCAACAATGGGGAATGCATCTTCACTTTGTTTCTCGCCAAGAATATAGACAACGTGAAGAGCCACAATATTTACAAAGGCTACAGGATAAATTCCCTGAGGCTTTAATCATCCCAGAGGGAGGCAGTAGCCCATTTGCGATTCCTGGCGTTATGGAGCTATGCGACGAACTAATGCAACAATCTGTAAAAAGAATAGACCATATTTTCACAGCCACAGGTAGTGGTGGCACTTTAGCTGGACTGATTGCAGGTTTTTCAAACAATCAACAGAAAAACTCAACACGTATTACGGGTATTGCTGTATTAAAACAAGCGGATTATTTATTGACCAATATTGATCATTTACTTGGACAAGCAAATCAATCCAGTGTCAATGATTGGCAATTATTAACTCAATTTCATGGTGGAGGTTATGCAAAAGTATCACCTGAATTAGGTGATTTTTGTTCACAGTTTGAATCCGAGTGTGGCATTCCTATTGAGCCTATTTATACGGGCAAAATGTTCTACGCACTGTTTGAACTGATCAAACAGGACTATTTTAATGATGGTGATAATATCGTGGCATTACATACCGGCGGTTTGCAAGGTTTACAGGGGCTCAATAAGCCCCATTAGATTTATTTTAGCTTGTTGGATCAGGAATTATTCTTCAAAGCAATCGGCGGTCAGCAATTGCGGGGTTGAAAATAACGCTCCCTGCCCTGCAAAAACACCTAATTTCAACAAACATTTCCATTCTTCTTCATCTTCAATACTTACCGCAATAACTTTGGCTGAACTATTTAAACAGCTCGCGATTAAACTTTGTAAGGCGATTTGATTTGTAGTGCGAAGATGAATATCACGTACTAAGCCAGGATGGAGTTTAAGATAATCAATTGAAAAATCAACGATATACCCCGTATTAACAATCGAGCGTCCGACATTATCAATAGCGATTTTACAACCTAGTTTTTGTAAAGCAATGAGAGCACTACGTAATGCACTATAATTATCTTTTAGTAAGTGTTCAGATACTTCGATAATCAGATGTCTGCCTTAATGAACGCGATAATTGCATCAATTCATACACAAGCCATTGCATACGCGGTTTATCCATTAAAATGCCATTACTTAAATTGATCGCAATCGGTAAACAAGACTCTCCCCTTAATACTAATAGCGCTAAAGTCTTTTCTAACACCAACACATCAAATCGTTTTTGCAGGCCACACTTTTCAGCCATCGGCAGAAAAACGCCGGCTGAAATAACTTCACCATCATAACCAATAATACGTGGCCATAATTCTGAATATAGTTCCCTATTACCATCCCGATGAATCAAGTTCTGTTGATAAAGCAACAGACTATCCTCGGCTAAAACGCCCTCTAGTAGTGAGCGCCACCTAACCGTGCCTTTTGATAAACTAGTATGTTTACTGTCTTGATCCGCGAGAAACCAGCCACTTATTTTTTGATGTTTAGCAACCGTAGCGGCTCGATTCAAATCATCCATAATAACCAGAGGTTTTTCTCCACAATAAAAATTAACTACGCCAATATAGAAAAAATCTTCAGTAGAAAAGCCTTCCGGCAAGGGTAATTTAAGTAATAATTTTGTGAGTAGTTTTGAAGCAACCTTAGTTTCTTCATAGGACATTTGCGGTAGAATTAAAACAAATTCTGATTTGGCAATACGTCCGTAAAAGGGATCATCGAAACGACTAACAAACTTACTTAATAACTCAGTGATTTGCAGTAATAAAGCATGACGTTTTGTCTCATCATATTTCTCTTGTATTGCTTCTAAATCAGAGAAAGTAATTAGCAATAACGAACTTGATAGTAAACTGCTATCCAAAGCAGTCGCATTTAATTGATTTTCAAAAGCTAATCGATTCCCTATACCCGTTGTTTCATCTAAAAAGGCTTGCTCTCGAATATGAGCATCAAAAAAACTACGCTCTTTTTTACATTCGTCTAGTTTTTTATTCAGCATATCTAATGCTTTACTGGCTTGCTTCGGCCACTCATCTTCCCGCGCAAATCGAGCGGTGGGATTATTTTGTAAAATATATTGAGCTCGTTTTTCTAATAATTCAGCCCCTCTGAAGTGTTTTTTAATCCAATAAATGGAAAACATTAATAATAATAAACTAAACAGAATTGCGACTCCGACACCAATTAATGCCGAAAATGAAAAGGTTAACCTTTCAAAATGTTTTTTTGTAAAGATAACAAGTGCAGTATCAGGGTGTCGAACTAGGCTATACTCATGTCGTAAAAGCAGATTCTCTGGAAAGAAGGTTCGCTCTTCATCAAAGTTTTTAAACAATGTTTTACCGTCTTTAGTAACCTGTAAGCGCACTATGCCAGCGGCATCTAGAAGATCAGGTAGCCACACATCAAAGGGTTGATCCTCTACATGTTTATCCAGTTGCGCTTCAATCACTTGAGCAATACTATCAACTCGATTCTGATGCAATTGATGAGACAATGAACGCAGGCTAAAAAACACCCCAACTAAAATAAGCGCAATACAGCTCAGTGCAACTGTCACAGTAATGAAAGTAAATTTATCCGTAAATTTCATTTAATGTCTATCAATTCCTTTGAACAACGTCTTGAATTTTAATCAAAATTCCATTTGATGTGGGTGTGACTATTTTCAATCAAGAAGCATTTTGCATCTTAAATGATAACGGGTATACAATACCATGAACGCATATAAAGTAAAAAATAGGAAGGCTTAATGTCAGTCACAAATGCAACATATTCAAACCCAAGTCAACTGTTACAACGTAACGAAACTCTATTTCAAGGTAAAAACATTCTCGTTGCTGGCAATATAGATGATAGCTACCCTGTTCATTTACAATCCCTAGCTCATAATAGTACATTCTGTTTTAATGATTATCGCCATTTTATTGCTGTTGATGAGCAATTAACGACATCAACCAGTATTTTTACCGATAATTATCAGGGGACAGATACATTTGACCTCGTTGCTGATTTATATCCCAAAAGCTAAAAAAGAGTCGCAATACCTATTAGCAAACCTAGTCCCTCATATAGAACAAGGCGCGCCTATCATTTTGGTTGGCGAAAAGAAATGTGGTATCAAGAGCGCTAATTCTTTATTAAAACCTTACTCTGATAATATTAATACACTAGACTCTGCTCGACATTGCTCATTACTATATTGTGAATTAAGTCATCCTGTTAGCGCATTTAAACAAAGCGATTGGATACAAACCTACACAATTCAAGTTAATAATACCACTCTACAAATTTGCTCATTACCCGGTGTATTTAGTCATGGTGAACTGGATAAAGGTACTGAATTATTATTACAAAACTTACCTAAAAAATTAACAGGCTCATTACTCGACTTTGGTTGTGGTGCAGGCGTGATTGGTTGTTATATGCAAAAATGTTATCCTGATTTGGCTGTTGATATGATTGATATTAACGCCTATGCCTTAGCAAGTGCAAAATTATCAATTCAAAAAAATGGCCTTAATGCACAGGTTTTTGCCTCAAATGTATTTTCTAATGTGGATAAAAAATATAATACTTTATTATCCAATCCCCCTTTCATTCAGGTCAAAAAACTGACTATGTGGTCGCTGAAACATTTATAAAGCAATCCAAAAACTATTTAAAATCTAAAGGTGTTCTTACATTAGTTGCAAACAAGTTTTTACGCTATGAACCCTTATTAAATGCGAGCTATTCAAACCTTGTCACGTCTAAGGAAAACAACAAGTTCAAAGTGTTGACATGCCTCACTAATTAATCAAACTATTTATCTCTGAGCTATTAATTTTTTGCCTTTCTTGTTACTGTTTTAAAGCTTCATATGAATTAAGTTGCAAACACGATTAATTAAAAAATTAATACCTCCTATTTCCCTTTAATATGGAGACATTTATGTCTGGCATTCTTGCAATGATTCTTGCTGGCGGTGAAGGCTCACGTCTTTACCCACTCACTTCAACAAGAACAAAACCTGCAGTACCTTTTGGTGGTAATTACCGCCTTGTTGACTTTGCATTAAATAATTTTGTTAATGCAGATTTAATGAAAATATATGTTTTAACTCAATTTAAATCACAATCATTAAATATTCACCTTCGTAAAGCGTGGAGACTATCTGGCATATCAAGCAGATTTATAGAAGCAATTCCTGCACAGCAACGTGTTAATAAAAACTGGTATGTCGGCACCGCTGATGCAATTTATCAAAACGCTAGCTTTATTGAAAAAACCCAACCTGAACACGTTTGTATTTTTGGCAGTGACCATATCTATAAAATGGATGTACAACAAATGGTGGAATTCCACCAACAAAAAGCGGGTTCATTAACCGTTGCGACCATTCGCGTTCAAAAATCTCAAGCTTATCATTTTGGCATTATTGAAATTGATGAAGAAGGTCGCATGATAGGTTTTGCTGAAAAACCTTCTGTCGAAGAAGCAAAAACAATTCCTGGCGACCCCGATCATGTGCTTGCCTCTATGGGCAACTACATTTTTAAATCCGATGTGTTATTAAAAGAATTGTATGAAGATGCAAAAGATGAAAACTCTAGCCATGACTTTGGTAATGACATTATCTCCAAGCTTTATCCCAAAGGAGATGTTTTCATTTATAAATTAAGTGATAACCACATTGAAAATGAGCCAGAAGTCGCTTATTGGCGAGATGTGGGTACCATCGATTCATACTGGGATGCACATATGGATTTGATTGCTGATAATGCACCATTTTCTTTGTATAACAGAAACTGGCCTTTGCATACTTACCACCCTCCATTACCACCAGCGACATTCCGAGACAGTGGAGACACTGTTAGTGATGTTTCAAATTCATCAATTGGTGCTGGTTCATATATCAATGGTGCAAAAATTGAAAACTCAGTACTAGGTTTTCGAAGCCATTTATGCGGCGGTGTTGTGGTAAAAGGATGTGTATTTTTAGGCAATGCAAAAGTAGGTGCCGGAGCACGTCTTAACAAAGTGATCCTTGATAAAGATGTTGAAATTGCGCCAGGCACAGTGATTGGTGAAAACCTTGAAGAAGATCGTAAACACTTTACTGTTTCAGATAACGGTGTTGTTGTTATCGGAAAAGGTATGAAAGTTGGTTTTTAATCCCCACTACTTAATATAGGTTTTAATATGGCAAAAGTTCTATCTATGATTTTAGCGGGCGGAGAAGGCTCGCGACTTTACCCTTTAACACAGTCTCGTACTAAACCCTCTGTTTCCTTTGGAGGCAGTTATCGTTTAGTAGATTGTGTGTTAAACAATTTTGTGAATTCTTCATTATTAAGAATTTATGTATTAACACAGTTTAAATCACAATCCCTCAATCAACATTTAAATAAAGCTTGGGGATTAAATAGCATTACGGATACTTTTATTGATGCTATTCCTGCACAAATGCGTACCGGAAAGCATTGGTATAGTGGTACAGCTGATGCGATATACCAAAATTTACAATTTATCGAATCTGATGAAGCAGACTTAATTTGTATTTTTGGTAGTGATCATATCTACAAAATGGATATCCAGCAAAAAATTGCTTTTCATGAAGAAAAACAAGCAGTATTAACGGTTTCTGCAATTCGCTTACCTAAAGAACAGGCTTATCACTTTGGTATTATTGAAGTTGATGATGAAGGACGTATGATCGGTTTTGCAGAAAAACCATCCGTGGAAGACGCTAAAACAATTCCAGGTGATCCAGACCATGTTTTAGCTTCTATGGGTAACTATGTATTCAATTCTACAGAGTTACAGGCAGAGCTTATTCGAGATGCGACCGATGAAAATTCTAGCCATGATTTTGGTAAAGATATTATTCCGCAACTTTACCCTCAAGGAAAAGTATTTGTTTACGATTTCACTACTAATACTATTCCTGATGAAAATGGCGAAACCTATTGGCGCGATGTAGGAACTATTGAGTCTTATTGGGAAGCCAATATGGATTTAATCAAATCTGAGCCACCAATTTCTTTATACAACCGTAAATGGCCAATGCACACACATTACCCAGCCTTACCACCAGCAAGTTTCCGTAATAGTGATCAATTTATTTGTACTATTCGTAAATCGCTTATTTCTGATGGTTGTTATATTTCTGGCGCGACGATTAAAAAATCTGTGCTAGGCTTTAACTGTGCAGTGCGTGCTAATACTAATATTTATGCTTCAGTACTATTAGGTGATACAAAAATTGGCAGTAACTGTATTTTGACAAAAGTAATTGTCGATAAAGATGTACGGATCGCCGATAATGTTCAGATTGGTGTAAACCTAGAAGAAGATAGAAAACGATTCACTGTTTCAGATGAAGGTATCGTTGTTATTCCTAAAGGTGCTAGAATAGGTTTTTAAATAGCCAAGCAATTTACAAGCAAACAATTAAGCCACAGTTTGCTGTGGCTTTTTTTATTTAAGGAGTTTCCCTTGGATCATCGTAAATTAAAAATTCTTTTTGTATCTTCAGAAGTTGAAGATTTTTCAAAAACAGGTGGCCTTGCAGATGTTGCTAAAGCCTTACCAATTGAATTAAGAAATTTAGGCCATGAAGTTAAGATCATCACTCCTTTTTATCGCACCATGGAGCAAAGAGAACATGCTCATGAAAAATTTGATTTAACTCTAAATACTGATTTTTCACGTCCAGATATTCATTTCAAAGTACAACAACTTCAGCTTAATCATATTCCCGTTTTAGCGATTGATAATGCTCACTACTTTGATCGAGCAGACTTTATACGGCGAAGATAACCATGCTTATCAAGATAATGGTGAACGTTTTGCTTTCTTTTGCTTAGCGACGATTACAAACCTGCGAAGCAGATCATTTTATTCCCGATATCATTCATTGTAATGATTGGCATACAGGACTTATCCCTACCTATTAAAAACGCGCTTCGAAGAAAACTATTACTTTGAACATACTAAAACCGTATTTACAACTCACAATGCCTGCTATCAAGGCATATTTGATAAGTCTCAACTCAATCTTATTCCAGAAGTCAGTAGCTGTTTAGATGAACGTGTATTGGAAAACTACAACTACATTAATTATTTAAAAGTTGGCCTAACTTACAGTGATAAAATTAATACCGTTAGTCCAAATTATGCGAGTGAGTTATTAACACAACTCGGCTCACATGGTATGTCACATCACTTTATCTCTCGTATTAATGATTTTGAGGGCATATTAAACGGTTGTGATTACAATGATTGGAACCCAGAAACAGATAAATATATTCCCGCAAATTATAGCGCCGACGATTTAAGTGGCAAAGCTATCTGTAAAACAGCACTGCAAAAGGAGACCGGCTTACCAACTTCGGACAATCCTATTTTTGGCATGGTGTGCCGTTTAACAGAGCAAAAAGGTTTTGGGCTTCTTATTCCGATCTTAAGTAGATTATTAAAACACAATTTACAGTTAGTGATTGTGGGCTCTGGTGATCCAGCCATTACCGGACAACTTAATGCCATTATGGCTCGCTATCCTGATAAATTTAAATTTATAGATACTTATAGCAATAAATTATCACATCTAATCGAAGCTGGTGCAGACTTTTTTGTTATGCCTTCTATCTTTGAACCCTGTGGTTTAAATCAATTATACAGTCTTGCCTATGGTACTTTACCTATTGTAAGAGCAGTCGGAGGGCTAAAAGATACAGTACTTGATTACGAGTTAGATAGAGACAACGCTAACGGTTTTGTTTTTTATGAAACTAATCCTAACCAATTACTGAATCTGTTGAGGCGCGCTTTGCTACTTTACATCGAGCACCCAGAGGAAATGTTACGCCTAAAAATACAAGCAATGCGCTCTCATTTTTATTGGTCAGATAGCGCGAAACATTATCAACATTTGTATTACGCAGACGCTAGGTCATTACCATAAACATATGCATTGATTGTTTAAAATAAAAACGCCCCTAAAAACAATTTTAGGGGCGTTTTTATTTATTAAGTGCTTAATTTAGATTATAGCCAATTCTATTTGTTTTCAGACAATGACAAAATTAAATCCATCATCAAGTCTGAAGCGCCAATATGTTTTGTCATATGAATATCTAAAGTCGGGTAATTTAATTTCGCTTGATTAACAATACTAGGAATATCATTAACCACATGCGTACCTGAATTTAGGAAATAAGGTAGCAAGACAATGGATGTCACACCATCATTAACGCAAGCTTCAATGGTATCTGTAATACTCGGTGTTGCTAACTCTAAAAAACTCGCGTGAAAACTGTCATACCCTTCGATATTAGTTGCTTTAATTTTTTCAATTAATGATACAACTTCTTCATTCGATTGTTTTCTTCGGCTACCATGTGCAACCACAATTAATGCTTTCATTTAATTCCTTATCAATTTTTAATTACTATTTAGGCTATTTCAAATCTATCACGACCATTCTTTTTAGCCAAAAATAATGCATGATCTGCCTCATCTAATAAACCTTCAAAGGTGGTAGACGGATCATCAGTAATCGCAATACCAATACTAATAGTAACACTCAAACTTAACTCATCGACAACTAAAGGGCTATTTTTTAACGTTTGCTGAATGCGCTTTGCCATTTCAATTGCCCCCACTTGGTTACTATTTGGTAATAAAATAACAAATTCTTCACCACCATAACGGGCTAAGAAGTCGATACTTCGTATCACCTTTTCAAAGGTTCGACAAAGGTGTTGCAATACCTTATCGCCAATTAAGTGACCATAAGTATCATTCACTTTTTTAAAAAAATCACAATCAATCATTAATAGTGCAAGTGAAGTGTTATAGCGCTGGTTACGTGTCAGCTCTATTTCTCCCTTTTCATATAAAAATCGCCTATTAGCAATATTGGTCAGCGGATCAGTATTAGAAATTAATCGTAATGCTTCCGTACGTTCCGCCACGATTCTTTGTAACTGGTTCCTAGATACTGTGGTTTCCGATAACTGTTTACTCATAGCATTAAATTTTTCAACAAAATCACTAAACTCAGAGCTCTTTTGCGAAAGTTGAATTTCCGTATAATGGCCATTCATAATTTCATTAATCCCTTGCTGGATCTCTCTAATTGAGGATTTAAAGACCCGTCCAACTGAAATGCCCCCCAAGTCAATCCACAGGCTGTCACAACAAGAATAAAAGCGATTAAATAGAATAACTTCCTCATTACTTGACGTAATGACTGGTCAGCATTGGCAACAAGCTCTAAACAATCTTCTCTAATCACTTCTATTTGTGCCAATAAACGCGTATTTAGGTGCGACTCAATCTTACTTTTAGGAAATTGTTGCGACACTTGTTGAATTTGTTTAAATAAAATAATTAAACTAGCATTTTGATTGATAATACTATTTTGAAGTGTTTGTTGTGATGGACTGAGTAATGGGGCGACTTCAACTATTTCTAGGAAACGCTCTTGATCTGTTAACCAGTCATTAGTATCGGGATAAGCTAAATTAAGCTTTTTTTCAAATATATGTAACTGTAGTTGATCTACTACCTCACCGACTTGCTGTGTATAATCAACCTTTTCCATGGCACTATTTAACGCATTTAAGAACCAAAATATTAGCGAAAAAACAATCATTACAAGCACAAAACCAGTAATGGTAAATAGGTATAATCGCTGTATTAATCCCATTATTCATTCCTCATTTTTACACTGATAATGTGTTTATAAGTCATAATCGCACAGCCATCGGATTAACTGTTTTTAAGGCCCTTTCATCTAATAGCATTTTATAATCAGGTAAATTATTGACTTCGACCAGCTCTGAATCAATCATCCATATCCCCTGTGATTTTAAATTCATTAATAAAGAACGGTTTAAGCTCAATTTAAAAATGTAATCTGTCCAAACCCAATCAATAAACTGAGGATCTTCCTTAAGACGGGTTGCGATGATTTGTCGAGAACTCTCAGGGTTAGTAGCAATATAATTAATCGCATTATTTAGCGCATCTAAAACACAGGTGGCTTGTTCTAATTTTGCGTCGCTATCTATAGGATGAGAAATAAGGTTAAACATTAATGTATTTAAGTTTTTTGTATTAATTACTTTCACATCATTTTTTAACATCTGCAAAGTATCATATGCATAGGGTTCCCAGGCAACAATCATATCAACATCTTTATTAAGTAAAGCTTGGGGAAGTTTTTCAGGGGAGTAGGAAAGCACTTCAACATCATGAATTGTTAATCCTATTAAGGCTAAGTATGTGCTTAATAGATATTCGCCTGCAGAGCCACTTGTCACACCAATACGCTTGCCAAGCATACTAATCGCATCAGTATTTGTTTTTATATCAGCGTTTATATTTTGGTTTGCTTGCATATTTAAATGAGTGATCAGTTTTACATCATTATCGGACTGAGCAAAGTTTGCCAAGGTTACAAAATCGCTGTGATACATACTTTGAAAAACAATAACCGAATTAGAACTTGTACCAAAATCAGCATTGCCTAACATAACTTGATCAAAACTATTTTTGCCCCCAATCACATCATCAATGACAACATTGACACAGGATTGTTTGAAAAAACCAAGGGACTCAGCAATGTATATAGGCGCAGATAATGGCGTTTTAGATACAGCCATAGTAATGGTAGGTTTATTATGAGCCAAGTTATTAGTCTTGTACTGATAAGCCAATAGGACAATACCAACCATCCCTAATGCGATAACAACTTTTGTCCACTTCATCTTTACACCCTTCTTATTGTTAATCGCTAATTAAGCCTATTGATTAGGGGATATTATTGATAACTTAGGTTAAGCTATTAGTTATTTTCTTTCTCATCGTTGTACTTATGATTAAACATAATGTTCGCAGTAATAATGCCCACACAATGTTTTAAATCGTTATGTATGATGATCACCTCATTAGTATTTTCTAATAAGGTTTTTTCTATCTCTTCTACAGGGGTGTTTTCCTTAAAAGTAAATATTTCCTTGCGCATCACTTGGTGAATACGTTTTTCTAGTGTTAATAAATCTCGTTTTTGTTCACTTTTAGTTCCAAGATAAGGACTCAAAGCTTTATTTAACTCTGACCTTGCTAAAACACCAACACAACGCCTTTTCTCTAATACAACCAAATAATCAGTGTCATACTCTGCGAAAGCTTCCTTAGCTTCTAATAACCTTTCATCCGAAGCAATGGAATAAAACTCTTCATTCATCACCCCATTAGCAAAGGCATATTGTTGTTGATAACACATATCTAATAATTCTGCTTTGACCGGGTTTCTTGGCCCACTAATAATTTGTTTAAGGCTGATTGGTTTACTGAAAAGGTATCCCTGTAACATATCTACTTTTGCTCGAGAAATTAAAAGCAATTCCTCTTCTGTTTCAATACCTTCTGCTATGACTTTACCGCCCATCTTATGGGTCAAACGACATAACATTTCAATCATCATATATTCATTACTATTTAAAGTAATATTAGTAACAAATGACCTGTCTATTTTAACGATATTAACGGGTAATTTATTAAGGTAAGTAAATGAAGAATAACCCGTTCCAAAATCATCTAAAGCAACACTAACACCTAACTTTCTTAATTTTTCAACCCAGGTTCGCTGTCTATCAAGGTTTTCGAATAATGCAGACTCTGTGAGTTCGATGGTAACCAGGTTAAGATCAGTTTCAGATTTAACCAATAATTTTAACGTATCTTCTAGACAACAATTAGACACTTTATCATTTGAAAGGGAACGATTAATGGTAATGCCAATATCGTCCTTGAGGTAATGCTTACGAATTTTTTTAATATCTTGCAGTGCAATTTTAGTTACCATCATATCAATTTTATCAACCCAGCCATATTGTTCCGCTATTTCGATAAGCTCTTGAGTATTGTAGGTAATCTCTGTATCTAAGTTAATACGCATCAATGCTTCAAATTTCACAATACACATTTTTTCAATATCAGCTATTGGCTGATAATATACTTCAATTTTTTCTGCTAATAATGCTTTATATAATAGCTTTGAGAGCGTTGTTCTTTTATTAAATCGCTTCGAAAGTCGAGGATCAAAATAATTGATGACAGATTCATTTTTATTTGGACTAGTAATTAAAATTTGTACGCTATGAGTTATCAATTGTTGGGTGCTTTTGGCATCCACAGAAAGTACAGATGCTCCCATATTAATAATTGAAATAAGATCTAACTCATTCGCTTGATTGCCACCACTTAAAACCTTTAACATATTCTGTAACAACGCATTCACTTTATCTGCGTTCTTTTCAACAACCCACATGCCAATAAACATATCATTGCTTATTTCACCTAGGGTACCTATATGTTTAGATTCAATAAAACGTTGTGCAATTAACCACTTTAACATCGACTCACTGACTTTTTGTAGAAGCGTCACTTTAAAGGCAGACTGTTACAATGGTTTCATTTTTAGTAAGCAATTTAAATTGTTCATCCACTTTTTGAGTGAACTCTTCTTTAGATAATAAGTTATTTTTATTTAATCGAGCATCTAAGGGGTCACTGGCTAGAAATTGAGTAGAAAAATCAAGTTTTTTCGATTCAGCCATATAAAAATGGTTATTTGGAGACAGCTCAATGCGTAGCATTTTTACATCATGTGCACCTATTTCACCTTTTTTATTCTTAGCTAATAACTCTCCTGTCCAGAATTTTTCAGTATCAACTATATTCCATAATTTTTGGTAAAACTCTTTAGTATATTGCTCAGAACTAAGCAAACTAAGATGTTGACCTATCAACTCTTCATGTTGATAGCCTGAATGTCTTAATAACTGCTCATTAGCTTTAATGATGATGAGGTTTTTATCGGTGATCAAAATGGCATTGCTAGCGCGATTAAATAGCACTTTAACTAATTCATCTTCTTCATCAATACTAGGAAATTCGACTAAAAAAGCGATTTTACCGTTAATAACATTAGTTTTATTTTCAGCATGTTCAAAACTCAGATTAACGAGGAAACGTTTATCTGTAATATTAATTAAAATTGAAGTAGAAAAGAGACTATGATTATCGATGACCTCTTTAAAATTTACTTTAATTTCACCGACTCTACGTCGGTCAAAAACAGAGAATAACTGTGGCAGGGTGAACTTACTTTTCCCTGGGTTTAAAAGCTGGCTCAATTCATCATCGCATGTAAACAACCCGCTTTTAAGATCGAATTGCCAATGGAACACCATATTTTCCATTTCTGTTTCAGGATGAGTCTGAGATTTTTGCATAAAATAAATATCACCTAACAAATATTAACCAACAGATCACACCAAAAAATCTGTTTAAATAAGTATTGACCAGATTTTCAAAAAAACCACCTTAATTTTACTTTCATCAGTCATTTCTGAGTGAATTAGTATGAAATAAATCCACCAGGATCACAGTGTGATTTTTATCTACCAGAAATAACACTTTTTCTTTATGAATCATAAGGGTTTGATCTTTTATCGATTGATATCAATTTTAATATCAATGAACATTTTCTCCAATATTGGAAATTAAACCTTGAAAACAACCTTTCAGTCTAACTTAAGCGTTTCTTAAGTTAACTTTGCCACTATCTCTGTTATGTCCCATATTGGAAAACAGAGATGAAAACGTACCAAAAACTATTTTTAACAGTTAATCGACTTAGCCCTGAAACTATCATTTCATTATTGGCGGTTTATTTTGCTAGCGTGCTTAACTTGCCTTTTAGCCAAAGAATTTACCAACTTGCTGGAGACAGTCATTTCCTATTTTCATTAACGCCTACGTTATTATTAACCGCTTGTTTTGTCATCATTTTCAGCCTGATTTATAGTTTTGTTTCTGGCAGGATCTTTAAACCCTTTATGATTTTTTTGCTCATAACTTCTGCTAGCGCGATGTATGCAAGCTTGCAATACCAAATCGTTTTTGATTATTCCATGATTGAAAATATATTTGAAACAAATCCAGGAGAAGCTTTCTCTTATCTCAATGCGCAATCTATTTTGGCGGTACTAATACTAGGCGTTTTACCTGCGATTTGGTTATTTAATGTTGAAATTATTGCCCCTTCATCTTGGTACATTGGACTTTTTCGACGAGTTGTTTTAATGCTAATCGGTGTTGTGATTATTGTGCTACTGGCTTTATTTTTTTATAAGGATTACGCCTCGGTTGGTAGAAATAATAAATATCTCAATAAGATGATTAATCCTGCGCATTTTTACAATTCAGTGAAATACCTTAACAAACGTTATTTAAGCACGCCCCTACCCTATAAACAGCAAGGGTTAGATGCGACGATAAGTGTCGCAAATAACGAGAAACCTACCTTGTTAGTACTTGTTCTTGGTGAAACCGCACGCTCACAAAATATGGCGTATAACGGTTACCCACGTAATACAAATCCATATACCCAAGATCAAGGGATCATTTCCTTACAAAAGGTTGCATCCTGTGGCACTGCCACTGCGCATTCTGTACCTTGTATGTTTTCAAGCTTGTCTCGCAGTGAATACAATCGAGAAAAAGCCAATGCTCAAGATAATATTCTTGATGTATTATCCCATGCAAAAGTTGATATCACTTGGTTTGAAAATGATGGTGGCGATAAGGGAATTGCCAAAAATATTACTAAACATGAAATATCAAAGAATAAAAGTAATCCATTATGCGATAGTAACAGTTGCTATGATGAAGTTTTAATTGAGCAGTTAACAGCACACCTTAAGCAACAAATAGGTTCATTAGAAAGTGCTCCCCCAAAGCATCATTTAATTACATTACATACGATGGGGAGTCACGGCCCTACTTATTGGAATCGTTACCCTAAAGATAAAGAAGTGTTTACACCCGCTTGCCGACGTAGCGATATTGAGAATTGTAACGACCAAGAAATCGTTAATGTGTATGATAATACCTTAGTCTATACCGATTATATTTTGTCTTTGGTCATTGCTCGATTGCAGGATTATTCTGAGCAATATAATGTCGCTATGCTGTATCTTTCCGATCATGGCGAATCACTCGGTGAAAACGGCCTCTATTTACACGGTACCCCCTATGCGCTTGCGCCCCAAGAACAAACTCAAGTGCCCTGGTTTATGTGGTTACCAAAGCAATACCTTAGAAGCACAAAATATCGATCGCCTATGCCTCGAAGAAAATGCCAAAAATGAATCATTTTCCCATGATAATTTATTTCATACTTTGTTAGGACTATACAATGTCAAAACAACAATAAAGAATGAAGCGCTCGATTTAATGAATAACTGTAAAATAACAGGGATTAATCATGAATAAAGTCACTAATAAAACAGTCGAAAACACTAAGGAAGTGGTTAAACGTACTGGCATTATGCGACTTATTTTTACCTGCCAACATAGCTTTAATGGCTTAAAGTGGATGTGTAAAAATGAAGCGGCTTTTCAACAGGAACTGATTTTATTTATACCATTAACCCTATATGCGTTATTAGCTAATATTAGCTCATTACAAAGTGCCCTGCTTATTACTGCATTATTGTTTGTTCTCTTTGCTGAACTTGTGAATACCGCTATTGAGGTGGTTGTTGATCGTATTGGCCTTGAATATAACGAACTTTCCGGCCTTGCCAAAGATATTTCCTCGGCATTTGTATTTATCAGTATGCTGATTGCGTGTATTACTTGGATTGTAGTTTTAACAGCTTAAATCTTTACTTAAAATAGTAAGTATAAAAAGGACAAATATGAAAGTATTACTGATTGAAGATTCCGAAGCATTACGCCGAGGAATACGAGTCGGGTTAGACCATTTAGGCTACACGATTGATGAAACTGGTGATGGCTCTGAAGGTCTAAGCATGGCTTTAAGTAATGATTATGATTTTATTGTGTTAGATTTAATGTTGCCTAATGTTGATGGCATTACACTATTAAAAACCATTCGAAAATTAGATAACCAAGCTAAAGTTATTATCTTGTCAGCCAAATCACAAACCGAAGATAGAATCGCTGGTCTATCGGCAGGTGCAGATGATTATCTGACCAAACCTTTCTCCTTTGATGAATTACAAGCACGTTTAATCAGTTTAGCTCGCCGTGGAAATTTGACCCCTACGACAGAGCTGATCACTGTAGAACCACTTGCCTTAGAAGCCAATAAAAAAGTATTGAGCTTCGATGGCAAGGATATCAACCTGACTAAAAATGAATATAAAATCATCGAGTATTTATTTCTAAATCCTAATAAGATCCTAAATGCAGAGCAAATAAGTGAAGCGATTGTAGGTTCATTCGATCATTTATCTAAAAATACCATTGAAGCGCATATTTCCTCCGTCAGGAAAAAAGTGAAGCAAGCAGGTACGACTTTGCCGATCAAAAATAAACGTGGTTTTGGCTATTTTGTGGAGTCGGAATAATGAAGTCCTTAACCTCACAACTATCGAATCGAATGACTTTAACTGTTACTAGTATTTTGATATTGGTGTTTGTCGCCATCGATATTAGCATCGACAATTGGATTGATAGTGAGTTTGATAGTGGTTTAATGACTAAATCGAATTATTTAAAAACCTTAGTCAAAGAAACTCCCAATGGCATCGAATTCGATTTTGCAGGGGAATTTATGCCTGAATTCAGTTTGCCTACACAGGGGAATATTTCCAATTATGGCAAGCTGAAAAGGTGCTTGAACGATCTGAGTCCTTAAAACACTTTGACAATATCAACCTTGAGAATAAACCGCTAAACATTAACACCTCAAAATTTTACACAGGCCTACTACCTGATGGTCGAGAAGGAAGAATAATGACTTCTTCTTTTCTGCCACAAATTGACAGTAAAGAAAGAATTGAATTTTCTGAGGCAAGTTCTCCTATTCAACTGACCATTGCCATTTCTACAGAGGAGCTAGATAATTTATTGATTATCATAGATTCCAGCCTTCTGGTCGGCCTTGTACTGATCATATTTATTATGCGTTGGGCGGTAAAAAAGTGATTCACCGAGGTTTACAACCTTTACAATCCTTTAATCAGTCCTTGAGAAATGCGACAATCACGCATAAAGAAATACAATTTCCTGCTGACGCTGAATCTTTTCGTGAAATTCAACCCATTAAAAATGAATTACAAAAGTTTATTAACCTCAATCAGCAACACCTTAAAAATGAAAAACGCATCACTGCTGATATTGCCCATGAATTAAAAACACCTATTGCAGAATTGATCAGTTTAAGTGAAGTTTATATTCGTTACCCTGAGGATGAGCGGATCGGTGGTACTTATAAACGGGATGTATTAAATATCAGTTTAAAAATGAAGGGTATTGTAGCTAATTTATTATTATTACAGCAGTCACATTCTGACAGTATAAAATTAAACCAAGAACCCCTCTGTTTAAAAACGATGTTAGAGCAAGTCTTCGAAGAGCTTAGGTTTAAATACCAGGACTTATACCAACGCATTCAGTTCAACAATCACCTTGATAAGATAATGTGCTTTGCTGACAAGTTTTCTTTACATACTATTTTGATGAATTTGCTTGATAATGCTCTTTTTTATAGCCCTCAGCACAGTGATATTAAAATTAATTTAATGGTAGCAAAAAACTCTGAACACCCAAGCCATATACTTATCACTATCGAAAATTTAATAGCAGAACATATTTCAGAGGAGGATTTACAACAATTGACCTTGCCGTTATTCCAAGTTGAAAAATCACGCACAGACCAAAGCCGACATGGGTTAGGGCTGGCAATTGTAAGTAATATAGCGCATAAGAATAACTTTGATTTTAAAGTACAACTACTTGCAACAAACAGTATTGCCTTTGAAATTAAAGTGCCTATTGCGAGTGATCAGTCTGTTTAATTGAAAACATAGACTTTGAGCAGAAAAATCAGCTCAAAGTCATTTATCTAAAACCACTTTTTCTTTCTAAAAATAAACACTTGAGCGGCAACTACGATAATCAAAATTAAAATAAAGATAACAAAAGCATAACTGTTATCTGCGCCGGGTATGCCCCCTACATTTATTCCTAATAATCCAGTCAAGAACCCAAGCGGTAAAAAAACCGCAGACACAATTGAAAGTACAAACATACGATTGTTCATTTGCTCTGTGAGGTTATTATTTACTTCTTCTTGGCAAACAACCGCCCTATCTTTTACCGAATCTAAATCCTCAAGAAAACGGGTTAGGTGATCCGTTGTTTCACGTAATTTTGTTTTCTCTTCAACTGAAAATAAAGAAATTCTATCACTCAAAAGTTGTGTCATAGCCTCTCTTTGTGGTGACAAATAACGTCTTAATGAAATGATTTGACGTCGTAAATCAGACAATTCTGCACGTAAAGAATAATCACTGGAAACAAGTTGCTTTTCTTCTATCTCCGAAACTTTATCCTCTATTTCATAAATAGTATTACTCATACGGATAATTAAACGCTCTGTTAAATCAACAATAAATTCAGAGGGCGTCTGAGGACCATTACCATTATCAAATTCAGTTGCGATGTCACGCGTTGAAAGTAAGGTGCGTCGACGTGTACTAATCACTTTATGCTTAGTACACCAAAGTCGTATTGACACCATATCTTCGGGATCACTATTCGGAGCTAAATTGACACCTCGCAGTGAAATAAGAATACCATCATTTAAAGCCGTCGCACGAGGTCGTGTTTCATCATTTAATAACGCACTGATAACCAGAGGATTTAATTCACTTTGTTCGTTTAACCATTTTTCAGTGGCTGGTTGTGTGTAATCAAAATGTAGCCAATATGGGTGATTCTTTTCTAGCGAAGGTAGTGAGGCGATTTTTTCAGCGCCATTACCTTGATCAAAATAATACCCATATACAAACTCTGTTTCACTCATAGTGCTCCCTAAACTATAACTACATTAGCAATAACGTACCACAACCTAAAAAGGCGATGAATCCGAATATATCGGTAACAGTGGTTAAAATAACTGCGCCTGATAAAGCCGGGTCAATATTCAACTTATCTAGTGCCCAAGGCACCCAAACGCCTGACAAGGAAGCCACTAAAATATTACCTAAAATCGCAATACAGATGGTCAGTGATAACATCGGTGTTTCAAACCAGAAATAGGTGATTCCACCAATCACAGTAGCCCATAACAAACCATTAATCGCACCGACTTTTAATTCCTTTGCCACAATGGCTTTTTTATTCGCATCGGTAATTTGCCCAAGTGCTAAACCACGAATAATAAGAGTAAGTGTTTGGCTACCAGAAATTCCCCCATTGATGCCACGACAGGCATTAATACCGCAAGGGCAACAACCTGTTGTAAGGTTGCTTCAAATAGTCCGATAAACCAGGATGCTAAAAATGCAGTCACTAGGTTAATGCCCAACCAAATAGCACGGTTTTTACTACTTAGCCAAACACTAGCAAAGAGATCCTCCTCATCACTTAAACCACCCGATTGCATTAACTGGTTATCTTTTAATTCTTCTTTGTGTTTATAGGCTGAGTGTAAATCTAAACGCCCTGTTAAACGCCCATCTTCATCTATAATAGGCAAAGCGCTTTTTCCTGAGAAAATAACTTCATCCGCGGCTTCATCAATACCCATAGAGGCTTCTAACGCTTGCACTTCAAGCAGAATAACGTCATTTAACGGTGTTGTATCTTCTAGCGTAAATAAACGATTAAAACCAATTTCACCTAATAATTTTGATTCGTTATCAACCACATAAATAACATCGGTTAAGTTAGCAGTGCCTTTGGTAGCCACTCTTTTAGCCGAGGATACTTTTAGTTTTTGTGGAATTTTTCTTTCATCAAAACTCTGCCAATGGCCAACTTCTTGATCAGAATAATCCTGCGCTTTTTTGAAATGTTCACGTTGCTTCGCTGACATTTTTGAAATAGCGTATTCAATGAAACGATCACTTAAATCTTCTGTTAATTCTAATAAGCTATTTGCGTCTAATTTATCGAATAATGGCAAGCTATCTTCATCACTTAATGCATTTAATAACATCTGACGAGATTCATTTTTCATTTCCAGAAAAATATTTTGTTGAAACTCTGTATTAAAAGACTGCCAAATCAGTAAACGAGGTTTAATTGGAAATGCTTCTAAAAGATTAGCGACATGTTCAGGTAATAATGCATCTTCGAGTTCTGTGATAATGCTATCAAGAGGAGTTTCTTCTGCTAATAGCGCTTCTACTTTTTCAATGTAATCAGGTAGCATTTCGAAAGACATATTATATCCTTTATTCGATTTTTATTTTAAATGAGCAATTAATGTCCGCTCTAAAGTATAAAAAATGCTAAACAAACCTTATGAAAAAGCTGTTTAGCATAAAGAAGTGCCTTTAAGATGCAGTCATTAAAGGCAATATTTAATAATAGTTATTTATTAGGTTATTTATTGCCCTTAATAAGGGTCAAAGAGCCATCAAGATGAACGTCTCTCTGTGGAAAGGCAACAACAATATTGTGCTCTTCAAACAGTTCATCTAAGCGGAAACGAATATTACTTCTTACTACTCTTAGGCCACCTTCAATATTAGATTTCATCCAAAAATTTACTTCAAAAACCAATGAGTTATCACCAAAATCCTCAAAGGTAACTAATGGTTTGGGGTCACTCAATACCTCTTTTTGATCTTTAACGGCTTGCATAATTAATTCAGCGACTTTTTTAGCTGATGTACCATACGCCACTCCAACACGCACTGAGGTTCTTGCTAAATCATCTACTAATGTCCAGTTAATCACTGTATTTTCAAGTAATTTACTGTTTGGTATTAATAAATGCACCCCATCAATACGCCTTATACGGGTAGAACGCGTATTGATTTGCTCGACAACACCTTTGGTATCTTCTACTTCTAAAAAATCCCCAATACGAATTGGACGTTCCCACATTAGTATCCAACCACTAATGAAGTTATTAATGATATTTTGCGCACCAAAACCAAAACCAATCGCAATTGCACCCGAAAGGAATGCAAATGCAGTAATAGGCACATTAATAAAATCTAATATGGTGACTGCTAATATAGCAATCGCAATAATATAGAAGATACGTTGCAATAAATGGATAACATTAGGGTCAGTCTTATTCATAACCAAACGCTTGGTAATTGCTTTCATCATCCATTTAGTCAAGCTATAACCAATAAGCAATAATAATGGTATTAATAAAATATCACCTACTGTTACAGGTTGTTCTGCAACGTTAAAAACCGTTATATTTATAAAATCTATTGCTTCCACTAATGTCATATCACACCTTTATTATCTTTTTTATATCGCTTAATTTGAGTTGAGAAAAACCTTCGACGGATCCACTAAAAAGCGTTTTCCTAATGCTTCTCTTCCTAATAACATCAAATAGTTCATGTCAGCACGATTGGTTAATGTAATTTCAATAGGCCAAGTTTCTTCGCCTAATACCGCTGTCGTTTGGATAACATAGCGTTGCTCTGCTGTTCCATTAGAAGATTTTATTTTTCTAATATCACATAGAGGCGCGCTACAATTCACTATTTTATCGACATTATGAACATCAGGATGAATATCAAATTTTGCCCATGGCTTACCATTCTTTATTACTTTAACTAAGTTATCAACATGTAAGGATGAGGTTTTTGCGCCGGTATCCACCCTAACCTGTAAGTCTTCAATCGCTAATTCAGGTAATTTAATGGACTCTAAACGTCCAATAATTATCTTCTTTTTATGAACCATAACACTTTCACCTATGCATTTTGTTGTTGTGGTAATAGAAGTTCTTGCACTGATTCAATATGCTCAGCAATGTCTTCATCGTCTTCGCTAAAGTAAGCAACGTGAAACATTGCTTCCCCTTCCTGCACTAAAGGTATATTTTGTTTGCCAATCAAAATACCCGAGCGACTCGCTATTACCACCCCTAATATATCACCATAGGGGCTACCAATTTCGGCTAAGGGTTGCCCTTTAGTAATTTGGTCGCCCAAATTAACTAAGTTATGAACAATGCCACTAGCATTCGCTCTCACCCATTGACTACCATTAGCCACAAACGGTAGTACTTTTCTTTTACTAACACGGGTTTTACGTATCATGCCTAAGTGGCTTAACACATTAAAAATGCCCTTCATACCTGCACGAATTGAAAACTCGTCAAAGCGTAACGCTTCACCTGCTTCATATAATAAAACCTTAGTTTTATTTCTTACTGCGACTTCACGTAATGAGCCATCAAGCAGGTTCGAATTTAAAATAACAGGTACATCAAAAACTTCCGCCAGTTCTCTGGTTTCAGCATCGGCCATGTTCGCTCTAATTTGTGGCAGATTAGAGCGATGAATCGCACCTGTATGCAAATCAATACCGTAATTACAATGTTTCACAATTTCATTAAGAAAAATATGTGCAACACGACCTGCCAATGAACCCTTAGCAGAGCCAGGGAAGCACCTATTTAAATCACGTCTATCCGGCATGTAACGACTTTGATTAACCACTCCATATACATTCACCATTGGCACAGCAATCAAGGTACCTTTGATCAATTTAAGTTTATTTTGAGAGATCAAACGTCGTATAATTTCAATACCATTTAGCTCATCACCATGCACAGTCGCACTAATAAACATCGTTGGGCCAGGCTTTTTAGCTCGAATAATGTGAACAGGTAAGGACACATCCGCATCGGTATATAACTTTGCTACTGGCAATTCTATTTTACGTGTTTCGCCGGGTAAAATATCAAATTCACCAATACGTAATTTAGGCATACAACCCCTTTCTCTTCTCTTAACCACGACCACGTGTTCTATTTACATTTGTATTTACATTGGCACTAGCGACCACTGATTTTTCAATAAACTCAAAGACCATACCTGCACAGTTTTTACCGGTTGCTTTTTCAATGCCTTCTAAGCCCGGAGAAGAATTAACTTCCATTACCATAGGGCCATTTTGAGAACGTAACAAATCCACACCACAAAAATTAAGTCCCATCACTTTTGTCGCATTAATAGCTGTCGCACGCTCTTCTTTAGATAAACGCACCACTTCAGCACTCCCACCACGGTGAAGATTAGAGCGGAATTCACCCTCTGCACCTTGACGTTTCATAGCCGCAACCACGCGCCCGCCAATCACTAAACAACGAATATCTGCACCACCAGCTTCTTTAATATATTCTTGTACAAGAATATTGGCATTTAACCCCATAAAAGCTTCAATGATAGCTTCTGCTGTTTTAGCTGTATCAGCTAATACCACACCGATCCCTTGCGTACCTTCAAGTAACTTAACAACAACCGGAGCACCACCTACGTTTTTAATTAAGTCTTTAATGTTATCAGGACGACTTGCGAAACCAGTACGTGGTAAGCCAATCCCTTTACGTGATAATAATTGTAATGAACGCAATTTATCGCGTGAACGACTGATCGCAACAGACTCATTAATATTAAAAGTTCCCATCATTTCAAACTGTCTTGATACAGCTGTGCCATAAAAAGTAACTGAGGCACCAATACGTGGAATAATCGCATCATACTGTGGTAATTCACGACCTTTGTAGCGAACTGTTGAACGCGTACTTGTGATATCCATGTAGCAGTGTAGGGTATCGATAATATCGACTTCATGGCCCATTGCTTCACCCGCTTCTTTTAGGCGACGAGTTGAATAAAGGTTTTTGTTTCTTGATAAAATAGCAATTCTCATAATTTATACGCCTTGGGTTATCACGCTTAAGTTTTATAATTAAGCGATAATGAAATAATTGAATCTAGTGTATAGTCGGGTATTAGAATAATAAAACGCTAAATTTTAATGGGTTCAATCAATTTTTTGATTGAAAAATGGGGAGATAAAATGAAAATAGACTTGTTAATAACCTTTTTAGAGGTGACTAGAACATTACATTTTAGAATTGCATCGGAAAATTTATTTATTACCCAATCAGCCGTTAGCGCACGTATTAAATTACTAGAAGATGAGTTAGGAGTCTTATTATTCGACCGAACTCAAAAACATTTAAAACTCACTTCAGAAGGCAACCGACTAATAAGACATGCCAATGAAATTGTTTTTATGTGGCAAAAAACCAAGCAAGACGTCGGTATCACTGAACATGAAAATCAACAGCTTGTAATCGGGTCAATTATGTCTATTTGGGATATTGTGTTACAGGATTGGTTGAAGAAGATACATCGTAATGTTGATGATCTTAGTTTATTAACTAAAACCTATTCACCTATTGAGATGAGGAAAAACCTATTAAGTCGAGTTATCGATATCGCTTTTTTATTTGAGCCTCCCTACGTTGAAGACTTAGTGACAGAAAAAGTGGCGACCGTGCCATTACATTTAGTCACCACTGACAAAGCAAGCATTGGTAATATTTCTGCGTTAAAAAATCACATTATGGTTGATTATGGTGAATCAGTGAATGCCCAACACCTGCGTGAGTTTAATGATGAATTACCTGCAAAACATTTTATTAATCAACCACGTATCGCATTGAACTATTTACTTGATGCAGGAGGAAGTGCTTATCTTCCTAGACAAATGATCTTTGAATATCTAGAAAAAAAACGCTTATTTCTTGTTGAGGATGCCCCTGTTTATTCACGAGAAATTTTTGCCGCTTACCTCGCTAAAAGCCAAAAAACAGAGCTTATTAAAGATGTTATTCAGCTATTCCCATTAGTGAAGCTTTAATAAAGTAACGAGAAGAAATAGGCTTACCTTTTGGCTTATTGCTTCTCTGAGTTTATATTTTCCATCGCGTGCTTTTTATCGAACCACATAGATAAATAATCTGATGTTAATTGTTGTTCTATTTCTAGCGCTCTATCCGTTGGGCAAAAAATCGTAAATAAAGCCTGTGTATTACCAATATCTGAAGTGGCTATTTTGATCTGAGGCTCTGGGCCAGAAATTTTTACATCTAAACGATTTTCAATTAATTGGTTATAACGGATCGCAACTTCATGAAAGTCAGAACAATACTCGCAGGCGTTGTTTAATAGTTCATCAATAAAATCAAAGGGATTAACACTACAATCTCTAACGATTGTGAAGGTATGCATTGCATAACGTTTAAGGAAGTTTAAGTTTTTAATTGGTGCTGTTATTAATTGACTATTTGGCAAGTACAATGTTTTACCTGTGTACTGGTAATCATTTAAGTCAACTTCTAGAAGCGTTAATTTAGCCCAGTCATTAGAGTGTACTTCTCCATAATGATTACCTACCTGTACCCAGTCGCCAATACGAAAAGGACGACTCGAGAGAATATAAATAAAACCAAGGAAACATTGAATAAACTCTTTGGTTGCAATAACAATCGCCACAACAAAGGCCGCAATAGAAAATGCAAATTTTTGAATTTCTTCGGACCAGACATTAAATACAACAATCAGAATGCAAACAGTAAAAATATTGCTGACAAAATTCATTTTAAAGCGTTTATTGTTACTAAACCTACGCTCGATAACCAGCACAGTAGTGTGTTTAATCAGATAAAGAATAACCGCTAATAATATCGTGAATAATGTTTTGTGGGCGTTGAGATACTCAAATAAGGCAAACTCATTGGTATTGATATATGACCAAATTTCCATAGCGTGTTAAAACTCTTGTTGTTACTGCAGGGTGGCTTGTAAATAAACAACAATCATCTTAACAATCAAAGCGACTTAATTACAGCAGAAGTCCTATTTATCTTTTTTGTTTCGTAAAAGGCGACAAAATGAATTTAAGCGCGAATTCATCAATAATATAACCAGCCATTTTAATGCTATTTTTCTTTATAAAATAGGATAGGCTGAATACTTAAAAAACAGGAAATTGCTCAGCAATATCCTGTTTTTAAAAGCCCTGTCATTTCGACAATTACTCAATTGGTAGTGATTTAATTGATTTATAACCATTTTCATTCAAAATATTATTTATACAAATAAATAAGTATTTGTTTAAATCTTTTTCTTCAACACCATCTTCGAGCGTATATTCTTTACAAGAAGCTAATATGCTTAATACATTATCCGTCGTTGACTCTAATAGTGCGCCTTGCTCACTGATGTCAGTAGCATCTCTATAAACACTTTCATCGTACTCAGACTCTATGAACTCTGGTTCTTCATATTCTATGTACTCAGGTTCAAGATCAGCAAATTCATTCTCTAAATGTGCTTCTTGTTGTAACATTTCACTATAATCTTCAACATATTCAGCTTTTTCTTTTGCTAAGGCTGAATGACATAAGAAAGTAGATAATAAAACAGCCAGCATTATTTTTTTCATTACATTTATCTCTAATAATATTTATATAAACACACCTTCCTGCTATGAGGTATAGGTAGTTGTCTCAATCAACTACTTCTAAGAAGGAGTAGGTGATTTTAAGGCGAAAATATAAGTTTATTAATAGAAAGGAAAGTGAAAAATTTTGTTGTTTTTAATGAAAAATATAGATTAGTGAAGTGCTTTTCTTGCGATTTTTGCCACAGAATAAAAAGCACGAAAAATTATTTTTACGCGCTTTCTTTTTTTAAAGAGTATTAAAAAGATCCACACAAATAGTTTCCTCGTATAGCTTTATCTGACTTTTCCATTGTGAAAATTCTAGCTAAAGTAACCACAAAAAAAGAGACGTTGAGCAGAGAGTTTGTTAAGGTATACTGTTTAGATTAACAGTGTTATTAGGTGATAAAAATGAACAACATAGAAATACGTGGCGCAAAAACACATAATTTAAAAAATATTGATCTTACTATTCCGAGAGATAAATTAGTTGTTATCACCGGCCTTTCAGGATCGGGGAAATCATCACTGGCATTTGATACCTTGTATGCAGAAGGTCAGCGTCGTTATGTTGAATCACTCTCAGCCTACGCTCGCCAATTTTTATCCTTAATGGAAAAGCCCGATGTAGAGCATATTGAAGGCCTTTCTCCAGCGATTTCGATTGAGCAAAAATCCACCTCTCATAACCCACGCTCAACAGTTGGTACTATTACTGAAATTTATGATTACCTGCGTTTATTATTTGCGCGTATTGGTGATCCACGCTGTCCAGAAACATGGCGTAACGCTTAATGCACAAACCGTTAGTCAAATGGTTGATGCTATTTTAGAGAATCCCGAAGGCAGTAAAATGATGCTACTTGCGCCAATTATAAAAGAGCGTAAGGGGAGCATGTGAAAACCTTTGAGAGCCTAGCCGCTCAAGGATTTTTAAGGGCGCGTATTGATGGTGATATTTGTGATTTAAGCGATCCACCAAAGTTAGAGCTTCATAAAAAACATACTATCGAAGTGGTTGTCGATCGCTTTAAAGTACGTGAAGATATTAAACAACGCCTTGCAGAGTCTGTTGAAACTACCTTAGATTTAAGCAATGGTTCATTGGTTGTTGCGTTTATGGAGGGAGACCAACCTGAACAACTATTCTCTGCCAATTTTTCATGTCCACAATGTGGTTATAGCATCAATGAATTAGAGCCTCGTATCTTTTCATTCAATAACCCAGCCGGTGCCTGTGAAACCTGTGATGGTTTAGGTGTTGAACAATATTTTGATGAAAAACTCGCTGTCACCGATAAATCGCTAAGTCTTGCCGATGGTGCGATTGCAGGTTGGAGTAAAAAATCTAATTATTATTTTCAGCTTATTAGTGCGGTCGCTGATCATTACGGATTTTCTCTTGATGTGCCCTTTTCCAACTTAACGCCTAAGCAACAAAAATACATATTACATGGCACTGGAAGAGAAAAATTTCTTTTATCTATTTTAATGATCGTGGCGATAGCATGACCAGAACACATGCATTTGAAGGTGTCATTCCTAATCGCGCTCGTCGTTATAAAGAAACAGATTCAGGCCCGATGCGCGAGTATCTTGAGAAATACATGAATCGCCAACCCTGTTCAAGTTGTCATGGCTCACGCCTTAAAGAATCATCACGTAATGTGTTTATTAATAATGTTAATTTGCCCTATATTTCGCGACTTTCTATTGCCGAAGCAGAATCCTTTTTCAAAAGCATTAAGTTACAGGGGCAAAAAGCACAAATAGCCGAGAAAATATTAAAAGAGATCCTAGAGCGACTTAGTTTTCTGGTTAACGTCGGCCTTAACTACCTCAGTTTAGAACGTAGCGCAGAAACCCTTTCTGGCGGAGAAGCACAACGTATTCGTTTAGCAAGCCAGATTGGTGCAGGATTAATGGGCGTGATGTATGTATTAGATGAACCTTCTATTGGTCTGCATCAACGTGATAATGCTCGTTTGCTTAAAACACTCACGCATTTAAGAGATCTTGGTAATACCGTGATTGTGGTTGAACACGATGAAGATGCGATCCGTCAAGCTGATCATATTATCGATATTGGCCCTGGTGCAGGTATTCATGGTGGCCATGTTATTGCTCAAGGTAATTATAAAAGTATTTTAAAAGCCAAAAAATCTCTAACTGCTGATTATTTAAGTGGGCGTAAAGCGATTGAAGTCCCTAGTGAACGAACTAAATTAACTGATAAATGGCTAAAACTCGATGAAGCTACAGGTAACAACCTTAAAGGAGTTAATTTAGAGATCCCGATTGGTGTACTAACTTGTGTCACGGGTGTTTCAGGTTCGGGGAAATCAACCCTCATTAATGATACTTTATTTCCTTTAGCACAAACTAAGCTAAATAAAGCGACGACCAACACTCCTTCACCATTTAAAAAGATAACTGGTTTATCGCACCTTGATAAAGTCGTTGATATTAATCAGAGCCCAATTGGTCGAACGCCACGTTCAAACCCTGCAACCTATACAGGTATTTTCACACCAATACGTGAGCTATTTGCGGCCACGCCAGAGTCAAGGGCTCGCGGTTATAAACCAGGACGATTCAGCTTTAACGTTAAAGGTGGACGTTGTGAAGCTTGTCAGGGAGATGGCATGATCAAAGTTGAAATGCATTTTCTACCCGATGTTTATGTGCCCTGTGATACTTGTAAGGGTGAACGTTATAATCGTGAAACACTGTCAGTAAAATACAAAGGTAAAAATATCCATGAAACCTTAGATATGACAGTTGAAGATGCCTATAAATTCTTTGAAGTTGTGCCAGTGATTGCCCGGAAATTAAAAACCTTAATGGATGTAGGTCTGTCTTATATTCGCCTCGGACAAGCCGCAACAACACTTTCTGGTGGAGAAGCACAACGTGTTAAACTCGCCAAGGAGTTATCAAAGCGTGACACAGGTAAAACCCTTTATATTCTCGATGAACCTACAACAGGTTTACACTTCCATGACATTGCTCAGTTACTGAAAGTGATTCATACTCTGCGCGATCATGGCAATACGATTGTAATTATTGAGCATAACTTAGACGTGATTAAAACCGCTGATTGGATTGTTGATCTTGGCCCAGAAGGTGGTAACGGTGGTGGAGAGATTATCGCAACCGGTCGTCCTGAGGATGTAGTTAAAGTCGCAGGAAGTTATACAGGTCAATTCTTAAAACCCATGTTACAACAAGCTGACTAAATAAAGCTATCAGAAAAAATAGAAAAACATGATAAGGTGATGATAAGTCACCTTATTTATATAAAATGGAAAATAAAAAGCAAATGGACAGACTACAAAAACTTAACCGCTACTTCTTGATTGTATTTGCAATTTTAATGGGGTTAGGTGCACACTACTTCCAACATAATCAAGGTGGTAGTGGTCTCGAATTAGCACAAAACAATGTTGTTTGGATATTCTTTTCGATTTTAATTGGCTTGGGTTTATGGAAAATAACCGATGCCCAAAAAATATTTTACACCCGTTTTACGATTGTTTTTTTAATCGCTTTTTTACTCTTCCTTATTCCTATTTTCTACCCTAATAATTTCCTCGCCGAACAAAGTTACACACGTTTGTTAGGCCTTTTTGCTGGCTTTTTATTATTTGTTAGCTTACAACAAATGCGTTTTAACGCTTTATATATTCAACGTCTTTTATTACTTGTTGTACTCGCAGGCTTCTTGCAAGCCTGTTATAGCTTAATGCAAGACTATCTATTACCCGCAGATAATTTTTTTGGATATGACGTCGGTTATGGTCGCCCCTATGGCATTTTCCAACAACCTAATGTGCTTGCTTCATTTATGGCAACTACATTGATTTTAGCGGGTTATTTATTACAAAAAATAGAATGCAGAAAAACACAAGTATTTTTACTAGTAACCGCTTGGTTGAATATGTGGGTGATTACTGTTGCTGTATCCCGAGTGGGTTATTTAGGTTCGCTGTTAGCCGTGTTGTTCCTTATTCCATGGGCATGGCAACAAAATAAAAAACGTTTAGCTATTTTTGTGGTTGCTCTATTTTTAGGTATTGGATTCGGTTCAATGAAAGGCCATGATTTATTAAAAGCACGTAATATAGAATCGATGACTCAGGACAGTATGCGTTCACGTAATATGTTACAAAGCTTCAAAATGTTTACAGAAACTCCTTTATTCGGTAAAGGCTATGGCAGTTTTGAAAAAGAATATTTAATCAGTTATGCAAAACAAGTAAAAGAGAATAAATTACCACCATTAACAAGTCATTATGCTCATCCGCATAATGACACTCTTTTTGGGCTGTTGAAGGAGGAGTTGTTCCTGTAATCGCTATTTTATTATTAGTGATTGCTTTTTTAGGCTTCTAAGGCCTTTTAAATTATCCTACGCGATGGCCATGATGTCGCTAGTTATACCGATTTCATTACATACACAAACAGAATATCCTTTATATCATTCATCGTTACATTGGTTAGTGCTGATCTTATTAGTCTTTTTTATTGATAACGAAGAGCAACAGTCACAACAACAAACTTTCCACCCAACCTTTGCTTTACGCATTTTTGCGCTTTTAATTCCCCTTTTCACTGCGATCTTCATGTTAACTAACCTCATGACTATTTCCAAAATAACGCAATATGAACGTAGCAGAAACCCTGATATCAGATTATTAATGGATATTATTAATCCACTTGTTTTCCAAGACCGTTTTGATTTCCACCTTAGTTACTTTCGTTTAGGAGTGGCTGTTCAAACGGATAATCAGCAAGAACTCAAAGCAATTATTGATTGGACTGAGTACACAATAGAACGAACACCAAAATCTTACTTTTATATCGTTCTCTATCTAGCTTATAAACATAACAATCAATTAGATAAAGCAGAAAAACTACTTGAACATGCACGCTATCTTTATCCTAAAGATGGACAGCTGGCTAATATTGATAAACAACCAAATTCGCAGGCAACAAAAACGATCAGCTCAGCACAATCCACAGCGCAAAGACTGGATTAATTGATGTTTTCATTAATATTAAATATAAAAATCATTGCAACTTTATTCATTGCTTTTTTACTAGTGAATGCTGTAAGAGCAGATATTTATATTTATATCGATGAAAAAGGAAATCAGCACTTTGCCGAACGTAAAGTGGATAAAAATTATCGTTTGTTATTACGAAGTGATACTAATAAAGCCCCTGCTACCTTTAAAAATTGGAAAGAAAAAAGCTATAACAATACCCATGTACCACGCGATAAAAGATTACAACATCTATATCATCCACTTATCGTCAAGGCGACTAACAATAATCAATTAGAACCTGCTTTTTTACATGCGGTCATTACTGCCGAATCAAGTTACAAAAAAGAAGCTGTATCTTCCGCAGGTGCTATGGGGTTAATGCAACTCATGCCTGTGACAGCAGAGCGTTTTGGCGTGGATGACCCCTTTGATCCGCGACAGAGTATTAATGCAGGAGCGCTTTATTTAAATATATTACTTGAAGAATTCAAAACAAAAGAGCTCGCACTGGCGGCATACAACGCGGGAGAAGGGACAATAAGACGCAATAATCTAAAGATTCCACCTTACCCAGAAACACGGCGATATGTGGATAAAGTGATTGGATTTTACTGGTACTACAAAGATAATTTATAGGTAAAAATCACACCTATAAAAATAAGCAGTTTTAAACAAACTTAGCAAGGCAATCCATGTTAATCTTAAAAGCCTTCAAAAGATGCTATTTTAATAATAACCGTAACTTGCATAAGTAACAATAAACATAAGTAACAATAGATGCGCAGAATCAATAAATTACTTTCCAATAAATTCATATCTTACGGTGTTGGCATTGCCTTTATTTATGGCTGTATCGCCAGTCAAATGCCCCTTCAGCATAATACTGTCTATAATAGCTTGATCATCACCATTGCAGTCTATTCAAGTTGTATTTTAATTCTGCCACGCATTACAAAGTTCTTATTAGTGGATAAAAATCTATATATTCTGCCAGTATTACTTTCACTTTATATCATTGCGGTTATTGCGATTGTGTTATTACGTATTGATTATTCGCGTCCTACGCTTATTTATGGCTTTATCATTGTTTTAGTTTGGTTATTTGTGAGTACGTTTGTTAGCAAAAATGAATCCAGCTTAAAACTAAGCGCAATCAATAATTTTGACCATACTATTCTCAATACAAATCAACATATTGAAATAAGTATTATCGAAGCACCTTATCAATTTAGTCAAATAGAACATGGCCTTGTGGTTAACTTGCATAAAAAGTTAACTCCTGAACAAGAAAAGTTTATTGCCGATTGCAGTATTAATAACATTGCCGTTTACCATTCAGAATCAATTAAAGAAATGATCGAAGGTAAAGTGCAAACAAGGCATTTATCAGAAAATACCCTTGGTTCACTTGGAGCAAACCCAAGTTACTATTTAATAAAACAAGGTTGGGAATCTCTAGTCATTCTCGCCAGCTTACCTTTTTTGTTACCTTTAATGATATTAGTCGGTATTGCGATTAAAATAGAAAGCAAAGGTCCTATATTTTATACCCAGAGCAGAATTGGACAGGGAGGCAAAAGTTTTCAAATATACAAGTTTAGAAGCATGAAGATCGCCAACCCCAAGGCCGATTCTAAATTCGCCACAGAAGAAGTTGATCGAGTGACTAAAATAGGCAAATTTATCCGCCAAACTCGTATCGATGAAATGCCACAGTTCTTTAATGTACTAAAAGGTGAAATGGCCCTCATCGGCCCAAGACCAGAACAGGAAGTGTTTGTAAAAGCCTTCGAAGAAGCAATCCCCTTTTACGGTTATCGACACATGGTAAAACCTGGTATCACAGGTTGGGCACAAACAGTACAAGGATATACTGCCGATACTGATTCCACCCGCGAGAAGCTCGCTCATGACCTGTATTACATTAAACACCTATCTTTTTGGCTGGATGTGAATATATTCTTTAAAACGCTTAAAACTATGTTGACGGGGTTTGGGGCAAAGTAAATAAAATAATAGACTCTATATATAAAATTTTTTATTCTAAAATTAGCATTATAGTGCCTGATAGAGCTTAATTATAATGTGTAATAAAATAATTTATTATTCCAAAGGTATTTGATATCTAAAATCAAAGGCAAATTACATAGTGACGAAATATTCTGACAACACTTTAACAAAAGAGAACATCCTAGTATTAATAGATAACGCTGAAAAAATGCAGTTCTTTTATAAGTTAATTATAAATAATAATATTAAAAATGTTTCGTTCCTTCATTCTAATTATTATACTTTTAGGCAATGTAAAAAATATTCTTTTTTAGTTAAGTCAATTTTACTAAAGAAAGAAAAAGATATTCCTATTAACCAAAAGTTATCTATCGAAGAAGCTAAAAATAAACAACTTTACAACCACTCTATCAAGCTAGAACAAAAAAAAATTATTGAATCCCTATCTTATAATTCAAGTCAAATTTGGATTTTTTCAGGATTTCAATATTCATATTTATCAATACAAAACTTTTTAGATAAGAATAAAATTCTATTTTTTGAAATCGGAAACTTTCCTAACAAATATCAATCGAGCAAAAGTGGAGTTAATGCCGATTCAGATTACAATCATAGGGTAAAAAGATTAAGAGAAAATAAATCCATTGAAAAACATGAAATTGACGAATTAATTGAGGAACTATTTAATTTTCGGCCCCCCATGTAGACCGAAAAATATCTTCAAAAATAACCGAAGCATTTACAAATAAACTCGGAACATATTTTTTTAACACATTAGCTCCACAAAAGTCTGCCATAAAACAAATAATTTATGCGTTTAAAATTCATAGAAGTCGTCAATTAATCAAAAAATATTGCCATCCTTCTTTTGAGATAAAAGATAATTATGCTCTTTTTATATCTCAAGTAGAGGAAGATACGCAAACACTTTTTCAATCTGAAGAGACAAGTCTTTCAGCATTAAAAAAAGCCAAATCATTATCTGAAGAGCTCAATTTGAAATTAATTGTTAGATTACATCCTGCTGAAAAAAATCTAGAATCACTTATTAGCCTAATTACGTTTTGCAAGTTAAATGGGATAAAAATAGATAATAGCGGTAGCTTACTTTCTGCAGTTTTAAATGCTAAACACGTTATAACTATAAATTCTACAGGTGGTTTACACTCTATATTACTTGGTAAAAATGTGACATGTTTAGGGGCTACTTTTTATAATACATGGAAGCCTATGGATGTTGTGTTGTACAACAAATTTATATTAAAGAATATTAACCAGTAACCCCCCAGTTTCTTAAGAGCTTCATATTTTTTCCTTTACGGTCAATTTATAATGGCATACATATTTAACTAATTAAAAAATAAACTAGAAAAAAGGAAAAATACAAGTGGATTTAATCAGAACTTCAAAAAAAGTTGGTGACAATGCGTATTTCAAATTTAAGGATATACCTATTCTTGATATTCGAAGAAATTCTATACCAGATCTTTGCGAAGGAAAGCGCGTTTTGGTTATTGGCTGTGTAGATATGATTGAAATTATCTCTTTACAAAAATACATTGAAGAAGGTAAACATCAATTTCATAATATATCAGATAAAGCTAGCTATACTGCAGGAATAGATATAAATGAAACTGGTATAAAGCAATTATCCGAAAATGGGTATAATGTAGAATGTTGTGATATTTTAAGTCAACACTGTCACTATTTAGATGAAGAATATGACTACGTAGTAATTTCACACGTAATTGAACATGTAATTGACTTAACTGGCTTCATAAAAAAAATAGTTGACACAATTAAAACAAAGGAATTTATTTTTGCAGTACCAAATGCTTATAATATAAAGCACGCACTGCCTTGTTTATTATTTCAAAGGGAAAGAGTTAGTAACGATCATTATTATACATTTACCCCTATAACTTTTGTAAAATTAATAGAAGGATTGCAGTTTAAAGTACAATCAATTTATTTAGACCAAGACAGAAGAATCCTATTGGGAAGAAAGCATTTAATATTTGGAACTATATGGTCTTATATAAAAGCTAAAGTATTTAAACATAGTGGTGATATTGTTTTAGTTGCAAAAGTTACTTCACCTTATAAGTGAAAAATGCGGTCAAAATGGAATAACTAGCTTTTCCTCCAATAAAAACCAATGTAGCGACCCATAGCCCGAATGAAGGAGTTAATAAAAAAGTAAAATGAATACTAACATCGCAGTAATAAGGGATGACAAGGTTACCAGATTAATATGATTAGCGACGATTAAATAGCTTTGGCTCCAACCATAAAATGCTGTTGGCAATAATAATAAAGAGCTTACTATTAACAAATAATGGTAACTAGCATATATATCTCCAAAAAGTCTCATTATTGTCTCACTAAGAATAGTAAATACAGAGATCCCTATTACAATTACTACTGTAGGATATATACGCCCTAAAAAAGATAACTGAGAAATTGATTTGAAATCTTGCTCCGCTATAGCACGTGTAAAAAGAGGTAAAAGTAACATTCTTGTTCCTGTTATAGCAAAAAACAAAACATTAATTAAGCGAATTATCACCCCCATTACAGCTACACTTAACTCATCTAGCCATAATGAGCATAAAGGTAAACTTAAATGGGTGACAAGTAGCGCAATTAACATGGATGTGAAATATGGAACAGTCGCTTTAAATGTAATTAGTATTTTGCTAACTTTGAATTTACCTAACCGAAAATAACCAGACCAAAATAAATAAAAACACGAATATAATAAACATAATGAAAAGCTGACAGTATAAAGTGTTATTAGTGGAGCTGTAAAAGTAAAAACTAAAACGATAAATAAAATAGGCTGTAAAACATATTGAACAATTAGGCTAAAAGAAGCTTTATTGTTTGCTTGAAAAATAGCGGTAGTAATAAAAAATAATGACAAGCTATAAAACTCAAAAAAACCAACTCCTTTATCTACATTAAAAACCTTCATTAAAATTAGCTGATAAGAACTATAACTAACTAATGCCCCCAAAAAAACAAAGAAAAAAGCCAAAGAAATTTTCTCTTTAACTTCTTTTTTGCTATTATTAACAGATAAACTTTTTACCAACCACTTTTCACAACCTACTGTTGCAAGCTGTGAACTAAAAATAAGTATACCCAATGATATGAAATAGTTGCCAATAGCATCTGCTTCGTAAGCTCGAGCAAGAATAATATTTACCAGTAAAGCAATAATGGATCCAATGACACGTAAATAACTCAGTTGAAAGCTTTTCCTAATAAAACTTGACTTGTTATCAATGATTTTCATATTTTTTATAAGTTAAATTTATCAGTATTTCTAAAAACTAATCGCCCTTCTCGGCTTCTTCGCTTTAGGTTTATCTTCTTCAAGCTGAGGCTGTTGTTCAAAAGGCAACTCCTCGCCAACAACTTCATAACCTTCAGTTTCACCAATAATAGCTATTTGCAGATATTGCTCGTTGAAGTAGATTAAATCACCTGCGTAGATCTTTTTACGTTTTTGGGTTTCTACTTCACCGTTGAGTGTGACGTAACCTTCTGATATGACTTGTTTGGCTTCTCCGCCACCTGATACTAGATTGGCGATTTTTAGTATTTTATAAAGCGCGGTGGGTTCTTCGCGTATTTCAATGAGTGTTGCGTAAATTTCTTGTTCGTCAGACATTTATCATTCTCTGCGTTTCAAAGTAAGCCAAAGGATCATATCAGTTAAGAAGACAGATTATACTAATAATAAAACAAAGGCACCTTATTCTGGCCAAGAACAAATGATATTTTGCAAAACTAAACAAAGCTTAACTATTGTTTATTAGTAGCTCAATCATTGACCTGTTAAACTATGATCCCAGTCTTTCCATACTACTTCATAACCCTGTGCTTTCACTAATTCAGCCATTTGTGCAGGAGAGCGATCATCACTTATTTCGAATTGCTCTAAGGCTTGCTCAGTCGCTTCGGCATATCCACCTGGTTGTGTACTTGAACCAGCGCTTAAACTTGTAATGCCTAAAGGTAACACATTGTTTCTGAAGTGTTCTGATTCTCGTGTAGATAGTGATAACTCAACCTCAGGGTTAAACAAACGGTAGGCACAAATTAACTGCACCAGCTGTTTGTCATCCATCACGGATTTTATTTCCATGCCACCAGCACAGGGACGTAATCTTGGGAAAGAAATAGTGTAGCGACTTTGCCAATATTTTTTCTCTAAATAACTTAAATGAGCGGCGACATAAAAGCAATCCGTTCGCCATTCTTCAAGGCCAATCAAACAGCCTAACCCCATTTTATGGATACCCGCTTTACCTAAACGATCATGGGTATCGAGGCGGTATTTAAAATCAGATTTTTTGCCCTTTAAGTGATGCTCTGCATAGGTTACTGGATGATAAGTCTCTTGATAAACTAAGACAGAATCAACACCATATTGAATTAGTTCTTCATATTCATCTTGGTCAAGCGGTTGTACTTCGATAGTGATATGAGAAAAATATTTTTTGATAATCGGCAAGGCTTGCTTGAAGTAATCAACTCCGACTTTACGTTCAGATTCGCCAGTCACTAGCAAGATATGATCAAATCCCATTTTTTTGATAGCTAAACATTCCGCTTCAATTTCTTTTGTATCAAGGGTTTTACGACGAATGGCGTTATGCATTGAAAAACCACAGTAAGTACAAATATTACTGCACATATTAGAAAGATATAAAGGGATATAGAATTGCTGTGTTTTACCAAAGCGTTGCAAAGTAAGTTGCTGAGATTTTTGCGCCATTTGCTCAATATAAGCTTCAGCCACTGGTGAAACCAAAGCTTTAAAATCTTCTAGATTTAAACGCGATTTACTCAGTGCTCGCTCAACATCCTGTTCTGTTTTGCTAAAAATAGAAAGGCGTATATCGTCCCACTGATATTGTTTTATCTGTTCACTAAATGTCATGTAAATCCTAGCAATATAATGATTAAAGTCGCGCTTTAGTTTCTAGCTTTTATTTAGCTTTCCAGCCTTATAGCCTTATGGCTTTCCAGCTTCATGGCTTTTAACCTGCTTCTAAAAATGCGGTCAGCGGGCTCGATGCGATAGCCTGTTGGCTTTGTCCACCTAAACCAGCAAGGTAAGCTTCGCGACCCGCTTGTACTGCTTTAGCAAAAGCACGGCTCATCGCAACGGGATTATTTGCCACGGCCATTGCAGTGTTAACCAAAACAGCATCGGCGCCCATTTCCATCGCGAGAGCGACATGTGAAGGCGCACCAAGTCCGGCATCAACTACCACAGGAATGTTTGCCTGTTCGATAATTATTTCTAAGAACTCAGCGGTTTTAATGCCTTTATTAGAGCCAATTGGCGCACCTAGTGGCATCACAGCGGCACAACCAGCTGATTCTAAGTGTTTACACAGAACAGGGTCTGCATGCACGTAAGGTAATACTACGAAACCTAAATTTGCGAGAGTTTCAGCTCGCTTTTAAGGTTTCAATCGGATCTGGTAATAAATATTTTGGATCAGGATGGATCTCTAGTTTTACCCAATTAGTTTGTAAGGCTTCACGCGCAAGCTCAGCGGCAAAAACGGCTTCTTTGGCATTGCGAGCGCCGGAAGTATTAGGTAATAGATTCATTCCATTTTTAATCAGTGGCGCAAGGATATCATCTTCTTTATGTTGCATATCAATACGCTTCAGCGCCATAGTAACTAATTCTGATTGCGAAGCTTGTAATGCGACCACCATGGTTTTCTGGTCGTTGAATTTACCCGTTCCAGTAAAAAGACGAGATGTAAAAGCTTTACCTGCGATAATGAGCTTATCGTTATCAATATTTTTTAGTTGATCAGTCATTTATTTACCCACCCGCAATCGCTTGAAATAAAGACACTTTATCGTTCTCTTGCAGTTGGTAACGAGCCCATTCACTGCGACTAATTATCTTTTGATTGACTGCAATCGCACTACCTTTTAAGGGACTTTCTAATACCACTAACAATTGCTCAATATTAGATTGATCATCAATTTCGATGAGGTTTTCGTTTACATTTACTTTCACTGTTATTTTCCACATACACTACATTGAGGATCTTTTTCAATGGCAAAGCTTTGCCACTCTAAGGTTTTGCCATCAAAGATCTTTAATTTATTTTTAACACCAGAAGGTAAGCCGGCAAAATATTTAATGGTTTCTAATGCCTGCATGGTACCAATAGTGCCAACGACTGGGCCTAATACGCCAGAGTTACTGCAATTTAAAGCTTGCTCTTCATCATTAGGGAATAGGCAATGGTAACAGGCTGACTCAGGTTGCTTATGGTCAAAAAAGCTAAGTTGTCCTTCAAAGCGGATGGCGGCACCTACGATATGCGGTACTTTAGCTTCAACACAGGCGACATTAATCATTTGACGAGTGGCCATATTATCAGTGCAGTCGAGAACGAGGTGAGTCATCATTAATTCCATTAATAATTGCTCTTTGTTCATTTCAGAATTGATGCTTCGTACGCGAATTTCAGGGTTTAATTGCTCAAGACGTTGTTTCATCAAAGCAACTTTATCTGCGCCAATATCACCGGTTTTGTAAGCAATTTGTCGTTGTAAATTACTCAGTTCTAAACAATCAAAATCAGCGACAACAATTGTTCCCACACCTGCGTACGCTAAATAAAGCGCGACTGGTGTACCAAGTCCGCCCATTCCAATAATCAATACCTTGCCGTTTTTTAGGTCTTTTTGGCCAAGCTCTCCAATTTCTTCTAATAAAAGATGGCGACTGTAACGTAATAATTCAGAATCACTTAACATGGCATTTCCTTAGTTAATAATTTGATTAAACTCGTCAATGACAGTCTGATAGTCTTCAGCCAGAGTAATTGCGGTGACCACTGCAATACTGCCGACCCCCGTTTTATAAACATCAGGTGCGCGTTGCAAGTTAATTCCACCAATAGCCACAGTTGCCGTATCAGCAAGTAACGAGACATATTTTTTTAAACGATCGAGACCTTGCGGATCACTTGGCATATCTTTGGTTTGAGTTGCAAAGATATGTCCTAATGCAATATAACTGGGTTTTAACTGTTTCGCCCTTAAAATTTCGTAATAGCCATGGGTACTTAGGCCTAATCGCAATCCACAATCCGCAATTAATGCCAAGTCTGCCACATCCATATCTTCCTGACCGAGATGTACCCCATAAGCTTGATGTTTTATTGCTAATTGCCAGTAATCGTTGATAAATAATCTTGCGTTATATTTTTTGCCTAATGCAATTGCATCGATAATCTGTTGTTCAACTTGCTCTGGCGCTTTGTCTTTAATGCGAAGTTGTAATGTTTTTACACCGCTTTTTAAGACTTTTTCTAACCATTCAACACTGTCTAGAACAGGATATAAGCCAAGTTTAAGCGTGTCACATCGAGCAAAGCCCGGTCCTGCTTCTAATTTTCCAGGCAAGTCTAATTCATAACCAATTTTAGATTCGGGAAACACCACTTCTGGAAAGTCATTTTTATCATTTGGCCAACCTAGGTGAGCGATAGCACCTTCACCAGCACCTAATTGCTTAGACGCTTTTAAGCCTTGATTTAAATAAGCTTTTGCAATAACAAGCGCATCTTCAATAAAATAGTTTTGCGCAATAGTAGCGGCTAAAGCACTAGATAAAGTACATCCCGTTCCATGTGAATGAACATTCTCTAATCGTGGACTAGAAAGCGCTATTTCACGTTCACCATCACACCAATAATCAATGCAATACTCTTCTAAAAACGGTAAATGGCCACCTTTGATTAAAACGCTTTTACAGCCCATTTCAATGAGTTTTTCAGTAGCGCCTTTTAACGATTCTCCACTGATCAGCATATGCCCAGAAAGCGTAAAGACTTCTTTAGCATTAGGTGTTAATAAATCAATCATTGGTAATAAATGCGATTTGATTACTTCATTAATACCGTCTTCAGTCATTTCATCACCCGTTGATGCAACCGCGACAGGATCGTAAATAACATAAGGAGGTACCGGCCAATTGGTTTTATATTCTGCTAATTTTTTAGCAAGAATCTTGACGTGTTCAATGCTAGCAATAAGCCCAATTTTTATGACTTTAGCCGGCATATCCGTCGCCAATGCATCAAGCTGTGCAATAAACATTTTATCGGAAACACTTTCCACCAAATTCACAGCTAGCGAATTCTGCGCTGTTACCGCACTGATAACAGAACAACCATCAGCCCCTAAAGCTTTAATTGTGTGTAAATCAGCTTGAATACCCGCACCAGCACTTGAATCAGAACTCGCAATTGTCCAAACAATGTTATTCATTATTAACCTTATTGAAAAAAGCTGTCAGCGGTTAGCTATCAGCTTTCAGTTTAAAAACATCCAATACTTTGATTTTTTTGAGAGCTAAAAACTGATAGCTGATGACTACAAACTGCCCTTAGCTTTTGATTTTACTGACAGCTAATAGCTAAAAACTGCCCCTAAGCTTTATCTAAAACCGGTGGCTGATAAATCTCTGCCCCTGATTCATTAAACTCTTTCGCTTTGGCGGCCATTCCTTGCTCTGCTGACATAGTGATTGTCTCGTCTAGGATCTTAATACTGATTTCCCCAGATTCGAGTTTATCGCTGAAATCACGCACATCCTGAGTGATTTTCATTGAACAGAACTTAGGGCCACACATAGAACAAAAATGGGCTACTTTGCCAGACTCTTGAGGCAAGGTTTCATCATGATATTCACGCGCGGTAACTGGATCTAAGCCAAGATTAAATTGATCTTCCCAACGGAATTCAAAGCGTGCTTTTGATAATGCATTGTCGCGAATTTGTGCACCAGGGTGTCCTTTCGCTAAATCAGCGGCGTGAGTCGCAATTTTATAAGTAATTAAACCTACTTTTACATCATCTTTATTAGGTAAACCAAGATGCTCTTTAGGTGTCACATAACACAACATTGCACAGCCATACCAACCAATTTGAGCAGGCACCGATACCAGAAGTTATATGATCATAACCAGGTGCAATATCCGTTGTTAATGGCCCTAAAGTGTAGAAAGGTGCTTCAAAACATTCTGTTAACTGTTTATCCATGTTTTCTTTGATCATTTGCATTGGCACATGGCCAGGGCCCTCAATGATCACTTGTACGTCATATTCCCAGGCAACTTTGGTTAATTCACCTAACACTTCTAACTCAGAAAATTGTGCTTCATCATTGGCATCAGCAACCGAAACACTGGGCGTAAACCATCACCTAAAGACAGAGCAACATCGTACTGCTGACAAATTTCACAGATCTCACGGAAATATTCGTAGGCAAAATTTTCTTTATGGTAGGTCAAACACCATTTTGCCATGATCGAACCGCCACGCGATACAATACCAGTGACTCGTTTTGCTGTCATAGGTACAAAGCGTAATAAAACACCAGCATGGATGGTAAAATAATCCACCCCTTGCTCAGCTTGTTCAATCAAAGTATCTCGGAATACTTCCCAAGTTAGATTTTCTACTACACCATTTACTTTCTCAAGCGCTTGATAGATAGGAACTGTACCAATAGGCACAGGTGCATTACGCATTATCCATTCACGGGTTTCATGAATATTACGACCCGTTGATAAGTCCATTACTGTGTCGCCACCCCAAAGCGTTGACCAAACTAGCTTTTCTACTTCTTCTTCAATAGATGAGCTAACAGATGAATTACCAATATTAGAATTCACTTTAACTAAAAAGTTGCGCCCTATGATCATCGGTTCTAATTCAGGGTGATTGATATTTGAAGGAATGATTGCACGCCCTTCTGCTACTTCTTTACGCACAAACTCAGGGGTGATTTTGCTTTGAAGGTTTGCACCATAACTCTGACCGGCATGTTGAAAATGTAATGCTTCGCACTTTATACGCTCGCGTCCTTGGTTTTCACGAATGGCGATATATTCCATTTCAGGAGTAATAATCCCCTGACGTGCATAGTGCATTTGCGTTACACACTTACCTTTTTTAGCACGTAATGGCTTAGGTAAATTAGCAAAACGTAAATCATCTAAAGAATCATCGGCTAAACGTTGCTTGCGCAAAATTAGAAGTAACGCTGTCTAATGTTTCAACATCATCACGTGCGTCAATCCAAGCGACACGCAACTTAGGTAATCCAGCATGCACATCAATTTTAGTATTAGGATCAGTATAAGGGCCTGATGTGTCATAAACAGGAATAGGTTCATTTTTTTCGAAAATGGGATTTTCTTCGCTACCACCAACAAAGGTATCTGTTTGATGAATTTGTCTCATTGCCACTTTGATAGGGTGAATTTCACCATCAATAAATATTTTTTCTGAATTAGGGTAGGATTCATTATTCAGGTTCTGAATATAATCCTGTGCGACTTGGCGCGCTTCACGGCGAGATAAACCTTTACGGTCAGTGGTTTTTAATGTTGAATTTATTTCTTTAGACATAGCAATCTTTACCTTTATCTTAATAATATAAGAAGTTATAAAAAAGAGTGCTTGTCGAATTTTTGTGGAAGCTAAAAAGATCGAGGCTGTGATCTTTTCTACTTGTTCCCTACGTAGGTATTAGCCTATTCAGGTTCCACGGATCCTGCATAATTGCAGTCTCAGCCCTTTCTCTAAAAAGATATGGGCACTCCGACAAGATGTGCGCAGTATATACTGATATAAATCGTGATTGCAAATAAGTCACTCCCTGTAAAAATAAGGGTCTTTAATTCCATTTTGTTATAAAAAAGCCCGTTTAATTCTTTTGTTGTTGCAAAACGGAGGAGTAGACTGGCGCCATCTTTACTAATAGTGGAAATAGTTTCATGGCATTATCGAATCTCTCGGCATTAACTTCGCCCCTCTCTGAGTTGCAATTGTCTCAACTGCGGCAAGCGATGGCAGGACTTGACCCAATGCAAACAGCATGGGTAAGTGGTTACTTAGCAGGTGTAAGTCAAGCACCAGTTAGCGCACAAGCAACAGTGAGTTCAGGCCAAAGCCTGACTATCTTATACGGTACACAAACAGGTAACGCTAAAGGCGTTGCCGAGCAACTTGGTGTTGCTTGCTGATGCAAAAGGCATCGCAAACCGTGTTGTTTCTATGGCGGATTACAAAGTTAAAAGCATTAAAGATGAAAGCCATCTTATTATCGTTGCGAGTACTAACGGTGAAGGTGAAGCTCCTGATGATGCCATTGATCTACATGAATTCTTAGCCACTAAAAAAGCACCTAAATTAGATAGTTTAAAATTTGCAGTGTTAGGATTAGGTGATTCAAGCTACGAATTTTTCTGTCAAACAGGTAAAGACTTTGAGCAACGCCTAAGCAATCTAGGTGGCGAAATTATCCTTGAGCGTTTAGATGCCGATGTGGATTACGACGAAGTTGCTACAGAGTGGATTGAAAATGCATTAGTTGAAGTTGAAAAAACACTTGAAAAAGGTGGCGTAGCAAGCGCTCCAGTGGCTTCTTTTGCATCAGCTAGCACTGCTAACAAATTCGATAAAAAGAACCCTTTTACAGCAAGCCTTTTAGTTAGCCAAAAAATTACTGGTGATCAATCAGCTAAAGATGTGCGTCATATCGAAATCGATTTAGAAGGTTCTGATTTAAGCTACACTGCCGGTGATGCACTTGGTGTTTGGTTTGAAAATGATGCCACTTTAGTTGCTCAAATCATCAGCAAACTAAACCTTGATGCAAATGCAGAGGTGACTGTTGATGACAAAACAATTTCACTGAGTGAAGCTTTGATTTCATCTTACGAACTCACAGGTACACACCCTGCTTTTGTTGAAGGTTATGCAACACTGACTAACAACAAAGAATTACTTGAACTAGTTAATGACAAAAATGCGCTACGCGATTTTGCTAACAATACACAAATTGTTGATGTTATCACTGAAACTGGCAATGATGCAGTGACAGCAGAGAACTTCCTGGCGTTATTACGTCGACTTAGTCCGCGTTTGTACTCAATCGCATCAAGCCAAACGGAAGTTGAAGAAGAAGTGCATTTAACCGTTGGTTCTGTTTTATTTGAAAGTAAAGATGGTGAACAACGTTCAGGTGGCGCATCAGGCTTCTTAAATCATCGTCTTGACGAAGGTGGCGAAGTAAAAGTCTTTATTGAAGACAACCATAACTTCCGCCTACCAGCTAACCCAGAAACACCAATCATTATGGTTGGCCCAGGTACTGGTATTGCGCCTTTCCGTTCATTTATGCAAGAACGCGAAGCAACCGATGCAACGGGTAAAAACTGGTTATTATTTGGCGACCAAACCTTCAACGAAGATTTCTTATATCAAGTTGAATGGCAAACACACTTAAAATCAGGTCTTTTAACAAAACTAGACTTAGCTTTTTCTCGTGACCAAGAACAAAAGATCTACGTGCAAGATCGTTTAAAAGAAAATGCGGCTGATGTTTATCAGTGGTTGCAGGACGGCGCTCACTTCTACGTATGTGGTGATGCTAACCGAATGGCTAAAGATGTGCATACAGCACTGATCGAAATTATCAGCGAACAAGGTAACAAGAGCCTTGATGATGCTGAACAAGAATTAAATGAATTACGCAAAGCAAAACGTTACCAGAGGGATGTTTACTAATGAGCCAGAAATTACATGATAACGAACGCATTAAAATTGAAAGTAATTTTCTGCGTGGAAAATTGGTTGAAGGGTTAAACGATACAACGACTGGTTCGTTCCCTTCTGATGAAGTACAACTGGTTAAATTCCATGGTTTATACCAACAGGATAACCGTGACCGCCGTGCTGAACGTAAAAAGCAAAAACTAGAGCCTTTATACTCTTTCCTTTTACGTGCTCGTTTACCGGGTGGTGTATTAACACCTCAACAATGGCTAGAGGTTGATCGCGTTGCGAGTGAACTGACAGATGCAGGTAGTATCCGTATTACTACGCGTCAAACGTTCCAATACCACGGTATTTTCAAGCGTAACCTTAAGTCGGTTTTCCAAGAGCTTAAGTTTAAGGCAAATATCGATGCTATTTTCACAGCTGGTGATGTAAACCGTAATACTATTTGTACTTCAAATCCAGAGCAATCAATTTTGCACACTGAGATTTATGAGCTATCAAAAGCAATTAGTGAACACTTTTTACCAAAAAGTAACGCCTATGCTGAAATTTGGTTAGATGGTGAAAAAGTATTAGATACACAAGAAAATGAGCCGATTTACCAAAATATTTTCTTACCACGTAAATTTAAAATTGCAGTGGCATTACCACCGTACAACGACGTTGATATTCATGCTAATGACTTGAATTTTGTGGCGATTATTGATGGTGAAGGCGACAATGCAAAAATTACTGGTTATAACGTAGTCGTTGGTGCTGGTCTTGGTATGACACATGGTGATAAAACTACTTTCCCGCGTTTAGGAGATGATTTTGGTTTTATTCCTGCGGATAAAGTAATTGAAGTTGCTGAAGCGGTTGTGACAACACAACGTGACTTAGGTGGCCGTGTTAGCCGTTCACATGCTCGTACTAAATATACCCTTGAAACACATGGTATTGAAACCTTCAAAACAGAAGTAGAAAAACGTTCTGGTGTTACTTTTGCTGAGCCAGGTGCTTACGAGTTTACTGAACGTGGCGATCGTATTGGTTGGGTTAAAGGTATTGATAACAAATGGCACCTAACAGTATTTATTGAAAATGGACGAATCCTAGACTTTGATGGTAAACCATTAAAATCTGGTTTGAACAAAATTGCAAAAGTACACACTGGTACTTTCCGCATGACAGCAAACCAAAACCTAGTGATTGCAGAAGTTGAAGAATCACAAAAAGATCTGATTGAAAAAATGGCCCGTGAATGTGGTTTAATTGATGACGGTACAACGGATCAACGTAAATATTCTATGGCTTGTGTTGCCCTGCCAACTTGTCCGTTAGCAATGGCAGAAGCTGAACGTTACTTGCCAGGTTTAACCGATGATGTTGAAGGTTTGTTGGCTAAACACGGTATTGCAAAGGATAAAATTATCCTACGTATTACCGGTTGTCCAAATGGTTGTGGTCGTTCGATGTTAGCTGAAATTGGCTTAATTGGTAAAGCACCTGGTCGTTATAACCTTTATTTAGGTGGTAATACCAACGGTACTCGTTTGCCAAAAATGTATAAAGAAAACATTGATGAAGCGACGATTGTAGAAGTACTTGACGAATTAATTGGTCGTTGGGCAACAGAGCGTGAACAAGATGAATGTTTCGGTGACTTTGTTATCCGTACGGGTATTGTTGCAGAAGTGGTGATTGCGACTTTGGATTTCCATGACTAAAACACTCGAACTTGAATATCTATTAACCTTAGATAAAGCGCAACGTACTGAAGCTCTTGCTGAAGTTAACGCGTTACTTGAAACTAAAACAGCAAAACAACGTGTTGAATGGGCTGTTGAAAACCTCGAAAGCGAGTTTGTTTTATCATCTAGCTTTGGTATTCAAGCGGCAGTATGTTTACATTTAGTGACACAGGTAAAAGCAGATACACCGATTATCCTAACCGATACAGGTTATCTGTTTCCTGAAACCTATCAGTTTATTGATAAGTTAACCAAACAACTTAATCTAAACCTTAAAATTTACAGTGCCGAAATTAGCACTGCTTGGCAAGAAGCACGTTATGGCAAGCTTTGGGAACTAGGGTGTTGATGGAATTACACAGTATAATCTAATCAATAAAGTAGAGCCGATGAAACGCGCATTAAAAGAACTCAATGCGAAAACATGGTTCTCTGGATTACGTCACGATCAATCATCAACGCGTGGTGATTTACCCGTGTTAAGCATCCAAAATGGTTGTTTTAAGTTTCTACCAATCATCGATTGGAGTAATAAAGATGTTTTTTATTACTTGAAAGAGCATGGACTTGAATATCACCCATTATGGGATCAAGGTTATGTTTCCGTCGGAGATGTACAAACATCGCGTCCACTTGAAGTCGGTATGAGCGAAGAAGATACTCGTTTCTTTGGACTTAAGCGTGAATGTGGCATACACGAAGATGAAACAGAGCAACAAGGTAGTGGTATTTAAATATAACTACAAGGGCGCGACTATTTAAGCCTAATTTACTAAAAGTCTGCATATCTATTAGCCTTCGCTTAGCGAGGGCTTTTTTTAAAAAAATTTCAAGAATTGTCAAATTTGGCCGATACTTAGTTAATAGAGAAATCGATGATATTAAAAAGGCCCAGATTATGAACCAGAAAGCACTGGCAATTGTATTCCTTTCCATCACATCATTATTTGCTAATAGTAATGAAAGCTCCTACTACGGTGATTATGAAGTTATACAGCTTTATACGCAGGATGAATTGACCGCATTAATTCATAACAACCAGCATCTACAACGTGTTAAGAAAGACGAATGTCAGTTGGTTGATGATATCAAAGCACATGCCTTAAAAATTGCCGAACCATCCTATGTTTACCTATGGGGTGACATGTTAGCTTGGGGAGTATGTGTAGATCGCAATGCACCACTTGGCATGCATTACATTGAACAATCCGCGAAACAAGGTTTATTACCCGCTATTGAACAGCTAGGTCGTTATTATGAAAAAGGGACATTAGTTCAGCAAGATAAAGAGCGCGCCCTTATTTATTACCGAGAAGCGACTTTGCAGGGTTTTTTAAATGCCAAAATTAATTATGTGCGTATGCTAAACGAAGGTTATGGTAGCCCAGTTGATTATCAGGATGCTTATAGTGCTCTATTTCATACAGTAGTAAGCAATAAAACAACCCATCAAAAAATCCAAAAAATGTTAGATGAACTGGCCACTAAAATGCCTGAACATATCGTTAAAGAAGCGAAGGTAGTAGTTATCTAATCGTTATTTCAAATAATTAAGGACAAACTGCATTAACTGAACTGGGTCATTAATATCTAGTTGAGGTAATGCACAATCTGTTTGCTGTTCATCGCAGGCTAAGGCAATAATTGAGGCATCATTCAGGAATAAAAAGGTTTATTCAAAGCCATTCGATGCAACTCAATTTTATTAAAGCTTTCATTTCGATAGCCTTCAACTAACACTAAATCCAATTTCTGTGTATCAAGAAGGCATAATTGATCGATTAACTTTCTATCTTCTTTTTGGCCATATTCATGAAACAATAATGCTCTCTCAGTGCCTGCTAAAAGCAATTGGCAGGCACCTGCTTTGCGTAATCGGTAACTATCTTTGCCTGGTTTATCCAACTCAATATTATGATGGCTATGCTTTACTAAGGCGACATTTACCCCTTGCTCGCACAATAATGGAATAAGCTTTTCTAATAATGTTGTTTTTCCTGTACCACTAAAGGCGACAAAACCTAATAACGGAACAGGGAAAGCACTAAGTTCTGACATGATATAACCTTATGAAAAAATTAGGATTTATATTGTAGCAATTGTATTAAATATAGTTTTTACGATACTATTATTGTGTTTAACCATTATCAAGGAAATACAATTGCCCTATCTCAATGAATTTTTAATGCTCACCCTGATCCACTTACTGGCCGTCATGAGCCCAGGGCCAGATTTTGCAGTTATTGTACGTCAAAGTATTAGTTTTGATAGAAAAACAGCACTCATAACCAGTGCCGGAATTGGTGCAGGTATTGCCGTGCATATGCTTTATACCCTGTTAGGATTAGGTTTTATTATTACCCAATCTGAAATTGGATTTTTAATCGCGCAAATAGTAGGGATCTGCTATTTGTCTTTTTTAGCCTTTAAATTATTAACGAGCAAGGCGAATAGTTCACTTAATAATGAAATGCAAGTTGACCATAACCCTCGTCATCATCAAAAAGCATTTATGCTAGGTGTCATGACAAATGTCCTAAACCCTAAAGCGACCTTGTTCTTTTTGGCTATTTTCACAACAGTCGTCAATATAAACACGCCAATGACAGTGCAAATAATTTATGCTTTTTGGGTCGTATTAACTACTTTTTTATGGTTTTCATTAGTGTCTATTTTCTTTTCCCAACAGAAGGTTCGAGCAAAATTTGTCAGCCATGGCTATATTTTCGAACGAATTATGGGCTCAGTCATATTAATTTTTGCAGGCAAATTATTGTGGGAATCTAAACTGTTTTAAAGCTTCAAAATGAAGCTTTAAAACTATGAAGTTAAGCGACGTTATGTCCCTTAGATGCAGTCCAAATGCGATACCATTGCTCACGGGACATTTGCAGACCTAATGCACCTATTGTCTCTTTAACACGTTCGATTTTTCCTGAACCGATTAAAGCAACAGGGTTAGAGGGATGTTTTAATACCCAGGCAAATATTACCTGCTCAATTGAATTAGCCCCTAATTCATTTTGTAACTCAAGTAATGTGCCACGCAAACGTCTTGCTTGATCAGTTTCAGAAAAAACATATCGCCACCAGCCAAACAGGACCAAGCCATAGGACGTACTCTTAAGCGCTGTAATTGATCTGAAGTGCCATCTTCTAACACATCAAAATTAATAGGATTGATTTCAATTTGGTTGGTGATCAAGGGCGCATCCAAACGTGACTGCAATAATTCAAATTGTGAAGCACTAAAATTAGAAACACCAAAATGCTTCACTTTGCCACTCGCTTTTAAAGTAGCAAAAGTTTCAGCCATGACATCCACATCCATTAAAAAGTCAGGACGATGAACTAAAAGTGCATCCAACTGTTCAACCCCTAAACGCTTTAATGAATTTTCCGTTGATTTTAAAATGAGTGATTGACTACTATCATAGTGAGAAACTCGCTTTTCTCCTCTAGCTGGTGCAATACCATTGATACCAAATTTAGAAACAATTTTTATTTGCTCGCGTATTGCAGGATCTAAAGCTAACGCTTCACCAAAAAGTTGCTCACTATCACCATAAATAGCGGCGTTATCTACTGTGGATATGCCTAATTCAACATGTTGTTTAAGAAAGGATAAACGTTCCTGAGCAGTCATATTCCAAGCACCTAAGCGCCAATACCCCTGTACCAATGAAGAAAACTCAGGGCCTTCTGGTGCCATCAATACCTTTTCAACTTGACTCATAATAACTCCTAAACCGGTTAATTGTGATTAAAATAATGTTATAACATTTACCCCAAAGCAGTGCATGCCACTGTACATTTCGTTACATTTACAGCTCACAAAAAACAAAAAAGCCACCTAAAAAGGTGGCTCAAATCAAACGAGTATTTAGTTTATAAGTGTTATTAAAAACCTTGAATTAAAAATCTAACTGTTTCAGCGATTTCTTCATCACTACAATCCATACATGTACCTCTAGCAGGCATAGCATTGAACCCATTAATCGCATGTTGGATTAATACTTCTTCGCCCTGACCAATACGTGGAGCCCAAGCAAGCGCATCGCCTTTAATTGGTGAACCAGCGACCCCAGTTGCATGACAAGCTACACAGTAAGTATTGTAAATTTTCTCACCAGAGCGAGGACCAGCAGGCTCTTCAGGTTGGCTTGCAACACTCGCCGTTGCAATCTCGCCATCTAAATAAACATCACCAACAGGTGCGATACGTTCTGCAATATCACTTTCAGCCATAGTTTGCGCAAAAACAGTAGCGCTAAATAAACTAACGGTTAAAGCAATTAATAGGGTGATAGATTTAATAAGTCGCACAGTGAACTCCATTTTTCTTTATAGTATGTTGTAGTATGTTGAATTTTTGTTAAGTATACCCATGCTACCTATAACTACCAATATTTTTATAGGGTTATTGTTTCCAGTTCACTATTTTTTTCTTTACCCTGTAAAAGGCGTTGAATATTACTAAAATGACGTAAAATAATTAGGATTGATAACATAATTACCGCTCCTGTATATTCAGGTTTTATCTGCTCAACAAAAAATGGCGCGACTAAAGCGACCACGATAGCGACCAAAGAAGCATAACCACTAGCCGCAATTGTTAATAACCAAGTAACAATTAACAACCCAGTCATATCCATTCCTAATGGCAGTAATGTACCTAATCCAGTAGCTACCGCCTTACCTCCTTTAAATTGAAAATACAGCGGAAATATATGGCCTAGGCAAGTTGCAATGCCAATTAAACCAATTTGTATAGGGAATACCCAAGAAAATAAGCAAGGTAAACAGGTATGGTACCTTTAGCAAGATCAAAAATCAGTACCGCACTTGCAACCTGAGCATGATGAAAACGTAGGATATTCGTCGCTCCTGGATTTTTAGAGCCACGTGTACGAGGATCTGGCCAACCTTTTAATTTACATAATAAAATTGCACCGTTTAATCCACCTATCAGATAAGCGAATATCATAAATAAAAGAGTGGTAAGGTAAATCATTTGTACTTATTTCCTCTTAATCAGGTAAAATAATCGGCTCTGATAATACGCGCTATTATAACTAAACGATAGGGTTTAAAAATGGATATTGTTTTTATTAAGCAGTTAGAAGTGATCACAACCATTGGGGTTTATGAATGGGAGAAATCATTGCAGCAAAAACTTTACTTTGATTTGGAAATGGCTTTTGATAACCGCCCTGCGACCGTAAATGATGATATCAATCTTGCCCTTAACTATTTCAGCGTATCCGAAGTGGTCAATCAGTTTGCCCAAAAAAATCATTTTGAATTAATTGAAACCATGGCGGAGCGTGTTGCGGCTTTAATTATGAAAGAGTTTTCAGTGCCCTGGATCCGACTCACCTTACATAAACCCGGCGCGCTACCTAAAGCTGAGAGTTTAGGGGTGCAAATTGAACGTGGTACACGATAGTGGCAGAGGTATATGTTGGTATCGGTTCAAGCATTGATAGGCAGAACAACATCCGCCTTGGCATCAAAGCATTACAGCAGACTTTTGGGGATATAACTTTATCTCCTATTTATGAGAGTGAAGCAGTTGGATTTACTGGTTGTCACTTTTACAATTTTGTTGTGGGTTTCAATAGTGCTTTAACACCTAGCGCGATCATTAAACAGTTAAAAGACATCGAAATACAACAAGGGCGCCCAGAAAAAGCAATTAAATTTGCTCCCCGTACTTTAGATTTAGATCTTTTATTATATGATCAATTCATCGACTCTGAAATTGATCTTCCTAGAGCTGAAATATTAACTAATGCTTTTGTTCTACAACCTTTATCACAACTAGCTCCATCTCTAAAACATCCCGTTTTAAATGAAACTTACCAGTCATTATGGGATAAATTTCCTAAAACTAAGCAAAAGCTATGGCAAATTGATGTCATGATTAATTAGAGGATTCCTATGTCTACACTTGAAATCGTTGTACTCGCTTTAATCCAAGGTCTTACTGAGTTTTTACCTATTTCTAGCTCTGCTCATTTAATTCTACCGTCGGTATTATTAGGTTGGCAGGATCAAGGCTTAGCTTTTGATCTGGTATTAAACATAGGTACTTTAGCGACTGTATTAATCTATTTTCGCAAAGAAGTATTTAATATGTCGCAAGCCTGGGTTAGTTCGATAAAAACGAAACAACAAAGCCAAGATAGTAAACTAGCTTGGTGGATTATTTGGGCAACTATTCCAGCTGGCGACCATCGGCTTCTTAGGTAAAGATCTTGTTGAAACTTACCTGCGTAGTGGTTATGTGATTGCTATTACCACTTTAGTCTTTGGCTTATTACTGTGGTGGGCAGATTCACAGGCTAAACAGATTAAAAGCGAATATCAAACGGGTATTAAGGGGGCCATCATTCTTGGTTTCGCACAGGCGTTAGCACTTATTCCTGGTACCTCACGCTCAGGTATTACCATCACCGCAGGTTTAATGCTTGGTTTAACACGTAATGCAGCATGCACGATTTTCTTTTTAATGTCGATCCCTATTATTTCAATGGCATCGGGTTATGACTTACTTAAGTTTATTTTATCGGATGAACTAGGTCGATTGGGCAGGATTATTTTTAGGTGCAGGTGTGTCATTCGTTAGCGCGATTCTGTGTATTCATGTCTTTCTTATCCTATTAAATAAAGTCGGCATGTTACCCTTTGTGATTTATCGCCTGATTTTAGCGGCTGTACTTTTTTATGTATTGGTTTAGAGCAAAAAGATAGCAGGCATCAAGCTTGCTATCCCAATACTAGGCATTATGCATCAATAGTTTATCATTGATTTTTAAGAGCCCTTTGAGTGTTAATGTAGAGCTGAATTGCTTCAGTACGAGCCGTAAACAACGCTTCTTTTATCTCAGCTCCCTTAAACCCCAGCTTAATAATAGATTGCACATCCACGCTTAAGGCACTTTGCAAGGCCTGCCAAACATAATCTGCACTTGGATAAGGCTTCAATTCAAATCCTGTACGCCCTTTTGAATCGGCAACACAACACTGCAACATTTGCTGAAAACGTTCTGGTTTCCTCCAAGCGTCGCAAGTATTCATTAATTTCACTAGCGTACTCGCCCTTAATTCGTGAGCACTATGAATTAGAGTATGATGCTCACTGACCATCAAGGCTAAATCACGGCACTCATTAGGTACTTTAAGGCGTTTGCAAAGCGATTTAATCACTTTCAATCCTAAAAAACCATGGCCCTTATGACTTGGCCATTTATCCTTTGGTGTTAAAGCTTTACCTAAATCATGTACTAAACAGGCAAAACGAAACGCAATGGAATCTGACAATAACGCAGATTGCTCAACAACCATTAAAGTATGAATTCCCGTGTCTATTTCTGGATGCCATTTTTTCGGCCCTGGCACACCAAATAAACGATCCACCTCAGGAAATAGAACCGCTAGCGCACCACAATCTCTTAGCGTTTGAAAATAAATATGAGGCGCTTCTGTGGTTAAGGCTTTTTCTGTTTCAGTCCAAACACGTTCAGGGGTTAAATGATCTAATTCACCGCTTTCGCTTAAGGCTCTCATTAACGCTAATGTTTCCGGAGCAATGCTAAAGCCTAGGTGATAAAAACGCGCGACAAAACGCGCAACGCGTAACACTCTTAATGGATCTTCGCTAAAAGCAGGAGAAATATGGCGTAATACTTTTTGTTCGATATCTTTTATACCATTATAAGGGTCGAAGCGTTCCCCCTGTTCATTTTCTGCAATTGCATTAATAGTAAGGTCACGTCGTATAAGATCATCTTCTAAACTAACATCTTTGCCACTGTAACAACTAAAACCATTATAGCCCTTTCCTTTTTTTCGCTCTGTACGAGCAAGCGCATATTCTTCACCCGTTTGAGGGTGCAAAAAAACGGGGAACTCCTTTCCAACCTGCTGAAATCCTTGCGCTATTAATTGCTCTGGTGTCGCTCCAACCACCATATAATCACAATCTTTTATGGGTATATTTAATAATTTATCGCGAACTGCGCCTCCAACCAAAAATATGCGCATTGTTTTCCCCCTTCAGTAACTATTTTGGTTATTATAGGAGATCTATCGGATTCTAACTATTAATTTGGGTTTATCATGTATCAAGAATTTTTTTCCTTAACTAAATCTCCTTTTTTGATACCTCCCGATCCCGAATTTATTTTCTTCACAGAACAACATAAAGAAGCGCTAGCTCACTTAACCTATGGTTTACAGGGCAACGGAGGTTTCGTGGTATTAACAGGTGAAGTTGGAACAGGTAAAACCACAATTTGCCAGTATTTGTTAAAAAATATGCCTCCCGATACAGATGTTTCCTCTATTACTCAATCCGCAGTTTCTGGGATCACACTTTTAGTTGATATTTGCAATCAATTTTCAATTGACTATGACCGAAATAATATCAGCCTGAAAGTAATGTTTGACGCGCTTTCTTCTTGGATGCTTAAAAACCACCAGCAGGGACGTCATGCGATTGTACTTATCGATGAAGCACAACACCTTTCCTTTGATGTATTAGAACAATTACGGTTGCTCACAAATATTGAAGCTGATAATCAAAAACCACTACAAATTATTTTAGTTGGGCAAACTTCATTACAGGAAAAGCTATTAACCAAGGAGTTACGACAACTTTCTCAACGTATTACGGCTCGATATCACTTACGTACTTTAAATCAGCAAGAAACCATCTTTTATATTCAACACCGGCTTAACATAGCGGGTGCTAAGGGAGCTATTTTTGACCCTAGAGCGATGCCTGCTATTCATAAAGCAAGCCAAGGTATTCCTCTTCTTATTAATCAATTATGTGACCGTTGTTTACTAAGTGCTTTTACACAATCCTGGTTAAACATCACCCCAAAGTTAGTAAAAAAGTAATTAAAGAAGCAGATTTACCTCAACAAGCAAATCCATTAATGCGCTTTATTCCCTCTATTGCGGTGATCGCGAGTGTTGGACTACTAACTTTCCTGTTAACACAACAAATTCCAACGATTGAACAATACTTGCAACCATCCGCAGAAGATGAAAAACAACAGGAATGGGCTCGTATAATAAACACAGCAAATCAACAACCCAGTCCAAAACAGCAGGCCCCAGCAGTTATTGAAACGCCTATTAGCGAAGAGCCTGTTGTCGAAGAACCTATTATCGAAGAACTTATTATTAGTATTACTCCCTTAGAAACAATATTAGCAATGCCAATAAAAAACTATACTCTTGAGCTAGCTGACCTTAAAACAGAGCAAGCCGTAAAAGACTATTTTATTGCCCATACTGGTTTGCAGGAGAAAACCTTTGTATACCACAAAGAAAGTAGCAATTATGAGAAGTTTGTTATTTTATTAGGGGAGTTTGAAAGTTATAAAATGGCAAAAGCGACCAGTAAATCATTAGAAGAACAGTTTCCTGATATTGACCCGTGGATTAAAGATTACAAAATGATCCAGGGCGATATAAAATAGCTTTGTAAACGAGCAACTTAACACTTTGTTTTTATGCATGAGCAATATGCACCTTATTTTTTTCTTTAGGTAAGTTATGTACCAAGAATTTTTTTCACTTAAAATGAAGCCCTTTTCAATTTCGCCTGATCCTGACTTTCTTTATTTAAGTGGGCGTCACAAGGAAGCAATTGCTCACTTGCAACATGGCTTGAGAGGCCATGCAGGGTTTGTATTATTAACAGGTGAAGTTGGCACAGGTAAAACGACTATTTGTCGCTCTTTAGTTGAAAATATGAGCTCAGATACTGATATTGCCTTTATTCTTAATCCCGCTTTAAATGAAATCGAATTACTGACCACTATCTGTGATAGTTTCAACATTCAATATGAAAAGAACAATTTAAGTTCTTTATTCGCAGAATTAAGCGCCTGGATGCTAGAGAATCATCAAAATAACCGCCATGCGGTGGTATTAATCGATGAAGCACAGCACCTTAGTTTTGCCGCATTAGAACAATTACGTTTGTTAACAGAGGTTGAGAGCAACCATCAGAAAACACTACAAGTGATTTTAATCGGGCAAACGGAATTACAAGCAAAACTAAAACAAGATATTTTTCTCCTTTAGCCCAGTCTATTACAGCTCGTTATCACTTGCTTTCATTAACTCAGCAAGAAAGTAATATTTATATTCAACACCGTCTAACCATCGCAGGTTCTACTCATGCGATATTTGACAAATCTGCACTGCAGGAAATATTTAGAAGGTGCCATGGCACGCCACGCTTAACTAATATACTTTGTGATCGTAGCTTACTGGCGACTTATATTGAAAACAGCCATATAGTGACCTTAAAAATGGTAAAAGAGGCAAGCAAAGAGATTCATTTCTCGCAAAAAGAGCTTAAAAAACATTTTTTGCATCACATTGGCGCTTAGCTATGTTGACTTTTTTAATTGCCTTAACAGTATTACAAGCTCCGAAAATTTCAAAATTCATTACTTCTTCGGATGCATTTTCACAAGCAGAAGAACAGATCCAAGTAAATACAAAGCCTGCTCCGCCCCTGAAGCACTAGAAACCAAACTGGATAAGCAATGGTTAGATGTTTATCCACAATTAAACTTAACAGATGCAAGTTATGATAATGCACTGTCAGCCTTGTACTCTGTTTGGGGCTATCGAGTTGATGCAAATAATGTTAACTGTGAACGAGGGAAGTCAGTATTATTATCCTGTTATATTGAAAAAATACCTCTTAGTAAACTAAAGCAATTAAATTACCCGAGTGTTGTGCGTCTCGAAAAAGACAATCAAACAGAAATTTATGCGGTTATTTATAAAATTGCAGAAACTTACCAGCTACTTATTAATGGTTACTTGATTAATGTTTCTGAGCAATGGTTTAAGGACTATTGGACTGGGGATATCACCTTATTATGGAAATCTCCTTTCCCACTTAAAGGCACCATTAAATACGGTCAAGATAACGAGCAAGTCGCCTGGTTAGTGAACCAATTAAATAAAAAGCAAGGTTGGCCCAGTGAACATAAAACACACTTTGATTTACGCCTATTAGAACAAGTTAGTTCGTTTCAACGTGAGGCGGGTTTGATTGATGATGGCATAGTAGGGCCACATACTCTAATGCAATTAGCTGTTCTAATTCACCGCGATTATTACAGGAAGAAAAGTAATGTCGACTATTTCAAAAGCGTTATTAAAAAATAAGTTTGAGCAAATGGGTGGAATGCCTCCCGTCAATCAAGTACAAAATAAAAATATATTTTGGAAAGTCATTTTTTCAATTGCGACACTTATTATTATCATCTTATTAAGTATCTTAATCTATTTGCAGTTTTACCCTTATCAAAAAGTAGAAGCGACGACGACAATAGTCCCCGAGGTTGTAAAAGCACCAGCAACAAAGCCCGAAATAGATACAACACTGGTTAAGATGACCTTTGATACACAACCAATCCCTGTTGTGAAACAAGAAATAAAGGCGACTCAAGTACCTAGCAAAACAAAAGCTATACAAACACAAGCACCACAAACAGCATTACCAGAAACACCCATTGTCACGTCACAACCAGCACCTGAGACGAATACCTTCAATGATAAACCAGCTGTAATAGCAAAAGAGCCAACTTTAGCTGAAGAGCCTGAGCCTACACTTAATTATGATGAAATATCAGAGGATCTTAAAAAGCGCTTTGAGCTTGCGGTATTACTCACTGAAATCGAACAGGATGAAAGTGATGTAGAAGGTACTTCAGAGGATAGCTTTGTTGAAGAAAATAGTGATGGCAGTGATATTCATCTTATGAGCAGTAACTTCCAAAATAAAATACCATTAATGCGTTATGACTCTCATGTCTATTCTTCATTAGCGACAGAGCGTTGGATACAAATTAACGGAGAAAGGTTAGTCGAGGGTAGCTTTGACAGTACAGGTAAGTTAGAAGTGATTGAAATTCAACCGCAACGCAGTATATTTCGTTTCGGGCGCCAAAGCTTCAGTTTAGAGTCACTCACTGACTGGAAAGGTTATTAAAACTTGAGGCTTGAAGGCTTGAAGGCTTGAAGGCTTGAAACAAGCATAACTTCAAACCTTTTAGCTTTATAGCCTTACAGCTTTATACCCTTACAGCTTTATAGCCTTTTAGCTTTATAGCATTACAGCTTTATAGCCTTTTAGCTTTATAGCCTTACGACTGTGATTACCAGTTATTAGTACGTTTTTTACGGCGTGGTAAAAACGGAATAATCAAACCAATTAATAAACCAAGCAATAAAAATCCACCACCATCAAGCATCCAGTTCATTTTTTCACGTGATTCTTTTGTTTCCTGCCAAAGCTCTAACTCAAGCTTACGAGATTTCAAATCAATCACATCATTATTTAAACGATCTGTTTCTGCCTTTAATTCAGCAACCAAGCTAATTTGTTCCTGTAAAACAACTTCTTTTTCCGATAGTTTCAAGTCATTCTCGGCAGAAATATTCTCAAGCGCTTGAAGTGCTTCATCAAGCTCTTTCTGTACCGTAGGAAGTAAGTTTTTAGCAGGTAGGTTTTCCTGTAGCTCAGAGGCTTTCATCCAGCCTACTTTCCCTGTCGAAGCTTTAACCTGCATAAACTTAGTGCTTTTGTTATATTTCAAGGTTTCAACTTCAGTACCAACCTTCAAAGTACCAATAATACGATACTCTAGACTGGGCCCAGAATGAATGTAGATATAGACTTCATCACTAACATATCGAGTTTCAGCAAAGCTATTTACTGACAAAGTCAAAAGGAGAGATGTAAGTAGGTATTTAATAATTTTCAAGAGAGTTCGCCTATTACCAAAAAATTAAGCCTTTAGTTTAAAGCAATTTTCACTAAGGAAAAGCCCTAATAAGAAAAAAGAGAGCCGAAGCTCTCTTTGAATTTGCTTTTTGTTAATAATCAGCTAAATATGTTTTTAAGCATGAAGAAGAAAACAATCGATAAGCAAGCACCGATAGGTAATGTAACAACCCAAGAGATAACGATATTACGCACAACACCTAAGTTTAATGTTGCAATACCACGTGCCATACCAACCCCTAAAACAGCACCAACAAGCGTTTGTGTCGTAGAAATCGGTAAGCCTGTACCCGATGCAATAACTACCGTTGAAGCAGCTACAAGTTCAGTCGCAAATCCACGACTTGGTGTTAAATGAGTAATACCAGTACCAATGGTTGCCATTACGCGTTTACCAAATACAGCCAGTCCTAATACAATCCCGATACCACCTAATGGCAGAATCCACCATGCTAGCACTGATTTCGCGCCAATTTCACCACCATGGCCAACAATACTAACAACAGCGGCTAATGGGCCAATCGCATTTGCAACGTCATTTGAACCATGGGCAAAAGCCATTGCACAAGCGGTAACTATCATAAGAACAGCAAAAATCTTCTCTACATTTGCAAAGTGCATTTTCTTATCAGCTTTTGGATCAATTTTGACGCGATTAATAAAGAATTTACCGATCACAGCAACAATAATTCCTGCAATTGCGGCATAAACAAAGGCATTATCCGTTGGGATATGTAAACCTACATGTTTTAAGCCTTTAATTATTGTTACTAAGGACATAACAAAACCAGCTAAAAACATATACAAAGGAACATATCTTTTGGCATTGTTAATCGGATCATTAGTATTAAAAATTAACTTTTGCGAACTCATAAAGATAAAGTAAGCAATAATACCTGAAATCAAAGGTGTAATAATCCAGCTACCGATAATACCACCAACAGCAGACCAAGTAACACTGCCCATACCAACACCAACAGCAGAGAAACCAACAATAGCACCAACAATTGAATGCGTTGTTGAAACTGGCCAGCCATAATAAGAAGCAATAATTAACCATGTTCTCTGCAACAAGTAAAGGTCGCAGTCATCCCAAATACAAGTAATTCAGGTTGGTCGATATAATAAGTTGCATCAATAATGCCCTTACGAATTGTTGAGGTCACTTCCCCACCAGCTAAGTAAGCACCAGAAAACTCAAAGATCATGGCAATAATAATTGCTTGTTTAATAGTTAGTGCTTTTGAACCAACCGAGGTTCCCATTGCATTTGCAACATCATTTGCACCAATGCCCCAAGCCATTAAAAAACCAACAATAGCGGCAAAAAGGACTAAAGTATCACCATGTGTGACTAAAATATCCATGTTTAACTCCTAGTGAATATTATGAACGCGCAAGAATTAATTCAAGCTGAGTACCAATTAATTCCGAGTGATCTGCTAATTGTCCAACCCACTCTAAAATTTGATAAAGAAACATAACATCAACAGGATTATACTGCCCTTCAATCACTAATAGATTACGTCTCAAGCGAATTTGTAATGTGTCAGTATCATCTTCGATGCCTTCTAACACAGCAATCATTTCAGTCACAATATCTACTTCACGGCCTTTAAAGCCAGTTTCAAGTAATTCATCTAACTCATCAATTGCTTTACGAGCTTGTTTTACTGCATCCACACAACGTTTAACGTAATCGATAAAATCAGTAAATATTTCACTCGGTATTTGTAGCTGTCTGCCATAAATGCGACCAGCAATATCTTTTGTTGTATTGGCGATTTTATCTTGACGATTAACCAATTCAATCATGTCGCTTCTATCCATCGGCATAAACAAGCCTCTTGGCAAGGTTAAACGTAATTCACGCTTGAACTCATCCGCTTCTTTTTCAAGTTTCGAGATTTCTTTGCGAATTCGTTCAGCTTCATCCCAATCAGATGCTCGCACTTGCATGAAAAAATGGAACAAGCAATTTACTACACGCAGAAACTTTAGCCATGTGCCTCTGAATTGGTTTGATTGGAGATTTTGCAAAAACTCCAAAAATTGAATTAGCTGGCATAATTTACCCTATTATTTAAATGATCAAACTGAACAACAAATATGCGGCGCATGTTAGCTTTCTTTTTGACACAAATGAACTGTAATTTAGTATAATTCACAAAATTATTATGTAATCACGATTGAAATCAAACAAAGTAAACAGGTAAAACTAAAAAATTATGGAAATAGAAATAGAATTAAAGTTCATTTTCAATGAAGATTTTGCAGATAATTTGTACCAAACACTAAACAAATGGCACTGTATTTCTAGTAAGAATCAATTTTTACATAATGTTTACTTTGATACCGCCGAGCGAAACCTACGTCAACTTGATATGGGCTTAAGGGTTCGAACGATAGATGAAAAATCAGTTCAAACTATTAAAACAGCAGGTAAAGTGATTGGTGGATTACACCAACGCCCTGAATACAATGAACCCATTGAAGGTTCCCGCCCAGAACTTGCACGTTTTAATAGTAAAATTTGGCCAGAAGATAGCGATATACAAGCATTAGAAAATGCACTTATTCCAATTTTTAGCACGGATTTTAATCGCCAAAGCTGGTTAATTGAAATAGAAGAGGATACTTTAGTCGAAGTGGCCTACGATGTTGGGTTTATTGAAACGAATCAAGGTAAGGTACCACTTTGTGAAGTTGAACTCGAATTAGTAAAGGGTGATGAAAAACAACTATTTACCTTAGGTAAGCAAATCGCGCAAATACCTGACGTACGTCTTGGTAATGTCAGTAAAGCCCAACGAGGTTATATGCTGGCTGACAATGCCACCTTCCCTATCAAAAAGCTGGTGCATTCCCCGATTGATGAAAAACTATCTATCAAACAGGCGTTATTAGTTAATTTACAACATGGCTTAAAACAACTTCAGTATCACGAGAATTGTTATATTGAAAATAAGACACGGGAAACATTACAAGAATTCCTACAGGGTATAAAATTTTTACATCAAAATATTATTTTATTTAAAAGTGAATTAGAAAATTTCAACAAAGCGCCTTGGATTGAAGACTTACATTGGTTAGCACGATCATTCTCATGGTTAGATGAATACTTTACACATGCTCGTCTTCTCGAGGATAAAGGCTTTTATTTACGTAAGTCGCCAAAATCTAAATTACTTAAAGCAACCATTAAGCATCAGAAACAACTTCTACCAAATGATGATGCAATAATCACTATTTTAAAATCTAGTCGATACTGCCAATTTGTTCTTACTTTTACACAGTGGCTTATTCAATTAGAGAAAAGCACTTTCTCTGGCGATAAAAGTAATAACATCAAAGCCTTCTCAGTCAATCAATTAGACAAAACCTGGGGACAGGTTAGCCTCGCCTTAAAAAATAATGATGCGTTAACTGCAGAACAGTTTCTATCTTTTCAAGGTTTAATAGAAAGTAGTTTGTTGACCGGCTTAAGCTTAGGAAATGTATTTGAAAAACAAAAAAGTGATGCTTTTCGTGCGCTTTGGCTGGATATTAAACAGGGATTAGATGAATTCTCGATGATCAATATTATTAGTGAAATTGCTCAAGATGAAACTGATAGTGTACTTCGACAGGATTATTTAAAATGGATAAAACGTAAAGAAGAGTCATTATTAAGTGCATTACATCAATCAAAGCAACAAGCTTTACGCAAGACTCTATATTGGCAGGAAGAACAGAATTAACAAGTTACATGCAACAACCTAACCCTATAATAATACAAGTAATTAGATTAACTAAGCCTCTCTGAAAGCTAACTTCACAATTCTATTTTTTATTTTGAAGTTAGCTACCTTTTCTCAAGAATCCATCTAAACTTTGTTCATTACTATTTCACTTACTGCGAATTATGCTTGTTCGCAAAATAAGTTAAATTACTTTTCAATTATGTAGGTACTCATATGGCTCAATCTAATCTTTCAAGCTTAGTGCAAAAAACAACGCAATTATCAACACTTATAAAAACCACTATTATAGCTGTAATAGGTGCATTGCTATTTTTTATTAACATGAGTCTGAGTAAAGGCAATGATGATCTTTGGATAAGCATTTTATTAGCCCTTTGTTTTGTTGTTATTTTATACCTTGGCGCTTTTATACAACAAAAACAGATGAAAAAGATGACTCTTCAACTATCTCAGGCAATCACTGATGAAACCTTACCTGATTATGCAAAAACGCTACCTCGCAATCAAACAGGAGCACTCATCGCTTTATTATGTGAGCGAGACGCTAGCTCACAACAAAAAACAGAGGCAACAGAACTGGAAGTAAAAGGTTTATCTGAAATCGCCGAACACTTAGGTATTTGCATGGAAATCATTAATGACTCAATGTCTGAAGAGTTCGGGCAAATTGAACAACTTGTCACAGCGATGAACCAAATGACCAGCACAGTAAAGGAAGTTGCCAATAATGCTAATAGTGCGTCAGCCTCAACCACGGAAGCCTCAGATGTTGCTCAAGAAGGTAGTAAATTTGTTGATGCGACGATTTCAACCATTAACTCACTATCAACAAATATTGGCGCCTCTTCTACTGCGGTGAACAGTGTTGAAATGAAAGTAGAAGGCATTGGTAGTGTAGTTGATACTATTCGCAGTATTTCTGAACAAACAAATTTATTAGCACTTAACGCGGCGATTGAAGCGACTCGAGCAGGAGAAGCAGGCCGAGGTTTTGCCGTGGTTGCCGATGAAGTCCGTAATCTTGCCAAACGCACACAGGATGCGACGGTGGAAATTCAAGGAATGATTGAACAATTACAAAAAAGTGCACAGGATGCCGTTGATTTAATGGCTAAAAGTGTTGATGAAGCTAATGTAGGTGTTGACCAAGTTACCCAGGCAGGTAGTAAACTCGCCGGTATTGTCGAAAAAGTACATCATATTTCTGATATGAATTACCAAATTGCATCAGTCGCCGATGAACAAACAACCGTTGCTCGCAAACATTAATGAAAACTTAGAATTAGTAAAAGAAGTGGTTGAGGGCTCTGTAACCGTTTTACAGGAAGTAACAGAGATGGCAGAAACCATCAGCGGACATGCAAAGGCGCTTAGTGCTTAGTGCTTAGTGCTTAGTGCTTAGTGCTTAGTGCTTAGTTAAAAACGAGCTCAGTCTATAAGAACAGCAAATATAGTTGTTTTTATAGACAATTGAGAACTAAAAGCCCCTCCCTACATATATCTATGAAAAACATTTCTATTTCGTTTTAGCAGATACTCTAAACATTGTCATATGTTGCTAAAAATTATCCAGAAAATATATCTCAAACTAGATTAATCCACTTTAAAAGCTATACTTTTACTGTTAATAAATAAGGAATTTATATGAAAGGTATTGTTTTTGTAAAGTTTAGTGAATTTATTGAAGAGCTTTGGGGTGATGAATTTTGGGATACCTTACTCGATGAAGCAAATTTACCAAGTGAAGGGATTTACACCACAGTTGAAACCTATGATGACCAAGAGTTATTTACGTTAATAGACCTCGTTGTAGAGAAAAAAATATTTCCTCAAAAGATGCACAATTTGCCTTTGGCAAGTGGGTTTTTCAAGCCTTATACAACATAGCGCCTTCAGGTGCTCACGATTTTAAAGATGTTTTTGAATTTTTGCATGCAGTGCAAAGCTTTATTCATATAGAAGTAAAAAAATTAAACCCCGATGCCTTATTACCAGAATTTGAATTTTTGGCTGAAACAGAAGATACATTAACGTTTCATTATCAATCTCCACGTCAGTTATGTTTTTTCTGTGAAGGAATAATACACGGCCTAGCACAACATACAGGGCAAGAAGTCCTTGTAACTCAACCTGAATGTGAACATGAAGGTGGTGAACGCTGTGTGCTTGAGGTGAAGAAAATTTGAAGCTTTCCACTGAAGAATTAGAAAAGCGCATCTCTGTCCTTGAACGTAAAGCGATAAGGGAAAAAAGCCAGAAACTTAGCGGAGAATCAGCTAGAGAAATATTCATTAGATATCTATGAAGCCAATCAATCACTCCAAAAAGCGCTTGCTTCTTCCACACAAAAACAACTGGAATTAGAATATTTAGCAAATACATCAAGCAACATAGCATCAGATGCTCCACTTAATGAAATGATCGAGCATATGATCAGGTTAACAGGCACCTTTTGTTCCTCGCATTACGGTTTTTTCATTATCACTGAACAAGGTCTGGAGGTTACCGAACAAAGTCAAAAGATATGGGGAAAAGAACATGGCTGGCATGAGAACAAGGAAGTTAAACAGTTAGTCATTAAATTATTACCATCTTCAGAAGCAAGATTTTTAGAATCTTGGAAGACTTTAGATATTGAAACTAACAGTGATCTTGCCTTTAATTTAATGTTGTATACAAACTTTCCTTTATCTGGCGATAAGGTTGGTTGGTTAGCTTTTTTAAATAGCAGTGATAAATGTAACAAATGCAATAAAGATAGGCACTCAGCATTAATGACCTCAAGAGAAAATTTGCTTGCAGGCATTCATCGTCGACTAACTGATATCAGAATATTGAAGCGTAACGAACAGCTTCAAGACTCCTTAATTAAGTTAAAAAAACACGTCGTCAATTGATACAATCTGAAAAAATGGCTTCATTAGGGCATTTAGCGGCCGGTGTTGCTCATGAAATTAATAACCCTGTTGCTTTTATTCGATCAAATATGGAGGTATTAAAAGATTATTTAAGTGATTATAAATTATTAAGCACAGAAATAGAGCAGAGTATCGAGCAGAATAATCTTTTAACTTCATCTTCTTTTAAAGATTTACGAGAAAAATTTGATTTAAACTACATAGAAGAAGATTCTGATGATTTACTTAAATCAAACATAGAAGGACTCGATAAAGTAAAGGAAATCGTTGATAATTTAAAAGGGTTTTCCCACTCTGGGGATGAAGTTTTAATAGAAATGTCTTTACATCAATGTGTTATATCCGCTCTTCAGGTTGTCGGTAATATTTTTAAATATAAACACTCAGTGCAAAACAATGTACCAGATGATTGCCCTTTAATATTAGGAAATACGGGACAATTACAACAAGTGTTTGTTAATTTATTTGTTAATGTCGCATACGCAATGAAAGACGGTGGCACATTAACAATCGACTGTAGCCAAGACAATGAAAGCATTACAATACATGTTAAAGATACTGGTAGTGGCATGGATAATAAAACCATTAATCAACTATTTACTCCCTTCTTTACAACAAAGCCTATTGGCACAGGAACAGGATTAGGTTTATCTATTTCATACTCTATTTTAGAGGCCCATAATGCACAAATCAGTGTTGAGTCTAAAGTTAATATTGGTACAACCTTTAACTTACAATTCCCAGTAATCAGCTAACTTCTAGAGAAGGTTCTTCTACGATTAACGAAAACTTTGTATTCTGATTATTTTCAAATTGTTTTAGCTTTAAAATACTGACATCAGAAAAGACATGCCCCTCTGGCAATACCAAAATATGAGCATCAGTGAGTATGTTATACTTTAATATCATTTCAGGTTTAAGTTCCTGAGAAGTAATAGTCTTCTCTGCAAGTTCGCCTGAAACAATCGCCTCATTATTCATCAACATGTCAATTAAGCTTGCATCATAACGAGTGCCACTATATTTTTTCATTTCCGCCATAGTCGCTTGCGTAATTCATTTCTTCTGAGGTTATCCTCCCCATAGAATAACGCCAATAATCTCGCGCAACCGCAATAATTTTTGCTCCAATAGGTATTTGCATTTCAGATAATTGATTAGGGCCAGAACCATTAACATTTTCAAACTGACAAGTAATAATATCAGAAACATTTTGCAGATAAGAAGCAGGAGAAAAGACTAGTTGAGCTACCTTAATTTGCTCTAAGTATTCTTGCTGTTGGTTATAATTTAGCAACTTATGTGGCTTGTTATATAACGAACTATCAAGCCCTAACAAGCCAACTTCGCATATTAACCCTGCATAAGAGATATCATTAACCTGTTCTTTTGTTAAAGACAATTTTTCAGCCATACGCTTAGCTAATAAACTAACGCTATTTGCGAAGCCACCATTCAGGTTGGGGTTAACACTAATTAAGTTATACAACACTTTCTGAGTAGCGTGATTATTATGTTCAATCTTGTGCATTGCTAATTGTATTTGCTTAGTACGTAACTTTACTTTAGCTTCGAGGTTTTTATTTTGTTCTTTTAATAGATTATTTTGTTTTTTTACCAATTTTTGTAAGTTAAGATTTTCATTTTTTAATCTATTTTTTTCTAGGCCTTCGTTAATTGCATTAATAAGCTCTTCATTATTCCAAGGCTTTTGTAAGTAGCGATGAATTTTTCCTTTATTTACCGCATCTATTGTCGATTCCATATCCGAATAACCAGTCAATAAAATTCGATAAGTATCAGGCCAAGTTAATGCTGTTTTCTCAAGCAGTTGAGCGCCAGACATCATCGGCATTTTCATATCAGAGACAATCACATGTACTTCATTTTCCTGCATTATCTGTAATGCTTTAGCGCCACTTTCAGCCAATAACACTTGAAACTTTTGTTTATATAACAAACGCTTCATGGATTTTAATATATTAACTTCATCATCGACACATAACACTGTCATCGGAGCTATATCGCTCATAGTTTCCTCAGTCATTTAAGTTTCCTTCAGTTGGTGCATCGTTTTTTATCGGTAAAGTCACTTTGAAACAGGTGCCTCGATTTAATTCACTATCAACAACAATGTTGCCACCATGCTCTTGGATAATGCCATAGGAAATAGACAAGCCTAATCCTGTTCCTAGACCAACATCTTTAGTCGTGAAAAAAGGGTCAAAAATTTTATTGAGGTTATCTTTTGAAATGCCTAAACCAGTATCTTTAATCGATATAACAACATTATTATTATCTAATTCAGTGGTTATAAAAATCTCCCCTTGCTCAATAATAGCCTGACCAGCATTAATCAAGAGGTTTGTTAGTACTTGATTAATTTTACCTAAATTCCCCCAGATCTTAGGTAAATCCCCCAGATCTTGATTAATAGTGCAATGATATTTAAGCTTATTATTTACTACCTTAAGCGTTGTTAATACACACTCATTAATATCAAACCAATTTTTACCATCAGAATCTGCTCGAGAGAATTGCTTTAGCCCTTTTGCTATATCGCTAACCCTAGCTAGTCCTTCGATCGACTCATCTAGTAACTCTGAGGTATCATTATCAATATATGATAAATCTTGATTATCTAACCATTCTACTAACTCTTTACACCGTAAACTTTTTCTTCGACGGTCTCTATAGCAAGCAATTTTTGTACTTGCTTACTTAATTCACAATAAGTCCCGGTATACTCTTTGAGGGTGTTTAAATTGCTACTAACAAAACCAATTGGGTTATTAATTTCATGAGCAATACCAGCGACAAGTTGTCCAATAGAAGCCATTTTTTCTGCATGAATTAGCTGTTGTTGCATGGAATGTAGCTCTTGATTTGACTTCTCAAGCTGGCTATTACGTTCATTTAGCAATAAAGTCCGTTGTTTCACTTTCTCTTCTAAAGTGTGATTAAATACTTCAAGATCTTTTTGATACTCTTCTGTCCGAGCATGCTCTGTTTCTAGTGTGATGATTAACTTGTTAAATGCTTCTGTTACTTCTGCTAGCTCATCATTGCCATTTACAGGCAATTTGGTGTGGTTAAAGTTGCCTTTTTCAATATTTCTAGAGACCTCTTTCGGCGCAATTCGCAACCCCTGTAATTGACGGGTTAAATAACTACCTAATACAAATGAGAATAATGCCACCATTAACATTTCTATTAATGCAATAAAGGTAGTCCAATTTTGAATTTTCTTAACCGACAGATTTATACTACTAATATCAATACCAAGTTCAACTCGCCCATATACATGTCCTGATTCTTTTATATTTGCGAAGTTATCAAATATTCCATCGCTAACCAGTTCAACTTTTTCATCCTTTAAAAACTTCCTTGCTAATAAGCTTTTATCTCCTGCTTCTGCAAGCACTTGATTTTTATTATTCACAATCCTGACATAAGCAATGTCAGGGTTATTCATTAATTCGGAACAATAGGTTTCGAGTGAGGCTAAGTCGTAGGTTAAAACTGCATCTTTAGTTGTACTAGCAAAGAGTGTTGCGATAGTAGAGGAGCGTTTAACCAAATCTTCATTTAAAGAGCCTCTCATAAAGTTAACCGCAGTAAATATCAAAGCAATCAACAATATTGCTTCTATCAAAGCAATACTAATAATCGTTTTATTCCGTAATGATAGCTTCATTATAAGGCCTATTACTTATCAGTTTTTACCGCTGTAGGGGTCGCAATATTAAGCGATCTAACATCATCCCAGTCATTATCTACAGCCATTTCAAACCCCTTAAAGTTAATTTTTTTAATAAAACTTTCCCTTGCTCAGAGTGGCTCATATTAACTAAAGCTTTTAATATTTTCTGTCTCGATAAAGCATTTATTCTAGGGTGAGTTGCAATCGCATGAGATGTGTATTTTTCACTTTTCCATATTGTTTTTAAAGTAGACAAGGTTTCTGTTGGCATATTATTAAGCGTTCGTATGATGCCACCACCGGCGGGAAAAAACCTCGAGACACATTCAGATAAACTGAATCATGGGAAGAAACATACGTGGGAGTGTAGGATATATTTAATCTTTTTAACTCAGCTTGAGGCAAAATAGTGGCGACAAAAGCGACTGGTGCAGGAAAAGCCAATGACATGCCATCTAAATCATATATTGTTTTAATATTTCCATCTTTTTTAGCAACAATAACCCCCATAATCGTCTTGCTTTGTTGTTTAGCAATAGCGTCGTAACCCGTTGATTGATTAAATTCGACATAATGATATGGATTCATATAGGCAACATCATACTCTCCTAGTTTAAGACGTTTCTCAAAGGTAGGAATATCTTTAGCGGTACTAAAAACAATACTAATACCGCTTTCATTACTTATATATTCAAGAATAGGCGTCCATTGAGTGGCCAAAACTTTAGCAGACTGTTGGGGCACAACTCCAAAGGTTATTGAGTTTTGTTGCGCATTTACTGTGATAGGAAAAATAAGGAGTAAGTTAATAAACAAGATTAATTTATGCATAATAAAGCCTTATATTTAGTCGTTACGATGTCAATTTATTAACGATATTTAATAATTCATCGTTTTTAAAAGGTTTTGAAAGTACCGCATTTGCACCTAACTCAATGGCTTCATTCAGTCGCTCTTGAGCCAATGCTGAAATAACTAATATTTTCAAATCATCAAATTGTTTTTCAGCTCTTAAGTGCTTTAGAAGATCAAAGCCATTAAGTCCAGGCATGGTTAAATCTAATGTCATTAAACTTGGTTTTTGTTCCATTAATTTACTACCCGCTAAAAAACCATTGGTTGCTATATCACATTCAAATGCATTTTTTTAAGCACTCGCTTAATGGCATTAGCCATATTTTCATCATCATCAACAATTAAAACTGTTTTGCTGTTAGGCATAAATTCAGCAGGAATAGGCATGTTATTTTCTTTTAAGAAAATAACAAAACTTTCAACAGTCACTCTGTTATTTCCCCTTCCAGGCGACTTATAACCCTTAAGGTTTCCTTTATCAATCCAACGGATAACGGTTCGTAAATTGACGTCACAATATTCTGCAATGTCACCGGTTGTCAGAGATTTTACTTTACTCATAATTATGATTCCTGGATACGTTGAGTTATTTATACCACTGAAAGACATTAAAGGCAAACACGCCTTAAGTACAAATTACGACAAATAGAATATTGACGACATTTGTGACAAATGATACATTTAACCTAAATCAAAATATAGTTGTAGGGGTAATTATTATGGTCAGTACGCAACATCACTATTCACCTGAAGATCTCATTGATAAATACAATGTGCTAGTTGTCGATGATGAAGAAGGTAATTTAAAAGCAATTAAACGTAGCTTTAGGCGTACAAAATACCAAGTATATACTGCCAGTAGTGCTAAAGAAGCATTACGAATACTCAAACAACACCATTTCAAAGTTGTTTTGTCTGACTTTCGGATGCCTGATATTGACGGTGGTACACTGGTGAAGAAGATTAAGCAATGTTACCCCAATATTGTTTCAATGATACTAACCGCTTATGCAGACTTTGACAGCGCTATGAGTGTCATGAATACCGGAGTCGCTTATAAGTTTTTAACTAAGCCTTGGAGTAATGAGCAATTAATCAATGAAGTCGACCAAGCTTTTACAGAATACGAGCAAAGGCTAAGTAACACTTCTGCAGGAAAACTCAGCAAAAAATATATTAAGCCAGATCGTGTGAATTTTGATAAAACCATTCAGCGTTTAATCGCGGACCAAACTGAGTTCTCTCTTATATCAATTATCGTTGCAGATATTTCCTTGCATGATCACCATTGGACGCAGACACAACAAGGTATAACATTAGAATATGTCTCTAAAATTATCGACACTTGCCCACTTGAAAGTTATGAAGTTTTCAACGTTGATGTAGACCAGCTATTAGTGATTTCTACTAAAAAAGAGCAAGCTGAAACACTACACCAGAAGTTAATTATGGTCGATAAAGCGCTATCACTTTGCATCGATAATGAGCAAATAGTACCTAAATTACAATGTCATTTCGCTTATGCCTTGGCGCCTTTTGAAGGCATGGAAGTAGCACAGTTATTGCATTCAATAAGAAGTATTTCAGAACAGGAATATCGAGATAATAAACGCAGTGGTGATAAAGCACATATTATACATTTAGATACAAAGTATATGACTGAAAAGAAACGTAAAAAAAGCATACAAAATAGTATCCAACAGGCGATCAATACTAATCAATTCAGCTTATATTATCAGCCCAAAGTTAGGTTAGAAGATGGGATAGTTGAAACAGCAGAAGTACTGATGCGTTGGCAACATGCTTCCTTAGGCTGGGTATCTCCAGTTGAATTTATTGGTTTGAGTGAACTAGATGGACAGATCCAAGCAATTGGCGACTGGTTAATAGAAAATAGCATCAATCAACTTATCGATTTTAAAAAACGCTTCAATGGAAATATTAAATTAGCGATTAATATTTCTCCTCGACAATTACAAAGTAATCAAATTATCGAAGAGCTAACCTATTTACTAAAAAGGACAGGAATAAACCCAGCCTGTCTAGAGCTGGAAATTACTGAAGGTTGCATTATAGAGGATTTAACACAGACCGCTGACATACTTTGGCAACTTAAGCACTTAGGCGTTAATATTGCGATTGATGACTTTGGCTCAGGTTACTCATCCTTTGCTTACCTTTCTAAGTTACCAGTTGATGTTTTAAAACTAGATAAAATATTAATTGATGATCTTGGTATCAATACCGGAGTAAACGATATGTTACAAAGTATTATAGATTTATGCCATAGATTAAATATCGAAGTTGTAGCTGAAGGGGTTGAGCAACAGGATCAAGTCGAATTGCTTCGAGATTACGGTTGTCATTACATTCAGGGATATGTCTATAGTAAGCCAGTAACAAAAGATGAATTCGAAACTATTTTGATTAATCAACCCTTCAAACTAATGGCATAATTTGAAGGGAATTATGGAATAGATTAGTAACAAACGGCGACGATTATTTCAAAAAATTATTTTGTAAGTTTTGAAAATCCTCACTATCCCTATCTTCTTTAACACAAACAGATAATAAGTCCTCGATAAAATAAACTAATGCGCGGTATTCAATATCTTTAATCTTTTGCTGTTGCTCGGTTGTGAGCATGTGATACATAGAAGCGACCCCAAAATCACCAAAAATAATATTTGCTTGCTCATCCAACAGCGTATTGTGCGCATAAAGATCACCATGACAAACCTGATTCCCATGCAAATGCTCAAAAACATCTTGCATCTGCTGTACGATTTTTTTATTTGAGAAATAGTTAAACTAAAATCATCTGCAAAGGTATCGCGAGTACAGCTTTTAAAGGAAGGTGGTAAACCAAGGTTTTTATAATGAGCAGGGATCAACTTCATAATCAAGGCTAACTCCCCGGTACTTTCTACCTGTGCAAGTGACTGCACTAAGTTATCATGATTGCCAACCTTTAAGCAGGCTTATAGTTCATCCTGAGGATAACCATCACTGGTTACTTCTCCTTTAAAGACCTTAACAGCAATCTGTTCTGGAAATTGCTTTTGTGAAGCTTTCCAATTAGCTTTATAAATAATCCCCGAAGCACCTTGTCCTAATATCTCACCTAACTGGTAACTTGAAGCTTCGATGCTCGGTACCGACTCAACTTTAACTGATGACTGACAAAAGGGATTACCTGCAAAGGCAAACCAAGCTAGTTTGGGTAAACTTAATAATTGCTCAGGACACTCTGTTAATTGATTCGCAGAAATACGTATTAATTCCAGGTTGTTTAAATTGCTCATCGTTGCTGGTAATTGTGTTAATTGGTTTCCCGCTAATGCGAGTTTTTGTAATCTAGGTCTTTCGCCTAAACTATCAGGTAAGCTTGAAATTTGATTATCCGTTAAAATTAACCAACGTAATCTTTTGGGTAAAGATTTACTAGGAACTTGCTTAATTTGGTTTGATTTAAAACCAACCATCTCTAAATTTTCACAGTTCCCAATGGCCTCAGGTAAAACTTCAAAGCGATTTTGTGAAGCAAAAATGATTTTCAATTTATGAAGTTGGCTAATTTCACTGGGCAGAGTTGAAAGTTGGTTATTAGAGAGATCTAGAACCTCTAGAGTATCAGCTAAAGTTAAAATAGCCATTGGGAACTCTGTTAGCCCTTCAGAAAGTGACAGGCGTTTAACACCTAATAATTGACCAGCATTTAATTGAGAAAGTGTATGCAAAATAGAAAACCTAATACTGTTGGTTAAAAGTGAATAGTTTAAAGGGATTAATGATTAGAAAACAGGTTTTCTTCAAAGTAAGCAGAGATAATAATTTCGTTTTATATTTTCATCGTACTGAACATAAACGATATAAAAAATAACATTGTTAATATTTTAGTCAAAACGCACCAAATAAGTGCAAAAAAACTATTTTTACACTTATTTAATACTTCTAATACAAAAATACAGACACTAAAAGTCTGTAAATAAGACAAATAAAAGTAATTATATTTATCATTTATGGTAGACATATCTAATTATCAGTTTGTTAATTTGTTTTTTATAAAATTTATTTCAAGATGTTTTTTTGGATCCTATCTTGCTACCTTGGTCTTTTATGTAAAACTGAAGAGAACAAGATTATGAATCTAACTACAAAAGAACGTCACTGGTTGCCAATATTTGGTTCAACAGGAAAGTTAGCGATGAAAAAAGCCTGCTGGTTAAACCGTGGACTTAAGGAATCACTAGCTCATACCTTTACTAATATTGCTAATACACGAGTGCGTATTTTAGAATCTTGGGTGAATACACAATGGCATTTTTTAACTGATGCTTCTCTTTATATTGCCTCAAAAAAAGAAAGTGAATGGAATAGTGCATTACAGGGCCTATTAAAAAGAAATAATGATTTTTCAGAATTATTCATTTTAACCTCAGACGGCACCTTAGTTTGTTCTAGTACAACTTCTTATGCTAATCGCCAAATAGACAAGAGAGTACTTGAAAAAGGATTACAAGCACCATTCTTACATGGTCCTTACGTCGATCCTTTAACTAAATCTATTGGACCATCCAGCTCTTCTTTTCATGATGCCGTTACACTTATGTATTATCAACCATTGACGGTAAATGATGAAGTTATCGGTTGCCTTTGTGGTCGTGTCCCTAATGATGTAATGGGCGACCTTATTCAACGTGAAGCTGGCCATGTTTATAGTGAATCAGGTGATAACTATATTTTTATGGTTGAATCTAAGCTAGATAATTCTATCTCTCCAGGTACTGCGCTTTCTCGTTCTCGTTTTGAAGATAATACCTTTTCTCACGGAGAGAACCTTAAATCCGGTGTAACAACACAATGGGGAACGGTAAAAGTTAAAGATCATACTGAATTTGAAATTCGCTTTACTGACCCAGCAACACAACAACTTCACCCAGGAGTTCGGGAAACCATAAGTAAAGGCGAAAATATTTATGTCAGTTACCCGGGTTACTCTGATTATCGTCATATCCCAGTTATTGGTAAAGGCGTGACATTCCAACTACAAGGCTCCCCTGATGTTTGGGGGATGATGTGTGAAGCAGATTTGGAAGAAGTATATCGTCAGCGATCACTCACTTACACTGTGGCAAAAAAATTAAGCTTAGCAATGAGCTTACCGGTTATCAGCACTATTATTGCCAATAGTTACTTCGATTTAAGTACCTTACAGAGTAACTTACTACTCATATTTACCTCATTACTTGGTTTAATCGGCTTAACTTTTTTGCTATCAAACCTATTACCTCCCGTTTACGCCATATGATTGAAGTCATTCAAATGCTGGCAGAGGGAGATGCTAATTTACAACAAAGGTTTAAAACTGAAGAACTTAGTTCCGATGAGTTAGGTGACTTAGGCAGATGGGTTAACAGCTTTATCGATAATCTCGACAATATGGTCGGTGAAATGATCCATGCCTCAACGGAAGTACATAAGGTCAGTGAATCAATGTTACGTCGCTGTGTTAGCGTTGATAGTGCGACCAAAGCAACCAGTAACTCTATTGGTTCAATGATACATTTATCCGGAGGTCAACAGGAAGAGATAGCATCAGCAACGGTATCAGCTCAAACAATGCAACAACTTATGCATGATGTAGTCGAGAGTTCACAACAGGAATATACACAGGCGGTTAACAATACCACTCAAATAAAAGATATCGTATTAGCATCTGCTAAAAGTGTTAACGATGTAAATGCTCAAATGAAAGAAATCGGTGCCATTGTTGGGTTAATCACCGAAATTACTGAGCAGACTAATTTACTGGCATTAAATGCGGCTATCGAGGCGACACGAGCTGGTGACCATGGACGTGGTTTTTCGGTGGTTGCTGATGAGGTTCGTAATTTAGCTACAAAAACATCCCAAGCGACGAGTCATATTGGCAACATAACCGCTAAACTGAGTAAAGAATCAGAAATGGCTGTGAGTTATATGGAACAAGGTGTTAAAAATGTTGATAAAGATAGTTTTGTATTAGATTCTGGAGAGCGCAGTCTAAAATTGAAAGAAGCAGTTGAAAACATGTTTGACACCATGAACCAAATTGCAAGCAATAGCCAACAACATGAAGAAACAGCTAAAGATGCGCAAAACACGACATTATCAATGGAAGTATCTTCTCAACAATTATTACGTCGAAGTACCTTAGTAAAAAATGCTATTTTACGCTTAAATACATTGATTGGACGCTTTCAAGTATCCAATCAAACAGCATAACTGCGAATTAGCAAATGATGCACAATCAAACACTGTGCATCATAAAAAAGGGGTAGATAATTAATTATCTACCCCTTTTTTATCGTTAACAATATCAATCCACAGACAACATATCACCGCTACTTTCGAGCCAGGTTTTCCTATCTGAGGCTCGTTTTTTAGCAAGTAACATATCCATAACCTCTACCATTTTATCGGCGTCGGAACTGGTTAGCTGTACTAAGCGTCGCGTGTTCGGATCCATTGTTGTTTCACGTAATTGATCAGGATTCATTTCACCTAATCCTTTAAAACGTTGAACCCCTACTTTACCGCGTTTTTTCTCTGCTTCAATGCGGTCTAAAATCCCTTCTTTTTCAGCTTCATCTAAGGCGTAAAACACTTCTTTACCGACATCAATACGATAAAGAGGAGGCATAGCAACATAAAAATGCCCCGCATCTACCACTGCTCTAAAGTGTTGTACAAACAAGGCACAAATTAACGTTGCAATGTGTAACCCATCGGAGTCGGCATCGGCCAAAATACATATTTTTTTATAACGTAAGCCAGATAAATCAGAGGACGCCGGATCAATACCAATAGCGACAGAGATATTGTGGATTTCTTCAGAATTTAAAATCGTGTCAGATTCATCTTCCCAGGTATTTTTAATTTTTCCGCGTAAAGGCAGAATTGCTTGAAACTCACGATCTCTAGCTTGTTTTGCTGAACCACCAGCAGAATCACCCTCTACTAAAAAGAGCTCTCCTCGCTCAGGGTCTTGACCTGAACAATCGGTTAATTTTCCTGGGAGTGCAGGCCCTTGGGTAATTTTTTTACGCGCTATTTTTTTACTTTTTCGTGTTCGGGTTTGTGCGTTACTAATACAGAATTCAGCTAATACTTCTGCTTCATTTACATTCGCATTAAGCCATAAACTAAAGGCATCCTTAACAACTCCTGCGACAAATGCCGAACACTGGCGTGAAGATAAGCGCTCTTTGGTCTGACCTGCAAACTGCGGTTCTTTGATTTTAACTGATAATATATAGGCACATTTTTCCCAGATATCTTCTGGGCTAATTTTAATGCCACGAGGCAATAAATTTCGGATGTCACAAAACTCTCGCATTGCATCAAGCAAACCTTGTCGGAAGCCGTTTACATGTGTCCCTCCCTGTGAAGTTGGGATCAAGTTAACGTAACTTTCGGAAATTGAATCGCCACCTTCAGGCAACCAAACAACTGCCCAGTCGGCAGTTTCTCGATTTGCAGTAAAAGTACCGATGAAAGGTGTCGCAGGTAATAATTCATTATCAGAAACTGCTTCTAACAAATAATCATTTAACCCGTCTTGATAACACCATTCATAATTATTTTTATTTACTTTATCTTTAAATTTTATGCTCAACCCTGGGCATAACACGGCCTTCGCTTTGAGTAAATGCAATAAGCGAGACACTGAAAATTTAAAACTATCAAAGTACTTTGGATCTGGCCTAAAATGCACACTTGTGCCTGTATTACGCTGTCCGCAGGTACCACTTTCATGGAGTTCTACAACTTTATTGCCATCTTCAAAGGCAATATGAAACACCTTAGCATCACGACGTATATTAACGTCTACGCGAGTGGATAAAGCATTAACCACGGAAATACCAACACCATGTAAACCGCCAGATATTTCGTAGTTTTTGCCAGAGAACTTACCACCCGCATGCAATTTACAGAAAATAAGCTCAACACCAGAAATTTTTTCTTCGGGATGAATATCAACGGGCATACCACGACCATCATCAATCACTTCTAATGAATGGTCTTCATGTAAAATAACTTGTATCGAAGAGGCATAACCAGCTAAAGCTTCATCAACAGAGTTATCAATCACTTCCTGCGCAAGATGGTTAGGTCGGTTTGTTTCTGTGTACATCCCCGGGCGATGACGAACAGGGTCAAGTCCGTTTAATACTTCAATGGAATCGGAATTGTATTGGTCGTTCATGGTGCACCTTGTTCAATGGTTAGGAATCGTCTAAAAACTAGAAAAGGAATTTAATTATATCAGCAATATAGCGCTCAAAACCAACAAAACTGTGGTCTCCGTCTTTTTCACAGGTAATTTTACAACCTTGGTATTTTATCATTGCTTGTTGGTAATCGAGTACTTCATCACCCTCCTGTAACAGCACCCAGCATCGGTTAAATGTACTTAAAACTTCCACATCTAACTTTTTTAATTGCACCATAAAATCTTCATTAATAAAATAAGTTTCATTAGTATAAGGATGAACCTGTGCGCCGGCATAAGTCTGTAATAAACGATAGGGTGTCACTGCAGGATTAACAAGAATCGACTTTGTTTTATATACCTCTGATATTTTTGTCGCGAGGTACCCTCCTAATGAACTACCAACTACAGCGATATCATGATCTTTGTATTTTTCAAAAATAGATTCAATAAGTGCCCACATTTTCCCTGGTAAACAAGGTAGCTGTGGACAAAGGAAGGTTATTTCAGGGTGATGCTTATTAATATAAGTAGCAAGTTGACGTGCTTTAAGTGACTCAGGTGAACTATGAAAACCATGCAGAGATAATAAAATCTTTGCCATTATCAATAACCTGTTGCATCTTTATCAACTGAAAAAGCACCTTCATCAATACGCTCAACAATAGTTTCAATTTCACCTGACGCCTTTAAACGCAGAAAACGATACCCCGGAGCCACACTATCTAAGGCAAATTCATCACTGTTTGGTTTGAACTGCACACAGGTTGAAGGAGTTGTGATAAAACGAACGCCATCCTGAATTGTATCCCCAGCCTGATGCACATGACCAGATAACACGGCCGTAACATTTGCGTAAGGCGCAATAATTTCTAAAAACACATCGTTATTTTTTAAAATGTGCTGATCGAGCCATGCACTTCCAACTGGTAGCACATGGTGATGAACACAGATTAAAGTTTTTTTATTCGGTTCAGAAGCTAGAGCATTGTCTAAAAAATCAAGCTGAGATTCGCTTAATAACCCATAGGGTACACCTTCAACTTGTGAATCAAGTAAAATAACTTGCCAATGCTCACTATCAATAATTTTAGTTTGTGCCAGCCCTTCAGCTAATAAACTAGGTAACATAATGGCTTGTATATCATGATTACCAGGCAACCAAAAACAAGGTAAATCCAAGGTTTTTATATGATGGCAAAAGTCTAAATAAGACTGTGCGGAGTGATCTTGAGAAAGATCCCCGGTTGATAAAACCGCCTGGCAATTTTTGTACTTTTTTGCATGTTCAACAACTGCCTCAAAACTTTGCACTGTTTTAATACCAAGTAAATCTTTTTCTCTATCTGCAAAAAGGTGAGTATCTGTAATTTGTAAAAAATCCAAATCGCCCTGAGCATTTGTTTTTAATTGTACGGCTTTATTATTCATAATAGCTATAATCTAAAATCCCAAAACGGTATATTTTCGCAAACAATTAATCGATTATAAATCAAAGACATTAATGTTTACCACGCAAGTTGAAATTTTATCATTTGTCAGCCTTTGAATTTTGACTAATGATAAAAAATGCTAGTGATGCCTCATTTCCTTGACCAGAAACAAGAAAATGGATGATTTTTTATAATTTCAACCCTTTTTCTCGGTTTAATTGTAACCATAATAGAGCAATAACAGTAGCTGAATTATTTATTTTTCCTTCAAGCACCCATTGATAAGCAATTTCTCTATCAACAACATGGACTCGGATATCTTCGCCCTCTTCCTCTAAGCCATGTAAACCACCAGCTTGCTCACTATCCACAGAGCCAATAAAAATATCTACATGCTCTGTTGAGCCGCCTGGAGTTAATAAACAATTCATAATAAATTGTGTTGATTCAATGGTTAAGCCAGCTTCTTCTAAGGCTTCACGTTTCACCACATCAACTGAAGATTCATTTTTATCTATCATGCCGGCAACCAGTTCAAGCAACCAAGGTGATTGATTCGCATCCTTTGCCCCTAAACGAAACTGCTCAATCAACACAACCCGATCATTTTTTATATCGTAGGGCAAAACAGCAGGCAGCGTGGCCTCTCTCAAACATTTCCCGTTGAATTTCGGGGCTCCAACCTCCGGCAAAGAGTTTATGTTTTAAAGTATATTTATTACACTCAAAAAAACCTTTATATAAGGGCTCTTTTTTAATGATCTGAAGGTCTTTTTTTCAAAATTTTTGCTTTTCGGACAATTCAAAAGTGAATGTTCATTCATTTTCTGATAACCTCTGTAAAATATATATTCATGTAATAATTTTATAATACACTTTCTGTAATTTATGGTAGCCTGCAAGAACCATAAATATGCATATTAAATAGGAATTTTGTAATGTTTAAACGACTATCCATTGCTTCAATTGTTGCCTTAGCAACATTCAATTCAAGCGCTATTGCTGATTCTTTATTGCAAGTTTACGAGACGGCAAAACTTAAAGATCCGATTATCCTAAAAAGCAAAGCGCAATACGACCTTTATTTGGAACAGGTTAATGAAGCTGATGCGACTTTATTGCCTCAAATAGGTTTTGAGCTAGCGAGCAGACACAAGTCAATCAGATGATAGCTATTACTCTTACTCATCTTATAATGCAACACTTGGATTAACCCAGTCGCTTTATAATGGTGCCTATTGGCAACAACTTGATATCGCAGAAAAACAAGCAACACAATTTGGAGCAAGCTACGGTTATGCGACACAGGGTTTATTATATCGTACTGCTGTTGCTTACTTTGATGTATTACGTGCAGATGAAGCAGTGAAGTCAGTTAAAGCAAATAAACGCGCAGTGGAACGTCAGCTTGAACAAACCAAACAACGTTTTGATGTTGGTTTAATTGCAATTACCGATGTTCATGAAGCACAGGCCGAGTTTGACCAAACAAATGCAGAGCTTATTTCTGCAGAAAACAGCTTAGCTAATAGTTACTTTGTATTACGTGAGTTAACTGGTGAAGATATTTCAAGTGTTCATTATCTAAATACAGAGACTTTTGAACCACAGAGTTTATCTGGTGGTGTCAGCGTATGGCGTAATAAAGCATTAGAGCATAGCCTAGAACTTCATGAAAAACGTATTGCTAAAGACTTATCTAAAATGCAAATAGAGCTAGCTGAAGAAGGTAGTATGCCTACTCTCGATTTTACTGCAGGTTTAGATCATACCAACTTGAATTACGCTTCAAGCGATAGAAGTGATTACAATAGAAACACTGGTACCTTGGGTTTAGAATTGAATATTCCAATCTACACTGGTGGCTCTATTACTTCTCGTGTTAAACAAGCACAATATAGTTATGTAATGGCAAGTGAAGATTTAGTACAGACTTACCGTAGCATTGAAGCACAAATTAATAGTGGCTTTAACAATGTTCGCGCTTCTTTAAGTTCAATTAGCGCTTACGAGCAGAGTGTAAAATCTGCAAATAGTGCATTAGAAGCAACTGAAGCAGGTTTTGAAGTGGGTACACGAACAATCGTTGATGTATTAGATGCAACACGTAGTTTATATGCCTCAGAAAGCCTACTTGCTAATGCTCGCTATGACTACATTATTAATATGTTACAACTGAAATATTCTGCGGGTACCTTATCTGAGCAAGATATTGTTCATGTTTCTTCGGGGTTAGTAGAAGTGGATCCTAAAGCTGAAAGCGAAATGAAACGCAATAAATCTTAATTTACTCTGACAGACAATGATAGCTAACGTTAAATGGTTAGCTATCATCATCTTTAATCTCTAATCAAAACATTCTTAATATAATCGGCTAACGCTCATTACGAATGGTTTTAATAATTTCTGATGTTGAGCAACCCTCTTCAAATTGTAATACTCTCACTTCCCCACCATTAGCAATCACTTCAGTGCCACCTGCGATTTCTTCAACTTCGTAATCGCCACCTTTTACTAATAAATCTGGTAATACATTAGCAATTAAGCGTTGTGGTGTTTCCTCGCTGAATTCAATCACCCAATCAACGGCGACTAAACCAGCTAAAACTGCTAAACGTCGATCGATAGGGTTAACTGGTCTACCAGAGCCCTTTAGGCCACGAACAGATTCATCACTGTTTACAGCAACAATTAAACGGTCACCTTGTTCGCGAGCGGTATTTAAGTATGAGACATGTCCTGCATGAAGAATATCAAAACAGCCGTTAGTCATGACCACTTTTTCACCACGATGCTGTGCTAATTGAACAGCAACTTTTAATTGCTCCTCTGATAATGCACCAAAACCAATTTCTTGTTGGCTATAAACGGCATTTGCCAATTCGATAGTATTAACCGTCGATGTACCAATTTTTCCAACAACAACACCCGCACCTGCATTTGCTAAGGTACAAGCATCTTCAAAGGAGCTACCAGCGACTAATGATGTTGCTAACACCGAAATAACCGTATCACCTGCCCCTGTTACATCATAAACTTCCTGTGCTTGTGTTGGTAAATGAAATGGTTGTACACCTTCACGCACTAAAGTCATACCATGTTCGCTTCTAGTCACTAGTAATGCTTGCAGGTCAAACTTTTTAATCAATTCTAAGGCACGATCAACCAGTTCCTGATCAGTTTTACAACGCCCTACAACAGCTTCAAACTCAGACAGATTAGGTGTTAATAAAGTTGCACCACGATATTTTTCAAAATCAGATCCTTTCGGATCAACAAGTACTTTAATATTTTTCTGTTTGGCTAGTTGAATCATTTTCTGCACATCAGACAATGAACCTTTGTTGTAATCCGATAAAATAACAACACTATTTTCAGCGCCTAAACCTGTTTGCATTTTGTCTAAAATAGGTTTGCTATCTACATCATGAAAGGGTTCTTCAAAATCTAAACGTAATAACTGTTGGTGACGGCTTAATACTCGTAATTTTGTAATTGTTGGGAAGTTATCTAGAGTAACAAAATCAGTGGTGACATGAACTGATTCTAACCCCTTTGCTAATGCAAGTGCAGGTTCATCATCACCAACTAAACCAATTAAACGTACTTTCGCACCTAAAGCGGCTACATTTAATGCCACATTGGCGGCACCACCAGGACGCTCTTCAATTTGTTCAACTTTAACAACAGGCACAGGTGCTTCAGGAGAGATACGACCCGTCGGGCCATGCCAATAACGGTCTAACATTACATCTCCAACGACCAGTACTTCTGCTTTTTCATATTCAGGTAATGTTATTTTCATCTTATCTCTCTTAATTCTTAAATGTGCTGATTGACTGCTAAGGTTATCACAGTTTTATTATTTAACGATGCTCTCCATTGATAAAAATCATAAGATTTCAAAACAACCAGTTACATCACAAAACCTGTTACCTATAGTGTTAATCTATGTTCATTTAGTGCTCAGTTTCAATTCCTTTTAGGTGCACATTAGACCTTCATTCTGAGTAAGGTTTACTTGGAGTATAACTATGTTAATGATCTTATGTGTTGATAGCGATCCACAACGTCTAAGCCAAATTAAACAAGATTTAATCCTGTTAAATAATAATATGGATATCCTGGAAGCAACAACACTGCAAAAAGCGCTACAATTGATTGTACAAAATAGTGATGAAATCGCTATTGTATTAGCCTCTCAATATCTCAGCGATGGAGATGCATTAACACTTTTAGACACTCTAAATGCCAACTTATTAGAAAAATTGTTTACGCCTATAACCCCTGTGTCACACAATTAATTGATTGTATTAATCAGGGACATATAGATTATTTTTTACAATTACCCTATCGCAAGGAGCCTCTTAAACATTTAATTCAAGCACAAATGAGTAATTACCATACCAATCACTATCAGCGTAACCAATTATCAAGTTCTGTTAGCAAACGCCAGGTGACCAATAAAACTCGTTTGTTAGATAATAGTAGCGAAACACAACCACTTGACTTTCAAGATAAATTTCTTGATTACACATTATACAGTGATGCCAAATTATCGAGTTTAATAATTAAATCCCTGTATAAAATTCTTGAAAATAACGATGAACATAATGTACGTCGAAATTACCGCGCGAACCATATCCTCACCCGAGAAGGTGAAAAAAATAAATACCTCTGGTTTATTGCAAAGGGCGAAGTATTACTTAAAAAACGTAATGCTCACGGAGAGATGCAAGATATTACCATTATGCAAGCTGGCACTATGGTTGGTGGCATGTCTTTCTTAACCGAAGAAGTCGCATTTAGCACAGGAATAACATTAGTGCCAACAGAGGTACTAAAGGTTGATAAGTTCATTTTCTCACAAATCATGCAATCAAATAGCGCGTTACTGGCACCCTTCACTAACCTGCTATTGCGCAACTTTAATCGTCGCTTGCAACACAGTATCTCTACCGAGCTTGCCCTACAGGAAACATTGCAATCCTTAGATAGTGCACATAACCATCTTATTGAAAGTGAAAAAATGGTTGTATTAGGACAACTTGTTGCTGGTGTCGCTCATGAACTGAATAATCCAGTGGCGGCTATTTTGCGTGGCTCAGATACGCTTACTAGCCTAATTTCAGACTTACTTTTACATGAAAGAACCTGTGATTTCTCTAAGTTAGCAAAACAAACTCTGCAACAGGGATTAACGATTGTGCCCTTATCAACCTCCGATGTAAGGGCAAGAACCAACGCACTATTATCAAAAGTAAAAGATAAAAACTTGGCCAAAAAGCTGGTTAATATGCAATTGGACAATACCAATATTCCTGTCGAAAAAGGTCGAGATTTTGCACAGACAGTCAATTTATTGAGTCAATATCATCAAGCAGGCACTATTTTGCGTAACAGCAATGCCTGTGCTACACGTATCGCAAACTTAGTGAAAAGCTTAAAGCATTATGCCGGACAAGACAGCGAAGTTTCTGCGCCTATTGATATTCATGAGGGGATCGAAGAAACGCTGGTAATATTTGAAAACAAACTAAAAACCTACCGAGTAATCAAAGACTACCAAACCTTGCCACAGGTAGAGTGTCGCCCTATTGAACTTGAACAAGTTTGGACAAATATCATCTCCAATGCTGTTGATGCGACAGAAGGACAGGGAGAAATAAAAATATCGACGCTTTATTTACCCTACGATGAATCACCTAAGGTGCAGGTAATTATTGAAGATAATGGCCCAGGTATGACAGAGCAAGTGTTAAAAAAAATATTTGAATTAAATTACACCAGCAAGCGCGAGGGTAATTTTGGCTTAGGCATTGGTTTAACAATCTGCTCACAAATTATCAAACGTCATGGAGGCACAATCGATGTAGAGTCTAAATTAAATGAATTTACGCGTTTTATTATTACGCTTCCGGTGTTTAATGCTTATATTGAGAGTGAACGTTCTGCTAAGGTTTTTCATCAATCCGATATATAAAAAACAATAAAATACACATAATTACTAACAACAGTAATTGCAAATAGAAACGACTATGTAAGACGGCAATCGAGATAGCAAAACTTGTAAGCACTATTAAAATAATTTGTTTTTTACGTTTTTTTCAATTTTTTTATCCGCTTCCCAATCCATCAAAACAGGACCGATATAAGGTGCATTTAGTAGTTTGTGATGAAAATGTTCAGAGCTACGGGCAAAACATGCAAGCGCTAAAATAAAGAAGGGTGTTGTGGGTAAAAGAGGCAGAAAAATACCGATCAGTCCCAATAAAATACTAATAAAAGCAACAGCCATTAAAAAATAGCGTTTTATTACATGCATTCTTATCTCCCAAACAAATAAGGCACTCCGAAGAGTGCCTTATTATACCAACATAAGTGGCATTACAATTGGGTAAAAAGATTATTTCTTTTTACCAAGCTTCTCTTTAATACGAGCGACTTTACCAGTAAGTTCACGTAAGTAGTAAAGTTTAGCTTGGCGAACCACACCACGACGTTTAACTTCAACGCTTCCTACAAGTGGGCTATGTGTTTGGAATACACGTTCAACACCTTCAGCTGCTCGACATTTTACGAACAGTAAAGCTTGAGTGTAGACCACGGTTACGCTTAGCGATTACAAGACCTTCAAATGCTTGAAGACGCTCTTTATCACCTTCTTTTACGCGAACACGTACAATAACAGTATCGCCTTGTGCGAATTCTGGAATATCAGTACGTAACTGTTCATTTTCAATTGCTTTTAAAATATTGCTCATTTTAATACCTTTTATATCTAGTTAGCCGATAACATCGCTGGTTAGTGGGAGTCACTTTCCAGAGCGACAAGCAATTTAGCTTGCTCGTCAGTCAGAGCTAGATCATTTAATAAATCAGGACGTCTCATTTTCGTGCGTTGCAGTGATTGTTTTAAACGCCATAGACGAATTTTTTCATGATCACCACTTAATAAAACACTTGGTACAGATACACCATCTAATACCTCTGGGCGCGTGTAGTGAGGACAATCAAGCAATCCCTCCGCAAAGGAGTCTTGCTCAGCTGATAACACATGACCTAATACACCCGGTACAAAACGTACCACAGCATCAATTAGAATCATGGCTGGTAGCTCACCACCACTTAACACATAATCACCTACCGACCATTCTTCGTCGATTAAGCTATCAATTATGCGTTCGTCTATGCCTTCATAACGCCCCGCCACTAAAATCAAAGCCTGTGAGCTTGATGATAATTGCTGAGCACCTTCATGGTCTAAACGTCTGCCTTGAGGGGAAAGATAAATTACCTTTGCCTCATGTCCCGCTTCCTTAGCGGCCATTTTCTTCGCCTGAATTGCATCCCGTAAAGGTTGCACCATCATCAGCATACCTGGACCACCACCATAGGGACGGTCATCAACCGTTCTATGTTTATCCATGGTAAAATCTCGAGGATTCCAACATTGGATTGAAAGCAGATTATTTTTAATCGCTCGACCTGTTACCCCGTTTTCGCTAATGGCCCGAAACATGTCCGGGAAGAGGCTTACAACCCCAATCCACATCGCTTCTCTCCTAGGGATATCAGAAATCAGGTTCCCAATTAACTGTAATTAGTTTGCCTGCAATATCCACATCGGATACTACTTGCTCTTTAATGAACGGGATTAATCGTTCTTTTTGCCCAAAAGCATCATTCGAATTAGCTTTAACCACAAGCACATCTTTCGAGCCTGTTTCCATCATGTCGGTAACAACACCTAAATGATAACCTTTGTCAGTATTAACCTGACATCCGATCAAATCTCGCCAATAGAAGTCACCTTCCAATTTAGGAAGCTCATCTGAATTAACTAAAAGTTCAATGCCAACTAAGGCTTGTGCTTCTTCGCGAACATCAAAAGACTCTATTTTTGCAACGAACGTATTACTATGATATTTCCAATCAGTAATATTGACTGTTTGTAGTTTACCTTGGTAGTTCATTAACAATGGTTTGTATTGAAAAATACTTTCAGCATCATCGGTGTAGGAGTGGATTTTCAACCAGCCTTTAATACCATGAACGGCACCAAATTTTCCGATTACAATGGGCTCAACTATATTGCTCATCTAAATCTCCTCACCTAACTGCAATTAAGCGACTACTGCGTTATCTTTTACTAATTTAGCTACACGATCACTTAGCTGTGCGCCAAGACCAACCCAATGGTTGATGCGATCTGTATCTAAACGTAATTTTTCTGCTTGACCTTGTGCAGTTGGGTTAAAGAAACCAACTTTTTCAAGGAAACGGCCGTCACGTGCGTTACGGCTGTCAGTTACTACCACTTGGTAGAATGGGCGTTTTTTTGCGCCACCACGAGCTAAACGAATAGTTACCATATCGTCCTCTATTATTGTTAAACGTATCATTGGTCAGCTGATGCCAACCGCCTGCTTTTGTAGAAAGTCGCAGAATCATACTCTTTTAAGCAAAAATAACAATCAAAATCACACTTTCGAATGAAATTTAAGCAGTTAATCTCAATTTTTGCAGTATTTGAGAGGATTTAAAAACAAAAAAGCTAAATGCGAACATTTAGCTTTTTTAAACTTAGGTTTACTTACCTATTTATATGAACTCATAAAGTATTAGATTTTTAACAAAATAAACCTTAAATGTTCAGACTTAAATAGCAACGGCCTGAGTATTTACTTATTATTTTTTACGGAATCCACCTAAACCCGGAGGCATTCCCATTCCACCCATGCCGCCCATACCAGCGCCACCCATCATCCCTTGCATACCAGACATCATTTTACGCATACCACCTTTGCCAGACATTTTTTTCATCATCTTTTGCATTTGCGTAAATTGTTTTAGGAGTTTATTAACATCTTGAATCTGCGTACCAGAACCCGCCGCAATACGACGTTTACGGCCACCTTTAATAATTTCAGGTTTAGCACGTTCTTTTTTGGTCATTGAATTAATGATAGCTTCCATTTGATTAGTCGCTTTATCATTTACTTGATCTTTCATGGCACTTGGCATTTGTCCCATCCCCGGCAGTTTATCCATCATGCCAGCCATGCCTCCCATGCCTTTCATTTGCACAAGTTGGTCACGGAAATCTTCTAAATCAAAGCCTTTACCTTTAGTAATTTTTTTAGCCAGTTGATCTGCTTTTTTCTTATCGACTTTTTGCTCGAGATCTTCAATTAAGCTAAGTACATCACCCATACCTAAAATACGAGAAGCAATACGCTCAGGGTGGAAAGCTTCTAATGCATCAATTTTCTCACCCATACCGATAAATTTAATCGGCTTACCAGTAATATGACGAATAGACAGTGCGGCACCACCACGTGCATCACCATCAGCTTTGGTTAAGATAACACCCGTTAATGGTAAAGCTTCGTTAAAGGCTTTTGCTGTGTTAGCGACATCTTGACCAGTCATTGCATCAACAACAAATAAGGTCTCAATTGGTTTAATCGCACCATGAAGATCTTTAATTTCATCCATCATGTCACTATCAACATGCAAACGACCTGCTGTATCGACGATCACAACATCAATAAATTTCTTTTTAGCATGGTCTATTGCCGCATTAGCAATATCAACAGGCTTTTGTGTGATATCACTTGGGAAGAACTCAACCTCGACTTCCCCCGCTAATGTTTCTAACTGTTTAATCGCGACAGGACGATAAATATCGGCACTCACAACAAGAACTGATTTTTTTCTTTATTTTTTAATCTAAGTGCTAATTTAGCAACCGAAGTTGTTTTACCCGCACCTTGTAAACCCGCCATTAATAAAACCGCAGGTGGTTGCATAGCAAGGTTTAAAGATTCATTAACCTCACCCATTGCAGATTCAAGTTCACTCTGAACAATTTTTAGGAATGCTTGCCCAGGATTAAGCGTTTTTGTTACTTCACGACCAACAGCACGTTTTTTTACCGCCTTAATAAAGTCACGTACAACAGGTAAAGCAACATCGGCTTCTAATAACGCCATACGAACTTCGCGTAAAGTGCCTTTGATATTATCTTCTGTTAAGCTACCTTTACCACTGATCGTTTTTAGGGTTTTCGACAATCGGTCGGTTAAATTCTCAAACATGCTTCGCTCTCGTTTCAAAAATTAGAATAGAATGGACGATATTATACGCAACATTGTCTTTCAAGGTAGTATTAACTTCTCATCCGTTAAAATTTGCATATAATTGGGGTCTGTTAATCTTTAAAGTGTATTTTTACAAAGGTAAAGATCAACAGACCCTAATACCTTCAGCAAACCAACAATTGGATTGATATGGATTATTTAGCATTTATTAGTGGCCTTTTTTATCTTGTCGCAACAGTCGTTGCTAGCAAGCAAATCGTTTCGCCTCAAAAATTATCTTCACATACATTATTAATCCCGATTAGTATCGCATTATTTACCCATGCTATTTGGTTATATCAAAATGTATTTATATCCGTGGGTCAAAATCTACAAATTCTTAACGTGGTTTCCTTAGTCACCTTTATTATTTCTTTACTTAGTACCTTTGCAAGTAAACGACTCAATACCGGTGTTTTATTACCCGTTGCTTATGGGTTTACTATTATTAATTTTATTGCTGTTACTCATTTGCCAAGCCATTTTATTACCCATTTAGAAACTCATCCACAGGTTGGATCACATATCATTTTTGCCTTGCTGGCTTATTCCATTCTTAGTATTGCGAGCTTATTTGCCTTACAGCTTGCTTACTTAGACCACAGATTAAAAAGTCATAAATTACCGCTAACAAAAGTTAATATGCCACCAATAATGACATTAGAAAAAACCCTTTTTCAGTTTATCTTTATCGGTTTTATTTTATTAAGCTGTACTTTATTGACTGGGTTTATTTTTTAGAGGATATGTTTGCTCAAGGGAAAGCGCATAAAGCCATTTTATCCATGATTGCATGGGTTATTTATGGCATTTTATTGTGGGGGCATTTTAAGCAAGGATGGCGTGGCCGTTTGACAGTTTACATTACTATTGTCGGGTCATCGCTTCTCACCCTTGCTTATTTTGGTAGTCGTTTTGTACGAGAAATTATTCTGACTTAAAATGTAATAAAGCACAGCTTCTTTCTAAGATCGCACTTTGATTACCTTGCTTTTCAGCGATGCGTTGTGCTCTTAAACATTCCCACTCGGTCACTGGTTGTTGGTTATGCCAAGCGTTCATTAATTGCAGTTGTTGATCACTCATACTGTAACGATCGTAGGTTTCATGCATATACAAATAACTACGGGCTATCATTCCGCGAGCACTTTCTGGAGGCTCAACCTTGCGTTTAGAGATCTTCATATTACAACTACCAAAGCTACTTTGTTCTGTATTTAACATAGTAAAATTATAATTACTGCGGGCGACATTTACCGCGCCAATAGCGGGATAAAGGTTATGCATATCAGATTGCATTAAACGATATTGATGATCAACTTTCTCAGCACAACGCCTACCTTTAAAGGTTTTACCTTTGCTATTAACACAGCTCTCATCACCTTCTCGCCATGCCACAAAGTTGCGACCAAAATTTTCTGCGGGTACAACGTGTTCCCACTCTACTTTTTTTGAACGTTTAACATATTTAGTGGTAGTAAATCCTGGTGGGAAGCTAATTTGCTTTTTCACATCAAAGTCAGCATCACAATAAATCGTTTTTCGTTCATGAGCTACTTGATAAACTTCCTTCTCAAGCATTCTTTTTGCTTTGTTAAAGGAAGTATTAGTTTCATTTCCTTTATTTGCTAACGCAGAAAAAGAAACAAAATAGGCTAAAAGTAGTAACAGTAAATATTGCATAATAATCCCTGCTTATAAAAATAAAAAGCAAGTCTATCAGCCTATAAGTTACTGACTTAATTAAATAAAAATCAAATAAACATGTTAAATTTGTTAATTTTAGTCTATTAACAAATTTTCTTTTTAACCTATGGTCGGGATAATGAATAAAATTTAAGCATAAAAATAAGCCTGTTATTTTCATAACAGGGTTTTAAGAAGTTTACTAATTAAGAAATATTCTTTCTTTTTAGTAGCTTCTTTTTCAGCACGTAGTTTTTGAACTACTTAAAGAGCTAATTAGCAAAATCTAGGCATAAAAAAACCCTGTTATTTTCATAACAGGGTTTTAAGAAGTTTACTATTAAGAAATATTATTTCTTTTTAGTAGCTTCTTTTTCAGCGCGTACTTTTTCAATTACTGTTTCAGATACGCTGTTTGGACAAGGCATATAGTTTTTGAACTCCATAGAGAACTGACCACGACCTGAAGTCATTGTACGTAAAGAACCAATGTAACCAAACATTTCTGAAAGAGGAACGTCAGCTTTAATACGAACACCAGTTGCACCAGCTTCTTGTCCAGCAATCATACCACGACGACGGTTAAGGTCACCGATAACATCACCAACGTGATCATCAGGAGTAAACACGTCAACAGACATGATTGGCTCTAGAAGTTGTGCGCCCGCTTTAGGGATAGACTGACGGAATGCACCACGAGCGACTAATTCAAATGCTACAGCAGATGAATCCACGGCGTGGAAGCCACCATCGTAAAGCTCGATGTCAACATCAAGTACAGGGAAGCCAGCTAGTACACCGTTATCCATCATACCTTCGAAACCTTTCTCGATAGCAGGGAAGAATTCTTTAGGTACGTTACCACCAACAACTGTTGAAGAGAACACAAAACCAGTACCTGGTTCACCTGGTTTGATACGGTAATCAATTTTACCAAATTGACCAGAACCACCAGATTGTTTCTTATGAGTGTAAGAATCTTCAACTGCTTGCGTGATAGTTTCACGGTAAGCAACTTGAGGTTCACCAACAACTAGGTCAACACCGTATGTACGCTTAAGGATATCTACTTTGATATCTAAGTGAAGTTCACCCATACCAGATAGGATTGTTTCACCTGAATCTTGGTCTGTTTCAACACGGAATGTTGGATCTTCTGCAACCATTTTACCAATCGCAATACCCATTTTCTCAGTTGAACCTTTATCTTTTGGTGTTACAGAGATAGAGATTACTGGTTCTGGGAATACCATCGCTTCAAGGATGATTGGATCTTTAGGATCACATAATGTATGACCAGTTTGAACGTTAGACTTCATACCAACGATAGCGATAATATCACCCGCCTGTGCTGAAGCTAATTCGTTACGATCATCTGCTTGCATCTCACACATACGGCCGATACGCTCAGTTTTACCTGTTGCAGCATTAAGGATTGTATCACCTTTCTTAAGTGTACCTGAGTAGATACGTACGAAAGTAAGTGCACCAAAACGGTCATCAGTAATTTTGAATGCTAATGCTTTGAAAGTTTCGTCAGCAGAAACAAGTGCAAATTTACCTGTTGGTTCACCTTCTTCATCAGTAAGAGGTTGTGGGTCAACTTCTGTTGGTGAAGGTAGGTAATCTACAACAGCATCAAGAATTAATTGAATACCTTTGTTTTTAAACGCAGAACCACAGTAAGTTGGGAAGAAGTCCATTGTACGTGTACCTTTACGGATACAACGTTTAATGTCTTCAATAGAAGGCTCTTCACCTTCCATGTATGCTTCCATTAGGTCGTCGTCTTGCTCAACAGCAGTTTCAACTAATTGCTCACGGTATTCTTCTACTTTATCAACCATGTCCGCAGGCACATCTTTGATTTCATAGTTTTCTGGTAGACCTGTGTCATCCCACACGTATGCTTTACGTGTTAGTAGATCAACAACACCAGAAAAATCGTCTTCGATGCCGATTGGTAGAACCATTACTAGTGGGTTAGCGACTAGTACGTCTTGAGTTTGCTTAACAACACGGTAGAAGTCAGCACCCATACGGTCTAATTTGTTTACGAAAATAATACGTGCAACTTCTGAGTCATTCGCATAACGCCAGTTAGTTTCTGATTGTGGTTCAACACCACCAGAACCACAGAATACACCGATACCACCATCAAGTACTTTTAATGAACGGTATACTTCAACTGTGAAGTCAACGTGTCCAGGAGTATCAATAACGTTAAAACGATGATCGTTCCAGAAACAAGTAACAGCGAGCAGACTGGATAGTAATACCACGCTCAGCTTCCTGTTCCATGAAGTCAGTTGTTGATTCGCCGTCATGTACTTCACCAGTTTTGTGGATCTGGCCAGTTAGCTTTAGAATACGTTCTGTAGTTGTGGTTTTACCCGCATCAACGTGCGCGAAAATACCGATATTTCTGTATTTACTTAAATCTGTCATTTTTTATACTCTGTATTAGTAATAAAATTGTGGTCAATATTCCGCGCGCATTATACCTAACGTTATTGTTAAACAGAACACAGAATTTGCAAAAAACCGAAAATATGTTGTTTTTTCACCGCAAGTTTACTTGAAAGGGATAAAAACAGTCAATTTTCAGTACATAACCTAAATTAGGGTAGCATGTTTAATAGAAAGATCTTCCTTAGGCAATTAAAACTAAGGTAAATAGCAAGGAAAATACAAAAGTGCCAATTGCTGTATTTTTTAACTGGGCATCAAATTGCGATCCCAATGCTTGAGCAGAAAGATTTTTATTATTCCCTCCCCTCTTATTGCCTGATTTAATGCATTACAACTTTTAATTAATGGGCTCATTGCAAGTAAAAATAGATAATGCCAACTTTGCGTATTTTCTAAGCTAGTTAGATAGAATCCCGCCAGCAAGGGGCAAGTATTATCAGACAAAGATGATATTTAAAAGCAACGTCACGACCAAACAAGACAACCAGCGTGGTTTTATTGTGTTTACTATCATTTTCTACATCACGAAGGTTATTAATATTTAATACAGCGACTGATAACAAACCAATGCTCGATGCGGGCAAAACCAATAACCAATCAAAACTATGCGCATATAAATAGAAGCTACCGATCACTCCAAGCAAACCAAAAAAGAGAAAAACGGCAACATCACCTAAAGCACGATACCCATAGGGAAGTTTACCCATGGTATAAGTAATAGCGACAATAATCGCTAACACACCTAACCCCAGAAAAATTAACCAACTATATAAGTCATCATTTAACGCAACTAGTAATAGCGTTGTGCCACTGATTAAGGTTAATGCAATAGTAAAGATAATGGCATGCTTCATTGCAGAGTGGGAAATAACCCCCGTTTGCATCGCCCTTTCAGGACCGACTCGATTTACATCATCGGCGCCAGTGACTGAATCACCATAATCATTGGCCAAATTTGATAATATTTGTAGTAGTAGTGCTGTTATTAAAGATAATAAGAAAATAGATAAGTTAAAAACCTGCTGATTAACGGCGATACCCGCGCCAACAATAATTGAAGAAGCGGCAAGTGGTAAAGTACGCAAACGTAATGCGCCTAACCAAACAGAAAGGTTGTTCATCTAAATTGTCCAATATATAAATGAGGTGGTAATGAGTATCAATAAACATCACTCAGTTAACCAAATAGAAAAGTTCCTTATCAAATTAATCAAGATATCCATAAACGATATTGTGACAAGGGTATTTTCACGCTACATTAGCAAAATCTTACCTATAAATATAGCTATCATAGAAGAGTGATTTAACCCCAATGATTGAAGAAATCTGCAAACAATTACAATCCTTTAAAAAAGAAGAGGAGAGTTCCCAACAAAAAACTTAAATATATCACTTCAATCTTTACCATTATTATCTCTGTTAAAGGCTCAAAAGCATATTTTCCCAACAATTTATTGGCAGGATAAAGAACAACAACAAACCATAGTTTGTTTGGGTGCTATTGAGGATAAACAAAGCATTCCTATCGTTAATAATGAAGCACGGTATTATGGAGGGCTTGCTTTTCAACAACAGGGGAACCAGTGGCAAGGGTTTCCTGAAACTCGCTTTATTAGACCAGCTTTAGAATTTATAGAAACACAGGAAGAACTGATTCTTACCTGTCATTTTAATGGTCAATTTGCAATTCAAGAAACTATCCAGTTAGTTACCAGTTTATTGGCACCTTTGCCACTGCAAAAAGTAAACAGTCTCCTAGTGTCTCGTCAGGATCTGCCCAACAAACAACAATGGGCAAAACTTGTTGAGCTCTCAATAGAATATAAAGCATTATTACCTAAAGTGGTCTTGTCTCGTCAAACAGAACTTAATTTTGAAAAAACGGTAAATTATTGTGACCTGTTAGCTCAGTGGCAACAAGCAAACCCAGCTAGTTTCCATTTCAGTTTTCAGTTTTCTGAGAAAGACGTCTTTATTGGTTGTTCCCCAGAAAGGCTTTTTAGTCGCGAAGGAAATACGCTACATACCGAGGCACTTGCTGGGACAGTAAATCGAGGACGAAATGATCGTGAAGATAATATTCTATTACAAAGTTTACTCTCCGATAAAAAAATTGACCGTGAAAACTACCTGGTGCAAGAGTTTATTATTGCCAATTTAAAAAGCTTAAAGGCGCAAGTATACTGTGATACTCCACGTGTAATGCAATTGCATAATGTGCAACATTTATGTGTGCCTATTAAAGCAGAGTTAAATAATCAAACCAGTGATGCCGAATTACTTTATAAATTACACCCTACACCTGCCGTTGGAGGTTCTCCTAAATTACCTGCATTACAATTTATTAATGATAACGAACCTTATGTACGTGGTTGGTATGCTGGTGCGGTAGGTTATATCAGCCAACAAAAAACTGATTTTAGCGTAGCGATCCGTAGTGCTTTGTTGAGTGATAAAACAATTAAATTATTTGCTGGGGCAGGCATTGTCACCGGGTCTATTGCTGAGCAAGAGTGGCAGGAGTTAGATAACAAGATCCACACGATATTAGAGATCATCACGCAACAATAATAATAAGAGAAAGATAATGAAAGAGACTGACAATTTTCCTTATATAGCCAGTAATATTAATCAGTTGTGGTCTTCACTCTTTATTGAAGAACTTATCCGCCATGGTATTACCGATTATTGTGTTGCACCAGGATCTCGCTCTACCCCTCTAACACTCGCAGTTGCTAATCACCCACAGGCTAATGCGCATGTGCATTTCGATGAAAGAGGATTAGGTTTCTTAGCGCTAGGAATTAGTCAAGCAAGCCAAAAACCCGTCGTGATTATCACCACTTCAGGTACTGCGGTTGCCAATTTATATCCAGCAGTCATAGAAGCAAAACAAAGTGGCAACCCATTAATTATTATTTCTGCTGACCGACCACTAACCTTAATTGATTGTGGTGCTAATCAAGCAATTGATCAACAAAGTATCTTTGCCAATTACCCTATTTTTTTCACTCAGCTCTCACAGCCAAGTACTGAAATAACAGCCAGCTACTTATTAACAACTATTGACCACGCGCTAAACAAACAACGCGACCAACAAGGGCCAATACACTTTAATTTGCCCTTTGCAGAGCCACTTTATCCAAGTAATGAAAAAATTGATTTTCAATGCTACTTAAGTAGCCTAAGAAAGTGGCCTGAAAACAAACGTCCCTTTACTCGTTATATTAAAAGTGAACAGCAATTTTTACCTTCAGATCAGACTTTAAATAATAAAAGAGTAATTGTCATAATAGGTAAAATTAACAATCAACAGCGACAAGTAGCCATCGCAGATTTTTGTAAAAAACATCATATGGCGTTAATTACTGATATCCAATCATCGCAGTGCGCGACTAGTAACGCATTGAGTTATTATGATTTATTACTTAATAATGATCACTTTAAGCAGTTACTCGGGCAAGCTGATATCATTATTCAATTTGGTGAACAGTTAATAAGTAAGCAATTAAGCACCTTTATTGGTCATTTTGCTGGCGAACTACAGGTTATCCATGAAAGTGATCATCGTATCGACTCAAATCATCGTGTTGATATTCGTTATAATTGCGATGCAATACAATGGATAAAGGCACAGGTTCACTCCGCTCCTAGGGTAACAACGCCTTGGTTAATTGAATTACAACAATGCCATAACGATATAGCAGAAAAAATAATTGAGCCTTTTTTAGTGGCACAACCTTATAGTGAAATGACAGTCGTTGAAGAATTAGATAAACAATTACAACAAAAACTAGAAAAAAATAGCCCTCTATTTATAGGTAATAGCATGCCAATTCGTTTGGCAGATATGTTGATGAAAAAAATCATTGTCAGATTTTCACTAATAGAGGCGCAAGTGGCATTGATGGTTTGTTAGCATCAGCAGTCGGTGTAGCAAAATATAGCCAGAAAACGACAACATTATTAATAGGTGATAATTCCTTTCTCTATGACTTAAATTCTTTAGCGCTCATTAAACAACTACAAAGTACATTTATCATTATTGTTTTCAATAATGATGGCGGTGCTATTTTTAATCATCTACCGGTACCCGCGGAACAAAAAGAAGATTTTTATCAATTACCCCACGGTCTCAATTTCAAGGCAAGTTGTGAGCAATTTTGTATTGATTATCACAACCCAAATCAACTTATAGATTTTGAAGCCTCTTATAATCTATGCTTAAAGGGTAAACATTCACTTATTGAAGTCACTCTTGAAAACCAGCAAAACGTGACACAACTTGCACAATTAAAAGAGCAAATAAAATATGCCACTACATAAACAACAACAGGGCCATGCGGATAATCCTACGCTTGTATTTTTACACGGCTTTTTAGGGAATCGTCACGATTGGTCTGATACAGTTGAAATACTAAAAGATGATTATCACTGCGTTAGCATTGATTTGCCTGGACACGGCGCTTCAGTAACAACACCAGGTTCATTAAAAGATGGTTTTAATCACTGCCATCAATTAATCAAAGATGTTATTAATGACCTAGACATCAAACAATTTACGCTAATTGGTTATTCCCTTGGCGGACGAATTGCACTTGATTATGCGCGCACCCAAAATGATACACGCTTAACCGCTTTATTACTTGAGTCATGCCATACAGGCCTTACTGACGACGATGAAAAAGAGCGTCGTTTTATGCAAGATCATAGCTGGGCGAAACAATTTGCCACAGAAAGTATTGTTGAAACCTTATATGATTGGTATGACCAAGAGGTTTTTAGTGATTTAAGTGATAGAAAAAAGAAAAAATCATTCACAAACGTGCAGAAAACTATGGTGTACCGCTTGCGAATATGTTGCTAGCCACTAGTCTCGGAAAACAAGTTAACGCACTACCTTATTTACAGGAAACAACTCTGCCAGTGCATTATTGTTATGGTAGTAAAGATAAGAAGTTCAAAGCCGTGGCGAGCAAAATTGAACAGCTTAAAACATATTAATCTCGTAGAATTTGAGCATGCGGGTCATAATATTCATCAATTTAGCGCACAACAATTTGCGCAATACATTAAACAAAATTTATAAATACTCCCATAAACTAGACAACAGAGTTTTAAAATATGACTGATTTTTATGCTCCCATTAGCTGGGCAAAAAGCGACTTAACATTTACCGACATTACCTATTTAAAAGCTGATGGTATTGCCAAAATAACCATTAATCGACCAGAAATACGTAATGCATTTCGCCCACAGACAGTAAATGAAATGATGCAAGCAATGAACGATGCACGTTATGACGATAGCATTGGTGTGATTATTTTAACCGGAGAAGGTGACTTAGCTTTCTGCTCTGGCGGTGACCAAAGTATTCGTGGTGACTCTGGTTATAAAGACGAAGTAGGTGGCGGACATCATTTAAATGTTTTAGATTTTCAACGTCAAATCCGCACCTGCCCTAAACCAGTGATTGCAATGGTTGCCGGTTATGCAGTTGGTGGCGGGCATGTTTTACATATGATGTGTGATTTAACTATAGTCGCAGATAATGCTAAATTTGGACAAACAGGTCCCAAAGTTGGCTCCTTTGATGGAGGCTGGGGCGCAAGTTACATGGCACGTATCGTTGGTCAGAAGAAAGCACGTGAAATTTGGTTTTTATGTCGTATGTATGATGCACAGGAAGCTGTTGATATGGGATTAGTAAATACCGTTGTGCCGCTCGCTGATTTAGAGAAAGAAACCATAAAATGGTGCCGTGAAATACTGCAAAATAGCCCAATGGCATTACGTTGTTTAAAAGCGACTTTGAATGCAGATTGTGACGGACAAGCAGGTCTTCAAGAATTAGCTGGCAACGCAACCATGCTTTTCTATATGAGTGAAGAGGGTCAAGAAGGCAGAAATGCCTTTAATGAGAAACGTAAACCAGACTTTTCTAAATTCGGACGTAACCCTTAAAACTAAAATAACGGTACAGGGCGAGTTTTTTCGTCCTGTATAAAATTTTAACGCCCCTCTATTAACTTTATACTTTTCTTTTTCGCCTTCGATGAATAGATAATAACTATCAATTCCATTGGTAAAATCAATTCGATTACACTTTTTTTAACGCATGATGTCAAAGATAAATAAATTTTTATTTATTAATGGATTGTTAAACTATCTTTAAACAAAGGAAATTCTTATGGTATTAGTAACAAAACAAGCGCCTGATTTTACATCTGCGGCAGTATTAGGCAGTGGCGAAATCGTAGATAACTTTAATTTTGCTGAATTCACTAAAGGCAAAGAAGCTGTTATTTTCTTCTACCCGCTTGATTTCACATTCGTATGTCCGTCTGAATTAATTGCATTTGACAAGCGTTTTGGTGAATTCCAAGCACGTGGCGTTGAAGTAATTGGTATTTCAATCGATTCTCAATTCTCTCACAATGCATGGCGTAATACTTCTATCAATGATGGTGGTATTGGTGCAGTTCAATACCCACTTGTTGCAGATGTTAAGCATGAAATTTGCCAAGCATACGGCGTTGAATTTGCAGAGGCAGGTGTTGCATTACGTGGCTCATTCCTAATTGACAAAAATGGCATCGTTCGTCACCAAGTGGTTAACGACCTACCATTAGGCCGTAATGTTGATGAAATGCTACGTATGGTTGATGCGCTTCAATTCCACGAAGAGCACGGTGAAGTTTGTCCAGCTCAATGGGCAAAAGACAAAGCCGGTATGGATGCGTCTCCAGAAGGTGTTGCAAAATACTTAGCTTCTAACGCTGACGATCTTTAAAAGCTCCCAATAGTGTAGAATGCACATTGTCCAGCACTGATATAGGCAAAAGACAAAGACGGTATGGATGCATCTCCAGAAGGTGTTGCAAAATACTTAGCTTCTAACGCTGACGATCTTTAAAAGCTCCCAATAGCGCAGAATGCACATTGTCCAGCACTGATATAGGCAAAAGACAAAGACGGTATGGATGCATCTCCAGAAGGTGTTGCAAAATACTTAGCTTCTAACGCTGACGATCTTTAAATAGATTATTTCAATCAGTGCAGGGTTATGCCTTGCACTGAATATCAAAAAAATCTTATTCATCACGCCTTTCAAACAAGTGGTCCAACAAAATTAATATTTACATCTATACTTATAGTTTCATTCTTCAATCAATTTGCAATAACAGATAATAATAATCACAGTTAACATTAAAAGACTCATACCGCATTACTCGATGTATCGGATAATTTATAATGAAAAAAAGCCTGATCCTTTTATTACTACTAACAATCAATATTAATATCAGCTACGCTGAGAATAATTCTATCAAGCTTTGGAAACACACCGCTAATAAACCAGGCATCATTGCCCCGCTACTCCACCATGCCTTAGAAATAACTAAACAGGAGTATGGCGATTATAAAATAGTCATCTCTAATGAAATGGGCCAAGATAGAGCCTTTCGTGAGTTAAAAAGTGCTCATTTAGATATTGCTCACTTTGTTGCCACCAGCGAACGTGAAAAACAAATGACACCAGTAAGAATTCCTATTATGAAAGGATTACTAGGTTATCGTTTGTGCTTAATAAAAGAAGGTAATCAGCAAAAATTTACAGGTATTACGAATCAGAAACAGTGGCTAGAAAAAAATCACTATTGCTCAACATCAAAACTGGCCTGATACTCATATTTTAAGAAGCAACGGGTTTACGGTTCAGACTACATTTAAGCCAGCTTTATTATATCAACAACTTGCTAAAAAGCGTTTTGATTGTTTTGCTAGGGGATTAAGTGAAATTAGCTCAGAATATGAAAAATATGCATCACTAGGTATTAGCATTGAAAGTGGTATTGTTATTTTTTACCCATTTCCACAATTCTTTTTGTTAATCCTCAAAAACCATTATTGGCAGAAAGGCTTCATATTGGTTTAACTCGATTGCAACAAAAGGGCAAAACAGAGCAATTATTTAATACCCACTATAAAGAATTATTAGATAAATTCGAACTGAAAAATAGAATCTATCATTGCCCTAAACAACCCAATGCTTTCACCAGAAACGATGAAAGTAATTAATAACCCCATTGCTAATTTAAAACAACAGTTAAAGATTGACTAGCCCCTCTGTAAAGAATAAAAGGCGAGATCATCTGGTAATGGTTTACGCTCTTTTCCCAGCATATAATTTTCTTTAAACACGTCAAATAACAAAGCAAGTTGCTTCGCATTTTCTTGCTCACCCAATACTGATAAAGCAAGACTAGCAACCTCAGCGGTAGCTAATTGATTATCCTTGACTGCCTTTCTGACTAAATAACGAGATAGCTTCTGTGGCGAAAATGACAGCACTGGCAATGCATCAAGATAAGGGCTTTTACGAAACATTTTTTTCGCCTGTGCCCAACTACCATCTAATAAAATAAATAATACCTTTTTATCCGTAGCAATATCATGGGTGCTATCAATTAAGCGTTCAGGCTGACTATACTCTGCTGGAAATATAACAATTGGTTGCCATTTGGGGTCATTTAAAAGCTGGAGCATTTCATTATCAGGCTCTGTACGTGACCATATATAAGCAAAGGTATCTGGTACTAAATCAGCAATAAGTCGCCCTGTATTACTGGGTTTTAAAATTTCATCGTCATACATTAATAATAAAAATGCGCTATTTGTTTTCACGTTTTTTTTAAATGGGCAAATACAAAGATATGGTAATAACATGCAATTCAGACAACGTTTAATGCGCCCTCCTCTTGCTAAAAAAGGACGAGTAGATTGGCTTAGCCTTTGTTCATAAAGCCGATGTAATGCATGAATTCTCATAAGGTTAAGTTTTATCTCAATGTATTTGAGTTTCATGTTACTTGAAAATAAGAAATCAACAACATGAAGTTAAATAATTGTCATAAATGGTTTCCTAATAAAGATAATTGCTTTCTTACTTGCTTCAGAATAATACAAACCGGGGTTTCATTAGATTGATAATTATAGATTTTTTCTAATTTAATGTTTGAATCCATATAATTTTTGAAAATTCAAGTAATTTACTCACCAACTGGATTTTTTATTTCGTCATCCTGAGGTGCTCGATTAATGCAACATTACCTTGATATAAAGAACAATACGTATCATTTACAAGACCTGCTACACTTGCACTACTTGCAAAAGCAGTTAAAAAAACCGACATATATTGCTTACCAGCATCTGTCGATTTATCAAAGCCAACATAATCACCAGCATTTGCATATGCCGGGCCGTTAGTGACTAAACAATTTAAGCGAATATTCGCATTATTTTTGCCTTCAGTAACAATTTCAATAACCTTACAATTATCAAAGTCCATAGCATTTGAAATTATGGGTAAACAAATTAGAAAGAGCATCCATATTTTTTAACTTAATCATCTTCTTTTCCTTGAATTAATTTTAATAATTAACGTTCCTTAAATTCGATAACGTTAGATAAATATTACATAATTAGTGCTTATGATTTTTAAACTGTTTAAAATTTTGTAGAGACAACCCATTAAAGTTCTGCCCCCTTTTTCCTGAACTAATACCCTAACTAGCACTCCATATATCACATTAAAGTCAAACATAAAAATATCAAAACAGTTAAAAAACATTATTACATCATAAAAAACAATATTGCGCTGGATTCTCCTAATCTACATGGTATCGATAACCCAGACTTTAAAAATACTTTTACCTACGCATACGATTAACTGGTTAATATTACTTATAAATCAGATATCGGTAACTATACCTACAGTAAAAACCAAGCTGGACCACATGCCGTTACCAATGCTAATGGGTTAGATTATCAATATGATAATGTGGGTAATTTGATCAGTGCCAAAAAAGACAATGGCAATATCGTTGAGTTTAAGTATGACGCCAATCACAATCGTTATGATAAGAAAAACAGTGACGGTATTGAAACATTTTATGTTGGCAAAAGTTATGAGTGTAATAAAAATAGCCTCACCGGAGAGGTTCTACATAAACACTTTATTTATGCCGACGGGAAATTAATTGCCCTTAACACGCAAAAACGCTCACGTTTTAATACCTTAATAGATAAGCAAGTCCGCTATTTGCATTACGATGCACTTAACTCAGTGGATATGATAACCGATGGCTATGACGAGATTGTCGAACGATGAAGCTTTGATACTTGGGGTAAAAAACGCTTAATCAGTTGGTCGAATGAGAATAACTTAACCTTATCACTGATCACGAATCGTGGTTATACTGGTCATGAGCATATTGAAGAGGTTGCCCTGATCCATATGAATGGTCGGGTTTATGATCAATAGTTAGGCCGTTTTATGAGTGCGGATCCGATTATTCAAGATCCGTTTATAAGTAATAGCTTTAATCGTTATGCGTATGTAGTTAATAATCCTTTAAAATATACGGATCCGACTGGGTTTTTCTGGGAAGAAGTAGCAGAGGCGGCTGAAAGTGCTTGGGATTCAATTACAAGTTTTTTTGGTGGTAATGGAAATAATTCAGAAAGCAATGAAAAAGGATCTTCTACTTCGAATGATACTAAGACAACAGCCCCTTCAATAGGTGAGGTGTTATTTGAAAAAACTGCAAAGTCTTATGATAAGGCAATCGCTGAATTCAATATATTAAAAACTGATGCTATAGATCTTTATAATAGAGTTGATAAGAAAAAGTTAGCAGAAGAAACTATTTATTTGTCATTAAACACAATCGGAGCTGTAGGTGGAAGTATATTAGTAGCATTTCCCGAGCCAACAACTCTCTCAAAAGTTTTAGGTGGGCTTATGGTAACTAAATCGGTAAGCGGAGTGGGATTAAATTTAGTAAATATAAAGCAAGCCTGGATAGGGGAGAGTACGTATGTGCCAAATACCTTAGCTAGTCTATTAACTTCAGATATGACCCCTACCGCTCAGAAAATTGGTAACGTGGCGGACCTATCGCTCGATTTATTCACGGGAATGGCGAGCAGGAAGAACAATAATTAAAAATGTGCCAGTTATGAGCAATGGTGCAAATATCCCTTCCTTACATTTTAGGAAAGATATTACAGCTAGTGGTATTATGGGAAAAGAAGTTAATAACTACACAACAACATTCACAAGTGCGGTTCTTGGGAAGAGTATTTATGAAAGCTCAAAAACTATAGCAGAGAATAACCAATGATATTAATTCAAATTCTATTAACAATTACATCAATCTTAATGACTTATGCAGGATTTCTTGGCTTTATCTTTGAATTTTTAAATGATGGTGATTACTTCACAATGATTTATTTCTTCTTTATAGGGAGCCTTGCTTTTTATTATGGTGGTTACAAATCGATTTATAAGCTACGGGGTCTTCAAAAGACATTTTTTTCATATATGTAATACCGACAGCCTTAGTTTTAACGTCTTATATCTTGCTTTTACTATTTAAAATGTAAAAAAGCGGAACGCCATAAGAGAAAAAATCTGAAAAAAAGAGGGTCACCCATTAGTTAGTTCCGGTCAAGCTTGTATGCAAGTTTCCTTGCTTTTTTCAACCAAGTATTAAATCGTGCATAAACCGTTTATTTATTGTTTATTAATACACACCTAAATAAACAAAGAGGGTCACCCATTAGTTAATTCCGGTCAAGCTGGTGAAACAAAGAGAGTCTTTCATTGTGCATAATTTGAGAAAAAGTCGACATATCATAGACATAACATGTAATGGTCAATAAAAACCGGACACCTTTTTAGCGACTTTATTTTCATATTGAATTGGTGATAAATACCCATTAACTGAATGCGGGCGTTTACCATTGTAATAAGCAAGATAATCTAAAATACTTAGCTCAGTCGCTTTCTTTGTTTTGAATGTTTCATAGTTCAATTGCTCATGCTTTAAACTTCGGAAGAAGCGTTCTGTCGGTGCATTATCCCAGCATTCACCTTTGCCACTCATACTCACATTCATTTTCATCGTATTTAGTAATTTTCTATAATCATCACTAGTATACTGGCTACCTCTGTCTGAGTGGTGCAACAGACCAGAAGTTGGTTTTCTTTGCCAGTAGGCCATATTCAGTGCATTACTACATAACTCAGTGCGCATATTATCTGCAATTGTCCAACCCACAATACGGCGTGAATATAAGTCCATCACGACTGCTAAATAGATAAACCCTTGATGCGTAGCGATATAAGTAATATCTGTTGTCCAAACACGATCACTCTCATTAACTGTGAATTTTCTATTTAGTTTATTCGGCTCAATTCGATTACTATGGTTGCTATCGGTGGTCGTTTTAAATTTCTTCGGATAGCGAGCGACAAGGCCCAATTTACGCATTGTAGAGCGTGCTTTAAAGCGACCAATAACAATGTTTTTCTTTGCTAGTTCAGTCACCATACGTCTGCTACCTAAAGTCATTTTATGCTCTTTGAATGTGCTTTTTACTGCGCTGTCCAAATGAAATTCTGGCGCATCAAAAGGCTTGATTGGTGCATGTATCCAATCATAAAATGCACTTGAGCTTACTTTCATCACGCGACACATTACTCTAATTGGCCAGTCTTCTTTATGTTTTAGAATAAATTGAAATCTTATTCTTTTTCGTTCGCAAAGAAGACTGTGGCCTTTTTTAGGATGTCACGCTCCATTTTTAATCGGTTGTTTTCTTTACGTAACGCCTCTAGTTCTGCTCGCTCTGATATGTTTAATGTTGATTGTTTAGAGCCTGGCTTTGAATCTGTATGAGTTTCAATTCTTACCCAACGTGTAATGGCACTCAGTGATACACCGAGATTGTTAGCAGACTTCTTGCCTACTGTATCCTTGTTCAGTAACCAACTTTACTGCACTTTGTTTAAATTCTACTGTAAATACTGGACGTGTTGTTTTCTTCTTCATAATCTACCTCTACTAGACATATTAACTGAAGTCTTTAGAAGTGTCCGGTAATATTAAACCACTACAACAAGCGTGAATTAAAAAAGGAATTGTGATGAAAAGGTTTATATTATGAACAGTGTTCTTCTCTTGTTTTTTCTCGGGAGCAACACTAACTCCTCGTTGTTAACTACGTTTAGTTTAGACAGTGAAACATGGGTTAGTTTAGCCAATAATTTTGGCAAAGATTACCACTGTGCCGTAGGCTCACTTGAAGAGCTAGCTCCTTTTGCTGAGTATACTGGTAGGTAATGGATTTCAAGAAAAATAAGTTACGAAAGATTTACCACTCATAACTAATATCTTGCTTTATAAAGAATTATCAATTTAGCTACTGATATTTTTATGATATTAAATAAGTTTTATATTTCCCAAGTGAATCAAATTCAATCCTATACGTTAAGGCATTAAATGGAAAACGTTGAGTAAGGCAATATATCTTTTGGGGTAAATTGGATGCTCTGTTGTAAGAGAAACTAATATATCTAGAGTCCCGGTTTCTTTTATAGTTGAAAGTACTGATACTGAAGTTAGTTATTACCTATTCACAAAGAAGCGAATACCAATGAGCTTTTTGTGAAAGTCTTATAAAATATAGTTAGGTTTGTTATTTAAACTCGATAAAAGTTAAAATCTATTATTTTATATCTTTTCATTTAAACTTTCTAATAGCTCTTTTAGATAGGCATCAAATTGCGCAAAAATCACATCTAAAGCCGAAGTCGCTAAATTAAAGAACTCTTCCGCTGCAATATTAGGTTTATCAATCAAAATTTGATTATTGATAGCCGTTAATAAAGCTCGGGGTAAGGCTGAATCACTTGCAAGGTTTTCATCGGATAAAAACACATTAATATAATTTTTTAAATAATTAAGCTTAATGCGTTGAATACTTGTCGATTTTTGGGCAACGAAGAATACTTGTTCCTACAGCTCGTGCTTGACCAACATGTTCTGCGGTATTTAATAATTGAGCCCATAAAAAGTTAGCATGCTTTTTATTAGTGCATACCAGTTCTTGTAAATGGTGTTGTTCAGCACTGTCTTCAATTAAATGTTGCAAATTAACAATCAAAGTACAATGTTGCCTAAAATTATGATCACTTTCATACTCTGTAAAGTTTGAAGACAAGCGCAACCAGTGATCATTAATACCCGCCCAAATTAAGTTATTCGCTACACTCGATTGCTCATTTTTTATATCTGCGAGTCGCTGATTAACCTGTTGCTTTAATAAGTTGATCCGTTTTAATAATGATTTATCACCATTCAAGTAACCCATAGTTAAACCACGGTGTTGTTGAATCAAGGCTAACAAATGGCGAAAATCCTTTAAACATAACAACCCCTGAAGGTAGCGTTTGTTATTACTTTTTTTACTTGTCGATAATAAATAAATAATACTGCAAACAGAGCAAGCAAAAATAATAATACAACAATCAAGACATTAAGTATTAGCACTGTTACTGACCTCCTTTTCCATTATCGATGATAAATGAGTAGCAACATCAGCAGTTTGCTTTGCCATCAAGGTATTGGTTTCTGCATTCATTGCCACATTCTCTATCAAAACTGAAATTTCTTTAGCCGCGGTGGATTGTTGATCAGAGGCACCAGCTATCGCAATAATTTCAGCAGAGACTTCCTCTGAAGTAGCTAGTATTTGTTTTAAACTAGAAAAAGCGGTATCAACACTGGTTTGACTCGCTTTTGAAATATTAATAAATTCTGTAAGGTGTTGTTTTACATAAGCCATATTATTATTAACCGAATCAGCTTGTGTAGATATCGCCTTAACCGACTCTTGACTGCGCGAAGCTAATGCTTTGACTTCATTAGCAACTACGGCAAAGCCTCGTCCATGATCACCTGCTCTAGCAGACTTCAATGGCGGCATTTAATGCCAATAAGTTTGTTTGTTCGGCAATATCGCTGATCATCTTCGCCATCGAGATAACAACTTTCATATTACTATCTAAGGTATTTAACTTTTCTGTTCCTTGTTGCGCAAACTCAGCCATACTTTGAATGTTATTTTGCGCCACAGATAATGCATCGTAACCTTCCTGGCATATGTTTTTATTACTTTGTGCGGCTGTTGCACTAACTTCTAAGCGCCCCAAGACATCCTCTATACTTTGGCTGATTTCGGTTATAGCAAAGAGAAACCGACATGGTAGATTGAGATTGTTGCTGTGAGTTTCTGAGATACTTTTTGGGCATTATTCGCTAGCTCATTAGTAGAAAAGTTCATTTCATTAATAACGGATGTATTTTTCTTCGCTAATCGCCCTTTATTTCGTAACATGCCAACAATTGGTTGTTGTAGCTCTTTAAGGGGGCCATCCACCCATTTCTCGACATGATTATCAAAATTACCATCAAGTGAAATAAGATATTTTTTAAGAGATTGGCAGTCTTGAGCAATATTATACAAGACTAATATCGACAGCAGGCTTGCACAGAGCAAAATAGCAATGCCTTCTTGTAACCTTCCAAATGAAATAAGTACATAACCTAATAAGCTTATCAGCGTTATTAGCTTCAAGCTCATCATGATGCTCATATTTTTTATGTATTTATTTAAATTCAAAAGATTCGCTCCATTTTATGTTTTAATCAAAAACAAAAAATACACCTGCTTATTTAATTAATAAATAGAACAAGGTGTATTTTATAAAACTAAACAGCTAAACCAGCACTCCTAGTGATTAGGCTATGGCAGAGCTAGTCTTTTTTTTGAAGCTGTTTTAGTTTTAATATTTTCAACTTTACGTTGTTTTTCATATAAGAAAGTTAATACTTCAGAGCGTAAACGATTATATTCAGCATCCTTTGACAGATCTAAGCGGTCTCTTGGGCGCTCAAGGTTAATATCTAATATTTCACCAATGGTTGCCGCCGGGCCGTTAGTCATCATAACAATACGATCAGATAATAATACCGCTTCATCAACGTCATGGGTGATCATAATAACGGTATTGTTCAGCTCATTTTGAATCTCCATTAAAGAGTCTTGCATATGAGCTCGCGTTAGCGCATCTAATGCACCAAAAGGTTCATCCATTAGTAATACTTCTGGTTGCATTGCTAATGCACGGGCAATACCAACACGCTGTTTCATACCACCAGAAATTTCGCTTGGACGTTTATCCATCGCATGGTCCATATGAACTAATTTAAGATTGTGTTCAATCCACTCTCTTTTTCTTTTTGTTCATTTTGCCTGCAAAAACTTCATCAACCGCAAGCTCAACATTTTGATAAGCAGTTAACCAAGGTAATAAAGAATGATTCTGGAAAACCACGGCACGCTCAGGGCCAGGCTCTGTCACTTCTTTTTCACCTAATATCACACCACCTGTTGTTGCTTGATAAAGTCCGGCAACAACATTCAATACGGTAGATTTACCACAACCAGAATGCCCGATTAATGAAACGAATTCACCTTTTTCTATCTGTAGATCAACACCTTTAAGTGCTGTAAAAGGTCCTGTTGGTGTTGGAAAAACCATATCAATATGGCTGATATCTAGTAATGCTGTCATTGTAAATTTCCTTAATTGCTAATCTGATTACTGGTTTAGACTGTTTTTACTGATTTATCCCAAGACGCCATACGTTGAAGTTGCAACATACATCGGTCAAGAATAAAACCAATTAAACCAATAACGATAACGGCTACCATAATACGCGCTAATGAATCAGAACTACCATTTTGAAACTCATCCCATACAAACTTTCCGAGTCCTGGGTTTTGCGCCAACATTTCTGCGGCAATTAATACCATCCATGCGACACCAAAAGATAAACGCATACCAGTGAATATCATTGGAATTGAAGCTGGAATAACGATTTTTTGAATATGTTTTCTCATCGGTAAACGTAATACTCGACTGACATTATTAAGATCTTGATCTAGTGATGACACACCAATTGAAGTATTAATCACCATTGGCCATAGGCTACACAAAGTAACGGTCAGTAAAGAGTTTACAAATGATTTTGAAACCAGTGGATCGTCAGAAACATAAAGTGCACTAACTACCATAGTAACCAGTGGTAACCAAGCTAATGGTGAAACAGGCTTAAACACTTGTACAATAGGGTTAACAGCCGAATTTAGATTTTTACTTAACCCCATCATAATACCTAGAGGGATAGCAATAACTGCGACTAATAAGAAACCACTACTTACGGTAAATAGACTGGTAATGATTTGATCCCAAAAAGTTTCTTTACCGGTATATTCACGGATTCTTGGTTCATAAGTTGGATCAGCCTCTACACGGGCAGACATTTCTCACTTCTTGACGTTCGTAAAATTTGTCAGCTTTTTCTCTTTCAGCAACATGTTCGTCATAAAGAGAATGAAATTGTTCATATACCGCAACCGGCCCAGGAAAATCCCCCAGTGAAGTATGAATATTTTTAGCAGTAACAGTCCACAACAATAAGAATAAAGTGATACCGATAAAAGGTAACAACAATACCTGACATGTTGTTTTAAATAGTTCCTGCAAACTACTTAATGATGGCCTGTTAATAGCTAATTTGTTGGTTAAAGCGATAATTGTCATTGTGACGATTCCTTTAATAAGACTATTTGCTCGTTGCTAGGTCAATAACTAGTTAGCTATTGACCTAGCTGGGTTAACTGTTGAACTACTTTTACAGTTTATCTGCTTCTTTCAGACCAATTTTAAAGCCATCAATATAAGCATTAGGCTGTGTACCATCGTATGTTAAGTTATCGATGAAGTGTGTTTGTGGTGGACGGTATCCTTTCTCTGTTTCAAAGTCAGGGAAGTCCTTAGCATCAGCAAGCTTCTCTTCAATTAAAGACTCAGCGACAAGTTGGTAAATATCAGGACGATATACTTTCTTCGCTAGGTCTTTGTACCACTCGTCACTTTTCTGCTCAGAGATTTGTCCCCAACGACGCATTTGTGTTAAGTACCAAATCGCATCAGAGTAGTACGGGTAAGTTGCATTATGTCTAAAGAATACGTTGAAATCTGGCACTGAACGTTTATCGCCTTTTTCGTATTCAAAGGTTCCTGTCATACTGTTTGCAATTACATCGTAATCAGCACCAACATAGTTTGATTGCGATAAGATTTTTACAGCTTCTGGACGGTTAGCATTGTTATTTTCATCTAACCACATAGCAAGCACGGATCAAAGCACGTGTTAGACGAATCGTTGTATTTGGATATTTTTCAGCAAAATCAGCCGTTAAACCAAATACTTTCTCTGGGTTGTTTTTCCAGATTTCATAATCCGTCACAACTGGTACACCGATACCTTTAAATACAGCTTGTTGGTTCCAAGGTTCACCAACACAGTAACCATAAATAGTGCCAGCTTCTAATGTAGAAGGCATTTGTGGTGGAGGTGTTACAGATAAAATAGCTTCTGCATCAATATGACCACTAGTATCACCTTTGTGAGGTGCGTAAAAACCAGGGTGGATACCACCAGCCGCTAACCAGTAACGAAGCTCATAGTTATGTGTTGATACCGGGAATACCATACCCATATTAAATGGTTTACCTTCATTTCGGTATGCATCAACAACCGGCTTTAGGGCATCAGCTTTAATCGGGTGAACGGGCTTTCCATCCGCTTGTTTTGGAATATTTGGTTTCATTTGAGCCCAAATATCATTAGAAACCGTGATTGCGTTACCATTTAGATCCATTGAAAATGGCGTAATGATATGCGCCTTTGTACCAAAGCCCATTGTCGCAGCAATAGGTTGACCCGCTAACATATGCGCGCCATCTAAGGTACCGTCAATCAGACCATTTAATAAAACTTTCCAGTTTGCTTGTGCTTCGATGGTGACGTAAAGTCCTTCATCTTCAAAGTAGCCTTTTTCATAGGCAACTGCGATAGGTGCCATATCTGTTAATTTAATAAAACCGAATTTTAATTCTTCTTTTTCGGGATAGCCCAATTTTTCAGCTTGAGCAAAAGAAATAACAGTTGCTGATAAAGTAACTGTTAATGCTAATTGCTTAGCGACAAATTTAATGGGTTTAATCCAACTCATAGATACATCCTTATTTAGTTTATTGGTTTTTGTAAAAATTAAAATATATGCTTCGCACTTCACTTTTATTGTTAAGCTTTAGGCTTTAACAATTGGCAAACAGAAATAACATTTTCTGCGGCTTGTACCAGTGTCTGACGATTATCAACTGACATTTTGCGTAGCATCAATTCGGCAGACTGTTTACTTAAATTCTTTTGTTGCATAATTAACTCTCTTGCACTGTCAATCAATTTTCGGGTCGCTAGCTGTGCTTTAGTTTCTTCATGCTCAATACGAGATATCTGCCATTGCTTAAAGTTTTCCCAAGCAAGTAAAATCATATTATTAAGTTCATCTAAATCACGACTATCGTCGAAAGGTTGTGCAATGGTTGCTTTAATTGATGAATCAGATACCGTCGAAGGTACTTGCTGAGTAAGAATAAGAATAGGCAGAGGAGATAGTTGATTTACTTTTGCAATCTCACTTAACTCTTTTTGACCTAACTGATTAATACTCATAATTAAAACTTGCGTTTTATGTAGGATGACTTGCTCAACAAGATCATTTAAGTTTGTCGTGAAATGACCAATACTATGACCATTTTTGAGCAAACTAGACTTTAAATGTGAATCAATAAAATTAACGTCTTCAAGTAACAAAATGGAGTACGAAGCACTCTCTTTTATCATTACCTTTGAAACATTTTTGTTATTTATTCTTTTCATTATTTAGTAAGCCTAATTACATCCAACAAAAAATTAACATTTGGTTAACATGCTAGATATATCGCAAAAACGATGCCAACTTTTTATTCCAATAAAATCAATAAGTTGAATTTTTCATGTATTTTTACAATGTGATGTCGCACCATAAATGTTACATTTTTGATATTTTCGCACCAGTTCAGTGCTTAATCAGTAAAAATCTTTAATCGTTAATTCAGTTTACAAAGTAACCTTTAAAATTGAGCTTTTTTGCCCCCAGAAAGTATTAGGATCAAGATAAATGAAAGAATTATTACAACAGCACTTTGGTTTTAGTGAATTTAGGGTAGGACAGCGACCTGTTATTAACGCATTACTGAATGGACAGAGTGCAATGGCGATATTTCCGACCGGCTCGGGGAAAAGTCTATGTTATCAATTACCCGCATTAGAGCTACCTCACCTCACTTTAGTTGTTTCTCCTTTATTAGCTTTAATACAGGATCAACTGGATTTTTTAGACAAAAAAGGCATTGCGCCTAGCAAGCATTCAGTCGATGCAGAGCGCATCTGAGTCAGCAACGGTTTATAAAGCCGTCGCGAATGGAAAGATAAAAATATTATTTATTTCTGTTGAGCGCCTTAACAATGAGCGTTTTCGCCAGTTTTTAAAACAAGTCCCAATCTCATTATTAGTTATTGATGAAGCACACTGTATCTCAGAATGGGGGCACAACTTTCGCCCAGATTACTTAAAACTGGCTTTTTATCGCCAGCAATTTAATATTCAACAAGTACTGTTATTAACAGCCACCGCGACTCAGCAAGTTATTAAGGACATGGCAAGTAAGTTCTCAATAGAGGAACAAAACATTACCGTAACAGGCTCCTACCGCTCTAACCTTAACCTTTCTGTTATTGGCACTAACGAAGAAAATAAATTACATCATTTAATTCCCTGGCTTAAATCGAAACCACCCCGGTCTGGTATAATTTACGTCACCCTTCAACAAACTGCGGAAATAGTGGCAAAAGCCCTCAACAGCGCTGGTATTCATGCCTATGCTTACCATGCAGGAATGGCCAGTGAGCAACGTAACCATATTCAACAGGGATTTATGTCGGGAGAGCTTCCTTAATTGTCGCTACTATTGCCTTTGGCATGGGTATAGATAAAAGTGATATTGGTTTTGTTGTACATTATGACTTGCCTAAGTCGATAGAAAACTATGCCCAGGAAATAGGTCGTGCAGGTCGAGATGGGCAAACTGCAGAATGCTTAGTATTAGCCAATAAAGATAACATTAATGTACTTGAGAATTTTGTTTATAGTGATACGCCAGAGCCTCAGGCAATTAACTATGTGATTAATGAGATTGTAAACAGCCAGCAAACTTCCTCTGGCCAGTGGGAAGTGCTTCTAAATAGTTTATCTAGCCAATCAAATATCCGCTTATTGGCATTAAAAACCTTGTTAGTTTATTTAGAATTAGAGGGGGTAATAAATCCAGCTTATAGCTATTACGCTGAGTATAAATATAAATTATTGTTACCTGAAGCAAGCTTATTAGCAAACTTTAAGGAAGAACGTTATGCTTTTGTACAAGCTATCTTAAAAAGTGCAGATAAAGCCCGCACTTGGTCAACGGTTAATTTTGAACAGTTACAACGTCTTTACCCCTGTGAGAGAAGTCGTGTCATACTTGCTCTTGATTATTTAGACCAACAAGGGTTCATAGAGTTACAAACAAAACAAATGACGAATGTTTATCATGTTTTTATTGATAACATCACACCTGATTTAGCCTCTAAATTAGCACAACGCTTTACGCTCAAAGAGCACAGTGAAATAACCCGCTTACATTTTTTAGTCGATTTTTTTGCCAGTAAAGTTTGCTTAAATTGGCAATTAGCAGGTTATTTTTCCGATAGTAACTTACAACAACCCTGCGGTCATTGTAGCGTTTGTAATGGGCAAATAACTAAACTACCCGAAACACAACCCTTAACAGCGCTATCGAATTATGATTTTTTAAAACTAAGCAAACAAATTTCAGGTAAACTTGGCAAGCATAAAACTAATACATTAATAGCACGCTTCCTTTGTGGCTTAACTACCCCTATTTTTACTCGCCTAAAAGTACGCCAGTTAAATCATTTTGCTATTTTCGAAAAGTATCGCTTTAGTGAAGTATTACAATGGGTAAAAACCCATACTAAACACTCAAAACAGGTAAATAAAGTATGAAAAAACGCATCTACATCGCTTATACAGGTGGCACCATAGGTATGAAACCATCAGCATCTGGTTTTGTACCTGTGGAAGGCTATTTAACGGATACTATCGCAAATATGCCTGACTTCTATCATGATGACATGCCTGACTTTGAAATTTGTGAATACTCACCCTTAATTGATTCTGCTAATGTCTCTCCTGATGTATGGCAAACGATCGCAAAGGATATACACAGTCGTTATGATGAGTTTGATGGTTTTATCATCTTACACGGTACAGACACTATGTCGTATACGGCATCGGCACTGTCTTTTGTTTTTGAAAACCTCAGTAAGCCCATTATTATTACGGGCTCTCAAATCCCACTTTCCCAGTTACGTACAGATGCACGAATAAATTTATTAAATTCTCTTTACATTGTCGCGCATCATCCTATTAATGAAGTCTGTTTATTTTTTAATAATTACCTATTCAGGGGAAATCGTACAACTAAACAATACGCAGATGGTTTTGATGCCTTTGTTTCTCCTAATCATGTACCATTATTAGAAGCTGGAATTGAAATTAAAAAATATAATAAATTGCCAAATATTGTGTACTCTGATGATTTAGTTGTGCATGAGATTGAAGTAAAATCGATCGCTATTTTGCATTTATTCCCAGGGTTGAATTGGCAAGTTTTAGACAATTTATTAAAAAGCCCTCTACAGGCATTAGTGATTCTCACCTATGGTGTAGGAAATGCACAACAGGATAAACAATTACTTGAAACCCTAAAACGCGCCAGTGAAAGAGGTGTTATTATTGTTAACTGTAGTCAATGCTTAAAGGGTGCTGTTAACATGAAAGGTTATGCCACAGGGCATGCACTAAGTGAAGCAGGCGTTATTAGTGGTGGAGATATGACTACTGAAGCTGTTATTGCAAAATTATATTATCTTTTAAGTCAATCTTTACCCTATGAACAATTAGTCACTTTGTTTCAAACGGACTTAAGAGGTGAATTAGGATAAAATAAGCATACAGCACTATTATTTGCAAAAATTCTGCGTTTCAATCACCTAGCAATAAACCATTATTGCTAGAAATAGCGCAAAACTAACAGCACTGTATGATATGTTTTTTAAGTTATTGATATTTAAGTTAACTTGCATTATCCAGAGCGATGATTAATTAAAATACTCTATAAATAAGATAAAAATATGCAATTTATTAGCAATGAACATGACCACCAACACTGCATTGTTAGCGCACTAGCAGAGGCTGAACCAGGTTTGCCTAAAGCGTAAACAGCGTTTTACTGCCCTAAGAAAGCGCGTGTTTGAACTAGTTTGGCAACAACATAAACCGATTCGAGCCTACGAAGTTTTATCTCGATTACAACAGGATGGTCGCGCGCCCCGCCTACGGTTTATCGCGCATTAGATTTTCTGTTAGAACTGGGTTTAATTCATCGAATTGAATCACTAAATGCCTTTGTTGGTCGCGATACGCCTGGCCGTCAACATACAGGGCAATTTTTAATTTGCACTCGTTGTAATGATTTTATTGAGCTTAACTCATCACAGATAAGCAACGCTATCGACTCATCAGCTCAACAAAGTGGCTTTAAAATTCAGCAACAAATGATTGAAATTATGGGTATTTGCCCAAATTGTTTAACAGATAAAAGTGACTGATCTCAACCAATTGATAAACTTGAGCGTGACTAAGGTAAAAAACCTCCCGCGCTCCATTTCATTTTACCTATTGTTATTAAAATCTAATCGCTAGAAATATAAGTAAAAAAGCATTATTATGACCCTTTCAAATGTTACGTTATAACGTAACTTTAAATAATTACTATCACTCTTATCATTTAGTTGAATTGAATCAAGCATGAATACTCAGCAACAAAACAAAAAAGAAAAAATAGCTCAATCACCTCTCTTTTACTGTTAAGTGTCAAAATGCGCTTAGTCACGACCAGTGTGATTACTTTATGCCTATGGTTTGTACTCAGTAAATTATTATAAGGGATTACCTGATGATTAATATTGTTGACTTAAGTGTCACATATAAAGAGTTGCTTGCCTTAGATAATTTATCGATAAAAATACAAAAAGGCAGTTTAACAGCAATTGTCGGCGCTAATGGAGCAGGAAAATCAACCCTATTAAAAACCATTATGGGGCAGATAACTCCGAGTATTGGCCATATCGACCTAGGCAAATACAGCACCAAAAACATTGCCTATTTACCGCAAAGTCATCAAATTGACCATTCCTTTCCAATCACAGTCGGAGAATTTGTCTCTGCTGGTGCATGGCAAAGAACCAGTTTCTGGCGAGCATTCAGTAGCGCTGAAAAACAACTATTGACCCAGGCTTTAGCCAAGGTCAACCTAGCTGGTTTTGAAAAAAGACAAATTAGCGCACTTTCTGGCGGACAATTTCAACGAATGTTATTTGCTCGTATGTTATTACAAGATGCGGATATCTTATTATTAGATGAACCCTTTGCAGCCTATTGATGCACAAACCACAGTCGACCTGATGGCAGTGATCCATGATTGTCAAAAGCAAGGCAAAACTATTATCACTGTTGTGCATGATTTAGCATTAGTTAATCATTTTTTCCCCAATACCATTTTACTTGCCAAAAAATTAATCAGTAGTGGAGAGACTCATTCTGTGATGACAGGTGAAAACCTCTCCAGTGCTGGATACCAACATCTCGCTTATATGCCTCATAAACCCTCTGAATTAACAGCCATTATTGATGATCCTGATACGCTTTCAAGCAATGTAACCGAAATTAACAGCCACTGTTCAAATCCAACACATTATGAGGAAAGTAAATAATGAGCAATGAACTTTATAGTTTGTTTATTGAACCTTTTAGCGAATTTTCATTTATGCAACGCGCTTGGTGGGGCTGTATTGTATTAAGCCTAAGTGCAACGCCAATTGGTGTTTTTCTTACCTTAAGAAAAATGAGCTTAACAGGTGATGCGATGGCTCATGCAATATTGCCAGGAGTCGCCGTTGGTTTTCTAATATCTGGTATATCAATCACCGCTATGACAATTGGTGGTATTATGGCAGGTTGTATAGTTGCTGTTTTGGCTGGCATGGTTGCGCGTCACTCTCATGCTGAAGAAGATTCTAGCTTAGCGAGCATTTTACTTATTATCCTTAGCTTCAGGGGTGTTAATTATCTCTGCTAAAGGTAGTAACATCGATTTATTACATGTGTTATTTGGCTCGGTATTAGCCCTTAATAATGATGCACTTATTTTGCTCACGGCCATCGCAAGTATTACATTATTTACATTAGCAGTACTGTATCGCCCCTTAGTGATTGAGTGTGTTGACCCAACTTTTTTCAGATCTATCAGTAAATTAAGTTCCGTTGCACATTTTGGATTCTTATTGTTAGTGGTTTTAAACCTGGTCGCAGGTTTTCATGCACTAGGAACATTAATGGCTGTTGGGCTCATGATCCTACCTGTCGCCGTTGCTCGTTTTTGGACAGACAAACTTGGTACTATGTTTGTGATTGCTTTTCTAACCTCAGTGATTAGCTGTTACTTAGGTCTGTTTCTTTCTTTCCATGCCAGTTTTGCTACTAGCCCTGCAATTATACTTGTTATGGGATTAATCTATATTTTATCTATTTTGTTTGGCCGACGTGGTGCGTTACGTTCACATCGCTAACTTCAACCTAACATCAAAGGAATAATAAATGTCTCCATCAATATTTAAAAAAACAAAATTGCTTGTGTCAGTTGCTCTCTCCCTTGGGATCTCTTCAACTGTATTTGCCGAGGATAAACTGACCGTTGTTACTAGCTTTTCAATACTAGGGGATTTAGTGTCTCAAGTCGGTGGCGAACATATTGATATCAATACCTTAGTGAAGAAAAATACTGATGCACATGTTTTCACGCCAACACCGAAGGATGCCCTATCCGTTAAAAATGCTAAGTTACTGGTTATGAATGGGCTTGATTTTGAAGGCTGGATGCCACGATTTCTTGAATCGGCACACTTTTCAGGTACCACTGTTATCGCTTCTAATGGCATAAAGGTAATCGATGCAAATGAAAGCGAAGAGCACCATGATGAACACGAAGGACATGAAGGACATGACCACGAAGAACACGAGGGACATGACCACAAAGAGCACGAAGGACATGACCACGAAGAGCACGAAGGACATGACCACGAAGAGCATGAAGGACATGACCACGAAGAGCATGAAGGACATGACCACGAAGAGCATGAAGGACATGACCATGAAGAGCATGAAGGACATGACCATGAAGAGCATGAAGGACATGACCATGAAGAGCATGAAGGACATGACCATGAAGAGCATGAAGGACATGACCACGAAGAGCACGATGAACATGCAGAACATAATCATGGGCCTATCGATCCACATGCATGGCATAGTATTGATAATGTAAAAATTTATATTCACAATATCGAAAAAGGACTAAGTAAAGTAGATCCAAGCAACAGTGCTGAATATAAACATAATGCAAACATCTATTTGCAGAAACTTGAGCAACTAGAAGTAGAGCTACAAGCACAAATAAAAACGATACCATTAGCGAAACGTAAAGTGATCACTCCTCATGATGCTTTCGCATATCTGTCTCGTGATTTTAATATTAAATTTATTGCTCCACAGGGAACAAGTACAGAGTCAGAGCCGAGTGCTTCAGATTTAGCGACTATTATCACGCAGATCCGCAAAGAAGACATTTCAGCCGTGTTTATGGAAAACATCACCGACAATCGGATCATTGAGCAAATTAGTAGAGAAACAGACGCTAAGATTGGTGGGAAGTTATTCAGTGGTGCACTATCGGATGCAAACGGACCAGCACCAAGTTATATCACGATGATGCAACATAACGTGATGACTATAGTTAAAGCATTAACCCGTTAATTAATAAGCAACGCATTATTCATTGAAACCAAAATATATTGAAACCAACTTAACAGTTTGTTGTCAGTAATGGTTCAGATAAATAATGCGTTTTGCTTTCAAGTATAGGGTCGCAATCTATGAAGAAATTTTTCCACTTTTTAAAATATAGCTTTTTCATTTTGCTATTTATGCCACAAATCAGTAACGCTCATCCACACTCCTGGATAGAAATAAAAACAGAAATTGATGGCAAAGATAATGAAATTATAGGCTTTAACATGCAATGGACCTTCGATGCTATGACCTCACTTTATATGTTAGATGGTCATGATCTTGAGCCAGAACCAGAAAGAAAAATCCTTTCAATATATTGCAGACTCTATTTTAAATAATATTTTCGCGCAACGATTACTTTACTTTTTTATAACAGCGACAAAACGGTAGTCACTCAAAAGGCAACCAATGCAAAACTAAGTCAAGATAAAGGAAGGGTCATATTATCTTTTTATTTACCCTTAGCTGAACCACAAAGAGCGATAGATACAGCCTTTAAACTTCATATTTATGAACCAAGTTATTATGTCGGCATGTCTTGGAAACATAAATTAGATATTTCTTTTGCTGAAAAATTTGACACACATTGCAATATTGAACTGATCGAACCAACCCCAACAGTCGAGCAAATGGATTTTGCATTTTCGCTTCCGACCGATGCAAGGCCTGATAATTCATTGGGACAATTATTTAATCAAACGGTTAACTTGAATTGTTAAAATAGAGCAACCTATGCAAAATTCAATTGAAAACAAAAAGCTAACTTCTATAAAAATTATTAAAGCGAGTATTGCTTTAAGTTTAGTTCTTGCCGTTGTTTATACAATCTGGCTATTCTGGCCAATGATGTTAGTAGAAAGTATTAAATGGCAACGTATTATCAACGAAGAATTAAGTAATTTACTCTATGAAGCTAAAGAAAACCCTCTAATTGCAACAGCTCCTCTACTTGGTTTAAGTTTTGTATATGGCGCGTTACACTCGATTGGCCCAGGCCATGGAAAGGTGATCGTGACAACTTTTCTTGCCACGCATCCAAGTAAAGTAAAACACAGCTTAGTATTAACTATTTTATCCTCTTTAATGCAGGCATTAGTGGCTATATTATTAGTCTCAGCACTTGTTTTTATCTTTGATAACTCGATGAAACAAGTGAACGCGACAGCAGATGATTTTATTAAATTAAGTTTTTTAATGGTAATAGTGCTAGGTGCAATGCTCTCTTTTCGCTCTCTAAAAAACTATATCAATCCACCAAGCATGAAATGCATCAGGAGCATAGTCACGGAGATAGCCATGATCATGGCCACAAGCATGAGCATGGACATAGTCATGATCATAACCACGGGCATGGCCATGATCATAGCCAGTGTCGACGGTCATCAACACCTTCCCGATGCCGATAAAATAAACTCAGCAACAACTTGGCAAGCCTATGCAGGTATTATTATCAGTATCGGAATTCGCCCCTGTACCGGTGCAATTTTAGCCTTACTATTTGCTAATATGATTGGTATATATTGGCTTGGTATTTTAAGTGCTTTATTGATGGCAGTAGGAACTGCGATGTCTACTTCCACCATCGCATTATTAACTCTTTCAGGAAAAAAATAATCAGTCGTTATTTAGGCCATGATGAACACAAAATATCGACAGGAAATAGTCTATTACAATTATTCGGCGGAGTTTTATTAATATTGCTTGGGTTATTATTATTTAATACCCCAAGTAGTGGCATGTCACCGATGTTTTAAATACAAGGTGATGGATTAAATATTATCAACTTAGCTAAGTTGATAATCACTAAGTAAATTACTCCTGAACTGTGTAACCCAAAAGACTATTAAGTAAAAATAAAAAACCCAGCAATATGCTGGGTTTAAAGTATGTTTATTAGTTTTTTAATTTTGTCTTTGTCTAGAACGGAATATCATCATCAAAATCCATTGATGGCTCATTATACTGTGCTGGCTTTTGAGGTCGCGGACTGAGGTTTTGGCTGTGCAGAGCAGGCTGAGGTGCTGGTTGATAAGCAGGAGCCATTTGTTTTGGAGCACTAGGCTGTGGTTGCTGTGGCGCATTTCCCAAGAACGTTGCTGATCTTGTTGAGGGTTTTGGTACGGTTGACCACCTTGAGGACCAGGAGCTGGCTGGTTTTGGTACTGTTGTCCACCTTGAATGTCGTTACGCGCATCCATCATTTGTAATTCTGAAACAATGATTTTTGTTGAGAAACGATCTTGACCAGAAGTTTTATCCTGCCATTTTTCAGTTCTAATTTTTCCTTCAACATAAACCTTTGCACCTTTTTTAAGGTACTGGCCACACATTTCACCAAACTTACCAAACACGGTAAGGTTATGCCATTCAGTTTGATTTTCGTATTCACCTGTTTGCTTATTTTTCCAGCTTTCAGTGGTGGCGATTGAAAAATTTGCTACCGCATTACCATTTGGCATGTAACGCATTTCAGGATCTTTACCTAGATTTCCGACTAAGACTACTTTGTTTACACTACGGTTAAACATCTTTTCTCTCCGCTTAAGCTAAAATTTGTTGGGCTGTATTGATGGAAAATATTTTATTATTCACCTTAATATATACAGTCTGCTCTTCAATAATTATCACAACTTCTAATACACCATCAAGGTCAATTAATTGATTGGTTAGTTGCGTGGCATGCTCTTCATTTTTGATATTGGCTGTTAATGTATGCGTGCGTATTTTACTTGGGTTATGTAATCCCCAGGAAATAAAAACCAAATCAACATTAGGCTTGCCAAAAATAAAAATAAGCCACTATTACCAAGTAGTTTATAGGAAACACCCCCTGCAATACCACCAAAAAATGCGCCTAAAAACTGATACGTACTATAGATCCCCATTGCACTGCCCTTTGCACCAGCAGGCGCAAGCATCGAAATAAATGCTGGCAAGGAAGCTTCTAAGAAATTAAAAGCAGTAAAATATAAGAAAATACACATGAACATTAATATTAGAGAATTTTCTGTTACAGACATCAGTACTAAACTAGTAGCCATAAGTAAGATAGCAAAAAGATAAAACTGCCTATTTTTCTTTTTTAGCGACGAATAATTAGCATCGGAATAATCATCACAAAAGATAATAATAAAGCAGGTAAATAAATGTGCCAGTGTACCTCTGGAGACAAATGCATAGATTGTAATTGTAGTGGAAGCGCAATAAACACAGCAGTTAATGCCATATGTAAAATAAAGATACCTAAATTCAATCTTAATAATTGCGGATCTTTGATCAAACCTGTTAATAATGCAGGAATAGCAACTGTCTCTCCTTTGGGTGCTTTACTGACAATATGCGGAACCATAAAGTGCACAATGGCAATACCGAGTAATGCGCCAGTAGCTGTCATTAAAAACAGACCTTTTAAGCCAATTAGCGTGCGCAAGTATAGGCCCAGCAACCATAGAAACAGTAAATGCAAGCCCAATACTGACACCAATCATGCCCATTGCTTTCGGCCTTTGTGCTTCACGGGTGACATCTGAAGCGAGGGCTAACACTGCACTTGCGATTGCACCTGCGCCCTGTAAAGCTCGCCCTAAGGTGACGCCATAAACACTTTCAGAGTAAGCCGCAACAATACTTCCAAGTGCAAAAATAACTAAACCGATATAGATAATTGGACGACGCCCAAATTTATCAGAGAGCATCCCTGCAGGGATTTGTAGTATCGCTTGCGTTAACCCATAGGCACCAATTGCAAGACCAACCCACATCGGAGAATAACCCACAAGATTTTGCCCATAAATAGCAAACACTGGCATGATCATAAACAGACCTAACATACGCAGGGCAAATACTAAAGATAATGAAATTGCGGTACGTTTTTCCAGTGGATTTAAGGCGTCAACTTGCATAAGTGTTCCAGGTCAGCAAAATATTTTGGGCGATGATGATAGCATAACCCCATCTTACCTCAATTATCTTTGTCAAATAGGATGTCACAGCACAATAATCCTTTTCAGGTTATTTACCACTCGAGCTAAAAATTCATTATACTGCGTTTACTTTTGATTATTCTCCTTTAGGGCCATTCTATGCTTAGCTATCGCCACTCTTTTCATGCCGGTAATTTTGCCGATGTTTTAAAACATACGGTTTCCGTTGCTATTTTGAAGCACATGCTTAAAAAAGATAAACCTTTTTGTTACTTAGATACTCACTCTGGTCATGCGGTGCTTATTCGCTCAGCTCTGAGCAAGCATTAAAAACTCAAGAGTTTAATAATGGCATTATGCGTTTATGGGAGCGTAAGGACCTACCCTCTCCTGTTGCAGACTATATGGCGCAAGTAGTCGAGTTTAATGCACAAAGCCAATTAGCTTATTACCCAGGCTCACCGAGTATCGCACGACAAATGTTACGTGAAGAGGATCGTATGTTTCTCTTTGAATTGCACCCTAACGAATTCACCAATATGCGTGAAAATTTTTCAGGTGACCGACAAATTAAGATGTTTAAAAGCGATGGATTAAAAGGGTTAGTGGCTAACATGCCACCTAAAGAGCTGACGCGGTTATGTATTAATTGATCCGTCCTACGAAATAAAAACAGAATATCATCAAGTGGTAGAAACATTAACAGAGGCCGTAAAACGCTTTGCAACTGGCACTTATGCGCTTTGGTACCCGGTTGTTAACCGTATTACCATCAAACAAATGGAACGTGCTTTAATCGACTCAGGCATTAAAAACATTCAGTTATTTGAATTAGGCATTGAGGCTGATTCAGGAGAAAAAGGCATGACCTCAAGTGGTATGATTGTTATTAATCCACCTTGGACACTGAAAAATGATATGCAGGCATCATTGCCTTATTTAGCTAAACATCTAGCTAAGGAAGATAAAGGTTTCTACCGCATAGAAACCTTAGTTGCAGAATAACAAAGCGTAGGAAATATTATTTTTTAGATTTACGTTTATGGCGATTCGCAATCAATCCAATCACGGATTGTAAAACTAAAGTCCCCATCGCCATAAAGAAAAATAGTTGTAGCAGTGTTTGTTGGGAAATATCATCAACAAACACGTAAATACTTACCGTTAACAATAATAAATAAAGGAGACTGATAAAATAACGTTTAAAGGAAAAGGCATAGGTTGCTTTTTTACTCTGTTTATTTTTATTGGTCGTCATTACCATTATCGTAGGTCTCTTCTATAGTTTTTCTAAACTGTAATTTTTTAAAGTTTAATAACGTCTTTAATTTTGAATAACGCTTATAATTCTCTGGATCTATTATAGGCGCTTCCCCTGATTTTTCTATCTCGACAATTCCATTGCGATTGAGTGTTATTTTATATCGTTCAAATTCCTCTGTGTATCTACCTTGGTTGATCGCCACTACAAGATTAATCTGATAGCGACGCTCAATACTGGTACTTTGTATTTTTTCTCTATTTTTTTCGGGAGGGTTTTGCTCATAAACAATACCTGTTCCGCGTTCTAAATAACGAGCAAAGGGACGTAAACTGAAAAAAATTGTTTCCTCTAAAGTATCATAACCAGCTTGAAAGCCGACATTATTAACTTTTGTTTCAATACGATAATGTAAAAACTCGGCGCTTTGTTTATTTTGAGTATGTCTCTGTGCTAATAAATCTATCGCCTGCATCGGTAACATTTTAGTTTTGATATAATCCAACCACACTCTCTGGGTCGCAATTTCATTTTTACTGGTGGAATCGGTTAGGGTACGTAACCATTTAGGTTTGCCTTTTCTGATCCAACGCCAAAGCATATTTTTAAAATCTTCTTTAAATACTTCACGTACCCCATAAATAACAGAAAGCAGAAAAATCATTAATGCACTGAGGTTGCTAAAAGCACCCTGAGTTTTAATAATCAAAATTAGTACGACACTCATGATAAGTGCAGTTGCAACACCGGTAACTAGTTTACGAGTAATATTACCTAACTCGTAGGTTGTACTATTAAAAATCACGCCATACTCTATTAAACGACGTAATAAACGCATTTTATTTGAAATGCGATTAGCATCATTGAGCGTTGACCCCGTGTTATAACCTTTTGCCTGACGATATTTATTTTCTTCTTCACAAAGCGCTAATAAGGCTAAGCGTGCTTCAGAAAACTCAGTTTGGCGAGGCTTTTTAGCTAACATTCGTAAAATAGATTGTTCGGTATACCAGGAAAGGTAATTATCTACATTTTCAAATACCGCCAGTAATTTTGAGTCACTTGGTGCATGTGAACGATGTTTTTTTAAAATAGTGACACATTGCTCTGCAACTTCACTAGCCGCTACATAAAAGTCATTTAAACTTTCGCTATCACTAATCGCTAATGTTTCATCAGTATCGGTATCGAGTGCAATAATATATTGGTAAGCAAAAAGGTTAAGGTTATTTTTATATTCATCAGTTGAGCGTTTCATTCGACTGGCAAAACGAGTATGTAATAAAGGCAAGTGCAAACCTTCGGTAAAATAAGCTCGTCGACCTTTAATCGTCGCGTTAAAATATTCTGTTTCTGGTAAAGTTGTCTTGTTAATCCCCATCTCTTTAGGCAATGCAAAATATAGGTCAATACGTCGAAATTTACCCTGCTTAATTTGATGAGTAAGTTTTATCGCTAATTTTTCTTGCTGTTTTATTTTAATGTTACGCAAATATCCCCCTGTTGTTGTGCAGATCTATTTTTATATCAGCCTTCTGATTATTGGTCCTGTTGATTTTAGCGCATTTAAAATCAAGCCGAGATCCGCAAACTAGCGAGCATTGAATAATTTTGCTAAGTTACGCCTTCTTATTTATTTTTTAAAGGTTTTTTCATGCAACTTTCACAACTTACTCAAACTATTTTTGACCATCTTTATAACGACATCCAGCAGTTCCGTGAAACCTTTGATTTACCTTGCAACCAACCTCAATCTTTAGATGAAAAAGCTGACCTTTTACATACTTCTTTGATTATTGAGGAGCTAACAGAGCTTGCAGAGGCTGATTCTAAAATTGAACAAGCAGATGCGATTGTTGATAGTATTTATGTCCTAATGGGACGTTTAGTTCACCTTGGTAATAATAAGGTATCAGATAATCTCGCAATCAGTTACTTAATTGATTTGTTCTTAAACGTCGCTAAACAACGTGACATTAATTTTATACCTTGTTGGGATGAAGTACATTCAAGCAATATGAGTAAAGTCTGCCGTAATCAATCTGAATATCAAGAAACACAAGCTTTCTATGCCAAACAAGGTGTAGAGCTAACCGATAGCATTAAAGGTGATTTTATTATCGCTAAATGCGCTAAAGATGTGCAAATGCAAGGTAAGATAGTTCGTCAGGGTAAAGTATTAAAGTCCGTTTATTACCGACCCGCTGATCTCGCTCCGCTTATTTAGAAAAGCTACCATTAAACTTCCTGATAGCTTTTCTTTGTGCTTTTAGGCATGAACCTCTTTTAATTGGTAAAGTAAAGCTAATGCCTGTTTAGGTGTTAGCTCATCTGGGTCTATTTCTGCTAATAATTGCAGGGTAGGATTGACTTCTTTCTCAACTTCCAGAGGTTCAACCTCTTTCACTTCTGCTGTTACTGTATTGTTAGCATTCAATTCAAGTTGATGTAATTTGTGTTTTGCATTTTTTACAACTCGACTTGGCACCCCCGCTAAAGAAGCAACTTGCAAACCATAACTTTTATTAGCCGCGCCCTCTTGTACTGCATGCAAAAAGGCAATTGTTTCACCATGTTCAACGGCATTTAAGTGCACATTAACTAATTCAGGAATTGTTTCAGGTAATGAGGTTAACTCAAAGTAATGAGTTGCAAACAAGGTATACGCTTGAATACTTTTAGCCAACTCTTCTGCACATGCCCAGGCTAACGACAAACCATCAAAAGTACTAGTACCACGTCCTATTTCATCCATTAGTACTAAACTATTTTGAGTGGCATTATGCAGAATATTCGCTGTCTCAGTCATTTCAACCATAAAGGTTGAACGGCCACTTGCTAAATCATCGGAAGCACCAATACGCGTGAATATTCTATCTACAGGACCTATTTTTGCACTACTAGCAGGGATAAAACTACCGATATGCGCCATTAACACCATTAAAGCAACTTGACGCATATAAGTGGATTTACCACCCATATTAGGACCTGTAATTATGAGCATGCGTCGCTGATCATTTAAGGCAACAGGATTAGCAATAAATGGCGTTTTATTTACCTGTTCAACAACAGGGTGTCGCCCTTCTTCGATGACAATGCCACGTTCACTTTGTAAAACAGGGCGAACATAATTAAGTGTTAATGCTCGCTCTGCTAATGTATTAAGCACATCTAATTCCGCCAACGCTTGTGCTGTATATTGTAACTTTTGTAAATAAGGTAGCAGTTTATCGATCAATTCTTCATAAAGCTTTTTCTCTAGTGCTAATGCTTTGCCTTGGCTAGCAAGCACTTTATCTTCATGTTCCTTAAGCTCTGCAATAATATAACGTTCAGTATTTTTCAGTGTTTGTCGGCGCACATAATGCTCTGGTACTTGCCCAGCAAAGCACTGCGACTAGTTTCGATGTAATAACCATGCACACGGTTATAACCTACTTTCAGAGTCATGATACCAGTGGCTTCTCGCTCGCGTAGCTCCAGCTTTTCCAGGTAATCCGTCGCACCTTTCGCTAAGTTTCGCCATTGGTCTAACTCTTGATTGTAGCCTTCTTTTATCACCCCTCCATCACGGATAATAACAGGAGGGTTATCAATAACAGCCGTTTCCAATAAGGTTAATAGTTCAGGGTAATTACCCATTTCTTTACTAAGATTGCTTACTAATTCATTAGGTAACTCGGCAATTAAATGTTGTAACTCAGGTAACAATGAAAAAGCAGTACGCAAGCGTGTTAAATCACGCGGTCTTGCAGAGCGCAATGCGAGACGAGCAATGACACGTTCAATATCACCGATTTGCTTTAATGGCTCAGCTAATGGCGCATTAAGATCCAAATCTATTAAGGTTTGAATCATGGTTTGACGATAATTAAGAATATTAACATTACGAATAGGTTGATGAATCCAACGCTTTAATAAACGGCTTCCCATTGGAGTGACGGTAACATCTAAAATTTCAGCTAATGTGTTATCAAAACCACCAGAGAGGTTTTGTGTTAATTCTAGATTTTTACGTGTCGCTAAGCATCGAGAATAACCGTATCGATATTTTGTTCTAACTTAATTGATTGCAAATGTGGCAGGCTAGTACGTTGAGTATCTTTAATATATTGTAATAATGCACCCGCAAGACACAATGCGACCTCAGCTTGCTCTACGCCAAAACCAATCAGATCTTTGGTACCAAACTGCTGATTAAGGGTATTACGTGCCGTACCTAATTCAAATTCCCATTCAGGACGACGACGAATGGTTTTTAAATGTTCAATTAATTCAACATGTTCAAAATTATCTGGATATAACAATTCAGCAGGATTTAAACGCTGTAACTCCGCTTGTAGAGTCTCACTATGTTTAAATTGATTAATAATAAAACGACCACTACCGATATCCAGAGATGCAATACCAAAACTATCCTGAAACTCATAAACAGCACAGAGTAAATTATCTTGCCTGTCATCTAACAACGCTTCATCTGTTATCGTACCAGGGGTAATAATACGTACAATTTTTCGTTCGACAGGGCCTTTGCTCGTCGCAGGGTCACCAATTTGCTCAACAATAGCAACCGACTCACCCAATGAAATTAGCTTCGCTAAATAACCTTCAATGCTATGATAAGGCACGCCGGCCATCGGAATTGCATTGCCACCGGTTTTTCCTCGTTGAGTCAAGGAAATGCCTAATAACTGTGACGCTTTACGAGCATCTTCAAAAAATAACTCATAAAAATCGCCCATACGATAAAGCATAAGAGTATCAGGGATTTCATTTTTAATGGTGAGATACTGTTGCATCATGGGTGTATGTTGTTTTAATTGTTCTGCTGTTACTTTCATATTTTACTTAAGTTCCCTAAATGCATATCTAACTCATTAACTAGACCTAGTTTGCTAATAAGATCTTTATCGAAATCGCCCTGAAGAATAACGACACTGCAACTTTATGTCTACTGCCACAGCATAATACCTAGTTGATTTAGCTCATCAACCTACTAAGCCCAAGATTTTAACAAAAATTTGCGACTAGTTTTGCATCTTCAATAGGAACGGGTATAAAATTAATTCCTAACCTTGAACATGTTGGAGGCACCTATGTTTAGCGAAAAAACACGACAAGAATTAACTTATTTGTTAGGTGAAAAGCTAACCGAAGCCGGTTTAGTGAGTTCAACAGCAGAATCCTGCACTGGAGGTGGGGTTGCATATGCAATCACCGAAGTGCCTGGTAGTTCTTTATGGTTTGACCGCAGTTTTGTTACCTATAGTAATGATGCAAAAATGCAGATGTTATCCGTTGATAAATACCTCATTGACAAATATGGTGCCGTTTCCGAACAAGTTGTCGAACAAATGGTCGCTCATGCCGTCAAATACTCTGAAGCCGATATCAGCGTAGCTATCAGTGGCATTGCCGGACCAGATGGTGGAAGTGATGAGAAACCGGTTGGTACAGTCTGTTTTTCTTGGTATAACGCACGCGGTAATAGTAAAACACAAACCTATAATTTTGTTGGTAATCGACAAGAAGTACGCTCACAAGCAATCCGCTTAGCGTTAATAGGCCTCATTGAAATAGTGTAATTACTCTGCCACCATTAAAATGAGCATTTTTCAACGCGGAAGTAGGCTTAAATAGCGACGCCCTGAGTAAATACAAAATAATTTTATAAATATAACTTGATACTGTATAAATCAGCAGTATACTGTTTGCATACACAGTTAAATTGAATAACTAATTATCTGGAGATAATATGAGTCAGGATAAAAATAAAGATAAAGCATTAGCAATAGCACTTGGCCAAATTGAAAAACAATTTGGTAAAGGCTCAATTATGCGTTTGGGTGATGGCTCCGCAACAATGGAGATTGACTCAGTATCTACTGGCTCATTAGGTCTAGACGTTGCACTTGGCATAGGCGGTTTGCCCTACGGACGTGTTGTTGAAATCTATGGTCCTGAAAGTTCAGGTAAAACAACACTAACACTACAAGTGATTGCACAAGCACAAAAACAAGGCAAAACCTGTGCCTTTATCGATGCAGAACACGCACTGGATCCTGTTTACGCTAAAAAACTAGGTGTAAATATTGATGATTTGCTTATCTCTCAACCAGATACTGGTGAACAAGCATTAGAGATTTGTGACATGTTAGTACGCTCAGGTGCAGTTGGTGTGGTTATCGTCGACTCTGTTGCGAAAGACTAACACCTAAGGCAGAAATCGAAGGTGACATGGGTGACTCACACATGGGCTTACAGGCGCGTTTAATGTCACAGGCATTACGTAAGTTGACGGGTAATATTAAACAAACCAATACTATGTGTATCTTCATTAACCAAATTCGTATGAAAATTGGTGTTATGTTTGGTAACCCAGAAACAACAACAGGCGGTAATGCACTTAAATTCTACGCTTCTGTACGTTTAGATATCCGTCGTATTGGCGCTGTCAAAAATGGCGATGAAATTGTTGGTAATGAAACTCGTGTTAAAGTGGTTAAAAACAAAGTATCTCCACCCTTTAAACAAGCTGAATTCCAAATTTTATACGGTGAAGGAATTAATCAATTTGGTGAAATGATTGACCTTGGTGTCAAAAATGAACTAGTTGAAAAGGCGGGTTCTTGGTACTCATATAATGGTGAAAAAATTGGCCAAGGTAAGAGTAATGCCTGCAAATACTTCTCTGAGAACCCTGAGCAGGCGACAGAGTTAGATACAAAACTCCGTCAAATACTGCTTGCGAAACCAGAAGAAGCGACTAAAGAAGCGGCTGTTACTGAAGAGCTAGAATAATAATTCTGAGCTAAAGAATTAAAAAAAGGCGTGAAATATCACGCCTTTTTTATACCTGAATATTGTTGATCAAAGCTATAACACTTCTTACAGAAAAACTAGCAGTGCTCCATAAATGCAAAAACCGCAACAAGTGCGGTTTTAACGTTTTCTATCGTACAATAAAGGCTAATGATTAATTAACGAGTACCAAATACAACAATAGTTTTACCGTGTGCAGAAATTAATCCCTGCTCTTCTAACATTTTTAGAATACGTCCTACTGTTTCACGAGAACAACCTACAATTTGACCAATTTCTTGACGGGTAATTTTTATCTGCATACCATCTGGATGAGTCATTGCATCAGGTTGTTTAGCAAGATCCAATAAAGTATTCGCAATACGACCTGTTACATCTAAAAAGGCCAAGTTACCTACTTTTTGACTTGTTATCTGTAGACGATTTGCCATTTGATTAGAAAGACGCATCAAAATTTCAGGGTTTACTGTAATTAATTGTTGGAATTTCTTGTAAGAAATTTCAGCTACTTCACAGGGAGTTTTTGCTTTCACAGAAGCACTACGAATAGGATCTTCTGCTTTATCAAATAGACCTAATTCACCTAAGAAATCACCTTGATTCAAATAAGATAGAATCATTTCTTTACCATCTTCATCTTTGATAACAACAGCAACTGAACCTTTTACGATGAAATATAGAGTATCTGCTTTTTCACCGGCATGAATTAACATGCTTTTCGCTGGATATTTATGAGTATGACAATGCGATAAAAACCATTCTAATGTTGGATCCGTCTGTGGTTTAGTGATGATCATTGAACTTCCTTAATCTGTATTGAATAGCTAAAAGGCTATCTCTCGTTGTTATTAATTCAACAGGAGCTAAATGACAGTGCTGTCATTAATAATAGTAATTGTATCTCTTTTTACGTGTACTCGTTAACATTAATGACTCAATGTTCTTTTGTAAATTAGACCTTTGTCAAAAAGTAACAACATTTTTTAAGCAAAAAGATTATTTTAATCTAAATCTATTCTATTTAAGTAAAAACTACCATATAAATTAACTAAATAACACCCAACTATTCATTCATTTGCATATTAAACTGTTGTTTAGTAATAAGAGTAATGCTTTCTGATAACTCTGAATAAAGGATCAGAACCTCACCAGATTTTATCTGCGATAAGACTTTTTTGCATTTATCTTTAAGTGAAAACTCTACTTCTCCATAATCTGTACCTTCACGTAAAATGAAAGATTCAACTAAATTATAAAGTGTTTCATTATCAATAGATTGATATGGGATAAGCATAGAGTATAAGACCGGTTAAATTAATTATTATATCAGCTAATTAAAGGAATATTACATAACAAATAAAGCATAAAAATAACTGTTTTAAGTATGCTCTATAAAGTACTTAGCCAACCTTATTTAACTCATATCAAGGTTTTTTAGAAATTATCAGCTACAATTAAAACATTAGTTTAATACACTGTTGAAAGGAATTTTTATGAAAAAACTGATTATCGCATCTGTTATTTTAGCATTACCAAGTTTTGTATTTGCAGGTGATATCGGCGCAGGTAAAGCAAAATCAGCAGTGTGCGCAGACTTGCCATGGCGCAAATGGCGTTTCGGTTGCCCCTATTTATCCAAATTTAAACGGGCAAAAGGAATCTTATTTAGTTGGGTCATTAAAGGCTTATAAAGCAGGTCAAAGAAAAGGTGGTATGTCTGCCATTATGGTTCCTCAAGCAATGAATTTATCTGATGTTGATATGGAAGATTTAGCGACTTTTTACGCTTCACTTAAATAAATACAGCACGAACTAATTCCCTCAATCATGCCATTTATAAAATAAGTGGCATTGGTTAAGCTACTAGCTCAATACTTTTTAAAGAAATTATCCAGTAACGAGCTTTTAGCTTCGAACAGCAATACCTAACGCTATACCCCCCATAAGCTTTAATTTGAGCTTTAAGCTTACAATTACAGTATCTAAGCTACAGACTCGAAATTCTTAAAGAAGCGATGTAGTCGCGAGTGACGAGCATTTAGCATCAAATAGCAATATCTACTCCAACTGTTCTCTCAGTTCGCAATTACAAAACCTAAGGTGCAAACTCGAAGCTTCAGACTCGTCGCTTGTAACTTTTCTACAGGCATAAAAAAAGAGCGCCTAAGCGCTCTTCTAATATTGTTCTTTAAAATTATCGATTATTCGATGATTTTAGATACAACTCCAGCACCTACCCAATATTGTGATAGCGCCACCTTCATAGTTTTTCTTCAGGCATAAAAAAAGAGAGCTTAAGCTCTCTTTTTTGTATTGCTTAAAATCTAAGAGTAATTATTACTCGATGACTTTAGAATCTAGCACCTACATTCTTTACCGTATAGCGCCACCTTCATAGTTTTTCTTCAGGCATAAAAAAAGAGAGCTTAAGCTCTCTTTTTTGTATTGCTTAAAATCTAAGAGTAATTATTACTCGATGATTTTAGATACAACACCAGCACCTACAGTACGGCCACCTTCACGGATAGCGAAACGTAGACCTTCATCCATTGCGATTGGACCAATTAGGTCAACAACGAATTTAAGGTTATCACCAGGCATTACCATTTCAACACCTTCTGGAAGCTCTACAGCACCAGTGATGTCAGTTGTACGGAAGTAGAACTGTGGACGGTAACCTTTGAAGAAAGGAGTGTGACGACCACCCTCATCTTTGCTTAGGATGTACACTTCACCTTCAAATTTAGTATGTGGAGTGATTGAACCAGGCTTAGCTAGTACTTGACCACGTTCGATTTCTTCACGTTTAGTACCACGTAAAAGAACACCAACGTTTTCACCTGCACGACCTTCGTCAAGCAGTTTACGGAACATTTCAACACCAGTACAAGTAGTTTTAGTAGTTGGTTTAAGGCCGATGATTTCAACTTCTTCACCAACTTTAATGATACCACGTTCAACACGACCAGTTACAACAGTACCACGACCTGAAATTGAGAATACATCTTCAATTGGTAGGATGAATGGTTTGTCGATATCACGCTCTGGAAGCGGGATGTAATCATCAAGAGCTTGTGCTAGTTCAATGATTTTTTCTTCCCATTCAGCTTCACCTTCAAGTGCTTTAAGAGCAGAACCTTGAATTACTGGTAAGTCATCACCTGGGAAATCATATTCAGAAAGAAGTTCACGAACTTCCATTTCTACTAATTCTAGTAGCTCTTCATCATCAACCATGTCACATTTGTTCATGAAAACAACTAAATGTGGAACACCAACTTGACGAGAAAGTAGGATATGCTCACGAGTTTGTGGCATAGGGCCGTCTGTTGCGAGCAACAACAAGAATACCACCATCCATTTGTGCAGAGCACCAGTGATCATGTTTTTAACGTAATCGGCATGTCCTGGGCAGTCTACGTGTGCGTAGTGACGAGTTTCTGTATCGTACTCAACGTGAGAAGTAGAGATTGTGATACCACGTTCACGTTCTTCAGGAGCATTATCGATAGATGCGAAATCTTTAGCAATACCGCCGTTTACTTTAGCAAGTACGTTAGTGATAGCCGCAGTTAGAGTTGTTTTACCGTGATCGACGTGGCCAATTGTACCAACGTTTACATGCGGTTTATTACGTTCAAATTTTTCTTTAGACACAGTGTGTACCTTCTTATTCAGTTAATACCTATCCACGTGCGATCACATGGAGAAGCGATAGTTTAGTTTATTTTTTATTTAGCTTCAATAATTGCGTTAGCTATTTTTTTAGGAGTATCAGCATATTCTAAAAATTCCATAGAATACGATGCACGGCCTTGCGTTGCAGAGCGTAATGCGGTTGCATAACCAAACATTTCAGCAAGCGGTGCTTTAGCATGGATAATCTTAACGCCACCAGGGCCATCCCCCATGCCTTCTACCATACCGCGACGACGATTAAGGTCGCCTACAACATCACCCATCCAGTCTTCTGGCGTGGTAATTTCAACTTTCATCATTGGTTCAAGTATTGTTGCATCAGCTTTCAATGCGCCATCTCTGAACCCTAACATTGCCGCAACTTTAAAAGACATTTCTTGCGAATCTGTTTCGTGGAATGAACCACCAATCAGCGTTGCTCGAATATCAAGCATTGGATAACCCGCTAACACACCTTGGTTCATTTGTTCTTCACAGCCTTTGCTAATAGCAGGGAAGTATTCTTTTGGAATAATATCACCCTTACTAATTTCATTAGCAAATTCAAAACCAGCACCAGCCTTAAGCGGTTCAAGTTTTAAAATGACGTGGCCATATTGGCTCGGCCCTTCGCCTTGACGAATAAATTTACCTTCGATTTCAGCCGTTTGACGGATGGTTTCGCGGTATGCTACCTGTGGTTTACCCACGTTACAGTTAACACTAAACTCACGTCGTAATCTATCTACGATAATGTCTAGGTGAAGTTCACCCATACCAGAGAGTAATATTTGCCCAGTTTCTTCATTTGTTTCAACACGGAATGAAGGGTCTTCTGTCGCTAACTTTTCAAGTGCTATAGTCAACTTATCTTGGTCAGCTTTTGTTCTAGGCTCAACCGCAATTTGTATAACTGGCTCAGGAAAGTCCATGCGTTCAAGGATCACTTTATTATCAACATGACATAACGTATCACCCGTCGTGACATCTTTAAGACCGATAGCGATCGCGATATCGCCCGCTCGAACCTCTTTGATTTCATTTCGGTCATTGGCGTGCATCTGTACGATACGGCCAAAACGCTCACGTTTCTGTTTTACTGAGTTATAAACATGATCACCTGAATTTACTACACCTGAATAAACACGCATAAACGTTAACGTCCCCACAAATGGGTCAGTTGCAATTTTAAATGCAAGCGCCGCAAAAGGTGCGTTATCATCAGCTGGACACTCAATGTCATTCTCACGTTCGTCGATGCCTGTAATAGCGAACAACTTCCGTAGGAGACGGCAAGAAATCAATCACTGCATCAAGTACTGCTTGAACGCCTTTATTTTTAAAGGCACTACCGCAAGTAGCTAATACAATTTCATTATTTAACGTACGTTGACGTAAACCTTGCTTGATTTCTTCGACAGAAAGTTCACCTTCTTCAAGGTATTTTTCCATCAGTTCATCGTTGGCATCAGCCGCTGCGTCGAGAAGTTCTTCGTGTAGCTCCTGTGCACGTTCTAATAAGTCCGCTGGAATATCGTGATATTCAAACGTCATACCTTGATCGGCATCATTCCAGTTAATTAACTTCATCTTAATGAGGTCAATTACACCACTAAACTCTTCCTCTGCACCGACATTTAAATGAATCGGTACACAAACTGCGCCTAAACGGTCGCGAATTTGCTCAACAACAGCTTCAAAATCAGCGCCTGTTCTATCCATCTTGTTTACAAATACAATACGCGGAACGTGATATTTGTTTGCTTGACGCCAAACAGTTTCTGATTGAGGCTCTACACCTGATGAGCCACAAAATACAACCACAGCACCATCAAGCACACGCAATGAACGCTCAACTTCAATAGTGAAGTCTACATGTCCAGGTGTATCAATAATGTTGATATGATGCTTTTCAAACTGACCTTCCATACCAGACCAGAATGTTGTCGTCGCGCCGGATGTGATAGTGATACCACGCTCTTGCTCCTGCTCCATCCAGTCCATTGTTGCTCGCACCGTCATGTACCTCACCCATTTTGTGAGATAATCCAGTGTAGAACAAAATACGTTCAGTCGTTGTTGTTTTTCCTGCATCGACATGAGCAACGATCCCGATATTTCGGTATTGCTCAATAGCTGTAATCCGTGCCAAACTGATATCCTTTAAATACTAATAATTAATTTTTAAAGCAAAAACACAAGCAAAAGCTTGCGTTAAGATCCTACCAACGGTAATGAGCGAATGCTTTGTTAGCATCTGCCATGCGGTGAACGTCTTCACGTTTCTTAACCGCTGAACCTTTATTATCTGTCGCATCTACTAGCTCACCAGCTAGACGTAATGCCATTGATTTTTCACCACGCTTACGAGAAGCTTCAACTAACCAACGCATTGCTAACGCATTACGACGAGAAGGGCGAACTTCTACAGGAACTTGGTATGTTGAACCACCAACGCGACGAGATTTAACCTCTACGCTTGGGCGGATGTTTTCTAGAGCTACTTCAAAAAGGTCTAATGTCGCTTTCTCAGTTTTTTGAGAAGTCGCTTCTAGAGCACCGTATACGATTTTTTCTGAAATAGATTTTTTACCGTCAACCATTACAACGTTAACGAATTTTGCAAGAATTTCCGATCCGAACTTAGGATCTGGAAGTACTTTACGAGTAGCTATGACGCGTCTTCTTGGCATCTTATATCTCCGTGCGCTTCAGGATTTTACCCAAAACATATTAAATTAAAATAGTGTTTGTTTGGCCTTACTTACGGAAGAACTTAAGACTTAGGTCTCTTAGTACCGTATTTAGAACGACCTTTACGACGATCCGCAACACCTGAAGTATCAAGTGCACCACGAACTGTGTGGTAACGAACCACCCGGTAAATCTTTTACACGACCGCCACGGATCAAGATTACACTATGCTCTTGCAAGTTATGGCCTTCACCACCGATGTACGAAGTAACTTCGAAACCGTTAGTAAGACGAACACGAGCAACTTTACGCATCGCTGAGTTAGGTTTTTTTGGTGTAGTAGTATATACACGAGTACATACACCACGTTTTTGTGGACACGCTTCTAACGCAGGAACATTAGTTTTTTGAACTTTGTCCTTACGCGGTTTGCGTACCAATTGTGAAATTGTTGCCATTATTAAATAGCTCCTAGTTGTGTGTGAAAAATCAAACCCTATAATTTAGGGTCGCAAGAGTTTACGCTGCTTATAAATAGGAGTCAATAATTAAGCAATTAGGATTGTGATCACAGAAAAAAGAAAGGAGAGACGCTTTAAAGCCAGAATGCTGGAAGGCTAGAAAGCGGAAATGACCTTCAAGCTTATAGCCTTATAGCCTTATAGCTTTTTTTACCAAGCCATTTGACTTTTATGCTCTGCAACCAGAGTAACAAAATCATTATAACTACATTTATCACCAATTAGATTATCAATACCACGTGCAATGAGGTCTGAGGTAAGAACTTTTAATCGACCTTGGTCAGCCAGTTTATTTAACTCGTTAAATAAACTATGTTTTGCCTGTGATGCTATGACACCATCCTCTAACAAAAGCAGTGTATCTGCATCATTTAATAGAGATAAACATTGCTGTAAAGCAAGTGTTTGGAAGGGCGATGTATTTAAGGTATGTAATATAGACATTTAAAAGCTTAATAACTGATCTTGAAGAGAAAGGAATTTTTTAAATTGAGCATTGTTTATAACTGTTGCTTCAATGAGTAGTGCTTCTTTTTGAATTCCTCGTTGCAATAATGACTGTTCACAGACATAAATATTTTCTACATCATACAAATCAAGCATTTTAAAAAGAGGTTGGTAATGCTTCTGTAAAGAGCCATCAGTAATATGGTTAGCAACTAACTGGTACACGCCATCATCGATAAAAAACACTGACAATGATTCATTAAAAGCTGACATCGCAAGCGTTAAATCAAGAGATTCTCGCCCCTGTGCATTACCATGTGGCGCACATTTATTAATAATGCCTATTTTTTTCACTCATTTAAATTGTACCAAACGGTCGGATTTTGCACTCAATTCAGCTAATTGACCTAAACCACTTAATAAAAAAGGTGCTTTTAAATTAAATTGATGTAGCGATAACTGTTGTGCTTCTTCTTCATTAACGATGCCCCGACGCAAAGCGGCAGAGACACATACTTCTAAGGGAAACTGATATTGCGTAGCTAATGCGACCCAAAGTTCAGTTAAATTAATTTCATCACTAGCAGGGCTAACAAGCATAGAGGCATTTAACACCCCTTCTTGATAAAAAAAGACTCCAACGATTTCATGTCCTGCTTTTACAGCATTAGCGCAAAATTGATAAGCACTACTCGCCCCCTGTGTTCCATAGGGTGCACCGGAAACGATCACTGCAAATTTTTTTGGAATCTTAGGCATTTTTACTTTCTTATTGGTCTGTTACAGGTTTAAGCAACAACAGCGATTGCTTCAACTTCAACTAATACGTCTTTAGGTAGGCGCGCAACCTCTACACATGAGCGTGCAGGTGCATTTTCAGGAAAATATTTTCCATAAACTGCATTAAAAGCAACAAAGTCATTCATATCTTTAATAAAACAGGTTGTTTTCACAACTGTTGAAGCAGATGCCTTCGCTTCTTCCAAAACAGCAATCAGGTTTTTCATCACTTGTTCAGTTTGCTCTGTAATACCACCTTCAACTACTTCCATCGTTTCTGGATCAAGTGGAATTTGACCAGAAGTATATAGTAGGTTACCAATTTGATTTGCCTGTGAGTATGGGCCAATTGCTCGCTGGTGCATTTTCTGTTGAAATGATTGTTTTTGTAGTCATTGTGTTTAAACCCTAATTAATTAAATTTTGTTGCACTATATTGAAGTAGAAAACGAGGAAAAACAATAGGGGCGAGATAAAAGGCTTAAATGCTGGAAAGCTAGAAAGCTAGAAAGCTGGAAAGCTAGAAAGCTAGAAAGCTAGAAAGCTGGAAAGCTGGAAAGCTGGAAAGCTTTTGCCCTCTAGCCTTCTATCCTTATGGCCTTAAGGCCTTATAGCCCTACAGCCTTATAACCTTCCGGCTTTTACTTCAGGCATAAAAAAAGGTGCCGAAGCACCTTTTTATTACTTAAAGCTTTCCGGCTCGAAGCCTTCTAGCTTTTTAAGCTGATGTTATTCACCAAAATCAACTGCGTTTAATAGATCCGCAAGATTTTGTTCAGTCGCGTCGATATCTACTACTGGTTCAATCGGCTCTGGCTCAAGTGCTTTCAGTTTATCAACTGCACGCGCTTTATGATGAGCAAAACCAGTACCAGCTGGAATCAAGCGACCAACGATAACGTTCTCTTTAAGACCGTGTAGTTTGTCACATTTACCTGCAACAGCGACTTCCGTAAGAACACGTGTTGTTTCTTGGAAAGATGCGGCAGAAATAAATGATTCCGTTGCCAATGATGCTTTAGTGATACCTAATAATTGGTAATCAAATTTAGCTGGTTGCTTACCTTCAGCTTCTAAGCGACGGTTCTCAATTAGAACACGTACTACTTCAGCTTGTTCACCAACTAAGAAGCTAGAATCACCAGAATCAGTGATCATACCTTTACGTAGCATTTGATTAACGATAACCTCAATGTGTTTATCATTAATTTTTACGCCTTGTAAGCGGTAAACTTCTTGTACTTCGTTAGTGATGTAGTTAGCAACTGGGCTAATACCACGTAAGCGTAAGATATCATGTGGTGACTCAGGACCATCAGAAATAACCTCACCTTTTTCAATCTTCTCACCTTCGAAGATGTTTAGATGACGCCATTTAGGGATCATTTCTTCGTAAGTACTGCCATCAGCTTGAGTGATGATCAGACGTACTTTACCTTTAGTCTCTTTACCAAATGATAATGTACCTGATACTTCAGCCAATATTGCGAAGATCTTTTGGAAGACGTGCTTCAAACAAGTCAGCAACACGAGGTAGACCACCGGTAATATCACGTGTTTTCGAGCTTTCCTGTGGAATACGAGCAACCGCATCACCAACCTTCACTTCTGCACCATCTTCAAGACTAACAATCGCGTTAGCAGGAAGTGTGTATTGTGCGACAACTGTAGTACCTGGGATAAACAGGTCATTACCATCGAAATCAACAAGTTTAGCTGTTGGACGCATTTCTTTACCAGCACTTGGACGCTGTGCAGGATCAATAACAACAATACTTGATAAACCAGTTAGTTCATCTGTTTGTTTCTTAATTGTGATCCCTTCAACGAAATCAAGGAATTGAATCTTACCTTCTACCTCAGTGATAATCGGATGCGTATGCGGGTCCCAGTTAGCGATAACTTCGCCAATTGCGATATCTGCACCATCTTGCTTCTCAAGTATCGAACCGTAAGGTAATTTGTGATTCTCTTTGGTACGACCTAGTTCATCAATAATAGTTAATTCTGTTGAACGAGATGTTACAACTACTTTATTGTCAGAGTTAATAACAAATTTAGCATTATGTAACTTGATCTTACCGCCATTTTTAACAGCAATGTTATTTTCAGAAGCAAGACGCGATGCAACGACCACCGATGTGGAATGTACGCATGGTTAACTGAGTACCAGGTTCACCGATTGACTGTGCGACCATTACACCGATTGCTTCACCTTGACCAACAACATGTCCTCGAGCCAAGTCACGACCGTAACAAGCAAGACAAGCACCAAAGTCTGTATTACAAGTAATAACTGAGCGAACCCAAATTTGGTCAACAGAACATTCTTCGATAAGGTCACACAGTTTTTCGTCAAGTAAGGTATTACGAGCAAGTAATACTTCTTTTTTCGTTCCTGGCTTGATAACGTCTTGAGCAACAACACGACCAAGTACACGTTCACGTAACGGCTCAACAATATCACCACCTTGAATAAGTGGTTTAATGAGCAGACCTTCTGTACTTCCACAATCTTCTTCAGTAATTACTAAATCCTGTGCAATATCAACAAGACGACGAGTTAGGTAACCCGAGTTTGCTGTTTTAAGTGCGGTATCGGCTAGACCTTTACGTGCACCATGCGTCGAGATGAAGTACTGAAGTACGTTTAGACCTTCACGGAAGTTCGCTACGATTGGCGTTTCGATGATAGAACCATCAGGTTTTGCCATTAGACCACGCATACCAGCAAGCTGACGTATTTGTGCTGGGCTACCACGAGCACCAGAGTCGGCCATCATGTAAACACTGTTAAATGATTTTTGTTCTACGTATTCGCCCTGTGCATTTTCAACTTGATCCGTAGATAAGTTGTCCATCATAGATTTAGCAACTTGATCGTTGGTACTTGCCCAAATATCGATCACTTTGTTATAGCGCTCACCCGCTGTTACAAGACCAGCTTGGAACTGTTCGTAGATTTCAGAAACTTGCTCTTCTGCTTCATCAACTAATTTTTTCTTAGCATCAGGAATAACCATATCATCGATACCAACAGAGGCACCAGATAATGTTGCATATTCAAAACCTGTGTACATCAATTGGTCTGCAAAGATAACTGTGTCTTTGATACCTAATAAACGGTAACAAGCATTCAGTACGTTAGAGATTGCTTTTTTACCCATATCTAAATCAACGTGCGAGAAAGGCAGGCCTTCTGGCATGATAAGCGATAGAATTGCACGACCCACTGTCGTTTCAACAATTTCTGTCGTTTGAGTACGCGATTTATCATCAGCAATATGAGTTTGTGTCATACGTACTTTGACGATTGCTTGCATGTCCACAACACGTGCACGGTAAGCTTTTTCAACTTCCTTAGCATTCTGGAACCACATGCCTTCACCCTTTGCGTTAATTTTAGAACGCGTCATGTAGTAAAGACCTAATACAACGTCTTGCGATGGTACGATAATCGGTTCACCATTAGCTGGTGAAAGGATATTATTGGTAGACATCATCAGAGTACGAGCTTCAAGCTGTGCTTCGATTGTTAACGGTACGTGTACCGCCATTTGGTCACCATCGAAGTCGGCGTTGTATGCCGCACATACTAAAGGATGAAGCTGAATCGCTTTACCTTCGATAAGTACAGGTTCAAATGCTTGGATACCTAATCTATGAAGTGTTGGTGCACGGTTAAGTAGCACTGGATGTTCACGGATAACTCCTTCTAGGATATCCCAAACTTCACCACCTTCACGATCTACTAATTTCTTAGCGCCTTTAATCGTTGTCGCTAAACCTAATGCTTCTAATTTTCCATAAACAAACGGCTTGAATAACTCAAGTGCCATTTTCTTAGGAAGACCACATTGGTGTAAACGTAGTGTTGGACCAACGGTAATTACAGAACGGCCAGAGTAATCTACACGTTTACCTAGTAAGTTTTGACGGAAACGACCTTGTTTACCTTTGATCATATCTGCAAGCGATTTAAGAGGACGCTTGTTTGATCCAGTAATTGCACGACCACGACGACCATTATCTAATAATGCATCCACAGACTCTTGTAACATACGTTTTTCGTTACGTACGATAATGTCTGGTGTTGCAAGATCTAATAGACGTTTTAGACGGTTATTACGGTTAATAACACGACGGTATAAGTCATTTAAGTCAGAGGTAGCAAAACGACCGCCATCTAGTGGTACTAGTGGACGTAAATCAGGTGGAAGTACAGGTAGTACTGTTAAAATCATCCACTCTGGTTTATTAGAAGACTCATTAAATGAATCAACTAATTTTAGACGTTTAGTTAATTTCTTACGCTTTGTTTCTGAATTAGTAGTTTCTAACTCTTCGCGCATTTCAGCGATTTCATGGTCAAGATCAAGCTGTTTTAATAATGCAAAAACTGCTTCAGCACCCATTAATGCTTCAAATTCATCGCCCCATTGCTCAAGCATGTCTAGGTATTCTTCTTCAAGAAGAATTTGACGGCGCTCAAGGTCAGTCATACCAGGCTCAACAACAACGAAAGATTCGAAGTAAAGAATACGTTCGATATCACGAAGTGTCATATCAAGCATTAAGCCGATACGAGATGGTAATGATTTAAGGAACCAAATATGCGCAACTGGAGATGCTAATTCGATATGACCCATGCGGTCACGACGAACTTTAGACTGTGTAACTTCTACGCCACACTTCTCACAGATAACACCACGATGTTTTAGGCGCTTATATTTACCACAAAGACATTCATAGTCTTTGATTGGACCAAAGATACGCGCACAGAAAAGACCTTCACGTTCAGGCTTGAAAGTACGGTAGTTAATAGTTTCTGGTTTTTTAACTTCACCAAAAGACCAAGAACGGATTTGCTCTGGCGATGCTAAGCCAATTTTAATGCCATCAAATTCTTTGGATTTGTTTTGTCGCTTTAAAAACTTAAGTAAGTCTTTCACGCTACTCTCCCATAGGAGTTAAAACTAGGCGCCTTGGGTAATAAGACGCCACATATTTTTAACTAAAACGAATCTTAGTTTGCCTCATCAAGCTCAATGTTAATGCTTAATGAACGGATTTCTTTCAACAATACGTTGAATGATTCAGGCATGCCTGGTTCCATTCTATGGTCGCCATCAACGATGTTTTTATACATCTTAGTACGACCGTTAACATCATCTGATTTAACAGTTAGCATTTCTTGAAGCGTATACGCCGCACCAAATGCTTGTAGTGCCCATACTTCCATCTCACCGAAACGCTGGCCACCGAACTGAGCTTTACCACCAAGTGGTTGCTGAGTAACAAGACTATAAGAACCGGTAGAACGCGCATGCATTTTATCATCAACTAAGTGATTCAATTTCAGCATGTACATGTAACCAACGGTTACAGGGCGTTCAAACTCTAAACCAGTACGTCCATCAGTTAATTGTAACTGACCAGATTCTGGTAAATCAGCCATTCTTAATAATTCGCGAATTTCAGATTCATGTGCACCATCGAAGGCAGGTGTCGCAATTGGTAAACCTTTGTATAGGTTTTTAGCCAAGCGTAATACCGCTTCATCATCGAAATCATTGAGATCAACATGACAAGGCGCATCACCAAATGAATACATTTTTTGTACAAATTCACGTACTTTTGGCATTTCAACTTCACGTTGGTCTTTGATCATACGCTCAAGTTTTTCACCAACACCTTTACAAGCAAGGCCTAAGTGAGTCTCAAGAATCTGACCGATATTCATACGTGATGGTACACCCAGTGGGTTAAGTACGATATCAACCGGTACACCAAACTTATCGTGTGGCATATCTTCTACAGGAACGATGTTTGAGATAACACCTTTGTTACCGTGACGACCAGCCATTTTATCACCTGGTTGTAGGCGACGACGTACTGCTAGGTATACTTTAACGATTTTTTGAACACCAGGTGCTAAATCATCACCCTGTGTAATTTTACGACGTTTAAGATCAAACTCTTTATCGTAATCCGCTTTAACAGCATCATATTGACTAATGATTTGATCTAAATGTGTTTGTTTTTCTTCGTCATCGATAACAACTTCTAACCACTGTGCACGAGGCATTTGTAGTAAACGTTGCTCATCTTGGCCTGCGCCAATTAAGATGCTTAATGCTTTTTCGAAAATCGCATTTTCAAGGATTTTGAATTTTTCATTCAAATCTTTCTTAGCGACTTTCAATTGCATTTCTTCAATTTCAAGTGCACGTTTATCTTTCTCTACACCATCACGAGTAAAGACTTGAACGTCAATTACTGTCGCGTAAGTTGAGTTAGATACACGTAGAGAGCTATCTTTAACATCAGACGCTTTCTCACCGAAAATAGCACGTAATAATTTTTCTTCTGGTGTTAGTTGTGTTTCACCTTTAGGTGTCACTTTACCAACAAGAATATCACCAGGTTTAACTTCAGCACCAACATATACAATACCAGATTCATCTAGTTTGCTTAATGTCGCTTCACCTACGTTAGGGATATCGGCAGAAATTTCTTCGCTACCCAATTTAGTTTCACGTGCAACACATGAGAACTCTTGGATATGAATAGTAGTGAAACGATCTTCTTGCGATACACGCTCAGAAATTAGGATCGAATCCTCAAAGTTATAACCATTCCAAGGCATGAAGGCAATCTTCATGTTTTGACCAAGTGCTAAATCACCCATATCTGTTGATGGGCCATCTGCTAACACATCACCACGAACGATTGGCTCGCCTGGTTTACAGGTTGGTTTTTGGTTAATACAAGTATTCTGATTTGAACGCGTGTATTTAGTTAAGTTGTAGATATCGATGCCCGCTTCACCAGGAAGTAGCTCTGCATCATCAACTTTAACAACGATACGTGACGCATCAACGTAATCGATAACACCGCCACGCTTAGCGATAACTGTTACACCTGAATCGATTGCCAAGCGACGTTCAATACCTGTACCTACTAATGGTTTATCAGCACGTAAAGTAGGAACAGCTTGACGTTGCATGTTTGCACCCATTAAGGCACGGTTAGCATCATCATGTTCAAGGAATGGAATTAGTGACGCGACAACAGAGATAATCTGTTGTGGTGACACATCCATATAATCAATATTTTCAGGTGCCATGAAGGTTGTTTCACCTTGATGACGACATGGAATTGATTCTTCATTTAATAAGCCATTTTCATCAACGCTTGCAGATGCCTGTGCGATAACGAACGAACCTTCTTCAATAGCAGATAGGTAATCAACTTGCTCCGTTGGTTTTCCGTCTACTACTTTACGGTAAGGTGTTTCTAAGAAACCGTAATCATTTGTACGAGAGAAAGTCGCTAGTGAGTTAATTAGACCAATGTTTGGTCCCTCAGGCGTTTCAATTGGACATAAACGACCGTAGTGGGTTGGATGTACGTCACGTACTTCAAAACCAGCACGTTCACGTGTTAAACCACCTGGGCCTAAAGCAGAAATACGACGTTTATGTGTTACTTCTGATAACGGGTTATTTTGGTCCATGAACTGAGACAGTTGTGAAGAACCAAAGAACTCTTTAACAGCAAGAGAAATAGGTTTAGCGTTAATTAGATCTTGAGGCATAGTTGCATCAAGGTCACCTAATGATAGACGCTCTTTAACAGCACGTTCAACACGTACTAAACCAACACGGAATTGGTTTTCAGCCATTTCGCCAACACAACGAATACGACGGTTACCAAGATGGTCAATGTCATCAACAATGCCATTACCATTACGGATATCAATCAGTGTTTTCATTACACTTAGGATATCTTCATTAGATAATGTACCAACACCTAAATCACCATCAATACCAACACGACGATTGAACTTCATACGTCCCACTTTTGATAGGTCGTAACGTTCTTCAGCAAAGAATAGGTTTTGGAATAAACCTTCTGCGACGTCTTTTGTTGGTGGCTCACCTGGGCGCATCATACGGTAGATTTCAACTAGTGCTTCTAAGCGATTAGTTGAAGCATCAACACGTAGAGTATCGGAAATAAATGCACCACGATCTAATTCATTGGTGTAGATAACTTCGAATTCTTTGATACCTGATTGAGCAAGCTCAGCCAATAACTCTAGCGTTAAAATATCATTTGCATTAACAATGATTTCACCAGTTTCAGTACTGATGTAATCTTTCGCAGAGACTTTACCTTCTAAAAATTCTAGTGGTACTTCAATCTTGCTAACATTATCTTTTTGTAATTGCTTAATATGACGAGCAGTAACACGCTTGCCAGTCTCAACATACACTTTGCCACTGCTTGCAATATCAAAAGCAAATTGCTCGCCTCGTAAACGGTCAGCAATAAGATCCATTGAGATAACACCATCTTTGATTTCAAAGTGAGTTGTCTCAAAGAACATTTCAAGAATTTCTTCCGTTGTGTACTCAAGTGCACGCGAGATGATTGTCGCAGGTAGTTTACGACGACGGTCAATACGAACAAAAAGATTGTCTTTAGGATCGAATTCAAAGTCTAACCATGAACCACGGTAAGGAATAACGCGTGCGTTATAAAGTACTTTACCAGAACTATGTGTTTTACCTTTATCGTGGTCGAAGAATACACCAGGAGAACGGTGTAATTGAGATACGATAACACGTTCTGTACCATTGATAACAAAAGTACCGTTGTCTGTCATGAGTGGCATTTCACCCATATAAACTTCTTGTTCACGGATATCTTTAACTGTACCAGCTGGTGCATCGCGATCATAAATAACAAGACGTAATTTAACGCGTAAAGAAGCTGAATAAGTAACACCACGAATTTGACATTCTTTAACATCAAATACAGGCTCACCAAGACGGTAGCTTACATATTGCAGTTCTGATGTGCCGGAATAACTAGCGATAGGAAAAATACTGTTAAATGCGCCTTGTAGTCCTACTTCCCCAGTTAAATCGACTTCGATGAATCGTTTGAATGAATCTAGTTGAATCTCCAACAAGTATGGTTTTTCCATTACTTGTGGGCGCTTCCCAAAATCCTTACGAATACGTTTTTTCTCAGTATAAGAGTAACCCATGTGGTTCCTTTGCTCGCTGATAAGTAATCATAGCTGTCTGACCTAGCTTGTAGGCACTAATTTGTTCGACAACGGCGCACAATGTTTTGTCTTAATGATGCATTATATAACATCAACTTTAATGTCCGATGACCGTAAAAAACAATGAAAAATCACGGTATCCTATAGCGCAAAAAGGCCGGTGATTAAATAATCACCAGCCATTGCCATTTTCATGGCGAATAAGTTATGAAACTAACTTATTTAAGTTCAACAGTTGCGCCGATCTCTTCAAGTTCAGCTTTAAGAGCTTCTGCTTCTTCTTTAGTTGCGACTTCTTTGATTACTGTTGGGCAAGCTTCAACAGCGCCTTTAGCTTCTTTCAGGCCAAGACCTGTAGCGCCACGTACTGCTTTGATTGCTTTAACTTTGTTGTCACCGAATGCAGTCATTACAACGTCAAATTCAGTTTGCTCAGCATGACTTCGCCAGCAGAGAACTGGACCAGCAACAACTGCAGCAGTATCGCAGATACGCCGAATTTTTCTTCCATTGCTTCGATTAGTTCAACAACTTCCATTACTGATAATTCAGCAACTGCTTCAATGATTTGGTCTTTAGTTAGAGACATGAGTCAATTCCTACTTTAAAAAAATTAATAAATGACAGCGATTAAGTCGCAGATTCTTCTTTCTGGTCGCGGATAGCGACCAGAGTACGTACAAGTTTGCCAGCCGCAGCTTCTTTCATAGTAGCCATCAGTTTCGCAATTGCTTCGTCGTATGTCGGTAGTGTCGCTAGACGGTCGATTTGAGCGGCTTCAATGAATTCACCCTCAAATGCTAACCCTTTAACTTCAAACTTTTCATTTGCTTTAGCGAAGTCTTTTAAAAGACGCGTCGCTGCACCTGGATGCTTCGTTTGAAAATGCAAGGATTGTAGGACCAGTAAACGAGTCTGCTAGACATGCAAAGTCTGTATCTTTTACTGCAAGACGAGCTAATGTATTACGAACAACACGTAGGTAAACATTATTTTCGCGCGCTTTTGCACGAAGTTCAGTCATTGCACCAACTGTTACGCCACGTGAATCGGCAACAACAGCAGACAGAGCAGACTTGCGCTACTACATTAACTTCAGCGACAATAGCTTGCTTGTCTTCGAGTCTTAATGTCATTTGGTTTTACTCCTGGATTCCACTGGTTATTACACCAGTAAACACCCCCACAAAAATAAATGGGGCACTATTTCGGCAATCGGATCCAGTAGAATAATTCTTTCTGGGGTCCGGCACCATCTACGTAGGAAATTAAGTAAAAGAGTAATCTATCAAGCTCTTACACCTACGGTCTCAGAAGGGACCTAAGGCCCTCCAAAGTAAGGCGAAGAATTATATAGATAATTCCTCGTCTTGTATAGCAACAGTTTTACAATAAAATTGTGAACTGTCGCTACAAAAAATTACGCTACTACAGCATTAAGTGATGCTTGGTCAATTTTAACACCCGCACCCATAGTTGTAGATAAAGTAACTTTTTTCACAAAAATACCTTTTGCGCCAGCTGGTTTTGCTTTTTTAAGCGCAACAAGTAGTGCTTCAAGGTTTCCTTGAATTTGTTCAGCAGAGAATGATGCTTTGCCGATAGTAGAATGGATAATACCATTCTTGTCGTTACGGTAACGTACTTGACCAGCTTTAGCATTTTTAACTGCTGTTGCTACGTCAGGTGTTACTGTGCCAACTTTCGGGTTAGGCATTAGACCACGTGGACCTAAGATTTGACCTAATTGACCAACAACACGCATCGCGTCTGGAGAAGCAATTACAACGTCAAAGTCCATCACGCCAGATTTAACTTGCGCAACAAGATCATCCATACCAACGATATCCGCACCAGCTTCTGTTGCTTTTTCAGCATTAGCGCCCTGTGTGAATACAGCAACACGAACTTCACGACCAGTACCGTGTGGTAATACAGTTGCACCACGTACGTTTTGGTCACTACGACGAGAATCAATACCTAGGTTAACTGATACATCAACACTTTCGTTGAATTTAGCAGTTGCTAGTTTTTGAAGAAGTGCAACTGCTTCATTGATTTCGTATTCTTTAGTAGCGTCTACAGTGTCACGTACCGCTTTCATGCGTTTAGATAATTTAGCCATAGTATTAACCCTCTACTTCCAAGCCCATTGAACGAGCAGAACCCGCAATACAACGTACCATCGCATCAAGATCGGCACCCGTTAGATCAACTTCTTTAGTTTTAGCGATCTCTTCAAGTTGAGCAACAGTTACTTTACCCACTTTGTTTTTGTTAGGAACGCCAGAACCTGATTTGATACCAGTCGCTTTAAGAAGCAGGTAAGATGCAGGTGGAGTCTTAGTTTCGAAAGTAAAAGAACGATCAGAGTAAACTGTAATTACTACAGGTACTGGAGCGCCTTTTTCAATAGAGTCTGTTTTTGCATTGAATGCTTTACAGAATTCCATGATATTTACACCGTGTTGACCTAATGCAGGACCAACTGGTGGTGACGGGTTAGCCATACCAGCTGATACTTGCAACTTGATATATGCTTGTACTTTTTTAGCCATGATAATACTACCTATGTTTGGGTTTAACGCTGATTTTTAGTGTCAGCTTCCCGTTAAAAAATAAATGCTCGATTTTATCACTGAGTTAACAGCCAAATAAAAAAGGCGGCAAATTATATCAATAATCGACCGCCTTTAACAAGTTATTTTGTACTTTTTTTGAACTATAAAAAAGCTGTTAGCTGTCAGCCGTCAGCCGTCAGTTTAAATCGACTGCTAGTCCCCATAAATAAAGAGCTGGGAGGCTATTAAACAAAAAAGCGAAAGGCTTTATCTCAGAACATGAGAAAAAGCCTTTCGCTTAATTAACACCCGCAAATTTTTGCGAAGTGTCTTTTACTGAAAGCTGACAGCTATTAACTGACAGCTATTATTCCTAGTCTTTCTCTACTTGAGAAAACTCAAGATCAACTGGTGTTGCACGACCGAAGATAGATACAGATACTTTTAAGCGACTCTTATCGTAATCTACTTCTTCTACTGTACCGCTGAAATCTGCAAATGGGCCATCGATAACACGAACAATTTGACCAGCTTCGAATAATGTACGAGGACGTGGAGAATCAACAGATTCTTTCAAGCGATTCATAATGTTATCAACTTCTTTTTGTGAAATCGGCGCTGGACGCTCTTTTGTTCCACCAATGAAGCCCATTACACGGTCAGTATTTTTAACCAAATGCCAGCTTGCATCATTCATAGCCATTTCAACTAATACATAACCAGGGAAGAATTTACGTTCACTTTTACGTTTTTGACCTGCACGCATCTCAACCACTTCTTCGGTTGGCACTAAAATTTCGCCGAAATGTTCTTCCATTTCGTTTAATTTAATATGCTCGATTAACGTTTTTTGTACTCGACCTTCAAAACCAGAGAAAGCTTGTACTACGTACCATCTTTTCTTTTGTACTTCTTCAGACATATTAAACCCTTAAACTTAAATAGATGTGGTAATGAAAGCAACAACACGCACAAAGACGCCATCAAGACCCCAAAGTATTAAGCCAACAATTGTAGAAACTGCTAGAATAATAAGGGTTGTTTGTACTGTTTCTTGTCGTGTAGGCCAAACCACTTTACGTACTTCTAAACGAGAATCTTTTGCAAACTCAACAAAGGTTTTACCTTTTGCTGTTAACGCAGACCTGATAGCAATGCTAAAGCGCCCATCACAAGTAGTATTAGAACACGAGCAACAACATGCAACTGTTCTCCATACATGTAATTACCAACGATAATAGCGACTAATAAAATAATGGTGACAGCCCATTTTAGTCCATCCATTGAACTACTGCTGTTTTCGGTATTTGTTGCGTTCATAACTCATCTATCCAGTGTTAAATATTAATAATACTTATCAACAAACCAGCCAATAAGTACGGTAAAAAGCTATTAAAGCTTGAGACCTAAAAATAAAGCACGTCAGTATAAGGAGTTTTCTGCCTTTTGTAACGTGATAATCATGAGTTTTTATCAAAAAGTTGTTTTAAAGTCGGTAAACCTCGTTTTTATGCTTAATACCATGCTTCTACTTGATAGGCCTCCGAGCTTAATTCGATACCGACAAACAGCAACAATCATTGTTGTTGCTGTTGATTCTCTTTTAGGATTTCTTTCGCTTCCTCAACTTTTGAGAAGTCTAAACCTAACTCGTCGACTGCTTGCTTAATTAAATCAGGATTAGTCATGACCATCATCATCAATGCTTGTAATTTACTCTGCTCAATGCCTAGCGTAGAGATAATGCTCATCGCTTCGAGTGGGTTTTGTGTTAATGCTTGAAAAACTTCGACGATTTTTTCATCGCTGACATTATGATCTTTAAGGGTTTGAATGATTGGGTTCATTTAGCTTACTCCTATTTTAATTTGCGCTATAATCTACCCTATTCACATACAATATAAAATAGATCTTATCGTTAATTACCTTCTACAAATAAGTCGCTTAATTATTTTTAAAAAAATAATCCATTCCAACACTGTCTTTTTGCTTTGATTTATGAAACATTAGTTCAAAATAGTTAAATAATGATTTTCCCTCGTTTATTGTTATTCAAGTAACGTAATGAAATAACCTACTAATATCACAGGAATCAAGCATGTTTTGGCAATCACTCTCCTTTTCACTGTCGGTCACTGGCCCAATTTGTCTCGTCGCTTTTTTTAGGCTGGTTCTTAAAGCGTATCGGCATCATCCACGATGCCTTTGTTGATAACGCATCGAAACTGGTTTTTCAGATTACTCTGCCTACCTTATTATTTTTAGGTATTGTTAATTCTAACCACTCAGTGGAAATTAACCCCACCTTTATTTTATTTGGCTTAATAGCAAATATTACTTTCTTTTTGATAACAACATATTCCTGCCGTTTTTTTATTAAAGATAAGCAGGATCATGGGGTTATTATCCAGGGAGGATTTCGAGCTAATACAGCTATTATAGGGCTTGCTTATGTTGCAAATGTCTATGGTGACTCCGGTGTTGCCGTGGCGCTGGTTTACGTTGCTAGCACGACTATTCTTTATAATATCTTAGCGGTTATTTGTTTGACCTCATCGGAATCCTCAATTGGTATAAAAAAATAAAAGGCGTACTCTTTTCGATTGCTAAAAACCCTTTAATTATTGGTATCATGCTTGGCGTGTTACTACTTGCACTAAATATAAAAGTGCCAAAAATATTAGTCGATACAGGTCAGTATTTTGCCAATATGACTTTGCCTTTAGCATTACTTTGTACAGGTGCGACTCTTAATTTAGGTGAATTACGCAGTAAAGGTGTAAACGCTTGGTTTGCTAGTTTCTATAAATTACTGCTTGCCCCGATACTCATTACTGGAGTCGCTTACCTTTGGGGCTTTAGCGTACTTGAAATTGGCTTACTGTTTTTCATGACTGCGGCACCAACAGCGACGACCAGTTATGTGATGGCGCGTTCAATGGGTGGCAATGCTAATTTAGCGACTAATATTATTGCCATCACAACTGCAGGTTCATTAATTACCTGTAGCGTTGGGATCTCGATTTTATATAGCTTTAATTTCTTTCCATAAAAGAGCTATTTGACCAAGTCTTCATGCTGATGCACTAAACCATAATCAGCTAAAATAGCGTAAGCACTTGGAATGATAAACAGCACTAAAAGTGTGGAAGAAAAATCCCAAATACAATCGCAATAACAATAGGTTTTACTATTTGAGCTTGTAAACTCGTTTCTAATAACAATGGTAATAAACCTGCAGCAGTGGTCAAAGAGGTTAAAAAAACAGCCCGGAACCGATCACTGCTTGCTTTAACCACTGCTTCTATGACTGTTTCCCCCATATCCACATGATGACGAATATATTGCACTAATAATATTGAGTCGTTAACAACAATACCAGCCAACGAGATAAAACCTAAAATTGAAGGCATCGATAGATTATGTCCGGTTAACCAATGCCCCCAAAAAACGCCAATTAATGCGAGAGGGATTGCAATCATAACAACAAAGGGCTCTATATAACTGCGAAATTGAAAGCTCAAAATAGCAAACAAACCAAACAGACCAATCATAAAACCTTTCATTAATGATTGTCCTGTTTTTGCTGTTTCTTTACTGGCTCCTTCAAAATCTATTTTTAAACCAGGGTAACTTGCCATCAGTTGCGGTACAAAATCAGCACGTAAATTGCTCATGACCTCTGTACCATTTGCTTTTTGATTATCAATATCAGCCATAACGGTCACTGTTCTTTGACTTTCAATACGCTGAATACGTACAAAGGAACGTTCAAAATCAAGAACTGCAACACTACTTAAAGGTAAGGTTTTTCCCTGTGTTAATATAATTGGAAAATTAGCTAAGGTTCTTAAATCAGTAAGTTGTGATTTATTCAAACGTACTTGAATTTCTATACTTTCAGGGCCAGATTGTATGTCATCTGCATTTTCTCCAAAATAAGCAACGACGTAATTGCGATGCAACCATCAAAGCATCAACACCATAATTCTCGGCTCCTTCTTTTAACTTAATACTGATTTCCTCTTTGCCAGGGCGCATATCATCTAAAATTCCATTGATGCCATCAAACTGACTAAAGTAACCTTGCAAATCAACCGAAGCCGATTTTAATATATTTAAATCATCATGTTGCAAACGGATTTCAATATCACGCCCAGCAGGCCCCATTGAAGGCTGTTTAAATACCATTGAAAGCGGTAATGCTTGATCACCAACTTTTAAACGCCATTGTTCAATAAAATCATCAATCAAAGTATTCCTGATTTCAGCAGACAATAGGTCCAAACGTACTGTTGCCACATGGGGCCCTTTTTCTCCTGCATCTGCATTAAAGTTGTATTGCACAGTGACGTCTCGGATCAGCTCACTTTCTTCATTATTATTCAAAGTAAAGTTTTTACCTACTTGCGAAGCCACGGTTGTCATTTTTGCAACGATTGCTTCAGTCTGTTGTAAAGTCGAGCCTGGTGGTAAAATGATACGCGCTTCGGCGATATCACCATCGAGCTTAGGAAAGGCAATAAATTTCAAACCTCCGCCTACAACTAAAGCAAATGAACTTAACAACAAACCAAAGGTTAAACCAATACTTAAGTAGCGCCATCTAACAACAAAAAAAACTGCTTTGCTTAAATGAACAATACGAAAACGTTCAAACTTCCGTAAAAAACGATGTTTAAGGTTAGCGCTAGAAGCATGTTGTGCTACCTCGCTAGCGTCTCTTTTTTGAAGCTTAGAGAGAGAATGGTATAAATGATGAGGCAGAATTAAAAAGGCTTCAATCAAACTAATGCATAGCACCATGATCAGCACCAAAGGTACTGCCGATAACACCTGGCCCATTTGCCCATCCAACCAGAGTAAACTACCAAAAATAAAAATAGTCGTTAGGAAAGATGAAAGCACGCCAGGAGCAACCCTATTAACCCCTTTCTAACAGCCTCATCAACGGATAAGCCTTTCTCAATATGGGCAAGAACAGATTCAGAAATTACAATTGCATCATCCATCATAATACCAATTGCCATCAATAAACCGACTAAAGTCATAACATTAATAGAAATACCAAATAAGCTCATCAGGTATAAGCCACCTAAAAATGCAACCGGTAATCCCGCTGACACCCAAAATGAATAACGTAATGAAAAGAACAACCACATAGAAAGAAAAACTAAAATAATGCCTTGCCAACCATTTTTAATCATCATCGACAAACGATCTCTTAATAATGAAGACATGTCATTGGTCAGTGTGAGTGAAATCCCTTCTGGAGCAAGCAAGCGTTTCTTGCTCAACAAACGCATTTACTCTTTCTTTAATACGCAGAGCATCGTCTGCTTTATTTTTTCGTATTTTTAATATAGCAACGAGGCTCACCATTAAAAACAATACGCTCTTCTTCTAATTCAAATAAATCTTTAATTTGCGAAATATCACCTAGACGAACAACACCACCTTCAGCTGTAGAGGCAACAATAGTTTGTGATAATCCATGAGCATTTACTTGTTGTTGATCAAAACGAATTAACAGATTTTTTTCAGTTAGCTCAATATTACCAACTGGCATTTTTATATTTTGCCGACTTATTTTAGTGGCGATATCATTGACCGTTAAACCTAAACGACGCAAATCAACCAGATTTAATGCCACCCGTAATTGGTGACTAGAAAAGCCACTCACATTGACTAAACTAACATCAGCCTCTATTTTTAATCGACGTTTAACGTCTTCTGCATAAGCTTTTAGGTGTGGTAAGCTCGCCTGAGCAGAAATTGCAAGATCAACCACAGGCTCAGCCCAATCAAGCTCCTTTACCGTTGGCGCTTCTATTTGCACAGGAAAGTCATTAATCGCATTAATTTCAGTTTGCACATCAATGAGTGTACGCCCTAAATCTGCATCATCATTTAACTTTAAGGTTAACGACGCGATACCTTCCTGAGCATCACATTTTATTTCCTCAATATTGCTCAAGCCATCAACCGCATCTTCCATACGTAAACAAAGACTCCCCTCAACTTCAGCAGGAGAAGCACCGGGATAGATAACACTTGCAATAATATAGGGAGGAGAGAAATCAGGAAATGTTTCACGCTTTAAAGTACTCATGCAGGTCAATCCAAGCACAAAAAAAGTCATCATCATTAAATTTGCGAGGGTAGGATGACGCATAAAAAAAGCAATCACAACCTAGGCTCCTGACCAACACTTGAATGTGTTTTTAAGGTCATATTAGCAACTGCAGGAATCAAATCATTTAGCACTAATTGATCACCTTCCTGAAGGTTTCCTGAGACAGCAACTCCAGAATCAATTCTAAACAATATTTCAACTTGGCGAAGTTGTAAGCGTTGATTTTTATCCATGATATATAACAGGTCGCCATGCAATGCTCTTTCTGGCACAACAAATTGTTTTGATTGGAACCCTGTTATGCTAGCACTAACAAACATTCCCTGAGTTAATGGCGGCTTTTTTATCAGCCCAGCTTGCGAAAAAAACTGCTCTGCTTCTAAATAGAAACCAATTGTGCCTTGCTCGACTGTGATGGTTTCACTAATGCGCGTTACTTGAGCTGGCCAGTGGTGTTGTGTATTACCTAGTGTTAATGATATTTGTGCAGATAATTCTAATTGCTCTATCGAAAGAAAGCTCTGTTCAACAGGCTCTTCGCTAATACTTTGCATTAACAACTGTGCATCCTGTAAGGAAAACTCCGCTTTTACTTCAACTTTTCCTATTTGATGTGCTTCAAATAATACTGAACCATTGCTTACTGCTTGTTCTGTTTCAATGTTCACAGTGGCAATACGAGCGTCAAAGGGTAAATTAAACCTTGTATTTTGTAGTTGTCGATACGCGTCTTTTATATGATCCTCATTAACGCTAATCTCAGACTGTATTACTCGTTTATCATCGGGTATTAAATCTAATGTTCCAGTTAATTCCTGAACTAAGTTCCTTTGTACTAATAAAGCATGTTTCTGTATATCTACATCGGAAGCGGATAATAGCCCCTTCTGTTGCAATGTTTGTTTACGCTTATATTCTTGGTCGATTAAAGACAGCTTTTGGCGCTCAATTTGTAAGCTCAGTTGAATGTTCTTCTGTTGCTGTATAAGTCGTTTGAGTTGAGTTTTACTGGTATTCAGGTTGGCTTCTGCCTGTGCCAACTTTAATTCATATTCCAACGGATCAATTCTTAACACTAAAGTGCCTGCAGGAAGTATTCGGCCAGTTTCAAGTTTAGGGTGGCGATAGGTAATTTTACCGTTAACCTCAGCAATTCCTTTCCAGATATGTTTAGGTTCAATACGCCCAAATGCTTTAATTTGTGGTGCAACAAGCTGTTTTTGTAATAGTACTATTTGAACTAATTTGGCTTTGTCTGTCTTCGCTTTTACTACGGGAGATGTTTTAAAGATAATAGACAGCGCTAAAATAATGGCCCCGATTAATATACCAATAATAAAAAATCGTTTTTTATTTGCTGTCATGTGCATTCCTAACATATTGCAATATAACTATGTTGTTATAAAAACATTTTTTGTTCTGCAAGTTAGGTCAAAAAACAAGGGGAAAATAAGAAACTCAATACAGTAAAAAAGTAATTGTATTGTATTTATGTGATTTATGACCTTTGTTTTTTTTTAATTGCCTGACTAGACTCATTATTCAACTGCTATTGGAACTGCCTAGAAACCTCAGGTTAATTAAAACAATAAATTCAATATCAGTCAGTTTAAAACAAAATTAGGGATTGATATCAATGATAAAAATTGGATTTCAAAAAAATATACCTCGCAGTTGTAGCAGGTTTGTTAGTTGCTATGTTAACGTCATTTTTCAGTGTTAATTATTCTGTGAGCAATTACATTTATCAAAATGACACGTTAAATATTGCTAATAATACCGCCTTGGTTGAAAGTAATATTGCGACTCAAATTCAGGCGAAAGTCACTTTAGCTCAGAATATGAAAATAGGTATCTCTAATTTACTTGCCATAAAAGCAATACAAGAAAGTACAGGCTTTGTAAGTATCAACAAAGTACTGGCAGGTATGGTGTTCGGTAGTACAGGTGCAATAGAAGATAAAGAACAAGCTCAGAAATATTTTGATATCGCGACCAGTATCAAAAAAGATATTTTAATCAGTGATATTGAACAACTTAATGGAGAAAATGTCATTTACATTGCCGTTAAGGAAGTAGATGAGACTGTTACTATTTATTATGTCGATTTGAGTTTTATTGCAACGCTTATTGAAAAATCGCAAACACAGGGTAGCTATATTGAAATTTTCGATGGCAAAGGAACACTTGTTTACTCAAATAAAGTAGCTGGGAATCTAACTGAAATAAGTAGTGACTTATCTTTACCTGGCATGAGCTGGAGCATTAAAAATTATATCGATAACGACTTTATTGTCGCTAATACCAATAGAATTAACACAGAGATCACCTTCGCACTCATAATTGTCGCTTTAGTAATTATTCCCTTGAGCCTATTTTCTATTCGAGTTTTAGCTCAACCTATTGCTACATTACGTGATGTAACCGAACAACTTGCACAGGGAAATGGAGATTTAACTCACCGTATAAAAGTTACCAGTGATGATGATCTTGGTAAGATATCTAGCAACATTAATACATTTACTTCACAATTGCAGAGCATGATCCAACAGGTAAATAACTCTAGTGAGATCATAGATAAAAGCGTTAAAACACTTAATCAGCATTCAATATCAAACCAAGCACTTATTGATAATCACTTATCAGAAACAGAAATGGTAGTCACAGCAATAAGCCAAATGTCCTCAACTGCTGAATCAGTATCAGAAAGCACAGCAACAGCAGTGACCCTCACTAAAAAAGCGGAAGATGGAACGCATCAATCACGGGAAATAGTCAACCAAGCAGTCAATAGTGTCAGTTCACTCGCTCAGGAGGTTGAATCAATGGCCTCTGCTATAGGTGCAATGAGCAATAATACCGATCAAATTGGCGTAGTACTGAAAGTTATTGGTGATATAGCAGAGCAAACTAATTTGTTAGCCTTAAATGCGACCATTGAAGCGACTCGCGCAGGCGAACAAGGTAGAGGCTTTTCAGTGGTCGCAGATGAAGTCCGCGCCTTAGCAAAAAGGACTCAGACTAGTACCTCGGAAATTAATAAAATGCCGCAGGAACTACAAACCGGCACACAATCAGTGGTGAATGCTATGGAAGTGACAAGAGAAAGTTGCCAACGCAGTGCGCAAAAACATCAGAAGTGACAAATTCCCTAGACTTAATGTCCAGTGATATTTCAGAAATCAACTCTCACAGCATTCAAATAGCCACAGCAAGAGAACAACAACACAAAGTTGCAGAAGAAGTAAGTCGAAATATGATCAACATTCAAGAAGTAATTAATAATATAAATGATAATGGTTTAGCAACTGCCAAAACAACAGGAGAACTTGATGATTCAAATACACATTTAAGTCATATTGTTGCTCAATTTAAAACATAACAATTTTAACCTTTGCTCATTCAATGCCTATAAATTTAAAGTATTTAAACAAAAAATAATCAAGCGCAAAGATGAATATCTCAAATTTACAATTTTTTATATTTATGCTATTTACATTAGACAATTATCAACTGTTTAGATAATATGCACAAATAAATGGGTATTTGACTTTTATTTGTCTGAACACCATTATAAAGCAACTTAACTATAAAACTTAAAGGAATGATCCATGTCTAAATTAAACTATCTACTTCCTATTGCGTTACTCGCATCGGCATCAAGTTATGCAACTGATGAAGATACTTGGTATGCAGGTGCTCGTTTAGGTGCCACAACTTACAGTGATTTCACTGCAAAAAACTTCACAGTTACCGGTTTAGATAATGATGACTGGGGTGGCGACTTTTTCCTAGGTTACAATGTCAATGATTGGTTTGCTTTAGAAACTGGTTTTACATACCTTGGTCAAGCAGAGTTCAACACTACTGGTGAATTAGATCAACAAGCTTTAGACGTTGTTGGTAAATTCACAAAAGGTATTAATGAATCATTTGACCTATTCGCAAAAGCGGGTGTTTCATATTACATGAGCGATTTAGGTACAAATTCAGATGAAAACCTAATTCTTACAGCAGGCGTTGGTGCTGAATATTTCTTCACTAAAAACGTTTCTGCACGTTTAGAATATCAGTTCTACAATGATGCATCTTTAAACGGAACATCTTTTAACGCTGACTGGGATACTCACTTCTACGGCGCAAGCATTGTATACACATTTGGCGCGTCAAAAACTCCAGCACCAGTTCCTGCACCAGTTGTTGTTGCTCCAGTTGTTGAGCCTGTAGTTGTTGCACCAGTTGTTGAAAAGAAACCTGATCCTGTTGTGATTGAACCACTAACAGTACGTATTCGTTTCGCAACAGAAAGTGCTGTAATTGAACAAAAGTACTTTGATGAGTTAGCGCCTATCGCGCAACATTTAATTGACTACCCAGAAGCGAAATTATTCGTTGTTGGTCACACAGATAGCATGGGTGCAAGAGATTACAACCAAGACTTATCTGAGCGTCGTGCAGCGACGTGTTGCAACTCACTTATCTAAAAAATTCAACATTGATACAAGCCGTATCACGCTTGAAGGACATGGTGAAGCTGAGCCAATCGCAACTAATAAAACAGCCGCTGGTCGTGCTGAAAACCGTCGTGTATCTGTATACACTCCTGGTTTAACTATCATGGTTAAATAATTAACCAAATAGCAAAACAACAAAAAAGGTTAACCTAGTGTTAACCTTTTTTTATCTGCCCAGCGCAGTTTAGTGGTTTAAATGAGCATTTTCCAAGGATGACAAATATGTCAGGAACATATTTGAATAGCTTTAGCTAGTCGCGAAGCGATGAAGTACACGTATGTACTTCATAAATAGGCTTAAATAGCAACGACCTGGTAATTACCCTTTTTTTGTCTGAAATTTAAGCGGTGTATTGCTTAATAATCATATTAACAGCCATTTCAACAACCAACTTCTGTTTTTCCTCTGTGGGAAATTCCTCTCCTTGAATGAGTTGAGGCCAAAAACAAAAACCTTTAATAACCGCAACAAATTGTTCTGCCACCATTTCAGGGTAATTACTTTTAATAATGCCTGCGCTATAAGCTTGCCTGAACCAAGAAACTAAAGGTGACTCCCTATTGTTTAATTCCTGGATAGCCCCCTCTACCAATTCAGGAGAAGTAAGAAGTTCACTAATAATGACTCTTGAGCTTTTAATTACTCCTTCCGACTTTAATAGTACTAATTCATTTTCTGCAAGCCTTGTCAATTGCTCATCAAGCGCTAAATCTATATTAAAATCAACATATTCAAAATGGCATAACAGATCCAACATTTCGCCAACAATTGCGTTAAATAACAGCTCCTTGCTAGCAAAGTGATTATAAACCGTTCGTTTTGAGGCTCCCGCTTGTTTAGCAATATCATCCATACTGGTTAACTTAAAACCATTTTTTTGAAATAACAGCCTAGCCGCATTGATAATAGCCGCTTTTTTTATTTGTGAACAAGTGAGTTTTTTATCTATTTTTTTAACATTCATAAAGGTGGCTTATTTTATAAAACTTATTTTCAAAATATTTTACACCAATGAGTTTACTTTTTAAATCATTAGAATAAAATGCACTTAACAGTTTACTTTTTTAGTGCGATATAACTTATGCTCAAATCTTTCATTATTGCTATCAGTTTATTGATAGGAGGTTACATGCTAATAAATACCCTTAATTCAAATGACTTAAAAACTGAAAACACGATAAACCATCACACCACTAAAGGATTCAAAAATACCGCTCCTGACTTCAATAATGAGACGTCAATAAGCCATATTTTATATCGATATATGACTGAAAAACGTGTTGATGCGCTACCTAAAAATGCAATACCTATTCAGCCATTAACAGCTGAGCAACTGAATGCTTTACCCTTAGATCAAGAAGTTGTGATCCGCCTTGGGCACTCTAGTATCTACTTGCAAATTGCCGGGCAAAAGTGGCTAATCGATCCTGTTTTTAGTGAGCGAGCATCACCTTTTTCATTTTTAGGGCCAAAACGATTTCATCAAGCCCCTATCGCATTAAATGAACTAAACAATATAGATGGTGTATTAATTTCTCATGATCATTACGACCACCTTGATAAAACCAGCATTAAAGCTCTCGCCTCTAAAGTCGCTGACTTTATAGTGCCACTTGGGGTCGATAAACACTTATTAAATTGGGGTGTTTCAGCTGAGAAGATAAAAAGTATTGATTGGTGGCAGACAATTGAAATAGCTGGCCTGCAAATTACCGCTACTCCTTCGCAACATTTTTCAGGTAGAGGCCTACTAGATTCAAACCAGACGTTATGGGCATCATATGTTTTAAAGTCTTCCACTAGTAATCTATATTTTAGTGGAGACTCAGGTTATTTTGAAGGCTTTAAAGAAATTGGCAAACGCTATGGACCATTTGATTTAACCATGATTGAAACGGGCGCATACGATAAAGACTGGCCAGCAATACATATGACACCTGAACAGAGTTTACAGGCGCACCTTGATTTACGTGGCCAAGCAATGTTGCCTATCCACAACGGAACCTTTGATCTCAGCCTTTCACAGCTGGTATGAACCATTGCAACGTATTAGCGAATTAGCTAAACAACATAGTGTTAACCTAAGTACTCCAATCATCGGCAGTATTGTTAATATTCAAACTAAACCTGAAAACCTCCTGTGGTGGCAAACAGCTAAATAACCTTTCCACCTCAAATAGCCTATTGATAGAATTGATTATATTACTGCAGTTAAGGTTATTAACTTCACTTGCAGTGATGTATCAAATCATCATTACCACAAAACAACCTTTCCTTGTAATGATCATACTTGAAAATTCTATCGCGCTATTTATCCAGTAATTATTATCAATTGCCCTGCTATAACAGATCATAAAAAATAAAAATGTAAACCTTTACATTACTGAAAAACGAATCAATAACGGTTAATGTGCAGTGCTTCATAATTCCATAAAACAACAACCATTTACGACCTTCCTTGCACATATAAACTGCAAATAAGCCTATAATTTTAAATCAAAAAACCATTAAAAACATGCAGTTAATAAACATTTAATAATACAATAGGAACTTTGCGATAAAATGACTTCATTTAAAGGAAAAATATATTCACTCTTCGTGTTTATTGTTGTACTTGCAATTTTCACTTCTTACATCAGTGCCAATTATTTTATTAGCCAATACATCTTTGAAACCAGTGTAAAAAGTACGACTCATCAACTTGACTTAGTAAAAGATAAATTGAATGGCGATATCGCTAATAAAATACTACTAGCCAAGAACATCGACACTGGCTCTGCTAGCTTAGAAACTCTACAACAAGAGTCAGGTTTCTTTCGTATTAATAAAGTAATACAGGGAATGTTATTTACAGACCAAGGAACAGAAACGGATCCGGCAATAAAAGATCCTATTTTAAAAATGCTCACACAAGCTGGCGAAAAAATTTCTGTTAGTAATATTTTTAAAGAAAAAGACAAATCTATTATTTCTTTAGCCGTACCAGGTCAGAATGGCCGAGGTAATATTTTCTTTATTGATTTAAGCGATATACAAACGTTGTTAAAAAACTCATCACTGGATGGTAGTTATTTAGCGTTAAGCGATGCTGAAAATAATGTTTTGTTTAGTAATAAAATAGATGGTGATCTTATCAAAGTAGAGCACCAAGTAGCCGTTGGAGATAAAAATTGGAATCTAACAGGTTATATTGATAAATCAACGATCGAAAAAATACCAGTGCACTTAACCGTTCCATCACATTTGCACTTTTAATCGCAGGAGTTATTTTACTCGCTTTAAGTATTTTTTTAGTGCGCATTGCTTACCGTCCTATTATTAACTTAAGAGAGGTTGTCACGGATCTGGCTAGTGGTGAGTGTGATTTAACGCACAGGTTAATAGTTAACACTCAAGATGACCTTGGTTTGATCGCTACTGGAATTAATCGCTTTACAGAAAACCTTCAAGGACTAATGTTAAACGTAGCGACAACCACGCAACATTTAGGTGAAAGTGTCTCAATCATTTCAGAGAAAACAAACCTTAATCATACTCTTATGGATAACCATGCTAAGGAAACGGAACAAGCCGTTAGTGCAATTACAGAAATGAGCTCAACAGCTGATTCAGTTGCTCAAAGTGCCCTTTCCGCTTCACAATTAACTGAAGACTCTTCACAACAAGCAGATACCTGCAAATCTTTAGTTAAACATTCAAAAAACAGTATTGAAGCGTTAATTAACGATGTAGAAAATATGTCTACCTCAATTTTTAAACTTAACCATGATATTAGTGATATTGAATCTGTGCTTGGCATCATTGGTGGTATTGCAGAGCAAACCAACCTACTCGCATTGAATGCGACCATTGAAGCGACTAGAGCAGGAGAGCAAGGAAGAGGCTTTGCTGTTGTTGCAGATGAAGTCCGTTCATTAGCAAGTCGCACCCAAGACTCAACCAAGCAAATTAATGAAATGCTTGGAAAATTACAATCAGGCACCAGCTCTGTTGTTAATGCAATGGAAAATACTAAACAAGGTCGCCAAAATTCTGCTGAAGCAACGGAAAAAAGCACTCACTCTTTAGATATTATGACCTCTTCTATTTTTGAACTAAATGCGCTTAATATGCAAATTGTCTGCATTGCTGAACAGCAAAATGTTACCACCAATGAAATATCTCGAAATATGGTCATGATACAAAATATGGTAGGAGAATTAGAGAAGAATGATGGTGAAACATTAGTTAGCGTTAACGAGATAGAGAATAATAAGTCGCAGTTATTAGATGTAGTTCAACACTTTAAATTAAGTTAATTATTGTTAGTTTTTCCATTTCCCAAAAAATACCCTCGTTATGGTAAATAACGAGGGTATTTTTTGTGTTTGAGTAAGTCCAAAATTTGGTTAACCTCAATTCTGGATAAGCTAAACGATACACAACTGAGGTTAGTTAAATTCAAGTCTTAAGCGATATTGATAATGTTCTTTGGTTAATAAGAATTCATCATGCACACTCGGGCTCCATGAGTCATCGCCACCTACTCCCATGTGATAACCATCTAAGCGAACATATAACTGATCATCTGCTTTTAACTCATTGTTATGTTTTGCCTGAGTAATATTATTCTGACTAAAACGACTCACTGAGAAATGGAAGTCTCCTGAAATATTTAAATCTCCTATATTCGCTTTTTTCACATCACAACGAAGCCCATTTTCCGATGGAAATATATAAGGGGTATGCATATCTTCAATCGATAAAGAGTAACAACCAACATGTGCCGCTAACACTCTATCTGGGTAATTTTCATGTGGGCCACGGCCAAACCAACTAATTTCCTTGTGCACATTAGGCAAAACTAACTCCATGCCGATACGTGGTAGAGAAGGTAGCGATTTTGCAACACGACTTTCTACGTCAATATCCACTCCACCTTGAGAGTTAATTGAATACTTCCACTGGGTTGTAATGATTAACTTATCTTCAAAATAGTGGCCAAATTGAACTTGCAACAACACAACATTAGTTAAAGTATTCGCCTGCAATGAGAGACATTTACAAGATAGGTCACTAATGCCAGCGACTCTGCCAACGCGCAATAAAACTATTAGGGTCAACGTTATTTGCTTCGCTGGTACCAATATCATTATCTAACGGAGCTCGATAAAAGTTATCAACTGGACCACTTAGCAATTTTTCCTGACCATTCACAACCCATTGTTTGATAATGCCAGTGCTTTTATCCATCTCAATGTTAAAATTATCACCAGTAATTACAAACGACTGTTCATTATCAACTAGTTTGGGAGCCATATTTAGCATAGCTGGTGATAGCGCTAATTGCATCGGTGAATCGATACGTATTTGTTCACTAGCAAGTACATGACCTTTTTCTGCCCACTTATTATCCTGTTTGATAATAACTTCAAGATTAAGGTAATAATCATATCCAATTTTTTGTGCGGGTAATTTTTCTAACAAGGTAAAAATGCTTGCCCCTTTGGCAGGTACGTCCATTTCAACATGACCCGAAGCAATACATTGGCCGTCCTCTGTCATAGACCAAACAAGTGTTTCATTTGTACTAGCAACAAATAGGTTCTCAGAGGTAACTTTGACCATTAACTTGTCATTATCTAATTTGCAAAACTGATACATTTGTTGCGCTTTTTTAGCTTCATACAATGTCGGATGCACTGTTCTATCAGGGAAAATTAAACCATTAATACAAAACTGGCGATCATTAATCTGATCACCAAAGTCGCCACCATAGGCCCAGTATTGTTGTCCATTTTCATCTACTTTGGTAAGGCCTTGATCCACCCAGTCCCAGATGAATCCGCCCTGCAGACGAGGATAAAAACGAAATGCTTGCCAATATTTATCAAAGCTTCCGAGACTATTACCCATTGCATGGGCATATTCACATAGAATCAATGGTCTAGTTTCATTAGGCAAACCAATCCATTTTTTAAGGGAGAATTTTGGCGTCACCTCCTCGTTACCTGCATGAACAATATCGCTTTCGACACGTGCATACATTGGCGCAATAATATCTGTTGCGGCTGTATTAGCGCCTCCTCCTTCATACTGCACAGGACGAGTAGGATCTTTTAACTTTGTCCACTGATATAGAGCATGATGGTTATGCCCAATGCCCGATTCATTTCCTAAGGACCAGATAATAATAGAAGGATGATTTTTATCACGTTCAACCATACGCGTCATACGACGCATATAAGCATTCAGCCAACTACTGTCACTGGATAAACGACACATAGGGAATTGCCCATGGGTTTCGATATTCGCTTCATCAACAAGGTATAATCCATATTCATCACATAACTCATACCAAGCAGGATGATTAGGATAATGTGCGGTTCTTACTGCATTAAAATTATTTTGTTTTAATAATTTAATATCCTCAAGCATATCTTCCCGAGACACGGCATGGCCTTTCTCTGGATGATGTTCATGACGATTAACACCACGGATCAATAATGCTTCACCATTTACTTTCAATAAACCGTCACTAATTTCAACGACACGAAAACCAACTTGATAAGCTTCTCTATCAATCACTTCTCCCTTTGCATCAATTAGAGACACTACAACTCGATAAAGATAAGGAGACTCGGCACTCCATTTGTGAGGCGATGAAATAAAGAGACTATGTTCTGCTTCATCTTTCCAAGCTCCTTTTTCATCAACCATACGTTGCCCAAAAGTAGCATCAACAGGTTCACCAATGGCATTTTGCTGAGCATCATAAAGCTGTACTTGTGCACGATAATCAATATTCTGCTCACTTAAATAGGTGCTTACCTTTAAAGTGCCATGGTTAAAACAAGCATCTAGTTCAGTTGTTATTGCAACATCACGAATAGAAACAGGCGGTTTACTTAATAAAGTCACATCTCTGAATATGCCACTTAACCACCACATATCTTGGTCTTCCAGATAAGATCCATCTGACCAACGTATCACCATTACTGTTAACTGGTTATTACCCACTTGCAAATATTCGCTTAAATCAAATTCAGCAAACTAAGCTACTATCCTGTGAATAACCTACCCAAATACCATTACACCAGAGGTGAAAGGCAGAATTAACACCATCAAAAATGATACGTTGTTGTCTACCCTGCCAATTTTCAGGTATCAAAAAGTTTAATCGGTACACACCGGTAGGATTTTCTTGCAGCACAAAGGGCGGGTTATCAGCAAAGGGATATTTAATATTAGTATAAATGGCTTTATCATGGCCCTGTAACTGCCAATTACTAGGCACAGGAATGCTTCCCCACTGACTATCATCAAAATCAGCGTTAATGCATTCAGGTAATACATTTTCAGGTTGAGCAAATAACTTAAAAGACCATTGCCCATTTAAAGACAAGGTAAAATCAGAAACCTGATTATCAAGGGTCGCTTGCTGTGAATGATAAGCATGTAAAGGAGCATGTGCTTCTAGTACATTTTGATGTGTCACATGTTGGTTTTCCCAATCTCGTGCATTAATTATTTCAGAAAATTTTTTCATATTATTCCCCGAGTAGTTAAAACTACCATGTTCTGTAAATGCTTTATTGTTTAAAAACTATAAAAAGAAATTGGGGCACATTAATAAAAATGTGCCCCAACTATTTTATAAAAAAACTTAAAAGGCAATCAGCAAGTACAACTGCCTTCTAAGTTAAAACTTTATTTTTTATTTGCATACTTCATTGAATCAAGAGCAACCGCAAAGATAATAATGCTACCTTTAATAATGTACTGCCAGTAAGGACTCACACCAATATAGGTCATACCGTAGTTAATAATGGTAAAGATCAATACGCCCGTTACAACACCAAATACACGACCAACACCACCAGCAAATGAAACCCCACCAACTACACATGCGGCAATAGCATCTAACTCATACATAAAACCAAGGTTATTAGTTGCACTACCGATACGACCAGCTTCTAACATCCCACCAAAAGCATAAAACACACCTGATAGCGCATATATTTTAAGCAAAGTAATAGGCACATTCACACCCGATACTTTAGTCGCTTCTGGGTTACCACCAATAGCGAAGATGTTTTTACCAAATACAGTTTTATTCCAAATAACCCAAACAACACCAATAGCAATAGCGACGATAAAAGGTTAAATAAGATAACTTAAAGTCACCGAGTCTTATAAACCCCTGCGCAAACTCCGAGAAACGCGAATCAAAGCCAGCAATAGGAGAAGCACCCACAGTATCAAAATATAAAGAGTTAATACCATAAACAATAATCATAGTACCTAAGGTGGCAATAAAGGGTGTTACCTTCATATAGGCAACAATCAATCCGTTAACTAAACCAATAATTGCACCTACTAAACAAACAGCAATAATAACCGCAACAATTGGCACTTCACCAAGGTCTGGAAATACTTTATTGACGTTATCAGCGACCTGTAACAAGGTTGCTGAAAGTACGGCGACCAAACCAACTTGGCGCCCCGCTGAAAGGTCAGTACCCTGTGTAACAATCAACCCTGCAACACCAAGTGCAATAATAATACGTACTGATGATTGGGTTAAAATATTACTCAAGTTTCGTAAGCTTAAAAATGACGGTTCTTGAATAACAATAATGGCTAATAAAATAAATAGTACAGCATAGATACCACCCTCTTTTAGGTAGCGCATCAAGCCAAGTTTTTTTAATGTATCCATGATTAAATCCTTTACTTCTTATAGGTAACGAGCGAACAAGCTCTAAAATTTCACTTTGTGTCGTATCTTTGGTATCCACAATGCCAGCGACTCGACCATTACTCATAACTAAAATGCGATCTGTTGTACCCAGTAATTCCGGCATTTCTGATGAAATCATAATGATGCCTTTATCTTTATTCGCTAAATTTAGCATTAACTGGTAAATCTCAAATTTCGCACCAACATCGATACCGCGTGTTGGTTCATCGAGCATTAATATTTCAGGGTTAGTTAATAACCAACGCCCAATAATCACTTTTTGCTGATTACCGCCAGAAAGAGAGCCAATATTAGTTTCATGGGAAGGGGTTTTAACACTCATGGAATCAATTACCCATTGCGTGTCACTTTTCATTTTTTTATTGCTTAATAAACCGTAAGGGGTTTTATATTGATCAACATTCGCCACTAATGAGTTAAAGGTGATATCTAAATTACCGTAAATACCCGTTGCACGTCGCTCTTCAGTCACCAAAGCAAAACCATTGTTAATCGCTTCATGTGCATCTTTATTTTGCAGTGTTTTACCGTGAAGGATTATCTCCCCTTGGCTACGATCTCTAATTCCAAACAATGTTTCAACAATATCAGTTCGTTTAGCACCAACCAGTCCGGCAACGCCTAGAATTTCACCTTTACGTAATTCAAAACTTACATCAGTGATAGAGGGTTGATTTAGTGCTGTTAAGTTTTTAACTTCAAGAATGGTTTCTTTAACAACATTGGTTTTAACAGGAAAACGATGAGTTAAATCACGGCCAACCATTTTATTAATGATCTGATCCATATCGAGTCCTTTTAAAGGACGCGTTTCAATCCAAACACCATCACGAAGAATCGTAATTTCATCACAGATGGTAAAAATTTCTTCCATTTTGTGTGAGATATAAACAATCCCACAGCCTTTTTCTTTTAATTTATTAATAATTTTAAAAGGTGACTCACCTCTTTTTCACTCAGGGATGAAGTTGGTTCATCCATGATCACAATCTTTGCGTTATAGGAGAATGCTTTGGCAATTTCTAGCATTTGCATTTCAGAGACAGATAAAGTAGCCACTTTAACTTTAGGATCAATATCAATATCAAGCTCTTCAAAAATTGCTTTAGTGTCGTTATACATTTTATTATGATCGACAAAAAAACCTTTAAGTGGATATCGTCCTAGCCAGATATTATCCATTACCGTGCGTTGTAAAACCTGATTTAACTCTTGGTGTACCATAGATACACCTGCTTCTAATGCTTGCTTTGAAGATTCAAAATTTACTTCGTTACCTAAAAAAACTATTTTTCCTGCCTCTTGGTCATACATACCAAATAAGCATTTAAGTAAGGTTGATTTGCCGGCACCATTTTCACCCATTAGGGCATGAATAGAATGAGGGCGAACTTTTAAATTTACATTATCCAGGGCTTTTACACCTGGAAATTCTTTGCAAATTCCAGTCATTTCTAACAAGAATTCATGGTTTGTTTGTGTTGTCATAGTGGCATTACCCTAGAATTTAAAAGAGGGAAAGGTAACCTTTCCCATTTTAGTTAATAGAGGTTATTTTAAAGTTTCTTTATCAACACCAACATAAGGTACACGCACAACTTTATTCACTAGGTTCCACTCTGTACCTGCATCAGCAGACTTTTCCCTGAGCAAGATTTCGTGTTAATTCATAGGTTGCTTTTGCTTGGTTAGGCGCATCGTTTAGAACAGTTCCAGCCATTTGACCTGATTTAACCATCGCAAGTGCTTCGCTTAATGCGTCAACACCAAATACTGGTAATTCAGTTTTACCATTTGCTTTAAGTGATTCAACGGCTCCCATTGCCATACCATCATTATTAGCGATAACGACTTCAATTTTGCTACCATTTGGACCAGAAACCCAGGCATCCATTTTATCTTTAGCCATCGCGGTATCCCACATAGCGGTATCTAAATGTAGCTCTTCTGTTGGGTAACCTTTATCGTTTAAAGTACTTACTACATAACTTGAACGTGCTTCTGCATCCGGATGTCCAGGTTCACCTTTAAGTAAAACAAACTGAATTTTGCCATCACCATTTAAATCCCATTGTGGATTAGCGACCCATTGCTTAGCAATCAATTCACCTTGGATAATCCCTGCATCCTTAGAAACAGTACCTACAAAATAAGCTTTGTCGTAAGAAGCTAAGTCTTTTTCTGACGGTTCTTTGTTGTAGAACACAATAGGAATATCATCTTCTTTCGCTTTTTTAATGATTACAGGTGCGATGACTGGATCAACAAGGTTGATTGCTAAAGCTTTTACACCACGAGCAAGTAGGATATCAACCTGATCATTTTGCATTGATTGGCTATTTTGTGAGTCATTCATTAACAAACTAATGTCACTGTCTTTTTCAGCTTCTTTTTCGATAGCTTGGCGCACTACAGCCATAAAGTTATCGTCATACTTATAGACAGTGAAACCTAATTTTGTATCTGCTACCGCTGAACTACCAAAGGCGACGCCAGCACATAATGTTGCTAGTAGAGTTAATTTTTTCATTAGTTTGTCCTTTATAAAATCAATTAAAATGGATATTGCAAAAAGCTGATAGTCACATTTCGACTACCAAACTATGAAGCTAAGACTACGTGAATAAATTGGGGGATATTGTGAGCAAACCGACAAAAAGTGTAAACGTTTTCATTAAAAAGGTTTTGCACCAGAGTTATATGAAGTTATGTGTGTGCTGTCACATTTAAGACTAAGAAGGGTTTAAACGAGGCTATAAGATGGGTACTAAAAGTATTAATGTAAAACAAATTTACAGCAACTTCCTGTAAACGGTTACAAAAACAATGCTATTATCTTGCTAATTATAAAGAATTATTCAACCTAAACTGTGAATAAACAGAAAGGAAGTTAAATTAAACAACAAAAACTGTCCAAAATCATATTGCATTGCTTTCTTTCACTTTATGATAAATATGCCTCATATAAAAAGTTAAACAAGTGCGTAACAACATGGATTACAAACCGTTACTGTCTGTTACAATATGTTACAATTGATAGAAAAACCTCTGATTTAGATAATTAACAAACTTAAGAAGGTAAAATGGCAACCATTAAAGACGTGGCTAGAGAAGCAGGAGTTTCAATTGCAACCGTTTCAAGAGTGATCAATAAATCACCAAAAGCAGGCAAAGCCTCAATAAAATCGGTTCAAACAGCAATGAAAAATTTGAGTTACCGTCCTAATGCGAGTGCACGAGCGCTTGTTAGCAAAAGCACCAATACCATTGCTGTTTTAGTGAGTGATGTCTCTGATCCCTTTTTTGGTTCCTTAATTAAGTCTGTTGACCAAGTTGCCCGTGAACATAATAAACATCTACTTATAGGCAACGGTTACCATGATGCCGATGCAGAAAGAGAATCAATTGAGCTATTAATTAATAGCGGTAGTAAATCCTTAATTATTCACTCAAAGGCCTTAGCCGATGATGAACTCATCGCTTTTGCTAAAGAAGCTCCAGGTTTAGTCTTAATTAATCGCTATATCCCTGAAATTTCAGAACGTTGCATTGCCTTTGATAACTTTAAGGGCGCTTATATGGCTACTGAGTTTCTAATTAATAATGGCCATAAACATATTGCTTATATTAATTCTAATCACAATATTGATGACGCTTCAGATCGTAAAGCGGGTTATTTAAAAGCATTACAGGATCACCAACTTGCGCATCCGCCAAGTTACTCTTTAGAAGTTGAACTCAGTGATGAAGGCGGTCGCCTAGGGATGATTGAATTATTATCTAAGGGCGTACTCTATTACCGCAGTGGTGGCTTATAACGACTTTATTGCGACTGGTGTACTGGCCGCACTTGAAGAAAATAATATCTCTGTACCCGCGCAAATGTCATTAGTGGGTTTTGATAATGGCTTAATTTCACGCTACCTTTATCCAAAATTAACGACCATCAATTACCCGATTGGTTTGATGGCAAAACAGGCTACATTATTGTCAATTTGTCTTGCAGAAAAAGGGCAATGCGAACTTGAAAATAATATGTTTTCTCCCACATTAGTTAAACGTCTCTCGGTTAGTCAAAACCCAGAAACGTAAAAAGTTTTTGAAGAAAGAAAGCTTCTGAAATTATTCGTGATTTTCGATAAATTGATATGAGGTTTGATAAGCATACTCTTCACCAATATTTAAAATTGGGCTAGGTTGCTCCCATTCTGGATGATTTGGTGAGTCCGGTAAAAATTGAGTTTCTAACGCAAGTCCAGCATAATCTTTATATTCTCCTCCTAAACGATTAGGTGTACCAGCTAGCCAATTACCAGTATAAAACTGAAGTGCTGGTTTAGTCGTATATACTTTCATCTTAATACTATCATCAGGTGCAAACACTTCTGCTACACAATCCCCCTTTTGACTCGTTTTATTGAGAATAAAAGAATGATCATAGCCTTTTGCGCCTTGTTGCTGAGCATCCACTAAAAAGTCTTGAGTTATGTTTTTAGGCTCTAGAAAGTTAAAACTAGTGCCTTTTACATTGGTGAAGTCTCCCAAAGGTATACCTTGATCATCGGTTGGCAAATAACGATCAGCATTAATATAAAGGCGATGAGTTTTACAATCGATACCAGACTCTGCACCCATTAGATTAAAGTAAGCATGATTGGTTAAATTGACCAGTGTGGCTTTAGTAGTGCTTGCTTGATAACCAATATTGAGTTGATTGTCCTCCGTTAAGCAATAACAGACCGACACCTGCAATTCACCGGGAAAGCCCTGGTCACCATGGCTGGATAACAACGAGAAAGTCACAGAATTATTATTTTGTTCAGATATCTGCCAGCGACGTTTATCAAAACCATCTGGCCCACCATGTAACGTATTGCCTAGCTGATTGGTTTCTAATTGATAAAACTGCCCTTCTATTGTGAAACACCCTTGCTTGATTCGATTTGCATAACGGCCGACGGTGACACCTAAAAATGTGTTATGCCTTGCAAAATCTACCATGTTTGCAACACCAAGTAGTACCTCACGCTGTTCATCTTTAACAGGCACGACACAACTTAACCAAGCAAGCACCAATATCCATAAAGGTTACTGACATGCCATTTTTATTAGTTAACTGTACTAACTTTGCCGGTTGTCCATCAAAGGCAGGAGTTTCAGTCATGCTTTGAAATAACTTGTTTTTCATATCAATAACCTTATATTTGCTTAAATTAAGCCAGCACCATCTTGTGCTGTACAGATATAAATCGATTCTTTAATACCCGTGTTCACTTCATAGTGTGTTTCAATGGCTTGTTTCGCTTGTTCAATCATCGTTGTTGGCATTAACGCCACACAACAACCACCAAAGCCACCACCTGTCATACGCACGCCACCTTGAGTGCCAATAACATCACTTAATATCTCAACAATAAAATCGATTTCTGGCACAGTGATTTCAAAGTCATGACGCATCGATTGGTGAGAGGCATACATATGTTCACCGACTTTCTGAAGGTCGCCTGCCATTAACGCATCAGCGCAAGCAACCGTACGTTCATTTTCGGAAATAACATGATGGGCACGTTTATAAATATCAGAGCCTTTTTCAATGCTTGAGGCATTAAGCTCTGTTAAGGTAGCATCACGTAATGCTTTTTTACCTAATAAACGTGCGACTTCTTCACATTGATGACGTAGCGCATTGTAAGCCCCATCCACTAAACTGTGTGGCACATTAGAGTTTACAATCATAATGCTCACGCCATCGGGAATATGCACGGCTTTTGTTTTTAGGCTTCTGCAATCGAGTAACAAAGCATGCCCTTTTTCACCGCAGGCAGAAATCATTTGGTCCATGATGCCACATAAACACCCTGCAAAATTGTGCTCAGATGCTTGACCGATTAAGGCGATTTCTGATTGCTTAACGGTTAAGTCATATAAGGCTTTCATGGCTTGGCCTGTGACCACCTCTAAGGAGGCAGATGAACTTAGACCAGCACCTAGAGGCACGTTGCCGGTAATGGCAATATCTGCACCGCCAACCTGATAGCCCTTTTCTTTTAAGAAGTGCACCACACCACGCATGTAATTTGCCCACAGTTTATCGTCGGTTGGAGTAATATCAGCGTTGACATCAAAGCTATCCTGCACGTTATCGTAATCTACCGAGATTAAACGCACGATACCATCATCACGTTTAGCACAGGCCACAACCGCTTTATAATCAATGGCGCAGGGCATCACAAAACCATCGTTATAATCAGTATGCTCACCAATCAGGTTAACGCGTCCAGGGGCTTGCACAAAGGTCGTGGCAGGATAACCACAAACCGCTTCAAAGGCTTTAGCCGCACGTTGTTTTAAATCTGCTGTTGATGCATTTTTAGCACAGGGCTCCAGTTCATTACTAAGCTGTAATTCATTTATAGACATTATTTATCTCCTGTTAACACGCTTTATAATGAACATCGCTGACATCACGTAATTTTTGTGCGACTTGCTCTGCGGTTAAATCACGTTGAGATTCTGCTAACATTTCATATCCAACCATAAATTTACGCACGGAGGCAGAGCGAAGCGACTGGTGGGTAGAAGAGTGCATGTAATTGCCAATGTTCAATGTCGGTGTCCGCTTCAAAGAAGGGCGCGTAGTGCCAACCCATGGAATAAGGGAAAGAGCATTCGAATAAATTATCGTAACGACTGGTTAATTTTTTAATGGCCAAAGCAAGGTCATCACGCTGTTCATCGCTAAGCTCATCCATACGTTTAATATGTGTTTTGGGTAATAACATGGTTTCAAAGGGCCAAGCGTACCCAATAGGGCACCACGGCAATCCAATGGTCAGTTTCTACGACAATACGCTCACCGTCTTTGATTTCAGCTTGCGCATAATCCACTAATAGATTGCTTCCTTGCTGGTCATAATAGGCTTTTAAGTGCTTATCTTTACGTTCAATTTCGTTAGGTAAAAAACTGTTTGCCCAGACTTGGCCATGTGGATGAGGTTGTGAACAGCCCATGGTTTCGCCCTTGGTTCTCAAAGGCTTGTACCCAGACATAGTCTTTACCAAGCGCTTCGAGTTGCTCATTCCAGGTTTCAATCACCTCTCGGATTTGCTCAGCAGGTAATTCAGGTAAGGTTTTACTGTGGTCTGGTGAAAAACAAATCACACGGCTTAATCCTCTCACCCCTTGGGTTTTAAACAGGGGATTAGTAGATTCTGGTGCTTCAGGCGAATCCGTCATTAGGGCAAAGCAAAGTCATTAGTGAACACATAGGTGCCAGTGTAATCTGGGTTTTTATCCCCTGAAATACGTTCATTGCCTGCACATAAAAAACACGTTTCATCGTAGCTTGGCAAGGTTGCCGTGGAAGGTGTTTCATCTTGTCCGCTCCACGGACGTTTAGCACGATGTGGCGAGACCAACACCCATTGTCCGGTTAATGGATTATAACGGCGATGTGGGTGGTCAACGGGATTAAATTCAACATTAGACATAATCATTCTCAGTTTAAAAGTTTAAAAATCTGTTTAGTTGTTTGATTAGTTGAAAAGCTAAAAAGCTAATAACCCTGCGGGTTCTTTGATTGCCAATGCCAGGTATCTGCGGTCATCTCTAATACCGAGCGTGTGGCTTTCCAGCCAAGCTGTTTTTCTGCTTTTTCCGTGCTCGCCCAACATGCGCCGATATCCCCCGGACGACGAGGGCATATTTCATAAGGCACGGGTTTGCCACAGGCTTGACTAAAAGCATCCAGCATTTCTATCACGCTAGAGCCTTTACCTGTGCCTAAATTATAAATATGCAATCCCGCTTTTTGTCCGACGCGATTTAACGCGACAAGGTGACCATCGGCAACATCCATCACATGAATGTAATCACGTACACCAGTACCATCTGGTGTTGCATAATCGTCACCAAAAATCGATAACTTATCGCGACGGCCAACAGCGACTTGTGCGATAAAAGGCATGAGGTTATTAGGAATACCTTGAGGGTCTTCTCCCATGGTGCCTGATGGATGCGCGCCTACCGGGTTAAAATAACGCGCGAAGGTGACACTCCAATCAGGTTGAGATTGATAGAAGTCAGTCAGACAACCCTCTACCATGTACTTACTACGGCCATAGGGATTAGTGGTCGCCCCCACGGAAGAGCTTTCAGTAATAGGTACACTTTCTGGGTCACCATAAACCGTGGCTGATGAGCTAAAAATAATACTTTTAACGCCTGCAGTGCGCATCGCGCGAGCCAGCACTAGCGAGCCGTTAACATTGTTATCGTAATATTCTAAGGGTTTAGCCACCGACTCGCCGACCGCTTTTAAACCCGCAAAATGAATAACCGATTGAATGGCATGTTTGCTGAATACGTCATCAAGAAAAGTCTCGTCACGAATATCACCTTGATAAAACTGCGGGCGAATATTAGTTAATGCTTCGATGCGGTCTAATACAGCGATTTTGGCATTACAAAGGTTATCAACAATGATCGGCTCCATGCCTGCATTAAGCATTTGCACGCAAGTATGGCTACCTATATAACCTAAGCCACCAGTAACAAGAACTTTCACAATAAACGCCTCCTATATATTTAATATGAGGTAATAATAACAATGAATGAATATGGAATAAGTGATCTAACACACAACAGTGTAAACGTTTACACAGAAACTTAAAATATTTTTCTTTAGAATCATTCCTCGATGCACTTCAATTCTCATCTCATCCTAAAGTATGAGTTTTTTCATCCCGATGGAGCATGGCCTTAGTCCCCCAAATCACACTATTATAATTCCTGTAAATACTTTGATGCACATTCTAGGTTAGCAATTAAATCATTCATTTTTTGCTAACCCACAACGATAAGAGGTTAATTATGATCTACGCAAATCCAGGTACAGAAGGTTCTATCATCACATTTAAACCAAGATACGAGAATTTTATTGGCGGAAAATGGGTGGCACCAGTTAATGGTCAGTATTTTGATAACACCACTCCCGTCACCGGTGAAGTTATCTGTCAAATTCCACGCTCAAGTACTGAAGACATTGAATTAGCCGTTGATGCAAAGACACAAAGCAAAAGAAGCTTGGGGAAGACCTCCATTCAAGATCGTTCAAATGTATTACTTAAAATCGCTGACCGTATTGATGCTAACCTTGAATTACTTGCTGTAGCAGATACATGGGATAATGGTAAACCTGTCCGTGAAACATTAGCCGCAGATGTCCCTTTAAGCTCAGATCACTTCCGTTATTACGCAGGTTGCATTCGTGCACAGGAAGGTGCCTTATCACAAATAGATAACGACACTGTCGCTTATCATTTCCACGAACCGCTTGGTGTTGTTGGTCAGATTATTCCTTGGAACTTCCCATTGTTAATGGTCGCTTGGAAACTTGCTCCAGCCTTAGCGAACCGGCAACTGCATAATTTTAAAACCCGCTGAACAAACACCTGTTAGCATTTTAATCATGATGGAATTGATCTCTGATTTACTACCCGATGGTGTATTAAACATCGTCAATGGTTATGGTAAGGAAGCAGGTGAAGCTTTAGCCACCAGCAAAGGCATCGCAAAAATTGCTTTCACTGGCTCAACGCCTGTTGGGCAACATATTTTAAAATGTGCAAACTGATAACTTAATTCCTTCTACGGTTGAACTCGGTGGTAAGTCGCCTAATCTGTTCTTCAACGATATCGTCCAACATGAAGATGATTACCTAGATAAATGTGCAGAAGGTTTCGTACTTGGATTTTTCAACCAAGGTGAAGTGTGTACCTGCCCTTCTCGTGCCTTGATCCAAGAAGATATCTTTGATCAGTTTATGGAAAAAGTTATTGAGAAAGCTAAAAAAATTGTGCGCGGAAATCCTTTAGACACAGATACTATGGTCGGTGCTCAAGCTTCAAAACAACAATTCGATAAAATTATGAGTTATCTTGATATTGGTGTAGCAGAGGGTGCAAAAGTTCTTACCGGTGGCCATAAAGAAACCCTAGACGACTCACTAAATAATGGTTTTTATGTACAACCAACCATTATGCGTGGTGATAACTCGATGCGTATTTTCCAAGAAGAGATTTTTGGTCCTGTAATTGCTGTAACAACCTTTAAAGACGAAGCCGAAGCATTAGCACTGGCAAACGACAGCGCTTATGGTTTAGGAGCTGGTGTATGGACGCGTGATGCTAATATTGCTCATCGTATGGGCCGTGGTATTCAAGCAGGACGAGTATGGACAAACTGTTATCACTTATATCCAGCCCACGCGACTTTTGGTGGATATAAAGCTTCTGGTATCGGCCGTGAAACACATAAGATGATGTTAGAGCATTATCAACAAACTAAAAACTTATTAGTAAGTTACAGCACATCACCTATGGGTTTCTTCTAACAGATCCCCCTATTGCTATTCAAGATGAAGTATCTAGGTACTTCATCTTTTATAACAAAATATCAAAACTCTTCTTCTGCCTCAGTTTCCCTCTCCTTCATTTGTTATGATTTTTATTCTCATTTACCATTAATTCGGATCCAGCATGACTGATATAAAAACCATCAGCGCACATAGTTGCTTAACGGATGCTAGGCAGGCCAGTGAGCAAATACAGCAAGAATTCATTTGTGCAGAGACAAAGCAACTTCATACTGAAATTGATTTTATTCTTTTTTACTGTTCAGCCACTTACCCACTAGACACTTTAGCTTTATCTATGCAGGATTTATTTAAAGGTATCAAAGTCGTGGGGTGCACCACTGCCGGAGAAATAACAGAGGCGGGTAATTCAGAACATTCACTGCTTGCGATTGGTTTCTCATCTCGTTATTTTGCAATTAGCGCAGAAATGGTCATTTCCATGAAGGGCTTTGACTTATTAGACGCACAAAAAACAATTAATAGGCTGAGTGAAGAATGTGCCTCTAAAAAATTAACTTCGGTTAAAAACAACACCTTTTTATTAACCCTATTAGACGGTTTATCCTTTGAAGAAGAACACTTTTTAGCATCTCTAAATCTCTGCCACGCGGGTATCCCGCATTTTGGAGGCTCTGCTGGCAGTGAAGATAATATCAATAATACTCATGTTTATTACGATGGCCAATTTCTTCAGCAAGCGACTATTGTTATCATGATTAATACACCCTGCCATTTCGAAGTTTTTAACTGTCATCATATAAAGCAACCCACAGAAAAACTGGTTGTTACCGCCGTTGATGCACATAGTCGAACTGTATATGAATTAAATGCCGAACCAGCCGCTATGGAATATGCGCGTTTATTAAACCTTGATATTAAGGATCTCTGCCCTACTGTTTTTGCACTTCACCCACTAGCAGTAAAAGTCGGCGGACAATACTATATACGTTCCATTCAAAAAGTGAACGAAGCGGATTTAAGCCTAACCTTCTACTGTGCTGTGGACCTTGGCATTGTGCTCACTGCCGTTACAACCGACAATATATTACAGTCCTTATCAGACAAATTACTCGATATTTCACAAAGATACGGAAAACCCGAGTTAGTATTAGCCTGTGATTGTGTATTAAGACGCTTAGAAATAGAACATAAAGCATTGCACAGTGAAGTGAAAAGTTTAAACAGTCAATACAAGATCACCGGCTTTAATACCTATGGTGAGCATCTTAACGGCGTTCATCTCAATCAAACCTTTACCGGTGTTTACATCGCTGGAGAGCATGATGAGTGAATGTAAGCAGAAAGAAAACAAATTGCTAAAAACAGAAAATGAGCAATTAAGACAACAGAATAAAAAGCTGTTAAAAATTAACCATGCCTTGATGCAACGAGTTGAAGAGGGAGGTAATCAATCGGCACCCTATGCGACCTTCGAACATTCAATACACTTGGCTGAACAAGTACGTGAAAAAACACAAAAACTTAATCAAACGCTGTCGCAATTAGAACGCAGAAATCGCCAACTTAAAGTCGCTAACAAACAAGCTAATCTATTCCAACAACGCTTTACTGATGCAATTGAAAGTATTTCCGATGCCTTTGTTTTACTCGATGACAAGGGAGAGATCACTTTACAAAATAGCCACTTTTCAACTTTTTTAGCCTCTTCCAATTTACCTTTAGAAACCGTCCTCAATCCGATAGCCCTAAGTACCGATAAAGATACAGATAAAAACAGTACAGAAGAGGATCTCCAACTGCATAACAAACCCGTTTATCAACTAACAGACGGTCGTTGGTTTCAATTAAATGAACGCCATACCAGTGAAGGAGGACGGGTACTACTGTATACCGATATCAGTACTTTAAAAGAGGCCGAAGCACTGCGTTACGACCAAGCAATGGCACAAAAATCAATGCAACTGCAAGGATTAATGGATAACTTATCTCAAGGAGTTGTACTTTTTAGTCCACAAAAGCAAATTGAAGTATGGAATAACCGTTTTCAGCAACTTAGCCAGTTATCGAATATTCAGTTACAAGACAATCCAAGGTTATCTGATTTACAAACATTAACCGAGTTAGACTTACACACACAAACTCACTCTACTCAAAATTACCATATGCAAACCTTATCTGATGGCACTGTTTTAGAAGTCAGAGCGCATTTACTGAAAGACGCGAAGGTGATCAAAACCTATACCGATATTACTGAGCGCCATCGATATGCTCAGTCTCTCCAGGAAAATGAGCGCCGCTTACGTCTGATCACTGACAATGTCCCAGCCATGATTGCCTACATAAATGCAAATTTACAATTTGAGTTTAAAAATCAGGTTTATAGTGATTGGTATGGTGAATCTATTGATGGAAAAGTTACCTCACACTTAACCCAAAGTAAAAATTATAACCAGATAAAACCCTATGTAAAACGGGCTTTAAATGGTGAAAGTGTTATTTTTGAAAGTGAAGAAATTAGCAATACAGGGCAAACCAGTTACCTGCTCAAATCCTATGTACCTAATCGAGATCATGCTGGTAATGTACTTGGTTTCTTCGTATTAATTCGTGATATCACTAAACGCAGAGAAAATGCACTCGCATTGCAAAAAGCCCATGATCAATTAGAAATCAGGGTCGCTGAGCGTACCGCTCAACTACAAAGTCTAAATAAAAAATTGCTTGATGAAATTGAAGAACGACGCCAAGCACAAACTGATTTACAGGCACGCAACCAAACAGGCTGAGCAAGCAAATCATTCCAAAACAAAATTCTTGGCCGCCGTCAGTCACGATTTATTGCAACCGCTTAATGCGACTCAACTCTTTACCAGCTCAATTTCAGAACATCCACTAAATGAAAGTTTAATATCTTTAGTTAGTTCCGTAACTAATTCCCTTAATGATTTAGAAAACCTGATCAGCACATTAGTTGATATTTCTAAGTTGGACGCAGGCGTAGTAAAGGCAGATAAAAGCATCTTTAAGCTATCTGATTTATTAGATAATTTAAGCAATGAATACCAACAACAAAGCATTGTTTATGATATCAAATTTCGCTATGTCGCCTGTACTAGCTTCGTTAATAGTGACAGTGTTTTATTAGCACGTATTTTACGTAACTTTCTTTCTAATGCTTTTAGATATACCGATAAAGGCAAAGTACTGCTCGGTTGTCGACGCCAGGGTAACAATATTCGTATCGAAGTTTGGGATAATGGTTCAGGCATCGTCGCGGATCAATTAAGTGAAATATTTAAAGAATTTAAACGTTTAAAATCCTCACACAGCGCTTATACCAATGGACTCGGTTTAGGATTAGCGATTGTTGATAAAATATCTAAAGTCCTGCAACATCCCATTAATGTCGTTTCAACTCAAGGAAAAGGGTCTCTGTTTTCAGTGACAATCCCCTAGCAGAAAACAATACAAATATAGAGTTAAAAGCTCCCGTACCTGAGCAATTATTTAATAGGGAATTAGCACAACGCACCATTTGGTTAGTTGATAATGACCTCAGTATTTGTGATGCAATGAGTCAATTACTTGGCAATTGGGGGTGTTCGATAAAAACAGCTAAAAGCCTTAAAGATTTACAACAGCAAGTTGATATTAGCCGTGATCATGCCGATATTTTAATTGTTGATTATCACCTTGAAGAGGGCATCAATGGCCTTGATGTCGCTAAACAAATTAACCAGTCACGAGTAATACCGTCGCCCGTGTTAATGATTACCGCTAACTATAATAAGTCTTTAAAAGATAAGATAAAGGATCAGGGATTATTATTATTAAATAAACCGGTTAAGGCGATGAAATTAAAAACCACCCTACTACATTTATTAAATACTTAAATTAATACTGATTAAAATCGATCTCACTGCATCCTAAAACCACTTTAACACGGTTCGAAGCCCCTAGTTTTTTCAAAATTGAAGAAACATGGCTTTTAACCGTCGCCTCAGAGATATGTAAATTAAAAGCGATTTGCTTATTCGCCTCCCCCTTAGATAAATTCTTTAATACCATTAATTCACGGCGAGTTAATAAAGCAATTTTCTCAGGTAATACAACAAATTCATTAGAAGCATTATGCCCCTGAGACAGACGCATAATATCCGCGGGTAAATAAACATTACCCGCAAAGACACTTTCTAATGCTTGTACAATGCTTTCCTTTGAAGAAGACTTCGCAATAAAACCCACTGCGCCATAGGAAAGTGTTTGTAATATGGTTTGTTTGTCGCGCTCAGCAGAAATAATCACCACAGGAATAGTTGGAAATTCATTACGAAGCGTTAATAAACCTTGCAAGCCAGACATGCCAGGCATATTCAAATCTAATAAAATTAAATCCAAATCATCATGATGTTTAACATACTGCAAGGTTGATTCAATATCCTCAGTCTGCTCAACACTAGAACCAGAAAAACTGACGGCAATAATATTGCTGATTGCATCACGAAATAATGGATGATCATCGGCAACTAACATTTTATACATAGGAAAACTTCTGTAGTGATAATCGTTATTCATAGTGTTGCAAAGATAAAAGCATAAAGCCAACTCATACTATTAACATTGACTAGGCGCTCAAGTTTTTAGAACAAAATACAGGAAGGTTTTAAGGCAAGAGATAAACACAAAACAAAAAAGGAGCCGAAGCTCCTTTTATTTTCTTTAAAATAAGAATGTTATTATTTTAAGATTTCTACAGCTTCACGTACTAGTGCGACTAGTTCATCCCATTTACCTTCATCGATTAGGTTTGTTGGTACCATCCAAGTACCACCACATGCTAATACAGAAGGAATTGATAAGTAATCATCAATGTTTTTAACGTTAACGCCACCAGTAGGCATAAATTTAACAGGGTAAACCGCTGTTAATGCTTTAAGCATGTTTACGCCACCAGAAGGTTCAGCAGGGAAGAATTTTAATGTACGTAATCCCATTTCCATTGCTTGCTCAACCAAACTTGGGCTATTAACACCTGGTACGATTGGTACATTTTTATCAAGACAATATTGAACAGTACGAGGGTTAAAACCAGGGCTTACGATGAAATCAACGCCAGCATCAATAGATGCATCAACCTGTGCATTTGTTAATACAGTACCAGAACCGATTAACATATCAGGGAATTCTTTACGCATGATTTTAATTGCTTCAATTGCACAATCAGTACGTAGTGTAATTTCTGCACAAGGCATACCATTTTCAACTAGAGTACGCCCTAGTGGTAATGCGTCTTCTGCTTTATTTAATGCAATAACAGGAATTACTTTTAAACTTTCTAATTTTTCATTTAGGGTTGTCATAATGCTTCTCAATTTTAATATGAATGTTTGATTCAATTGATTAAATCAGTTGTTATTTACTATAGCATTTCAGGCATAGCATCTTTAGGGATGATTGCACCTCTATGCTGAATAACAGCACCTGCTATTGAGTGTGCTACTTTTGTCAGCTTCTGTTGCACTGCCACCACAGAAACGTTTTGCAAGGAAGCCTGCGCTAAAAGAATCACCAGCGACAGTTGTATCCACAACATTAGTAATTTTTTGAGTCGCAACGTAAGTCGCGTCTTCGCCTTCAACAACAAGACAATCTTTGCTTCCACGCTTAATGATGATTTCTTTCACGCCAGCACCAGCTGTACGCTTAATGCAGTCTTCTAATACTTCATCACCGAAAAGATCTTGATCATCTTCAAAGGTTAATAAAGCAATATCTGTTACGCCTAAAGCTTTTAAGTAGTAAGTTTGTGCTTGTTCTTTGCTATCCCAAAGCTTAGGACGGTAATTATTATCAAAAATAACCTTACCACCTTTCTCTTTGAATTTTTCTAAAAAGGCAAATAATTCGTCACGGCCAGATGGTGTTAGAATAGCTAAAGTAATGCCACTTAAATATACTGCATCAAAAGACATTAAGTTTTCAATTAATGTTGCGCTTTCTGCTTGATCAAACAAATATTTAGCGTACGCATCATTACGCCAGTAATGGAAAGTTCGTTCACCTGTATCATCTGTTTCTATCAGATATAAACCAGGTTGTTTATCAGTTAGTCGCGGTATTAAGCTAGTATCAATATTTTCTTCGTTCCATGCATCAAGCATGTCTTGACTGAAAGAATCCTGTCCTAATGCTGTTACATAACTTGTAACAATGCCCTTCTCATGAGTTAAACGAGAAAGGTACAATGCAGTATTTAACGTATCACCGCCAAATGCTTTTTTTAAATCGTCGCCTTTTTTTGTAACTCGATCATACATTCGCCGATGATAGCTATTTTAAATGGTGTCATATACTTACCTTTGCAATCCTTGAGTGGGTACTTAATTTTAAAAAATCTTTAATATAGAAGTGAATATATCCAGTAGCGTACTATCATGTGCTAATGCTACTGTGTCATGGATAACTACTTTAGGTGCATCAATCGCATCTTTATCAAAACATAAATATACTGCCATCAACTATTCTGTATGACCAATGTTCTTATGTTTAATACCGCCATTTAATCTTCCAATGACGTTTCTTATTCAGATAAAAAAGGGATCCATGACTAGGCTCCTATTTCAATTAATATAATAATTAATTTATACCATTAAATATAACGCATTTCTTTAATTAATCATACAATAAGGACAAAAATAGCCAAATTGAACAAAAAATAAAAAATAACTTTAAAAACAACAGTATAAAATATTTTACAACTTATAAAGCTATTTTATTGGAAATTTTTTACACTAATTCGTGATTTAAATCACCATTATTAGCCCTTTTTGTATGATTATATGTTGAAGTGTATTATTTTATAGGCAATTATTTAATTAAATCTCTTTCCAACATATTTAACACACTACCTAAAAGGCAATGATTCTTATGACAACTCAGCCAATTTTGCTTACTGACTCAGAAATTAATGCATTACATCAAGAAGTTGGCCGCGACAGTTTAATGGGTCAAACCATTGCTAATCACATAAAAGATCTTGAAACATTTATGAGCCAACCTATAGATGTTCCTGGTCACGGTGACGGAGGAAGCTATGAGCATAACCGTCACAAAGACAACTATATTTATATGAATATAGCAGGTCGCCTTTTTCTTGTAACCAAAGAGCAAAAGTATGCTGACTTTGTCATCGAATTGTTAGAACAATACGCAGATAAGTACCTAGAACTTGGTTTCCAAGTACAAAAGAACACTAACCCAACAGGTCGCCTGTTTCACCAAATTCTAAATGAACATGGGTGGTTATTGTTTACCAGTATTGCCTATTCATGTGTTGCTTCAACAATGACAGAAACGCAACGCGAACGCATTATTGAGCGCCTATTTATTCCTTTAATTGAGATGAGTGTCGACAAATACGCACATCGTTTTGATCATATTCATAACCATGGTGTCTGGGCTGTGGTCGCTGTTGGCGCCTGTGCGGTTGCTATCGGTAAACCTGAATACCTTGAAATGGCTGTTTACGGAAAAGACCGTGAAGCTGAAAGTGGCTTCTTAGATCAAGTCTCTAATCTGTTTGCGCCCTCAGGTTATTATTTAGAAGGCCCATATTACTCTCGTTTTACCATACGTCCTTTAGTTTTATTTGCAGAAATCATTCACCGCCACATGCCAGAAGTTGATATCTACAACTATAAAGATGGTGTGGTAGGAAATACGGTTCAAGCATTATTAGCATCAGCATATCCAAACGGTGTATTCCCTGCAATGAATGACGCTTCTCGCTCAATGAGCATTTCCGATGCAGGCGTACAGGTTGCTGTCAGTATTTATGGTGCACACTATGCATTAGATGACAACATACTTGGTATGGCAAAAATCCAAGGCGGTGTTTGGATGCACCCCTGTGGATTAAAAGTTTCTCAAGCCTATGAAAAAGCTTCTGCAGAGCGTGAAATTGGTATGCCTTTCTGGCCGAGCCTTGAACTTAATGAAGGACCTGATGGCGACAAAGGTGCACAGGGCTTTATTCGTATGCAGGATAAAAAAGGTGATGTTTCTCAATTAGTGATGAACTATGGCTTGCACGGAATGGGCCACGGTCATTTTGATACCCTAGGTATTACCTTATTTAATCGTGGTCATGAAGTACTTCGTGAATACGGCTTTGCACGTTGGGTTAATGTAGAACCAAAATTTGGCGGACGTTACCTGCCAGAAAATCCAGGTTATGCACGTCAAACCATCGCACATAATACTGTGACCATTGACGAAACATGCCAAAACTACTTTGATGTTGACCGCGCCGATTCAGTACACGGTTTACCACATTTCTTCCAAGTAAATGATGAAAACTTAAAAGGCATGAGTGCATTTGCAAATGATCACTATGATGATTTTGATATGCAACGTAGTGCATTCCTGCTTAACCTTGAAGAATTAGAAGCTCCCTTGTTAATTGATCTTTACCGTGTGGCTGGTGAAGGAGAGCATCAATATGATTACGCGCAACAATACAATGGTCAAATCATCCGTACTAATTTTGAATACCAAACTTATACAGAAGTAGAAACCTTAGGTAGCGACAATGGTTATCAGCACCTTTGGAAAATTGGCGCAGGTAAAGTAAATGACACAGCATTGGTCAGCTGGTTACAGGATAATAGTTATAATACTTGGTTGGGCACAAGTTCAAATGAGTCCGATGAAATCATCTTTACTCGATCTGGTGCTAACGATCCAAGTTTCAATTTACGCAGTGAACCTTCGTTTATTCTTCGTAGCCATGGCCCATCAACACTGTTTGCCTCTGTTGTTGAAACACACGGTTACTTCAATGAGGAATTTGAGCAATCTGTTAATGCACGTGGTCAAGTGAAAAGCATCAAGGTAATTGGTCATTCAGAGGTTGCCTCTGTAATTGAAGTCACCACCGCTAAGTCATCTGTGCTAGTAGCAATCAGCAACCAAGCAGATGCAACCGATACAACTGAACACACAGTCGAATTTAATAATACAACATACAGCTGGGAAGGTTTCTACTCAGTAGAAGTAACAGCGACTAATCAGGAGAAATAAGAAATGAGCTATCAACCGCTTTTAATGAATTTTGAAGAAGCGACTTCGCTTCGCACACAACTAGGTACAGATAGTTTATTAGGTAAAGCACTTGCACGTGATATTAAACAAACTGACGCTTATATGTCAGAGGTTGGCATCGAAGTACCAGGTCACGGTGAAGGTGGTGGTTACGAACATAATCGCCATAAACAAAACTATATCCATATGGATTTAGCGGGTCGTTTATTCCTAATCACTGAAGAAAGTAAATACCGTGATTACATCGTTGATATGTTAACTGCTTACGCAACGGTTTATCCAACACTTGAAAGTAATGTTAGTAAAGATACTAACCCTCCAGGTAAATTGTTTCACCAAACACTCAATGAAAACATGTGGATGCTGTATAGCTCTTGTGCTTATAGCTGTGTTTACCATACCTTGGAAGAAGCACAAAAACGCCAGATCGAAGATGACCTATTCAAACATATGATCCATATGTTTGTTGTCACTTACGGACATGATTTTGATATCGTTCATAACCATGGTCTATGGGCTGTTGCGGCCGTTGGTATTTGTGGTTACGCGATCAATGACCAAGAGTCTGTTGATAAAGCAATGTACGGCTTAAAATTAGATAAAGTAAGTGGTGGTTTCCTAGCACAACTTGACCAACTATTTTCGCCTGATGGTTATTACATGGAAGGGCCTTATTACCACCGTTTCTCATTACGTCCTATCTATTTATTTGCAGAAGCCATTGAACGTCGCCAGCCAGAAATTGGTATTTATGAATTTAACGATTCTGTGATTAAAACCACTTCTTATGCAGTATTTAAAACAGCATTCCCAGACGGTTCTTTACCTGCATGTAACGATTCATCAAAAACAATTTCTATTAATGATGAAGGCGTCGTAATGGCAACAAGTGTTTGTTTCCATCGTTATGAGCAAGCTGAAACATTACTGGCAATGGCAAATCACCAACAAAATGTTTGGGTACATACATCAGGGCAAACACTTTCTAATGCCGTTGAAGTCGCTGATGAAATCAAACCTTTTAACTGGGGAAGTCTGTACATAACAGATGGACCAAAGGGTGAAAAAGGTGGTTTAGGTATTTTACGTCACCGTGATACAAAAGATGACGATACCATGGCATTAATCTGGTTTGGTCAACATGGTTCAGATCATCAATACCATTCAGCACTGGATCACGGACATTACGACGGTCTGCATTTAAGTGTATTCAACCGTGGTATTGAAGTACTTCACGACTACGGTTACGGTCGTTGGGTAAACGTTGAGCCTAAATTTGGTGGTCGTTACATCCCAGAAAATAAATCTTACTGTAAGCAAACTGTTGCTCACAACACAGTGGTTGTGGATGGCAAAACACAAAATAACTTTAACACTGCACTTGCTGAGTCTAAGTTTGGTCAAAAGCATTTCTTTAATGTTGAAAACGACAAACTACAGGGTATGAGTGGTCGTATTTCAGGTTATTACGAAGGTGTTGATATGCAACGTAGCATCCTACTTGCTGACCTTCCAGAGTTTGAAAAGCCATTAGTGATTGATGTATATCGCATTCAGTCTGAACAAGAGCATCAGTATGATTTACCACTACATTATACAGGGCAAATCATCCGTACTGACTTCGAATACAACACAGAAAAAACCTTAAAACCAGTTGGAGACTCAGATGGATATCAACATTTATGGAACTTAGGTTCTGGTAAAGTTGAAGGTAGTTCTTTAGTTAGCTGGTTAGTAAATAATAGTTACTATTCATTAATTACAAGTGCAAGCGCTGATAGCGAAGTGATTTTTGCACGTTTAGGTGCCAACGATCCAGACTTCAATCTACGTAGCGAACCAGCAATGATCATGCGCCAATCAGGTAAGGATCATGTATTTGCATCTGTACTAGAAACACATGGTTACTTTAATGAAGAGTTCGAGCAGTCAGTTAATGCTCGTGGCCTTGTTGAATCTGTAAGCGTTGTTGCTGACACTGAAGTAGGTACTGTTGTGTGCATCAAAACAACCGCTGGTAAGGTTTACCATTACGGTATCTCTAACCAAGATGGTGTTACAGAGCAAACAGAAAATGTTGTTGGAGCATACAGTTGGACGGGTGCTTTCGCTCAACTGTAAAGTAATTTACAAACATAAATAAATACAAAAGCCGAATTTTTCTTAACTGAGAAATTCGGCTTTTTACTTTTCCATTACTTACCAGACACTAACTTACTCATACATTAACTTACTCATATTTTCTTCGTTTAACTCCTGCACCGACTTTCTAGCAAGCATTCTAAAGGGCAACATTTTAATGATCTCTTCGAAGGGTTGCACTGCAAAGGCCCAAAATAATGAAGCATCAAAATATAACACCATTACCGCTAACAGAGGCAAAGATATTAACCACTGCCCCATAAAGTTAATTTTAAATACCGCAGAGGTTTTACCTAATGCGCGTAATACATTTCCATGTACTGTGTTATAGCCTCGCACATAAGCTAACAGGATATAAAGGGGAGCAATCACAGATAATGCTTGATAGGTTGACTCATCCAATTGAGTGTAAATATCATCAATAAAAACACTCAACAACACAAAACCAAAAGCACACACAATTGACATCACAATCGCAATATTAATACTTAGATTTATATTTTTTGGCAAACTATCAAGATTTTTCGCACCAATTGCTTGGCTGATCGTAATCGCTGAAGAGTGCGACCAAGTCAGCAATCAACTGTCCACCAGCTTGTATCCAAGGTAATACTAATGAGATAGCAACATAATGATTAAGTGACAACTGTGAATACAGTAATTGATAAATGGTTACTCCAATAGCAAGCATCATGACATTAACTGCGATTGGAAAAATTTCCATAAAGTGTCGTTTCATATTACCAATGAGTTGTTGCCAGACGGCCTTAAATATTGACACTATTGGCCAACTTTTGGTGAAGATGATGATAAGGGTGATGACGCCATTACTAAGAACTGCAAACTAATATGTTTGGCTAAATATAAAACTAACCCCAAATAACCTAAGCGAATACTGATACCAATAATACTGCCAAACGTCGCTTCTGCGACCCCCATTCCTTGAAAGTCACTAAAGCCATTTATTAAATAATAGGAGCAAACTATATTAACGGGTAACTCAATCAAATAGCCTTTAAAGGGTATTTTTGTTTTGCCTAGGCCATTAAATAACGCAATCATAACCTGAGTAAATGCGGTAAAAAATACCAGGTAACGTGCAATACCTAAGTAGTCATTAATTTGCTGATGCAAATCCTGATCATCGGTTAGCACTGCAATAATATGTTGATCAAAAATATCAGAAGCACCCAAAAAAATAGCGCGACCATCAAGTTAATCAGCATGCCTGAGCAAAAGGCCTTGCTTATGGAAGTATTAACGCCAGAACCAACCGCACGACTAATGACTAGTTGTGAACCACTGGCTAAAGCCAGCTGAATACCCAAAATAAATAACACTATGGTTGAAGCGATGGCCATAGCGGCTAGTGGGATTTCACCTAATGGCGATACAAGCAAAGTATCAATCATTAACATGGACTGCATTAGCATGGCATTTAATGCAAGAGGCCATGCTAATGATAAGTTATTACGAATATAGGGATGGGAAAACACGTTCTTTTCTCTTTAGATTACTGATAGCAATGACCGTTAATATGCACTCTAATAAAATAAAGCCACTAATTGCTATTATCCATTTGCCACTTTAGCTAAGCGCTGATTTTCATCATTTAATAAAAATGCAGATGCTGAACGTGCATTTTTATCATCACCTGACATGATTGCATCATAAATCATACGGTGCTCTTTTAAACAAAAGCGTTGACCTTTCGCTGAATAACCAATGAATTGTTTGAAAATCGTAGAAAGGATATTAGCAAAGGGTAAGTAAAATTGATTGCCCGTAGCAAGGTATATGGTTTGATGGAAAAGGTGGTCATTAATGATCCACTGATCGTAATCAATACTTTCAGCGGCATGGTTACCATTTTCTGGAATAGTTGAGATAAGACTTTACGTTGTTCTGCCGAAGCATTTAATGATGCTAAAGCACAGGCTTCGGGCTCAATTGCTTTTCTAAGCACTAAAAATTGTGAAAGAAATAACTCATTATCATCTAAGTCTTGAATCCATTCTAATAATTGCGGATCTAAAAAATGCCATTCACAACGAGGTAAAACGAGCGTACCAATTTTAGGTTTAGATTCAATTAAGCCCTTAGCCGATATCAATTTAGTTGATTCACGAATCGCTGTACGACTCACACCAAATTGTTTACAAAGTTCCATTTCATTAGGTAACTTTTCATTTTCTTTTAATTCGCCGGACAATATTTTTCGTGCAATTTGTCGAGCTACTTGAACATGAATGCGCTTACTAGATACTTCTAGTTGTGAGAATGTGGACATAGAAAAACCTCAAAAATTAAAAAAACCATGAATACTCTGCATTCAATTTAAGAAAATAGCAGTAATCTGGTGTTGTATTCTTTTGCAACTCTACTGACTTTGGTTATCTTGTATTAATAGCAAGTCTGATGATTAGAGATGAATTTGTTATATAAATTGAAGCGCTAATGGTCAGCCGAGTTTGCTCAAAAACGGTAAAAAGTGATTACCTTTAATCAAAATCAAGGTGCTTTAAAAAGCGAAGCTATCAACAAACCTTATGCCAAATATCGGCATCCCAGCCTGCAATAAATATAAAAAATCGAATAATAATAGAGATTAAGCAAAGGTTATTTTTATATCCTTTAATAATACAATAACACTAAAATATTGCAAGTGACAAAGCGCAGTTTATCGCCATTTGACAGGGTATTTGTGGTTTTATAGGGCAGAAAATTCATTGAAAAATAACAGTAAAAATAAATATTATTTTTTGATAATAATATGATAAGTTTAAATTTTGTATATTAGTTGGGGATTTAACAATGAAATGCTAAAATCCACTGTTAACTAGCCCAAATGTAAAAAATATATATATTTATTTGCTCACAGGAAAAACAATGACAAATACATTCAACTCAATTTCTGATTCAAAGCGCAGTTTACATGTACAAGTTGCACGTGAAATTGCCCGAGGCATTTTATCTGGTGAATTAATGCAAGGTTCAATTATCCCAGGTGAAATGGCCCTATGTGAGCAATTTGGCATCAGTAGAACAGCATTACGAGAAGCGGTAAAACTTTTAACATCAAAAGGATTATTAGAATCTCGCCCTAAAATTGGTACACGTGTTTTAAAGCGTGAATATTGGAACTTCCTAGACCCACAACTTATTGAGTGGATGGATGGCTTAACCGATAACGATGAATTTTGCGCCCAATTTTTAATATTACGTCGTGCTATTGAACCAGAAGCCTGCGCTTTAGCCGCAAAATTTGCCACAGTAGAGCGACGTATTGAGTTGTCAGAAGTTTTCCAACAAATGGTTGATATCGCCGAAGCTGAAGAATTTAATATGAAAGCGTGGATTAAAGTTGATACACATTTCCATAGCTTAATTTTTAATGCCACTGCAAATGATTTCTATCTACCATTTGGGCACATCCTTACCACTATGTTTGTTAATTTTATTAGTCATTCTTCACAGGAAGGTCGAACTTGTATTAATGAACATCGTCATATTTATGAAGCGATAATGGCGGGTAATGCTGAAAAAGCAAGACTTACTTCTATGGAACATTTACAGCCTTCAAATCACAGATTAGATGACGTAATACCAGCATAGAATTATAGTTGTTGAATTAAAGAACCTTTAATTTAAAGCCTCAAATGAAATGCCATTCATATAAAATGAATGGCATTTTTGATCATACTACTTTCTTTTTTCTTTCTATTTTAAAGCCTCAGGCAAATAAGAAAAGATCATCCCCGGACGGAAATATCGACCTGCTGTATACTTCATACCGGTATCTTGTAACCAAGAATGCAAGTTAGCGATCACTTCACTGTTCATATCAGTTATTGAGCTTGCCTTAATTAAGCTTTCAAACTGTTCAGCTGATTCAGTTAAAAAAGAATCAACACGCCCATCCGTTAATAAACAACCAACCTCTTTTAACGCCATTAAGCAATTTTTTGATTCTTCATTAGTGAGATTAAATTGCTCACTCAAATCAGATTCATTAACCACAACTGAACAATTGAACCCTTCTGGCGCCGCAAAGGGAATTTTAGCGCAGTTATATAAAGCATCATAAACGGTATCGATTAATTGCTCGGCTTGTTCCTGCTTGCCCGCTAAACGTAATGCACTGGCAACACTAAATTGCACACCAATCCACACATCCTGCGCTTGAAATTCTTCACAGGGAAAACCGTCTGCACATGTCATATTAGCAACACCCAGCTTGGGACTATTTATTTTAAAGTTATGTTCATAGATATAATCTAATGTACCTGTAACTTTATGCTGTTCAAATAATCCACCCAGTCCATTTAGTTTTTGGTAAGTATCAGCTAGCAAGGCATCCCCAAAACTATTGTCAGAATCAAGTGATAAGATTGATTGGTATGCCGCTGTAAATGCCTGCGGTGCAGTTTCAACTAGTAACTGTTTTTTCAAATGACGTAGTTCTTGCTTTGAGCATGGCTGTGGTAACTCAATGCCTATATCTTGCAATGACTGTGACCAACTAGCATCATCTAGATATTGGTTTAAAATTTTGATATCTGTAATTGCCTCACCAGTAACCGCTAAACCCAATGACTGCAAAGCCTCAATGCCCTTTCCAGTTAAATGTTTGACTTGAATAGGTGTGATAAAAAAGTGGAAATAGCCATTTTCTTCATCCCATAAACCTTGATTTAAGGTCTCTAATGCAACGACTTGCTTGTTGTTTAAATTGTGCTGATAAAGTATCTTTATCTAGCAACAAGGCAAGTTCATGCATGTGCATTTAACCCAGCAACCCACAGGCTTGCACAATAAATTGAAACCCCATGTGAGGCGAGATTATCAAAGGTATCATCTGTACCACGAGTTAAAGGTAACGTATCTCCCTGTGCAATTAAATTAGTTAAGTAATCAATGCTTTCTTGGACTGCATCCCAACAATCTATCACTAAGGACTTATCACCAGTTTGTTGGAAATGGCGATGTACCATTAAGATAAATTTAGGTGCGAGATCTTTCCATTCTTTAACATTGTGCCAACTGTAAGCATCGGGTTGAATATCAAAGGGTCGCCTAAATCATGAATAACCGCACCACGAATCGCACGTACACCTTCAAATTTAGGGTCGATCAATTGTGCATTTGGTTTATCTTCGTATTCCCAAAAACGGCGTAGCGTTGAGTCTTCAGCTAATATTGCCTTAGCAAACTCTTTCATTACACAGCCATCGATTTCCGGTAGTAAATACAAAAGAGAATAAGAACCATAAAAATACACATCAAGGGAATTGAAAAAAGGATAATCGACACACTCTTTAACCAGAAACTTATCTTCTACATTCCAAACCGATGACTCAGCAAGAAAAGACAATGTATTCATTGCCATAGTAGAAAACTTTAATGCTTTTTGCTGATCCTTAAAATTGTTTTTAGCAATCTCGTAGAAGCCATTTTGTCGCTCAACAATACGCCCTTCGATGGCATCAATTTGTGGCACAATATCTTCCATCATCGCAACCGCTCGGTTTTGCTTAGAATGATCTCGGTAATATTGCACATAGGCCTTTTCACTTAACCAATCCTGTAAGTGAATTTTACTGTGATCCATCACCTGAGAAAAACGAACTGACTGTGATTCACCTGGTTTTAACACAACTTGAATACAAACAATTGCCGACAGTGCTTCCCTTGCTGTATATATACCAGAATCGAAGTGTGCATTTACTCTACCCGTTTGTAATGCATCTAAAATAATGTCTTCTTCAGTGTTTGAATATAAGCTTGGCTTAACCGTTACCGTGACTTTATTTGCTTCTATTGCCTGCTGATCAACATCAATGCCAAATACGACATCTCCATCTATATCCGATGCGTAGGGTGATTCACTGCTAAGACAAACACCCGTAAAAGCACGCTCACTCTGGTAACTAAATTGATGTTTAACATGTTTTTGTTTAATCGGATTTTGGCTCAAATAACAGGCTGAATCCTGCACACTTGGGCGTGACTTATGATAGGTAGAACCAAGTAAATTTTTCAGTGACTGTACTAGGGTTACTGTTTTTTCTTGTTCTCCGTTATTAATTAATTCAAATTCATTCCAATGAATAGGTAAGGAACATAATTTCTTATCTCCCTTTACTACTGGCGAAACCACTTTACGTTTAATAGAAACCGTCTCAAATACATGGTAATCAAATTCAGCCATTGGATATAAGGCTTTAAAATCAATCGATGCACTCTCAATTGCTGTTATTTTTGTATGTGAAGAAGTAGCTGTTAATGATAGTGATTGAGCACTACTATTGATCAACAAGCCATTAAAAAAGTCCACTGCAACATTTACTTGAGTCAAAGGGCATGTTTCATCACTAGTAAGTAAAGCCTTACTTTTTTCACTAAACTCTACATTCCAGCGCTTAAATGCCTCTTTATTTTCCGAATAAAAATTGCCTTCAGTTAAAGCTAGTTTAATTTTTGTTAATAATTGCAACTCAGAAAGACTGTCATTTAATAATGGTGCGTTCTGACAACTCACAGGATAAAAACTTAAAAAATGCTTTAACTCAGTAAAATTACGAATAACAAGATTTTCAATACTATTGGCATCCGCTAAAGATACATAAAAATCATTAAAATTAAATTCATTGCTATTGTTATCAATAAAAATACCAGGGATAAAACTAAAATTAGGAGTGCTACCTAGAGGAGTCAATGTAAAGGTATTACCTATCCCGCCAACTGCGATACCAGTATTTTCTGGGGTTGTTGAAATCGGGGTATACCAAGGTTGAATAAACTCAACGGCATTACCCGGAGCACAGAGTTTTTGTGACTTATCATTAAAAGTCGTATAAGGAATTTGATTGTTCATACTTACAACCTATTGATTGAATTTAGTGATATTATCCGCCACAATATTGATTTAGGGAGGATAAAATGTTTTTAATTAATAGTGAAAAATTTGCTGAGTTTGATTGCGTTAATATAAGAAACAAAGCACAGGGCATCGAACTACAAATCATTCATGGTTTTGGTGCAATAATTAATAAATATATGGTCAACAACAGCCCTTTTTCCTTCATTCAAGGCTATTCTTCGGGACAGGAGCTAAATAAAACTAATCCCTTTTTTTCCCGTTCGGCAAAGCTGTTTCCCTTTGTTAATCGATTAAATAACGGCCATTACCAATACCAAAATAATGACTATCAACTACCAGCCAACTTCCCCTGGAGTGATCAACATGCTGTGCATGGATTAGTTTATAATCAACCATTTAGTCTTATTGAGCATCAAGCTACTAATGAATTTGCGATGCTAAAATTCTGCTTTCAATCCGATAAATTACACTCAGGTTTTCCCTTCTCTGTAAAGTTAGAGGTTGAATATAAAATACAGCTTGATGGGCAATTAACTTGCTCCACAAGCATAACTAATACAGGCACGACCACTTTTCCCTTCGCCGATGGCGCTCATCCTTATTTCAATTTAGGGCAAGCACTCAAACACTGTTTAATTGAAATGCCGAGTTGCCAAAAGCTTGAAAATACTGATGGCCTTCCTAACGGTCAGCTTCAGGTTTTTGAGCAATTTATTAAACCAACTTCACTTGCTGATATTAACTTTAATGACTGTTACCAATTTCCAGAAGGTAGCCAAACTGATCCATCTATTAACCTGTATTTGTCACGTCAAGATAAGCAAGCCAAACTGCATTATTGGCAAAATAATATTGAGTTTAATGGTTATCGATTCTTACAACTCTATACGCCTTCCGAGGAAGAAACGATTGCCATTGAACCTATGACCAGCCCTGCCGATGCCTTTAATAATAAAATAGGCTTACAAGAACTTGCCCCACAAAAATCTGTAACTTTAGTTTGGGGATGTCAGGCAAGTTACCTAACATCTCAATAAACGTTCATCATTAAACGTAATGAGATCTAGCAAGTGACCTCATTACGCAAGCCGTTCTTACTCTAAAAAGTTAACCTAAAACAACTTCAACTATATGTTGCCCTGAAGTAAATATCGGTGCTTTATTACCAGCAATCAATTCACCATCAACGCGCATTTCTTTCACGCCCTTGCAAACTGCATTTGGGTTAGTAACACGAATATCGTAACTGCCACCACGGAACTTACGTTGCACCGTAAAGCTCGGCCAATTAGCCGGAATACAAGGGTCAATAAGCAGGCCATCAATTTCAGGGCGAATACCTAAAATCCACTGAGTACCGGCAATATAAGTCCAAGATGCCGTACCTGACAGCCATGCGTTTCGTGCTAGGCCAAATTTCTCATGTTCATCACCCAAAATATTCTGTGGATAACAATAAGGTTCTGACTCAAAAGTCAGTAACGACTCATTTTTAGAAGCTGGATTAATTTGACGGTAATATTCATAGGCACGATCACCGTTACCCATTTTTGTTTCTGCAATCATCACCCAAGGGTTTGAATGCAAGAAAATACCGCCATTTTCTTTAGCCCCTGGCGGGTAAGTAGAAACACCACCTAAACGTGGGTCAAAACCGTTATAACCCGGACCTGATAACTTAATGCCGTTCTGAGTATTTAATTTATTATTCACCGAGTTCAAAGCTTGATGTGCACGCTCTTCTGTTGCAAAACCAGAGATTACCGACCAGCTTTGCGCATTAGTATAAATTTGTCCCTGCTGGTTAGTATGAGAACCAATCGGTTGACCTTGCTCATCGTAATAACGCAGATACCAATCGCCATCCCAAGCAAGATCATTTAATACTTTACTCATGTTTGTATATTGTGCTAAAAATTTATCACCTAATTCACTGTCATTACGCACATTACAAAGGTCTATCATGTCCTGTAAGGCTTTACCGTACATGTTAGCAATCATCACTGATTCGGCACCTGTCGGTAAATTCACCGTATCATTCCAATCTGCAAATCCTAATAGCGGTAAACCATGCTGACCGGTATTACTATTAGTAAACTCAATGGCGCGACACAGATGATCCCAAACCGTACCTTCCTGTAATGGTTTTTCATGTTTATCTTTTTCATAATAAGGGATCACCTTATTAAGGAACTCACTATCACCTGTTTCTTTAACATATTGCGTGATTGCAAACACAATCCAGAGATGATCGTCTCCATAATAATTAGGACGATCTTCCTCTTCGCGAGAATCACCTTCATTAGCCTCCATAGTTGATGGGAAAAATTGATGCATCGCAGAGCCATTTATTTTTTGTACCGATAATAAACGCTCTATAAATTCACGCGCTTCTTCAGGCATATGTGTTACCACACCAAGAACATCCTGAGAAGAATCACGGAAACCAATGCCACGAGCGCCATAACCAAGTTGATACAAAGAAAGGTAACGCGACCAGTTTTTAGTGGTATGACATTGACGCGGATTATGTACATTTAACATTGAATTCATTGACGCATCTGGCGTTTCAACGGTTAAGGTATCAAGGTAACTTTCCCAATTTTGATGCAGTTCGGTAAAGGCAAGATCCACCTGTTTATGATCTCGGTATTTAGCTAATAAGGGTTCAGCTTTTGCTAAGCTTTGCATTTGTGTCAGTTGCACCACGGTACGTCCTGTTTGTGTTGCACTTAACCAGCCTAGACGTAGATTTAATGCACCAATGTTATCACCACGGGAACATTCAGAATTTGTTAATTCATCGGCATTAATCGCACCAGGCGCAGACCAACTACCGTAACCTAAATCACCTAAAAATTGTTGGCGGTCGCCATCAAAAGACGTTGCAACACGATCCGCTGTCATTAAGTTTACTGCCGTATCACGCTTCATAAACGCGTACTGTTCAAGAACCAGTGTGGCCAGTTTCCTGAGTATGCGCTTTTAAGGTCATTGTTTGTGGCACCCAGTCGGCATTAAGCAATTGCTTTAATGCATCAAAATGAGTGAACTCATAAACAGGGATCACGTCAATATGAAGCTCTTTATTAGAGATATTAGTAATCTTAATATCCTGCAATAACACGCCATCCTTTTTAGGCACAAAAAAGGTAACATCACAGCGAATGCCATAAGCCTCTGAAATAAATTGGCTATATGACAAACCCGTATGGTTCTCAAACTTATCCAGTGGTTTCAAGGTTGGTGTGTAAAACGGAGAAAACACCTCAACATTACCGGCTTTATCACGTACCTTAATATAAAGCGTTGAGCCTTTAAATTCAGAGTTAGGTAACTGCGTTATATACTTAGTAATACGGTTTAAAGCAGGGTCACCTTTGCACAATAAAACCCCACCGTTGCTATCAACAATGCCACCAAAATTTAAGGTACCAACATAATTACACCACTTGATTGGTGTAATAGGTGTCGTGGCGACATACTCTTTTTTGTTATCATCAAAATAACCAAAGTTCATTTTTCTACCTCATAGTCTTTTATAAAAATTAATGTCTATTAACACCGATTCAAAGGGGTGTTTTTCAGAAAATAGACAGCATCAACTCGGGCTCACATAAAGACACCCGCAGACGTTACGATATTTATTGTCTTTTAACTAAAGCGCTAAAGATTGCTCAGTGGCTGAGTCAAACAAATGGATAGCATCTAAATCGATAAACAATTTACTATCTTCAGACACGACCTCTGTAGCCGCGATTTCAACCACAAAGTCAGCTTTGCCTACTTTTGTTTTCAATAAAATGCTCGCACCTAATAACTCTTTTTCTTTGATGGTGACAGGGCATTCAAAAACACGATCATGGTCAATATGTTCAGCACGAACATGAATATCTGTAGGTCTAATGCCCATACATACTGATAAATCTTTTTTCGCTTGATGAGTAAAACGTTCAGGAAGAGGAATACGTAGTGTTTCTAATTCAACAAACCATTGACCAGCTTCTTCGATTAGCTTGGTATCAATCATATTCATCGCAGGATTACCGATAAATTGCGCCACAAACTTATTCGCAGGTTTCTGGAAAACCTCTGTTGGCGTACCAACCTGTGCTACATAACCTTCGTTTAAAATCACAATACGATCCGCCAGTGTCATGGCTTCAATTTGGTCATGAGTCACATAGATGGTGGTGGTTTTTAATGTTCTGTGAAGCTCTTTCATTTCTTCACGCATCACACCACGTAATTTTGCATCGAGGTTAGACAGTGGCTCATCGAATAAAAATACTTTGGGAGTACGTACCATTGCACGCCCCATTGCAACTCGCTGTCTTTGCCCACCGGATAACTCTTTCGGTTTACGATTTAATAAAGGCTCAAGCTCAAGTATTTTTGACGTCTTTAATACCTCAACATCAATCTCAGCCTTAGGCATGCCTTTTAATTTTAGTGCAAAGGCGATATTTTCATAAACCGTCATGTGTGGATAAAGTGCATAACTTTGGAATACCATCGCTAAATCACGGTTTTTAGGATCAACGTTATTAATCAGACGATCATCGATATAAATCTCACCTGAAGTAATAGTTTCTAGCCCTGCTAACATACGTAGCGTGGTTGATTTACCACAACCCGAAGGGCCAAGGAAAACAACAAACTCACCATCTTCCACTGTAAAGTCGAAATATTTAACAACTTCAACATCGTCATAGGATTTTTTAATATCTTTAAAAATTACTTTAGCCATTAGTTCTCTCCACAGTGTTGTTATTAATCATTCTCTAAACACAAACACTGTCTTTATAATTTTTGATTGCCACTTATCACTTTGATAAAGCACCAACATGAAATAGTTAATTAGGCTCATGCTCCCATGAGCCTTAGTTATTATGTTTTTAGCCTTTTACAGCACCTGCGGTTAGTCCACTGATCATCTGCTTGGAGGCGAATAAATAAGTCACCAAAATAGGTAGAAGCGAAATAGTTGTTCCTAGCATCACAGAGCCCCAAGGTGTATTTGGTATACCCTGTACACTTCGTAACGCCTGGGTGATCACATAATGATCTGGCGAGTTTAATACCACTAAAGGTTGCATAAACATGTTCCAGAAAAATACAAACTGGACGATAGCAAGTGTTGCTAATGCAGGTTTCATTAAAGGTAAAACAACACTCCAATAGGTACGGAACTCTCCCGCGCCATCCAATTTTGCGACTTCCAATAATTCTTTAGGAATCGAAGAAACAACGTGTTGACGAATTAAAAAGATACCAAAGGGTGTCGTCGTAAACGGAAGCCATACCGCAATATGGTTATCCAATAATCCTAGAAACTGCACGATCAAGAAATAAGGGATCAAACTTAAAACCGGTGGGATCATCATTGATCCAACTAGCATCGCAAATAAGGCATTCTTTCCTTTAAATTTAAACACAGCAAAGGCATAACCACCCATGCTACAAAATAAAAGGGAAATGGTTGTGCCTACAAAGGCAACATAAATACTGTTAAACATTGCTTGCCAAAAAGGCATAATCTCTAACAATTTTTGATAGTTAAAACCTAAGCTATCGCCAATCATAAAACTAATGCTTGTTCCAAATATTTCTGTTCTGTCACGTGTTGATAACAGAGCAGACCAAAAGAAAGGGAAAACGGTAATAATCGCCGACACTATCAGTATCGCGACCAGTATCACCAAAGCAATTTTAGTTAGTATTTCTGTTGTGTTTTTCTCAGGCATATTATCGCTGGTAATATTTTGGCCCGTCACCTTTTGATTAGGTTTTGTCAGTGCGTTTGTGCTCATGTTAATGCCCCTCTAAGCCTTTTTTACCAAAGAATACAAATTGAATCGTGGTGAAGAATGCAATCATAGCGAACAATAACCACGAGATTGCCGAAGCCGTTCCCATCTCTAACCATTCCCAACCAACTTTATAGAGATACATTGAAATGGTTAATCCCGCTTGACCAGTACCACCTGTTCCTTTAGTTAATACAAAGGGTTCTTCGAATAATTGTAAGTTACCAATAATGGTCATAGTGACCGCAAAGAAGATAAACGGACGGATCATCGGCAAAGAGATATGCCAGAAACGATGGAAGAAGTTAGCGCCGTCCATGCGTGCGACTTCCAGGATTTCCTTAGGAATTGTCATCAAACCTGTTGTGTATAAAACGATGTTAAAACCGGTATATTTCCAGAACACCATAAAGGCAATCGATGGTTTTAACATTTCAGAGGTGTCTAACCAACGAATCGGTTGATACTGATTAGTCCACTCCAATGCCCATCCTAAGTACCATGAATCAGCCAGTGCCATTAAGGACTGGTTGATAATCCCTGAGTTTGGCGAGTACATATTGAAGAAAATCAATGATGCGGACAACCGTTGAGGTAATGTAAGGTAAAAAGTAAGCCGACGTTAACCAATGACGTAATCTATCGCCCTGCGATACTAATATATAAGCAACAGGGATAGCGACAAGGTGTTGTGCAATACCAGAGGTTAATGCTAACCAGAAAGTATTTTTCAATGAACGCCATAACCATGGGTCAGTCAGCGCAATATAATAATTTTCGCCACCCACAAATTTCATGGCGACAAGTCCTTCCACAGGGTTCCACTGATGAAAAGAAAGAAAAATAGAAAAAAGTAATGGAAATACACCAAATACAGAGAAAATAATTAAAAATGGCAATAAAAATCCGTAAGGAGAAAGTATGTTCCAGTTAAAGCCTGGCTTTACATCCTGTTCCGATTTTATCGGTGTTGCCTCTACAGTTGTTTTCATTATAAGGACCTTTAAAATGAAGGTGCCGCAGGTGCACCTTCAACATTTAATTTTAGTTATTACATATTACGTGTACGACGTTTAATTAAACGCTCAGCTTCCGCAAGCGCCTCTTTAATGTCTTTACCTTCATCCAGAACTTGCATTAATGCATTTTCTAAAATGATTGAACGTGCAATATGATCGCCTTTGCCTGGTTGAACAGGTTTAATGTTCTTCGCTACTTCAGCAAATACTTGACGTGCTTTTTGTCCACCTAAGAATTCAATAGGTTGCTCAAAAAGTGCGTCGTCATAAGTGGTGATGTTAGATGGGAAAGCGACAATCGTTGCAAATGCAGTCAATTGTGTTTCTGGGTTAACTGTCATGTATTCAATTAACTCCCAAGCTTGGTCTGGATTTTTAGACTGTTTAGGAATTGAAAGGAATGAACCACCCCAGCTACCGTAAATGCCATCTGGAAGGTTTGAAACTGCCCAGCTACCCGCTGTATCTGGTGCAATCCAGTTTTTCAAATGACCTAATAACCATGCACCAGAAAGTTGTGTTGCGAAAGTGCCATTTCTGAAACCTTCGTACCATTCATTTGACCAAGCAGTGATACGCGCATCAAGGCCATTGTCACGAATTGTTTTTGCTACCGTAAAAGCTTTTACAAAACGATCAGAGGTCACAACAGATTTACCCTCTTTATCAAAGTACAGACCTTCACCCTCTGGCACAGTAGTAAAAATAATCGCCTGCGCAACATCAGTCGCTGATGCAATTAAGTAAACGCCGTCTTTTTTCAAGGTTTTACCTAGTTCAATATACGCGTCCCAATCTTTAATTGAGGCATCTAATTTAACCCCTTCTTTTTTGAAAATATCGGTGCGGTAATACATAACACCAGGACCAAGGTCTACAGGTATACCATACATACCACCGTCAGCACCTTTGCCCTGTGCCCATGCATAAGGTGCAAAGCTTTCAGCGTATTTATCTGCACCGTATTTTTCTGATAAGTTAACTAAGCCACCTGACGCAACAAAAGGACCGATTTTTTCAACATCAACCACAATCACATCACCTGCACCTGAACCGGTTGCTAAGTTAGTGGTTAATTTAGTGTGGTGATCACCATGGTTATTCATCAAGTAATCAACTTTAATGCCTGTCTTTTTCTCAAAATCTGGTAAGAATACTTTTAGACTACTATCAAAGTCAGGAAAACCATCAAAACGGATTTTCTCATCAGTTGCATTAGCGGCAGACGTCGCGCCTAATGCAAGGGCACTTAAAAGTACTATATTCTTCAATTTCATTTTAATATCCTTTAATTATTTATATTGAGGGTGGTGTGTAAATCTTTAACTGAATTTCTTATTACAAGTGAAGGTAGCAATCTAAAGCTAACCTCACTCTTCTTCTTACTTAATTTTTGAATAATTAGTTGTGCTGATTCCAAGCTCATCTGTTCAATCGGAAAGCTAACCGATGTTAATTTTGGGGTCATATAACGCGCAAAATTAATATCATCGAAGCCCACTAGTGAAACTTGTTCTGGTATTGAATAACCTTCTGCCATTAATACTTCAGCAAGCACCTAAAGCAATGTAATCATTAGAGGCAAATACCGCAGTAAACTGACAACCTCTATTTAATATTTTACGCATCGCTCTTGCGCCACCAGCTTCTGTAAAATCACCTTCGGTAACCAACACATAATCGAATGCAATGCCGGCTTCATAAAGTGCATTTCTGTAACCTTGTAAACGTGCTCTAGCATCTGATTTATCTAAAGGCCCAGTAATAAAAGCAATATTTTCATGGCCCATTTTTAATAAATACTGGGTGACTAACTTGCCACCCAATTCATTATCAATACTGATACAACTGGTGTTCATTTCCGGAATAAAACGATTTAAAACCACTAAAGGTACGCCTGATTCCTGTAATTCAATAAGGTAATCATCGGAAAGTTGATGCGCATGTACAATCAATGCATCGACTCGTCGACTTAATAAAAAGGTTACTGACTCCTTCTGACCTTCTTCAGTATTTGAGCCTGCACTAACAATCACGTGATAACCTAATTTACGAAGTTGTGTATCAATCACATCAAGAATGGTTGAATAAAAAGGACCACCTAATTCAGGAACAATAACACCAACACTGCCAGTACGACTGCTTGACTGAGCTTGAATAATAGAATGCGGGCGATATCCTAATTCTTTAATCGCTTTAACAACATTCAATTTCTTATCGTGGCTCACGCGATCAGTGCCATTGATGACTCTAGAAACTGTCGCCTGTGAAACCCCCGCTAACTCAGATACATCTTTAAGTGTTGCCAATCGAACCTCATCAACTCATAAAAACATGAAACCATTTTTTCGTTGAAGAGAGTATTATGATTATGAGGCGGTTATTCTGTGAGCAAGATCGCAGCGGAGAGGCTGTATTTTTTAGACATTTTAAAATATCGAGAACTTCAGCAGTTTTAAATTACGCCATGAAACAGTTTCATAAATTGTTTCATGGCGTAATACCCATAACCATGGTAGCTATGTGCCTATTTAGCAAGGTATAAATACTTATTTCATGAAACAAATTCATAATGTATTTTCAAGATAACATACCCTTCACAGTTCCAAATTAAGACCATTTCTTAATCACATTTATTATATCTATCGCTATAAATCCTATCTTCATAGGGTTATATCCAATGTAAATTTAATCACTTAGTGAGGATTTATGCTCAATAGAAATAAATTGATATTACTGATTGCTTTAAGCGCACAGGCTTCAACATCTATGTCTGATGAAATGATACGTAACGGAAGTTTCACTAATGGTATCGATGGTTGGTGGACATCTGGCGGAAACATAATAGTGAAAGATCAACGGGCCTGTATGCAAATAGCGAATCCAGGTGAAAACCCGTGGAGTGTTATTATTGGCCATGCCGGCATTGGTCTAGAGAAAGGGGAAACCTATCAGATCCGCTTTGATGCCTACGCTAATATAGATACCCAAGTGAAAACCTTAATACAGCATGAAGGCCCTCCTTATACCCATCACTTTGTGACTGATACGGTTATTTCAAGTGCTAAACAACCTTATCACTATACCTTCACACAAGAGCAAGATAGTGATGCAGGCGCAGAGTTTCAATTTCAAATGGGCGCTCAAAAGGAGGCAGATATTTGTATTAGCAATGTTTCAATAGATGGAAAACCTTATATAGAAACGGATACAAAATCTGCTATTCGCCTAAACCAACTGGGCTTTTTACCTAAAGCAGATAAATTTATCTTTGTCGCTTCTGAGTCCAAAGAACCTTTGAGATGGACTTTACAAAACCAGCAAGGCATTAATATCGACCTTGGTCGCACTAGCATTTTTGGTTTAAATAAAGCATCGGGCGAACATTTACACCGCATTGACCTGTCTTCAATAACAGCAGAACAAAAAAGACTTTCCATTAAAGTAGGAGAGCACAAAAGTACCAGTTTTGATATTAGCCCCTCTATTTATCAAGACTTAAAATATGATGCCTTCTCTTATTTCTATCAAAATAGAAGTGGCATTAACATTGAAGAAGAATTTGTACAACGACCCGACTTAGCAAGACCTGCTGGCCACCTAAAAGATCTAGTTACCTGTTATAACAAGAAAGATGCCTGGGGAAATGATTGGCCAGGATGTGATTTTAGTATTGATGTTAGTCGCGGTTGGTACGATGCAGGCGATCACGGAAAATATACGGTGAATAGTGGTATCAGCACTTGGACATTATTAAACCTATACGAACGAGGCAAATGGCTAGCGACAGCAGACATTCCATTAGTGACAGAAAAAGCGCTTATTCCAGAAGATAGCCAAACTGAAAAAGCAGTTAATCCGGTTCTTTCAGAAGCAAGATGGAATATAGAGTTTATGCTCGCAATGCAAATTCCAGAGGGCAAAATCGTTTCCGTACCTCTTGCTAATCAATCTAATAGCAAAACCTTAAACCTGACTAAAATCGATGCGTCACACCTCGCTTTTCATAAAGTCGCCGATGAAGTTTGGACAGGCATGCCCTTACCGCCACATAAAGACGATAAAACCCGTTATGTTGGCCAGCCGACAACAGCCGCAACTTTAAACCTTGCAACCATAGGTGCTCAATGTTCACGGATTTGGTCAGACATTGATCCTGATTTTGCAAAACAATGTTTAACTGTTGCAGAGAACGCTTGGCAAGCGGCGCAAAAATTTCCCGAAATTTATGCCTATGATAACTTTACCGGTTCAGGCCCCTACGATGATTTTTCTTTAACTGATGAATTTTATTGGGCAAGTGCTGAGCTGTTTATCACAACGGGAAAAAATGAATATCAAGAATTCCTTAAAGCCAGCCCACATTACTTAGAAACGCCACTCGGTAACCTTGCCTCACAGGGTGATATTTTCTGGCAATATACAGCGCCTTTAGGCACCATCAGTTTAGCAATTGTGCCTAATCAACTTGGTACAAAAAGCATAAATCTCGCGCAACAAAATATAATAAAAACAGCCAAAAGCTATCAGGTGCAAATAGACAATGAGGGTTACCGTATTCCTTATTCTGTTGAGCAATATCCCTGGGGGTCTAATTCAAATTTAGTCAATCGCGGTTTATTCCTTATTTACGCAAATGACTTCACTGCGGATATAAGCTTTGTAAAAGTAGCCAGCAATGCCATGGATTATCTACTTGGCGCTAACCCAATGGATATTTCTTATATTACTGGTTATGGCATTCGTTCTGCACAAAATCCACACCATAGATTTTGGGCAAAAAGTGCTGACGAAAACTCCCCTTCCCCAGCACCCGGCGCATTAGTCGGCGGACCCAACTCAATCAATTTTTCTGATCCGATTGCGTGCCACAATGAAAGGCAAGTGCATCGGCCAAACCTGCTACCGCGATAATATTGGTGCATGGACGTTAAATGAAATCACCATTAACTGGAATGCTCCACTATTGTGGCTTGCTACTGCACTGGATGAAGGCAAATTAAATGAATAAGCCTAAATAATCAGAGCAAGATATGATGAATCCCGAGTGGTTATGTTGAACTTTTTTCATCATAACCACTTTTATTATCAATGGATTATAATAAATTCATTGCAAAACCAACCATTAAAAAAATTATTGTTTATCACTTTGATTTATAACTTATTGGGTTGCGGAAGCTCTGGAACTAGCAATGATCCTGTAACGTTAACAACCAGTTATTACAGCGATCTTTGTGCATGGAATCAGCAAGGAGGACTACAGCTAATAAAAGCATTGATTCCGGTTGAATGATGTAACCAGTACGAAAAAGTTAATTGATATACATCAGTTGAAGGTTATATCTATTATGTATAAATTTTTACTAATAAATTAGATACTTAACTATCAATTTAAAATTGAGATAGGTATCACCCTAATACCTATCTCATTTCATAGTATTAATGAATACGCATGGAAGAGATTGATATTCATAAAAAATTCACATACTGTAGGTTTATTTTTAATTTAGATAGGTGGCGTGAGGTTTTGCGTCATGTGACACCTATAAACCTGTTAGCAAATTAGCATTAAAGTAGCTAATCAACATTAAAAATCGAGTTATTCAACGCTCAGTAGCTAGCAGAAAAACAGAACCTTCTATGATCAAATAATATGAATACAGAATTTATATTTCACACAATGTGAAAATATAAATGAGGCTCAACTTCACCAAATTGAAACACGAGGAAAGTACAATGCAAGACCCTTGGGCGACTGGTAATAGTGACGAGAAAAAAACACAAATATTTTGGGAAGAAAACTACCCACAAGCAGTGGATAATGTAGGAGTGAAATTATTATTCTTGCGAGGAATGTTATCAAGGGCGCTTATTCATTCTGACGGGGACTCTAATGAAAAAGAAATTCAGTTCGTCAATAAACTTCCAAAAATGATCATTGGAGAAACAAAAGAAAAACGCGATATTTTTTGTGCTGGGATAAAATGCCATCATGATAAAAAGATATCTAACTTAAAAGTAATCTCCCTCTGCTCTCAACTCAAAAATAAATCTGAAAACAGAAACACAATCAAAATGCTTTTGAAAATTTCAGTCGCAGATGGTTTATTAGATAAAGGGGAATACACGTTTATTAAACAACTTGCTCAACTATTTGAGCTAAACATTCCAGATTTTGATGATTTAGCAAGTACATTAAACTTAGATACTAGTAATTTAAAAAAAGATAAAATAATTCGTACTACAGGTCATGTTGCTAGCAAAATTGGAAAAGGTGCAATCGTAGTCGGAGGTGTTTTATTAACGGTATTAATGAAGATTTTAGATGAAGCTGATAATTCAAAAAAAACAGATAAATCACCAGCCAAGAAAACAGTTAAAAAGCCTCCTTCCCAACGTCGTCGAACATAAAATGTTGCCTCAACTGTGAATTTTATGGGGGCTCGGGTAGAGAACTAAATCAAGCAATGAAAATGATTTACTACACAGATAAAAAAGGTAAGTCGTCGCCATTCCAAAAGTGCTTTTAAAAATACTTATATACAACCAAAGCTTTCTTGTAAGTCATGGCAAAGGTGGTCAGGTGTCAGTGGATAGAATTCAGAAGTACAAACAAACTTTCCACTTACGTTGTTCATAGAAAGACAGTAGCTGTAGCTATTGTTCAGGGGAAATTTTTTAGGAAAAACCAGAACTTCCCCATGACTTCAAGCTTATTTACGTATTTAAATGAAACTAAAAAGGATTTTCAATGATCGACTTTAATAATAAAGGCTTTTTTAAACTTAAGCAGAATTCTGATTATGCAGATAAAGTAAGTGAATTTCTTTTAGAAGATGAGCACATAATTGATTCATATAAATCTATGCGTGATGGTGTTGTATTTACAAGTAAAAGAATAATAGCAGTAAACGTCCAAGGAATTACGGGAAGTAAAAAGGACTTTACTACTTTACCTTATAAAAATATTGTTGCTTATTCTGTTGAAACGTCAGGTACATTCGATCTTGATTCTGAGCTGGAAATATACTTTTCAGCTGTGGGTAAAGTTAAATTTGAATTTACGGGGAAGACATCAATGCTAGAAATTTCAAAAATAATTTCAAGTTACTTGCTATAGCCTTACTGAATATTTGCTAACAAGGCCATTAAATCGGACAAAAAACAGTTGGCTATTGTTCGTGCCTCACAAATTTTAGCCAACTATTTTAGCCGTTTATGGCTGGCGTTAGCCATCTATCTGATTACTGTGATATGGGAGTTTCTATGCTTGGAATAAAAAACAGATCTGAAAGCTGGCGTATGTCTAAGCTATTTATAGATAATGGTGGTATAAAATTAGCTAATAAACTTGCTAATAGAATATTGGGTAATGCTGGGTATTGCTCTGATTCTCTCATTGAGTATGAGTTGTTTTGGACGGGGTTTCGTGACTTTTGCAACGAGGCAAAGCATAAAAGAACTGATAAAGCTTTTATTGATGAAGTGGTAAGCATATATAATGAAAATTTTGAAAAATTAGACGAAGAAATTGAGAAATATAATAAATCAGGAAAAACAAAGCTAAGAATAAACGAAGGTAAATATAAAGAAAATTACCAAATAAATGAAACATCAAAAGGTGTTTTTATAAACAACTTGTTCTCTACCGAGATTGATCTTGTTATTAAAGCTGGTAAATACATATTAATTGGTGAATTTAAAGATACTCAATCGTTTAATGCCAAATCTGACTACGTACTGGTTCATCAATTAGTTAGGCAATATGTAATGTCCAGAGTGCTAATGGATTTAATCGGCAAAAATGATTACATAATCATCCCGTTTGTAGTTACAGAGAGAAATGTGAATAACAATTCACAAATTCAACTTATGCAAGATTTGAAGTGGTTAATACCTGAAAACATATTATCTTGGTCTGATGTGAAAAATGGCTAATCGGGTAGCCGAAGGTATCTAGCCTTCAGCCCCCACACCACCCTGCATGCGGCTCCGCACAGGGCGGTTCATCTTCCTTTATGAAAAAACCACGAGGGTCAAAAAAACCACGAGGGTCAGATCTTTCATTTTGAAAGCGCAATAATCCAGTTTATTTAGTTTCATAAGCACCTCTACAACTCAGATTAATCAATCATTTATTGAAAATAGAAAAATCTATTTGAATCTCAAGTAAATATAAAATACTGTGTTTATATAATTAAAATTCTGGTCGAGAATGAGAAATTCTACAGCCTCGTTAGACACTACTGTAATTTCAAATTTTTAATGGATATTAAAATGACTAAAAATATTGTAATAGAAGATCATGTTGTTCCTCAACTATTCACAACAGCAATTGAAGCTTATGAGTTTGAGCATAAAGCACATAAAAATGGAAAGTCGTATAAAAATTTAGAAACATTTGGTCTTTTATGGGGGTATTCAATCCCTCAAAAAGGAAATTTGCCTGCGCGAATAGTTGCAACTATGGCTACAGTGGAAACATCAGCATTAAGGCATCAAGATTGGGTAAAACCTGATTTAAATTCGATAATAGCGAAGAAAAGTTTTTTTGAAAAATATTGGCCAAACATTGAATTAGTTGGGACTTTTCATTCTCATCCTTATGAAAGCTTAACTGAAGTAAATGAGATAAAGGGGTGGAGAGCTTCAGATGGAGATAAAGAATTTTGGCCTTGGTTTCATGAATTTGTTTCACCAGAACAACCATTATTAGCCCACTTGATTATAACAATTAGTAAACTAGAAAAAAAGGTTGGGCATATCCTGACCGTTTAAAGGGTAGAGAAGAAAATAAAGGGTATGTTCTTTCTGCAGAAGATAGGAAGTTATGGCTACGTTCATACTCAACAGATACATATTTTGCGGAAGAAGGTGGTGATTTAATTGTTGAGTTTGCAGATGACTTACAATTAGAAATTCCAGCCCTTCAAAATAGGTTCTGGTAAAAGAGTGTAAGCTTGGTTATTTGCTTTTAATAAACCCCGTTATTTAACGGGGTTTATATTTCTGAATTGCAAAATACTGGCTAACGTAAAATTGCGGCTCAGCTTATTTATCTGATTTCTCTGGCAACATACGCGTTAGCGTATCATCTTTTTGTACAAAGTGATGGTATAACGCGGCGCCTGCATGCATAGCAATTAGAATCCAAAGTACCCAAGCTCCACTGATATTTTTATGGAAGAAATCCCATTTCTTTTCCCATACATCCCACTCAGTGTTGAATAATTCTAAAATCCACTGTCCTAAACCGGTTTCACGAAATGTAGGAATCTGGAAAAATCCATAATCAATTGAACCTCCGAAGCCAAACCATCCTGAAATAGGCATTGCAAACATAAAGAAATATAGAACCCAATGCATCCAGTGCGCGGTATTAGCCTGCCACTTTGGCATTACAGGCATTTTAGGTTGAGTATTCATGAATCTCCAGATAATACGAAGAGTAGCCCAAATGAGTACGCTAAAACCAATTGCAATATGTATATTAATACTAGAACGGAAAAGTGGATCTTCATTGTCTAAAAACCATATCTTATAATATATGATCACATAGGCGACCAGAAAGCAAAAAGCGACCAACCAGTGAAACCATTTTGCAATGTCGCCATAAGTTGTTTTAGTATTCTTAATCATAGTTTTTCTTCTCTCTATAGATATTAAAAGACGCTAATTATTCTAATATTAGCTTAAAATGGTTTTTACTTATTTAACAATAAAGCTATTTTGACGTTTCAAAATTTTGGATAAACTACAATATTCGTTTTGCATTCATGCCTCTATCACTTCGACCATACCTATATCAATGCGGCTACCGCCTTCAAATTCAGTAACTAATACAATCTGCAAAGTTAAAGAAAGGTGCACGAGCTGTGCTTTCGAATTGGCACAGCTAATTATTAGCACTTACTAACTCCCAATCCATATAAACTGCTATTTGAATTGCTTTTTCATATGATTTAACAGATTAGAAATAAGGTTCCTTTTTGGAAAATTATTCTTAAATGAATTCCCGACAATTTATTTAAAGCAAAATATCAGCTACATGGTTAACTCAAGGTTAAGAAAAGGTTAAAAGTATGTATACCCGTTACCATTCAATTTAATCAATCATTTACTGAAAGTTTAATAATCCATTTGAGTATTAACTCAATGTGAATTACTGTGGTTTTATTATTTAGGGGTGAAAATGAGAAATTCTACAGCCTCGTTATACATTCCTGCACAAATAAGGTTTCTATGTTTGAATTTAAGACTATCGCTCTTTTTGGCATTACTGCAATAGCAGAAATTGTTGGTTGTTATCTGCCTTATCTTTGGCTTAAACAAGATAAAAGTATCTTTCTTTTAATTCCAGCGGCATTAAGTTTGGCGTTATTTGCATGGCTACTTACACTGCATCCAACTGCGAGTGGTCGAGTTTATGCCGCCTATGGTGGGGTATATATTTTTGTCGCTTTATTTTGGCTTTGGTTAGTTGATGGTGTAAAACCAAGTATGTGGGATCTTGTTGGTGGTTTGGTTGCATTATTAGGCATGGCAATCATTATGTTTGCTCCTAAAAATGTATAAAGGGTGTCGGGTTAGCATCACCATAAGTGCATGAGCTTTCATTTTGACTTGAGCGATAAATCCCTCTCAATATCGTCTATTCGACAGGCCAGTTATTTATATGCTGTTTCCAATTTTATTTATTATTTTTATCGCTGTGATTTGGTTTCTTGGTTGGTATATCTCACCAGACAGAGCATCACAACCTAGAAAGTTACGAAGATTTGTTGCAATGTCATGGATTTTATTTCGCCGGATGATTGCTTTTACTGGCGCGCTATTAAGCTTAATTTTTATTTATTTTGTATGGATTTCAACTGGAAATACAATCATAGACAAAATACTAATAAGCCTTGCTCTTATTGCCATGTCTGCTTTTTTTATATTTGTTGGCATTGTAGGGTTAGAAAAACATGGAAGTAGTCTTGAGTTATATAGAAGAATTAAGAAAAAATATAAAATTCGTTGGTAAAGGCTTAACAAATAAAACTCGAGAAGGACTATTTTTCTTAAAAGTGAAATTCTACTGTCTTGTTATGTACACATGGAGAAATTATGAAAGTTGTTAGCATTGAAGAAAAACAAATAGTCGGCATATCAGTAAGAACAACTAATGCAAATGAGATGAACCCTGAAACAGCCAAAATAGGAAAAGCATGGCAAAAATTCGACAGGGAGATTTCTGTCAATTATCAAGCAGGTGAAAGGGTTTATGGTGTTTATTACGACTATGAATCTGATGCTAATGGTGAGTTTAATGTATTAGCAGGCACTGAAAAAGCTACTGATTCTGTTGATAAAGTGGCTGTTGATAAAGTAACTATTCAAAAGGGAAAATATTTAGTCTTTGAAGGTAAAGCTACATCACCTGATGATAATGCACGAGTACAAGCAGTTATCAATACTTGGGGCGAAATCTGGGCTTACTTTAGCAATGAAGAGTCAGTATATAAAAGAGCGTTCACAACAGATTTTGAGCATTACAAAGATCAAACTGATATCGATATATATATTTCAATTGTATAAATGAAGCGCTTAAGAAGAAGCTAAGTTCACTTCATCCACAAAAGTGAGCCACCTTATAATCTCAAAAGAAATGGAGTGAACTTGCTAGAAACGAATAGACTTTTGCTTCGTCAATTAACAACAAGTGACATTAAACCTTTATCGCTACTTTTATGTGACCCTGAGGTTATGCGGTATTCTGTAAATGGTGTGATGGATGAAAAAGCAACATTTGAATTCGTCACATGGTGTCAGACAAGTTATGTGAAGTCGGGCTTTGGACCTTGGGCAATCATTGATAAAAACAGTAATAAGTTGCTCGGTTTTTCTGGCTTAAACGAAGAAACTCATAATAATCAGACAATCGTAAACCTAGGATACAGGCTTGGCAGAGAACATTGGAATAAAGGTTATGCCACTGAAGCCGTTTGTGCCGTACTCGAATATGCTTTCATCGATTTAAAAATTGCAAAAATTGTTGCGATTGTCGAGCCTGAAAATATTGGTTCAAATCGTATTATTGAGAAACTTGGCTTTAATACCTTCGACATAGGTGAATATCATAAAAAGGTAATTCATAAGTACACCTTAAGCAAAGCTCAATGGCGACTTGTATAACAAGTCTCTTGTGTGCACTTATATTACACACATGAAAATCCAGTCTTTTATGATCAAAACTCCACTACTGTTCGTATTACAGATCTTAACAAAAGCAATTAAAATCAGTGTTCATTTAAAACAATCAAAAAACATGTGTAAAGACAGTTAATGGCAACAACTGTTTATCACTCTCTTCTTATTAAGCTATGATCACACCGGAGCGAATACCATGAGACAAGTTAAACTAATAACCGTGATTGTACTGGCGATTGTTACTACTGCATGTACTAAAGCAGGCCTTTTTGTCGCTAACTTACCCGCGAAGCTTAGTCAAAACACCATAAAACAAAGTATTCCATTCACTGAAAAAACTGGGCAAACACTGGACATCTACCTTCCTGCTAATCAATCTAAAGATACTAAACTACTGCCTGTTGTGATGTTCTTCTATGGCGGTAGTTGGGAAGATGGCAATAAAGAAATGTATCAATTCATAGGAAATACGTTTGCTAACCAAGGATATATTGCTGTTATTGCCGATTATCGAAAATATCCTGATATTGCCTTTCCCACTTTTGTGGAAGATGGTGCAAAAGCCGTGGCATGGACTTATGAGTCAATCGCAGATTATGGTGGCGATAAAGATAAACTATATTTAGCAGGTCACTCTGCGGGCGCTTATATTGCGACCATGTTAACTGCAGATAATAATTATCTTGCTAAGGAAGGATTGAGTAATAATATTATAAGTGCCTTTGCTGGCTTAGCTGGCCCCTATGACTTCGAACCAAATACCGATTCACTGAAAGCTATTTTTAAATCAGCCAATACAAACAATTATCAAGGTATGAAAGTCAGCAATTACATCGAGGGTGATGAACCGCCAATGTTATTAATTTGGGGAGAGAAAGATACAACCGTTTACCGACGTAATATCGATTTATTTGCCGATAAAATCAAACAAAAGAAGGGCAAAGTTGAAACGATTTTATATCCTGAGATGAATCATACTGACTTAGTCAAGAATATGATTTGGATACTTTCAACCGATAAATCGATACTTAACGATATGGTTACTTTCTTTAAGCGACATTAATAATATTAGCCCCTTAACTAGTGGAATTAACAATATTACTTATCCCAATAGGGTGCATCACCATAAAACTGACTTACAAAATCAATAAAGCAACGCACCTTGCCTGCTAAAAATTTTCGGTTTGCATAAACAGCATAAAGAGCCAAAGGCTGTGGTTCGTATTCAGTCAATATACGTTTTAATTTACCTTCCGCAAGGGCTTCTCCAGTAATAAAAGTGGGTTGGATAACAATACCGCCACCATAAATAGCGGTATTCACCAAAAAGTCACCATTATTGGTCACTATTTTTTCACGCAAGCCGAGTTTTTTATATTCAACATTAAATCCAGAAAAAAGCATATTACTATCGGAATTATTGTATTTTAAGTATGTATGCCCTTGAAGGTCGGCCGGTGTCTTAGGTATCCCTTTTATTTTTAAATATTCAGGAGAAGCACATATCGCCAGTTTAATAGAAGTGACCCTTTTAGCTATCATTGAAGAACTTTCTAAGCGCCCTGCTCTCAACACGACATCAACACCCTCTTCAACAATATCTACCTTTCTGTCAGTCAGCTTTAACTCGATTTTCACTTCTGGATAAAGTTTCTGAAATTCAACAAACAGTTTTGGCAGGTGCTTTGTGCCAAATGACATCGGCGCGCTGATAGTTAATACACCAGAGATATTTTGGTGCAGATTAGTTAACGCGCCTTCCATTTCTTCTATATCATCTAAAACCTGTTGGCAACGTTGATAATATTCCATGCCCGCTTCGGTTAGGCTAACCTTACGTGTGGTTCTATTTAATAAGCGAATTTGTAGTTTATCTTCTAACTGAGAAACATATTTACTGACTAGCTGTGGTGATAGGTCCAGCTTATCGGCGACTTTAGAAAAAGCCCCTTCCTGTACAACTGTAATGAAGGTCTTCATTGTTTCTAACTTATCCATAGCACCTCAATTAACAACATTATGTTTATAATATCTAAACAATTAACACATTTATCTTCAATTATCCATCTAATACTATCTGTTTTAACAAACACCTCATATAAAGAATTGGAGAAAAATAATGAACACACAAATTATAAATAAAATACTACGATCAAAAGCCGGCTTGGGCGCGCTTATACTTCGTGTTCCTCTAGGTATCATACTCATTGCACATGGCTCGCAAAAGCTATTTGGGTTATTTGGTGGTTATGGCTTGCAAGGCACTGGGCAATTTATGGAGAGCATCGGTTTTGCACCTGGATATCTGATGGCTTTGTTGGCAGGAAGTGGTGAGTTTTTTGGTGGTCTAGCACTCGTACTTGGATTGCTTACTCGCCCTGCAGCGATTGTTACCGCATTTACTATGTTTATGGCGATGACTGTGCATATTGGAAATGGCCTTTTTGTTAGCAATAATGGTTATGAGTATGCACTACTACTGGCGATTGCATCCGTTGCATTAATCGCTCAAGGCGCTGGCACATTCTCTATTGATAATAAGCTAGCAAATCGACTAGAAAAGTCTTCATAACAGGTAATTAGTCACTAATTTAATCGAGGCTAGAATCCCCTTGAGAATAATGGGTAATAAAAATGTTTTTTATTACTCTGATTAAATTTTTAGGTATTACATTAAATCCCGCTGGCATTAACCAAAGAGGTCGCATCATGAAAAAACAACCCGCACTTTTTATTTCTCATGGCTCTCCGATGATGGCAATAGAGGAAAGTAAAACCTCTTTATTTTTGCAAGCATTAGGAAAATCACTGATGAAACCCAAAGCCATAGTAGTATTTTCCGCACACTTTGATCGTGTAAATGACATTGTGATCACTGCGGGAAAACAACCTAAAACTATCCATGATTTTTTTGGTTTTCCAAAACCATTATATAAGCTTCAATATCAGGCTCACGGCTCGCCTGAATTAGCACAACAGATTGCCAAACGTTTCCAAGAGGCAGGTTTAAAACCTAAACTAGATGAGCAACAAGGTTGGGATCATGGTGTATGGATTCCGTTACGACTGATGTTTCCAAAGGCTGACATTCCTATTGTGCAAGTTTCAATTAATAGTTCGCTAGGGGCTAGTCATAACTATGAATATGGGAAGTTATTAGCATCACTGAGAGATGAAAACATCCTTATTATCGGCTCAGGTAATATCAGTCATAATCTGCGTGAGTTTTTTAACCCGACCTTCGGCAGTAAACAGCGGGTTACGGCATTTGCGACTTGGGTAAATAAACACCTTAGCAACGGACAAGTAGCACCATTATTAAACTATCTGGACGAAGCTCCCGATGTTCTTTTTAATCACCCAACACAGGAGCACTTTCTGCCACTTATTGCGACTATGGGAGCCAGCGGAACCGGAAAGGCAGAAATGATACATCAAGATATTGAACGCGATATTTTGGCGATGGATGCATATCGTTTTAATTAATGAGGTACTGCTAACATCGAGAAATAATAGCGCATACTTGAAAATAAAAATAACACGCGTAGATCGGTTATTTAAAAAGCGCTGAGTTTCCGATCTTGCGCATTACATTCCATAAAATCCCCTATTTATTGCTTTATATATCAGCTTCAAGAAACTTATCAATGCCAGGTAGCGCATATTATATTTATATTTTAAGAAAAAAGTCGATTCATGGACTATGTTTTAAGTTGTAAATAAAAATTGCGCAAAAAACTGCCACCAGAAATAACAACACTTAATGTCTCTTAAAAGGAATAACATAATGTTCAGTTCTATTCGGGCTAAAGCCTATTTAATTTTAACTATTCTTTTTACTACATTGGCATTTCAGTCCGTTCTTCAGTTTATACAGTCAGATAAAATCCGAGAACAAATGGTTTTCCTTGCGGAGACAGAAACAAAAATAATAGCAGAACTTCATTCTCTACAAGTCGCTACCATACAAATTCAACAGTGGTTAACAGATATTAGTGCAACAAGAGCAATGGATGGTTTAAATGACGGGTTTGATGAAGCTGAAAATTCTGTGACTCAATTTCGTCAAGCAGTGGCCGAGTTAAAACGACTTGATCATCATTCGGGTATTGACTACACATCTCTGATTCCTACCATGGAGATTTATCACCAAACGGGAGTTAAAATGGCTAATGCCTATATCGAGGGTGGCGCACCTGCTGGCAATAAAATCATGGCTGAATTTGATGACAGTCGCATCCGCGATATACGGCAGTATTGATGTTATTGCGAAACGTATTGAAGAAGAACAGCAAAACGCCTTTGCAGAGGAAGTACATCAAACTGAAATAGCAGAGCAAAGTGTTATTGTATTTAGTGCAATATACTTGATTTTATTAATATTTATACTTATCGGAATCCAACGTTTTATTTTAAAACCTGTTAATAATATTTTAAATATGACTGAAAACTTGAATCAAGGAGACGGCGATTTAACGCAACGCTTAACCATCAAAGGAAAAAATGAAATATCAGCTGTTGCTCACGGGTTTAATACTTTTATCGCTTCCACAGATGATATGGTTTCTCAAGTTACTAAGTCGGTATCAAGATTGATTCCAATGTCTCAAGAATTACTCTCTAGCAACACTGAAATTGAAACTGCATCGATGAGACAAAGTGATCACAGTCGTGCTGTTGGAGAATCTATTGTTCAAACCAGAGATTCTGCGAATGAAGTTTTGGCCTACATTCAACAGATCACTAATTCTGTTAAAAACAATATTGGAGAGTTAGATGATGGTCAACAAGTTGCACATAAAACAATTAAAGGCATGGATCAATTAGCCAATGAGATAAAGCAAGTATCAGATGCAGTGATAAAGCTTAGCGAAGACAGTACTAAAATTGAGTCTATCATTGATGTTATTAACGCTATCTCAGAGCAAACAAATTTACTTGCCTTAAATGCCGCTATTGAGGCGAGCACGTGCGGGAGAATCAGGACGAGGGTTTGCCGTTGTTGCAGATGAAGTAAGAACATTAGCAACACGAACAAAGGATGCTACAAAAGAAGTCCAAGAAATGATCTCCTCTATTCAGAGTGGTACTGTTAACGTAACTGAAATCATGGAAAAAGGCATGAAATCTAGCCAATACAGTGTCGCTCAAGTTAATCAAACCGCAGAGGCAATGCAGAAACTTGCACTATCAATGGCAGAGATTGATATGCAAGCGGAAAAAATTGAAAACGAAACTCAGGTCCAAAATAATCATTTTCTTTCTGTTGCTGAAAATATTAATGAAATGGAGTCTCAATTTAACCAAACATTGGAACACCTTGAGCACAATACTTCTTTTGGTGAAGATCTGAATAAACTAAGTGATAAATTACAAGGATTAATCGGCAAATTTAGTGTGACAGATGCAGATTTCAGTTATGCAATGCGTAGCCAAAAACGCGATGGCGATGCAAAGAGCAAATAAAAATACATCGTTGGATGTAGGGTAATGGTAAAGTTTTTTGTTAAGTGCTTGTCAGTTAATAACTCACTTACACGCACTTAACGAAATTAATACTCTTTGCCAAATCGTGAGCTGGTTGATTGCCTAACAATTAAGTCCATCGGTGGCATTCTTGCTTGATAATCACCTTTCACTACGGAATTAAGAATAGACAACGCACACACTGTGCCTATCTCTTCAATGGGCTGTCTTAAGGTTGTTAAGGCGGGCGTAAAGTATTTTGAGGTAGTGAGATCATCAAAGCCAATAATAGAAACATCCTCTGGGACACGATAACCTCTATCGTGTAAGGCTTTAATGGCACCGTAAGCAGTTAAATCGTTGGCGACAAAAATAGCAGAAAAGTAAACATTAGACTCAATCAACTCAATAGTACATTGATAACCCAAATCCATGCTGAAATCGCCCTGTTTGACCAGCTTCTTGTTTAATTTAATACTGAATTCATCAAGCGCTTTTTTGTACCCCTTATAACGCGCATCGGTATCAGGTTGAGTCGAGAGCCCTTTTATATGAGCAATGTTTTTATGGCCTTTTTGCAACAAGTGTAGTGTTGCTATATATCCGCCCATAATATTATCGAGGTTTAAAGAACAGATATTTTCGCTTTCAACATCATAACCCACAGTGACAATAGGAATTGTTTTTGACGTATTAATGATCAGCTTTTTATTGAGATGACCTGTAATGATGATAATGCCGTCAACATTACTTTTGATAAGGTATTCAAGCGCGTGGGTTTCTAGTTTGTTTTGCCAATGACCAGTAGCAATAATAAGTGAATAACCTTTGCTAATGAGTATTTGCTCCATGTCGCGAACAATGGTTGAAGTATAAGGGCTATCAGGGTTTTGCACGATAGCGCCAATTGTCATTGAGCGTCTGTTATCTCCCTGTCGCATTTGAAACTTAGGTTTATAACCCGTTGCTTTTATCGCACTTTCAATACGATCACATTTACTGTTTGCAACAAATGTTGTGCGGTTTAAAAACCGAGAGACAGTACTCGGAGAAACACCTGCTAACTTTGCGACGTCATACACAGTTGCTGATTTTTTATTTTTCTTCATGCCGATTATCCGTAATGATAGTTATCTGTTTTAATATCCATATTAATAGTGCCGAAATACGTATTTTGGCCACCACAAGAAACTGTTTTTTTATTTAACACGAAATACTAAACGATGATTTCCAGTGTTTTATAAAATATAACTTTAGCCTAAAAAATTAATAAATTCTTTATTTTTATTAATTACTTGTATTCAAAATGTGCTCTATTGACAATGAACTACGATAAGTACGAAATGAAAAAATATAGAGAATAGTATTAACAAGGCCTGAAGATCAGGCCTTGTATTTATGCTTAGTGTTTACCACCAAGCCTCAAACATTGCACCTAATGATGCCGTGTCTACATTGGTTGTTACTGAACTTGCATCCGTTGTTTCTACATCACCAAAGGTTGCATAGAAACGTACCATTGGTCTGCTCCAAGGAAGGCCACCCATGGAGATATTTTGAGAAAGTGTTACTTTCCAACCTTCTTGATCACCACCCGCATCTTGGTCAACCATTGCATAACCAGCTTCTAACCAAGTTGAGTGCACTGAGTTCCAGTTATACATAGGACGAACGATTGCTGAATATTCGCTTTGCTCTGTGGCATCATCGCCACTTATATCTTTGTATGATAATAGGTAATCAACAAATACGTTTTCGCTTGGATTAACTCCACCTTCTAAACTGACGTACATGACTTTTTTATCGCCAGCTAAATCAAAGGCTGAATTGTCTGCACCATCTGCATATTTAGCAATGATCTTGTTTGAAGAGCCTAAACCTAACATCGCTCCCGCTACCCATGAGTTTTCATCTTCAAGGGCTGTACCAGCTTGATCAGAAGCAAAGCCATAGTTAAAGTAAAGGTCAAGGTTACCAATGCCAGCATCAATACCATGTAATTTAGAAGTGATCGCGTATTTACCGTTATCGTTACCTAATGCACCACCGTTATCAGAAACTTGTCCAACAAATGCTAAGTTAAATTTAGCACCACCTAAGTCTAAATTATCAAAACCAGCACCTTGTCCATCGTGTGCAAGCCACATGTAATCGTTTAGCCCCTGTTGAGGACGTTGATGGAAATCTCGACCACCCCAAATTCTTAAACCAGGTTGGCTTTCAAATATATTTGTACCACTTGCGTAGAATTTTTTAACATTTGCACCACCTTCAGAGCCCCAATCAGAGCTTTCCCAGTGATCTAACATGATCGCAACATCCCAAAGCATGCCACTGTCTGTTTTAAAACCTTTAGTAAATTGGAATTCACCACCATTTGCTTCGTTACCTAAACGACCTACTGCTACACCTGTAGAGCCAATACCTACTAATTCAGAGTCACCACCAGCATAACGTGCGCCATAACGAGCATAACCTGTGAATTTTAATGCTAAATCAGGATCTGATTGTGCTTCTAACGCTTGAATTCGCTCTGTTAATGCTTCAATATCATCAGCGACTAAGGCAGAGAATGATGCTATCGATGTTGCTACAGCGACAGCTATTGGTAAGAACTTAAATGTTTTCATAGTATTTCCTTTATGGTTTTAGTTTTACTTCTCGAAAAAAATAATAACCAATGAAATAAATGAAAAGTTCGAGTTTCATCACAAGTGATTCTGTGATTAAATTCCATGAAATAAATTAAAATTACAATAATTTTTAAATCTATATATATCAGTCAATTAACAGGCACAAAGTGACTTAAAAATGCTCACTTTTACCTTTGTTTCATAGAAATTACCGCTTGTAATCACATCTTTATTGCCATAAATGCCCCCAAAGGCAGGATCCAAAAAGCAATATTTCAATATTATGAAAACTTACAAAAATGGTAACTTAACACCAAAATTATATTGTTATAATTATCGCTTTATATTGTATTATTAAATTACAGAACAGCAATCACAGACATTCAAAAACCAATCATATAAGATGGTTTCTAAATTTTTTGACCTTGTTTGATGAAGCTAAGGGCAGTTGACCTTTCAAGTTTATTTTTGCAACGAGTTGCCCTACGGGTTCACCACAAAATTTAAATGGCAAAGATCAACAGCCCCGAGAGTTCCGAGCAATATTATTTTTAACCCTTATTAAAGAGAAGACCATGGAAAATAATTATCAAATCGCCGCAAAGCAGTTACTAGGTAATCGTATCAAAGAACCTAAAAAGATATGTTTAGCCCCTGAACTTATCCCACAAGACCTTGAGCAAGTACATAACATTCAAGCAGAAATGATAAAGCTACGTGAAGATGCAGTGATCGGCTGGAAATGTTTAGAACCTTTAAGTGAAAATCAGTTTATTTTTGCACCTATTTTTGCTGATACATTACAATCGGGCGAGCAATGTGCTTTATTTTCTCAAAATGAAAAAGCACGTGTTGAGCCAGAAATCGCTTTTGTATTAGGTGCTGACCTACCGGCTAATGAAGCCGGATATAGTGTTGCTGAAATTGATGATGCTGTAAAAGTGCGCCACATGGCATTAGAATTAATGCAAAGTCGTTACAATGATCAACCTGATATTACTTTTTATGAAAAATTGGCCGATGGACTAGTTAACCAAGGCTTATATATCGGTCCTGAGCTCGATAAAGAGGTCGCTTACGCGAGCAAGTGAAATTAACATCACCTTTAGTCAAGAAGCGGGTAACCAGTCTTTTGAGGGTAAACACCCTAATATATTGCCACCAAAACCTTTGCATTGGTTTTTAAACTATATGACTAAGAGAGGTGTTAGTTTTACTGCAGGGCAAGCATTTATCACAGGCTCTTTTGCAGGTATCGTTGAAGTAGAGATGAATCAAGCGACTGAAATTGAATATCAAGGCTTAGGAAAATACCAAGTTACTTTTAACGAGAAATAACTCTAAAAAATTATTTACTCAGCTCGGTAATGGGCTGAGTTACCATCCTCTATTTTTTAACTACATCATCAACAATACACTTTTCACTGCTATAATCATCTCAACTGATATACTTTTCACTTTAAACTATCCCTGAGATATAAAAATGAGAATGCCAACTAAACTTGTTTCTTTCCTGAACAACAAAATCGTAACAATGTTGCTAAAAATGATTCTTGGACTATTTATTTCACTGGTTCTGACCGTGCTGTGTGTCCTATTTACACCACCAATTTTTAAGTCCACATTGAATATGGGCTTAGAGCTTTTGCCCAAAAATAAATTTATTGAGTATAAAGTGCAGAACAAAACAGAGCTGGCTAGGCAATGGTTAACGGAATCTGCTGATTTATTAGATGATGAAGCATTCTTTGATCATTTGAGAACAACTCTGCCTAGTACGAGTAATAAAGATACCTTCTTTGCACACATGTTTGTTGTTCATGATTACCCTGATCCTGTTTTTTCACTATTTTTGGTAAACATAGAACCATGAATGTGACTTGGACAATTAAAGGCATTCGCTGTAAAGGCGGAAAAGAGTGTAATGATCCTAATTTTGTAAAACAGTGCCCACCTCGTAAAGAGCGCAAAAAATGACTCAGCGTTTATTAAAAATAGCTATATGGGTAAGTATTGCAGTACTGGCCATCACGAGCATGCATTGGTTAATTAATCATTATGGGGTGAGTGAATTACAGGATCTTATTGAACAATATTATTGGTATATTTTATCGGCTTATGCGCTATTGATAACACTTCGGGGAATACTTTTTATTCCTACTATGCCTGCCATTATCATGATGGCTAGCTCACTTGACCCCTTAGTGATGTTTGTCCTTACATTTTTCGCAACCTTAGGCTCAGCTTACTTAGTTTGCCTTGCGGTTGATTATTTAGATATGCAGAGGAAAATAGATAAATTCTCAGGGAAAAGTCTAAAACGAGCACAAAATTGGATTAATTCTTCCGGTGTTGCGGCTGTTACTGGTTGGGCGTTTTTTCCATTGGTCTTCACAGATATTATTGTCTACCTTGCCCGCCTATCGGGTATGCCACATAAACACATCTTATTAGGTATTGCGATTGGTGAAGGCTTGCTGATATTGATTTTAATTACTGTGACTGAATGGTTGATTGCGCTTTTATTGTAAACATGAAAGCTTCCACTTATAGTGCTGAACACCCTAAGTGGAAGTCAATTTTCAAAGATTATTTAACAATTGGAGGGTAACACTCTAGAATTTCAACACTAGATTCTGTGCTGATTGTTGCGACATCAACACCTGCAGGACAGAAAAAACGATCAAACTTTTTAAGTGCTAAGGTTTCTTCGCCAATCTTAATCTCACACTCACCGTTAACTACAATACCAATGTAAAAGTCTTCTTCAACCTTATCAACAGTTCCTTGATGGTTGATCTTTTTACTCTGAACTTATCTGTCACACTGTCATCAATTAATGTTTCTTGAAATGAACTGTCTGTATATTGATATTTCAGTTTTGCTGGTTGTTGGAATTTTTTTATCGCTTGTGGCACCGGTAATTCTGTGAAATCAAAAACATCCATACAAAAATCAAGATCACGCTTCATAAAACGTGCTTCTTCAGGCATGGTATAACCAGCTTTGGTGAATTCAAAACGTACCGCCCAGTCTGAAGGCTCCATGATTTCAACCATCAAAATACCTTCACCAATGGCATGTGGTGAACCACCTGGGATATATAAGCAATCTCCTGGTTTTACCGGCACCTTCTCAAAACATGCTTCCATTGCTTCGATATTTTGTGTTTCGATCATCTCTTTAAAATCTTCACGCGAAGGCGGATGCTGAAAGCCCACATAAACGTATGGGTCGGTTCCTTCACGCACATCTAAAATATAATAACCTTCTGCTTTACCGTGATTACTATTCAAATGTTCACGAGCAAATTCCGCCGTTGGATGCGCTTGAAAATGTAAACGGACAGAAGAATCTAAGAATTTCACCAGTAACATTGGGTTTAAATCGAAGGCCTTAGTATGTTCAACACCAAGAAAGTAACTCGGATCTAATGCGATTAATTTATCAAAACTAATGCTTTCATCCCCAACAAGGGCATTTGAAATTCCCTCTACTATGTCTTTTCTATCAGGGTTAACGGCCTGCGTTGTTGAACCAATCCAGTCTTCAGGAAAGTGTGTATCTTCAGGCACGGCTTTTTGTTGTATCTGATCAAGAATTTTACCACCTGTATATGAGCGCCATACGCGATTTGGTGGAAAACGAACTAGTTTATTTTTGTAATTCATAATTATTCCAGTATTTATTTGAATTAAAGCATTTTGGCTACTAAGGCTTTAGCACCTATGGTTTTTAATTGTTGCACAGCATCCACCAGCGCATTCACAAAAGTTGTATTTTTAATAAGATCTTCACCAAAAATATTATTAAGTGCTAATAAGGACATCACAATTTCTTCGCTCGTTTTTGCATTCTCATAGGCTTCTCTAAACTGCGCTAACATAGGATCGTTAACGATGATTTTGTTACCTTGCTCATCCTGTTCACTGACATACACCATCCAGCCTGCAACACCCAAAATCAAACAAGGTGTTGCTGTGTCATTTTGTATATGGAAACGCAAAGATTCACACATACGTTGAGGCAACTTCTGACTGCCATCAGTAGCAATCTGCCAAGTCTCATGCTTGATGCTTGGATTAGAGAAACGTTCAATAAGCAAGTTTGCATATTCAGTTAAATTTGTTCCCTCAGGCATCGATAAGGTAACTGCTTGCTCCTCTGTCATGAGTTTAAATGCGAGCATGTTTAAAGGCTTCATCTTGCATCGTTTCATAGATATAACGATAACCTGCGAGATAACCTAAGTAAGCTAAAAATGAGTGGCTACCATTAAGCATACGCAGTTTCATATCTTCAAAGGGTCTAACATCTTCAACAAAAGTTGCACCTACAGCATCCCATTGTGGACGGCCATTAACAAAATCATCCTCGATCACCCACTGTCTAAATGATTCACAGACAATACCACAGGGATCTTCCACACCTAGGCTTTCTGTCAATTGAGCAAGGCTCTCCTCTGTGATAGCCGGAACAATGCGGTCAACCATGGTACAGGGGAAACTTACATTTTCTTCAATCCAAGCACCAAGTTCTGTATCTAACTTATTGGCATAATCTAAAATAACTTGTTTAGCAACACGGCTATTATCTTGGATGTTATCGCAGGACATAACAGTAAAAGGCTTAATGGCATTCACTTTGCGAATTCTTAAGGCTTCAACAATATAACCAATCGCCGATTGAGGTTGTTGAGGATCAGCCAAATCAGCCATAATTAAAGTGTTGTTATAGTCTAAACGACCGGTACTTAAATCAGCACAGTAACCTTTTTCTGTAATAGTCATTGAAACAATAGCCACTTGAGGCTCAGCCATTTTATCTAAAACTGCTTGCTTACTATCTAAAACAGAATGTCTCGATTCAATCACAGAGGCACTTATTTTTGCCGTAACACCATCACTACTTTTTTCTAAAACTGAATAAAGATGGTCTTGTTTTCGAAGGTTTGAAATCAGTTCGCCACCAAATAGATTTATTTCACAAATGCCCCAGTCAGAGCCTGTTTTCTCTATCATCTCACTAGTATATAAACCTTGGTGCGCACGGTGAAATGCCCCAAAACCAATATGAACGATGCGAGATTTTAATGTCGAAGGATCGAAATTCGGGCGCACGACTTGGGGGTTTAATGAAGCATTAGATATATTCTGAGTCACGTTCTTATCCTATCATTTCAATGCAAATGAGTTGTTTGATGTCCATTGTTTAAACAATGGGATTAATTTAACTACCTAAATAATCACACATAAATGAATAGTCGCTAAACCTAGCTGAGGGATTATTTATGAATGGTATGTTTGATAGTTAGAGCATCGGAGGTATTGCACCTCCGATAATTTAAAATTTAACCTTACTATTTAACTACTTGTTATAAAAATAGTAAGGCTGTCCGTTAGTTAAATGCGCCAGGCATTAATTGCATAGGTAACCAGGTTGCAATGCTAGGGAACGAAATAACCAATAATAAGATTATTAACATTGGTATTAGAATAATAACCACTTCTTTTAGCACTTGGATTACATTCATACCACCAATATGTGCTGATATGAGTAAGCATAAGCCATAGGGCGGTGTCACCAGTCCAAAGGCGAGCGAGATAATACCTATAATTGCAAATACAACAGGTGAAATATCAGCCTGAGCGACCACAGGTAAAAGAACAGTACCGAGTATGATGATGGTTGGAATCGCATCAATAAACAAACCAAAGAACAAGAATAAACCGGCAATAACTAATGATGTACCAATCACACCAAGGTTTAAATCTGTAACAACATCAATAATTAAACGTGGCACGTTATAATAAGCAAGTAACCAACCAAATACAGATGCAGTACCGATTGCAAACAATGAAATTGATGCAAATCGTCCTGTATCATAAAGGATCGGACCAACATCGCGAACTTTAACTGTTTTGTAAATTACCATACCTAGGAATAATGAATAACCTGTCGCAATAATGGCACTTTCCGTTGGTGTCACTATACCTGCCACAATACCGTATATTACAAATACAGGTGTTAGCATTGCTAATGACGCACCTTTAAATGCTTTGAAAGCTGAAGCCCAGGTAGGTTTTTCTGCAATAGGGTAATTATATACTTTAGCGTAACCGTATACGGTCGCCATTAATGAGAAACCAATTAACAACCCAGGTATAGCACCGGCTAAGAATAATGCACCAACAGAAACTTGCATTACACCACCCCAAACAATCATCAGGATACTCGGTGGAATAATAACCCCCATTACCGATGAACATGCGGTGATTGCAATCGCAAAACGTCTGTCATAACCTTCTTTAATCATGGCGGGAATTAATATTTTTCCGCAACCAGCGACATCGGCAGTTGATGAGCCAGAGATACCAGCAAAGAGCATAGAAACCGCAACGTTAACATGGCCTAAACCACCAGGCATCCAACCTGTTAGAAACACGAGCGAAATCTATTAATTTATCAGTGATTTTACCCGAATTCATTAAGTTGGCGACTAACAAGAAGAAAGGTACCGCAAGTAAAATAAAAGAGTTATAAGACTGAAACATGCGATCAATAATGATAAAAGGAGTCAATCTCACATCTAACATAATGACAGGTATAGTCGCCAGACCTAATGCAAAAGCAACGGGAATACGTATTATAACCAAGAGAAGAAAGCGACCAACCAATAAGGCACAGGCTATTCCGGTAGATAGAATCATTATATTACCCTTTTACTTGTTTATATTTATTGAAGTCTTCAGCGAGATGGAAGAAAGAAAAAACAGCCCAGCAAAGGCCGGCAAGTGGTACTGTAATATGAGTAATCATTAGATTTGCATTCATCATTACGGAATGTTGGATACCTCCAAATTCTGCATAGGCAATACCATACCATGCAAACAGAGCACCAAATGCTCCCACTAGTATATGAACCACAGCTTTTTGTATTAATAATATTAGCGGGTTAGCACTATCTTTCATAACTTGAACATCAAAATGAGAGCCTTCCCATACCGCGATGACAGAACCAATCATGACAACCCATACGAAAAGAAAAGTAGCGAGCTCTTCAGTCCATAGATAAACTGGAATAATACCCGTATAACGAGCAAGTACTTGCATTGCTACTGGGACAATTAAAGACCCCACTAGAATGGCGAGAATAATTTTTAGAGCGGTAATGAACAACTCTAGGCTTTTTTTAATCATGGTAGTTCCAGAAAAGTACGTTGGAATGAGAATATCTCTGGGCCTTGAGACCACAGAGATATTTATTAACTAAAAGTAACGATGATTATTTACTACGAACTGCTTCAAGTAATTCTGTTGCATTAATGCTAGCGACAAATTTATCTTGAACAGGTTTAACAAGTTCTAGAAGCTTTTCACGGTTTGCAAATTCTGAAACCATAATTTGACCAGCATCAGCCATTTGCTTCAGTTTGATTGCATCTTCACGAGACTCTAGCTCACGACCGAAGTCACCTGCTTCTTTACCCGCTTTTTTGATAGCGACTTGTAATTCAGCTGGTAGTTTACGGAAGCTTTTACCACTAAATACGATAGGACGAACAGTAATAGTATGAGCAGTTAAGGTAACGTGTGGTGCTACTTCATAAAACTTCAAGTTCTGGATACTAGCGGCTTCATTTTCAAGGCCTTTAACAACACCTGTTTGGATTGCGTTGTAAACTTCGTTATAAGCGATCGCAGAAGGTCTCGCACCGATAGTCGCGAATACTTGTGCTTGGATAGGAGCACCCATTACACGCATTTTATGGCCAGCTAGCTCTTCGCTGTTACTAATTTTGTTGCTTGAAATCAGGTTACGAGTACCGCCACCCGCATAACCTACAATAACGATATCAGCTTTATCTGATAGTTCTTTTTCAAGTGGCGCTAAAGTATCGCTTGAAAGTACAGTGTTCCAATGATCTAAGTCACGGAATAAAAATGGCATATCCATCAATGGAATTGAAGGTGCAAATCTTGCCATGTTAGAAGGAGCTAAAATAGTATAATCAATTGCTACACCTTGGTTTAAGAAAGTAACGTAGTCTTTTTCTACACCTAGTTCACCGTTTAAGCGTAAATCAAAAGTAACGTCGCCATCGTAATACTGGTCTACTAATTCACCAAATTTAACCATGGTTTTAGTAAATGTATGGTTTCCATCAAACATACTTGCGCCACGAAGTGTCTCTGCACTTGCTGATGTTGCAAAAGCGGTGAACGCAACACAAGCGACTGTAGTTTTAATGACTTTCTTGAATTTTTGAGTAAATAACATAACCGTTCCTTTGTTTAAATTGGGTTGCTAAGGCACTTGAGTAATCTCTAAATAATACTTAAATACACAAAACAACTTTAATGAATATCGGTAAAGCCTAAATTGACTTGGTACGAATTATAGGCATCATCCAACACACTTATAGTACAATATTGTTAATGAGTGATACGCATAACGTTATGGTCACCATCCTATATCAGGCAAGTGATTCCGCTCACAGTTAAAGCCCTTTAACCCTCACATTTTAGTAACAACTACTTTACATATTGAGCAAACCACAGCTAAACAAAAATGATTAATGATTAATGATTAATGATTAACAAGATTACTATTAATAATTAAAAACTTTCAAAGTCTGCACAGCAATTACAATTTGTTCAATAAATACCTCAAACTTAAAATTTTAAGTCTTAGCCTGAGGACAAAGTAGAGCATTAAATAAAAGCGACTTGATAAAAGAGTGCTAAGTATAGAAGTAATTTCGGTAAGGCCAAGAGAGATAGATCACGCTTTATTGGTCTAGCCAATAATTAACTTTAAAGTGTGATCTAGCCTAAATTACCATCTATTTTCACGAAATCATTGAAAAAATACGTGATCGTGATCCATAATAGTGTATTTTAGGTTTGAATTTTATCTTTTTAGGCGCAAAATTTCCTTTAAATAAGATTTATGAAAATTTGGACAGACCAATTAAAGATAGACAAAAGTAACTGAAAAAACTCATCGATTGACTTGTAAAAGCAATTTAAAACAACAGAAGCACACTCAAAAACTAAATAGAGATAATTATTAATGAACTCCCCAAAGCGCCTTTACCAAAAAATCGGTATTGCCTTAAAAGAAAGAATTGTTAATGGCGAATTTACTGTTGGTGAAAAATTACCGCCAGAACGTGAAATAGCGGAATCGATGAATGTTAGCCGTTCTGTGGTACGTGAAGCATTAATCATGTTAGAACTTCAAGAAATAGTAAACGTTCGTAAAGGCTCAGGCGTCTATGTTATTTGCATTCCCGAAGACGAGAACAGTGCACAAACAACACAAAATAAAAAGGTTAATGAGAGTGAACATGATGTAGGCCCCTTCGAGTTATTACAAGCGCGTCAATTTCTAGAAAGCCGTATTGCAGAATTTGCGGCGACACAGGTAACTAAAAACGACATTTCAAAATTACGTCAAGCAATAGAAATGGAGCGCTTAGATTTAGAAAATGACAGCAAAGAATATGATGGCGACGAAATGTTCCATATCGCAATTGCTGATGCAACGCAAAACAGTGTATTGAGTGATATGGTGCGCGATTTGTGGTTACGCAGAGATAATAGCCCAATGTGGAAACAGTTACATTTACACATAAATAACGAAGATTATCGCAAACTTTGGTTACAGGATCATAAGAAAATTTTAGCAAGCCTACAACGACGAGATCCCGCAGGTGCTAGAGATGCAATGTGGCAACATTTAGAAAACGTAAAACAAACATTATTGGGTTTATCGGATATTGATGACCCTAAATTCGATGGCTATTTATTTAGCACAAACCCAGTTATTTATTAATGACATTAAGTAAGGACTACTAAAATGGAACAAACATGGCGTTGGTACGGACCAAATGATCCCGTTTCTCTCGATGATATTAAGCAATCAGGTGCAACGGGTATCGTTTCCGCATTACACCACATTGCAAATGGGCAGATTTGGCCTGTTGAAGAAATTAAGAAACGCAAAGCCGAAATTGAAGCTAAGGGAATGAATTGGTCAGTGGTTGAAAGCGTGCCTGTGCATGAAGAGATTAAAACGCGTACAGGTCAATTTCAAACGTGGATAGACAATTATAAAACAACGCTTGAAAACCTAGCACAATGTGGCATTGATACTATTTGTTATAACTTTATGCCTGTTGTTGACTGGACGCGTACTGACCTTGATTTTGAAATGCCTGATGGCTCTAAAGCACTTCGCTTCGACCAAATTGCCTTTGTCGCCTTTGAGTTGTTTATCTTAAAACGCCCAAATGCGAGCAATGATTATAGCCAACAAGAGCAACTACAAGCGAAAGCTTATTTTGAAGCAATGAGCCAAGCTGATATCGATAAATTAACTAGCAATATCATTGCTGGTTTACCAGGCGCAGAAGAAGGTTATACGCTTGAAGAGTTTCAAACTCAACTAGATCGTTATGAAGGTATTGATAGTGATCGTCTGCGTGAGCATTTAGCCGCCTTTTTAGCTGAAATCACACCAATTTGTGATGCTAATGGTTTACGCCTTGCTATTCATCCGGACGATCCACCACGCCCAATTTTAGGTTTACCACGTGTTGTTTCGACTATTGATGATATTCAATGGTTAGTAAATAAAGTACCCAATAAGTCTAACGGTATTACTATGTGTACCGGTTCTTATGGTGTACGTGCTGACAATGATTTAGTTAAAATGACAACAACCTTTGCAGATCGTGTCTATTTTACCCATTTACGTTCTACCCAGCGTGAAGATAATCCAATGAGTTTCCATGAAGCTTCACACATGGCTGGAAATGTTGATATGTATGGCATGGTGATGGCAATGCTGACAGAAGAAAATCGACGTGCAAAAGAAGGCGATGGTCGTTTAATTCCAATGCGCCCAGATCATGGTCACCAAATGCTTGATGACCTGCGTAAAAAAACCAACCCTGGTTATTCTGCGATTGGTCGCTTAAAAGGCTTAGCAGAAGTGCGAGGAATGGAATCTGCACTTAAACAAGCTTTTTTAGCGAAAGCTAACGTAAGAAAGGCATAAACGCTCGATAAATTTACTTCGGGCGTTTATTGTTTTACTAGAACTAAAGTTCCACTTATAATTTTTTATTTATAATCAAAGCATCAAAAACAATAAAAAAATCCATCACAATTAAATGATTTTTAATTGTGCCTCTAGTTAATCAACTGTAAGCTGACAGGATTTTTCGACTTCTTACTTGCAAGGCCACTTCATGAGCACCACGCTTCGAACCTTTATTATTGCTATTTTAGGAGTCTTATTTTTATCTCTTAACTTAAGAGCTCCCTTTACTAGCTTGGCCCCCGTGCTTGCTCAGATCATGGAAGACTTGCATTTAAGCTCTTCATCAGCAGGTTTTTTAACTGCATTACCCCTATTAAGCTTTGCATTATTCTCTCCTTTGGTAACTAAAATATCACGCCGACTAGGTTTAGAGCCAAGTTTGTTACTTGCTCTATTGCTTATTACTTCAGGTATTATTCTTCGCTCTTGGGGGATGGTGACAACGCTTTACTTAGGTACGGTCTTAATAGGTATAGGCATTGCTATCGGCAATGTATTATTACCTGTTGTAGTGAAAATCAACTTTCCTGAGCGAATTGCCCTGATCACTTCACTTTATATTTTTACCATGGGCATAGGTTCAACATTAAGCTCTAGTCTAATGGTCCACTTTTCACATTTAACTCTATTTAACCTAACTGGTTGGCAACTAGCGTTGATTATGAATTTGCTTTTTCCCTTACTTGCTCTTTCTATCTGGTTACCAAAATTAAGAAATAGAGCTTCCAAGGTTAAACAACAACAAAATACAGATGTCGTATTTTCAATGCGTGACTTATTAACTAGCAGTGTCGCCTGGCAGGTCACACTAACATTAGGTTTAAATTCATTTACTTTCTACGCATTAGCCGGATGGTTACCAAAAATACTCAACAATTTGGGTTATAGTGAAATCGATGCTGGTTATATTTATGCTTTTCTGCAATTTTCAACCATGTTACCCGGCATTCTATTATTGCCTATTCTTGCCAAAAAGAACCACCAGCAATTACTCATAATACTTTGTTCTTCAAGTGTCTTTGTTGGGTTAATTGGGTTACTTTACTTGCCTGATTTTGCTATTTTTTGGGTAGGATTATTCGGATTGGGTAACTGCTCTACTTTTATTATTGCTCTCTCTTTCATCGGCTTGCGTACATCTAACGGTAGTCAAGCCGCATCTCTTTCCGGTATGTCACAGGGCATAGGTTATGCACTTGCAACAACAGGCCCTTCAATCGTGGGGAAAACCTACGCACAAAGTGGTTCATGGACAATACCAATACTACTGATTGCAGTAGTTGCTGTAATATGCACTTGCTTTTCAGCATTAGCGACTAGAGATATTAAAATGACAGCGACATCGGAGTAATAACAATCGTACTAATTAACTGATTTCCTGTAGTACCTTAATAGAAACAGACTCAACTAAGTCTTCAACCTTTAATTTATGTTGAATCATATGGGGTGCTAAACGATGGTTATGAAAGTCTTCAAAAGTATTCCATTTCTCAATAATGGTAACACTATTACTTTCAATAAGTTGTTGCTCAAATCCGGTATCAAAATCAACCGTAATGCGATACTCTAAACAGCCCTTTTCAGCTAATACATTAGGGATATTTTCTATAAAAATATCTTTAAATTGGTCTACTTTTGATTCTTTAATCAAAATGCTTGCGATAACACTTAACATATTAGGTCCATTTATAGAATTTAATCTGGTTTAAGACTTTATTAAAGATAGTATAAAAACGCAAAAGTTTATCCAGCAAACATTTACAAATGCTTGGAAATAAGAGGAGTAGACTGAAGTTTAAAATATTAAGGCGTGGCCTCAATAAGTTGTTATCTAAGTATTTTTTACTTTGTCGTGAGTGCTTAGCCATCTAATAAATTAATATCGCCTTGGAGGCGGGAATACTTATCTCTCTGACTGGCGACAAACCATTTTGCTATAAAACTAAATCATTTGAGGGTGAATGTTTACACCCAAGTAAGGCTAACTAAACCAATTACTGTCGCAGTAACTGCCCACATTGAAATGATTGTCATGATTTCAGTAACATTATCAATTAGTGTTGTGCTTTTTTCCATTTTTTCAGTTTTATCTGAAGAAATTGAATTATTTGATGTAGTGAAAGTTGTAGTATTCATAATTTTGTTCCTTTTAGTTTGTTTATTTAAATGTGACGCTCATCACAAATAATACTCCGTTGTGTGACACAGATCAACAAAACGATGATATTTATTTTAAAAAAATAACACAAATGAGGAATTTTTATTTTTTGATTTAATAATCAATAACTTCGCTCTCACCAACTGACTTAGAAGCTATTTAAAGCTGAAAAAACTCATATGAAAAACAAATATTGAATAGATTGATTACTTAAAATCGACGTAAAAGACAAAGATTTATGTAATTAAAGTGGGAAATATAGGATTTAGTTTGTAGATATAATCTTAGAGAAAAGTATTGCAAAAAATTCTGTATTAATATTATTCTCTATTTAAGAAAGAAGTCTCTTTAGTCATCACAACCTGAAATACTAATATCTGGTCGTTCGCCTTTGTCAGCCCCTGTATAAACCAGTTTGCACAGTTCTGTACTACTTATAATTTCAGCGACACTCATATCCTCAGCATCAGAATAAAAAGCAAAAACAACTGTCCTTGGAGATGATGAAGAAGTCATCTCCCAATCATCTTCATTAATATCGATTAGTTCTTTTAAATTCGTTTGCGTTGCATAAGGGTAACCATATCTGATCTTAACACCCGATGATAATGTTTCATCGGCTAAGTTCCCCAAACCTTCTATCATTGATCGCGTGTAAGTAAATGTCGAAGCTGTTTCTAAAGTGGCCTTTAAATCTTTTATGGTGGCTAGTTTCGCTTCATTACGCAAACTAACGAATTTAGGCACAGCCACGGCAGATAAAACACCTAAAATAATAATCACTATAACTAATTCAATTAACGTGAAACCAGACTGCTTGTTCAAAAGACCACTCCAAATTTACCTTACTTTTACTATAGCTATAGTAGGTTAAGATGTAAATTCAACAAAAATCTTTGTTGAACAAACTTTGTTAATCAAAATTTATCCAACATAGATCACATAAAAATAGTACAATAGTCATATTAAAAAGCTAAGGTATTATTACTTGATCTTTATGCTACTAAGTAACGTATTGTTTTTAATTGCATAAAAAAGACATCTTAAATGATGATTTAGCTTTTTAATAGAGTATGACGAAATCATGTTACATCAATAAAATGAGGAACTATGAAGAATCACCAATGGAAACGCCTTACCATCAAAATAGGCGGCGCCTTGATCTCACCAGATAGAAAGGGAACAAGCTCTCGATACCTTTTACACATAGCAAAATTCATTCTTCAATGCCGCGATATGGGCACACAGGTCATTCTAGTATCATCAGGCTCTGTAGCTGTCGGGGCACATTTTTTTGGTAATACAAAAAATCCATCCATCGCAATCAAAAAAGCCATGGCGGCGACAGGACAAAACGAAATGATGGCCTCTTGGGATCGTTTTTTTGATTTCCCTACAGCACAAATCCTACTCACACAGGGAGATTTACAAGATAGAGAACGTTATGAAAGTATTCGTGAAACTATTTTTGCCTTACTTGATCATGGTATTCTGCCTGTCATTAATGAAAACGATACTGTTACAACTGATGAACTAAAAGTAGGTGACAACGATAACCTTTCTGCGATGGTCGCGGCAGTGACGAGACTCTGATGCATTAATTATTTGCTCAGATGTTGATGGCTTATACGATAAAAACCCGCACACTCATGATGATGCAAAAATGATCAAAGAAGTAGTGCACATAGGTGAAGAGATTTATGCCATGGCTGGTGGTGCACAGGTTGATGGTGTTGGTACAGGGGGTATGAAAACTAAAATCGAAGCCGCCGTAAAAGCAACTTCACACGGCATTAGAACCTATATTATTAATGGCTTCAAAGAAAGTTCCTTTGAGCAATTAATGAGCGGTGTTAATCCGGGAACCGTTTTTACCGCCTATGACCTACCAATGCAAGAAGAGCTTCATTGGATGACACATACATCAAAAGCTCAGGGCGAAGTTGTTATTGAATCAAATTTAGACCAGCCTTTTGATGAAAATAGTGAACAATTAACCAGTAATGAAATTTTAGAAGTACATGGAGACTTCTCTGCTGGCGACACTATTTTAGTTCGTAGTGACGATGGTAAACATGTTGCTAAAGCAGAAGCTAATTACAGTAGTCGCTTACTCAGTTTCATTAACGATTATGAAAATGGTGAAAATGGCAATGATTTACAACATCAAACCGGCCCACTAATTTCAGATAAAAATATAGCAATCCTAGATCAAGCTGAGCAAGAAGAGAAATCTTAAGCATACGAAAATATCAGCTTCTTTTACAAAAGGGTGTGTCAGCAATGTCACACCCTTTTTATTTTTACACTCATAGAAAGAATAAAGAAATCTATTTTACTGGTTTAACCCACATAATTGTTTTTAAAAAAACATAAAAAACAAAGCTCTATATAATTTTTCAACCGATAATTAAAGTTTTTCCTATCATTCCCCCGTTGAATACCTACTCTGTAAAATGATAATCACTAACAAATTTACAATAACAAACTACAATTGGTATTACTTAGCTCATTTAGATTGACGCCAATTGACTATAAAACGGCGAGGGAAAAATTTGCATATATTAAGTATAAATTTTTTTAGATTTTCTATCGTAACTATACTGTTATGCGCATTCAGCATGCCTTCCCTTTCATCAGAAATTTATACCTACCGAGGCAAAGAAAGCAAAAATGATACTCGAGGCGATTATAGCGAGGCTTTATTTCGCCTTGCATTAGAAAAAACTGTCACGTCACATGGCCCCTATCAGTTAATATTCACAGATAAAATGAATACAGGCAGATCGCTAAGGGCTCTTCAACATAATCAACTCAGTAACTTTTTTGCTAAACAATCAGTAACAAAAAAACGACTAGAAGAATTTGGTTATGTCGACTTCCCTGTTGACTTAGGTATTGTAGGGTATCGTGTCTTTTTTGTTGCTCCAAATGCACAGGCTAAACTTGAGCAAGTGAACACGCTAGAACAACTTAAAAAACTAACTATTGGGCAAGGAATTGGCTGGCTAGATACAGATATTTTAAAACATAATGGCTTTCAGGTAATTACCGGTAGTGCCTATGAAAGCCTATTTAATATGGTGAGCAAAAATCGCTTTGACCTTTTTGCCCGTGGTACAAATGAACTCCTCAAAGAATATCGTGCTAATTCAAGTATTGATAACCTCTTTTACGATCAAAGAATTGCTTTATATTACCCCTTCCTCGTTTCTTTTTTACCCACAAATCCAATACTAAAGCGATACAGAGAATAAAAGCAGGGTTAATTACAGCCTACCAGGATGGTTCACTTAAACGTTTATGGCGACAACACTATGGAAAAAGTATTAACTTTATTAATTTAGATAAACGTAAAATTTTCTCCCTTGAAAACCCATTTATTAACGGCATTAACAGCGATTATGAAAAATATATTTATCGGAGTTCTGTGAATTAGTACAGACTCATTTTATTAAAGCACTTTAAAGGTTACTAATAATCCTTTTAAATAAGGTTATTTTTTACTATTTTTGGTAAAAATAACCTCTCCCTCCTATACTCACACTATATTGATCAAATCATTTGCTAAATAAAACAAACGCTCACACTTATAAGGTAGCTATGTTTCAATTTAAAAGCATTCTGCTGATGCTTATAACTTTTCTTTTCACTTCCTTGCTCTTTGCAAAGCCACTAGCTAATTTGCCGACAGAGGATAAAAAATGTCTAAGCATGCATATCGTCTTTAATGCTTCAGCAGGCTACCTTAATGAAACAGGAAAAGTAGTGGGGTTTCATGTTGATTTTTTGAATGCCCTAGAAAGAAAAACTGGTTTTTGCATGAATAAAAAATTACTTCCCTACGCAAGAGCAAAACGCAGTATTGAACTAGGAGGACATGACGGAGGAATATTGGCAAGTGAAAGTGATCTCGACAAAAGTGTTATTTATATTGCTAAGTTACTTACATCAAAAACTATTATTATTCCTAAAAAAGGCCTAACACTAAAAAATTATAATGACCTAACAAAGATAGTCATTGGTAAAGTTCGCGGGGCAAAATTAGACGAAGCAATAGATAATGATAAGAATATTTCATTCCTTGAAGTATCAAACTATAAGCATGGATTAGAAATGCTCAAAAAAGGCAGAATTGATGCAATCGCAGGAAATAGCCTTGGATTAACTGTCATAAGTGAATTAGGTATGAATGATGAGGTTAATTTATCGGGAAAATATGTTTTAGGGCAACGTGAAGTCTGGTTTTTACTGTCGAATAAATCAGAATACATAACTAAAGTGGAGCAACTCAGAGAAGCAACTCTTGCACTCATCGAGGAAAACATTGTTGATGATATTTTACACAAATACTTCAAATTTGAATAATGAATACATATTTTAGAGCATTACAGAAGAGAGTACTCTTTCCACCATACAGGAAGACAGAATGATTCAGGTTTCATCGTTGCCTTTTATTATCACTTCAAGCATCAGCTTATTTCTGGGTAGCTTCTTTTTATTGTTATACCAACGTCTTAATTCTCGCCACGAAGAGACGGTTTATTATTATTTTGTTTTCTCTATCTCAGCACTTGTCAGTGCCGTATTTTTAGGTGCTTTTGCTGGTTCTCATTAATTCCAGTGAAAATCTAGATTATCTTAATGTATCTAATCGGGTGACGATAATTACTTCAATGTTTACTCTTCTATTAAGTATACATTTTTATATTTCCTATTTTAATTATAGTGCTCAAAAATCACTTCGATGGTGCTATGCCATATCCACTCTTTTTTCGTTATTATGTTTGCTACCTAATCAATATTTTTTAGAAAAAGCATTCTATTCTACATCACAATATTATACCGGGTTAGCCTTTGGTCCTTTGTTTCAACTATGGGGCGCTTGGATATTGGCTTTATCTGTATATTGCATGGTAATTCTTATTCAAATTTATCGACTTCAACAAAACAACCCTAATAAACAATCCAGCCAAGCGGTAAAACTATCACTTATTGCGGCTAGTATATGGATGGTGACCGGTTTAGGTGATGCACTGACAGGGATTCAGATAGTAGATTTACCTCCTTTAACTTGGGTGGGATCTTTTCTAGTCACCTGTAGCATTGCATGGATCTTAATTTTCCATATTGATAATCTTTATGAAGATAGGCGTCTATTAAGCAACCGCCTGATGTACGACCATTTAACACAAGCCTTCTCACGTAGCTATTTTGAAATACGGCTATCAGAAGCGATCCAAGAGATGCAACAAAGTGACTCTAATAAATTGTATCTCTGCATCTTTGATATAGATAATTTTAAAAAGGTTAATGATAGCTATGGCCATGCGAATGGGGACCAGCTTCTAAAGCAGATCGCAACTATTACAATCAATGCAATCCAACCGAAAGATTGTTTTGCACGATTAGGTGGTGATGAGTTTATCCTTTTGTTAATTGGACGTCAGAAGGATGATCAAGCGACTGCTGTTATAGAAAATATCAGAAAGCACATTGCAGAAACCTCTTTTGGTGTCGCCCCTTATGATTTTAATGCATCCTGTTCTTTTGGAATGGTAAAGTCAGGGCCTGAACACCTTAAGGTAAAGGATCTAGAAAACCAATTACTCTCACATGCAGATCAAGCTCTCTATTCTTCTAAACATAAAGGCAAGAACACAATTAGTGTTTCAACCTTGGCTGTACCCTAATATTACAAGTTGATGCCACTAATTTTATTAAATATAGGATCAAGACTTCTGAAATAAATGTTGTTTAGTTTTAGGTAAAAGGACATGTTACTTTTGCTAAACTTTATATACCTCACCTTTGATGCTCACTAAAACAAGCGTTAATGTGTATGTGAATTTATACATTATTTTAAAAATATAACCGTTTTATTTCGTCCATTTTCTTTTGCTTCGTAAAGCGCCTTATCTGCTCTATCTAGTGCTTCTGTTATATGACTATCATGACGATAATTAATACTCGAAATGCCAATACTAATGGTAAATTTTATTTGATGAGCATCTATTTTTATGGTTTTATTTTTGACAATTAACCTTAATTTTTCGGCAATTTCAAATGAGGTTTGGATATCAGCAGATGGGAATAAAATGGCAAACTCTTCTCCACCAAATCGGGCTACAATATCAGTAGCTCTTGTGCTTTCTATTAATATTGCAGATAAGGATTTAATCACCTCATCACCGATAAGATGTCCATATATATCATTAATATTTTTAAACTTATCAATATCTAACATCATGACACTAAAGTCATGGCGCTCTCTTTTAGTCGCCTGTAAAAATATTTGCGCCACTTCATTAAAATACCTTCTATTATATAAATTTGTAAGATAATCATGATTAGCTTGCTCAATTAATTTATTTTGCGCCTCTTCCAAGTTTTTATTCGCACTATTTAACTCTTCAATGACCGTATTTGATAAATTTGTCAGAGCATCCAATACAATAAAATGCTTATTTGTAAAAAATTCTTTTCTTCTTCTGCGTAAGTTGTATTTTCAGCTTCGATATTCACTTTATTAACAATCTGTTCATCAGTACTTTCTGATAGACCAAGGATTGAGAGACTAATATTTAGGAAAGAGTTTTTCGCGTTTTTATGGAAAATTTCACCAAAAGTAAAAAAACCTGATATAGGAGCAACATTATGTAAAGGCTGTAGCTCTTGGACAATATCTGATTGCAAAAAAGCCCGCCTAGATGCGCAACTATAGGTATAAATAGCATCTAAATTTAGAGATGAATATTCATGAATATTCTTTTTAGCCTTTTGAAGGATTAAATTAACATTACCAAATGCCAGTTTAACTTTGTCTCCTACATTCAAATTTCCAATAGATAACAAAGAACCATCTTCCTCAAATTTATGAGTAAATGTTCTGCATATCTCTATTCCATTATCTTCAATTTTAAGTAGTGGAAACTCTGTTGCAGAATGCGGTAAGCCATTGCCAACAACATCTCCTAAATACTTTTTATACATATCACTGACTGAAATATTATCAACTTCATAAAGATGATTTTTTTCGGCTTTAGTGACCGTCATAAATTTACCAATAGGTTGCCAGTTTAATTGATAATCTGTAAATACTTTTAAAACCTCACTATTGAGAGAAACAGCAACCGCCCCTTTATGATAAACCCCATCATTATTGAATAAAAATGTGCTTTTTAAAGGACCATTTTCTGCGACCATCCCACCTGCAATGGGAGTCGTAGAATTAATAGATGAAATACCATCGATCACTTCATTGCCATTAGTTAAAAGCCCTTCGATGAATATAATTACTACTTTGGTATCGGGTTTAAAGCTTGTGGTTGCAATATTTTTGCCTAGCTCATAATCATCATCATGATAAAAGTAATTAGATTCAAAATAAGTGCTCTCAAATTCCATAATAGAAACAGAGATACTATTTTGAAATATCTCACCATGATTGATTTCACCTGCGCTTGTAACACCAATAAAAATAATATCTTGGCATTTTTCTTTAACAATAGACTGAATAGCAATGACTTCAGACTCACTCACCAAACCACTAAATACTTGTAATAGTGTATTTTTTGAATCAACCTGAGATAAATCCAAATTACGTTGCAAATCATCAACGCTTTTATAATTATGGTTAGTCGCTTTCATATATCACTCATTGACACAGTTTTTTAAATATTAAGGTTATTTGCTCTTATTAACAGAGAAAGCACAATGCACTTTACATTACCTTTCTATCGCATTTCTGTGGCCTATGAATATTAAGCAAATATATTAATTTAGCTTAGTTCAGTAGGTTTATATTTTCAAAAAGTGATTAGTTTTAACTTTATTTGAGGACAAGAAAGATTAGCTAAATGTGAATGGTGATGGAGTATTCGAAACAATGAAGGCCCCAGAGGTTTTCTCGATTAGAGAATCTATAAAGCAAAAAGCCTGTAATACATTGAAGTATTACAGGCTTTTCTAAATATGCTCGGTGATAGATGGAGCGGCGAAAAAGCGTAGCTTTGTTTATGAGCAGTCTTTTCAAGCGACAGCTTGGTGTCTGAGCAATCTTTTTTGCGTACAAAAAAATCTACGATTACGCTAATCACCGAAAATGTTACTTCTTTTTGTACTTGGAAATTGACGGGGTATCAGTTTAGTATTTCTGGGTTAAAGGTTCGCTAAAACGAAAAAATCCGCTTAACTCTAGAAGTTAAGCGGATTCTTAAAAGGTGGTCGGTGATAGATGGAGCGGCGAAAAAGCGTAGCTTTGTTTATGAGCAGTCTTTTCAAGCGACAGCTTGGTGTCTGAGCAGTCTTTTTAGCGCACATAAGAATCTACGATTACGCTAATCACCTCAAATTCTAGGCGAAAAAAAACCGCAACAAGTGCGTTTTTTTCAAAAGTGGTCGGTAATAGAGAATTCGAACCAATGAAGGCCCCAGAGGTTTTCGCGATTAGAGAATCTATAAAGCAAAAAGCCTGTAATACATTGAAGTATTACAGGCTTTTCTAAATGTGGTCGGTGATAGAGGATTCGAACCAATAAACAAGCCCCCTGGTCCAGCTCTTTTCCAGGAACTGGAGGTGCGCTACCAAGCTACGCTAATCACCGAAAATGTTACTGCTTTTGTACTTGGAAATTGACGGTGTATCCGTTTAGTATTTCTGGGTTAAAGGTTCGCTAAAACGAAAAAATCCGCTTAACTCTAGAAGTTAAGCGGATTCTTAAAAGGTGGTCGGTGATAGAGGATTCGAACCTCTGACCCCCTGGTCCCAAACCAGGTGCGCTACCAAGCTGCGCTAATCACCGAAAATGTTACTTCTTTTTGTACTTGGAAATTGACGGGGTATCCCCTGGTCCAACTCTTATCCAAACACTGGAGGTGCGCTATCAAACTGAGCTAACCACCAAATCTAGTTTTACATCTAAAGAAAAGATGGGGCGAATGACGAGGTTTGAACTCGCGACAACCGGAATCACAATCCGGGGCTCTACCAACTGAGCTACATCCGCCACTAAATTACGATAAAGACAAGTTGTTATCTTCCGAAGTAATGGCGCACCCGACAGGAGTCGAACCTGTGGCCTTTGCCTCCGGAGGGCAACGCTCTATCCAGCTGAGCTACGGGTGCTCACGTCTTTAGCGTGGCGCGAATATTACTGAAGCTTTGAATTTCTGTCTACTCTTTTTAAAAGAAATTTAAAAAATAACGTTCGATTGCCTATTGTTCGAGCAAATGAAGGTTATTTTTAAGATTTCTCCTGTTTATTCATCATTGCAACATAGCGCACTTATAATTAATAAATAATGTATACTTTACCCACTTAAATAATTTAGAGCCTTCAATATGATACAAGACCCACACATCGAACGAGAGTCACAAAGCTACGAGCATCCAGTTCCTAGTCGTGAATTCATTTTAGAATTTATGCAAAAACAAGCAAAACCTATCACTCGTGATGCTATTTTCAGTGCTTTCTCATTAAGCAGTGAAGAAGAAGCAGAAGGCTTGCGTCGACGTTTAAAAGCGATGGAGCGTGACGGGCAACTTGTATGGTGCCGTAATGCTACTTATGCCCTTCCTGAGAAGCTTGATCTTGTTAAAGGTATCGTTATTGGACATAAAGATGGCTTTGGGTTTTTAAGATGTGCAGACCAAGAAAAAGATCTCTTTTTACCTAATCATCAAATGCGTTTTCTTTTTCATGGTGATGAAGTCTTAGTGCGACCTGTTAAAGTTGACTCCCGCGGTCGTACTGAAGCACGCTTTGTACGTTTGTTAACTCCATTTCCTGGCGCTATAGTTGGTCGTTATTTTGTTGAAGATGGCGTGGCAATGGTGATCCCTGATGATTCTCGCATCAATCAACAAATTTTAATTAACAAAGAAAATAATGGTGGCGCTCGACACGGACAAATTGTTGTCGTTGAAATCATTAATCGTCCTAAAGCACGCTTTAGTGCACTTGGTAAAATTACCGAAGTACTTGGTCAGGATATGGAACCTGGAATGGAAGTTGAGATTGCGCTACGCACGCATGATATTCCCCATGAATGGCCAGATGGTTTAGAAAAGGAATTGAAAGTATTTGGTGAATTTGTGCCTGATCACGCGATTGAAGGCCGTGTTGATTTGCGTGAATTACCCTTAGTTACCATTGATGGTGAAGATGCACGTGACTTTGATGATGCAGTTTACTGCCAAAAAGAACCTGGTGGGGGATGGCGTCTGTGGGTAGCGATAGCAGATGTGAGTTATTATGTTCGTAATGGAACTATTCTAGATAAAGAAGCAATTAATCGAGGCAACTCAGTTTACTTCCCAGATCAAGTGATCCCCATGTTACCTGAGATTCTCTCTAACGGGCTTTGTTCACTTAACCCCTTAGTCAACCGTTTGTGCATGGTCAGTGAAATGGTAATCAGCGCAGAAGGTCAATTAAAAGATTATAAGTTCTACGAAGCTGTAATGAAATCACATGCACGCTTTACTTATACAAAAGTAGCGAAGATCCTCGATGATGATGAAGCATTACGTGAGCAATACAATCCGTTAGTGCCTCATTTAGAAGAGCTTGAGCACCTTTATAAAGCATTCAAAAAAGCACGTAAAATTCGTGGTGGTATGGAGTTTGAAACGCAGGAAGTACGTTTCTTATTTAATCAAGCACGTAAAATCGAATCCATTGTGCCACTGGTACGAAATGATGCGCATAAAATCATTGAAGAGTGCATGATTGCGACCAACGTTGCCTCGGCACGATTAATCGAAGAAGCAAGCCGCGACAGACCCTTTACCGTGTGCATGAAACACCAAGTGAAGAAAAACTGAGTAATTTCCGCTCTTTCCTTTCCGAGCTAGGTTTAAGCTTAACAGGTGGCGACAAACCAGCTCCTCGTGATTATGCGGACTTAGCTGAAGTATTTGCTGGCCGTGATGACCAAGAACTTTTACAAACCATGTTATTACGCTCTATGAAACAAGCGGTTTACCAAGATGAAAACTTAGGCCATTTTGGTTTAGCATTAGGCGAGTATTCTCACTTTACCTCGCCCATTCGACGCTACCCCGATCTTATTCTTCATCGTGCCATTAAATATCTTGTTCAGCATCAGGAAAAAGGACAATTAAAATCGAAATGGACGGAAACCGGTGGCTATCATTATCAACATGATGAAATGACCCAATTAGGAGAACACTGCTCAATGACTGAGCGTCGTGCCGATGACGCAACACGTGATGTAGCAGATGCATTAAAATGTGAATATATGCAAGATCACATCGGTGATGTGATGGTGGGTACTATTGTCGCCGTGACCAATTTTGGTTTCTTTGTGAGGTTAAACGATATTCACATTGATGGTTTAGTACATGTAACTGGGCTGATCAGCGACTATTATATTTTCGATGCCGGTAAGCAAACTCTTAAAGGAGAGCGTACAGGCCGTACATACCGTATTGGTGACGTATTAGAAGTGAGAGTATTATCAGTCAATTTAGATGATAAAAAAATTGATTTCGAATTAAACGATGAAGCCCTAGCTGGCCAACGTCGACGCGGTTTAAAAAAAGGCGATAAAAGAAATCAAAATGAACGCCCAATAGATAAACGTGCGCAAAATAAAAAAAGCGGAAAACAATCAAGCGATGATAAAGAAACAAAGGCACAACAATTAGCCAGTAAGAAAGCGGCTAATAAACAGAAAAAAAGCCAAAAAATAAAGTTGCTCAAGGTGAGAAAAATACCGCGTCTTCTAAAAAGAAAAAACACCACCAAAAAGAAACGCCCGGGTAGAGTCAGCTCGCGCGAGAGCAAAAGCCAGTAATACCAAAAATTAAGAATTAGTAATACAGAGAGACAAATAATGAGTAAAAGTGAACTAATTTATGGCATGCATGCTGTTGATGCCTTATTAGAAAAACAACCTGAACGTGTAATTGAAATTTACACGTTAAAGGGACGTGATGATCAACGCTTAACCGATATCACCGAAAAAGCCCAACAATGGGGAGTATCTGTTCAAGCGATGCAACGTAAATCATTAGATGAGAAATCTAACGGAGAACAACATCAAGGGGTAATTGCGCGTATCAAAGCGGCTAAAATATTAACAGATAATGATTTAGACCCTATTCTTACAAACTTAAATGAGCCCCTTTTCTACTGATTTTAGATGGTGTGACTGACCCTCATAATTTAGGAGCTTGTTTACGTAGTGCTGATGCTCGCTGGTGTACATGCTGTTATTATTCCGAAAGATAATTCAGCTAGTTTGACGCCTGTAGTACGTAAAGTCGCCTGTGGCGTCAGCTGAATCGATACCCCTTATTCATGTTACCAATCTTGCACGCTGTATGCGTGATTTACAGGAAAAAGGTATTTGGTTGTATGGCACAGCGGGTGAAGCAACACAAAACGTCTATGACTGTCAGTTTTCAGGGGGTATTGCGATTGCAATGGGCGCTGAGGGTAAAGGACTGCGTCGTTTAACACGCGAAACATTGTGATGAATTAATTAAGTTACCAATGGCCGGTGCTGTTTCTAGTTTGAATGTTTCCGTTGCAACGGGCATCTGTTTGTTTGAGGTTGTACGTCAGAGAAGATAGAAAAGGCTATAAGATAAAAAAGCTAGAAGGCTTTAAGCAATAAATTATTCTAGCTTTTTTGATGCCTTCCAGCCCTCTAGCCTTCATCGCCTTTAAGCTTTCTTTTCTAAAATATCCCTTGCACCAACTGCTACTTAAATGTACACTTTGCCACCTTAAATCAGCCACTCTTTTTGTTCCTTGCTTCTATTTGGTACGGCTGATCCAAGTCAAGAAGCTACTAACCCGTAAGGAGCGATTTTTATATGCGTCATTATGAAATCGTAGTTATGGTTCACCCAGATCAGAGTGAACAAGTAAATGGTATGATCGAACGTTACACAGCATCTATTACAGAAGCTGGTGGCACGATCCATCGTCTAGAAGATTGGGGCCGTCGTCAATTGGCTTACCCAATTAACAAACTTCACAAAGCACACTATGTACTTATGAACATTGAAGCAGACCAAAGTGTAATCGATGAATTGGAAAATGCTTTCCGTTTCAACGATGCAGTGATCCGCAACATGATCATGCGCACTAAAGGCTGCTGTTACTGAAGCATCTGTTGTCGCTAAAGCAAAAGAAGAGCGTGCTCCTCGTGCTCCGCGTCCAGAAGTCGCACCAGAAGCAACTGCTGAAGCATAAGAAACTTAGTGACTGAAAACTTTTTGTGCCTATCGGGTGTTGTGACTGAAAAGCCAACATTCAAAGTTAGTCCAAGTGGTGTTGAACATTGTCATTTTACAATCGAACATCGCTCAGTACAAAAAGAAGTCGAGTTACCTCGCAATGCGTATTGTTATATGCCCATTGTTATTAGTGGAAATCTCGCTGTTCAGTTAAAAAATAAATTATCGAAAGGTATGCAACTTAAGATTAGTGGTTTTATCACTTTTCAAAAAAGTGCCAATAATATTGGCAAATTAGTGTTGCACGCTCAGTACATAGAACAAATTTGAGGAACTACCATGGCTCGTTACTTCCGCCGTCGTAAATTCTGTCGCTTCACTGCTGAAGGTGTTAGCGAAATTGATTACAAAGACGTAGCTACGTTAAAAAATTACATCACTGAAAGTGGTAAAATCGTACCAAGCCGTATTACTGGCACAAGTGCAAAATACCAACGTCAACTAGCGCGCGCTATCAAACGTGCACGTTACTTGTCACTTATCCCTTACACAGATTTACACAAGTAAATAGGAGCTATAGATTATGGAAATTATCCTACAAGATACAGTTGCTAACCTTGGTAAACTTGGCGATAAAGTGAATGTTAAAGCAGGTTACGCACGTAACTTTCTTTTCCCACAGCAAAAAGCTGTACCAGCAAACAAAGCAAACTTAGAAGCTTTTGAAGCACGTCGTGCTGAATTAGAAGCTAAACAAGTCGCTAACCTTGTCTGCTGCAGAAACGCGTGGCGCATCACTTGAAGCTCTAGAAGCAGTTGTTATCGCTTCTAAATCTGGTGATGAAGGTAAATTATTCGGCTCAATCGGTACGCGTGATATTGCTAATGCAATCACAGCTGCTGGTGTTGCTGTTGTTAAAAGTGAAGTTCGTCTTCCTGAAGGCGCTTTACGTAACACTGGTACATACGAAATCACAGTTTCTGTGCATTCTGATGTTTCAACTGTTGTTACTATTGAAGTTGTTGGCGAAGAGTAATCTTCCTTTAAGCACTTCATAAGTATGAAAATACCTGCTTTCGAGCGGGTATTTTTTTGTCTAGCATTAATACTTTTTTATCACTTATTTCAGCATAAAGCGCTTTTCTAGCAAACATTTATCATTGCTTATCAATATCGCTAAAAAATAGTGACCTATCGCAATTCCTAAGCATATTTCTTTTTTATTCTTTCGCTAATCTACTACGCTTTCTTTATAACACCTCGAAAATTAATGAGTGCATTTAGATGACACAAAATGACCTACAAAATAGCCATAATTCTCTGCTTAAAAACAGGTGTTCGAATAAATAAAAAAACACTAAGGAAAAACTATGTTTAATTTAAAACTTCGTAATAAGCTATTATCCTTAGCATTATTGCCACTACTTATTATTCTTGTCTCTATTATGTCCATCTCCTACTACAGCGAAATGAACGCTCTTGAAACTAATATTGCTGAGTTTAGAGAAAGTCTAATTAAAGAGCGTAAAAACGAGCTTAAAGAAGTAACCGAAATAGCGACAGGTATTGTTTCCTATCAGCAATCTCTTGGTGATCAAGGTGATGTGAATAGCGCATTACAAGACATTCGTTTTGGTAGTGCAGGATATTTTTATATTTACGATAGTAAAGGCGTGAATGTCTTTCATGGTGTAAAGCCTGAACTAGTGGGTAAAAATTTAATTGATTTAACTGACTCAAAGGGAACTAAGTTGATTGTTGGCTTGCTTGATCTTGCTAAAAATGGTGATGGCATCTTCTCTTATTATTATCAAAAACCAGGTACAGAGGAACAATTCGAAAAAATAGGATATGCGATTATGCTACCCGGCACAGATTGGATGCTTGGCACGGGTGCTTACATTGATGATATTGAATTAGTTATTAATGAATATGCACAAAAGGCCAATGAAACTTCAGCTTCTCGATTCTTTTTACTGTTAAGTATAGCCTGTGGCCTGATTATTTTAACCATTGCGATTATTCTTTTTGTAGCTACCAAAATGGTCAGCCCTATTGAACGTATGGCTACTAACCTTAACGATATCGCACAAGGTGAAGGCGACTTAACTAAACGCCTTGTTATTTCAGGTAAAGATGAAATAGCCCAACTGGGTGAGTCATTTAATTTATTTGTTGATAAGCTACAGCAAATCATTAAGGAAATTAGATCTGCTACCACAGAGGTAAATCAAGCGGGTGGCGAGATGAGTCGACAAAGTAGTGAAATTGCTCGCTCAACTGGTTAGTCATAATAATGAAACGGATCAAGTTGTCTCTGCAATCACTGAAATGTCATCAACCGCCAACGAAGTGGCCTGTAATACCAACCAAGTTGCTGAAGCAACACAAGCGACTACAGGGGAAGTAATGCGTGCACAGGAATGTGTTGACGTATCTCTCTCAGAGATTTCTAATTTAGTAGAAGAAATTAATGGTCGCTGCTGGCAGTGTTAATGAGCTCAGCGAACAATCTAAAAAAATTAATAACGTCCTTTCTGTGATCGGTGAAATTGCAGAACAAACTAATCTATTAGCGTTAAATGCGGCCATTGAAGCGACACGCGCAGGCGAACAAGGTCGAGGTTTTGCAGTTGTTGCAGACGAAGTACGAAGCCTTGCAAGCCGAAGCCAGGAAAGCACCTTGGAAATTAATGACATGCTTAAGGAGCTACACCGCTTAGTAACTGTATCGGTTAGCTCAATGGAACTTAGTCAGGAACGAAGTGCACGTTCTGTTGAGTCATCAACAGCGATATCAGAGAGCCTATCATCGGTTACCTCAGCTGTTGGTTCAATTAATGACATGAGCACACAAATTGCAACAGGCGCAACCGAGCAAAGCTCTGTAACAGAAGAAATTAACCGTAATATTTATGCTATTCAAGAGATTGTTAACGGCTTGACACAAGGTAGTGAAGTAGCAGAAAGGCTCAGCCAGACAGTATCTAATGAAGGTAATAAACTGGATAAATTAGTCAGTACTTTCAAAGTTTAAGAAAATACTAGTTGCTTGGATATAAAAAAGCCTCGTATTGAACGAGGCTTTTTTTGGGGAGTCTAAAGACTAACAATTAAAATTGATAACTTATTAAGCTAACCGCTTATAGTAAATTATTTTGTAGCCTGTGGACGCATATGTGGGAACAACAATACATCACGAATAGTATGACTATCAGTAAATAACATAACTAAACGGTCAATCCCGATGCCCTCACCCGCTGTTGGTGGTAAACCATGTTCAAGGGCAGTAATGTAATCAGCATCGTAGAACATTGCTTCGTCATCACCAGCATCTTTCTGTGCAACTTGATCCATAAAGCGTTGAGCCTGATCCTGAGCATCATTTAGCTCAGAGAAACCATTAGCTAATTCACGACCGCCAACAAAGAATTCAAAGCGGTCTGTTACTTCAGGGTTATCATCATTACGACGAGCCAACGGCGAAACCTCAGCAGGATAAGCAGTAATAAAAGTAGGTTGCATTAATTGGTGCTCAGCTGTTTCTTCAAAGATTTCTGTTAATACCTTACCTTCGCCCCAGCTATCTTTTAAGTTTACATTTAAACGTTTAGCAACTGCTTTTAAGCCTTCCATAGTGTCAAGTTCCTGCGCTTCAACACCTTCGTTGTATTCAACCACAGACTCTTTCATGGTCATACGAATAAATGGTTTGCCAAAGTCAAACTCTTCTTCACCGTAATTTACAATGCTTGAACCTAATACGTTTTCAGTGATAGTACGTAACATATCTTCCGTTAAGTTCATCAAATCAATATAATCTGCATAAGCTTGGTAGAATTCAATCATAGTAAATTCTGGGTTGTGACGTGTTGAAACACCTTCATTTCGGAAACTACGGTTAATTTCAAAAACACGCTCAAAACCACCAACCACTAAACGTTTAAGGTTTAATTCCGGTGCAATACGTAGATACATCGGTAAATCTAAAGCATTGTGGAATGTTTCAAAAGGTTTAGCCGTGGCACCACCAGGAATAGCCTGAAGCATTGGTGTTTCAACTTCCATAAAATCACAATCATTAAGGTAGTTACGAATAGCTGAAATGATTTTATTACGTAAAATAAAGGTTTTACGTGATTCTTCGTTTGCAATTAAATCAAGGTAACGTTGACGGTAACAAGATTCTGTATCAGATAAACCGTGGAATTTATCAGGTAATGGACGAAGCGCTTTAGTTAATATGCGTATTTCGCTCACTTTGATACTTAATTCATCGGTTTTTGTTTTGAATAAAACACCTTGTAAACCAATAATATCGCCTAAATCCCACTTTTTGAATTCTTCGTTATAAAAGCCTTCAGCAAGATTATCACGCGCAACATATGCTTGAATGCGTCCACCCATATCCTGTAAAGTTGCAAAACTCGCCTTACCCATGATACGACGTGTCATCATACGTCCAGCAATTGAAACTTCTACCGCTAGCTCATCTAATTCTTCTTTTGTTTTACTATCATATTTAGCATGCAGTTCATCAGAGATGTTTTTACGACGAAAATCATTAGGGAATGCTTGTCCCTTTGCACGCATACCATCTAGTTTTTCAAGACGGGCGGCTAAGATATCGTTTAACTCTTCCTGTGGTGCTTCTGCTACTTTTTGCTCTGACATGATATTTCCTATTACTTTAGTAACTTTTTAAAAAGTGATGACTTTAGTCACCCTTCAATTTATAAACCTGATTTCAGGCTAGCTTCGATAAACTGATTAAGTTCACCATCAAGCACTCTTTGTGGATTACGGCTTTCAACACCTGGTTCGTAAATCTTTAATTCGCGCATCATCTAAAACATAAGAGCGAATTTGGCTTCCCCAGCCAATATCTGACTTATTATCTTCACTAATTTGTTTTTCAGCATTTTGAAGCTGTAGCTCATGCTCGTATAACTTCGCTTTTAACTGCTTCATTGCTTGATCTTTATTCTTGTGCTGTGAGCGATCATTTTGACACTGAACAACAATATTGGTCGGCACATGAGTAATACGTACCGCTGATTCTGTTGTATTAACGTGCTGACCACCAGCACCTGAAGCACGATATACATCGATACGTAAATCCGCAGGATTAATAGTAATATCGATGTTATCTTCAATTTCAGGATAAATAAAAGCAGATGCAAAGGACGTATGACGCTTACCCGATGAATCAAAAGGCGATTTGCGTACTAAACGATGCACACCAGTTTCTGTACGTAACCAGCCATAGGCATACTCACCACTAAAACGAATAGTTGCGCCTTTGATACCAGCAACATCTCCCGCGGAGACTTCCATTAGCTCTGTTTTGTATCCGTTGGCTTCTCCCCAACGCAAATACATACGCAATAACATATTCGCCCAATCTTGAGCTTCAGTACCACCACTGCCGGACTGAATATCCAAATAACATGAACAGATATCATTTTGGCCTGAAAACATACGACGAAATTCTAGTATTTCTAGTTTTTTCTCTAATTCATCGGCACCAGAAATAGCTTCATCAAAACTCTCTTGATCGTTTTCTTCAACGGCCATATCCACCAGCATCTGAATTTCTTCGCGGCCTTCATCTAGCGTATTAATAGTATCAACTACCAGCTCTAGGGCACTACGTTCTTTACCTAATGCCTGTGCGCGTTCTGGTTCATTCCAAACTTCTGAAGATTCAAGCTCTCGGCTAACTTCTTCTAAACGCTCTGATTTAGTATCATAGTCAAAGATACCCCCTAAGCAAATCTGTGCGCTCAGAAAGATCTTTTACTTTATTTAAAACGGGATTAATTTCAAACATCAATAATCTCTAATTTCTACTTATATTAAAGTAATGAACAAATATATAAAAAGAGGCGAATTTTAACCAATCTAAGTTAAAAGAGATAGTGCCGATTAAAAATAAACCTTCAATTTATACGAATTAAATGCTTGCTAGAAGTCGCTTTCCCTTTGCATTTGACCGCGAAAATAATAGTTACTTTATGAAAAGAATTTATCCGCTCTTTGTTAAGCTAAATTTCACAAAACTAACCGGAAATTGACAATAAAACATTAAAAGGCGCCATTTTTATTACTTTATGGGTGCAATTATTTTTTAATACAGTACAGTTGACTTCCACTTATTGTTCAGGGGCTATTTATAGTGTTTGTACAGTAAACAAAGTTTGCTTCTACCCGATACAGGTCGAAAGCAACGCAATTTACCAATTGTATAAAAAGGAAAGATTATGGAAATGTTATCTGGCGCCGAGATGGTTGTGCGCTCTCTTCAAGACGAAGGTATTAAACATATTTTCGGTTACCCCGGTGGTTCTGTTTTAGATATTTATGATGCGATTTTTCAATCTGATGATATTGAACATTACTTAGTTCGTCATGAACAAGCGACTGTACATATGGCTGATGCTTATTCTCGTTCTACGGGTAAAGTCGGTGTGGTATTAGTTACCGCTGGACCGGGAGCAACAAACTGTATAACAGGTATTGCAACAGCTTATATGGATTCGATTCCACTAGTTGTGTTATCTGGTCAGGTGCCAACAAATTGGATTGGCGATGATGCCTTCCAAGAAACGGATATGATAGGCGTATCACGCCCAGTAGTGAAACATAGTTTTTTATGTCGCACTGCAGAAGAAATTCCGTTAGCAATTAAAAAAGCATTTTATCTTGCATCAACAGGTCGACCAGGCCCTGTGGTTATTGATCTACCAAAAGATGTGCAAAACCCACTTAATAAATTCCCTTATAAATACCCTGAAAGTGTGAATTTACGTTCGTACAATCCAACTTTGAGTGGCCATAAAGGACAAATTAAACGCGCATTAGCGGCACTTTTAGGCGCTAAAAAACCGGTTCTATATGTTGGTGGTGGTTCAATCATCTCTAATGCATCAAAACAAATCATAGAGTTAGCTGAAAAATTAAACCTGCCTGTGACAAATACCTTAATGGGTCTTGGCGCATTTCCAGGAACGCATAAGCAAAGTATTGGCATGTTAGGCATGCACGGAACTTATGAAGCTAATTTATCAATGCATAATGCTGACCTTATTTTTGCAGCGGGCGCTCGTTTTGACGATCGTGTAACTAATAACGTTGAAAAATTTTGCCCAAATGCAAAAATTATGCAGATAGATATCGACCCAACCTCTATCTCTAAAAACATTCATGCTGATTTACCTATCGTGGGATCAGTTGAAGTGGTTTTACAACAAATGTTAGATCTACTTGATGAGACTCAAGCAAGCAATGATACTGCAAGTATCGATGCTTGGTGGGATCAAATTAATGAATGGCGTGCTAAAAAATGCCTCGCCTACAAAAAATCTTCTACACATATCAAACCACAACAAGTAATTGAAAGCCTTTATAAAGTCACTAAAGGTGATGCAATCGTGACATCAGATGTAGGTCAACATCAGATGGTTGCCAGCTCAATATTACCCATTTAAAGAACCTCGCCAGTGGATTAACTCAGGTGGTGCGGGCACTATGGGCTTTGGCTTACCTGCGACTATGGGCTGTAAAGTCGCATTCCCAGATCGTCCTGTTGTGTGTGTAACAGGTGACGGCTCTATTCAAATGAATATTCAAGAGCTATCAACTTGCATGCAATATAATATCCCAGTGGTTATTGTACTGTTAAACAACCGTTCTCTAGGCATGGTAAAACAATGGCAAAAAATGTTTTACGGTGGTCGTCAGTCTCATTCCTATATGGACAGTGTTCCTGATTTTGTAAAACTATCAGAAGCTTATAACCATATTGGTATTAAAGTAGATACGATTGATGAACTTGAACCTGCACTTGAGCGTGCTTTTGAACTCAAAGAGCGCGTGGTCTTTATTGATGTTGCAATTGACCCTGAAGAACAAGTTTTCCCAATGCAAGTTAAATTCGGAAGCATGCAGGATATGTTTTTAAGCCCGACGGAGAGAACCGATGCGTAGTATTATTTCAGTATTATTAGAAAATGAATCGGGTGCGTTAGCTCGTGTTGTTGGTTTGTTTGCGCAACGTAGTTATAACATTGAATCATTAACTGTTTCTCCGACAAACGATTTAACATTATCACGGATGACGATTACCACTGAAGTCGATTGCCAGGCAACACTTGAACAAATGATGAAACAACTTCATAAGCTGGTTGATGTATTACGTGTTTCTGAATTAACAGAAGGCTCGCATGTGGAACGCGAATTAATGTTAATTAAAGTACGTACTCCAAACAATGAAGTACGTGAAGAAATTAAACGTACCACTGACATTTACCGTGGCCAAGTCGTTGATATCACACCAAACCTATATACGATTCAACTTACAGGTGCTTGTTCTAAACTCGATGCGTTTATGGCAACGATAGAAGAAAGCAGTGAAATTGTCGAAGTTGTTCGCTCTGGAGTTTGTGGTATTGCCCGTGGAGAAAAAGCACTTCGCGGATAAATACTAAATAATGATGTTTATGGTATAATCTAAAATGCAAAGCGAAGTTTCTCGCTTTGCATTTTTTACTTTTAAGGAAAGGTGATGTTTGAATTAGCCACGCTTTTATTATCAGCATTTGTCTTGTTTATGTTTGGTGTTTCAGTGATTAGTTTAAGCGTCATTGCGCTCATATTAATACTCACTTTTATTTTACTCAGCACTGTTTCATTTATTTTTAAATTCGGCGTATGGATATTACTGGCCATTGCTATTTATTATTACTTTTTTAAAAAGAAGATACTAACCTATGAAATTAACTAATTCGTTAATATTAACCGTAGCACTACTGTTTAGCACTCTAAGTAACGCGACAGTATTAAATATTGAAGATGCCTATGTGCGCGCAACACCTCCACACACTCAAAACAGCGCCGCATTTATGCTAATTAACAATAGCAGTGATGAACCACTGACATTAATTTCTGCAAGCAGTGATATTGCCGATCGTGTTGAGTTACATAGTCATATTATGAGTGATGGCATGATGAAAATGCGTCAGGTTGAATCAATAACGGTTGATGCTAAGGGTAGTACCGAACTTCGCCCTGGTAGTTTTCATGTTATGTTTTTGGGCTTAAAATCCCCGTTAACTGAAGGCGATAGTGTTAATTTGAAACTTCATTTTAGTAATGGTGATGAAATAGTGATTGACGCGCCGATTAAAAAAATTACTATGCAAAAGAAAACCATGAAGCATACCCACTAACTCTTGGAATAGAATTATGAAAAAACAAATTTTTGCGTGGCGATTGCGACCGCGATCAGTATGCCAACAATGGCTGATTTTTTAGGTGTTTATGCTGGCGTTGATTATCATACAATATCAACAAACTACAGCAACGTTAGCAGTGATTTTGAAGATACTAACAACTTATCTGCTTATATCGCACTAGAGCATTTTATCCCATTGCTTCCAAACGCGAAAATCAAATACTCAGATCTTAGCGCGGAATATACAACACTAAGTGGCACATCTGAACCAGAAAGTTCAGCTTTAAATGGTATTCTTTATTATGAGCTATTTGATAATGGCTTATTTGAGTTTGATTTTGGTTTAGCTTATAGCGACCTTGAAGATATTACTGGTCAATCAACAGATATCGCTCAAGGTTATGGCGCTGCTAAGGTTCATTTACCAGGAACTGGCATGCACGTATTCGCTGAAGCCATTGCTGGCAGTGTTAGTGATGATGAAGCAACCGATGCAGAACTTGGATTAGGTTACACTTTTAACCCTGATTCATTATTATTAAACTTCTCTGTTCGTGCAGGATACCGCTTGCAAGAGATGATAATTAATGATGTTACACAGGAAAATAAAGGTTTATTTGCCGGTCTTGAAGTACATTTTTAAGCACTCATCTAATAAATAAAATAGCTTAATATTGTTCTTCTTATTGATCTATTAAATTTTTTCACCTCTTTTTAAGGGGTGAAAAAATTTAAATACACATCCAATTTACTCTTTCTTCCTGATAAAAATGTAGCTATGAGTTACTTTAAGTACAAATATTTTGCCTGTGAGATCAATTATTGTCATACAATAAAAAATAAAAATGGACGTTTAGCAAACAATAGGTGTATTATTTTTAACCTGTAAAATTAGAAAATATTTTATTTTTTATTTAAAAAAGCAATATTTCTGTGCTTTCCTCAAACTTTACAGAATTGCATACAATCAATTTTGTTTTATCCATTCATCTTCGCTAATATCGCATTACTAATATTTGCTAACAAAAGAGACGACATTGAACGACATACCCACCAGTGCTTTGTTAATAACACTGATAATACTAATCTTTATTTCCGCTTATTTCTCTAGCTCAGAAACAAGTATGATGTCATTAAACCGTTATCGACTTCGCCACTTGGCAAAGGATAAAAATAAAAATGCCATTCGTGTTGAAGGTTTATTAAGTAAGCCAGATAAGTTAATTGGTTTGATCCTAATCGGAAACAACCTAGTTAATATTTTAGCCTCCGCCATAGCAACAATTATCGGGCAACGTCTTTTTGGTGATGCAGGTATTGCGATTGCTACTGGTGCTCTAACATTAGTGATTTTGATTTTTGCTGAAGTAACGCCTAAAACATTAGCAGTGCTTTATCCTGAAAAAATAGCTTTTCCAAGCTCATACCTATTAAAACCATTACAAAAATTACTGAGCCCTTTAGTGTGGCTAATTAATGGCTTCTCAAATGGCCTATTAAGAGTATTTGGTATCAATGTTAATCATCAAAGTGATAATGCTTTATCGAGCGAAGAGCTTCGCTCTGTCGTACATGAAGCGGGCTCAATGATTCCAGCTCATCACCAACAAATGTTATTAAGCATATTAGAGCTGGAAAAAGTAACCGTAGATGAAATTATGACGCCACGTAACGAAATTGCGGCCATAGATATTAATCAAGACTGGGAAACTATCTTAAAGCAACTTCAGCACCGTACTCATACAATGACCTTGTTATATCGAGATACTATTGATGATGCGATTGGTTTTGTCCATGCTCGTGATTCCTTGCTTATTTTACTAAAGGAAGATTTCAGTAAAACAACATTATTACGCAGTGTACGTGAGCTTTATTTTATTCCTGAGGGCACACCACTCAATACACAATTAATTAAATTCCAACATAACAAACAACGTATTGGTTTAGTTGTTGATGAATACGGTGATATTCAAGGCTTAGTGACACTTGCGGATATTTTAGAAGAAATTGTTGGTGACTTTACAACAACGCACGAGCCAACTAGTTCTCAAGAAATTTTTAAACAGGTTGATGATTCCTACATTATCGAGGGTAGCTTAGGTATTCGAGATATTAATAAAGAAATGGGCTGGACATTACCTACCGATGGACCACGTACCCTAAATGGACTTATTCTGGAACATTTAGAAGAGATCCCAACCGGACAAATTAGTTCACGTATCAGTGGTTACCCTATGGAAATTTTAGAAGTAGAAAATAATATGGTAAAACTAGTTAAGGTGATGCCTCATTTATATGATGAGCAACAAGAAGAAGAATAAAGAAAGACTGTAAGGCTTGAAAGCTGTACGCTTGAAGGCTAAAAGCAAAAGCCTTACAGCCATACAGCCTTATAACTTTACAGCCTTATAACCTTACAGCCTTATAGCCTTATAGCCTTATAGCCTTATAGCTTATTCTTTATAGTTGATTCAATTGCTCTGAACTTAAAGCAATATCATCATTTTTATTAACCCCAACACCGGCGTCGATAATGGCTTGTGCAATCTCTTTTGCTTCTTCTAAGGAATGCATTAAGTAAGTGCCACATTGAAATTCATTTAGCTCTGGAATTTCATTTTGTGCTTTAACTTCTAAGACATCTTGCATTGAAGCCAACCAAGCTTTACCAACTTGATCTTCGTTTGGCGAGCCAATTAGACTCATGTAAAAACCTGTACGGCATCCCATTGGCGAAATATCAATAATTTCTACTGTGTCGGAATTTAAGTGATCACGCATGAACCCAGCATACAAGTGTTCTAAAGTATGAATGCCCTTTTCTGATAAAATATCTTTATTAGGTGCAGTGAAACGTAAATCAAAAACCGTAATGGTATCTTTACCTGGAGTTTGCATTTTTTTAGCAATACGCACAGCAGGGGCATTCATGATCGTATGATCAACGGTAAAACTATCTAATAATGGCATTTTTCTCTCTCTTTTAATCGTTAAGTGAAGAACACTCTCCACAACCAACCAGACTCTAACTCTTCTTTACAACCACGTAATTGAGTTGCATATTGCTTAGCACGTGTATCGACCTTACGAGCGACTTTTAATAACCAAGGCTTTTTATTATAACTTTTCTTTTTATAGCCACCCCAACCTTCATGATAGTTAAGGTACTGACCATAGGCGTCCCATTTTGAAACCTTATTAATTTTATGCGTCTTACTGGTAAACCATCCCATAAAATCTACCGCATCATAGAAGTCATCTCTATCAGCCCAACTATTACCTGTTTCACGCTGGTAGTCATCCCAGGTCATTGTTTTAGCCTGTGCATAGCCATAGGCGTCACTGGCGCGACCAATAGGGATAAACCAGAAGTATTGCATTGCAGGAGCGGCATCATGCTTAAAACTACTTTCTTGATACATCATGGCAATAGGAACATGAATCGGAGTGCCCCAGGTTTCGTTCATTTCTTTTGAAGCGGTATACCAATCTCGGTGTTCAAAAAAGATATCACAAATATTATCTGGATTTTTAGGGGGCGCACTAGCACATCCTGATAAAATTAAGATTGCACAAATAACAATTAGCTTTTTTGATCCCATAAAGCAATTTCCAAAAGTAATCTGTTAATAAAAATAAGCTTAACGTAAAAGAATGTTTTTGTGCAAATATGCTTTCTAGGCTTAATGCAAAGAAACAACGGCTAATAAGCAATTGTTTCCTAATTCACCTTTACAGCTCTGTTACTTAACACATTCACTCAGTCTATTATACTTTCTCTGCATTGATATAATAATTGCTTAAAAAAGCATCAAAATCAACATCGTCTGACTGCTCAATTTGTTCCTGTTTTAATAAGGACTCTGCCTTTTGAGATTCAAAATATTGATCCGACCAAATGTTATAAGGCTGTTCTATTAATTCTTTTTTGTATTGTTGCGACAAACTTAACGCTAACGGGCCATTATCCATATCTTTTGAAATAAGATGCTCAAGTACTCGTGCTGAACTAGTTAATTCAGGAGCATTAAAGCGAGGCGCAATGTGTGCGATTGCTTGTTTGTATCGTTCTTCCTTACCACTTTCATCTAATACAACAGCGAGTGCCTTTAACTCGTCAGTGACCCATTCCCCCAAGTCGCAACTGATTGCGTTTGACCATCTATTTCTAGGGTCACTTCAGGGTTTCTTCCTTCAGTTACGATAGTGCTGAAATTTTTAGATAAATGCTGAGATTGTGATGCCGTCAATTCATCTGAAGGTTTAATCGCACACCAAGTTAAAAATAGAATCTAGAAAGTTAACCTGTTCTTCTGTAATGCCGAGTTTACAAAATGGATTTACATCTAAAGAACGAATTTCCACATATTCAATGCCCCTTGCATTTAATGCTTGTGATGGTGTTTCTAGATTTTTTGTCACTCGCTTAGGACGAATTGATGCATACAATTCATTTTCAATTTGCAAAACATTATCATTCAATTGAATGTATTCATCACCGTTTTTAATGCCTAGCTTTTCAAATTGAGATGCTTTTTTGTGTAATGCCTTATGTACTGAAGCAATATAATTATCAACACTGTTATAACAAATATTAAGTGATGATTGAGCACTATTTGTATATCCTAAATCACTTAATCGTAAAGACGTCGCATAGGGTAAATAGATCGTGCCCTTGCCAACTTCTTTAAAGTTAAAATCAGATTTTTTACCCTGTAAAAAAGACTTACATAATGCAGGAGAGGCACCAAATAAGTATGGGATCACCCAGCCATAGCGGAAATAATTACGTATTAATCCTAAATAACCCGCTGATTGAGCTTCATTACCAGTTAACTCTGATTGATGTATTTCAGACCATGTAGGCCAAAAAGATGCTGGCAAAGAAAAATTATAATGCACACCAGAAATTATCTGCATCATACTACCGTAACGATTTTTTAGCCCTTGTCGGTAAGTTGTTTTCATTGTACCGATATTAGATTTACCGTACTGGGCCAGTTCAACATTTTCTTCACTTTGCACATAACAGGGCATACTAATTGGCCATAATGCTTCATTATTTTCTAAATGACAGGCGACATAATGATGAATATCATTAAGATAATCAAAAAGTTGATGCACATCCTTTGCAACTGGGGTAATAAACTCAAGCAAACTTTCTGCAAAATCAGTGGTAATTGAATCATGGCAAAGCGCACTACCAAAAGCATATGGATGTGGCGTCTCAGATAATTTACCATCGGGCTTAATACGTAAAGCTTCTCGTTCTATACCACGACCAAAACCCACCAAAGAATCTGATTTTGTAGTGATGATATCTAAACGTTGCTGAAAATTGAGAGTCAAGAGCAACCCCTATAAAGTGAATAAAAGAGGAGCAGAATACCTTAAATAAGGCGTTGTTTACAAGTTACTTTATAAAATACAGAACGGGAGTAATGATTAATCCATAGCGTAATGCTTTACCAATGATAATGAATAACAGTGATGGAAAAACGGGCAATTTTAACCAACCAGCGACTAAGGGTAGTAAATCACCAACAATGGGTAACCAGCTAAACAATAAACCATAAACGCCATACTTATGACAAAATTGATAGGTTTTTAAATGTTTTGTCTTTTCTCTCCCCCAATGGAAATAATATCCCATCAAATAAGTAAACATCGCACCAGCGCTATTACCTGCCGTAGCGAAGACAAAATAGAGTAAATAATTTTGTGAATTATTTTTCACATAATAAATAAGCAGTATTTCCGAACCACCGGGAAACAGTGTTGAAGAGATAAAACCACTAATAAATAAAGAGACTAATTCAGCAAATAAACTATCCGTTGACAAAACTACCCCATAAAAAAAGGCCACTAAAAATAGTGGCCTTTAATAATTTCAAGACTTAATAAGCAACGCCTTGAATAATTATAAGCAAAAATTAGCCAACTAATGCTAACAACACACCAGCCGCTACCGCACTTCCTAATACACCAGCAACATTTGGTCCCATTGCATGCATTAATAAGAAATTATGTGGATTAGCTTCTAAACCAACTTTATTTGCAACTCGAGCGGCCATTGGTACCGCAGAAACACCGGCAAGCACCAATAAGTGGATTAATCGGCTCACTAGAAAGCTTATTCATCAACTTCGCCATGATCACACCAGAAGCAGTACCGATTGAAAAGGCAACCGCACCTAATGCTAAGATACCTAAAGTTTCTACATTTAAAAATGATTCAGCAGAAAGTTTAGAACCAACACCTAGGCCTAGGAAAATAGTGACAATATTAATCAATTCATTTTGTGCTGTTGAACTTAAACGATCTACCACACCAGATTCACGCATTAAGTTACCTAAACAAAACATTCCCACTAATGGAGTTGTCGCTGGTAGAAACAGGATCGTCATCATTAATACTGCAAGCGGAAAGATAATTTTTTCTCTCTTACTCACAGGACGAAGCTGTTTCATTTTTATTTCGCGTTCAGCAGGTGTTGTTAAAGCGCGCATAATAGGCGGTTGAATCAAAGGTACTAATGCCATGTATGAGTACGCAGACAACTGCGATCGCCCCTAATAACTGAGGTGCAAGCTTAGAGGCTAGGAAGATAGCTGTTGGGCCATCGGCTCCACCTATAATCGCAATCGTAGTCGCATCCGGCATACTAAATTCCATACCAGGAATATAATTAAGTAATATTGCCCCAAACAAAGTAGCAAAAATACCAAATTGAGCGATGCACCCCTAAAAACAGTGTTTTAGGGTTTGCAATCAAAGCACCAAAGTCTGTTAATGCGCCTACTCCCATAAAGATAATCAGCGGGAAAACACCCGTTTCAATACCAATGTGGTAAATGTAGTAGAGCATCCCACCTTCTTCAATAAAACCCGCATTAGGAATATTTGCTAAAATAGCACCAAAACCAATCGGTAATAATAATAAAGGTTCAAATTTCTTAGAGATTGCGAGAAATAATAGAATACATCCCACCGCAATCATCACAAGATTAGGAAATTCAAAGTGAGCGATACCCGTATCGCTCCATAGTTTAATTAATCCATCCACTTTTATATTTCCTTAACCGATAGTAAACAGGGCTTCGCCCACCGCTACTGCGTCACCTTCTCGCACTAAAACAGACTGTACAACGCCTGCTTTTGGTGCGCGGATTTCCGTTTCCATTTTCATGGCTTCCATAACCAGTAATACATCACCTTCACTGACATTTTCGCCTTCAGAAGCTAATACTTTAAAGATATTACCCGCTAATGGAGCTGGCACTTCTTCGCCTTCGCCTGTTGGTGCGGCGGGTGTCGGTGTCTGCGCCTGCGCTACCTGCATTAAGTGATGTCACCTCACCTGCACTAGCAGTAATACCATCAATACTACCTTCAGGACCAACTTGTACATTATAAAGTTGCCCATCTACTGCAACAGAATAAGTCTTAGGTGCAGATTTATCAGACTTGCTTGCAACAACTAAATCCTCTGCACTTGGCACAGGCTCAAATGCATCTGGATTATTACGGTTTTCTAAGAATTTCAAGCCAATCTCAGGGAATAAAGCGTAAATAAGTGCATCATCAATTTCTTGTTCTGCAATTTTAATGCCTTTTTCTGTTGCTAACTTTTTAAAGTCTGCTTGAATTGCTTGCATTTCTGCAGGAATATTATCAGCAGGACGGCAAGTTATCGCTTGTCCACCATCTAAAACCTGTGCTTGTAATTCCGTATTAACAGGTGCAGGTGTCGCGCCATACTCACCTTTTAGCACACCAGCCGTTTCTTTAGTGATGGTTTTGTATCTCTCACCCATTAATACATTAATAACGGCTTGTGTACCGACAATTTGAGAGGTTGGTGTTACTAGTGGAATAAAACCAAGATCTTCACGAACTCGTGGGATTTCTTGTAATACGGCATCCATTTTATCAGCGGCACCCTGTTGCTTAAGCTGACTTTCCATATTAGTCAACATGCCACCTGGTACTTGAGCAATCAAAATACGTGGATCAACACCTTTTAATTCACCTTCAAATTTAACGTATTTTTTACGTACTTCACGGAAGTAAGCTGATATTTCAGCTAATTCAGGTAAGTCTAAACCGGTATCTCGTTCTGGTTCCTTCAACAATAGATACTAATGTTTCTGTTGGTGAATGACCGTAGGTCATGCTCATTGAAGAAATTGCAGAGTCAATGATATCAACGCCAGCATCAATTGCTTTTTGTTGTGTTGCTAAACTTAAACCCGTGGTTGCATGACAATGTAATGCAATTGGGATATCTGTGGTCGCTTTTATTTTAGTAACCAACTCTTCGGCAACATAAGGTTTTAACAAACCAGCCATGTCTTTAATACAAATAGAATGAGAGCCCATATCTTCAAGGCGCTTGGCCATATCTACCCAACCATCCACTGTATGAACAGAACTAGTTGTGTAAGAAATTGTCCCCTGTGCATGAGCACCAATTTTAACAGCGGATTTAATTGCCGTTTCAAAATTACGCACATCATTCATCGCATCAAAAATACGGAAAACATCAACACCGTTGGTATGTGCACGTTCAACAAACTTTTCTACTACATCATCAGCATAATGACGGTAACCAAGTAAATTTTGGCCACGTAAAAGCATTTGTTGTGGTGTATTAGGCATAGCGACTTTTAAAGCACGGATACGATCCCATGGATCTTCACCTAAGTAGCGAATACAAGCATCAAATGTAGCGTCGCCCCAAGTCTCTAAAGACCAGTAACCGATTTTATCTAGTTTTTCAGCAATGGGTAACATATCATCGATACGCATACGCGTTGCAAATAATGACTGATGTGCATCACGTAGCACAACTTCAGTGATTGCTAATGGCTTAGACATATTAACTTGCTCCTTCATTGGTTTATTCTCGTTATCATTATACTGTGTCAGCTTTATGATACTGTTGCACAGCACAAGTTATAGCCGCGATTATTTGTGGATTAATTTCAGAATTTGCAGTGGTAGCAACTTTTTTCTGAGGTGTACGTTTTTTAATGGTAGGTTCATCAGCAGGAATATATTTTGCCATTAGTTTAACGGCAATCAATAATAAACCTAAGAATGAAAAAACAAACCCCATCCCTATCCCAAATAGTGTTGTTGCTTGAAATAACGACTCAGTGATATCCATACTTGCATCCTTTTTTGCACTTATATAAGTAGTTCTTTAGTTTAAACAACTTTAAAAGTGAATAAATATTCACTTAAAAATTGCATTTAACATCTTATAAATGACGAATAAGTCATTAAAAGAAACAACGCTAAAACAAAAATTATGCGCAAAACTCCATTACCAATGTTCAAAAAAACAGATAATAGAATTAAACGGCGCTTTCCAAAGGTTTCATTATAATAGTTTTACAAGAAAATTGGAAGTAACGAGGCTTTCCTTCTATCTTACCTAATTTGTTAGCGATAACTAAGTATCATCTGAACTACAGAGGCGATAAATATAGTTTGCCGCCAATCTCAAAATAAATGAATAATTATTTAATCGATCTAACTCTCAAAAACATAATAGACACAGTGAAAGTTTATTCAAAATTATTAAATATTTATTCAGAGAAATGCTTTGTGGGGATTATTTAGAATTATATAAGGGAATGGTGCGGGTGAAGGGATTCGAACCCCTGACCGCCTGGTTCGTAGCCAGGTACTCTATCCAGCTGAGCTACACCCGCATAGATGCAAATATTGAGAAACAATATTTAAAGCCCTAAAAACAAAAAACTTACACAAGGTAAGCTTTAAAAAGAATGGTGCGGGTGAAGGGATTCGAACCCCTGACCGCCTGGTTCGTAGCCAGGTACTCTATCCAGCTGAGCTACACCCGCCGCGATATTCTTTTGTTTTTATTAGATTCAAATCACCACTTCGTGCTAATAGAAAGATGGTGCGGGTGAAGGGATTCGAACCCCTGACCGCCTGGTTCGTAGCCAGGTACTCTATCCAGCTGAGCTACACCCGCCGCGATATTCTTTTGTTTTTATTAGATTCAAATCACCACTTCGTGCTAATAGAAAGATGGTGCGGGTGAAGGGATTCGAACCCCTGACCGCCTGGTTCGTAGCCAGGTACTCTATCCAGCTGAGCTACACCCGCCGCGATATTCTTTTGTTTTTATTAGATTCAAATCACCACTTCGTGCTAATAGAAAGATGGTGCGGGTGAAGGGATTCGAACCCCTGACCGCCTGGTTCGTAGCCAGGTACTCTATCCAGCTGAGCTACACCCGCTTTAAGAATCTATACAAAATGGCGGTGGAGGAGGGATTCGAACCCTCGATCAGGCTACAAACCCGATACTCCCTTAGCAGGGGAGCGCCTTCGGCCACTCGGCCACCCCACCGTCGTCTTGTGGCGCTCATAATACTGTCTTATAAAAACAAGTCAAACTTTTTTTAAACTGTAACTTCTATTTGCTTACTAAAACAGCAAATAGTTCAAATTATGTCAATTTCAATAAATAAATGCGTTAACACAACGACAATGCCTATAGAAAAAAGGCATAAATGTCATACTGTCGCTATTAAATAAAAAGCAAAAAAAGAGCCCTTAGGCTCTTTATTAACTCATCACAATTATTTATTTGTCTTCTCTGCTTGGATACGCATATATATTTCTTCACGGTGTACCGATACATCTTTTGGTGCATTAACACCAATTCGTACTTGGTTTCCTTTTACGCCCAACACGGTAACGGTTACGTTATCGCCAATCATTAGAGTTTCACCAACTCGGCGAGTTAAAATTAGCATATCCTGCTCCTGTTATTATAAGGTTTTTCCATTAACACTTTTATTATGGTCTAAAGCTGAAAAAATTTCGGACTATTTTCAGCTTATGAGATCTTAAGACCTATTTTTCTTCAGTTGGTTCAGTAGCCAGTTCAAATGCTTTATGTAAAGCTCGTACTGCCAGTTCTAAATACTTACTATCAACTAATACTGAAATTTTAATTTCAGAGGTTGCGATTTGATGAATGTTAATACCTTCTTTACCTAAGGTTTCAAACATTGTTTTTGCAACACCAGGGTGATTCCACATACCTACACCCACAACAGATACTTTTGCTATTTCATTATTACCTTGAACCGCTTTTGCATCAAGCTTGGTACAAACCGTTTCTAATAAGGTTTTAGCCTGTTCAAAATCATCACGATGTACAGTAAAGGTAAAGTCAGTTTTACCGTCGCCAATGGTATTTTGCACTATCATATCAACATCAATGTTAGCTTCACCAATAGGAGACAGTATTTGTGCAAGCAACTGTCGGTTGATCAGGCACACCTGAAAGTGTTAAACGTGCTTCATCACGATTAAACGCGATACCTGATATTACAGGAGATTCCATTTTGTTTTCCTCATAACTAATTAATGTGCCACCGCCATCTTTGAAACTAGATAATACGCGAAGTGGAACATTGTATTTGCCTGCAAACTCTACAGAGCGAATTTGTAATACTTTGGTGCCTAAACTTGCCATTTCAAGCATTTCTTCAAAAGTAATGCTATCTAATCGACGAGCATTAGGCTCAACGCGTGGGTCAGTGGTATAAACGCCATCAACGTCCGTATATATTTGACATTCATCAGCTTTCAAAGCAGCGACTATTGCTACCGCAGAAGTATCACTACCACCTCGGCCTAATGTGGTAATATTATTATTTTCACAACGTCCTTGGAAACCAGCAACAACAACAACTCGGCCTTGCTTTAAATGAGTTTCTAAGTTGTTTGTTTCAACATCAAGAATACGTGCTTTAGAGTGACTGGCATCGGTTTTCATACGGATTTGATCACCCGTCATTGATACCGCTTCTACATCTAGATTGTGTAGTGCCATCGCTAATAATGCGATAGTTGTTTGTTCACCAGTTGTTAGCAAAACATCCATTTCACGTGCACTTGGTTTGGCATTTAACTCTTTTGCCAATGCAATCATACGGTTCGTTTCGCCTGACATTGCTGAAAGTACAACAACCACATCATTACCCGCATCACGTGTTGCTTTTACTTTATCTGCAACAATTTTTATTCGTTCGACATTTGCGACCGAAGTACCACCATATTTTTGTACTATTAATGCCATTTTATTTACTTCTCGCTTTTAGCGCCTGATAAAGGCGCTAATCTATTTATAATTTGGTTTGTAACCAAGGTTCAACTAATGCTAATGCATCATTCAATGCACTTGGATTGTTCCCCCTGCCATAGCCATATCTGGACGACCACCACCTTTACCACCAACGGGATTAGCAACAACATTTACTAATTCACCAGCTTTCACTTTTTTGGTTAAATCTTTGGTCACCCCAACAATCAGGCTTACTTTATCGCTACCTACCGCTGTTGCTAAGACAACGATACCAGACTGCAATTTATTTTTAATTTCATCAACGCTATCACGTAATGATTTAGGATCCACGCCTTCAATATTAGCAATGACAACTTTTACACCATTGATCTCAATCGCATTATCAGTCAAATTAGAGCCTTTTTCACTGGCAATTTTGGCTTTTAATTGGGCAATTTCTTTTTCAAGTGCTTTATTACGATCAAGTGTTTGCATGATTTTTTCGCCTAGAGAAAAACTATCTCCCTTAACCAAATCACAGGCTTCATTAAATTGTGTACGTAGATTTTGAATTTTTTGCTCTGCGACATTACCAACAGATGCTTCAATACGTCGAACCACCGGTCGCAATACCTGACTCAGAAGTCATTAGGAATAATCCCATGTCACCGGTACGTTGCGTATGCGTACCACCACAAAGCTCAGTTGAAAAATCCCCCATAGTAACAACACGTACCATTTCATCGTATTTTTCACCAAACAAGGCCATTGCACCTGATTCTTTGGCTTCATCAATATCCATTAGTTTAGTGACAACTTCAAAATTGTTACGAATAGCTTGGTTCACTAAATAAGTTACTTGGTCCATACTACCCTGTGAAAGCGCCTCAAAGTGAGAGAAATCAAAACGTAATTTCTCTGCGTCACATAACGAACCCTTTTGCGTTACATGGTCACCTAAAGTTCTGCGTAGTGCGACATGTAATAAATGTGTTGCTGAGTGATGTAATGCAATTGATTTACGACGTTCAACATCAATTTCTGCATGTACCTGTTCATTCACAGCTAGAGTTCCACGGCTAACATAACCTGTATGTAAGTACACCTCACCGGACTTTTTGGTATCTGTTACTGTAAAGATACCATTGCTCAAGACTAATATACCCGCATCACCGACTTGACCGCCTGATTCTGCATAAAAAGGTGTTTGTGTCAGAACAACTTGGGCGTTATCGCCTTCAACAAGTTCAGTTACAAACTCTCCAGATTTGACAATATTGGTCACTGTCGCAGTAATCTCAAAACTTTCATAACCGACAAACTCTGTTTTTCCCTCAAAGGTTAAAACATCGTTATAATCGGTACCAAAATTATTTGCTTGTTGTGCACGAGCACGTTGAGTCGCCATCGCAGTATCAAAACCGTCTTGGTCAATTGTAATTTCTCGTTCGCGAGCAATATCAGCGGTTAAATCTGCAGGGAAACCATAGGTATCATAGAGTTTAAATACCATATCACCTGGAATAACATTACCTTCTAAATCATCTAAAGCAATATCTAGAATTTGCAGACCACGCTCAAGTGTTTTAGCAAACTGCTCTTCTTCTAAACGCAGTATTTTTTCAACAAATATACGTTGTTTTTGTAACTCTGGGTAAGCTTCACCCATTTGCTTAATTAATTCTTCATAAACCTTAAAGAAGAAAATACCTTTGGCACCTAACTTATGACCATGGCGTACTGCACGACGAATAATACGACGTAAAACATAACCACGTCCTTCATTTGATGGCATAACACCATCAGCAATTAGGAAACCACATGAACGAATATGATCCGCAACAACACGTAATGATTTATCTTCTAAATCAGTCGCACCAGTTACCTCTGCAACTTTTTTGATTAAGCCTTGAAAAAGGTCAATATCATAGTTCGAATGACCATTTTGCATGATCGCAGAAATACGCTCGAGTCCCATGCCTGTATCAACTGACTGCTGTGGCAAATCTTCCATCGTGCCATCAGCATGACGATTGTATTGCATGAATACTAAATTCCAGATTTCGATAAAACGATCGCCATCTTCTTCAGGACTTCCTGGAGGACCGCCCCAAATGTGCTCACCATGATCGTAAAATATCTCAGAAACAAGGACCACAAGGACCTGTATCACCCATAGACCAAAAGTTATCTGACTCAAATTTTTTATCAGCAGATTTGTCACCAATACGAATAATTTTCTCTTCTGGTACACCGATATTATTGGCCCAAAATGCAAATGCCTCATCATCACTTTCATATACGGTAACAAGTAGTTTTTCTTTTGGTATTTTTAGCACTTCAGTTAAATATTCCCAAGAAAATGCGATTGCATCCTGCTTGAAGTAATCACCAAAACTAAAGTTACCTAGCATTTCAAAAAACGTATGGTGACGCGCAGTATAACCCACATTATCTAAATCGTTATGTTTACCACCAGCACGGACACAACGTTGACTAGATGTCGCACGAGTATAAGCACGTTTTTCACTACCAAGAAAAGTATCTTTAAATTGATTCATTCCTGCGTTGGTAAATAGCAAAGTTGGATCATTATCAGGTACTAATGAGCCACTAGAAACTACTTGATGGCCCTTTTTGGTAAAAAAATCAAGAAATCCTTGGCGAATTTCAGACGTCGACTTAATCGTGGTCATGAGTTATCCCATATAAAAAGGTGAAAATAATTAGCGCTAATATAACACGGAGCATGATAGGGGGAAAGTGGGCATCGAATCACATTTCGCTTAATTTCTTATCTGTTCTTGACATAAAACACGAGTAGTAGGAAACTAACTACGTAACTGGTTACGTATATTATTGGAATTATTAAATGGACTATATGAAAACACTTGCAAGTCTTAGCTTAGGAAGCCGTTTAAAACGACTCAGCGATGTACTTGTTTCTGAAGTGGCGATTGTTTATGAACAAATGGGCTTAACCCTAAATCCTAACTATTTTTTATTACTTAATTTAATCAATAAAATGGGGCCAATGGGCATTACTCAAGCGGCAGAATACCTTGCAGTGAGCCACCCAGCAGTCAGTAAAATTGCGAATAAAATGATCCACGAAGGTTATTTAAGCAAACAGCCACACCCTACTGACAAACGAGCAAGCCAACTTAGTTTAACGCAACAGTCCTTAGATTTAATGCGTCAGGCCAGCCCTGTTTGGCAAACGTTAAAGAAGCATTTAGATTATCTTGAAAGTTTACAGCAGACGCCTTTATTAGATGCAATTGAGCAATTTGAAAATAATTTACGACAGTTTAATCTTTCTGAAAACGTATTATTAGAACTTAAGAAATCCACTCAAGATGTTCATATCGAGCATTGGAAAAGTGACTATAAAAATGATTTCAAACGACTCAATATGGACTGGTTAAACAGTGAATTTAATGGCCAACTTACTGATAAAGACAAACAATCAATCGACACCCCTGAGAGTTATTATTTGGCACAAGGCGGTTACATTTTTTTTGCAAAGCAAACAGATCTAGTGGTTGGTTGCATTGCCCTTAAACCCATTAATAATGATTGTTACGAAGTCTCTAAAATGGCTGTGTCTTCTGAACTTCAAGGAAAAGGTGTTGGTCGTTTATTGCTACTAACAGCTCTTAATAAAGCACGCGATTTAAACATCAAAAAAATAAGTTTAGAAACGAATAGTAAATTATTACGAGCGATGACCTTATACCAACACTTTGGCTTTACACAAATGGAACATCCGAAGGGAAAAAGCGATTATCCACGAGCGGATGTTTATATGGAGTTACCACTTTATGTTTAATCATATTCAAAAAAAGAATTTCTTGGCGGAGGAAAAGCGACGATTACCCCTAGTTTTAGGTGCGATCCCTTTTGCTATCTTGTTTGGTACTTTAGCCCCTACCAGCGGTTTGTCTGCCTTAGCAACTATTGCAATGTCGGTACTTGTTTTTGCTGGTTCAGCGCAATTTATTGTATTAGCCTTAATCGCCGTTCAGGCGCCACTCGAGATGATTTTACTGACAACCTTTGTGGTTAACCTGCGCCATGTGCTTTACGCAACTGCACTAGTTGAACATGTAAAGCACCTTTCCTTAGGTTGGCGAGCAATATTAGCCTTTGGCTTGACCGATGAAAGCTTTGCAAATATGAGCCAACGTTATTTACAAGCTGATAAGCAGGATGCCCATTACTTCTACTTAGGGTCTATCTGTTGTTTTTATTTTACCTGGGTATCATTCACGATATTAGGTTTGTTATTGGGTAACTTAATTCCTGATATGAGTCATTGGGGACTAGAGTTTGCGATGTCTGTCACCTTTATTGGTATGGTGGTTCCTTACATGAATAGTAAAGCAATGATCAGTGCCATTATAGTCGCCGGTTTCAGCTCTATTGCTTTTGCACACCTTCCAAACAAACTAGGTTTAATTATTAGCGCTATCATTGGGGTTGCCGTCGGTTTAAGTATTTCTCAGTTTGCTAACAAACAAGTTTCTTATCAAGCAAGGTAAAGGTTTTTATTTATGAATGAAGTTCTTTTAATTTTAGGCATGTTTATCATTACATTTTCGATACGTTTTATCATGTTTGCCTTTGCAGGGAAAATTAGTTTCCCTGGCTGGTTAGCTAAGTCTTTAAAATTTGTACCACCAGCCGTATTAACTGCGATTATTATTCCAGCGGTGGTGATGCCTAATGGTGTTATCGATATGTCATTAACAAATAACTATTTAATAGCAGCTTTGTTTGCTTTTGTTATCGCCTTAATAACAAAAAATTTATTAAAAACAATTGGCTTGGGAATGACATTCTTTTTAATACTGCAGTACCTTTCTTTTTAAATCCTTAGACATAACAGAGTAATACTAAAAAAAGCTCAAAAAAACCTCCGAGTAGCAAGCTAAACGGAGGAAAACTAAGGAATAAACTAAGAAAAGCATCTAGTTCAAAGTATTAGTCAAGCACCCAGATAAAAAGTTCATAATATTTTAAATATTATTTTTGAGAATATAAAAAAAGAATTCCAGAAAAAAGGCAAAAAAACCTCCAAACAGCAAGCTGGATGGAGGAAAAAGCTAAGGAAGAAAACATGAAATTAACGTGTTCTTAAATTATTAGTCCGTTACTTAATTAATAAGTTCAAATTTATTCAAAATAATTTTTACACTTTCTTTTTAGTTATTGACTAATGTGCCTCATCCCAATTATCCCCCATTCCAGCATCTGCAATTAACGGCACATCTAGTTTTGTCGCGCCAGCCATAATGGTTTGAATTTCTTTGGTATAAGATTCAACATATTCTTCTTTAATACTAAAAATCAATTCATCGTGTACTTGCATTAAGAGTTGTACATTACCTTCTGGTTGCTGTTTAACCCAACTAGCCATATCTATCATGGCTTTTTTAATGATATCAGCCGCAGTTCTTGCATTGGCGCATTAATGGCAACGACGTTCTGATGCTTTTTTTAGCATACCATTGCGAGAATTAATATTTGGTAACTGTAAACGACGTCCTAAAATTGTTTCTACATAGCCCTGTTCTTTGGCAATGGTACGAGTGTCTTCCATATAGGTCAGTACACCAGGATAACGATGAAAATATTTATCCATATAAACTTGAGCATCATGACGTGCAATATTCAACTGTTTCGCAAGACCAAAAGCACTCATGCCATAGATAAGACCAAAGTTAATTGCTTTTGCACTACGACGTTGATCTACCGTCACCTCTTCAAGAGGCACAGAGAAAACTTCTGCAGCCGTTGCTTTATGAATATCTACACCCTGTGAGAAGGCATCTAGCAGGCCTTTATCTTGCGATAAATGCGCCATAATTCTTAACTCAATTTGGCTATAATCGGCGACCACTATTTTATATCCCTTAGGAGCAATGAAAGCTTGACGAATTCGACGACCTTCAGCACTACGAATAGGAATATTTTGCAGGTTTGGATCGCTTGAAGATAAACGTCCTGTTACCGTCACGGCCTGGTGGTATGAGGTATGCACTCGACCTGTTTTTTGATTCACCATTTTTGGTAATTTGTCGGTATAAGTAGATTTAAGTTTACTTAACCCACGATGCTCAATAATTAATTTAGGTAAAGGATAGGTTTCCGCTAAGTCGACTAATACCTCTTCTGCTGTAGAAGGAGCTCCCTTAGGAGTTTTCTTTAAGACAGGTAGATTTAATTCCTCAAACAAAATAGTTTGCAATTGCTTTGGCGAACTTAAATTAAAAGGTTTACCCGCTTCTTGATAAGCAAGTTCTTCTATTTCTAATAAGCGTTTTGCAATTTCGCCACTTTGTACTGAAAGCAGATCACTGTCGATTTCTACCCCGCCACGTTCAATATCAGAAAGTACAGTTAATAAAGGTAATTCAATCTCATTAAAAAGAGTGAGTAGAGTTTCAGACTCTTGTAGTCGTGGGTATAACTCTAGATGTAAACGTAACGTGATATCCGCATCTTCAGCAGCTGTATGGAGTTGCCTCTTTAATGCTAATTTGATTAAAGGTAAGCTGTTTTTTACCCTTGCCAGCGACATCTTCAAAGGCAATACACTTATGATCTAAATACTTAAGTGCGAGCGCATCCATATTATGCTTGCCGGTACTATCTACGATATAAGATTCAAGCATGGTATCAAACTGAATACCTTTTAACTCGATACCATGATTAAGTAATACACTACGATCATATTTTAAGTTCTGACCGACTTTTTTATGATTTTCACTTTCTAGCAGTGGTTTTAATGTGGCTAAGGTAGCATCAAAGTCTAATTGTTGAGGCGCATCGATATAATCATGTGCAAGTGGTAAATAAACCGCTTCAATTTCAGGTTTGTCATCGCTACCTGAGTTGGTTTGAATCGCAAATGAAAAACCAACAAGCTGTGCTTGCATGTAATCAATACTGGTTGTCTCAGTATCAATCGCAAAGAGTTCACTAGCTTCAAGCTTTTTCATCAGTTGCTTAAGTCGCCCTTGAGTATAAATAGTTTTATAACTACTGCGATCAATTTGGGTATCACTCACTATCGCGATATTTTCGCCCTCTGTGGTTTCAATCGTTGAACCAGCAGAAGTAGCAGAAGCTGTTTCAAAAACCTTCCCGCCATCAAGTAGTGCGACCAGCCAACGTCTAAACTCTAGTTGTCCAAATAACTTAATCAGTTCATCGTTATCTTGCTCACCAACAATAAAGTCTTCGTAACTAACAGAAAGTGGCACATCTAATTTGATGGTTGCTAACAAATAAGACAATCGCGCCATTTCTTCATTGTCAGCCATTTTTTTAGCCATGGTTTTGCTACCACGGAACCCTAAGGGCGCTAATTTTTCTAAGTTATGATAAATATCATCCATCGAGCCAATACCCTGCAACATAGCTAGGGCTGTCTTTTCTCCGACACCAGGCACGCCAGGAATGTTATCAACCTTATCTCCCATTAACGCAAGGTAGTCAATTATTAACTCAGGTGGAATACCGAATTTTTCATTGACACCAGCAACATCCATCACAGTGTTTGTCATGGTATTAATCAGTAAAGTATTTTCATTGACCAGTCGCGCCATGTCTTTATCACCAGTGCTGATTAAGGTTGTAATGCCTTTCTCACTGGCCTGTTTTGCTAACGTGCCAATCACATCATCAGCTTCAACACCATCAACTATCAGAATAGGTAATCCCATCGCTTTGATAACTGCGTGTAATGGCGCAATTTGACTGCGTAAATCATCTGGCATACTAGGGCGATTCGCCTTGTATTCAGTATACATATCATCACGGAAAGTTTTCCCCTTTGCATCAAACACCACCACAATATGCGAAGGATTAAATTGACGCATCAGACTTTTCAGCATGTTTACTACACCATAAACAGCCCCTGTTGCTTCGCCAGCTGAATTGGTTAAATGAGGAGGAGAGAAAATGCACGGTATAGATAGGATGAGCCATCAACAAGTACAAAAGGATTTTCAGGGATAGTCACCATCGGTTCAATACTCTGTAGTTACAAATAGCAGAGGATTATATACCCGTTACCATTCAAGATGCAAAGTTCAGCAATTTGTAAAACTTAAAGAAAATTAGTTTAAAAATTGAATTATTGAAGAGTAAAGAATGGTTTTTCTACAACAAAAGGTAAGTGTCTATTCACTTTCGGTGCAGGACAAGGCTGTGGATAACTCTGTTAGTAGTTTTAGCTAAAAAAGGCACTGTAACATAAATAATAGAACGTACCTTATGATTCAATAAGATACGATCCAATTGTGACAAATAACGCATTTTTTTGAAAAAAGCGAATGTGCATAACAAAAACTGATTGCTTTAATATTGAGGAATTTTACTGGCAAAGGCTATTATTAGTAGGGTTTGCATACATTTTTAGCACAGTTTCACGAAGCTCAGGACCAATATTTTGCAAGTGCTTTTCGAATCGTTTTTTATCAACTTCTTTAACACTATCTAACTTTTTATTCGCGGCAATAAAATTAGAAGGATGTAAGTAATAGTTTTGATAAATCTGCTCATCAATGGCTAATGCGACTTGTTCAGGGTTGTCAAAATCTGAGTCAAGGACTTTACCAAAAGCAACATGCACATGCCCTTTTTGGCCAACAATGCCCGACACAATACTTTCGATATCTTCAAACTCTGATTTTTTATATTCGCCTGTTTGTGCTTTATCATAAAGCTCTTTAGCTTTATGCCTATCACAGGGATCAAATTCATAGGAAACAGCAACTGGGACAATATTTAATTGTTTAATATATTCATTAAAAGCTATTTTGCTCTTTTTACCATGCATATAAAACATTTTAACAATAGCAGGCTCAGTTTTATCAAAGCCATCCTTTGCTCGACCTTCACGCTGGGCAATCCAAATACTGCTATCATTTTGTAATGAAGTAAAAATATAATCTGAAAGTTGTAAGACCGCTTTCATCATTTCACGTGGCGCTTTTAAAGCACGTTTAACGATAAAGCTTTTATTCATACGCATTAAATCTGAAGTAAAAGGTTTACTCAGCAGATTATCTCCAATTGCTATACGCACTGTCTTAAAGTTTTCAGAAAAAAGCGCCCAATTTACAAATGAAGGATCCATTGCAATATCTCGATGGTTTGATACAAATAAATAGTTTTTATTAGCATCTAAATTCTCAAGACCAGAATAAGTAAACTTGGTAGTGGTTGAATCAATCATGTGTTGCATGTAGCTACCAACAACCCGTTGCATTTCATCGATACTATTTATTGAGCCCCATTTATATAAAAAATAACGGCGTAATAAGGGTTTTAATAGAAAACCTGTAAATTTAGCAATTTTAGAAAAGCGGAAGCTAACAATCGCATCGATAAATTCATCATTATTAATAACACGCTGGATCGCAGGTTGGATCTCAGCATCATTATAAGGGCGAATATCACTAAATCTATCGGATGAAGTTGGCATTATGTCTTTCTCTGAAAAATGGATGGCGTATTTTACCTGCTTTATGGCTAATTACCAAATAGGTTTGAAACGAAACAATTCCTGACGCACTAACCCTTTATATGTGCTTGTATCGATATGCGAAGCTTCAAGATAATCTTCAAGCCATGCGACTTTTAAATAAACGAGAAGCACGGAGTTGGTCAAACTTAGCAAAACGTACCGCTTTAAATAAAACTTGGCCTATCTTGCTACGTTCCTGGAAAGGAACAAGGCTCACTTCTTCTCTTAGTGCATTCACTAAATGGGGAAATGATTTTGAAAATAATGCTTCTGAAAGTGTCAGGCTTAATTTTAAACTAGATTGAGAAACAAGTAATGCCTGCAACGAGGCAGAGTCTGTTTGAATATCATAGAAAAAATCGTGCTTATTTTTCTCACCTTTTTCACGTGCTTGATCTAAATAAGCGTTACGGACAACCTCAAAAGAACTCAGATATTGTTGATAACTCGCAACGTATGCAAAATTGACCATAGCTGATAACAACATACCTTCATAGGGACGTCGATAATTATCCAGCCGCATTAAAGCACAACAGGTTTGCCCTAAGGTCATTTCATAACGCCATAGCTTTCTTGCAAATAATGCATTGTGGTGACTGTAGGCATTAATGCGATACTTAAATAGAATAGCTGGCACTAAATAACGTAAAATATCTGTACCAATTAAACCAATGGCACTTTGTATATCACGGACTTTCCTTGGCGAACGTCCTAGCATTAACATAAAGTCTTCACTATCTACCAATGAAAGCAAGCGATTACGTGTACCGACATTACTGTTCAAAAGTGATGCTAAAACTGAATAACGGGGTTCACCGGCTAATAATTTTTTTATTAACTCAACGGTGCTATCGCGCAACTGTAACTGCTCTAAAATAACAGTATCGGTATTTTCAAGCTTGCTATTAATCATTTTAAGCAAGGATTGTTGAAAATAACGAGTTAAAAGTGCATTACGCTTATCTTCAATGCGCTTATCTGCCTTTACTTTCATCACTCGTTCTTTTTCAACATCTAACAGAATGCGTTTATTCCATCCATCCTCTGCAGATTCACCGGTAGAAGCCGATTGTGCTTCTTCTAGCTCTGCATCAGCTAAGCCATCGTTATACTCTTCCTCTTTATAGATTTTACTTTTACCCACTAAAAATCTTAGGAACAGTTTATCAACAGACTGCATCAGTGTTAATTCAGATGAATTCTCTGTAGAGGACGCCATATAAAAACTATGCCTTATTAGATAAAAGCAAAGGCATCACCATAAATGTTTTCAATGGATGCATTTTGTTTAACAAAGTCTTCTCGAGCTACTTTTGCCATTTCAAAACGTCCTACAACATATATATCAAATTCACTCAGGTCAGGGAAATCATTCAACACCGATTGATGAACATAACCTTGATGACCTTGCCATTCTGCTTCTGGTAATTCAACAACAGGGTGAAAATGAATATTTTGATGTGCTTTCGCCCAGCTAGAAGCTTCATCTTGAAAATAAAAATGAGAGTATTCTTTAACACCCCAGTATAAATAAACAGGATTAGCTAATTCTTTGGCAACAATATCTTCCAGAATAGATTTCACATAGGAGAAACCCGTTCCGCCTGCCATTAAAATAATAGGTCGGGTTGAAGTATCTCGCAAATAGGCATCACCATTGGCAATTTCTACTTCAACTTGGCCTTCTGTCTGCATCTTTTCAATTACTTGCATTGCATAACCATTTTCAGGCGTAGCTCCAATATGTAATTCAATCAATTCCGCACCCGGTGCGTTAGCAATTGAAAAGTGACGTTTATCTTTTTCACCCATAACCACTGAAACATACTGTCCCGCCTTATAGGTGACAGTTTCTTGAGGGTTTAAAAAAATACGATATAAAAAATCATTTAATTTTTCAATTGAGCTTACTTTGCAAGTAACAATAGACATTTATCTCTCTTTAAAAATAGAAGAATTAACAAACTAGTAACAATTATACCCGTTATGATTCAATCTGCACAATATCTAACTCTTGCCAAATTGAATCAATTTTATTTTTGACTTTATCATCCATAACAATAGGTACACCCCATTCTCTATCGGATTCACCAGACCATTTATTAGTCGCATCAAGCCCCATTTTTGAACCTAAGCCGGAAACTGGTGATGCAAAGTCAAGGTAATCAATTGGAGTGTGCTCCACCATCGTCGTATCGCGAGCAGGATCCATACGTGTTGTTATCGCCCACATAACATCATTCCAATCACGTACATTCACATCATCATCACAAACAATAATAAATTTGGTATACATAAATTGACGTAGGAATGACCAAATACCTAACATCACTCTCTTAGCATGGCCAGGGTAACGTTTCTTAATAGAAACCACTGCCATACGGTATGAGCAACCTTCAGGTGGTAAATAAAAATCGACGATTTCAGGGAATTGTTTTTGCAAAATTGGCACAAAAACTTCATTCAAAGCAACCCCTAAAATAGCAGGCTCATCGGGTGGGCGTCCTGTGTAAGTACTATGATATATCGGTTTTTCACGTGTTGTCACATGCGTCACCGTCATTACCTGAAAATCATCAACTTCATTATAGTAACCAGTATGATCCCCATAGGGCCCTTCCGGTGCTAACTCACCCGGTTGTAAATAACCTTCTAAAATAATTTCTGCTGTGGCAGGTACGTCTAAATCATTAGAGAGGCTTTTAGCTACCTTAGTACGAGAACCACGCAACAACCCCGCAAAGGCATACTCTGATAAACCATCAGGAATTGGTGTAACTGCACCTAAAATAGTAGCAGGATCAGCACCTAAGGCCACAGAAACGGGAAATGGTTTTCCTGGATTTGCTTCTTGCCATTGTTGGAAATCAATGGCACCACCTCGATGCGATAACCAACGCATGATTATTTTATTTTTAGCAATTAATTGTTGTCGATAAATACCTAAATTCTGACGCTTTTTATAAGGGCCACGGGTGATTGTAAGGCCCCATGTAATTAGCGGAGCAACATCACCTGGCCAACAAGTCATTATTGGTAATTTTGTCAGATCAACCTCATCACCCTGCATCACTACTTCCTGACAAGCAGGTTTCGCCATGGTTTTTGTAGGCATGTTTAAAACTTGTTTAAAAATAGGTAGCTTTTCCCATAAAGCTTTAATGCCTTTAGGTGGCTCGGGCTCTTTTAAATAAGCTAACCATTGCCCAACTTCGCGCAACTGAGAAACCTTTTCTTTACCCATCGCCATGGCAACGCGCTCAGTCGTACCAAACAAATTGGTCAATACAGGTATATCGCTACCTTTGGGATTTTCAAACAATAATGCAGGGCCACCTGCTCTTAAGGTGCGATCTGAAATCTCAGTCATCTCTAATTCAGGATCAATTTCTTGTTTAATACGCTTTAATAAGCCTTTCTCTTCAAGCTGTGTTATAAAATCACGTAAATCATCAAATTTCATATTAATAACCACCTAAAAACAGATAAAAAAACGCTACATAAAAGTAGCGTTATCATACGGCAAAACAGGTTAGTTTATTTTGCTTTTTGATTCTTCATCGCATCAAAGAAATCATCATTTGTTTTACTTAATCCAAGCTTATCAATCATAAACTCTGTGGCACCAATTTCACCCATAGGATGAAGAATCTTACGTAGGATCCACATGCGTTGTAATTCATCTGCTTTAGTTAATAATTCTTCGCGACGAGTACCTGAACGCGTAATATCAATTGCAGGGTAAGTACGTTTCTCAGATAATTTACGATTTAAATGGATTTCAGAATTACCTGTTCCTTTAAATTCTTCGTATATTACTTCGTCCATCTTAGAACCTGTATCAATCAGAGCAGTTGCAAGAATAGTTAAACTGCCACCTTCTTCAACATTACGCGCAAGACCAAAGAAACGTTTAGGGCGATGTAAAGCATTTGCATCAACACCACCTGTTAGTACTTTACCTGAACTTGGTACAACCGTATTATAGGCACGTGCTAGTCGTGTAATTGAGTCTAATAAAATAATAACATCTTTTTTATGCTCAACTAATCGCTTAGCTTTTTCAATAACCATTTCAGCAACTTGCACATGTCGGCTAGCTGGCTCATCGAAGGTAGAAGCAACCACTTCACCACGTACCAAACGACTCATCTCTGTTACTTCTTCAGGACGCTCATCGATAAGCAAAACAATTAATTCTGCGTCAGGGTGATTAATACTAATACTCTGAGCAATATTTTGTAATAGCATTGTTTTACCCGCTTTTGGCGGAGCAACAATCAAACCACGTTGACCTTTACCAATCGGTGAAACGAGATCAAGAATTCGCGCAGTAATATCTTCTGTGCTACCAGAGCCACTTTCTAATCGTAAGCGTTCATCAGGGTGAATAGGAGTTAAATTTTCGAAGAGTATTTTATTGCGGGAGCTTTCTGGTTTGTCGAAGTTAACTTGATTGATTTTTAACAATGCAAAATAACGTTCACCATCTTTAGGCGGTCGTATTTTACCTTCTACACTATCACCCGTTCGTAAATTAAAGCGACGAATTTGACTAGGAGAGATATAAATATCATCCGGGCCTGCTAAATACGAACTATCAGAGCTACGTAAGAAACCGAAGCCATCTTGTAATATCTCTAATACACCAGCGCCGAAAATATCTTCACCACTTTTAGCGTGTGCTTTTAATATAGCAAAAATAATATCTTGTTTTCTTAGGCGAGCTAAATTTTCTAGCCCTTGTGATTCACCAAGTTTTACAAGCTTGTGTACAGGAGTGTTTTTAATTCAGTTAGATTCATAAGTTTTTTAGGTAATCTGATTTGATGTGAGTGAATAATGAAATGTTAAGAATAGGTTTGTTTATATTTTGTACGTAAAGGTAGCATTAAAATTTGCAATAGTCCAGATTGTACACGTTGTAGATCACAAGATGTACAATCTGATAGATATTTTTAGATATTTGCGTCTAAAAATTCGACAAGTTGGCTTTTAGATAACGCACCGACTTTAGTTGCGACTACTTTACCATCTTTAAATAACAGTAATGTTGGGATGCCACGAATACCAAATTTAGGTGGAGTTGCACTATTCTCATCTATATTTAATTTACCGATAGTAACTTTACCCTCATATTCAGTAGCAACTTCGCTAAGAATAGGCGCGATCATTTTACAAGGTCCGCACCATTCAGCCCAAAAATCGACTAAAACAGGGCCAGAAGCATTAACGACATCTTCATCAAAACTTGCATCACTTAAAGTTACGATATTTTCGCTCATTTTTTCTCCAGAAGGAATTAACTAGTAAATAGTTACTATATCATGAATATAGTAAAATTAATTTTCATTATTTGAATCGATCTCAATACTTATTACAAGTATAAACTGTTATGCTCTGCAAATGAATAAAACACATCTAACTCAAGTAAAATTTGCAGACCTTCCCTTAGAGAAGAGTCTCATTTCAGGCCTAACTGATCAAGGTTATGAATTCTGCACACCTATTCAAGCACTGTCACTGCCTATCACCCTATAAGGGAAAGATATTGCAGGTCAAGCACAAACAGGAACAGGTAAAACATTAGCGTTTTTACCGGCAGTTTTTCATCATCTATTGACAAATAATGCACCTGAAAATCGCCGCAAGAATCAACCTCGGGCCATTATATTAGCTCCGACGCGTGAACTTGCAATTCAAATTCATAAAGACGCAGTGATACTTTCTCAAAGCACTAACATACGCCTTGGTTTAGCATATGGGGGTGAAAAAGTTGAAATTCAACTTAATAAACTCGAAAAAGGCGTAGATATTTTAATTGGTACAACGGGTCGAATAATCGACTTTGTAAAACAAGGTGTTATAAACCTTGAGTCAATTCAAAGTGTCGTCTTGGATGAAGCCGATCGTATGTTTGACCTAGGCTTTATTAAAGATATTCGTTACCTGTTCAGACGTATGCCACCTGCAACACAACGTTTAAATATGCTATTTTCAGCTACGCTATCACATAAAGTTCAAGAATTAGCCTTTGAACAAATGAATGATCCTGAGCATATTCAGATTGAACCTGAAAAAATGACCTCAGAAAATATTACTGAAGAGCTTTTTTATCCTTCAAATGAAGATAAAATGTTATTACTACTCACTCTGATGGAAGATGAGTGGCCAGAAAAAGCCATTGTATTTGCTAACACTAAACATGCTTGTGAAAAAGTATGGGGTTATTTAGCAGGCGACGGATTACGTGCAGGTTTATTGACCGGTGATGTACCACAGAAAAAACGCGAAAAAGTTTTAAAGCAGTTTACTGATGGTGAAGTAGATATATTAGTCGCAACAGATGTTGTCGCTCGTGGATTACATATCCCTAAAGTATCACATGTATTTAATTATGATTTACCCGATGATTGCGAAGATTATGTTCATAGAATAGGTAGAAACAGGTCGAGCAGGACAAACTGGATTAGCTATCACACTTGCCTGCGAAAAATACGTCTTTAATCTTCCTGCAATCGAAGAATATATTAAACACACAATACCTGTTAGTGAATATGATAAAGATGCATTGCTTGATTCATTACCTGTAATGAAAGTGAGCAAATTTAAAGCGCATAATAGTCGCCCTAACAACCGCAAAGACAATTTTCACCGTAGTCACAAACGATAACAAGTAATTAAGAAATGACAGATAAACGCTATACCATCATAGATCTTGGATCAAACAGTTTTCATATGCTAACAGTGATAAAAACAGAAGATGGTTTTAGCGTATTTTCAAAAAACAAACAAAAAGTAAGGCTTGCATCGGGACTTGATCAAAATAACTATTTAAATCAAGAAACAATTAACAATGGTTTACATTGTCTAAAAAGCTTCCGTGAACAATTAGAGCAAATTAATCCTCATAAGGTGTTAATTACTGCAACAGCCGCATTACGTTTAGCCGTAAATAATCAGCAGTTTATCCAGCAAGCAGAAAACATCTTAAAATATCCAATCAATCTTATTTCCGGCATAGAAGAAGCCAAAATAATTTACCAAGGTGTTACTTTTACTACAAAAAATAAACAACAAATGTTGATTATAGATATTGGTGGTGCAAGTACAGAACTAATAATAGGTAAAGGCAAAGATATTATTAAAGCAGAGAGTTTACACATGGGTTGTGTAACTTGGTTAAAAGATTATTTTCCTGAACAAAAACTTTCTTTAGAAAATTTTAATAATGCTATAAAACAAGCCAAAGATGTCATTCAACCACACATAAAATCATATAAAAAAGCTAGCTGGAAACTTTGTATGGGAGCCTCTGGCACTATACAAGCTATAAAAGAAGTCAATAATGTACAACAATTAGATAAAAGCTTAACACTTGAATTACTATACAAAATTAAACAACAATGTATCGATTCAGAACAAATACAGACGCTTAATATCGAAGGGTTAGAAGAATCAAGAAAACCTGTATTCGCAAGTGGATTAGCTATTTTAATCGCTTTATTCGAGTGCCTAGATATAGAACACATTGCTCCATCTAATGGCGCGCTAAGAGAAGGTTTAATAAGTATGATGTTTGAAGGTGAGTCATAATTGCTTAGCTTTTATAAACCTACAACGCCCCATAGTTTTACCCACTCGTAATACTTTACAGAGTTTAAATTCGCCTAGACGATCACCGTAAAGCCCCCTATGCCCAGAAGTCATCATTTATATAATACCACGGAACATTGCTACCTAATGACACTATACGAGCGTAAAATTCGCCCCTAACAATCCCTACCTACACTGGGCACCCACAGTAGAAAGTCATCTCAAAAAGGGTTATCAATCCTTTTTTTCTGTCCAAGAGAAATAGCAGATCGGCAGGCTCTTAACCTTCCCCACACTATCATCGGCGCAACTGTGTTTCACTCCTGAGCTCGCAATGGGAAGGAGAGCAAGGTCCGTTAGTCCAGTGGAGAATGGAAGAAAAACACTTATGCCAGTGGCATAAGGAAGTTGGTTGGAATTGTGCAACTTTGCCTGACGTTGATAGGGCCACTATCACAAACACTAGAAAGCAAAAAAGGCCTGATATTTCTATCAGGCCTTTTTCTAAATAGGTGTCTAGCAATGACCTACTCTCACATGGGGAAACCCCACACTACCATCGGCGCAACCACGTTTCACTTCTGAGTTCGGAATGGATCAGGTGGGACCATAGTGCTATATTCACTAGACGAAAACTTAATTAAGAAAGCTAATATTCTTTTAATCTTTGCAATGTCGTAAAATATGTTACGCAAACGTATATATTGTTGTCTTGGAACAATCTCTAACACTTAAAATGCTTAGAGTTTGTATGGTTAAGCCTCACGGGTAATTAGTACAAGTTAGCTCAATACATTACTGCACTTACACACCTTGCCTATCAACGTTGTAGTCTCCAACGGCCCTTTAGGGAGATTAAATCTCCAGTGAGAACTCATCTTGAGGCTCGCTTCCCGCTTAGATGCTTTCAGCGGTTATCGATTCCGAACGTAGCTACCGGGCAATGCCATTGGCATGACAACCCGAACACCAGCGGTTCGTCCACTCCGGTCCTCTCGTACTAGGAGCAGCCTCCTCTCAATTCTCAAACGCCCACGGCAGATAGGGACCGAACTGTCTCACGACGTTCTAAACCCAGCTCGCGTACCACTTTAAATGGCGAACAGCCATACCCTTGGGACCGACTTCAGCCCCAGGATGTGATGAGCCGACATCGAGGTGCCAAACACCGCCGTCGATATGAACTCTTGGGCGGTATCAGCCTGTTATCCCCGGAGTACCTTTTATCCGTTGAGCGATGGCCCTTCCATTCAGAACCACCGGATCACTATGACCTACTTTCGTACCTGCTCGACGTGTCTGTCTCGCAGTTAAGCTGGCTTATACCATTGTACTAACCTCACGATGTCCGACCGTGATTAGCCAACCTTCGTACTCCTCCGTTACGCTTTGGGAGGAGACCGCCCCAGTCAAACTACCCACCAAACAGTGTCCCAAACCCCGATTCAGGGGCCATGGTTAGAACTCAAAACATACAAGGGTGGTATTTCAAGGTTGGCTCCAACAAATCTAGCGACCTGTCTTCAATGCCTCCCACCTATCCTACACATGTAGGCTCTAAGTTCACTGCTAAGCTGTAGTAAAGGTTCACGGGGTCTTTCCGTCTAGTCGCGGGTACACAGCATCTTCACTGCGATTTCAACTTCACTGAGTCTCGGGTAGAGACAGCATGGCCATCATTACGCCATTCGTGCAGGTCGGAACTTACCCGACAAGGAATTTCGCTACCTTAGGACCGTTATAGTTACGGCCGCCGTTTACCGGGGCTTCGATCAAGAGCTTCGACATAAGTCTAACCCCATCAATTAACCTTCCGGCACCGGGCAGGCGTCACACCGTATACGTCATCTTGCGATTTAGCACAGTGCTGTGTTTTTAATAAACAGTTGCGACCATCTGGTATCTTCGGCCTCTAACAGCTTAGAGAGCAAGTCTCATCACCGTCAAAGGCGTACCTTCTCCCGAAGTTACGGTACCATTTTGCCTAGTTCCTTTACCCGAGTTCTCTCAAGCGCCTTGGTATTCTCTACCTGACCACCTGTGTCGGTTTGGGGTACGATCCTTTATTATCTGAAGCTTAGAGACTTTTCCTGGAAGTATGGCATCGATGACTTCAGTACCTTAGTACCTCGACATCGTGTCTCAGTATATAGTGACCCGGATTTACCTAAGTCACCTACCTACACACTTGAACCTGGACAACCATCGCCAGGCCCACCTAGCCTTCTCCGTCCTCCCATCGCAATAATAAAGGGTACGGGAATATTAACCCGTTTCCCATCGACTACGCCTTTCGGCCTCGCCTTAGGGGTCGACTCACCCTGCCCCGATTAACGTTGGACAGGAACCCTTGGTCTTCCGGCGGGGAGGTTTTTCACCTCCCTTATCGTTACTCATGTCAACATTCGCACTTCTGATACCTCCAGGATGGTTTACACCTTTCCCTTCGACGGCTTACAGAACGCTCCTCTACCACGCGTATAAATACGCGTCCGCAGACTTCGGTGATATGTTTAGCCCCGTTAAATCTTCCGCGCAGACCGACTCGACTAGTGAGCTATTACGCTTTCTTTAAATGATGGTCGCTTCTAAGCCAACATCCTAGCTGTCTAAGCCTTTCCACATCGTTTCCCACTTAACATATACTTTGGGACCTTAGCTGGCGGTCTGGGTTGTTTCCCTTTCCACGACGGACGTTAGCACCCGCCGTGTGTCTCCCATGATTGCACTTGTTGGTATTCGGAGTTTGCATAGGGTTGGTAAGTCGGGATGACCCCCTAGCCTAAACAGTGCTCTACCCCCAACAGTGATACATGAGGCGCTACCTAAATAGCTTTCGAGGAGAACCAGCTATCTCTTGGTTTGATTGGCCTTTCACCCCCAGCCACAAGTCATCCCCTAATTTTTCAACATTAGTGGGTTCGGTCCTCCAGTTGATGTTACTCAACCTTCAACCTGCTCATGGCTAGATCACCAAGTTTCGGGTCTAATCCCAGCAACTATTCGCCCAGTTAAGACTCGGTTTCCCTACGGCTCCCCTAAATGGTTAACCTTGCTACTGAAATTAAGTCGTTGACCCATTATACAAAAGGTACGCAGTCACCGAACTAAGTCGGCTCCTACTGCTTGTACGTACACGGTTTCAGGTTCTATTTCACTCCCCTCACAGGGGTTCTTTTCGCCTTTCCCTCACGGTACTGGTTCACTATCGGTCAATTAGGAGTATTTAGCCTTGGAGGATGGTCCCCCCATATTCAGTCAGGATTTCTCGTGTCCCGACCTACTCGTTTTCACTAAGTAGAAGTTTTTGTGTACAGGACTATCACCTTGTACCGTTGCACTTTCCAGAGCATTCCACTAACTTTTATCTAGCTTAAGGGCTGGCCCGATTTCGCTCGCCGCTACTTTCGGGATCTCGGTTGATTTCTTTTCCTAAGGGTACTTAGATGTTTCAGTTCCCCTCGTTCGCTTCCATATGCTATGTATTCACATACAGATGACACTAAGTGCCGGGTTGCCCCATTCGGAGATTCCAGGATATAACGCTTGTTATCAACTCCCCTGGACTTATCGCAGATTACCACGTCCTTCATCGCCTCTAATTGCCTAGGCATCCACCGTGCACGCTTATTCACTTAACCATACAAATTCTAAGAATTTTAAAATAATTATTGTTTGTAGGTTGTTTCCAAGACGCTTGCGATCCTCATATTTTACTATGAAAAACACTTACGTTTTTCGTGCACCTAGAATCAATAATAAATTACTAACTCGTAGATACGTACAAACTGCAAATCACTTACGTGAATTACAGCTGTTTTTATTTTGCTTGATTACAGTATCTAACTTAACTTAAACGTTATTTTAAATACTGAGAACAATTTACATTTCATAAATGAAATGTAAAATTTCGTTTTATTTACCACACCAATCAACACCTAAGTGTCATTGTTATTGTGCGATAAATAAGAACTTTATCAGCTTTCCTAATTGTTAAAGAGCAGTGTTTACTTATGTTTCAAAGAAAAGCACTTTATAAGTATTGGTACTTATAAAATATCTTTCTACGTCAAGAGAAGTTGGTATCCCCAAGGGGATTTGAACCCCTGTTACCGCCGTGAAAGGGCGGTGTCCTAGGCCTCTAGACGATGGGGACATAAGACTTCTTCTGCGCTTTATCATTCTAATCAAACAATCTGTGTGGGCACTAATAGCAGTTTCTTTACGTAAGGAGGTGATCCAGCCCCAGGTTCCCCTAGGGCTACCTTGTTACGACTTCACCCCAGTCATGAACCACACCGTGGTCATCGCCATCCCCGAAAGGTTAAGCTAATGACTTCTGGTGCGACCCACTCCCATGGTGTGACGGGCGGTGTGTACAAGGCCCGGGAACGTATTCACCGTGGCATTCTGATCCACGATTACTAGCGATTCCAACTTCACGGAGTCGAGTTGCAGACTCCGATCCGGACTACGACAAACTTTATGAGATTCGCATACCCTCGCAGGTTAGCAACCCTTTGTATTTGCCATTGTAGCACGTGTGTAGCCCATCCCGTAAGGGCCATGATGACTTGACGTCGTCCCCACCTTCCTCCGGTTTATCACCGGCAGTCTCCCTAAAGTTCCCGGCATAACCCGCTGGCAAGTAAGGATAAGGGTTGCGCTCGTTGCGGGACTTAACCCAACATTTCACAACACGAGCTGACGACAGCCATGCAAGCACCTGTCTCAGAGTTCCCGAAGGCACTCATCAATCTCTTGGTGATTCTCTGGATGTCAAGGGATGGTAAGGTTCTTCGCGTTGCATCGAATTAAACCACATGCTCCACCGCTTGTGCGGGCCCCCGTCAATTCATTTGAGTTTTAACCTTGCGACCGTACTCCCCAGGCGGTCTATTTAATGCGTTAGCTTTGAAACCCACGGCATATAGCCACAAACTTCTAATAGACATCGTTTACTGCGTGGACTACCGGGGTATCTAATCCCGTTTGCTCCCCACGCCTTCGCGCCTCAGTGTCAGTCTTTGTCCAGGTGGACGCCTTCGCCACTGGTATTCCTTCAGATCTCTACGCATTTCACCGCTACACCTGAAATTCTACCACCCTCTACAAAACTCTAGTTAACCAGTTTCAAATGCCGTTCCCAGGTTGAGCCCGGGGCTTTCACATCTGACTTAATTAACCACCTACGCGCGCTTTACGCCCAGTAATTCCGATTAACGCTCGCACCCTCCGTATTACCGCGGTACGCTGGCACGGAGTTAGCCGGTGCTTCTTCTGTGGGTAACGTCACAGATATCAGTTATTAACTAATACCCTTTCCTCCCCACTGAAAGTGCTTTACAACCCGAAAGCCTTCTTCACACACGCGGCATGGTCGCATCAGGGTTTCCCCATTGTGCAATATTCCCCACTGTCGCCTCCCGTAGGAGTCTGGACCGTGTCTCAGTTCCAGTGTGGCTGGTCATCCTCTAAGACCAACTAGGGATCGTTGCCTTGGTAAGCCATTACCTTACCAACTAGCTAATCCCACTTGGGCCACTCTTTACGCGCAAGGCCCGAAGGTCCCCTGCTTTGGTCCGAAGACATTATGCGGTATTAGCAGTCGTTTCCAACTGTTGTCCCCCACGTAAAGGCATGTTCCCAAGCATTACTCACCCGTCCGCCACTCGTCAGCGAATAGCAAGCTATTCCTGTTACCGTTCGACTTGCATGTGTTAAGCCTGCCGCCAGCGTTCAATCTGAGCCATGATCAAACTCTTCAATTTAAAGTTTAATGTGCATCACTATTACTAATGAATGCTGACTCAATATTACTGACTAAAACTTCTCGCCAACTATAAATAGTTAACAAGCTGTTATTCTGAATTAATGAATTAATTCGTGTGTCATTGATATTGATTCTTTTTGTCCCGAAGGACTATTTTGAAATCTACTATCAATGCTCACACAGATTGTTTGATTAAATTGTTAAAGAGCGTGCCTTTCGGCGAGGTGCGTATAATACGCTAACCTTGAACCTTGTCAACATTTTATTTTAAATTACTTTAAACTTAAATGTAGTTGCAAACTCAATGAATTTGCTGGCTCCAGACGATTAAAAACTTACGTCAGTCATTGTCTGTGGATGCGCATTATAGGGATTGAGATCACATTGGCAAGCTTTTATTTGCATTTAATATTCGTTGGCTTATTTAACGAACAATAAGGTTGCTTTATAAACTATTATTTTCTTTTTTAAACTTTCGGTATTAATAATATGATTAAAAAATTTGTTTAATTATTTAACCTGATGTCATATCGATCAAATTAGTTCAGTAATCTTTTGTTTGTCCGAGAACTGTTACAGCAAAGATATTTTATTAAATACTGAAAAGTATTAAATTAATATAAAGATTTTTATCCGAAATCTTTATATTAGTGATATTGGTGTATTAAACAGCTAGGTATTTAAAAAACTCAAAAAACAATAAAATACTTTTCAGTTCTATAACTTAGGCTATACAAATAATACCGCTTTAAGTATTCCAAACTACAGAAACGTTAGCTACAGCTGATAATTGTTCTATTATAATAAAGAAATTATGAAGATAGATAAGCAATAGATATCAAAGGCAACTCTAATTCATAGACATGAGGTCAGCATCATCATGGATTGAGCCGAGTGGCATAGCGAAAATATTGACGAATATTTCGATAAACTTACTATTATACCAATTCCGTAAATTAAGTTTCTAAATTAGTCCAGTCGCTATAGCACAGTGATATAACTCTACTCGTGCCTTTACATAATCTATTGCAAGCCTTACAACACTTTTCCACAATGTCGTTATAGTTTTCAAAACATCTGTTGCTAATTCTTTTCTCTTATCCACCACCAAACTTGCTCAATGGTATTTAGCTCGGGTGAATAAGGGGAAATAGGTATAATAGTTAAATTGCTGAATTAATCGGCTAGATAACCTTGGTGCCAACTAGCTTGATCCATTATGACCACCGAGTACTTACCTCCCGGTGTCGCTTTTGATATGAGCATTAAATGCTCCCACATTCCTTCACTAATCCAAATGTTTACACTTCTTCTACTTACTTTAAAGAAGCTGGCAACTTCAGTTCTACTTTTCCCTAAATAAAATGGGAAACAACAAGTAATTTAATTCGAATTCGAATTCGCGCATTAGATGTCGCATTGATAAGTGCAGAAAAGTCGTGACGCTTATCATGTCTGAACATTATACCAAACGAATTTAATTGGTGATCTAATGTGGTACTATTAATAAATCATCAATTAATCGGACTGCATATGATGGATAAAACTAAAATAACCATCCCATATACAAATAACGCAAGCCTTAAACTACGATATTTAGCTGTACAAAAATTCCATGAAGGTCACTCTAGAACTCAGATTGCAAAAATATTAAATGTTAGTCATGCCGCCTCGTTAATGAATGGATAAAAAATTATCTCTCCGGTGGCTTTGATGCACTTGCATTAAAATTAGCAACGGGCCAACCCTCTAGATTAACTGACCAGCAAAAAAAACAGTTGAAAAAGTATGTTGTAACCCATGCTGTTAAAGAGCAAGGAGGCCGATTAATGGGGAAAGATATTCAGAAATATATCTCTGATACTTTCGGGGTATCTTATGAAATAAGAAATATTTATCGTTTAATGAAGCAATTAGAAATTGTTTGGATCACGTCCCGCTCGAAGCACCTAAGCAAGCCTTAGTGGCTCAGGAAGCTTTTAAAAAAATTCTTAATTGAATCGATCATCATAATTCCAGGCCATGTAGCCTTAGATAAAGTAGATGTTTGGTTTCAAGATGAAGCAAGGTTTGGTCAGCAAAATACAACAACAAAAGTATGGGCCCAGAAGGGAACTAGACCTCGAGTTGTAAGGCAACAACAATTTATTTCTGCACATATTTACGGTGCAGTCTGTCCGGCAACAGGGCAAACCGAAGCACTAATCAGTCCAATTCTGAGTATTGATATGATGGAAAAACATCTACAACAAATATCAGATGCAACACCAGCAGGAAGGCATGCTCTTGTTGTAATGGATTGTGCAAGTTGGCATTCCAATAAACTAATGCACCGCTTCAAAAACTTATCAATAATACACCTTCAACCTTATTCACCTGAACTCAATCCTATTGAACAAGTTTGGGCTAGTTTAAGATCTCATGATTTAGAAAATTTTACGTACAATAATTATGAACACATTGTTGAGCAGGTTAGTAATGCCTGGAATAAGTTCAGGCATCAGGTTGAATACGTTAAATCCCTTTGTAAAAGAAGCTGGACAAATCTGATCATTAATTAAATTCGTTTGGTATTAGATCACATCTTTAACGTAATTGATATCATACATCGGCAGGCTATTACCTTTCCTATGACTGTGTAGGTTAATTCAAATGGCTTAATAACCAAAAAAAACAGATATTAAAAGACCTATTGTTTTTTTAATTGGGCGCTTGGAGATGGAAAGTCGTCGCTGAGTTCCTCCGCTAGTGAGCCTTGCCTGTCGGCAAACTCACCCTACTATCACATGTTTTGATTCTGCCTACGGCAGGCTATCTACCTTCCCCATGAGAGAGCAGGTCAATTCAGAAGACGTAATACAGATAAACCCCACCCTTCTTTCGAAGGATGGGGTTTATCGGTAATAAGCGCTTGGCGATGGACAGTCGTCGCAGAGCTCCTCCGCTCGTGACAAATCGCTGTCGCGATACTCGCCCTACTCTCTACGTAGGTCCTCGCACTAAAACTCTAAAACGAAAAAATCCCTGCTGACAAAGTCAACAGGGATTGTTCGTATTAGGCGCTTGGCGATGACCTACTCTCACATGGGGAAACCCCACACTACCATCGGCGCAACTGCGTTTCACTTCTGAGTTCGGAATGGGATCAGGTGGGACCACAGTGCTATTGTCGCCAAGCAAAAACTTAATTAAGAAAGCTGTTTTTTGTTCTTTTTAAATCTGCGAATATCTTAGTAAAATATGTTTATCACAAACGTATTTTTATTGATGATTTATCATCATTTCTTGGAACAATCTCTAACACTCAAAATGCTTAGAGTTTGTATGGTTAAGCCTCACGGGTAATTAGTACAAGTTAGCTCAATACGTTACCGCACTTACACACCTTGCCTATCAACGTTGTAGTCTCCAACGGCCCTTTAGGGAGATTAAATCTCCAGTGAGAACTCATCTTGAGGCTCGCTTCCCGCTTAGATGCTTTCAGCGGTTATCGATTCCGAACGTAGCTACCGGGCAATGCCATTGGCATGACAACCCGAACACCAGCGGTTCGTCCACTCCGGTCCTCTCGTACTAGGAGCGGCTCCTCTCAATTCTCAAACGCCCACGGCAGATAGGGACCGAACTGTCTCACGACGTTCTAAACCCAGCTCGCGTACCACTTTAAATGGCGAACAGCCATACCCTTGGGACCGACTTCAGCCCCAGGATGTGATGAGCCGACATCGAGGTGCCAAACACCGCCGTCGATATGAACTCTTGGGCGGTATCAGCCTGTTATCCCCGGAGTACCTTTTATCCGTTGAGCGATGGCCCTTCCATTCAGAACCACCGGATCACTATGACCTACTTTCGTACCTGCTCGACGTGTCTGTCTCGCAGTTAAGCTGGCTTATACCATTGTACTAACCTCACGATGTCCGACCGTGATTAGCCAACCTTCGTACTCCTCCGTTACGCTTTGGGAGGAGACCGCCCCAGTCAAACTACCCACCAAACAGTGTCCCAAACCCCGATTCAGGGGCCATGGTTAGAACTCAAAACATACAAGGGTGGTATTTCAAGGTTGGCTCCAACAAATCTAGCGACCTGTCTTCAATGCCTCCCACCTATCCTACACATGTAGGCTCTAAGTTCACTGCTAAGCTGTAGTAAAGGTTCACGGGGTCTTTCCGTCTAGTCGCGGGTACACAGCATCTTCACTGCGATTTCAACTTCACTGAGTCTCGGGTAGAGACAGCATGGCCATCATTACGCCATTCGTGCAGGTCGGAACTTACCCGACAAGGAATTTCGCTACCTTAGGACCGTTATAGTTACGGCCGCCGTTTACCGGGGCTTCGATCAAGAGCTTCGACATAAGTCTAACCCCATCAATTAACCTTCCGGCACCGGGCAGGCGTCACACCGTATACGTCATCTTGCGATTTAGCACAGTGCTGTGTTTTTAATAAACAGTTGCGACCATCTGGTATCTTCGGCCTCTAACAGCTTAAAGAGCAAGTCTCATCACCGTCAAAGGCGTACCTTCTCCCGAAGTTACGGTACCATTTTGCCTAGTTCCTTTACCCGAGTTCTCTCAAGCGCCTTGGTATTCTCTACCTGACCACCTGTGTCGGTTTGGGGTACGATCCTTTATTATCTGAAGCTTAGAGACTTTTCCTGGAAGTATGGCATCGATGACTTCAGCACCTTAGTGCCTCGACATCGTGTCTCAGTATATAGTGACCCGGATTTACCTAAGTCACCTACCTACACACTTGAACCTGGACAACCATCGCCAGGCCCACCTAGCCTTCTCCGTCCTCCCATCGCAATAATAAAGGGTACGGGAATATTAACCCGTTTCCCATCGACTACGCCTTTCGGCCTCGCCTTAGGGGTCGACTCACCCTGCCCCGATTAACGTTGGACAGGAACCCTTGGTCTTCCGGCGGGGAGGTTTTTCACCTCCCTTATCGTTACTCATGTCAACATTCGCACTTCTGATACCTCCAGGATGGTTTACACCTTTCCCTTCAACGGCTTACAGAACGCTCCTCTACCACGCATATAAATATGCGTCCGCGGCTTCGGTGATATGTTTAGCCCCGTTAAATCTTCCGCGCAGACCGACTCGACTAGTGAGCTATTACGCTTTCTTTAAATGATGGTCGCTTCTAAGCCAACATCCTAGCTGTCTAAGCCTTTCCACATCGTTTCCCACTTAACATATACTTTGGGACCTTAGCTGGCGGTCTGGGTTGTTTCCCTTTCCACGACGGACGTTAGCACCCGCCGTGTGTCTCCCATGATTGCACTTGTTGGTATTCGGAGTTTGCATAGGGTTGGTAAGTCGGGATGACCCCCTAGCCTAAACAGTGCTCTACCCCCAACAGTGATACATGAGGCGCTACCTAAATAGCTTTCGAGGAGAACCAGCTATCTCTTGGTTTGATTGGCCTTTCACCCCCAGCCACAAGTCATCCCCTAATTTTTCAACATTAGTGGGTTCGGTCCTCCAGTTGATGTTACTCAACCTTCAACCTGCTCATGGCTAGATCACCAAGTTTCGGGTCTAATCCCAGCAACTATTCGCCCAGTTAAGACTCGGTTTCCCTACGGCTCCCCTAAATGGTTAACCTTGCTACTGAAATTAAGTCGTTGACCCATTATACAAAAGGTACGCAGTCACCGAACTAAGTCGGCTCCTACTGCTTGTACGTACACGGTTTCAGGTTCTATTTCACTCCCCTCACAGGGGTTCTTTTCGCCTTTCCCTCACGGTACTGGTTCACTATCGGTCAATTAGGAGTATTTAGCCTTGGAGGATGGTCCCCCCATATTCAGTCAGGATTTCTCGTGTCCCGACCTACTCGTTTTCACTAAGTAGAAGTTTTTGTGTACAGGACTATCACCTTGTACCGTTGCACTTTCCAGAGCATTCCACTAACTTTTATCTAGCTTAAGGGCTGGCCCGATTTCGCTCGCCGCTACTTTCGGGATCTCGGTTGATTTCTTTTCCTAAGGGTACTTAGATGTTTCAGTTCCCCTCGTTCGCTTCCATATGCTATGTATTCACATACAGATGACACTAAGTGCCGGGTTGCCCCATTCGGAGATTCCAGGATATAACGCTTGTTATCAACTCCCCTGGACTTATCGCAGATTACCACGTCCTTCATCGCCTCTAATTGCCTAGGCATCCACCGTGCACGCTTATTCACTTAACCATACAAATTCTAAGAATTTTAAAAAAACTTATTGTCTGTATGTTGTTTCCAAGACGCTTGCGATCCTCATATTTTACTATGAAAAACACATTCGTTTTTCGTGCACCTAGAATCAATAATAAATTACTAACTCGTAGATACGTACTGTTCTCATTTCACTACGTGAAAAAAGAACTATTTATTTTGCTTGATTACAATTACTAAAACCTAAGTTTTAATAATTGAGAACAATTTACATTTCATAAATGAAACGTAAAATTTCGTTTATATTTACCACACCAATCAACACTAAAGTGTCATTGTTATTGTGTGATAAATAAGAACTTTATCAGCTTTCCTAATTGTTAAAGAGCAGGCTTTTTCGCTAAAAAAAGCCTTATGTAAGTAGTGATACTTATATAAGGCTTCTGTCTCATGTTAGGTCACTTCAATGAAGTGGTGGAGCTATGCGGGATCGAACCGCAGACCTCCTGCGTGCAAGGCAGGCGCTCTCCCAGCTGAGCTATAGCCCCAACATGGTGGTTTAGATAGTTTTTATTCAGTACCAAATCGTACTAGGACAAGGCATAAAGTGAGGACGTTTAGTTCACTAAACGACGAGCTTTATAACGCAGTAATAGTGCGATTTTGGTGGGTCTGGGCAGATTTGAACTGCCGACCTCACCCTTATCAGGGGTGCGCTCTAACCAACTGAGCTACAGACCCAATAAAAGGTCTATCTATTCTCTTTATCATTCTAATCAAACAATCTGTGTGGGCACTAATAGCAGTTTCTTTACGTAAGGAGGTGATCCAGCCCCAGGTTCCCCTAGGGCTACCTTGTTACGACTTCACCCCAGTCATGAACCACACCGTGGTCATCGCCATCCCCGAAAGGTTAAGCTAATGACTTCTGGTGCGACCCACTCCCATGGTGTGACGGGCGGTGTGTACAAGGCCCGGGAACGTATTCACCGTGGCATTCTGATCCACGATTACTAGCGATTCCAACTTCACGGAGTCGAGTTGCAGACTCCGATCCGGACTACGACAAACTTTATGAGATTCGCATACCCTCGCAGGTTAGCAACCCTTTGTATTTGCCATTGTAGCACGTGTGTAGCCCATCCCGTAAGGGCCATGATGACTTGACGTCGTCCCCACCTTCCTCCGGTTTATCACCGGCAGTCTCCCTAAAGTTCCCGGCATAACCCGCTGGCAAGTAAGGATAAGGGTTGCGCTCGTTGCGGGACTTAACCCAACATTTCACAACACGAGCTGACGACAGCCATGCAACGACCTGTCTCAGAGTTCCCGAAGGCACTCATCAATCTCTTGGTGATTCTCTGGATGTCAAGGGATGGTAAGGTTCTTCGCGTTGCATCGAATTAAACCACATGCTCCACCGCTTGTGCGGGCCCCCGTCAATTCATTTGAGTTTTAACCTTGCGACCGTACTCCCCAGGCGGTCTATTTAATGCGTTAGCTTTGAAACCCACGGCATATAGCCACAAACTTCTAATAGACATCGTTTACTGCGTGGACTACCGGGGTATCTAATCCCGTTTGCTCCCCACGCCTTCGCGCCTCAGTGTCAGTCTTTGTCCAGGTGGCCGCCTTCGCCACTGGTATTCCTTCAGATCTCTACGCATTTCACCGCTACACCTGAAATTCTACCACCCTCTACAAAACTCTAGTTAACCAGTTTCAAATGCCGTTCCCAGGTTGAGCCCGGGGCTTTCACATCTGACTTAATTAACCACCTACGCGCGCTTTACGCCCAGTAATTCCGATTAACGCTCGCACCCTCCGTATTACCGCGTACGCTGGCACGGAGTTAGCCGGTGCTTCTTCTGTGGGTAACGTCACAGATATCAGTTATTAACTAATACCCTTTCCTCCCCACTGAAAGTGCTTTACAACCCGAAAGCCTTCTTCACACACGCGAGCATGGCCGCATCAGGGTTTCCCCCATTGTGCAATATTCCCCACTGTCGCCTCCCGTAGGAGTCTGGACCGTGTCTCAGTTCCAGTGTGGCTGGTCATCCTCTAAGACCAACTAGGGATCGTTGCCTTGGTAAGCCATTACCTTACCAACTAGCTAATCCCACTTGGGCCACTCTTTACGCGCAAGGCCCGAAGGTCCCCTGCTTTGGTCCGAAGACATTATGCGGTATTAGCAGTCGTTTCCAACTGTTGTCCCCCACGTAAAGGCATGTTCCCAAGCATTACTCACCCGTCCGCCACTCGTCAGCGAATAGCAAGCTATTCCTGTTACCGTTCGACTTGCATGTGTTAAGCCTGCCGCCAGCGTTCAATCTGAGCCATGATCAAACTCTTCAATTTAAAGTTTAATGTGGTTGTTTTCTTCGAAGAAGAAGGCAACCTGACTCAATATTACTGACTAAAACTATGTACCGAAGTACAATGTTATTCTGAATTAATGAATTAATTCGTGTGTCATTGATATTGATTCTTTTTGTCCCGAAGGACTATTTTGAAATCTACTATCAATGCTCACACAGATTGTTTGATTAAATTGTTAAAGAGCGTGCCTTTCGGCGAGGTGCGTATAATACGCTAACCTTGAACCTTGTCAACAAATTAAATCATTTAATTTTTTGACTCAAATGCTAAGCATTTGTTGGCTCTAGACTTAGTGAGTAACTTTCGTTAGTCGCCGTGTCTGTGGGGTCGCATTATAGGGACTGGGTTTACATTGGCAAGGCTTTTTTAAAGAAAAAGCGGTTATTTTTAATTTAATTTTTTATACCTAATTTAGCCACAAGTTATCCACAGATTTTTCTTTGTTACACACAATTTTTTATCGTATAGTGATTTTTTAATTACTTAGTTTAAGGCAAATTATGTTTCCTATCTTACGTACATATAAAGGTATTTCCCCAAAGGTTGCTAATAATGTTTATATTGACCCTTTTTCTTCAATTATAGGTGATGTTGAACTTGCTGATGATGTGAGCATTTGGCCAATGTGTGTTTTACGTGGTGATGTTAATAATATAAAAGTAGGTAAAAGAACTAATATTCAAGATGGTTCTGTATTACATGTTGCGCGAAAGGGTGAAGCTAGCGTTGATGGTTATTCATTAAATATTGGAGAAGATGTTACTGTCGGACACAAAGCAATGTTACATGCATGTCAAATTGGCTCTCGTGTTTTAATTGGGATGGGAGCTATTGTGCTAGATAACGCCAAAATTGAAGATGATATTATATTAGCAAACTGGATCATTAGTGCCACCTAATAAGGTACTTAAATCCGGTTATTTGTATGTTGGTTCTCCCGTTAAACAAGCAAGAGAATTAACTAAGAAGGAATTCGCTTTTTTGAAACGCTCTGCGACACACTATGTTAATTTGAAAAATGAATACTTAGAAGAAACTAATTAGCTTGGTCAAAAAAAGGCTTGTTTCTAATATATACCCGTTACCAATCAAGATGCTTTGTTCAGTCGATAGCTCGGACTGCAAGACAAGGCGCAACATGATGACAATGGCTAGCCCTTATCAAATGTTGCAACGATGAATTGCTTTTCGAGCTAGCGACCCGCAGGGCAAGTTTTGAGGCAAGTATCTTCGTTGTTAGAAAGTTTTGATTTAACTAGTTAGATCTTCAACTTTCTGCCTAGAATCTACTCACCTCACAACTTGCTGAACTTTGCATCTTGAATGGTAACGGGTATACAAGCCTTAAAGTTTTTACGAGTTACATCTCTTTATGCAATAACATGCTCGTTTTATAATTTAATTCTAATGCTTTTTCATCACTGGCATGTTCACTCACAAACATCGCACAATCCTTCAGTACTTTTTCAGGCATCGTACTCTTACTTTCTGGACTGAAACCAAGCTTCATATAAAAGTCAGGCATACGTGTCAAAACAAATAAACGTTTAATTTCTTCTTTTTCTAAACGTTTAAGTAATAAGTTAACTAATGCACTGCCTTGACCTCGTCCTTCGAAACCAGGCTCTACTGCTACTGAACGAATTTCAGCTAAACCTGTGTCATAAATATGTACTGATGCACAGGCAGTCACTTTCCCGTCTATTTCCGCGACAGTAAACTCATCGACAGAATTTGCTAAATCAGCATTATCTCTTTGTAAGTTTTCGCCTTTATCTGCCCAATGATTGACCATTGATTGAATGCGATCAATATCAGTTAAACGAGCAGGTCTTATTACAATTCCGGATGTATCACGATTTGCGAGGCGAACTTCTGCTTCTGTTAATGCAAATTCAATTTGTTCAGGTGCGACACCACCAAGTGCTTTACGTGCGCCAAGTGTTGCTTCAAGTGTTAAGGTCGGGTAAACATCATCTTCTATTACATCTGAGAATTGTTTAAATTCCTCAACCGTCAACTCTTCTAATGGAATGCCTTTTTCAATTGCAAATACAACTGCGACACCAACAATATGATGTGCCTCGCGGAATGGGATCCCTTTCGCAACAAGGTAATCGGCAAGTTTCTGTTGCGTTTGAATAACCACCTTGTGCGCCTTCTTTAGTACGTTGTTCATTTACTTTCAGATCGGTCAACGCCATTGATGCCATCTCTAAGCAATCGCCCCAGGTATCTAATGCATCAAAAAGACCTTCTTTATCTTCTTGCATATCTTTGTTGTAGGCTAGCGGTAAAGCTTTAAGGGTCATTAACATACCTGCTAAAGAGCCAAATACACGTCCTGATTTACCACGAATAAGTTCCATTGCATCAGGATTTTTCTTTTGTGGCATTAATGAAGAACCAGAGGTAACTTGATCTGACATTTCGATGAAACCAGATTCACCACTGTTGTAAAAAATAAGGTCTTCGGCCATACGTGATAAATGCACCATCGACAGTGTTGCACAACTCATCAACTCAACCACGTGGTCACGATCCGAAACGGAATCTAAACTATTTCTTGTTGCACGTTTAAAGCCTAAAGAGTGCGCTAGTGCTGTTCTATCCATTGGATAACCAGTACCTGCAAGTGCACCACTTCCTAATGGACAAGTGTCTAAACGCTCAAGACAACCTTCTAGACGACTATGATCTCTTTCTAGCATTTCTAAATAAGCTAGACACCAGTGCGAAAAAGTTACAGGTTGAGCACGCTGTAAATGAGTGTAACCAGGTAAAACAACAGACTGGTGAATACGAGCGAGCTCAATAAGTTTTGCTTCTAAGCTATCAAGGTGAACAATTAACTCTAAGGCAGTTTTCTTACACCAAAGTTTTAAATCGGTTGCTACCTGATCGTTACGACTACGACCAGTGTGTAATTTTTTACCTAAGTCACCAACACGTTGAATTAATTGTGTCTCAACCCAAGAATGGATATCTTCTGCATCTGATTGTAAAACTTGTTTTGGATTAGCTTGAACAGAGACTAATAATGCATCCAATGCTTCTTCTAATCGAGCTTGCTCATCTGAAGTTAAAATATTTACGCTCTGTAATGCTTTCGACCAAGCAATAGAACCAATAATATCTTGCTCAGCTAGGCGGTAGTCAAACCGTAATGAGTCATTGAATAATTTAAATTTTACGTCTGCCGCTTGGCTAAAACGTCCGCCCCATAATGCCATACATTACTCCGTTGCTTTCTGTTTAGTGTCACTACTCAACTAACTTCATATATATCTAGGGATGTTAAACTGAAGAGTGTATTAATATTTTTGTTAATCTATTTTTATAATTTATTTTTTAATATTATCAATAAGTTATAAAAATAGAAATTCCTGCGACGCAGTAGCGAGGCAGGAATTACGTGTATCAGCTACCGTGCTTATTTGTTTTTATTCAAAGTACGGATACGGCTTGATAAAGAGTAAAGGCGAATAAAACCTTCTGCATGTTTTTGATCATAAACATTATCATCACCAAATGTAGCAAACTCTTCTGAGTAAAGACTATTTGGAGAACGTTTCTTAACAGCTGTAGCTTGCCCTTTGTATAAACGAACAACAACTTCACCATTAGCATCTTTTGCTAATGATTCAGATGCGACTAGTAAAGAACCACATAGTGGAGTAAACCAACGACCGTCATAAACTAAGTGAGCAAATTCTTGACCCACTTGATCACGCCAGCGACGAGATGGTTTATCATGAACTAGTTCATCGATACCACGTAATGCGCCGACCATCACAGTACCTCCAGGAGTTTCATAACAGCCTCGAGACTTCATACCAACCGTACGGTTTTCGGTAATATCAACACGACCAACACCATGCGCTGCAGCTTTGTCATTTAACAGCATTAATGCATCGTAAGGAGAAAGTGCAACACCATCAACTTCAGTAACACGTGCATTTTCTACTTTTAAAGTAACGTATTCAGGCTCATTTGGTGCATCAAGTGGATCAACTGTTAAAGTCCATACACCCTTACTTGGCTCATTATATGGGTCTTCTAATTCACCACCTTCGTGCGAAATGTGCCATGCATTTGCATCACGAGAATAAATCTTAGTAGCAGAGGTCGCAGATTTAATATTACGCTCAGCAAGGTAATCAAGTAGATCTTCACGAGAAACCATATCCCATTCACGCCAAGGTGCGATCACTTTTAGTCGCGGTGCTAAAGAAGCAAAACAACTTTCAAAACGGATTTGGTCATTACCTTTACCAGTACAACCATGACATACCGCATCAGCGCCAACTTTAAGAGCAACTTCAACTTGCGCTTTGGCAATGATTGGACGTGCCATTGATGTACCTAATAAATAAGTACCTTCGTATACCGCACCCGTTGCCATAGTTGGGTAGATGTAATCAGCAACAAACTCTTCTTTTAAATCAACAATGTGACATTCAGAAGCACCAGAGGCGATTGCTTTTTCATGTAAACCAACTAACTCTTCTTCACCTTGACCAACATCGGCACAAAAAGCGACGATTTCACAATCATCATAAGTCTCTTTTAACCATGGAATGATTGCAGATGTGTCTAAGCCACCAGAATAAGCGAGAACAACTTTCTTTACTTTACTCATTGATTATTTTCCTTTGATCAACATTGTTTAGTTAATTAACGTTAACATTATTGCATTTTGTATATGCATTCTATTTTCTGCTTGATCAAAAATCAATGAAGCAGGCCCATCCATCACTTCCGAGGTAATATCAAGTCCTCGATGAGCAGGTTGGCAATGTAAAATATGTTTGATACCAGTCATATCTAAAAGCTCTTGATTGATTTGGTATGGCATCAATTTAGCTTTAATTTCTGCTAAAGGTGTATCATCGCCCATTGATAACCAAGTGTCACCATAAACCACATCATAACCTTTAATATCTTCAAGCGAATTGGTTACCGTGATAGTAGCACCTGTTGTAGTCGCTATATCCTGCGCTTGCTGAATAATTTGCGCATCAGGGCTATGGCCGATTGGGCAAACTGCCGTTACCGTTGCCCCTAAAATTGCACCTGCAATAAATAAAGAGTGAGTAACGTTATTACCATCTCCAATATAAGCTAATTTCACTTTAGAAACGTCATCATAGTTCTGTGAAATAGTCATGAAATCAGCCATTGCTTGGCACGGATGGTATAAATCACATAACGAATTAATAACAGGTACTGTGGCATATTCCTGCATTTCAACTAATGTTTCGTGATCATATACTCTCGCTACAATACAATCAGCCCAGCGAGAAATATTAGCAAGAAAATCTTTTACGTCTTCACGACTACCCATTGCACCATTTGTTTGGTCCAAATAAACAGCATGACCACCTAGCTTATGAATACCAATATCAAAAGTGACACGTGTACGCAGTGATTGCTTTTCAAATAAGGTAACAATACTTTTACCTGCTAAAGCTTGCGCATATTTTGCTGGGTTTGCTTTTAAGTCTTTACCTAATGCAATCAGGGCTAATGCCTGTTCCTGGGTCATTTCAAAACCCGTTAATAAATCTTTCATATTTAGTACCTATTTTATGACTTTTGTTCCCACTGCTTTTCCAGCTAATAATGAAACTAAATTTTCTGGGTTTTTCCAGCTGGCTAGCATAACTTGACCTAATTGCTCTGTCGCTTGTAACGCGACTTTAACTTTGACAGCCATGCCATCTTGAATAACATTTTCAGCAATCAGTGTATCAGCTAATTGTGTATTTAACTCAGGAATAACGTTTTTCTGTGCATCCCACACACCATCAACATCAGATAGAAAAACCAATTCTGCATTTAATAACTCACAAATGGCAATTGCCGCTTGGTCAGCATTAACATTATATAAACGCGCATCATCACCAATCGCGATAGATGATATCACCGGTAAAAATCCACCAGCTAATAAATGATTAATCAACTTAGGATCATTAGCTGAACAAATACCAACAGCACCGAGATCAGGATCCATCTGTGTCACTTTACAACTAAAACCATCGGCTAGAGATAACCCCACCGCCGAAAGACCAGACTGTAGCGCTTTTGCCATTAACAGTTTGTTAGATGTTCCCGCTAACGCACCTGCAACATAACCTATTTGATCAAACGGAGTAATACGCAGACCATTTTTCTTTTCGCTTTTAATGCTCATCTTATTTAAAACATCTTCCACGATTACACCACCACCATGTACCAATAACAATGGGCGTTGTTCTTTTGCTAAATAAGTGGTTAAAGCAGTAAATAAATTACTCAGCGCTTGTTCATTTTCAAGCACTGCACCACCTAATTTAATTAATAAAGGTTGTTTCATGTTGTCAGCTCTTTTATGAAAGTGATGTGGTGATATCAAAACCAAAGCGCAGATTGATACATTGCATTGCTTGAGATGAAGCACCTTTAAGCAAATTATCAATCGCACTAAAGACCACTAAGTCTTCACCTTCAACCGCCCAGCCTAAATCACAGTAAGGCGTACCGACTACATTTTTAAGGGCAGGCATTGTGCCATCCATCAAACGCACAATCGGTTTATCGGCATAGGCATTTTGATAAGCTTGATTAACTTGCTCTGCACTCACTCCTGCTTTTAAAACAACATTAATACTTGCTAAAATACCACGCTTAAAACTACCTAAATGTGGTGTAAAGACCACAGGTAGACCTAAATGCTGATCGATTTCAGGTTTATGACGGTGAGTAAATACACCATAAGGCTGTAAACTCACTTCACAGAAACTACTTGCTATATTAGCTTTACGCCCAGCGCCACTTACACCACTAGTCGCATTAATGGTTGGTTTATAATCTTCTTTGATTAACCCTGCCTCTGCTAAAGGTTTTAATGCTGTTAATGAGGCTGTTGTGTAACAACCCGGTACGGCGATTAAATCAGTTTTCTTAACCGCTTCAGCATTCCATTCCGCTAAGCCATAAACTGCTTTTTCTAGTAACTCTGGATATTGATGGCTAAATCCATAAAACTTCTCGTAAAAGCCTGCTGATTTAACACGAAAAGCCCCTGACAAATCAAATACAACCGTATTTTCAGCTAAAAACAGTGGCGCTAAATCATGGCTAACTTCATGTGCAGTCGCAAGAATAACAATATCAATGCCCTCACAAGCTTGTTTGATTCCACTATTACCAAGTGGTAACAAAGGCATATCAACAACACCAAGCAAGTTGCCGTATAAAGAAGATAATTTTTTGTTTTTATCTAAACTACCTTCAGAAACATATAAGCCAGCCAATTCAATCTCTGGATGACGCGTTAAAAAATGTGCTAGCTCAGCACCAGTGTATCCACTTGCGCCAACGATGATCGCTTTTAGCATAAAAAATCCTGTGTTGAAAATAGTTAAAAATTTAATGGAGTGGTAAAGGCGTTATTATAAAAAAATGACTTCAAAAAGAAATGCCTCATTAGAAATGACATTCTAAATAAAAGTGATTATTTATGCAATAATTATGAATAAATATTAAAATAATTTGTAATTTCCAAATTAAACATTAATATTCAAAGTGTTACTTAGCAGATAAGACTAACTGATTCTCTAAACGTTTATTAACCGAGCTAATAAGCACAATAGAGTACAAGTAATAACTTACTTAGTCGCAAATAAAGATTGTGTTTAATTGCTCGCTACTAACGCGTAAACTGAAACTTATAAGCTTTATTTGTTGCACATTCTAGCTACATATTTAAAAGGGTTATCTATGGCACTACCTACGTTTATTAATTTATATAAAGATCTTATTGCACTTCCCTCCATTAGTTCAACTGACACTTCATGGGATCAAAGTAATATAAAAGTTATCAATCAATTAGCAACTTGGTTAGAAGAGCTTGGTTTTAGCAATGAAATAACCGAAGTACCTAATGCTCCTGGTAAATTTAATTTAATTTCAACCTATGGTAGTGGCGATGGTGGGCTATTATTAGCAGGACATACGGATACGGTACCTTATGATGAAGGCGCTTGGGCAACCGACCCTTTTAAAGTAGTAGAAAAAGATAACCGTTTATATGGACTTGGAACTATCGATATGAAAGGTTTTTTTGCTTTTGTTATCGAAGTCTTAAAAGGCTTAGATTTAAGTAAACTTAATAAACCTCTACGTATTTTAGCCACTGCCGATGAAGAAACCACTATGTCTGGGGCACAGGCAATAGCTTCGCAAAAATCCATTAAACCTGATTACGCCATTATTGGAGAACCAACGGGAATGGTTCCTGTGGTGATGCATAAAGGTCATATGTCTGAAGGTATTCGTATTACTGGTCACAGTGGCCATAGTTCCGACCCAGACAAAGGCTTAAACGCCATTGAAATTATGCATTTAGTCATTGGCGAACTAAAGAAAGTACAACAAACTTTCAAAGAAAAATATAATAGCCAGCATTTTGCAGTGCCTTACCCGACCTTAAATTTTGGTGCTATTAACGGTGGCGATAGCCCAAATCGTATTTGTGGATGTTGTGATTTACATATCGATATGCGCCCTATACCTGGCATTAGCACCAATGAATTGTTTGTCACTGTTAAAGATGCCTTGTCTGAAATCGAAAAGCGCTATCCCAAAAGTGTTGATATCTATCATCTCCATGAGCCTATTCCTTCATATCAATGCCCAGAGCATTCAGATTTGATTAAACAAGCTGAAATTTATACGGGGAATACAGCTCAAAGCGCTAATTATTGTACGGAAGCGCCTTTTATTGAACAACTTGGTTGCGACACTATCGTGTTAGGCCCTGGTCATATTGCTCAGGCACATCAACCCAACGAGTATTTAGATTTATCTTTTGTTAAACCAACACAGGAAGTCATCAATAAATTGATCCAACGCTATTGTGTAATTTAATTACACATATAAATGCTTAATTTTACGGTTAAAGCGTGAGCCATGATTGACTGTTAGTGCTTTTATGGTAATTTATTATGCTATTACAAGTTTAAATGTACTTTAATTACAGATTACAGAGGTTTTTTATGACAGAGCAATATGCAAACTTGCGTGGAAATGTGAGTTTATTAGGTCAATTATTAGGTAAAAGTATCGGCGACCATTTAGGTGAGGAGTTCCTTGATAAAATTGAGTCAATTCGCCAGCTTTCTAAAGCATCCCGAGCAGGTAATGAAAAAGATGGAGAAACCTTAGTAACTGTTTTAACCAATCTTTCTGATGATGAATTAGTACCTGTTGCTCGTGCCTTCACTCATTTTTTAAATCTTGCCAATATTGCTGAACAATTTCATGGGATCTCTCGCCATTGTGATTCTGGTGTTTGTGCGCCAGATCCGATGCAACAATTAATTGCCAAACTTAAAAACTCAGATGTCTCTAGAGAGAGCATGCAACAAACGATTAATGAATTATCAATGGATATGGTATTAACCGCACATCCAACTGAAATTACACGTCGTACTCTGATTCATAAATATACTGCGATTAACGAATGTTTAACCCTATTAGAGATTTCTGACATTTCTGATAAAGAACGTGATCAATTATTAGACCGCCTTGAGCAATTAATTACTCAAGCTTGGCATACTAACGATATTCGTAAACATCGCCCGACACCTGTTGATGAAGCTAAATGGGGCTTTGGTGTTATTGAAAATAGCCTATGGGAAGCTGTTCCACTTTATGTGCGTGAGTTAGATGCAAAACTACAAGCCGGATTAGGTTTATCATTACCAGCCGACGCTTCACCTATTAAATTTACTTCTTGGATGGGGGGAGACCGAGACGGTAACCCTTTTGTTACCGCAAAAGTAACTCAAGAAGTGCTATTAACCAGTCGTTGGATGGCAGTTAGTTTATATCTACAGGATATTAAACAATTAACTGAAGAACTATCAATGAGTAGTTGCGATGAAAGTTTACGTGCAATTGTAGGTGATGCCGATGAACCTTATCGCGCAATTCTTCGTAAATTACGCATGGAATTAAAAGAGACACTTACATCACTTAGTGCAACACTACAAAATCAAAAAAGTGATGCACAGGATATCATTACTCGCACTGAGCAATTAAAAGAGCAGCTTGAGTTGTGTTACCAGTCATTAAAAGCCTGTGGAATGCACTCTATTGCAAATGGTTTAATTCTCGATATTTTACGTCGTGTAGCTTGTTTTGGCATTAGCTTAGTTAAACTAGATATTCGTCAAGATGGTGAACGTCATGGGAATGCTCTTTCAGAATTAACCCTTTATTTAGGCATGGGTGATTACAACGCTTGGAGTGAAGCGGATAAACAAGCCTTTTTATTACAAGAGCTAAATAGTAAACGCCCTCTTATTCCAGCTAACTGGGAGCCTTCTGCAGATGTACAAGAAGTATTAGACACCTGTAAAGTCGTAGCTGAAACAGATAAAGAAGCATTGGGTATTTACATTATCTCAATGGCACGCCAAGCATCAGATGTATTAGCAGTACAACTATTATTAAAAGAAGCAGGTTGCCCATTCCGCATTCCTGTTGCTCCACTTTTTGAAACGCTAGATGATTTAAATAACGCAAAAGAAGTAATGCAACGTTTATATGCTGTTGACTGGTACCGTGGTTATATTAACGGTGAACAACATGTCATGATTGGTTACTCAGACTCTGCTAAAGATGCCGGCGTGATTGTTGCAAACTGGGGACAATACCTTGCACAGGAAGGTCTTGTTAAAGTTAGTGAAGAAAACGACATTAAGTTAGTCTTGTTCCATGGACGTGGTGGTACAATTGGTCGTGGTGGTGCACCTGCACATCAAGCGCTATTATCGCAACCTCCTGGTTCATTAAAAGGCGGATTACGTGTTACTGAACAGGGCGAGATGATCCGCTTTAAATTTGGTTTACCAAAAGTAGCAGTACAAAGCTTAAGTATTTATACCGCCGCTATTTTAGAAGCTAACTTGTTACCGCCACCAGCACCGAAACAAGAGTGGCGTGATTTGATGGATCAATTTTCTGAACAGTCTTGTCAAGAATATCGTCACTTCCTACGCGAAGAGCCTGACTTTGTACCCTATTTCCGTAGCGTAACACCTGAGCTAGAACTCGGTAAACTAGCCCTAGGTAGTCGTCCATCAAAACGTAAACCAAATGGTGGCGTAGAAAGTCTGCGTGCAATCCCATGGATATTTGCTTGGAGTCAAAACCGCCTAATGTTACCTGTTTGGCTAGGTGCTGGTACTTCTTTAAAAACATTATTAGATGAAGGTAAAAAAGATCTATTACAAGAAATGTATTGTAATTGGCCTTTCTTCCATACACGTTTAGAAATGTTTGAAATGGTGTTCTTAAAAGCTGATGAAGAGTTAACAAAATTCTATGAAGAGCGTCTTGTTCCTAAAGAGCTATGGCCACTTGGCCAACGCTTACGTGATAATTTAAAACTAACACGTGAAATGGTACTGGAAACAATCCCTGACCATAACCTAATGCAACAACAGCCATGGATTAAAGAATCGATTTCATTACGTAACCCTTATGTTGATCCATTAAACATGTTACAGGCGGAATTGCTTTCTCGTTCACGTGAAAATGCCGAAGAACTATGCCCAGTTATCAATCAAGCATTGATGGTAACCATTGCAGGTATTGCGACGAGGACTTCGTAATACAGGCTAAGAATAGAAAGCTGTCAGTTTTTAGCTGACAGCTTTCATTTAAAAACAATTAGTTGTTAGACTGCTGATTAATAGTTGCGAGTTACGAGCTTCTAGCTATGAACGTCGCAACTAATAGCTGAAAGTTAAAAAAAGTGATTTTGATTTAATGAATGAAGAAGATATACAAAAACTCGATACACTTGGATTACGTTGCCCTGAACCGGTAATGATGATCCGCAAAACAGTCAGAAAAATGCAACAGGGTGAAATATTAGAAGTAATAGCAGATGATCCTGCGACCACACGTGATATTCCAAGTTTCTGCCGTTTTATGGATCATACTTTAATAGAAAGTCATATTGAGCAAATACCCTATCGCTACCTTATTAAAAAAGGCGCATAAAAAATCCACCGAGGTGGATTTTTTTGCTAAAGATTTTTTATACGATCACTTTTATACGATTAAAGGTATCGAATTTATTCTGAGTAACCATTAGGGTTATTCGACTGCCAACGCCAAGTATCTTGCATCATTTCTGCTAAACCTCTTTCCGCTTGCCAATTAAGTTCGGCTAATGCTTTTTCAGGTGCAACGATAACAAGCGGCAATATCACCCTCACGACGAGGAGAAATATTATAAGCAATGGTTTTTCCGCTTGCGACTTCAAAGGCTTTAATCATTTCTAAAACAGAAAAACCATTACCCGTTCCTAGATTATAAATATTCACTCCGGTTTTCTGAGAAATGATATCTAGAGCTTTCAAATGTCCAATAGCAAGATCTACCACATGAATATAGTCACGTACACCCGTTCCATCTTTAGTATCGTAATCATCACCAAAAACAGCTAACGCTTTTAACTTACCAACACCTACCTGTGAAATATAAGGTAATAAGTTATTAGGAATACCATTTGGATCTTCGCCAATTTGCCCTGAAATATGAGCACCTACAGGATTAAAGTAACGCAAAATAGCAAATGACCACCGTGGGTCTGATTTAGCGACATCCTGCAATACCATCTCAACCATAAGTTTAGATGTACCGTAGGGGTTAGTTGTTCCACCAACAGGAAAATCTTCTCGAATAGGTAAATGACTAGGATCGCCATACACTGTTGCAGAAGAACTAAATACTAAATTAAATACGCCCGCCTCTGCCATTGCATCTAACAGGGTTAACGTGCCTTGTACATTATTTTGATAATACAACACGGGTTTCGCAACTGATTCGCCAACCGCTTTCAAGCCAGCAAAGTGGATAACCGAGTCAATACTATGCTTAGCAAAAACCGAGTCTAAAAAAGATTTATCTAAAATATCACCTTCATAAAAAGTACAAGTTTTACCTGTAAGCTTTTCAACACGTGTTAAAGAAATTTTCGATGCATTACAAAGGTTATCAATGATGATCACCTCTTGCTCTGCCACTAATAACTCTAATACCGTATGAGAGCCGATATAACCTGCTCCACCAGTTACTAAAATAGCCATAATAGTTCCAATTTATAAATTGTATTTTTATTCTAGCATTAACTAAAAGACATAATAATTATAATTTTCATTGCATAAAAGAATTAAATGACGATAATGAACGTTCATTCACTTTGGTATTACTTTTTATGGATAAACACACACAAATATTACTGACAACAGAAAAGATTCTAGCAGAAACGCGGGCTTTATGGACTATCCATGAAATTACTCGCAGATACAGCAGGTATAGCAAGACAGGTACCATTTATCGTTATTTCGAAAATAAAGAAGCGCTCATCACTGAGTTACATCGCTATATCAGACAAGAAATAGCAACACGCATTTTTTCTGATTGGACGGAACAACAAAGCGACCAAGAAAAATACAATTCCTTATGGCGCAATGCTTTTGATTCTGTCTTAGAAAATCCACAGCGCTTAGCTGTGATTGAAATTCTCTGTCACCTGCCTAGTGAATGCCGTCAAAAACTAAAAATGTTTGACGGGGAAGAATTGCAACCGATGGAAGAACTATATCAACAGGGTATTGATAACGGCGAATTGAAAGATTGGCCTATTGCCGTGTTAATAACATTAAGTTTTGACAGTGCAATTAATTTAGCAAAAAGAGTATTACGTGATCAGCTTGAAATGAGTGATCAGTTAATTAATGAAGTCTGCCAGACTTCATGGGATACCATCAAAAAATAACATACCGACTCAGAACACCTTCATAATGAAGGCGTTTCTAATAAGTTACTAATAAATATCAGATTAAGGTTACAAAATGAAAAAATGGATTGCATCAGCATTAGTACTTGCCATACTTATTTTTGGTAGTGTCATCGCATTCAACATGCTTAGTGCCGCTAAAACAAAAGAATTTCTGGCTAATATGCCTATTCCTGAGTTCCCTGTCACGACTCAAAAAATTACTACGCAGGATTGGACACCTCACCTAAGTGCAATCGGTTTTATTGAGCCAATTCAAGGTGTCACAGTAGCCAATGAAGTTGCAGGCAAAATCGTAAAAATAAATTTTGTTTCCGGGCAAACACTGAAAACAGGTGATGCATTAGTATACCTTGACTCTGAAGTTGAAAAAGCGAATTTGAAAGCCTCAAAAGGACGCTTACCTGCAGTGCAACGTAATTATCAGCGTATGCTGTCATTATTTAAAAAAGGCTCTGTTTCACAGGGTCAAGTTGATGAAGCAGAAGCTGATTTATTAACCTTACAAGGGCAAATTGAAGCCTATCAAGCAACCATTAGCCAACGTGTTATTCGTGCTCCTTTTGATGGTATAGCCGGTTTACGTAATGTGTTTATGGGGGAATATTTATCCGCAGGGACTGAAATTGTTCGCTTAGAAGATGTTAGTCGCATGCAAATGCGTTTTACTATTCCACAAAATGATTTAAACAAAATTAGCATTGGCCAGGAAATGAATATTTTTGTTGATGCCGAAGCAGATGCTACTTTTAAAGGTACTATTTCAGCGATAGAACCCGCTGTAAATTACCAAAGTGGTGTTATCCAAGTTCAAGCAGATATTCCTAATAAGGATCATAAATTACGCTCTGGTATGTTTGCCAAAGCGAATATTATTTTAACAACCTTAAAAGACCAAATCGCAGTACCTGAAAGCGCCATTAATTATACCTTATACGGCGAGACGGTTTATGTCATTTCTGATCAAACATCAGAAGCAGGCAAAGAATTTAAACAGGTAACACAAAAAATCGTTGACTTAGGTAAGAGCATTGACGGTGATATTCATGTTTTATCAGGATTAAAAGAGGGTGATGAAATAGTAACGAGTGGTCAAGTACGCCTAAGTAATGGTTCACATGTAATCATCACTGAATCTGACATTCTTATTCAACCATCTGACGTTCCAGCACTTTAGGGCTCAATATGAAATTTACAGATATCTTTATAAAACGCCCTGTCTTAGCTATATCTTTGAGCTTGCTCATTGTTTTGTTAGGGTTACAGGCACTCGGTAGCATGCAGGTACGTGAGTACCCTAAAATGACCAATACAGTGATCACTGTAAACACTAGTTATTACGGTGCAAATGCAGATTTAATTCAAGGCTTTATTACTCAGCCGATTGAACAGGCAATTGCTCAGGCTGATAACATCGACTTTGTGACCTCACAGAGCTTTATGGGTAGTTCTAGCATTACCGTTTATATGAAGCTTAATACTGATCCAAATGGTGCAGTTGCGGATATACTCGCTAAAGTAAATAGTGTCCGTTCTCAATTACCAAGCGAAGCTGAAGATCCGACCATTGATGTCAGCACAGGCTCAAGTACTTCGGTTATCTATATTGCTTTTTCTAGTGATGCTTTAAACGCCAGCCAAATTACTGATTACCTCGAGCGGGTTATTAAACCACAGTTATTCAGTATTAATGGTGTCGCGAAAGTTAATTTATACGGCGGAACTCCATTTGCAATGCGTGTTTGGTTAGACCCTGAACGTATGGCAGGTTTCAACTTAACCACTGCAGATGTTGTACAAATTTTACAGGCTAATAATATCCAATCTGCTACAGGGCAAGCAAACAGTTATTTCACGCTAGTTAATGGTAATGCAAAAACACAGGTATCAACTTCCACTGAATTAGAAAACTTAATTATTGCAACCCGCGAAGATGGTAAAACAATTCGTCTGCAAGATATCGCCCGTGTTTCATTAGAAAAAAGCCATGATATCTACCGTGCGATGGCTAACGGAAATGATGCCGTCGTTGTCGCTATCGATGCGACGCCAACAGCAAATCCGTTAGACATTACCGCTGGCGTACGCTCGATGTTGCCCGATTTGGAAAAAAATAATCCTAGTTCAATTAATATGGAAGTGCTTTATGACTCCACCATTGCTATTGAAGAATCTATTTCAGAGGTTATTAAAACTATTTCTGAAGCGGGATTAATTGTACTAGTGGTAATGATTTTATTCTTAGGTTCTTGGCGCGCAGTTGTTATTCCAATTATCACCATTCCATTATCTTTGATTGGTGTGTTAGTGGCGATGCAAATGTTCGGCTTCACTATCAATCTAATGACACTATTAGCTATGGTACTGGCAATTGGATTGGTGGTAGATGATGCGATTGTTGTTGTTGAAAATGTAGACCGTCATGTTAAAGCAGGAGAAGACCCCTTCCGAGTCGCGATTATAGGTACACGAGAAATAGCAGTACCGGTTATCTCTATGACAATTACATTAGCGACCGTTTATGCACCAATTGCACTAATGGGCGGTATCACTGGTTCATTATTTTCTGAATTTGCACTCACACTTGCCGGTGCCGTTTTTGTTTCAGGGTTAGTGGCCCTCACATTATCACCTATGATGTGTAGTCTTTTATTAAAAAATAACCATCAGCCAAATCGTTTCGAAACAGGTGTTGAAAAGGTATTAGGTGGTGTTACAAATACCTATTCAAGACTACTTGATAAACTCATGACACGTCGCCCCGCAGTAATTCTATTTGCCCTGTTAGTTTTTGTCTCATTACCTTTTCTGTTTAAGTTCATTCCCTCTGAACTTGCCCCAGCCGAGGATAAAGGAGCCTTAATGATGATGTCTAAGGCGCCTGCCAATGCCAACCTAGACTATATCGAAAACAGTATGAAGGTGGTGACAGGTAAGATTTCAGAACAAGACTCAGTACAAAGTAGCTTAGCTATGTCGGGAGTCCCAAGTGGTAACCAAGCTTTTGGTATTGCTATCATGAAACCTTGGAGTCAACGTAGCGAAAGCCCCGATGACTTGAAGAAAATATTAATGCCAGCATTCAATGTTATTCCTGCTGTTTCAACTGCGGCTGTTTCAGATGCCTGAATTACCTGGTTCATCGGGTGGTTTACCAGTGCAGTTTGTGATCACAACATCTAACCCATTTGAAAGCTTAGTAGAGATTGCAGGTGATGTGTTAGCGAGCAACGCAAGCAAATCCAACCTTTGTTTATTCGACCTTGGATTTAGCCTTTGATTCTGCAACCATGAACATCAATATCGACCGAGATAAAGCAGGTGCTTATGGTGTAACCATGCAAGACATAGGTATCACCTTAGGCACATTACTCAGTGATGGTTATTTAAACCGTATCGACCTTGATGGACGTAGTTATGAAGTGATCGCTCAGGTTGAACGAAAATACCGTTTATCTCCCGATAAGCTTGGCAACTTTTATGTGCGAGCAAAAAATGGCGATATGCTTCCTCTGAGTGAGCTGATCAGTATTGATGTTGTCGCAGAACCGCGTTCTCTACCGCACTTTAATCAGTTAAATAGTGCAACAATTGGCGCAGTACTATCACCAGGCTCAACAATGGGTGAAGCACTCACTTTCTTTGAAGAGCTTGCAAGTACTAAACTACCGCAAGGATATGGGCATGATTACCTCGGTGAATCACGTCAATTTGTAAGTGAAGGTAATGCCCTATATACGACATTTTTACTGGCGATATTAATTATCTTTTTAGTACTAGCTAGTCAATTTGAAAGTGTACGAGATCCCTTGGTGATATTAATGACAGTACCATTAGCCATTAGTGGCGCTTTGTTTGTCATGGCATCTGGACCGTTATTTAATATAGCATCAGCAATGTTAGGTTTTGGTATGGGAAGTTGGGGACCACCTACCATGAACATCTACACCCAAGTGGGTTTGATCACTTTAGTTGGTTTGATCACAAAGCATGGTATTTTAATTGCAGAAGTTGCCAAAGAAGAACAACTGCATCATGGTTTAAATCGTATTGATGCGGTGAAAAAAGCGACCACTGTTCGCTTACGTCCGATTTTGATGACAACGGCGACCATGGTAGCAGGTTTGATTCCATTATTATTTGCTACTGGAGCAGGTGCCGTGAGTCGTTTCGGTATTGGTGTTGTTATTGTCGCAGGGCTTTCTATTGGTACCTTGTTCACACTGTTTATCTTGCCTGTGATTTACTCCTTTATTGCAAGTAAACACGAAAAACAAAAAGACTTTGATGAAACCCTGAAATTAAAGGTGAATCACAATCCTGAAAATTAAAGATAAATAATAATTCCAAGTGGTTTAGGTTAATGACTTAAGCCACTTTATTATTAACCAGCCCTAGTTGACAAAACACGGTACTAGCAATATAAAATCTCAATAACTATCAATATTTCCCCTTTAGAAAGCTTTCATCAAAGAAATACATCCTATTAAGCAGTAAAATAATTTTACTCATTATTGACAATAGTATCGCTGTAATAAAGTCTGATACTCTGTTCAAAATAAACCTTAGAAATTGTATTACGAGTGAACATATGGAATTAGAAGAGGTCTATCATCGCAACTTAAATCTATTAGTTGCTTTACAAATACTGATAGAGGAAGGTAGTGTCAGCAGAGCGGCTATTCGCCTTAATTTAAGTCAATCTGCGATGAGTCGCGTGTTAGGAAGATTACGAGAGCTGTTCAAAGATCCTCTTTTTATTCGTCAAGGGCAACATCTTCTGCCGACACAGCGAGCAATTGAGATTTGCAATGCGGTAAATGAGCCAATCGAATCCTTACGTAGCTTATTGTCTCCTACAGACTTTGACCCACAATTATGTCAGCGACACTTTACTATCGCAACAACCGATTATGCAATGCAAACTATTTTGCCCTATGCCTTACCTCGCATTTATGAAGTTGCCCCTAATATATCATTAGAATTTGTACCGCTTCAGCATGAACAAGTACTCAATCAATTAACCTTGGAAGGTTGCGATATGGCTATCTGTCGGCCAACTCGTCAGATTGAATCCTTAGTACAGGAACCACTGGGATTAGTGAGCGTTTTTTGTATGTTTTCTAAAGCGCACCCTCTTGCAGAAAAGGAATTAACACTAGCGGATTACCTTGCTTATCCACACGCTTTAATCGCAATTAGTGATGGTGTAAAAGCGTTGATCGATGCGTACCTTGAGCAACCATCAAAAACCAAAAACAGTATTACGCGCTTACCACTTAGAAGCGGCACTAGCGATTGTAGATAAAATGCCTCTCATTATTACGGTACCTGCTGATTTAGCCTATTTAGTCGCAAAAAAACATGATCTCATTGTTAAATCATTACCCTTTGAGTTTAAACCCTTTGATTATTCACTTATCTGGCATCCACGTTGTGAACATTCTGCAGAGCAAATATGGCTACGTACGTTATTAAAGGAACAATGTGCTCAGTTAATTGATAAACGTATAAGAGAAATGGGATTAATTTAGAAATTGAATAGCCTGCAATGCAGGCTATAGTTTATAGAGAAGGGATTATTCTGCAGATAATTTGATAACAATACGTCCTGTGACTTGACCTTTAATTATGTCCTGTGCACATTCCACAGCTTGCTCTAAAGCAATTTCTCGACACGCTTGTTGATAAAAACTTTCTGGTAATAACTCAACTAAACGTTGCCAAGCTTTAACACGTTTCTCGTAAGCACATGAAACAGAATCTACACCTAATAATTTAACACCACGTAAAATAAATGGCATAACCGTTGTTGGTAAATCAAAGCCACCAGCCAAACCACAAGCGACTACCGCACCGTCATAATCCATTTGAGCTAGTACCTTCGCAAGCATTTTGCTACCAACAGTATCAATCGCGCCAGCCCATAACTGTTTTTCTAAAGGACGAGCAGGCTCTTCTAATTCACTACGAGCAATAACGCGACTTGCACCAAGTTCTTTTAATAAATCACCATTTTCTTCAACTCGCCCTGTTACTGCGACAGCTTTATAACCTAATTGTGCTAATAAAGTGATCGCGACTGAACCAACTCCACCGCTTGAGCCAGTTACTAATATTTCACCACTTTCTGGTTTTACACCGGCATCAATTAAAGCCTGAACACATAACATTGCTGTTAAACCTGCAGTGCCAATCATCATTGCTTGTTTACTTGTCATGCCACTAGGTAGAGGTACTAACCAGTCAGCTTTTAAATTCGCTTTTTCAGCCATGCCACCCCAATGGCCTTCACCAACTCCCCAACCAGTTAAAACAACTTTATCACCAACTTTGTAACGCTTGTCTTTTGAGTCAAGGACACGGCCAGATAAATCAATACCTGGTACCATAGGAAACTGACGTACGATGCGCCCTACACCTGTGATTGCCAAACCATCTTTATAGTTTAAAGATGAATAATCCACATCAACAAGTACTTCACTTTCTGGAAGCTGTGATTCATCAAGTTGACGAATATCTGCAATAGTAGTTTTTTCTTGTTGCTCAAGAACAAGTGCTTTAAACATAATATGACTCCATGAATAATTAGACCGTGTTTAATGGTTAAAGAGTGTACTCCTAAGTAACCCATGAATAAAATGACACTTTATCATTATAAATATGCATAAAAAGCATATATTAAATGATGCGTTTTATGCTTCATTCACTACAGGGCTTTTTTCTATGATTTTTTCTATCGTTGTTTTTTCCTGCAATACCGGTAACAAGTGCAACTTATTATGAATCGCATGATGAATAAAGTTAAGCTTAGTACGTACAGGTTTACTTAGCACAAAAGGATAAGCATCCGCTAAGCCCATGCTCGCGATTTAATGAATTCAATATGATAGAGAAATCTACCCAAGTATCTAAAATATCCTCCATCGCAGTTTGTCCAGAAAAGAAGAATGCTCCCTGTGGTAAATTCAGTTCTCCAACATCTTCTGAGTTGACCATATTTCGAGGAGTTGCACCTGTGATAGAAAAGTTTTGTGCCGTTTCTAGGGTATCTATAATGTGCATATAATGCGCCCAAGTTTCAGCCCAATCTTCATAGGGATGCATTGTCGCATATTCACTAATAAACATATCTCGCCAGTTTTTGGGGCCCCATTTTCATAGTGCACTTTTAATGCTTCTTGATAGTCCAATGCATCATCACCAAAATATTGCTTACATAAAGCGTGCTTCTCAGGACAATTAGCAACTAATTGGTCAAAATAATAATGCCCCAACTCATGTCGAAAGTGACCAAGTAAGGTCCGGTACCGCTCACCCATTGCATGCTTGGTTTGTGAGCGAGCCACATCATCTGCCTCCGCCAGATTAATGGTAATATGACCATTATCATGACCGGTAAAAACGGGATCTTGCCCCTCTATTGGGCTAGTAAAATGATCATTAACATTTCGATCAGTAATAAAATCAAAACTTAAACCTTGTTTCGGATCTTGCTTAATATTTATTAGAGGGACAGATAATGCTTTTAAGGTATATAAAGCACGACGTTTAGCGGTTTCCATTTTTTCCCACAAAGGAATATGCTTTTCGATACTTAAATCAGGAACGGTATTATTAAAACGACAGGCAAAACATAATACTTCTTCATTATCTGGTTCTGCCACAAAGGTTTGTAAGCTAACCATTCCGTTACAGGCATTAAATTGTTCATTATTATCACACTTTTTATAATGAACAGTTGGATCATTCGCCTTATAAAATAACCCTGTTTTAGGGTCAAGTTCATAGGGTTCAACTTGATCAAAGTCATCGTCAATACCTGTCGTTTTACCACAGGTTAGGCATTCATTGCTTTCAAAAAATAAAATTGGTTTCGCTTCGCAATGACATTGGAATGTTTTCATATGGGTACCGCACAAAAAAGAAATGAAATTTAAGTAGAAAGGATTATAGAATTGGAATATGAAAATATTAAAAAAATGTTGCACTTTTTACATTATATTTGCTTTTTAGATAGCTAAATCACACCTTGCCAATAATAATAGCCTATAAGGCCTTACAAATACTAAGGTCTTGCAGGTTTAAATGTTAATTTTAGTTAAGTATTTCTGACTTTTTCTTATTAAACTCTTCCTCTGTCAACACGCCTAAATCTCGTAATTCAGCGAGTTTCTTAATAACTTCGATCATTTGACTGGTTGCTTCATATTGTGCGTTATTATTGTTTGGCTGAGTTTGAGGCTCAGTTTGTATATTATTAACTGGAGCTTGTGCTTGAAACTCTGGCTCCATAAATGCAGGTTCAGGCATTTGTTCCTCAAAATGAGTCGGCTCAACAAAATTCGTTTGCCCCACAGGCTCAATTGGTTGCCCTGAAACTAAAGGCAAGCTAGTAACACTAATAGTGCCCCATTGACTATTAAACGTAAGAGAATCATTACTCCCTTGTTGCTGACTAACACCACCAATATTATGATCCAAGGTATCATAAATAGAAAGTTGCCCGTCTACTTCTACCGCGAGCCTATTTGCAAAGACTGCATAACGGCTATTATTTTGCCCACCACTACTAAAAGGGCTACCTAAATCACTTGGCCACCATTGGTTGCTACCAGGAGTGCCCGCAGGCACTACAGGGAATACTTGATTATTACTGAGAATATTGGCTAATTCGTTGCAAAGGTTGTCCACGGTATTTTTAAGACCGTTATTAAACATATCTCCAACCATGATCATACCACCACGCATCCATTGTCCAGAGCCACCAAGTTCAGGACAATTGAATTGTGCCATGGAGCCCCCGCCATTATTAACCGCGACTAACATATGAAGGACTGCATCATGACTTAAGCCATAACGTGATGCGATCTCATTAACGAATTTTTCACCGATATCAGTTAGCTTTTGCATATGGAAATACCCTGTTAGATAGTTTCTACCGTTCCCAAGAAAAGGAACTATAATTGATGTGTTCTAGTAAGAATTAGTGTAGAAAAACAGATACTATCTCTATTACACTTGCTTACTAATTTAACTAAGACCGAAATGGTCAAAAGATATTCTATCATAACATCTTTTATAGACTTCTAGGCAGACTTTATTGTTAACCATTTTTTACAAATTAGTTAAAAATTACTTTTTAGACACTTCTTTCTACGAAAAGAAAGAAGGATGACTTTTAATACAAAATGTGTGCTATTTTAGTGCATCTTTTGCACCATAATTAAATCATTTTGATTTTTTTGTTTCTATGCAAAGGTTAATATACTGTTAATTAATGTTTTATGTATCCTGAATAGGCAAAAAACTTTATTTTAACCATTTCAAAGTAAATGGAATAAATATTGCAGAAATTCAATTCACCACCAATTATATATTTCATGTTATTTACAATGACACATTACGAAGGGGAATTAGTCGATGACAATTACTGTTGGTATTTCACACCATACTGAATATAAATATGACCGCTCTGTCAATATGGATGCGCATATATTTCGTTTACGACCCGCACCCCATAGCCGTACCAAAATTAAAAGTTATTCCTTAAAAATAATCCCAGAAGATCATTATATCAACTGGCAACAGGATCCCTTTGGTAACTATCAAGCAAGGGTTGTGTTTAATAAACCCACCAAAGAATTCAGCTTTACTGTTGATTTAGTAGCAGAAATGACGGTGATTAATCCTTTTGACTTTTTCTTAGAAGAGTACGCAGAAGAGTTTCCATTTGTTTATGATAAGATTTCTAAAGCAGAACTTGCTCCTTACCTAAAAAACGCAAAGCGAGCCCTAAATTACTCGAATTAATTGAATCTCTAAAACCTAAAGAACCTATCCGTAGCGTTGATTACCTAGTTGAAGTTAATCAGGCAATTTATAACTTGGTTGGTTATGGTATCCGTTTAGAGCCAGGTGTTCAGACACCTAATGAAACCTTATCTAAAAAAACCGGCTCTTGTCGTGACTCTGCTTGGTTGCTAGTGCAACTATTTAGGCATTTAGGGCTAGCATCTCGCTTTGTATCTGGTTATTTAGTGCAATTAACCTCAGATCAAAAATCACTCGACGGCCCAAGTGGTCCAGAGGAAGACTTTACCGATTTACATGCATGGACTGAAGTTTATATTCCAGGTGCTGGCTGGATTGGCCTTGACCCTACTTCAGGTTTATTTGCAGGCGAAGGACATATTCCTCTCGCTTGTACACCAGAACCAAGCTCTGCGGCACCGGTAACGGGTGGAATAGATGACTGTGAATCTGAATTTAGTTTTTATAATAAAGTAACACGTGTACATGAAGACCCTCGCGTAACCAAACCTTATTCAGAAGTGCAATGGTCAGCAATTAATCGTCTTGGCCAACAAGTAGATAGCGTTTATGACGAAGAAGGCATCCATTTAACCATGGGTGGCGAACCAACCTTTATTTCTATTGACGATATGGAGCATCCACAATGGAACACAGAGGCGGATGGTAAAGAAAAACGTATACTTGCTCAGAACCTATTTGTAGAAATGAACAAAGTTTTCACTAAGGGAGGCTTTACCCATTACGGTCAGGGTAAGTGGTATCCAGGTGAACCTTTACCACGTTGGCAATATGGTTGTTACTGGCGAAAAGATGGTGTTGCATTATGGAAAAATGCCAAGTTATTAGCAGATCCAAATAAAGATTATAAACTGGATCATACTGACACTAAAAAGTTTGCCGAAAAACTATGTGTTGGTCTAGGGCTAGGGTTAGAAGCCCTTACTACAGCCTATGAAGATATTTTATATCACCTTTGGCAAGAAGCTTCTTTACCGACTGAAGTAGGTCCTAAAGAGCCTAAATTGCTTGATGCGATGAGTCGTAAAGGTTTCCTAGCAAAAATGGAACAGGGCATCGAAAAACCAGTCGGTTATGTTTTACCATTAAAATGGCATGATACTAAAAATTGTTGGCAGTCATGTACTTGGGAATTTAAGCGTGGACATTGTTTCCTATTACCGGGTGAATCACCATTAGGTTATCGTTTACCATTAGATAGTCTGCAGTGGACAGAAAATATTATCGATCGCGACCCCTTTGATATTCCAGAGGAATTCGCCAAAGCACCAAGACGTAAAAAAGGAATTATCAGCACAGAGATGGTGAAAACAGCATTAGTGCTGGAAGTTAGGGACGGTCGTTTATATATATTTATGCCGCCTACTAGCCACTTTGAACACTATATGAATATCTTGAATACTGTCGAGTCCGTGGCTAAAACGCTGTCAATGCCAGTGATCATCGAAGGTTATAGTCCACCAAAAGATAGCCGTGTTGAAAAATATGCGGTGACACCAGATCCAGGTGTTATCGAAGTTAATATTCATCCATCAAAATCATGGGATCAATTAGTTGGTCGCATAACCAAGTTATATGGTCTTGCTAAGGAAGCACGTTTAGGCACGGATAAGTTTATGGCTGATGGTCGCCATACTGGTACTGGTGGTGGTAATCATGTGACTTTAGGTGGTGAAACGCCTGATCAAAGCCCATTCCTTCGTCGCCCAGATATTCTTCGTAGCTTTATTACCTACTGGCAACATCACCCAGGGTTATCATACTTGTTCTCTGGTTTATTTATTGGCCCAACAAGCCAAGCGCCACGTGTCGATGAAGCCCGTGATGAAGTATTATACGAACTAGAGATAGCCTTCTCACACATGCCTGAAGGTGAAGTCCCTGAACCTTGGTTAGTGGATCGATTATTACGTAATTTATTAGTGGATTTAACCGGTAATACGCATCGTGCCGAATTCTGTATCGATAAATTATATTCTCCGGATTCATCCACTGGCCGATTAGGTATTGTTGAATTCAGGGGTTTTGAAATGCCTCCTCATGAGCAAATGAGTCTGGTACAAATGCTATTGTTACGTACTTTATTAGCTTGGTTCTGGAAAAAACCATATCACAAACCGCTTGTACGCTGGGGTACAGAACTGCATGATAAGTTCCTTCTACCTCAGTATGTTGAGAATGACTTAGCATCGGTAACCCGAGATTTACAACAAGCAGGTTTCCCATTCCAGCTAAACTGGTTGAATCCGTTCTTTGAATTCAGGTTCCCCGTTTGTGGCACACGTGAACTTGATGATGTCACCTTAGAGTTAAGAACTGCGATTGAGCCTTGGCATGTATTAGGTGAGGAAGCAACGGGTTCAGGAACAGCTCGATATGTTGACTCTTCGTTAGAAAGGGTACAAATCAAAGTACAAGGCACTATTAGTGATCGTTATATTGTCACTTGTAATGGGCGTCGAGTACCACTTAAAGCAGTTAAGGGTAAAGCCAAAGATGAAATGGTTGCTGGTATTCGTTACCGTGCATGGCAACCACCAACAGCGCTTCATCCAACCATTGGTGTGCATGCGCCATTAACCTTTGATTTAATTGATACCTGGGAAGGACGCTCTTTGGGTGGCTTTGTTTATCATGTTAGCCATGCGGGTGGTCGTAACCCTGAAACATTGCCAGTTAATGCCTTTGAAGCAGAAGGTCGAAGAGTGGCAAGATTCTGGGAACATGGTCATACGCCTTCGATATTGGCCTCAGATCAACCTGCTTGGAGTCCTTCTGCAGTGACACATCAATTCCAAACCGCCGATAAGGTGAGCGAGTTTATTGTCCCTGAAGAAGAAGTCACTAATGATGATTATCCAAACACATTAGATTTACGCCGACAACCTGCCTTTAAATAAATACCGTTAATGCTATCAATCCACTTTAAAATTAATTAAAGTGGATTGATTTATATTTCCTATGAATCATATCAAAGGAATTAATGACGTGATCAAGCAAGACCACTCACCTTTTTAGTTTCTCTGTTTTTACCTTAATGATTTTTTCATTTGAACATGGAGCGTTGACGTTTGTATATTAATAACAACACTATCTCTCAATTACCCACATGGTTGTCCGACTATCTCAACAAGTTACACGGTCATGATGAATTAATTAATCACAGTGGTTTGGATCCTCAACACTGGGATACGCTATTTAATCGCTTGTCTAATTTGACATCAGAAGAAGTAAGTAGCCGTGATATTGAGATAAGACAGCTTCTTCAAAATGGTAATATCCAACAGGAAAGTAATCATCAATGGCATTTTGATCCTTTACCTTTTATGTTATCTAAATCTGAGTGGCATCAAATCGAGAAAGGTATAAAACAAAGAACTGAACTATTAAACCTGATTCAACAGGATATTTATGGTGAACAAACCTTATTAACCGATGGTTATATTCCTGCTTTATCTCTATTTAGAGACAAGAATTATTTACGAGAAGGCTTTAGTCTCCCAAGCAATGAATTAAAATTATTTTTTACCGCTGTTGATATATATCGCACCCCATCAGGTGATTTCAAAGTATTAACAGATCACTGCCAATGTCCTTTAGGTTTAGGGTTATTACTTAAAAACCGTATTATCGCAAGACGTGTTATGGCAGAAGAGTTTGCTGAGTGTAATGTGCGACAAATTAAAGGATTTTTAAGGCTATTTCAAGAAACCATCAATGAATATACTAGTTATATGGATGATCCTCGAATTGTTATTCTGACTCAAGGAATTGATGATCCTAATTATAATGAACATGCTTTTTTATCTACCTACTTTGGTTACACTTTGGTGCAGAGTGCAGACCTAACTGTCCGAAATGGTGCAGTTTGCTTAAAGTCTTTACAAGGTTTAGGAAAAATTAACGTTATTCTACGCTGGCTACCTGACCATAGTATTGATTCATTAGAACAAACCGAATATTCATTACACGGAATACCTGGTTTATTACAGGCAGTACGTGAAGGCTCTGTAAAGGTACTTAACCCCTTCGGTAGTGGCATTCTTTCTTCAGTCGCAGTGCAACGCCATTTAAATCAATTATCAGATCATCTTTTACAGGAGCCTTTGTTATTAAGCCAAGCGGCATATTATTCAGTAGAAGAAGCAAAAACCTTAAATTGGAGCATACTAGAGTGTGCAAGTTATAAGGATACTTCAATTAAATTAGACGGTCGCCGAGATGCAGATAAAATCAAAAAATTGATCACTGAGGCGCCTGATAATTATTATTTTTACGATAAACCGCTTCTTAGCAGTGCTCCTTTTTGGCAGAACAATGAATTAGTTGCGAAGCCTGTTATTTTTCGTTGTTATGCTTTAACAACAGAGCACGGTATAGAGGTGTTACCATCAGCACTGTGTTATTCCAACGATGTTAACGGTTATGCAAATGTTTCTGGTTTGATTAAAGATACTTGGATTAATGCTCATGATTCGGGTAAAAGCAATGAACCTATTGCACCGGTACCGGTCAAAAAAGAATGGATGTAACGCTTTTAGAAGGTGTTATCTCCAGTCGTACAGCAGAGCAATTATTTTGGTTAGGACGTTACTTAGAACGCTGTGAAAATACTATCCGTATTTTACGTATTTTTATCGATAGATATACAGAGCTATCAATTTACCCCGACCCAATGCGACAAAATATTATGGCGCGTATTTATAGCGCAATACAAGCACAGCATATTGTTTATCCCTATATAGATAAAGAACTCGAAGTACAGGAATTTAATCTGCTTTCCTGTAAAGAAATGGCTTTTCAATTATTAGCAGACGAACAATGCGCAGGAAGTATTCTTAATACATTAAAATATTTATCCAACGCGACTCGTACAAATCCAAGAATTATTATCCTATGATAGTCGCCGTATTATCGATGAAATAAACGAACATATTAAAGCGCTAAAAAACTTTACAGCAAGTAATACAACCCGCACCTTACAAACTAATTTAGATAAAATTATTGGTTCTATCATGGCTTTTAATGGCTCAATTTCAGATTGTATGCCAAATAGTAATGGTTGGTTTTTATTAGAGATGGGTCATCGTGTCGAGCGCAGTTTACAAATTACTTCATTAACCTCGGCACTATTGGTGGATCAATTAGAAGAGCCCGCTGAACTGGGCTTATTGGAAGCGGTATTAACCTGCCAAGTTAGCTTAGTAACTCATAAGCGTCGTTACCGTATGTATCAGACCATTGGTACAGGGCTTGAGTTATTGTTGTTAGATGCCGAGTACCCTCGTTCTTTGTTATATCAGTTGGAACAAATCAACATATTGTGCCATCATTTGCCGATGAAGCGTCGCCCTGGGGTTATCGCCGCACATGAAAAAGCTATTCTGTTATCGAAAACCTCATGCTATGTCACTGAGAAGGATTTTTTACAGGAAAGCACAGAGGAAAAACGTAAAAATTTAGCTGAATTTAGTCATAATATACGCAGTAATCTAGACACTTTTTGTGATGTCTTATTACTACAATATTTTTCTCATACTCAAACAGCTAATAAATTGAACTGGAATAACATTGAGCAAGCTCAGTCGTGAAATATAAAATAAAACATTCAACTACTTATCAGTATGCTGATTTTGTCAGCTTATGCCAAAATCAAGCACGCTTAACACCGGAAACTAATAGTCGACAAATCTGCCATAATAGCCAGATAGAGATAATACCTCCGGCTAGCTATTTACATGAATATACTGATTATTTTCATAATAAAGTCAGTGTATTTGAAATCGCTACTCAGCATAAAGCACTTACCGTGACTATGGTCAGTGAAGTCGAACTGTTAAACCAGGCAGATATTAATTTAGAAAAAATTGATAAACCCTGGGAGGAAGTTCGTGACCTGTTAGCGACACCCTGTACAAACACACTATTAAAAGCATCGGAATTTGTATTACCTTCTCTTTTCACACCGATAGAAGAAGGTATTAAAGACTATGCATTGATTTCATTTACGGAACAAAGAAATTTAATTGTAGCCTGTACTGATTTAATGGCACGAATATTTCATGAGTTTCAGTATGATCCTGGTTTTACTACGATTAGTACCCCTATGAGTGTGGTGTTTGCACAAAAAAGGGGCGTTTGCCAAGATTTTGCACACTTTGCGTTAGCCTGCTTGCGTAGCATTGGTCTAGCGGGAAGATATGTAAGTGGCTACATTGAGACCATGCCCCCAGAAGGCGAGGAAAAATTAGAAGGTGCCGATGCGACACATGCATGGTTTGCTATTTTTATTCCTGGCTTTGGCTGGCTTGATTTTGACCCAACAAATAATGTACTGCCAAGCGATCAACACATTACCTTAGCTTTTGGACGTGATTTTTCTGATGTCACGCCATTAAAAGGTGTAGTTTTTGGTGGTGGCTCCCAGTTATTAGATGTTGCGGTGGATATGATTCGATTAGAGTAATGAGCTCGTCGCAATTACAAATGAGTTAATAAAAGGCGAAAGTGTATGAATATTGATTGGAAAGCGTATCAAACGAATGGTTTTTTTGATGAATTAATTGACGCGCAAGGGAATGTAAGATTACACGGTCAACAATTAGCAAAATTTTTCTCTAACCTATCGGGTGACGAATTAAAAAAAGCTAGAGCAGTTGCCGATTTAGCAATTAAAGAGATGGGTATTTCTTTCACGGTTTACAATGAAGGTAATATGATTGATAGGGCCTGGCCATTTGATATCATCCCTCGTACTATCGGCAAAAAAGAGTGGCAGAATGTCGAAGTTGGTTTAAAACAACGCGTTCAAGCTCTTAACCTTTTTATTGATGACTTATATCACGACCAAAAAATTATTAAAGACGGAATTTTCCCTAAAGGTTTATTAGAAAAGTCAGTTAACTTCCGCAAACAATGTGTTGGCATTAATCCACCAAATAAAATATGGGCCCATATTTGTGGTTCAGACTTAGTCAGAGATGGCAAAGGTACTATGTACGTATTAGAAGATAATTTACGTGTACCATCAGGTGTCTCTTACATGCTAGAAAATCGTTCTGTGATGAAACGTGTTTTTCCTGAGTTATTCGAACAAGTTTCTATTTTACCTGTTGATGACTACCCTTCTCAGCTATTTGATATGTTAGCGACCATGTCACCTCGTCCTCAAGATAAACCTGAAGTTGTTGTTTTAACCCCAGGTATCTTTAACTCTGCTTACTTTGAACACTGTTATCTTGCACAGGAAATGGGTTGTGAACTAGTTGAAGGACGTGACTTAGTCGTTGAAAAAGATGATTGTGTTTACATGCGAACAATCACTGGTTTACAACGTGTTGATGTTATTTACCGACGTATAGATGACCTATTTTTAGATCCAGAAGCCTTTTTACCTGATTCACAACTTGGTGTTCCCGGATTAATGCGTGCTTGGTCTAAGGGTAATGTTGCACTTGTTAATGCACCAGGTGCTGGTGTTGCCGATGATAAGGTTGTATATGCCTACGTTCCTGAAATGATTAAATATTATTTAGGGGAAGAAGCAAAATTAGATAATGTACCTACCTTTAAATGTCTGGATCCAAAAGAATGTGACCATGTTATTAAAAACATTGATAAATTAGTTGTTAAGCCAGCTAATGAGTCAGGTGGTTATGGATTATTAATTGGCCCTAAATCTACCAAGAAAGAGCAACAAACAACCATTGCACAAATTAAAGCAGATCCGCGTAACTGGGTTGCCCAACCAACATTAGATTTATCAACAGTGCCAACATTAGATGGTATTAACCCTGACGGTCGTCATGCTGACTTAAGACCATTTATATTATCTTCTGGTAAAGATATTCAGGTAACAACGGGCGGTTTAACGCGAGTCGCAATGGTAAAAGGCTCTTTGGTGGTGAATTCATCACAGGGTGGCGGTAGTAAAGATACTTGGATCGTGGACGAGGAGGCGTAATAATATGCTATCAAGAGTAGGTGAAACTTTATATTGGATGTCTCGTTACATAGAACGAGCGGAAAACGTCGCCCGATTAATCAACGTAAATAATATGTTGATGATGGACTTACCTAAAGGGGTAGGCACTGGATGGCAACCCTTAATCGATATTATTGGTGTGCGTAAAGCTTATGAGGAAAATCATACCGATTACTCCGAGCAAAAAGCGTTACGTTACTTATTAGTGGGAAGTGATAATTCATCTTCAATTCTAAACTCTATTATCTCGGCAAGAGAGTGTGCTCGCACTATTCGTGATGTGGTACCAAGAGATGTATGGGAAGAAATTAACTCACTATATTATTATGCGAAAGATAATCAGAAAGAAGGATTAACTAAACGAGGGCGTTTTGCATATTTGGAAAAAATAATTGAAACTGCACATCAAATATTTGGGACCTTAGATGCCACCATAAACCATGACCAAGGTTATACCTTTATTCGTTTTGGTTTAATGATAGAACGTGCTGATATGACCTCACGCATCATAGATATTCGCTCTGAATCGTTGGTTATTAGCGAAGAAGCTAAACCCTATGAAAATATTCAATGGATTAGTTTATTACGTTCATTAAGTGCTTATCAAATGTATCGACAAGAAATGGGTGTACGCGTTCAACGCTCAGATGTTATCGAATTCATCATGCACAGTGATGTCTTCCCAAGGTCAATATTATTCTGCCTATTGGATTTAAAATCATTAATTAAACCACTAGTTAATTCCGAAGAATTAATTGTATTAATTGATGAAGCTATTAATAAATTAAAAAGCGAAGATGTTCGTTTATTAAAAAATGGCTACTTACATAGTTTTGTAGATGAAATACAAATAAAATTTGGCGATATCCATAATGGATTAGCTGAATTGTATTTTTTAAAACAAGCTGAATAGCTCTCTCTAAGACTCGTCACAAGTATTCCTTACTACTTGTGACGTTATCTCACCATAATCATTACTCCTTCCTTTATAAAAACATTCTTAGCTATTTAAGTCGCCTCAATATATTGTTAAATTAGCGCCTCTAAATAATCTTGGATCCCATCATGAAAATTGTTGCCGATAAGCATATTCCTTATTTAAAAGGCGCCTTAGAAAACTTTGCAGAAATGAGTTATATCACTGGCTCAGAAATCAATGCGGATAATGTTAAAGATGCTGACGCATTAATTATCAGAACACGCACAAAAGTAAACGCAAACCTACTGTCTGGCTCAAAAGTGAAATTAGTGGTCACTGCTACTATTGGTTATGATCATATTGATAGAGACTACTTAGATAAAGCAAGCATAAAATGGTTAAATTGCCCAGGTTGTAACGCAGGCTCTGTCGCTACTTTTATTGCTTCTATTATTGCATATCGAATGCATTTAGAAGACTTTGATCCAATCGGAAAAACCTTTGCGATCATAGGCTGTGGTAATGTCGGCCAACAAGTTAAATCTGTTGTTGAAGCCTTAGGTATGAAGGTCTTAATTAATGATCCCCCGCGCTGAGCGCGAAGGACAAGCATCATTCCACGCACTCGATGATATTCTCGAACAGGCTGATTTTATTACCCTACACGTGCCTTATCAGCAAACAGGAAAATATCCTACTGCTTATCTAATGGATAAATCAAAGCTTGCTAAAATGAAAGATGGAGCTTGGCTTATCAATAGTTCACGTGGTGGCATAATTCAAGAGCAAGACCTTAAAGCAGAGCTTAAAAATAAACGTCTAAAAGCGGTATTAGACGTATGGGAAAAAGAACCTCTTATCGACCAATCACTGATGGATCTTTGCACACTCGCAACTGCCCATATTGCTGGTTATTCCGTTGATGGGAAAGCGAATGGAACCATGCGCTCGGTGCATCAAGTTGCACAAATGTTTAACTTACCTTTGCACAATTGGGTTGCAAAAAATTTACCCAAATCAGAACAAGTGATTGAAGTACAAACTGGTGACAAAGGGCTTATCCAAGCCATTTTTGAGATTTATGATATCCGTGAAGATAACCAATATTTAAAATCTTCTCCTCAGCAGTTTGAATCATTACGCGGTAATTACGCTCCAAGGCGTGATATCAACAAAATAACCTTTGTTGGGGATAAACTTAATTGTCACAAATTACAGAGCATGATAGATAAATAATCTTAATTTAAAATGCTCAATACGATTCATAACTGATCTTCTGAGATTGCTAACGAGCATATATACAGAGCGATATAAACATAAACGGTCATTTGTGTCTTTGACCGAGCAACCTGTTGTAGAGCCTTTAAATTTTTAGAATTTTTTCTAAAGAAGATTGCTTGAAAATTTGAACCTGTTACAAGCTATTTATTACTTTTGCGAATCAATGATCCCTTCATTTACCCAGTGTAAAAGTTGTTTGATAGCTTTTGATAGGATTTGATTCTGACGTACAATATAACCAAAGCTGGTGCTTGGAAATTGGGGTAAAGCCGTTACTTTAGCATTTAGGTGTTGTTTATTATAAAGCGAAAATTCAGGCACAATGGCAATACCAAAACCAGCTTCAGCCCAATCAATTTGTGCGTCAACACTACCTACTTCCATTATCCGATATCGTGGTAAATTAAGTAATGGTAAAGCAAGATCAATCAAATCACGGGTGCGAGTATCATGACCTAATAATATTAAAGTTGGCAATTCTGCTAAGGGGGCATCAGGCGCTAATGGTTTATTCTGCCAAGTTTCGAAGTCTTCTCCTAGGGCACACCATTTAATTTGCTGTAATTCCATAAAGTGTAAAGGCTGACTGGCTTTCTGCGCGATAACAAAACCTAAATCAGCCTCAGCATTTTTAACTAGTCGCGAAGCCTGCGCCGAAGTGGTATTTACCAGTGAGAAGTCAATATTAGGAAACTCAGCCTTAAACAACTGAAAAGGCTCAATGAGTAATAACCTTGAAATAATATCACTGGTCGCAATTGTCAATGTGCCTTGGCTTAAATCATTAATGGCATTTAAATCTGCCTGACAGGTTTTTAACTCCATTAAGGTTTTTTGACTGCTCTCTAATAACCTAAAACCAGCCTGTGTTAAACGGAATGGATTGCGTTCAATCAACTTGATACGTGTACTTTTTTCAAGTTGCTTAATATGCAAACTGACATTAGGTTGGGTCATATGCAAAGCAGAAGCCGTCTTACCAAAGTGTTTTAACTCAGCCAATGTAACAAAGGTTTTTAACCAATTAATATCAAGCATACCCTTTCCTAGTGCTTATAAAATTGAAGAAACTTAACCATACTTCATATGTATTTCTTATCAAGGTAATAATTATAATTAATTTCTCTTATTGACATTGTCTATATAACATACGGCTTTAACTAATAGAGAGGTAAGATATGTCATCAATTGTTGTAGTAGGTGCAAATTGGGGTGATGAAGGCAAAGGTCGCATCGTCGATTTTTAGTCGCGAGATGCACTTGCTAGTATTCGTTTCCAGGGTGGCAATAACGCCGGTCATACTGTTGTAAATGACTTTGGCACCTTTAAATTACACCAATTACCGAGTGGTATTTTTAACCCTAATTGTATTGCAGTACTTGGCCCAGGTATGGTCATCAGCCCTGCAAGCATTAAGTGAAGAAATAGCGGAAGTAAAAGAAGCAGGTATTGAAGTAAAACTGTGTATCTCTGATCGTGCCACTTTATGTTTACCACTACATGCCTTAGAAGATACCTTAGAAGAACAGCGTCTGGGTGATGCCGCTTATGGCTCCACTCGCCAAGGTATCTCTCCTGCCTATGGTGATCGTGTTATGAAAAAAGGTATTTTAGTTGGCTGGTTAAATCAACCTGAGGTTTTGCAGGAGCGTATTCAGTTCATGCTAGATTGGAAAATGCCACAATTAAAAGCACTCTATCCAGAGTGTGATTTCAATCAAACAGTCGCTGAAATGACCGCCTGGTTATTGGAGATCAGCGCACCATGGCGCCAATTTATTTGTAACGTTACCGAGCCTTTAAAAGCATTACAAAAAGACCAAGCCAAGCTATTATTTGAAGCGCAATTAGGCGCTGGACGAGACTTAGTTTATGGCGAATACCCGTGGACAACCTCTTCTAATGTAACAGCGACTTACGCCGGAATCGGTAGTGGGTTACCTGCATTACGCCCAGAGCGTATTATTGCGGTAGCGAAATCCTTTAGCTCATCAGTGGGTACAGGTACCTTGGTTACAGCCATGGAAGAACAAGATAATTTCCGCGAAACAGCAAACGAATACGGCGCTACCACAGGTCGTCCTCGTGATATGGGATTTTTTGATGCGGTTGCTACGCGTAATGGTATCGAGTTACAAGTCGCAACAGAAATTGCTTTAACCAAAATCGATTGCTTATCGGGCATGACAGATCTTAAAATTTGTGTTGCCTATGAAGGAGAGCATACCGAAAACCCTATTTGGCCTCAAACATCATCATTAACACCTGTGTATGAAAATATGCAGGGATGGGATGAGGATATTACTGGTTGTCGTACCTTTGCAAGCTTACCTGTTGCAGCACAGGCTTATGTATTGCGTATTGAAGCATTAATGGGAGTCAAAATTAGTATCGTTTCAGTCGGTCCAGAACGCGATCAAATCATTATTCGATAACCATTTATTTTCTATAAAAAAATGCTCCGAGTCTGTTTATCAATAAACAAACTCGGAGCATTTATTAAGTCATTGCAATCTTAAATACCGTATTCTTCTCTATACTTCTGTACTGAAATCAAGTGTTGTTGCATTTCAGGCAGGCTTTCAAGGTAAGCCACAACGTCTGCAAGTTGCACAATTGATATCACCTTAGCATCATAATCTCGTTCTACTTCTTGAATAGCAGAAAGTTCAGCTTTACCTTTTTCCTGACGATCAAGTGCAATCAAGACACCTGCAAGTTCCGCTTTATGTGCATTAATAATATCCATCGATTCACGAATAGCCGTACCCGCAGTAATAACATCATCCACCAACATAACTTTACCCGTTAGTTTAGAACCCACTAAACTACCACCTTCACCATGTGTTTTGGCTTCTTTACGGTTAAAACAATATGGTACATCAAGGCCATAATCATTTGATAAGGCAACGGCCGTAGTGGTCGCAATAGGAATACCTTTATATGCAGGACCAAATAAAAGATCATAATCAATCTCAGAGTCCTCTAAAGTCAGCGCATAAAATCGTCCTAAACGCGCTAAATCACGCCCAGTATTAAACAAACCCGCATTAAAAAAATAGGGGCTAATACGTCCAGATTTTAGGGTAAATTCCCCAAACTTTAACACTTCTTTTTCAATCGCAAATTCAATAAATTCTTTTTGATATTTTTTCACTATTTACTCCGCAAGTAATGCTTTTTTTTGTTCATTGACTAATGTATTAATGCCAGTTTTAGCAAGACTTAGCATTTCTAATAATTGTTCATGGCTAAAGGCGCCTTCTTCCGCGGTACCTTGTATTTCAATCATGCCACCAGCTTCTGTCATCACTACATTCATATCCGTTTCGGCATTGGAGTCCTCTGCATAATCTAAGTCACAAACTGGTGTGCCTTGATAGATACCAACGGAAACAGCGACAACCATCTGCTTTAAAGGACTTTTTTAATTTTTCCTTGGCTAACCATCCAATTTAATGCGTCGACTAAGGCAATACAAGCCCCCGTGATAGAGGCTGTTCGCGTACCACCATCGGCTTGAATGACATCACAATCAAGAGTGATCATGTTTTCCCCTAGCGCTTCTAAATCAACAGCGACACGTAGTGAGCGACCGATCAGTCTTTGGATTTCTAAGGTGCGCCCACCCTGCTTACCCTTTGATGCTTCACGGCTATTACGTGAATGTGTTGCACGCGGTAACATCGAATATTCCGCCGTCACCCAACCTTTACCTTTACCCTTTAAAAAGAGGGTACAGAGCTTGATACTGAGGCGTTACACAAAACTTTAGTATTACCCACTTCAATTAATACGGATCCCTCCGCATAAGCAGTAAAATGACGTGTAATTTTTATTTCACGATTTTGCTCGGGAGCACGCTGACTAGGGCGCATAATTTAAAGCCTTGTTAAAAATAAAAACATTTTTATATGATAACAAAAAATTAGCCACAATAGTGTGAATTAAAAAACAAATCAGCCCTTCCAATAGAAACTATTTATGACTTTATTTTTTATCTAACTCATCGATATTGTTAATATTAATTTGTTTTTCTAATGATAATAACGGAGCCTCAATAAAGCTTTTCCCCCGTACTTGCACCACAATAAGCTGTTTATTTTTATCCGAGATTAACACTTTCTCATAAAAGTCCTGTACATCCTTTAAGGCGACAGATTGTAATACTTTTATATATTCGGCTTTACTATTGATATCTGCTTTAATGCTTAACCATTCTTTTGTTAAGTAGCCAAATTCCCCTGCTAATGAAGTTGGTTTAGCTAAATAATTAGCAATATGAGCTTCTTTTATTTGTGCAAATTCATCCTCAGTAACCGTCTTTAATTTTCCTTGGAAGTTATCTAAAAATGCATTAAAACGTTGATAAAGCGTGTTGTTATTTGCAGTTGGGCTTTGCGTAAATAATCCAAAAGCGACCTGGTTCATTCACTTTGAAAGTAGCACTGAAGGGAGAATAGGCTAATTGTTCTTGAGTACGAATTTGATCATAAAAGGCAGGCTTCAATAGTTTATTTAATAACTCTGCTGTCGCGAGTGCTTTATCTCCTTCAATATTTGCTAAATGTACCATGGCTAAAGCATCATCCTGCATTTCTGATAATAACGCGTAATTTAGAGCTCCTTGTTCAGGGTTAGCCTGCAAACGTTGAATATTATAAAAAGCATGATTTTTAATATTCACATGTTGCGTTAATTGTTTATCAAGTGCTAACACCTGTAATTGAGTAAAATTCCCCAAAGCAAGCAGACGTATACTTGATTGCGTTAAAATATTTTGTTTTAAGTTATCTATTTGTTGCAGGGTAATTTTATCAACTTCATTTAATAATGTTTTATCATCCCAGGCAGGTTGACGAATTAACTGTCTAAAACCGCTAAAAGCTAAATCCAATGCTTTCATTTTGCCTTTGTTATTCAGTTGACGTTGCAAATCCTGTTTAGCAAGCTGTAAAGATTGTTCACTAAAGCTAGCCTGTTTAATTTGTTCAAGTACAGTTAATAATAACTTATCTTGCTTATCACTGTACCCAGAGGTACTGATTAACATCCCATTTGACTGAGAAACAGAAAAGTTTAATCCCGCCTCCTGGGTGACAAAATTTAACTCTCCGAATTGCTTATGCAATAAGCTAAGCAATAGATGCATAGTGACTCTATTTTCAACGCTTTGATCAGCAATATTACTATTTAAGTGTAACTTTAGACTGCCCTTAGGTTCACTAATTTCTGCACTTTGTGCAAACCAAAGTGAGTGGCCTTGCTGGTTAATAAGTTGTACAGCTTTTCCTGCATGTTCGGCTTTTACAAGCGATAGTTTTTCTGGTTGCCAAATATTATTACTTGGCAAAACCATTTCAATATTTTTCCCATTTTCAAGCCATTGTTGTTGTATCGATTCCGGTATTTTTTCAACCGCATATTCACCTTCATAATAGGGAATATCTTTTCCTCCCTTTGCCTTCGGAGAAAGTACAAATAGGCGGCTATTTTCAGGGGTTAAATAACTCAATAACTGTTCAATAAAGGTTTCATTAAAGGCATCTAAACGATAAGGAAAATAGAGAATATCTTTAATCGGATATTGTTGCATATTGGCGACTAAGCCCATGACATAATTAAACCCAGAGTGTTTATATAAAAAGTTAAAACGAGTCTCTAAGCTTTTTTTCTGTTCATCAAACTGAGCCTGATTAATACCTTGTTTTTTGATTAGCTCAATAAAGGCAAACAAAGTGCTCATGATTTGATCCTGTTCATCCACACCTTCACTGGTCAGTTTAAATTGTAATGAAAAGTTAGAATAAAAATCACTATGAGCAGAATGAAAGCTAGCCATCACCGAATCCACTAAGCCTGCTTTTATCAAGGTATCAGATAAACCATCCTGATGATCTGAGCCTAACAATCGACTAAGATATCCGCCGGGTTGATACATATATTCTGCTTTAACGCTCGGCAGTAAAAAGTTAACTTGCAGTAGTTTAATATCCGCCGTTGGTTTCATTTCTACTTTAATCGCCAATTGCTCGTCGGTTAATAAGGGTTCAAGAATAGTTGCTTTGCGAGTATTTCTATTTGGAATTTGAGTTAAATAAGTGCTTGCTACTTGGCTTAAATCTTCAATTGAGCGCGGGCTGGTCAGCGCCACTTTCATTGTATTAGCTGAATAATGTTGATTAAAAAAATCAACTAACTCTGTTTGTAGTTTACTATTTTCTTTATCAACCAGTGTCGTTAAATCCCCTGTGCTAAAACGTGCCATTGGGTGTTCAGGGTTGAGTGTGTAACGTTGTAACGCATAAAGTTTACGCATGTCATTATCAAAGTAAGTTTGATGTTCCGCATTAACCGTATGACGTTCTTTTTCGGCATATTTTTCATCTAACAAAGGTGCTCTCATGACATCACCTAAACGGTCTAAAGCTTCTTCAAAGGCCTTATCATTAACTTCAAAACCATATACCGTACTTTGTTGAGAAGTATAAGCGTTAGTATGTCCGCCATTTTGACTCATAAATTTGCTGTATTCATTAATAGTCGGATAACGTTCAGAACCCAAGAACAACATATGTTCTAAATAATGTGCTAGGCCTAATTGACTATCGGGGTTATGCATACTGCCTACGGGTACTGAAATGGATACTGCACTATTTTCTAAATCAGGATCTGATACTAATAATATTTGTAGCGCATTACTCAGCATAATAACTTGATAATCACGATCATCATTTGGGCTTTGTTTAACCTTTATATCACTAACTTTATAAGGGGATAGTTCAACTGCATTGATTGATTGAGGCATAAAAATTCCTACAGATAGAATGGCTAAAATAATTCGTAACATGAAAAACTCTCGATTAATAACTGGCGCTAAAACAATAAGATTTGAAACGGTGATAATGAATAGACACAAACAGGTATAAAAAGTTTACACCTGTAACCAAAAAGTTATTGGTCCATCGTTAGTAGAACCGACCTGCATATCGGCGACAAAAATACCGTTTTCAACCTTCATTCCTAATTCACGGCAGTGCTCACTAAAATGTTCATAGAGTCTTTTAGCTTCTTCAGGCTCGGTCGCATTAGAAAAACCAGGACGATTACCTTTTTTGGTTTCCGCAGCTAGAGTAAATTGGGAGACAACCAGCAAGTCACCTGATGCTTGTTGGACGTTTAAATTCATCTTATCGTTTTCATCGGAAAAAATGCGATAAGCCAGTACTTTCTCAGCAAGGCGTTGGCAATTTTTATTATTATCACCTTTTTCAACACCTAGTAACACTAATAAGCCAGCATCTATTTGCCCAACAATTTCATTGTCAACGCGTACACAGGCATTTGTGACGCGTTGTATCAAAGCAATCATAACGTTTCTTCCTGCTGAGTTTTATCAGGTGTTAAGTACTCTTCTAATGTTACCGTTACTTCAGCACCAAACAGTACTATCAACCAGTTAAAATAAGTCCAAACAAACAATATCGGGATAACTGCTAAAGCACCATAAATCAGTTGTTGCGTAGGGAAGTTAGTGATGTATAAGGTAAATACATCTGTACCAACGGTGAGTAATAACGAGGCAACTAAACCGCCTACAGCCGCATGACGAAAGTCGACTCTTTGATGAGGAACTAAGGTATACACACCTGAGAATGCTAACCAAGCAATCACAAAGGGCATAAAACTCAGTAACTGTTGCCCAATAGAGAGAAAACCTTGATCTTGTACGATAGAGAAGAGATATGAACTCAAAGCAATACTACTACCTAAAATAATTGGTCCTAAACTTAAAATAGTCCAATAAATAGTAAAGGCTTGCACCACAGAGCGTTTCTTTGTACAACGCCAAATACGATTGATAGTTTGATCTATTGTAGATATTAATAACAACGCAATCACAATTAAAGAAGCAATACCCATCATGCTCATTTTTTTGGTATTTTCAATAAAACCACCAACATGATCTTTGATCGCATCGCCGGAAGTAGGCACAAAGTTATTGTAAATAAGATCTTCCATCACTTTATTAAGCTCTGAAAACATCGGAAAAGCAGATAACATATAAAAAATAACAGCCAGAAAAGGCACAATAGATAATAAAGTCACATAGGCTAGATGCCCTGCTGGTACTTTAATATTGTCTTCCTTACAGCGTCGCCAAACAAATAATATATATCCGTAACACAATTTAGCTTTATCAATGACTAAGGTTTTATCGAATTGCAAAATACTTATCCTTATTGTTTAGGCTGTTAGCTTTTTAGCTATTCCTACTATACCTCTAAAATGCAGACAAAAAAAGGCCTTACCGAAGTAAGACCTTTTATTTATCCTTGCCTGAGCAAATTATGCCTTAGCAGGACGAGCGACGACGTTTACGTTCGTTTTCAGTTAATAACTTCTTACGAATACGGATGCTTTCTGGTGTTACTTCAACTAACTCATCAACGTCGATGAACTCAAGCGCTTGCTCAAGCGTCATTTTAATTTCTGGAGATAGTACTTGTGCTTCATCGGTACCCGATGCACGTACGTTAGTTAACTGTTTACCACGTACACAGTTAACCGTTAAGTCATTTGAACGGATATGAATACCGATAATTTGACCTTCATATACTTCAACACCATGGCCTAAGAATAGACGACCACGATCTTGCAAGAAGAATAAAGAATAAGTTACCGCTTTACCTGTTGCATTAGAAACTAATACACCGTTTTGACGTTGACCAATTGTACCGCCTTTATGAGGACCGTAATGATCAAAGCTATGGTATAAAAGACCAGAACCAGAAGTTAATGTCATAAATTCTGTTTGGAAACCGATTAGACCACGACTTGGAATCATAAAGTCTAAACGAACACGGCCTTTACCATCTGGTGTCATGTTAGTCATTTCTGCTTTACGAATACCAAGTTGTTCCATAACAGAACCTTGATGCTCATCTTCACAGTCAACAGTCAATGTTTCCATTGGCTCATGTAATACACCATCAATCATCTTCTCGATAACTTCAGGACGAGATACTGCTAACTCAAACCCTTCACGACGCATGTTTTCAATTAAAATACCTAGGTGTAGTTCACCACGGCCTGATACTTTAAATTTATCTGGATCTTCTGTTTCTTCAACTTTTAACGCAACGTTATGAACAAGTTCTTTGTGCAGACGATCAAGAATATTACGCGAAGTAACATATTTACCTTCTTTACCACAGAATGGAGAAGTATTTACTTGGAAAGTCATGGTTACTGTTGGTTCATCAACTGTTAGTGGAGGTAGAGCCTCAACTGCACTTTGATCACAGATAGTATCAGAGATTTTTAGTTCACCTAAACCACTGATTGCAATGATGTCACCTGCCTGTGCAAGTTCAACATCGTGACGCTCAAGTCCTAGGTAACCTAATACTTGACCTACTTTTCCTTTACGCTGTTTGCCATCACTACCGATGATCGTTACTTGTTGGTTAACTTTTACATTACCACGCGTAATACGACCAACACCGATAACACCAACATATGAGTTGTAATCAAGTTGCGAGATTTGCATTTGGAAGGTTCCGTCACGATCTGCATCAGGTGCATCAACACCATCAACGATAGCTTGGAATAATGGTTCCATGTTTTCTGTTGGTTCTTCAGACTCAGTGTTTGCCCAACCATTTAATGCAGAAGCATAAACCACTTTAAAGTCTAACTGCTCATCAGTTGCACCTAGGTTATCAAATAAATCAAAAACTTGATCCATTACCCATTCAGGACGCGCACCTGGTTTATCAATTTTATTAATAACAACAATTGGTTTTAAACCGTAAGCAAATGCTTTTTGTGTTACGAAACGTGTTTGAGGCATTGGGCCATCAACCGCATCAACGATCAAACAAACACTGTCTACCATAGACATAATACGTTCTACTTCACCACCGAAGTCAGCATGTCCAGGAGTATCTACGATATTAATATGGTAATCGTTCCACTCGATTGCAGTATTCTTTGCAAGAATAGTAATACCACGTTCTTTCTCTAAATCGTTAGAGTCCATTACACGCTCTTCAGAACCACCGCGTGAGTCTAATGTGCCAGATTGCTCTAATAATTTATCAACAAGGGTAGTTTTACCGTGGTCAACGTGAGCAATAATAGCTATATTTCTTAATTTATCTAACGACATGATGTGCCTCAAAAGTAACAATTGAAAAAATACCAATTAGATAAACTTAACAATATATTTGTACGGTTAATCTAATTGGTATAAATAGGTTATCTGGACTAAATTTTCGCCAGTTATCCAAAGTGCGCACATTGTAACCATAATTTCAAAAATAGAAAGTTTTAAGTACGTCACAATTAGCTTATCTGCCCTATTAATTGGAAATCAGGCCATTCTCACCGTTCAAACACCTCTAAAGCACCACAAAGATCCACTCCGCACCAAAAAGTGCAAGTGACAGTGAAGAATTAAGTCGTTTTTCCAATAAAGGGGGATATAATAGCTTTCGAACAAGTTGGTGTTGTTTAAACTAACTTGCAGGGGAACAATTCATTATTGATGTTAAAGAGGTTTCAAACATGTCTGTACAAACTGCGCAAGACGTTCTAGATCTTATCAAAGAACAAGATGTTAAATTCGTTGATTTACGCTTCACTGATACACACGGTAAAGAACAACACGTCTCTATACCTCATCACCAAGTAACTGAAGATTTTTTCGAAGAAGGTAAAATGTTCGATGGTTCTTCAATCGCTGGCTGGAAAGGGATCCAAAACTCAGACATGGTATTAATGCCTGTCCCTTCAACAGCTGTACTTGACCCATTTACAGATGACGCAACACTTAATTTACGTTGTGACGTGTTAGAGCCTAAAACAATGCTAGGTTACGACCGAGACCCTCGTTCTGTTGCTAAACGCGCAGAAGCTTACATGCGTTCAACAGGTATCGCTGATACGGTTCTATTTGGACCAGAGCCAGAGTTTTTCTTATTTGATGACGTTAAATACGGTAACAGTATTCAAGGTTCATTCTTCTCTATCGATGCAAAAGAAGTCGCTTGGAACTCAGGCACATCTTACGAAGAAGGTAACACTGGTCATCGTCCTCGTATTAAAGGTGGATACTTCCCAGTAGCACCGGTTGATTCATCACAAAATACCCGTTCTGCAATGTGTTTAATCATGGAAGAAATGGGACTTGTTGTAGAAGCGCATCACCATGAAGTTGCAACCGCTGGGCAAAACGAAATTGCTTGTCGTTTCAATACTATGGTTGAAAAAGCCGATGAAATCCAAATCTACAAATATGTTGTACATAACGTTGCGCACGCATACGGCCAAACAGCGACTTTCATGCCTAAACCTCTTGTTGGCGATAACGGCTCTGGTAACCACTGTCACCAGTCTTTAGGTAAAGATGGCGTTAACCTTTTCTCTGGTGATTTATACGGTGGCTTATCTCAATTAGCACTTTATTACATCGGTGGTATTATTAAGCATGCTAAAGCAATTAATGCTTTCACTAATGCTTCAACTAACTCTTACAAACGCCTAGTGCCCCATTTTGAAGCACCAGTAATGCTTGCATACTCTGCGGGTAACCGTTCTGCTTCAATTCGTATTCCAATTGTACCAACAGCACGTGTCGCGCGTATCGAAGTACGTTTCCCTGACCCAACAATGAACCCATACTTAGGCTTCTCAGCAATGTTGATGGCTGGCCTTGATGGAATCAAAAATAAAATTGATCCAGGTGAAGCATTAGATAAAGATTTATATGACCTACCTAAAGAAGAAGCAGATGCAATCCCACAGGTTGCTGTTTCTTTTGAAGAAGCACTTGCATCACTTGATGCTGACCGAGCATTCCTTACTGAAGGTGGTGTATTCTCGGATGAAGCTATCGATGCATTTATTGCGCTTAAAACAGCTGAATGTGAAGCCGTTTCTCGTGCAACACATCCAAAAGAGTTTGAACTATACTACAGCGTTTAATTGCTAAATTAGTTCCTATTATCAGTAAATAAGGCCACCTATGTGGCCTTATTTGTTTGTTAATATCAAACAATAAAAGACATTCCTCTCTTGCTTAGTACTAAAAAACCTTCCTCTTTGACTATATTTTAAGCACTAATTTATAATTGGTCTATTTCTTGCTTTAATACCTAAGATTTTAGATAAACAATCACTAAGTCGCTAACAACAGTACTATTAAATAAGCAAGGAGCCTTACATGAGTGGAAATCAAGTCCGCCTTCAAGCAATTGAGCAAATTACTAATCGTGCACCAAAACAGGTCACTCAAACTAAGCCATTAAAGGAAATTTGGGCAACTGATGTTTTTAATCTAGCAAAAATGGAAGATGCTCTTTCTAAAAAAGCATTCAAAGCGATTAAAAAAACAACTCAAACAGGCAAAGCATTAGATGCGACAACTGCTGATATAGTAGCAGCTGACGATGAAAGATTGGGCTTTATCAAAAGGCGCTAAATTCTTCTCTCACGTTTTCTACCCAATGACTAACATTACTGCCGAAAAGCATGATGCATTCATCCTGACTAATTCTGATGGTAATGCAATTAATGAATTTACTGGTAGCCTATTAATTAAAGGTGAACCAGATGGTTCTTCTTTCCCTAATGGTAGCCTACGTATGACTAACGGCGCGCGTGGTTATACTGCATGGGATCCAACAAGCCCAGCATACATTCAGCAAACTGCGAATGGTGCAACATTAATGATTCCAAGTGTATTCATGTCATGGACAGGTGAAGCACTAGATAAAAAAATCCCACTATTGCGTTCAAACTCTGCAATGGATGAAGCAAGACAGAAAGTATTAAAATTAATGGGCGAAGAAGAAATCGCAACATTAAATTCAAGCTGTGGACCTGAGCAAGAGTACTTCCTAGTTGATGAAAACTTTGCAAACGCTCGTCCAGATCTATTATTAGCAGGTCGTACTTTATTTGGTGCGACCTCAGCTAAAGGTCAACAATTTGATGACCATTACTTCGGTGCTATCCCTGCACGTGTTCAAGTCTTCATGCAAGACTTTGAAGATAAATTATACAAATTAGGCATTCCAGCTAAAACTCATCATAACGAAGTAGCGCCAGGACAATTTGAAATCGCGCCTTATTATGGTGCGACTAACGTTGGCGCTGACCAACAACAACTTCTTATGACAATCATGAAGCAAACAGCTAAAGAACATGGCTTCTTATGCTTGTTACATGAAAAACCATTTGCAGGTGTGAACGGTTCAGGTAAACACGTAAACTGGTCAGTTGGTAACAGCACACAAGGTAACCTACTTGATCCAGGTAAAACACCTCACGAAAACTTACAGTTCTTATTATTCTGTGGTGCGGTTATTCGTGGTGTACATAAATATGGTCCTTTATTACGTGCAGTAATTGCTTCTGCTGGTAACGATCATCGTTTAGGTGCTAATGAAGCTCCACCTGCTATTCTTTCTGTTTACTTAGGTGACCAATTAGAAAAAGTTTTTGAAGAAATCAAAACAGGTAAACTAACTTACTCTACTGAAGGTGGAGAAATGGACTTAGGTCTTTCTCAAATCCTTAACTTCGACCGTGATCCGGGTGACCGTAACCGTACTTCTCCGTTTGCCTTCACAGGTAACCGTTTTGAATTCCGCGCAGTAGGCTCAGAGCAATCTGTATCTGGTCCATTAGTAGCAATGAATACTATGCTTGCTGATTCATTAAATTGGATTGCAGAAAAACTAGAAGAAGCACTAAAAACTGAAGATCAAACTGTCGCTGTCATTACAGTATTAAAAGAGCTAATGGAACTTCACGGTAATGCTGTATTTGGTGGTGACGGATATTCTGAAGAATGGCATAAAGTCGCTGTTGAAGAACGTGGCCTTAAAAACATCCCAACAACTGCAGATGCATTACCTGCATTTAAATCAGCTGAAGTAATTGAACTATTTACTAGCACAGGTGTTTTGTCTGCGACTGAATTAGAAAGTCGTTACGAAGTTTATGCAGAGCAATATAACTTAGCGATTGAAGTAGAAGCAAAATTAGTAAGCGATATTGCTAAAACTAAAATTTACCCTGTCTGCTATTGCTTATTTATCAGAGCTATCTGTTGCCTCTGCATCAGTTGCTGACCTAGGCCTAACTTTAGAGCCAACAGTAACTAAAGAAGTAGCAACACTTGCTAATAGCTTAATGACTGCTGTTACTAAAATTGATGCTGAAGTTGCTAAGCATGATTTTGCAGATGCAGAAGCTCATATGCGCCATAGTGCTGATGTAATATGTCCATTAATGGCTGAAGCACGTGAATATGCTGATGCTCTTGAATTGTTAGTTGCTGACGAATTATGGCCACTACCTAAATACCAAGAAATGCTATTTATTAAATAGTTAAAAAAGAGCAAGTAAGCACCTGCTTACTTGCTCTTTTATTTAACCAATTTCATTCGCAGTAAAGCGCTTTCAGAAGTATTTAAATCAAAAATATCCTATATAAACATAACAATTAACATATTAATTCACAGACTAAAAAATAGTTTTTAGAACATAAAAAATGAGTTAACCAAATTAATAATATGCTCGATGAGCATGATTAGAATTGGGTCATAGAACAGGGGCTTTTTATTGCCTAAATTAACATCATGGTTCACAATTAAAATTATTCATTTTTAAGGCCTGATACTATGAAATCTTTAATATTTTTATTTTCTTTATTATTTTACTTATTCTCCCCTGTTGCATTGACGGCAGAAATGAAAATCTATCACTGGATAGATGAAAATGGCAAAGCCCACTTTTCTGACACGGCCATACCAGGAACACAGGAGATACAAGTAAAAAATAGTAACCTGTTGCCTGCAGAAGAAGTTAATATGGAACAAACAGATTCGATTGCAAACCAGTTATCTTTACCAGAAGAAGATAAAGTTGAAATTGATTATCAAGCAACAATCATTTCACCTGAAGATGATAAACCGCTACACAGTAATGATGGTACGATTGAAATCCATGTTGAAGCAGAGCCTGCTAAAAAAAATACGCATAAATTCCAACTTTATTTAGATGGTAAAAAACTCGGTTCGCCACAAATATCCTCAACCATGAGAGCATTAAATATTGACCGTGGTACGCATCAAGTACAAGTTGATTTATTAGACGAAAATAACAAGGTATTAGCGAAAACACAAATTGTGACAGTGCACCTTCAACGCACAGGAAAGTTATAATAAATTATGCTAAAAAAATTACCGACTGATTTCCCACTGGCTATCATTGAAGAAGCACATACAGCCTTTATCATTATTGATGAAGCTTTGAACTTGATATATGCAAACACTGCCAGTGAATTATTACTCTCACAAAGTAATCATCGCTTACATCAACTTAGCCTAAATCAGCTCGCAGAACATTATCATTTTAATCCAGTTGCGATAAAGCAAGTGTTTATAGATAAAGGTGCATTTAGCGAAAGCGAGACCACACTACTAGTGGATTCGCGACCTGTTTTAGTTAGCCTAAGTGCAAGCCATTTATTTTTTCAACAAAACGCCTACGTGATTATTGAAATGCGTTGCATTGAACAGCAACGTAAAATAAGTCAGGTGCACTATCAAGAACACCAACAAAAAGCGACTCAAGAACTGGTGCGTGGTTTAGCACACGAAATAAAAAACCCATTAAGTGGTTTACGTGGTGCTTGCGCAATTACTCGAAAGCGAATTACCGTCAGTAGAGCTTAAAGAATTTACGCAAATCATAATAGAGCAAGCAGATAGATTAAGCGCACTTGTTAATCGTCTATTAGGCCCACAAAAAATCGGCCAACGCAAAAGTGATAACGTTCATTTTGTGTTAGAAAAAGTGCGTAAGTTGGTATGCTTAGATCTGCCTAATTTTATTAATATTAAAGTCGACTACGATCCAAGTATTCCTGATTTTGAAATGCAGTCAGACCAACTACAACAAGCCTTTCTTAATATAGTACAAAATGCGGTGCAGGCACTTATCCCTGCAGCCAAAGCAGACTCAATGATAACATTACGCACTCGTACAGCACATCAAGTAACTATAAATGGACAACAACAACGATTGGCCATTGAAATTAAAATTATTGATAATGGCCCTGGCATTCCAAATCATTTAAAACACACTTTATTTTATCCTATGGTGACAGGAAAGAGTGATGGAACCGGGCTTGGTCTTTCGATCGCACAAGAACTTATAAAGCAACATCATGGGCGGATTGAATGCGAACGCATTTCAGAGCGCACAGAATTTTCTATTTATCTACCCATGACTTACTAAAGGAAATAGCATAAAAATGAACGCTACTGCTTGGATCGTTGATGATGATCATGCCATACGCTGGGTATTAGAACGTACCTTAAAAAGCAATAAAATAAACCATGCTAGTTTCCCCGATGCTGAATGCCTATGGGAACAACTACAGATTGAACAACCTGAGGTAATCATATCTGATGTGCGCATGCCTGGTATTGATGGGTTAACGTTAATGGAGAAAATCCACGAACGTTTCCCTAATATCCCAATCATAATTATGACTGCCCATAGCGATTTAGACAGCGCCGTTAATGCTTATCAAAGTGGTGCTTTCGAGTACTTGCCAAAACCTTTTGATATTCACGAAGCGACGGCATTAATTCAACGAGCCATTAACCATAGTTTAGAGTTAAAACAAAATAAGAAACCTAACCAAGAACGTATTGAAGCACCTGAAATTATTGGTGAGGCGCCTGCTATGCAGGAAGTTTTCCGTGTTATCGGACGTTTGTCTCGCTCTAGTATGAGTGTTTTAATTAATGGTCAATCGGGTACAGGTAAAGAATTAGTCGCGCAGGCATTACACAAGCACAGCCCACGTAAGGACAATACTTTTATTGCACTTAATATGGCGGCTATTCCAAGAGAATTAATCGAAGCTGAGCTCTTTGGCCATGAAAAAGGTGCTTTTACAGGCGCTTCTACTAATAGACAAGGACGTTTTGAGCAAGCCGATGGTGGTACCTTATTCTTAGATGAAATCGGTGATATGCCACTAGATGTACAAACGCGTTTATTACGTGTTTTAGCAGATGGTCAATTTTACCGCGTTGGTGGCCATCAAGGCATTAAAGTGGATGTGCGTATCATAGCGGCAACCCATCAAGACCTTGAAAAGAAAGTGCAAGCCGGTGATTTTCGTGAAGACCTTTTTCACCGCCTCAATGTAATTAGATTACAATTACCAGCATTAAAAGAGCGCCGTGAAGATATCAGTCTATTAGCACAACATTTCTTACATATTATTGCTGATGAACTAAATGTTGAAAGTAAACAACTCACAGAGGAAACAAAAGAATACCTTAGCCAATTGCCATGGCCAGGTAACGTGCGTCAATTAGAAAATATTTGTCGCTGGCTAACGGTGATGGCCAGCGGACAAGAAGTACATATTAGTGACTTGCCACCTGAACTCAGTGCACAAGAAACACAACAAACCGGTGATAGTAATACACCTCTGTGGCAAAAGAATTTGCAACAGTGGACACTCACTTCACTAAAACAAGGTGATCAGAACGTACTCAGTGAAGCCTTGCCTGAGTTTGAAAAAATAATGCTCAAAACAGCACTTCAATATACCGAAGGTAAAAAACAAGAAGCCGCTAAATTACTTGGTTGGGGAAGAAATACCCTTACTAGAAAATTAAAAGAGTTTGGTATGGGCTAAAGCAGTATCAGCCCTAACTTAAAGGCTTTGTCTTAAAGGCTGTTCTTAAGACAAAGCACAAACTAGACATCACAGCACAACCACAAATAACAGTAACCATAGGCCAACTTGTTGTTGCCGGTGAAAATGAAATAATAGCCGCACAGCAAGCACCTAAACCAAAGCGCAATGTACCCGATAACGATGACGCAGTACCAGCAATAGTGCCGTATTCATTTAATAAAATAGCCATAGTATTGCTACCAACAGTGGAAATTGCACTGATAAACATCATCACAGGGATAACAACTGCCCATAACCCTAAATCAAATATTTGACCTAGTAATAACAAAGTTGCCCCCAATAATTGAATACTTAGCCCCATTTTTAGCATCCATCGAGACCCTTGACGGCGAACTATTCGACCATTTAAGGTAGTCATGACCATCATTGAAAGAACATTTAAAGCAAATAAAAAACCTACTCTCTCCGTTGAAACACCATGAAGTTCAATATAAACAAAGGAGCCTGCTGTTAAAAATGCAAACATACCAGCAAAAGAAAAACCGCCAGTTAACATTAACAGCATGGCATCACGACTAAAGAAAATAGAATGATAATTACTCATCACAGATCGAATATTAAAACGCTGACGATTTTGTTTCGCTAGTGTTTCAGGGATTTTAATAGTGATAGCAATAATAACCAGCAATGCGACGCTGGCAATAAGCCAAAAAATAGAACGCCAGCCAAACCAAACTGCCATATACCCACCTACTAAGGGGAAACCAAAGGCGCTAATGTCATCACCAATACGATAAATGACATGGTTCTTGCGAACTCTTCTTTTTCAAATAAGTCACGCACAATGGCTTGAATGACAACTGCAGCATGGCTCCCGATAGCCCCTGTGCAATACGCATCCAAGTAAGCATTTCTATACTAGGTGCAAGCGCACTTAAAATAGATGCTAAGGTAAAGCATAGCGTTCCTATTAAAAGAATAGGTTTGCGCCCATAACTATCTGCTAAAGGCCCATGCAATAACTGCCCAATCGCAAAACCACCGGTATAAGCTGTTAATGTAATTTGGATATCACCTGCGCTTAAAGCAAACTCTTTAGCAATAGAAGGCATTGCAGGCAAATACATATTGATTGCAAGTGGCGTAAGTGCGCTAATGGCACCCAACAAAATTATTAATAAAAAACTAAGTTGTACTGGTTGTCGAGTCACGTACCTTTCCTTTTTAAATAGGATATTAGTCTGTTTTTCAACTTATTAGAACAGGTTACATTGCTATTACTAAAAGGATAAAACAGCCTTAATTTAACCTACAATTTGATAACAATAGAAAACAAGATAAAAACATAAGACACTGATTAAAAATGAAATTTTAATTATTTTAAATAATTAAAATCAACACCACATTTACTTAAATGTAACCTAATCGCAACATAGAAAAACTTGACAAATCATTTACTTCAGCTATATTTGATCGGTGAATATTGCTTTGCGATAGGTTATTTTTTTAACCGTTTTGCTTTTTAAAACTAAAGCCACTAATCTTAAGGTGAGTAAGTTAAAACTTACGTGCAATAAATTTAGCAGAAAACATTGTCAACTTGATATTTTTTTTCACTTCTTAACGCTTTTTAGTTGTTATAACAAAGTGAAAGCTTGTCTTGTCAACGGACTGAAAAATAGAAGAAACATTTTAAAATTTATACCCCATTTGGAGAATACAATGTACGTAAAAAAATCACTTTTAACCACAGCGATTTTAGGCGCTGTTTTTGCAATGAGTGGTTGTGAAACCATTCCTGTCGACCAACATGAAAAAGAACTTTCTTCTCAAAAAAGCCAATACGAGCAACAAATTGCAAGCATTGCAATCACAACAGACAGCTCAACAATTAGAAGCTAAAGTCGCTTTACAAGCAAGTAATGATGCTAATAAAGTTAATGTAACTGAAGATCAGTTATTCCCACCTAATGCACAACTAGGTCATTGTTACTCACGTGTTCTAACACCAGCAACATTTAAAACAGTGACAGACAGAACATTAGTAAAACCGGAATCTGAAAAAATTGAAATTGTTGCAGACTACTTACAAAGATGAGACTGAAAGATTATTAGTAAAAGAAGAAAGTACTAAAATTATTGCAGTTCCAGCAACATATAAAACAGTGACAGAACAAGTCATGGTTAGACCGGCTCACGTTCACCTAAAAACAATGCCAGCAGAATACGAAACGATTACTGAACAAGTAATTGATAAACCAGCTCATACAGCATGGAAACGTGGTGCAGGCTTCCAAAGTAGTGCACTAGAAACTCGTATCGACAATGGTACTGGTGAAATAATGTGTTTAGTTGAAGTACCAGCGACTTATAAAACAATTACAAAGACGGTTCTAAAAACGCCAGAACGTACTGTTGAAGAGCAACATGAAGCTGAATATGAAACAGTAACCAAACGTGTTATCGATACAGCAACAACAACTAAAACAGTGGTTATTCCTGCTGAATATAAAACAGTTTCAGTACAACGCTTAGTAACGCCAGAACAAGTAAAACGTACACCGATTGCGAGCTGTTTATAAAGATGTTACTTCTTCAGAAAAAGTAACTGATGAGAAGCTAAAATGGGCAGAAGTGTTATGTGAAGATAACATGACGACAGAAACTATCGTTGAGTTTCAACAGCGTTTGACAAAAGCTGGTGTTTATAACGGCCCAATCGACGGTATCTACGGTCCTTTAACTGAACGTGCGACAAATGCTTATGCGAAAAGTAAGAACTTACCTACAGGTTCACGTTTAATTTCGCTAGAAACAGCTAAACATATTGGTTTAGATATCTAATTTAAAACCTTTAGGCTTGTTATAAAGTGCCCACATTAGTGGGCATTTTTTTATCTTTTATTTATTAACGTAACAAGCTTTGTAAAACTTGTTCTGTTTTTATAAGATCTCCTGATAAGGAAAACCCTTCTATAACAGCTTCTTGCCAGTCTAATTGAGAAAATGAGATTGAAAAATCGGCTCCTTGTTTCCTTTCTGCACTAGTACTCCAAAGCTCACCATCTTTTATTACTTGAAAGTCATTAACTTTCAAATCTGCTGACTTTAGTGTTAGAGGCAAAACTTCGGCTTCACTTATTAAGCTGATATTTTGCAAATTCATTTGCTCAATAACAAAGGATTCAATAGGCATTTTATTTTGCTCTGTTTCTAAATTAGATTGTTTATCAAACTTGGGAAAATTGGCAATTAAAACATGCATATCTTGTGCATTTAAGGCATTAAGCTGAATGCTTTCAATTTTTAAATCAGGTTTAGGCAACCAATTAATAGCAAATAAGGCCTCTGCTTGGGCTGATAAATGACCAGAGAAAGTATTAAGGGAAAAATCTTTTAACCTTAATCTATTGTTATCAAATGTGCTTTTTATTACTAAGGAATCCAATAAGAAAGGCGAATATTCTATATGCTCTAATTGTACACCAGCAATACTAACATCTAACTCTGCTTGGCGTTTTAACAGACTTACTTTGGAGGATAAGTTAATATCTTGAAGTGCTACATTTAAGCTTTCCTCATTAAATTCAAGATCACCTATATGAGTGACCATATCAACTTTTTCTGGCAAGGTAATAAGTTGCTTATTATCAATCACTAGTACATCTTGCAAATCAACTCTGGTATCTTTTATCAATAATTTTTTCTGCAAATGGTGAATGGTTGCATTCATATCTGTCATTTCAATAACTGATAAGTGTAATTTTTGCCATGCTAAATTCCCACTTTCAACGGCTTCATTTTGCTCTTGCTGGAGATATGAGGAATTATTCTCTGCTACAGTTAACGGTGTTTTAATATCAAGCTCAACCCCTTTAAATGAAGCTTTTTTATCATTAACTGACGTGACCATAAGTCTAAATTTTCTATCTCGACATCCAGCCTATTAATATAAACAATACGCATATCTTGTTGATATAAAGATAAACCAACAACGGAAAGCTTATTCTCAGTTAACCAATTATTTTCGAGCATTTCAAAGCGAACATCATAACCTGTGGTTAACTTAAGTTGCTCACTGATCCACTTTGAATAATCATTGATATTAAAAAGGTAGATAAAACAACTAATACACACAACAATAAAACACAATGCGCTAAAAACAATGATAAAAAATCGCTTCATTTTATGCATGTGCATAGTGCTCTTTTTCACCTAACCAACGCGCTGTTAATGCAGGTATCAATTGTGGCTGTTCAGTTATAATTCTTTGAGCGAGTTGTAACGCAACAGGAACCATTGCCTGATCTCTGAGTAAATCGGCAATTTTAAATTGTGCAACCCCAGTCTGCTTAGTACCTAATACTTCGCCTGGCCCACGAATTAATAGGTCTTGCTCAGAAATATAAAAACCATCATTACTTTCACGTAAAATTTGTAAACGTTTTTTTGCAGTTAATGACAGTGGATTTTTATAAAGTAATACACAGTGACTAGCAACACTTCCTCGGCCAACTCGTCCACGCAATTGATGTAATTGAGAAAGCCCTAATCTCTCCGGATTTTCTATGATCATAAGGCTCGCATTTGGCACATCTACTCCCACCTCTATGACAGTGGTTGCTACTAATAGGTTTAATTCACCTGATTTAAAAGCATCCATAACATATTGCTTTTCTTCTGCTTTCATTCTTCCGTGAACAAGGCCAATATGTAAATCAGGCAAACTTAGTTGTAAGTTATTTGCTGTATCCTCTGCGACTTTGGCATTCTAATGCCTCCGACTCTTCAATTAAGGTACACACCCAGTACACCTGTCTGCCCTCATTTTTGCAGGATTGATATACTCGTTGAATAATATCATCACGACGGTCTTCGGACAGTGCAACGGTTTGTACCGCTGTTCTTCCAGGCGGTAACTCATCAATAATAGAAACCTTTAAATCTGCGTAGGCTGTCATTGCTAAAGTACGTGGGATAGGTGTTGCTGTCATGGTTAACTGATGTGGTGCAAACCCTGTCGAAAAACCTTTCTCTCTTAATGCTAAACGCTGATGCACACCAAAACGATGTTGCTCATCAACAATAATAAGCGCTAAATTATTAAAAATAACATTATCGGAGAATAAGGCATGGGTACCCACTATCATTTTTGAAAGACCAAGTTGTATATCTTCCGTTTGAGAGCGTTTCTCTTTTGCTTTCAATTTCCCTGAAAGCATACCAACACGAATACCAAGTGGCTCAAACCACTTTTGAAAATTAATTAAGTGTTGCTCGGCTAATAATTCCGTAGGGGCCATTAAGGCCACTTGAAAGCCCGCTTCAATAACACTCAAAGCGACTAAAGCGACCACTAAGGTTTTACCTGAGCCAACATCGCCTTGCACTAAGCGCATCATAGGATGTGCACTTTGTAGATCTGCTTGGATCTCTTTCGCTACTCTTTGTTGCGCATTAGTTGGTTGAAAACCTAAATTATCTAACAACTGTTGCTTTAACACCCCTCTCCCTTAAGCACAATCGCATCCTGTGATTGTGCCTGAGCACGCATTGCTAGCATGCTAAGTTGTTGTGCAATGAGCTCTTCAATAACTAAACGTTGCTGTGCAGGATGGGTTTTATTTTCTAACTGCTCAGTGTTTGCATCGGGAGGTGGTTGATGAAGATAAAATAAAGCATCCTGTAAGCTAATAGGATGACTTAACAGTTGTGTCGGTAATAACTCATCAATACTATTTTGCTGAAGCATATCGATGGCTTGTAAGGCTAATTTACGAATACTATTTTGTTTTAACCCTTCAGTCATAGGGTAAATTGGAGTTAACTTTTCTTCAGCTTGAGATTGCTCTCTTTGTTTAATTAAGCTGTACTCTGGGTGAGTGATTTCAAAACCTTGATAACCACGTTTAAATTCTCCAAAGCACTTAATTAATTGTCCTTCTCTAAAACTATTTTTTTGTGATGCATTGAAATGAAAAAAATTAAGTGTCACCGACCCGGTTTCATCACCTATCAGGCATTTTAAAATACGGCGTTTTCCCATTTGCACATTACAACTGATAACGCTTCCTTGCACGCTCACTTGCATACCGTCTTTTAATTCACCAATAGGATATATACGTGTTCTATCTTGATAATGTAAAGGCAGGTGGAAAAGCAAATCAGCAACACTAAAAAGGCCAAGCTTCTCTAAACGCTCACACATCTTAATACCAACACCATTTAATGCGCTTAAGGGTACTTTTTCTAATTTCATTTCTAGCCCTAACTGGTTACACTGACTTATACCCGTTATCATTTAGGTTGAAAAATTCAGCACCTTAATTGGTAACGGACATCTTACACTTTACACTGTTTAGCAAGGTTAAATAAATGCGTTTATTAATATCCATCACGATTTTTATCTTTAGTTGCATTACTCAAGCAGAAGAAACAGCGATTGATCAGCGCATTCAGGAAGAGAAAGAATTACAAGATCTTAGCTTTTCACTCATTCCACATAAACCAAATTATCTACTCCCTTTTGTTTTTAATGAAAAAATATCGTCCTATGATATTTACCCTGAAAATGAAAGTGGTGAAAATGAGATGCAGGATTTAGAAGTAGAATTTCAAATTAGCTTTAAAATTCCAATTGTTATAGGCATAGCTGATTTACCGATTTCTGTGTATTTTGGTTATACGCAAATGTCATTTTGGCAGGCCTACAATACCGATAATTCATCACCCTTTCGTGAAACCAATTATGAGCCAGAACTTTTTGCGACTTGGCAACTAGATAAACCCCTGCTAGCAGGCTGGGAGTTTAAGTTTGCTTCTGCAGGGTTTACCCATCAGTCAAATGGCCGTACTGAGCCCTTATCACGCAGTTGGAACCGGTTAAATGCAGACTTTGTCTTCGAGAATGGTAATTTCGTCGTATCCCTTAATCCTTGGATGCGTTTTAGTGAAGATGAAAGTGAAGATAATAACCCCGATTTAATTGATTATTATGGTCATGGAAAGGTAACTCTTGCTTACAAGCTTGCAGAGCATACCTTTAGCTTAATAAGTAGAAACAATCTAGAAAGTGGCTTTAGTAAAGGCTCTGTAAGAGCCTCATGGAGTTTTCCATTACATAATAAAGTGAGAGGTTATTTTCAAATATTTAGTGGTTATGGCAATAGTTTGCTCGAATATAACGAATATACCAATACTGTTGGTATCGGTATTTCCTTAACTGATTGGTTGTAATCAATGTTAATTATCTGCGTGCATATCATCCGCTAATTGCTTTAACAAAAGCTCACGTTTATCAGAGTTACCCTGATAACTTTTATTTAATGAAGACCATTCTGGATGTGAGCGCAACTGGCTCAAATATCTACCCCAATCTTGGGGTAGATTATCAGCACTTAATGAAGTACTCGCTTGCAGTTCAATTTTATTGAAGCTTGCATGACCTCGTTGTTGTAACGTCATTAATAAGGTTAACTGTCTAAGCCACAATACCTGTAGAGTCGCATCATCAACACAGAGGTAACGTTTGCCTCTAATTTTCGCTTCTATTTCATCGTAATAGCGCTGTTTAACGCCCCACAATGCACCAACAAGGCCACCACTTAAAGCTACCGCACCTAAAGTAATTCCTCCAACGGCAACATCAATAGCAACACCAATACCTGCTCCTTTCGCAATATGGCCACCTAGATCGATACCAAAGGCTTGCAAGTTATCGCTAGAAAATAAATCTAATTCCCAGTTTCCTTGGCGTACGGGTAATTCACTGTCTTGTAAATCTGACTGACGAAATTGATAAAGCTGTAGTAACTGTTTTACACAACGATTTTCAGCTTGGCGTACTGATTGTCTGTAATAAAAGCGTTTTTTGACTAATTGCAGATTCATTATTTTCTGCTTGATATCGCACACAGCTGGCTTCAATAAATAAATTTGCAACCAACTTTTTTGCGCTATTAAAAGTCTCATTCCATTGCAACTCGCGAAGCTTAATTAAATCCTCTAAAAATGCCTCTTTATCCGCTAGCATAGTTTGCATCTTTTTATAAATTTTCAATTCGTCGGAAAATTTAAAGTGCACATTATCAAAACTAACATAGGCATGAAAATTAAGGCGCGCTAGTTGGTTTTTCCAAGCTTGACTATTTTCTTCATCAACTTGAGTAAAATTAAGCACGGGAATAATGGGCTTAGCGGCATAACTTAGAATTTTAAGTTCATCTTGATATTTGCCTAATATTGGCTCACGTAAATCTATCACATAAAAAATAAGATCATTATTCAGTAGCGCACGCAGTACTTTTGCTTCCTGCTGTAGATCTGGGTAATCACTCAAATGACTAATAAAATATTGTAGGCGTTCTATGCCATCAACTTTTTCATTTGCAAAGAAGTCACTGAGGATAGATAACAAGGCAATCGAGTCTTCTAATCCTGGTGTATCAAATAACGCTAAGCGTTTTGTTTCATCGATTAATAACGCACCGCCTTCAACATGGCGAGTTGTACCAGCTTGATCAGCAACTTCACCAAAGTCACTATCACGAAGCAAGGTACGCATAAGTGACGTTTTTCCGGCATTTGCATGACCCACAACGGCAACCGATAAATCACTCATGTTTTATATCTCCAACTTCGATATGAATAATATTATCTAATTCAATACCAACATTTTTAGCTAATTGATACCAGTCATTATCACGTTGTTGATGATGCTCATTTTCTATAATCATAAATAACTTAAATTGCGCAGTTGATAGAGAGGTTAATTCACTGATAAAGCGTTTCAAACCTCTATCGGGTAAACGACTCATAGAAACGTAAAGCGCTATTTCGTGACCTTTATGATCAGCCAGAGCACTTATGGCAGATTGCTGAGATTGACGATCACAGGCATTAATCAATTCAGAAACAAACTCTGAACCTTGCACTTGTAAATGTTGTTTTGCAAAATCCAATTGAACTAGCGACAGCTCAATTGCAATAGGATAATGCTCAGTGGTTAAAAAATCATTTTCAGAAGACAAATGTACTGGCTGTGTTTGGTGTTTAACAAGTTTTTCTTCATTGTCTGGATCAGTGACTCCTAACACGGTTTTGTTGGGTTTCAATATTTGTCTTAAACGCACATAATAAGCATCACTCAAATCAAGCTGATAAGTCGCCTTCTTCTTTTTTAAACTTTGACTCATAACTAGAAACAAAGCGAGCCTTGGTAATAAGCCATATAAAAACAAACTACTAATTAACAAACTTGACCAAGCTAAACGTCTATCTTCAGCATCAAGTAGATTATCAGTGAGTACATTGCTTTGTTGGATCTGTTCTATAGACGGAACCGATAAACCTAATTGTTGTGGTAAATAAGCTAACAAGTTGGTCAGTGCTTCAAAAGCCTCTGAGGACAATATGCTGGTTTGCCAAATGAAATCAACTTGATGTGTGGCAAGCATAACAACAGACATTAATGTCGCCCCAATAAAATAACTTAACCATAATAAGTGCGTTAATTTCGAAAGCTGATGACGCCCTAATACTTTGCCAAAATAGATATTAAAATAACACAGGAATAAAGGTTGATAATCTGTTTTCTGGGTTAAATGTTTATTAAAAAGACGCTCGAACTGCTTTAATATCATTAAAAAAATCGAGCAAGACCACTGTTTTGTATCACTGCGGGACGTATAAAAAACAACAACCAAACTATTAACATTGCTATATTAGGTATAAAAAATAATGCAAATGCCCAAAAGAAATTAACTGAATTAGAAGGCTCTGCAAACAAAACATTACGAACTGCAAAAGCACCTAGAAAAAAGGTAAATATAGATAACAACCAAAAAATATTAGCACTAATTTTTTTAAAATGAGCAAATAAGGTTTCGATGTTTAAACGTTGTTGATGATTTTGGGCGCGTTCAATTAAAAGGGATTCAAAGGTTTTATCTCCATTGACTTTAATACCTTGTGGCAAAGTTAATGAATTAGCCTCAGTAACGCGTAACCCTTCAACTAATAAACGAGCCTCAAATAGTTTCAATCTAGTATCCTACTTTTTAGTTTTACTAGAACGAATAGCTTCCCACCACTCATCGCTTGCATTAATTTGCCCTTCATCATCTAATGGAGGATAGGGTAAATTCTTCTCTTTACATAATTTAGTAAAAATCGGATGACCACCCTCAAATAGAATACGGTGAACTTCTTCATCTGGTAAACGTGCCTCACCATTATACATACCTGCTAATTCACGCTGACGTTGAGCTTCATATAAGATTAAAGCTGATGCGACTGATACATTTAGGGATTGACACATACCAACCATGGGAATAATCACATCTTGATCCGCTAAGGCTAACGCTTCATCACTAATACCTGTTTTTTCCTGTCCTAAGATAACAGCTGTTGGAATGGAGTAATCAACCTCTCTAAAATCAATAGCAGTATCCGATAAGTTAGTAGCAATAATCTGCATACCTTTTTCACGTAATGCTTGAATTGCCTCTACAGTAGAATCATGAGAATGAACCGTTACCCAGTTTCTGACTACCCGTTGCGCTTTTATTACCTGCCAACTTCATCTTTTTATCTTCCCATGTAGCATGCACATCACTCACACCGACTGCATCTGCAGTACGTACAATAGCGACTAAATTATGAGGTTTATGAACACGCTCTAAGAATACAGTTAATTCGGGTTGGCGATGAGCAAGCATACTGGTAATACGAGTAAAGCGTTCAGGTGACATATTAACTCTCTAAAATTTACAAAAAAGCTATTATAAGATATTGCTGTTACCAATCAAAATGCTTTTATCAGTCACTAATCCAAACTGCAAAGCAAGTGGATAATAACGGAAATAAAAAGAGGCATTGCGCCTCTTAATTGAATATTTTTATTGATAAACAGGAGAGCTAATTAAAGGTTTAATCTCGAAGAGGGATATAGTTACTGCGAGCATAATCCGGTCGGGCTGATTTTAATTGATTAGCTTCTTCTTCCGTCAATTTTCCAACAGGTAAGCCAAGCACTTTATGAGTTAACTGCTCTCGTGCATCAACTGCGATAGAAAGCTTGATAATACGTGCGTCGCCTTTAATCTCTTGAGTTTCCTGTGCAGGCACTAAAACACCTGATTTTAACAAATTACTGACAGCTAGTTCACGCATTGGTAAAGCTAGAACGTTTTTACGTTGGATAATAAACTCACGTAAAACAGCCTTTTCTTCAAAATCTAAACGTCTGATCATCATATTTCTTGAGATTGCTTCTCGGCGACGTGTCAATTCTTCTTTAAAATAACTGAATATCCAGTTGATAAAGTGTGTTATAAAAAATGTACTGGTTAATAATGCGATAACCCAAACATATGGGGTGTATAATTGAGACCATTCAGCGGTACCAGAGAATTGTACGATAGAAACAGGGATAACTAATAGAGTTGCACAGACGATACACATCCAAGCGATGATTAGTGTAATCCCCTGTTGCTCTTTTACACGTTGAATTAATTGCATCATAATAAGCTCCTCGCCAAAAAATTGTTGTGACAAATCAGGTAAAGCAATTGCTATGCCACAATACTTGATACAGGAAAGATAAAATGAACTTTAGAGATTTAGAATACTTGATCGCACTTGAAGAGCTGAAACACTTTCGTAAAGTCGCTGAAAAATGCTTTGTCAGCCAACCAACTCTAAGTGGACAAATCCGTAAACTCGAAGAAGAATTAAATGTTCAACTAATGGAACGCTCTTCTCGTAAAGTTATCTTTACACAAGCTGGCTTAGATATTGTGAGCAAAGCAAAAACAATTTTAATGGAGGCTAAAGCACTTAAAGAAATTGCAAAAAGCCATAATGAACCCATGCAAGGCACGTTACATATCGGGCTTATTCCTACTGTTGCACCTTATTTGTTGCCGCTTATTATTCCAACAATGAAAAAACATTTCCCTGACTTAGAGTTATATCTGCACGAAGGTCAAACCGACGTGTTAATAAAACAACTAGAGGAAGGCGAATTAGATTGCTTGATGCTTGCACTCTTACCAGGGATGGAAGGGTTACTACAATACACACTTTATAATGAACCTTTGGAGCTTGCACTTTCAGAGATGCACCCTTGGGCGAATAAAGAATCGGTAGAAATCGATCAACTTTCAGGCGAACATTTATTAATGTTAGAAGATGGTCATTGTTTACGTGATCAGGCAATGGGATTTTGTTTTGCCGCAGGCGCTATTGAAGATAATAGTTTTAAAGCAACCAGCCTAGAAACTTTACGCCATATGATTAGTGCTGACAATGGACTGACACTTTTGCCACAATTGGCAATTCCTGAATCTCGAAATCAAGCAGGCATTAAATACATACGCTTTAAAGCCCCAATTCCAAGTAGAACAATTGGTCTAGTTTGCCGTAATAATAGTGTTCGTAAAGTATGTTTTGAAGAATTATCAAAACTTATCAGTAAAACGGTTGAAGTTAGATTAAAGCAATATGAATAGCTCGAAGGCTGGAAAGCTAGATAGCTGGAAAGCTCGAAAGCTGGAAAGCTCGAAAGCTGGAAAGCTGGAAAGCTGGAAAGCTGGAAAGCTGGAAAGCTTAAAGTCATAAAGCCTTATAGCCATATAGCCATATAGCCATATAGCCATATAGCCATATAGCCTTATAGCCTTATAGCCTAAATTCTTTTTTAGATACAAAAAAGCCGAACATAAGTTCGGCTTTTTTAATGTAGTTTAAAAGAGGCTTACGCTTCTTCGTCTGCTACTACTGGACGGTCAACAAACTCGATGTAAGCCATTGGAGCTTTATCACCAGTACGTAAACCACATTTAATGATACGTGTGTAACCACCAGGGCGACCCTCGTAACGAGGACCCAATTCATTAAATAATTTAGCTACTACAGCGTTATCACGCGTGCGAGCAAAAGCTAAACGACGATTAGCAACGCTATCCGTTTTAGCAAGTGTAATTAAAGGTTCAACTACACGGCGAAGTTCTTTTGCTTTTGGTAAAGTAGTTTTAATTACTTCATGTTCTACAATTGAACTTGCCATATTGCGAAACATAGCCTGACGATGGCTACTGTTTCGGTTAAGTTGACGTCCACTATGACGATGACGCATGACTTAATCCTTATTATTCGTTATTCGATGATTACTATATTAATCTTCGATTAGGCTTGCTGGTGGCCAGTTTTCTAGGCGCATACCTAGAGATAGTCCACGTGAAGCAAGAACATCTTTGATCTCAGTTAGAGACTTCTTACCTAAGTTAGGTGTTTTAAGAAGTTCAACTTCAGTACGTTGTACCAGATCACCGATATAGTGAATCGTTTCTGCTTTCAAACAATTAGCAGAACGAACCGTTAGCTCTAAATCATCTACTGGGCGCAAAAGAATCGGATCAAACTCAGGTTTATCATCTTCAACAACTGGCGTACTTGCTTCACGTAAATCAACAAATGCGTCTAATTGCTCAGCTAGAATTGTAGCTGCGCGACGAATTGCTTCTTCAGGATCAAGTGTACCATCCGTTTCCATATCGATAACGAGTTTGTCTAAATCAGTGCGTTGTTCAACACGAGCTGATTCAACACTGTAAGCAATACGCTCAACAGGGCTGAAAGTCGCATCTACTAATAGACGACCAATTGGACGCTCATCTTCTTCAGTATGAATACGTGATGAAGCTGGAACATATCCGCGACCTGATTCAATTTTAATACGCATGCTGATTTCAGCATTGCCCGTTAAATGACAGATCACATGTTCTGGGTTGACTATCTCTACATCACCATCATGGATGATGTCGCCTGCAGTAACAGGACCAGCGCCAGATTTAGTTAAACTAACTAGAACTTCGTTTTTACCTTCAAGCTTAACCGCTAGACCTTTTAGGTTAAGAAGAATCTCAAGAATATCTTCTTGCACGCCTTCTTTGGTGCTGTACTCATGTTGTACACCATCAATTTCAACTTCCGTTACCGCTGTGCCAGGCATAGACGATAATAAGATGCGGCGAAGTGCGTTCCCTAGAGTGTGGCCGAAACCACGCTCAAGTGGCTCTAAAGTCACTTTTGCTCTAGTTGCGTTGACTTGTTCAATATCAACTAACCTTGGTTTTAGAAAATCAATTACAGAACCCTGCATTTGTGTCCTCTCTTAGCAGTTAACTTTACTTAGAGTAAAGTTCGATGATTAACTGTTCGTTAATCTCAGCAGATAAATCTGAACGTTCAGGTTGACGAGTAAATGCGCCTTCCATCTTCGTTGTATCAACACTCACCCAACCAAGGGCTTCACGTTGACCAGCTATCTCAAGTGCGGCGCCAATACGTGCTTGCTTTTTAGCTTTTTCACGAATTGAAACAACATCACCTGCTTTCACATTGAAAGATGGGATGTTTACAACTGTACCGTTTACCATTAGCGCTTTATGGCTAACTAATTGACGTGCTTCAGCGCGAGTAGCACCAAAACCCATACGGTATACAACATTGTCTAAACGACCTTCAAGAAGTTGAAGTAAGTTTTCACCAGTGTTGCCCTGTAGACGAGTCGCTTCTTTGTAGTAGTTACGGAATTGCTTTTCAAGTACACCGTACATACGACGAACTTTTTGCTTTTCACGTAATTGTAAACCGTAGTCAGATAGACGAGGTTTACGTGCACCATGTACACCAGGTGCATTATCGATTTTACACTTAGAATCGATCGCACGAACACCAGATTTAAGAAATAAATCTGTGCCTTCGCGACGGCTAAGCTTAAGCTTAGGACCTAAATATCTTGCCATTGTTCTTTCTCCAATTGCCTTAGAAAGTTGCGATTAAACGCGACGTTTCTTCGGTGGACGACAACCATTATGTGGGATTGGTGTAACGTCAGTAATATTAGTTACACGGAAACCCGTCGCGTTTAGTGCGCGAATCGAAGATTCACGACCAGGTCCTGGTCCATTTACAAAAACTTCTACGTTTTTAAGACCGTACTCTTTCGTCGCTTCAGCAAGCACGTTCTGCGACAACCTGTGCAGCGGAACGGAGTAGATTTACGAGAACCACGGAAACCAGAACCACCTGCAGTAGCCCAAGAAAGAGCATTACCTTGACGGTCTGTAATAGTTACGATTGTGTTGTTGAAAGACGCATGGATATGAGCCATACCATCAGCGACTTGCTTTTTAACGCGCTTGCGAGCACGAGTTGGAGTCTTAGCCATTATCTCTTACCCTTATTTCTTAATTGCTTTGCGCGGACCTTTACGAGTACGAGCATTCGTTTTAGAACGCTGTCCACGTACAGGCAAGTCGCGACGGTGACGAAGACCACGGTAACAACCAAGGTCCATAAGACGCTTGATGTTCATAGATACTTCACGACGTAAATCACCTTCAACGGTGAAATTAGCTACTTCTGTACGAATAGCTTCGATTTGTGATTCTTCCAGATCGCTAAGCTTTGTTGATTCAGCAAAACCAGTAGCGAGCACAGATTTTTTGTGCGCTTGTTTTACCAATACCAAAGATTGCAGTTAAAGCAACTACAACATGCTTATGATCAGGAACGTTAATGCCAGCGATACGGGCCACTATGCACTCCTTAAATTAATAGTTCATTTGCGAAAAGCCCGGTAGGATACTCTACAAATGAGGATTTATCAAACAAAAAATAGCTTAGGTAGATAATCTACCTAAGCAATATATATCCAAAATCTAAATTAGCCTTGGCGCTGTTTATGCTTTGGCTCTACACAGATAACTCGCACCACACCGTGGCGTTTGATAACTTTGCAGTTACGACAGATTTTTTTAACGGATGCACGAACTTTCATTGCAACACTCCGTAGTTAGTATAACTTTTCCAGATTAGGCTACTTGCCGTAATCCTTTAAGTTAGCTTTTTCAAGACAGAATCATATTGATTAGACATCAAATGAGTCTGGACCTGTGCCATAAAGTCCATAATAACAACAACGATAATTAATAACGAAGTACCACCGAAGTAGAACTGCGTATTCATTGCTACCATCATAAACTCGGGAATCAAACAGATAAAGGTAATATATAACGCGCCAGCTAAAGTCAGGCGAGTCATTACTTTATCAATGTAACGAGACGTTTGTTCTCCGGGACGTATACCTGGAATAAAGGCACCGCTTTTCTTCAAGTTATCAGCCGTTTCACGTGGGTTAAACGTTAGCGCTGTATAAAAGAAGCAAAAGAAGATAATAGCAATCGCATATAACATCATATGCAACGGTTGCCCTGGCTGTAACGCCAAAGAAACGTCGGTTAACCAACCTAAACCTTCAGTCTGACCAAACCAGGCGCCGATTGTACCAGGAAATAAGATAACACTCGAGGCAAAAATTGCAGGTATTACACCAGCCATATTTAATTTTAATGGCAAGTGAGTACTTTGCGCGACAAAAACCTTACGGCCCTGTTGACGTTTTGCGTAGTTAACAACGATACGTCGTTGACCACGTTCTACAAATACTACAAAAGCAGTCGTTGCAAATACAATCACAGTTAATGCTAATAACACTAGAAGATGAATTTCACCTTGACGTGCTTGCTCAGCTGTTTGCCCGATTGCACTTGGCAACCCAGCAATAATACCTATAAAGATAATGATAGAAATACCATTACCGATACCGCGTTCAGTAATTTGCTCACCTAGCCACATAAGGAACATTGTTCCTGTTACTAAGCTCACAACTGCCGTGATATAAAATGCCATACCTGGATTTTCAACCAGACCTGGCATCATCGATGGCAAACCGGTAGCAATACCAATTGCTTGAAACGTACCTAAAACCAAAGTACCGTAACGTGTATATTGATTTATTTTACGACGACCTGACTCACCTTCTTTCTTTAGCTCTGCTAAAGGAGGGTGAACAACAGTCATCAACTGGATAATAATAGAAGCCGAAATATACGGCATAATACCCAGTGCAAATATTGATGCACGTTCAAGTGCACCACCAGAGAACATGTTAAACATTTCTATGATGGTACCCTTCTGCTGATTAAATAGATCAGCTAGGACAGCGGCGTCAATACCAGGAATCGGAACAAAAGAGCCCATACGGAACACTAATATCGCACCTAAAACAAACAAAAGTCTTGTTTTAAGCTCGCTTAAATTACTGCCCTGAACTGCTTTAGGGTCTAACCCTGGTTTCTTAGCCATTACCTATTATTCCTCGATTTTTCCGCCCGTGACTTCAATTGCGGCTTGAGCACCCTTCGTTACACGAAGACCCTTAACTGTAACTGAACGAGAGATTTCTCCAGAAAGAACTACTTTTGCAAACTTAACAGTGTTTACAAGTAGGCCTGCCTGTTTCAACGTTTCAATTGTCACAACATCGCCTTCTACTTTAGCAATTTCGTTCAAACGAACTTCACCGCTAACAAGAGATTTACGAGATGTAAAACCGAATTTTGGTAAACGTTGTTTTAGAGGCATTTGACCGCCTTCAAAACCTGGACGTACTTTACCACCTGAACGAGATTTCAAACCTTTATGGCCGCGACCACAAGTTTTGCCAGATCCTGAACCGATACCACGACCAACACGTTTTGCAACAGGTTTAGAACCAGTCGCTGGAGATAGATTATTTAAATTCATAATTACTCCTCAACCTTAACCATGTAAAATACTTTATTAACCATACCACGTACACATGGAGTATCTTCCAACTCTACTGTGTGACCGATGCGACGCAGGCCTAAACCTGTAATTGTTGCACGGTGCTTTGGTAAACGGCCAATTGCACTTTTGGTTTGAGTTACTTTAATTGTTTTAGTAGCCATGCTTAATTACCCCAGTAAGTCATTAACACTTAGGCCACGCTTAGTCGCAATCTGCTCTGGAGAGTTCATGCTCTCTAGTGCGTCAAGCGTAGCGCGAACTACGTTAATTGGGTTAGTTGAGCCGTAAGCTTTTGATAGTACGTTTTGTACACCAACAACTTCTAACACGGCACGCATTGCACCACCTGCGATGATACCAGTACCTTCAGATGCTGGTTGCATATACACTTTAGATCCAGAGTGACGACCCTTGATCGGATGTTGCAGAGTGTTACCTTTAAGTTGGATTTCGCTGATATTGCGACGTGCTTTTTCCATAGCTTTTTGAATAGTCGCTGGAACTTCACGTGCTTTACCGTAACCGAAACCAACACGGCCATTGCCATCACCAACTACTGTTAGTGCTGTGAAGCTAAAGATACGACCACCTTTAACTACTTTTGAAACACGGTTCACTGCGATTAGCTTTTCGTTCAGATCACCGGCTTGAGATTCTACTTTATTAGACATAATCTTTACCCTTAGAACTGAAGACCAGCTTCACGAGTCGCTTCAGCTAATGCCGCTACACGACCGTGGTACTGGAAACCGCTACGGTCGAAAGAAATTTTAGTAATTCCTTTCTCTGCCGCACGCTCTGCAACTAATTTACCAATTAGTTGAGTCGCTTCTTTGTTACCACCATTGCTCACTTGTGCACGTACTTCTTTCTCTAGAGTAGAAGCACTTGCTACGACTAATGCGTCAGCTGTAATTACCTGCGCGTAAGTATGGCGAGGTGTACGGTTGATCACAAGACGAGTAGCACCAAGCTCTTGTAACTTCTTACGTGTGCGAGTAGCACGACGAAGACGAGATGATTTCTTATCCATGTTCTTACCTTACTTTTTCTTCGCTTCTTTACGACGCACGTTTTCATCAGCGTAACGAACACCTTTACCTTTATAAGGCTCTGGTGGACGGAATGCACGAATCTCAGCAACGAACTTGGCCAATTTCTTGTTTGTCAGACCCTTCAAGAACGATTTCTGTTTGGCTAGGAGCCGTAGCAGAAATACTCTTTGGAAGAGTGTAAACAACAGGATGAGAGAAACCTAAAGTTAGGTTAATATCTTGACCTTTAACTTGTGCACGGTAACCAACACCTTGAAGAAGAAGAGTCTTCTTGAAGCCATCAACTACGCCAATTACCATATTGTTAACGTTAGCACGTGCAGTACCTGCTTGTGCCCAACCGTCTTTAAAACCTTCAGCTGGTGCAAATGAAACTACACCATCAGTTAGGTCAACAACAACAGCATCATTAAGAGTACGAACTAATTCGCCTTTACCACCTTTTACAGTGATCTCTTGACCGTTTACTTTTACTTCTACGCCAGCAGGGAGAGTAATAGGTGCCTTAGCTATACGAGACATATACTACTCCTTATGATACGTAACAGATGATTTCACCGCCGATGCTTGCTTTACGCGCAACTCGGTCAGTCATTACACCTTGTGAAGTTGAAACAATCGCGATACCTAAACCAGCCATAACTTTTGGTAAGTCAGACGCACCTTTGTAGATACGTAGGCCTGGACGAGAAACTCGTTTTAGGGTATCGATAACTTTTTTGCCTTCGAAGTACTTTAATGTAACTTCTAATTCAGGCTTTGTGTCACCAGCAACAGAGAAATCTGTGATGTAACCTTCTGCTTTAAGCACAGTTGCGATAGCAACTTTTTGCTTAGAAGATGGCATCTTTACAGACACTTTGCTTGTCGCTTGACCGTTACGAATACGCGTAAGCATATCCGAAATAGGATCTTGCATGCTCATAACTATTTACTCCGTGATTAATTGATTACCAGCTGGCTTTCTTAAGGCCAGGGATTTCTCCGCGCATCATATGCTCACGAACCTTAATACGGCTCATGCCAAATTTACGAAGATAACCATGTGGACGACCTGTCACGTTACAACGGTTACGTTGACGTGCAGAGCTTGAATCACGAGGTAGCGTTTGAAGCCGCAGTACTGCATTCCAACGATCTTCATCGCTAGAGTTAACACCACTAATGATTGCTTTTAAGTTTGCACGTTTTTCTGCGTACTTAGCAACAAGCTTCGAACGTTTTACTTCACGCGCTTTCATTGATTGTTTAGCCATTATTTACACCTTACTTACGGAATGGGAAGTTAAACGCAGTCAATAAAGCACGTCCTTCTTCGTCAGTCTTAGCTGATGTAGTGATCGTGATATCTAAACCACGGATCTTATCAACTTTATCGTAATCAATTTCAGGGAAAATGATTTGCTCACGTACACCCATAGAGTAGTTACCACGGCCGTCAAATGCTTTTGCATTTAAGCCACGGAAATCACGTACACGTGGGATTGCGATTGTTACCAAACGCTCAAAAATTCCCACATACGTGCACCACGTAGTGTTACTTTACAACCAATAGGGTAGCCTTCACGAATTTTGAAGCCTGCCACTGAGCGCATGTGCTTTAGTGATCATTGGCTTTTGACCTGAGATTGCGCCCATATCTGACGCCGCGTGCTCTAGGACTTTTTTATCAGCCAGTGCTTCACCAACACCCATGTTAAGGGTGATTTTCTCTATTCGAGGGACTTGCATAACAGACGTATAGCCGAATTGCTTTTGCAAATCAGACACCACGTTGTCTTTATAGAAATTATGCAGTTTCGCCATCGTAAACTCCAGTTACTTCACAAGTTCATTATTAGATTTGAAAAAACGTACTTTTTTGCCGTCTTCAAGTCTAAATCCAACACGATCCGCTTTACCCGTTTCCGAGTTAAGGATCGCAACATTTGATACATCGATTGGTGCTTCCTGTTCAACAATACCGCCAGTTACGCCCGCTTGTGGGTTTGGCTTTTGGTGTTTCTTAACAGTATTTACACCTTCAATAATTACTTTACCGTTTGCTAAAACTGAAGAGATTTTCCCAGTTTTACCTTTATCTTTACCGGTAATTACAATTACTTCATCGTCACGCTTTAATTTTGCCGCCATTTCGATTCCTTACAGTACTTCTGGCGCCAGTGAAACAATCTTCATGAAATTATCATTACGAAGTTCACGAGTTACAGGGCCAAAGATACGTGTACCGATAGGCTGGTTGTTAGCATTCAACATAACCGCGCTGTTGCGGTCAAAACGAATGACAGAACCATCGGGACGACGTACACCTTTTTTGGTACGCACAACCACAGCTGAATGAACATCACCTTTCTTCACTTTACCGCGAGGAATAGCTTCTCTTACAGAAACTTTGATAATGTCACCGATTGTCGCATAACGGCGATGCGAGCCACCAAGGACCTTAATACACATTACGCGTCGAGCGCCAGAATTATCGGCGACATCCAGCACACTTTGCATTTGGATCATTACAGTGCTCCGCTATTATTCAATTGACTTAACTCTCTCGAGTTGCTTAGCCCCTAATTATTCAGGGAGCGGTAATATACCACCAACTTTTAGAGAAAGATAGTCCAAAAAAACGGCACTCGTAAAAGAGCGCCGTTTATACATATATAACTAGATTATAATTTAATAAAAAATTAAATTATGCCTTAGTTACGATTGATACCAATGTCCAAGATTTACTCTTAGATAAAGGACGACATTCGCTAATTAGCACAACATCACCTTCGTTACATTGGTTTGTTTCATCATGTGCTTGTAGCTTAGTAGTACGCTTCATGAATTTACCGTATAACGGGTGCTTCACTTTACGTTCAATTGCTACAACGATAGATTTCTCCATCTTTGCACTGATAACTTTACCTTGAAGAGTACGAGTATTAGATTCGCTCATTACGCACCTGCCTTCTGATTTAATACTGTCTTAACACGGGCAATGTCACGACGCACTTGTTTAATTGAGTGCGGCTTTTCTAACTGACCAGTGTTTAACTGCATACGTAAGTTAAATTGCTCACGTAATAAGTTTAAAAGCTCAGCATTCAGCTCTTCAACACTTTTATCTTTAAGCTCGTTAGCTTTCATTACATCACCTTACGAGTTACAAAAGTTGTTGCTATTGGAAGTTTAGCAAGCACTAAAGCAAATGCTTCACGTGCTAAAGATTCAGGAACACCTTCCATTTCATAAAGGACTTTACCTGGTTGAGTTTGAGCAACGTAGTACTCAACATTACCTTTACCTTTACCTTGACGAACTTCTAACGGTTTGCCGGTAATCGGTTTATCAGGAAATACTCGGATCCAGATTTTACCTTGACGTTTCACATGACGAGTCATTGCACGACGTGTCGCTTCGATTTGACGAGCAGTAATACGTCCACGACCGACAGCTTTTAGTCCAAATTCACCAAAGCTTACTTCCGCACCTTTCGAAAGACCACGGTTGCGTACCTTTGAACATTTTGCGGAACTTCATACGTTTGGGTTGCATCATTAGATATTACTCCTACTTGCGACCTTTGCGTTTTGGTTTAGAAGGTTGCTGTTCTTCTTGAGGTAGTAAACCACCTAGAACTTCACCTTTAAAGATCCAAACTTTAACGCCGATGATACCGTAAACAGTTAACGCTTCAGATGTTGAGTAATCGATATCTGCACGAAGAGTATGTAGAGGTACACGACCTTCACGATACCATTCAGCACGTGCGATTTCTGCACCACCTAAACGTCCACTAACTTGAACTTTAATGCCTTTAGCGCCTAAACGCATAGCATTTTGAACCGCACGCTTCATAGCACGACGGAACATTACACGACGCTCTAACTGAGAAGAGATTGAATCTGCTACTAGTTTTGCGTCAAGTTCAGGTTTACGAACTTCTGAGATATTGATTTGAGCTGGTACACCGGCCATTTTAGCAATAGCAGTACGTAGCTTCTCAACATCTTCGCCTTTTTTACCAATTACAACACCTGGACGAGCTGTGTGAATAGTCACACGTACGCTTTTCGCCGGACGTTCAATAGTAATTTTAGACAAAGAAGCATTTTTCAATTTCTCTGTTAAAAATTTACGAATTTCATGATCACTGTATAAGTTATCAGCAAAATCCTTTGTGCCTGCATACCAAGTAGAGCTAAATGCTTTAGTGATACCTAGGCGAATACCGTTAGGATGAACTTTCTGTCCCATTGTTTAACCCCTGTCTGATACCACTACTGTGATATGGCAAGAACGCTTCATAATGCGATCGGCACGGCCTTTCGCACGCAGCATGATGCGCTTCATTGTTGGACCTTCATCAACACAAATTTTTGTGATAACTAGTTCATCAATGTCAGCGCCTTCATTATGCTCAGCGTTTGCAATTGCAGAATCTACAACTTTTTTAACCAAAACAGTCGCTTTTTTAGGGCTGTATGATAAAAGTTCTAGTGCTTTTTCAACTGGAAGACCACGTACTTGATCTGCTACCAGACGCGCTTTCTGAGCTGAAGAACGAGCGAATAAATGTTTAGCTAAAGCTTCCATAATTACCTCTATTTCTTCGCTTTCTTATCCGCGACATGGCCACGGTAAGTGCGAGTTGGTGCAAATTCACCCAGTTTTTGGCCGACCATTTCGTCGGTTACAAATACTGGAACGTGTTGACGCCCGTTATGGACAGCGATGGTTAGACCAATCATATCTGGAATGATCATTGAACGGCGAGACCAAGTCTTAATTGGCTTTTTCTCTCCGCTTTCCATCGCTTTCTCTACCTTCTTCAGCAAGTGTAGGTCAATGAAGGGACCCTTCTTGAGAGAACGTGGCATGGCGATACCTCTGCTTATTTCTTGTTACGACGACGAACAATGTACTGATCAGTACTCTTGTTCTTACGAGTTTTATAGCCTTTCGTTGGGACACCCCAAGGAGAAACAGGGTGACGACCACCACTACTCTTACCTTCACCACCACCATGTGGATGGTCAACTGGGTTCATTACAACACCACGAACGGTAGGACGAACACCACGCCAACGCGTAGCACCAGCTTTACCTAATTGGCGTAGCATATGTTCTGCATTACCAACTTCACCGATTGTTGCACGACACTCAGTAGAGATTTTGCGCATTTCACCACTACGTAAACGTAGAGTTACATAAGCACCATCACGAGCTACGATTTGACTGTATGCACCAGCTGAACGTGCAATTTGTGCACCTTTAGCAGGTTTCATTTCTACAGCGTGTACTGTTGTACCTACTGGAATGTTACGCATTGGCAAAGTGTTACCCACTTTGATAGGCGAATCATCACCAGACTGGATAACATCACCAGATTTTAGCCCTTTAGGAGCTAAAATGTAACGACGCTCACCATCAGCGTAAAGTACTAGTGCAATATTTGCACTACGGTTTGGATCATATTCCAAACGTTCAACTTTTGCTGGAATACCGTCTTTATTACGCTTGAAGTCAACTAAACGATAGTGTTGTTTGTGACCACCACCGATATGACGAACCGTAATACGACCGCCATTATTACGACCACCAGATTTAGATTTAGACTCTAAAAGTGGAGCGTATGGCTTACCTTTGTGCAGTTCGTGATTTACCACTTTAACAACGTGGCGACGACCTGGCGAGGTAGGTTTACATTTTACAATAGCCATTATTAATTCCTCTACTCAGCGCCAGCGAAATCGATGTCTGCACCTTCAGCCAGAGTAACGTATGCTTTTTTCCAGTCGCTACGGCGACCCATACGTTGACCTGTACGCTTGGTTTTACCCTTCACGTTTAGTGTGCGAACCACCAGTCACTTCAACTTCAAATAGTTTCTGAACTGTCGCTTTGATTTCTGCTTTAGTTGCAGTACCTGCAACTTTGAATACCATAGTATTATGATTTTCTGCAGATAAAGTACCCTTTTCAGAGATATGCGGGGCTAGGATCACTTGTAATAAGCGTGCTTCACTAATCATGCTAAGCTCTCCTCAATCTTTTTAACTGCACTTGCAGTTACCACTACTTTATCAAAAGCGATAAGACTTACTGGATCAATACCTTGAACATCACGAACATCTACTTTGTAAAGGTTACGTGTCGCTAAGAATAGATTTTCATCTAATTCTTCAGTAATGATTAGAACGTCTTTCAGCTCCATTTCTTTTAACTTAGCTTTTAGCTCTTTTGTTTTCGGAGCTTCTACGCTGAAGTTTTCTACAACGATTAGACGATCCTGACGAACAAGTTCAGACAGAATGCTTTTCACTGCGCCACGGTACATTTTTTTGTTTACTTTTTGGCTGTGGTCCTGTGGACGCGCGACAAAAGTAACACCACCACCAACCCAGATAGGGCTACGGATAGTACCAGCACGAGCTCGGCCAGTTCCTTTTTGACGCCATGGTTTCTTACCACCACCACGTACATCAGAACGAGTTTTTTGAGCACGAGTTCCTTGACGAGCGCCAGTCGCGATATGCAACGACTACCTGATGTACTAGGGCTTCGTTGAATTCGCGTCCAAAGGTAGCGTCAGAAACTTCAAGTGCACTTTGTGCATCTTTCAATACCAATTCCATTACTAAATCCTTGGTTATGCTTTAACAGCAGGTTTAATGAACACATCGCCGTTTTTCGCACCAGGTACTGCACCTTTAATGAGCAGTAAGTTGCGTTCAACGTCAATACGAACAACATCAAGATTCTGAGTCGTTACACGCTCAGCACCCATGTGACCAGACATTTTTTTGCCCTTGAAAACACGACCCGGAGTTTGACACATACCAATCGAACCATTTGAACGATGTGATAATGAGTTACCGTGAGTAGCGTCTTGCATAGAGAAGTTCCAACGCTTAATTCCGCCTTGGAAACCTTTACCTTTTGACTGACCTGTTACATCTACTTTCGTAATATCATTGAAAAGCTCAACACTTAGCTCTGCGCCAACTACGATATCTGTACCTTCGTTTTCATTGAGACGAAATTCCCAAAGACCACGGCCTGCTTCAACACCTGCTTTCGCAAAGTGTCCAGCTTCTGGCTTAGTTACACGGCTAGCTTTCTTAGTGCCAGCTGTTACTTGGATAGCTTGGTAGCCATCTGTATCAAGTGATTTAACTTGAGTAACGCGGTTAGGTGTACATTCAAGAACTGTAACTGGGATAGAAACACCATCTTCAGTGAAGATGCGAGTCATACCAATTTTACGACCTACTAGACCGATTGTCATTGTTGTAACTCCCTTTCTAACCCAAGCTGATTTGAACATCAACGCCAGCGCCTAAATCTAGCTTCATTAGTGCGTCAACAGTCTTTTCAGTTGGTTCTACGATATCAATCAAGCGCTTGTGAGTGCGGATCTCATACTGGTCACGTGCATCTTTATTTACATGCGGTGATACCAATACTGTGAAACGCTCTTTACGAGTTGGTAGTGGAATAGGACCACGTACCTGAGCACCTGTGCGCTTTGCAGTTTCAACGATTTCCGCCGTTGATTGATCGATCAGTTTATGATCAAAAGCTTTAAGGCGAATACGGATTCTTTGGTTCTGCATGGACCAAAACTCCAATAGTTAAAAATACGACATACAAATAAACACCTGACAACCTATCCAAGATAGATCTCAAGTGCATATTCAAACTTATTGCTTCCCAATCGGAAGCTTTTTGATAACAATACTTGTAAAATCAAGTAAGGTTATGGGCCTGTTGCCCGCCTGCTACATAAGCAAGTCGGAGCATCATACAGTAATGATTAAATATAACAAGTCATTTTTGAAGTTTTGTTTGAAAAGCAATCAAAAAGATCTTCTGTTAGACTTGCCTTACTAATTTCAGTCAATAGGATCACCTGCCTAAATGAATCTCAATCAAAACCATCGTCAACTAATACGCTTAAAAGGTGATACAGCTTGGTGCTATCAACAGTGCCAACAAATAATCAAGCAGACTGATAAACACTTTTTTTGGTTAGGCGATTGTCCAGAAGGGATCTCTGCTACTAATTACCAACAAATATTAGGCCAAGAGATCTCATTATTGATCATCAACGCGCAACACTCCTTTGATGCTAATTTATTTGCGACCAGTGAAGGGACATTACGAGGGGGCGGTACATTGATTTTGCTCTGCCCTAGTAGTATCGATAACAAAGATCATTTTTATACTTATATAGATAAACAATTCAATCAATGTGGCTTTTTAACCATTCATGAGGGCGAGTCTTTACCTTTATTAAACTTAAACTCTTCAAATGAATTGCCTCAATTGCGACTTGAGCAACAGAAAACAGCCATCAATGCAATTATAAAAACCGTTACTGGGCATCGACGTCGCCCACTGGTATTGACTGCTAATAGAGGTAGAGGAAAATCTGCCGCACTTGGTTTAGCCGCCAAACAACTAATCGAAATGGGTTATCAAAGCATTTTAGTTTGCGCACCAAACAAGCAAGCTACACAAACTCTGTTCAAACATGCTGGACAGTCAACAAATATCAATTTCATTGCGCCAGATCTATTGTGCAAAGAAAAACCTAAGTGCGACTTACTGATTATCGATGAGGCAAATGCGATTACCAGTACCAATATTAGAAACCCTAAGCAAGCATTACTCTCGTTTAGTCTTTTCTACGACATTACATGGTTACGAAGGGTCTGGCCGTGGTTTTGCTTTGCGTTTTCAAAAACGCTTAAAAGAAATTACGCCACAAATGCGTACTTTACATATTGACCAGCCTATTCGTTGGGGTAAAGATGACCCACTTGAGCAATTTACCTTACAACATCTGTGTTTAACTGAAAGTAAGTCCCCTTCTCCCATTTATGATAAATCTGCACAAGTACAATGCTTAATCGTTACTGGCGAAGAGTTATCATCAGATCATGACTTATTAACAGAGGTATTTTCACTTTTAGTGACTGCACATTATCAGACTAAACCCTCTGACTTAGAAATGTTACTAAACGATCCTCTACTTTCTATTTTATTGTTAAAGCAAAAACAGCAATTACTTGCTGTGGCATTAATCAATCACGAAGGACAGTTAGAGAAACAGATAGCAGAGCAAATATATCAGGGAAAGCGACGCCTTAAGGGGCACCTTATCGCTCAATCCCTTACTTTTCATTGTGCTCAACCACAAGCGACGACACATAAATATGCCCGTATTCAACGCATAGCAACTCATCCTGCGATACAACAACAGGGTTTAGGGAAACTGTTTATACAACAAATAAAGGATTGGGCAGTCAAAGAGCAGTTTGACCATCTATGCGCATCCTTTGGTGCAACATTAGAATTACTTCGTTTTTGGCATAAAAATCAATTTTCAACGTTACGTATTGGTAGCAGTAAAGACAAAAGTAGTGGTACACATTCCTTTATGGTTAATCTTCCGCTATCAGAAAGAGGCAAGCAATTACACAAAAGCATTAAGCAACAATTCCAGTCGCAGTTAGCAGTACAAATTTCTCGTCAGTTATCACTATTTGATAGTGAGTTAATAGCTTTGTTATTAACTGAATGCTGTAACGATAATTATCAGCACCCATTACTTAATAGTTATTGCACTGGAAACTTACCCTATGACTTTGTCGAGCATCATTTAATTATGCTTATTATGCACAGTGACCTTTCTTTACTAGATAAAAAACAGCAAACACTTACAATACAAAAAATATTACAAAACAGAAGCTGGGCAGATATTTGTGAGAATAACCTCTACACAGGTAAAAAACAGGCTCAGAATGAATTACGAAATAGCATCAAGCTATTAACTACACCTTATATTACAGAAGAATAAAATGCGTCTAGATAAATACATATGTGAGTCCACCACCTTAACTCGAAGCCAAGCTAAAAAAGTCCTTAGTCAAGGACGCATTAAAATTAATGATAAAGTAGTGCGAAGCAGTGCTTATAAAACAACTGAAGATGAAGTTATTCGTTTTGATGGTGATATTATTTCTGTGCGTGGCTTGCGCTATATTATGCTCAACAAACCACAGGACTTTATTTGTTCTAATGTGGATGAACAGTTACCAAGTATTTTTAACTTAATTGAAGTCGATAAAAAAGAACAACTTTTTGTTGCTGGCCGTTTAGATGCAGATACTACTGGATTAACCCTTATCACTGATGATGGTCAATGGTCTCATAAAGTAACTAGCCCACGAAACAAATGTAAAAAATGCTATCGTGTTGGATTAGATGCGGTGATCACCCCGGAAGCTATCGAGCAACTACAACAAGGTGTTCAACTTAATAGCGAACCACAACCCTGTTTACCTGCTGAAGTAGAAGTTATTTCGGAAACAGAAGTATTACTCACTATCAGCGAAGGAAAATACCATCAAGTTAAACGTATGTTTGCCGCTGTGGGTAATTTAGTGATTGAACTTCATCGCGAAAAAATTGGTGAAATAATCTTAGATGACAACCTTGATTTAGGTGAGTGGCGTTATTTAACAGAAGCAGAAGTGCAAAGCATTAGCTAAACACTGACAAAGAGCCTCATTGATTATTTGCATAACAATGAGGCTCTTTTCTTAGTTATTATTGACTAATATCTATCACCATCGCTTGGTATGGTTTCAACTCAAGTGCATTAATATTTACCAGTTCCTCTTCATAGTTATTTAATACAACCTTTTTAACCTCTCCTTGGTAATCTCTTATTAACTTATTTTCCCCAAAGTTTGCAATCACTAATAGGGTTTGACCATTGTAAGCGCGTTGATAAGCATACACTTCCTTATCATCGGCATCGATTAACTGATATTGACCATAAGTAATGATCTCCCCATATTCAACTGACTTTCTCAGAGCGATAAGCTTTTGGTAATAATGAAAAATCGAATTTTCATCCAATACTTCTTTTTCAGCATTAACTTCACTTTGATTAGTATTTAATGCCAACCAAGGCGTGCCCGTTGTAAAACCTGCATTTTCACTGTTATCCCACTGCATAGGTAAACGCGCATGATCACGTGAAAAGTAATTGAGGAATGCCATCGCTTGTTCAGATGTGCGACCACTAGCAAGTATTTTTTGATAATGAAACTTCGCCATTAAATCATTAAATTCACTAATATCATTAAAGGTTTTGTTAGTCATACCGATTTCTTCACCTTGATACACATAAGGTGTACCACTCATCATATGAGCAACCGTACCCAGCATTTTGGCACTAATAGTTCGATATGCATCACTATCACAACCATAACGCGAGACCGGACGAGGTTGATCATGATTACTCCAATATAAGCTGTTCCAACCTCTTTTATAAAGGTCATTCTGCCAACGACTCATGATTTCTTTATATTCAACTAAGTCAAATGGTTTACGCACTGCATTATGCTCTTCTCTATCAATGCTGACATGCTCAAAATGGAAAATCATACTCACTTCATTGCGAGCTGGGTTTGAATAAAATTGCCCATCTAAAGTTGTTGTAAAGGGTGTTTCCGCAACTGTCATCACATCATAGTGAGATAATACTTTTTCATTAATTTCACGTAAATACTGATGACACAATAGATTATTAGCCCAATGTTCCCAACCAGCTACCCCCTGATCAAAAATGGTCGCATCGGGAAAATCAGAGGGTTTACCAATCATATTGATCACATCCATACGAAATCCGCCAATGCCCTTTTTCAACCAAAAATGTAAAACATCATGAATGGCTTCACGCACTTCAGGGTTCGCCCAGTTTAAGTCTGGTTGTTTTTTACTAAATAGATGCAAATAATACTGTTGAGTTGTGTCATCAAACTGCCAAGCTTTAGGGGTGAAAAAAGACTCCCAGTTATTTGGCTCACTGCCGTCATCTTTAGCATCTTTCCAGATATACCAGTCTCGCTTAGGGTTATCTAAGCTACTTTTGGATTCAATAAACCAAGGATGTTCATCTGAGGTATGATTAACCACTAAATCCATTAAAATTTTGATATCGTGTTTTTGGGCTTCTGCTATTAACCTTTCCATATCTTCCATGGTGCCAAATTCACTGGCGATTTGATAATAGTCAGAAATATCATATCCGTTATCATCCATTGGTGATTGATTAACTGGACTGAGCCAAATTATATTCGCACCGAGTGCTTTAATATGTTCAAGCCTAGCGATAATGCCAGGAATATCCCCAATGCCATCACCATTGCTATCGTTGAAGCTACGTGGATAAATTTGATATACAACACCGTTGTGCCACCACTTTTTCTCTAATACACCTTTCATATAAAAGTTCCTCATTACTTTTCAAAGCAGGTCTATGCAGATATTAAAACTACGCACTAGTATTAACGATTAACTCTGTATTAAGTATTATCGACTGTTTAGCTTTTATGCCTAAACAGACCTGTGCGACTAACATGCCCTTTTCTTGAATCGGCTGGGCAATGGTAGTTAAATTATTTTCCAAGGCAGTCGCTATGCCATCAAATCCAAGGATCTGTAAATCATTAGGTATGTTGATTTGTAACTCTTGAGCCACTTCTAAAGCAACGAATAGCAATTTTGTCACTCATGCATAATAATAAATTAACCGGTTCAGTTGCGCTGATAATGCCTCGAATAATGGTTTTGATAATACGCTCTTCATAGGGCTCTATTTGCCAAATAGACTGCTCAGTCAACTCGATATTTGCTTCTTCTAAAGCCTGCTTATAACCCTCTAAACGGCAACGGCTAATAGATTCTAAGGGATTAAATAATTTATTATGATCAATAGAAGTGGAATGATTATCTCGCATTAGGTGTAAACCTAAGACAACAGGATGAATAATACTTGCCTGTGATTTTTCAATAGCATATTTAGCAATACGATAAGTCGCATCATGATTATCAATATTAATGGAGGGATAATCTTTATAAGCAAAATCTACGGTGACAATTGGTTTATTTTGTTTTTCAAGACGTATCAAAATACGACTATCTTTTGGTTGCCCATAAACAATAAAGCCATCGGCAAGCGTGTCTATCTGATTCACCAAATAGTTTTGAGGGTCAGAAGCGAGTAATAACATATTCACATGTTGCTCATCAAAAACAGCCGCAATAGCACTTAAGAATTGATTAGCGACTGGATTCATTAAAGACTGAGATAAATCATCGGATAAAATAATGCCATAGGCACCTGTTTTTCCAGTTCGTAAACTCCTTGTCGCCATACTTGGACCGAGATAACCGACTTCTTCACAGTATTGTAAAATGGCATCTCTTAACTTAGCAGAGAGTTGATCTGGTTTATTAAAAGCATTAGAAATCGTTGCCGTTGAGACACCGAGTTGTGAGGCAATATTTTTAAGTGTAGGTTTTAAATTCTTTTTCATAGACCCTCTTTTTTGCCTATTCTAAAACGTTTTAGTTAAATAAACTTCTTATGTAATTGTGCTTTTTTAAACAAAGTGATTCGTATCACCGAATTAGTACATTTATTAGTCTAAAAATGAATATAACGCGCATTTATCAAGTGACATCACGGTTTTGTAAAAAAATATAGTTATTATCTTGCACATAAAACAACTAACTTAAATGATTTAGTTAATTGTTGAACAGTATGCTTTTTATTAACCATGGAGTTAAATGAAGATGAAAAATACGATACTCAGCGGCGCCATTGCACTGGCAATACTTACTTCATCATCAGCTTTTAGTGCTGACTTAAAATATCAACCAGGTAAAGACAATAATTTTAACTGGGCAAGCTTTGAAAAATTTAAAAACGAAGTAGACCTCAAAGGCCAAGTATTAACCATTAAGGGGCCATGGTTAGGAGCAGACAAAAAATTAATTGAGAGTGTGATTGCCTATTTTGAAGCGAAGCAACCGGTGCCACTGTAAAATATGCAGGATCAGATTCATTTGAACAACAAATCGTTATCGATGTGCAAGCAGGTAGCGCACCTAATATTGCTATTTTCCCTCAACCAGGTTTAGTCGCGGATTTGGCTTCTAAAGGTTTCTTATCTCCCTTAAGCGCTGAAACCGAAAAATGGGTTAATGATAACTATGCGAGCAGGTTCTTCATGGGTAGATTTAGGTACCTTTTCTGACAAAGTTGGTAAAGAGCAGTTGTTTGGTTTCTTCTATAAAGTCGATTTAAAATCGTTAGTTTGGTATATCCCTGAAAACTTCGAAGACTCTGATTATGAAGTGCCAGAAACCATGGAAGCATTAAAAACCTTAACCCAACAAATTGTTGACGATGGTGGCACGCCTTGGTGTATCGGTCTGGGTAGTGGTGCGAGCAACGGGTTGGCCTGCAACCGATTGGGTTGAAGACTTAATGTTAAGAACACAATCCCCTGCCGATTATGATCGTTGGGTTAGTAATGATTTAAAATTTAACGATCCAAAAGTCGTGGTCGCTATTGAAGAATTTGGTTGGTTTGCAGGCACAGATGAATTTGTGGATGGTGGTGCTCGCGCCGTAGCTACATCCGATTTCCGTGATAGTCCGAAGGGTCTGTTTAGCTCACCAGCAAAATGTTATATGCACCGTCAAGCATCCTTTATTCCAAGCTTCTTCCCTGAAGGGACACAATTGGGTGAGGATGCAGACTTCTTCTACTTTCCTGCTTATGAATCAAAAGACTTGGGTAAACCAGTGCTTGGCGCAGGTACTATGTTTGGTATTACCGATGATTCTAAAGCAAGACAGGCCTTTATTAGTTTCTTACAAACACCGATTGCACATGAAGTATGGATGGCACAATCAGGTTTCTTAACTCCCTACAAAGGTGTCAATGTAGAAGCCTACGCAAATGAGACCTTGAAAAAGCAAGGCCGAATATTGCTTGATGCCACCACCTTCCGTTTTGATGGTTCTGATTTAATGCCAGGTAAAATTGGTGCGGGAGCTTTCTGGACAGGTATGGTTGACTATTCTGGTGGAAAATCAGCAAAAGAAGTGGGTGATGACATCCAAAAAACATGGGATGCACTTAAATAATCGTGCAATAAGCCGGCGCTCTGCCGGTCGCTTTCTCATTAAAGCTAGCTGAGGACAACTCAATGGAACAGTTATATTACTCATTAATGGTAATGTTATTAGGCGTATTAGGTTGCGTTTTTTATTTTGTAGGCAGTAACTGGTTATTGATCATGTTATTTCCTATCAAAAATGTTTCTAACCATAAAATGGCTAAAAATATCCGCACAGCAACCATGATCCGTCCTTGGTTATTTTTAGGCCCTGCTTTATTTTTCTTGGGTTTATATCTTGTTTATCCTGTTTTTGATTCCTTAATGCTGTCTTTTCATGATCGTAATGGCGAAGAATTTGTTGGTTTAGCAAATTATCAATGGTTATTTCAAGATAGTGAATTTCTCGAATCTTTAACTAACAACCTATTATGGTTATTAATCGTGCCTGTCGCTTCTACTTTTCTAGGTTTAGTTATTGTCGCCTTAACCGACCAAGTTCGCTGGGGTAACATTGCTAAAAGTTTAATTTTTATGCCAATGGCTATTTCATTTATTGGTGCCTCTATTATTTGGAAATTTGTATATGACTATCGTGCAGAAGGATCTGAACAAATTGGCGTATTAAACGCGATTGTTGAATTCTTTGGTGGCACACCTCAGGCATGGGTAACTATTCCATTCTGGAATGATATTCTGCTGATGGTGATTTTAATCTGGATACAAACCGGGTTTGCAATGGTTATTTTATCAGTCGCATTACGCGGTATTCCCGAAGAGACTGTTGAAGTCGCTGTATTAGATGGCGCCAATGGTGTGCAAATTTTCTTTAAAATTCTGATCCCACAAATTTGGGGCTCAATTGCCGTGGTATGGACAACCATCACTATATTAGTGCTTAAGGTGTTTGATATTGTTCTCGCAATGACCAATGGTCAATGGAGCACTCAAGTACTTGCTAACATGATGTTTGACTGGATGTTTAGGGAGGCGGTGATTTTGGTCGAGGTGCGCCTATTGCGGTCATTATTATGATTGCTGTTATTCCTGTGATGGTCTGGAATGTAAGACAAGCCAATGCACAAATGGAGGGGCGTTAATCATGGAAAACAATCAAACAACTAATAGCCTTCCAAATCGGCTTTTATTTAGCCTTAACCAATTAAAACGTTCGCCGTTAATGTTATTAGTGCATCTATCGGTTTTGTTGTTAGTAATACTTTGGACCTTTCCAACGGCAGGTTTGTTAATTTCCTCCTTTCGAGATAAAGACCAATTGGCAGTGAGTGGATGGTGGACAGCACTTTCTTCATCGGAGCAAAACTTAATTAGCAGAACCCAAGGCCCTGAACAGCAAACATTAATTGATGGGAAGTATGTTTTATCGGGAAAAATTGAAGAATTAAGTGAAGGAGATTCGATTCTCAGGTTTGGCTGGCGTTCAACAAAGCCGGAAGCTTATCAAGTTGATGACATCGCAGAAATGAGAAACGGAGGAAGTTTAACCGTTAGCGCAGACGGTCAATATGTTATGACCTCTATAAAACCCTTTACCGGTAGCCGTGGTAAACGTATTTTTTATACCGCTTTATCCTCACCAAAATTTTCGCTTAATAATTATAAGGAAGTCCTAAACTCCGAGGGGATCGGTCAATCCTTCATTAACTCTTTGACGGTCACCATACCCGCCACAATCATACCGATACTAATTGCCGCCTTTGCCGCCTACGCCCTTTCTTGGATGCGCTTACCTGGTCGTGGCATTTTAATAGCCTTAGTAGTTGGTTTACTAGTTGTACCATTACAAATGTCATTAATTCCCCTGTTACAAATGTACAACTCAATAGGGACATTTTTTGGTGTGCCATCAAAAACCTATCTCGGTGTTTGGCTCGCTCATACCGGCTTTGGTTTACCACTGGCAATTTATTTATTACGTAATTATATCTCCAGTTTGCCTAAGGAGATCATTGAATCTGCACGTGTAGATGGTGCCAATGATTTTGAAATATTTGTACGTATTGTTTTGCCTTTGTCATTTCCTGCACTTGCCTCCTTTGCTATTTTCCAATTCCTTTGGGTTTGGAACGATTTATTAGTAGCAACAGTTTTCCTCGGCAATGGCGAGAATGAATTAGTACTCACAGGCAGATTAAGAGAGCTACTTGGTTCAAGGGGAGGTAACTGGGAAATATTAACCGCCTCCGCATTTGTTTCTATCGCTGTGCCTTTAACGGTTTTCTGGACACTACAACGCTACTTAGTACGTGGACTACTTTCAGGTTCAGTTAAATAACCTTACAAGATAATATTTAAGGAAATGAGATGACTCAATCGATAGGTTTATCATTAAAAAACATTAAAAAATCCTACGGTAAAACCCAAGTGTTACATGGTATCGACTTAGAAATTAAACTGGGTGAGTTTGTTGTTTTTGTTGGCCCATCTGGTTGTGGAAAATCTACCCTGTTACGTATGATTGCAGGACTTGAAGATATCACCAGTGGCGACCTTTGCATTGAAGGGGCAAACGTCAATAATATTCCTTCTGCAATGCGTGGCATAGCAATGGTATTTCAGACCTACGCTTTATACCCGCATATGACCGTTTATGACAATATGGCTTTTGCTATGCGTATCGCCAAGGAAGATAAAAAAACCATCGATGAACGTGTCACAACAGCGGCGGAAATGTTGCAACTAACAGAATATTTGCACCGTTTACCCAAAGCACTTTCTGGTGGGCAACGCCAACGAGTTGCCATTGGCCGTGCCATCGTGCGTAACCCAAAAGTGTTTTTATTTGATGAGCCACTATCAAACCTCGATGCCTCTTTACGTGTTAAAACACGTATTGAAATTGCTAATTTAAAAGAAACCATGCAACAAACCACCATGATTTATGTTACCCATGATCAAGTTGAAGCTATGACATTAGCAGATCGAATAGTGGTGTTATCAGCAGGAAAGATTGAACAAGTAGGTACACCACTGGAGTTATATTCTAAACCTAAAAACCTATTTGTCGCCCAATTTATTGGCTCACCAGCGATGAATGTATTTCCTGTTGAACTCGTGAAAGCAGGCGAAACAACGCAGATTAAAACACCTAATGGCCATCAATTTACAATCCCTATCAATAGTTCCGCAGATATTGAAGGACAAGATTTAACCGTTGGTGTGCGACCAGAAGATTTTCGCTTAGCCGATGAATCAAACTGTATGTTATCTGGAAAAATTATTTTTATTGAATCATTAGGCGAAGTGACTTTATTACATCTTAACTGTAGCGATTCTAAGGAGCCATTAGTGGTCAAGTTGCCGGGTATTATTAGTAAAAATAAAGGTGAGATGATTTATCTTAAAACCGATGAGCAGAAAACCCATTTATTTAATCAGGATGGACTTTCCTTATTGTATTCATAAACCCTTTTACCTAGGAACAAGTTTCCTGAGAAGTAACTTGTTCCTTAGTCTATTCAAAAACTACCAATATTAAAGTTGCGCTAAAAATACTTTAGATAGGGCCTTAAGTTGGGCCTCTGAAATAATCTCCACATTATCTGCATCAACAATTTCGCCGTTAATGACTAATACTGTCCTAGGAAAACCATGTCCGCCTAATAACTCAGTAAAATCTTGATGCTCTGGGGACAGATAAACATTTTTTTCGCTTTGAACCGATAAGGTATAGCAGTCGATTTGCTGTTTTTGTAGCGCATCACTGAATACCGTCATATTCTTCGCTTGGTCTGTGCAGTCAGAGCACCATTTAGCGGTAAGGTTGATCACACAGGTTTCACCTGTGTCTAAATTCTTTTTTATATCTTCAAGGCTAGTACTTATTATCATTTAATGTCTCTATAAATTGATCTATCAGTTCAAAGGTTTCAACACTGCCTTCATCCTGTACAATCACATGATCTTCGAAGGAAAGGTATTCTAACCTTTTATGTTTTGAAGCAACATGATCAATCACGATTTGCGCGGAATCGGAAGCAACGACGGGATCATCTTCAGCTTGAATCACTAACAAGGGCACTTTCACCTGTTCCAAGGACTCTCGGCATAACTTCTGCAACTCAATTAAACACGTTAAAGCTTCAAAATATATTTGCTCGTAGTTCGTATCGGGATATTGTGTTTCATTTTTTACATAGGGCAAACTGCCTGCCTCTAGCGAAACCCCTTTTAATAAATGATTCCATTTATTAATCATAGGAGATAGTTTAGTGGATTTTTGTTTTAATTCTAAAGCAGGATTAATAACAATTAACGCAGATAATTTCTCAAAGTTTTCCACTTTTTCCAACTTAGCACACTGTAATAAGGTCAATAATGCACCAGCAGAAAAACCAATAAAATAAACGCACTGACAACAATGAGATAATACTGCATAACCCCTTTGCACCGATTCAATCCAGCATTGTAAGGATGCATGTTGTAATTCTGAAGGATGCGTACCATGTCCGGCCAAACGCACTAAATATACACTATGACCTTGTTGATTTAGATGTTGTGCAAGTTGCAATAGTTCCCCAGGTGACGCGCCCAAACCATGCACTAAAACAATACCCGCTTTATTTTTACTACCCGCAAGGAACTGAGGTCGGCCAACATCACGACTTTTAGTTTCATCTTTTCGGTAGGAACGCATACGTTCATTTTCGTAAATAGAAAGATCCCGTTCTATTACCGCCTCTGATACCTGCGATAATAATTTTTTCGGCGAAGTACGTAATAATTTATTTATGATGTTAACCGCCCACGTCATCACTTCGAATTCATTTGCTAATACACTAGTGGTATTCTCAAGACGCATTCGATGAAAAGGAAGCGGTGTTTGAATATGCCCTTGGTCAACAAATAAATGCCCTTCCTTGATCAATACAATCTGCTCTTTTATCGCCAAAGCCATAATACTTGAATAGGCAATATCATGCCCTTCTGCGACAAGGTTAATAATCGCCCCTCTCATGCTACGATGCACACGCCTGTGGTTTCTTTTCTTAATCTGCAAACATGCTAAATAGATAACCTGCTTAAATTGCTTTTCGGGCATTCCCTGCATAGGTACAAAACGTAAAGCGGTGGCAACAATATGATCCATATTAATCGAAAGTCGAGAATAAATACGACACATAAATTTATTGGTTAATCGGTGACGCATCAACTTCATCATCCAATTCATTTTTCTTTCAGACGACAAAAAGGGTAATAAATAAGAAAAAAGGCGACGATAGGGTCGTGTAAAATGGCGAATATCAATAGGATCACCAAAAGAAATAGAAATATCACTTTCCTTTAATAACAGTTTTCCTTCTACTAATAACTCTTCCTCTAATTTAGGTGACAAGTCTTTAAACCAAAGTTGTACCGCAGTTGATAATAAATTCTTGCCCGGGCGAAGTGGATAATAAGTGATATTAACCGGCACAATACACAAATCTAAGGGCGCAAGATCCGCTGGGCCAAATAAATGATAGGTATCTTGAAAATAATTTATAAGTGTTTCATTATTATCCGCAATAGCGCGTTTATATTGTTCTTTTAATAAGAAGGTTTTTAAGGCTAAAACCGATGCTCCTGTATGAGGAGCAATAATTCTGTCTTCTAAGTGCGACTGTAAATGACCGTCATGCATGACTTTTTTATTTTTTATCATCGAGCCTTCGGGAAAAATAACCCAATTATAAGATCCCTTCATTAGTTCTGAAATCATCTTTTCATTGCGTTCAGGCATATTCAAAGGGTAGGCCCCCACCGATTGTAAATACTCACCAAACTTACCTTGGAAAAGATTACTATCAGCCAATGAATGAGCCATTTGGCCATTATGTTTATAGAGAATATGTAGCAGTAGCCCCGTTTCAAAACGAGTAAAGTGATTAACAACAAATAAGGTAGGATTTTCACGTAACATTTCTTGCCCTTCTACAGAAACCGCAGAACGACTAAATTTTTTGATGGCGCTGACAATCAGACCTGCAAAACGAAAAGAGTGATTGGCTTTTGCTAAGGTTTCTTTTTTCTCCATATCCCCTCCTTACTTAAGTATAGAGAGTTTTTAATTTATCGACTGTTGTATTAAATTAAAATTACTAAGCAAAGCTAAACATGAGGCTTAATAAGATTAAGATTTAAATGCCAATAACCTGTAGAATAATGCCTTAATAATTTTTACTAAAGACTAAAGAGACTGCTATGCCAACCATCAACACAGCTGAATTTGAGCAATTTTTATTAACCTGTCGTGAAGCATTTAATCAGCAAACAATTACAACGTTTAGTATTGTCAAAATACAAGGGTGATGAGCCAGATTTAAATCGTATTACGATTCGCCCCGTAGTTTTAAAAAACCAGCATTTACTGTCTTTTTTGTACGAATATAAAACCAATCATATCACCAAAAATTTAACTATTGAGCAATCAATAGCCTTTTTTCAAGCTGAGCTCGGTAACCACTTTTTTAACGCGCACCTATTAAGTGACGAATGGGAAATGCAATTAAGCGTCACTAAAAAAGGCAAAGTATTAATGAAAAAGTATCCTAATAAGAACAAAACAACACAAGATAAAACAAACGCTTCCCATGATCGTGCTAAAAACCGTTTCGTCGAACAGGACCGCCCTTATCTGCGAGAACTAGGAGTTACCGATGCGCGTAGTAATGTTATTCCAGCCATGTCACGCAAGTGGAAACAAATCAATAAGTTCATCGAAGTCTTATCACGTGCCATTGATAACACCGGGCTTGCTAATCATCAAAAGGTACATATTGCTGATTTTGGTTCCGGCAAAGCCTATTTAACCTTTGCAGTGCACGACTACTTTGTTGATAAATTGCAGGTAAAAACAGAAGTAACAGGTGTTGAATTACGCCAAAATCTGGTTGATTTATGTAATAAAACAGCACATAAACTCTCATTAGAAGGAATTAAATTTGAGCAGGGTGATGTGCAACATTTTAAAGCGCAGGGTATCAACATCATGATCGCACTGCACGCCTGTGATATTGCCACAGATTACGCAATCCATATGGGCATCCGCACGGGCGCAGAAATCATCATGTGCTCACCCTGTTGTCATAAGCAAATACGCCCACAGATGAAAAGCCCGACTATGTTAGCACCATTATTACAGCACGGCATTCATATGGGTCAAGAAGCAGAAATGGTCACAGACGGGTTACGTGCATTATTATTAGAAGCAAATGGCTACGATACACAGGTTTTTGAGTTTATTTCACTAGAACATACCAGCAAAAATAAAATGATTTTAGCTCAAAAACGTAAGCAACCACGTGATAACACAGCCATACTTGCACAAATACAATCTATCAAAGAATTTTATGGTATCAAGGAGCAATGCTTGGAAAGTTTACTCATGAGCTCATAATCATCCTGTTAAATTATTTTGGACGTTGCAGTGAAAAGGGAGCAGTGATCGCAGCATACTCTCCCCTCCTAAGCGAGCCAAAGGCGAAACTTTACTTGCATCAACTGTCACCCTATTTTTCTCATTGTTGCTAGCAACCACATCACTTAAATAAAGCTGTTTTACTTCAACAAAAATAAGTGTCTGCGCAGACATCCCCCAATTCTTTTATTTCATATAATTCACAGCCAAAAGCGATGTCGCACTCAGCAAGTCGTGGTAATGCAAAATGTTCAAATGGAACTGTACTTAGATTGCTTTTTCTAATTCCGATTCACCATGTGCTAATGTTGCGACCGTTTGTGTCACACATTCAGCTTGATTCATTGATGCAATATGAATCACCATGTTTTTATTATTAATAATATTGGTTAAAGTATCTTTACTCTCACCATTTGGCTTTTTGCCCACCGATAACATTAATAACGCGGGTTGACTTGAAACAGCCGTGAAATAAGAAAACGGAGCTAAATTATAATTATCATGACTTGATTCTGTCAGCGCCCAGGCAATCGGTCGAGGTATGATCGTTTGCGTCATTATATGGTAACGTTCACTGGCACTAAACTGAGAAAAATCAATTTGCATTTCTTACTCCTTAAGTTATATATCGATAGCGACGATAAGATTATTTTCTATACCCGTTAACTACTTTGAAACAGACCTTAGATAAAGCTGTATATTTATGCTTACCCTTGTAAAATCATTCTGTTACTTACATTTTATAGAGTTGAATTATAAATGCGAAAAACCGATAAAAAAATAGACAATAAACTACGTCAGGTATTAACTGATGTTTGTGATTTTGCATTAGAGAACATTACAGGCTACCAATGGATTAGTCACACGGTTAATTATTCCAGTTTTCCAGAGTCACTTATTATTACCTGTGTTTTCGATAATCAAGAAAATGCTTTGCAAGCAAAACAACAGGGTGAGCTTTTTACCTTAATCCTTAAAGCACTTACTAATATATCGGTCAATTTAACAGCACCCCAAAAGCAAATACGTTTTGAAGTAGAGTAACATTAATGATGCTCTATTTCGCTGACCATGCTTGAATGGTGTATTGAGTATTTTATGAACTTTTTAGAGGATAACTTGACCAATAGCGAAGATTAATAAATTTGTCATAACAGTATTTTACTTGAGGGTACTGTCGATGGGTACGATCCGATGGGTAATAACGATATTAAAAAAATATCTGTAAATGTGCTATTATATGACTTGTTTATAAGACCTCTAATAATTTTGTTAAATCATAAGCAGATAATACAGTTACGATTCTGGATAGCTAAATGAATGAACGAGAAAGTGTCGAAAAAGTAGAAATTGATGATGAAATGCATTACTTCTCGAGCAGAGACCTTGCAACTCGATCCTTCGTTGGCACTTATATTTACTTATTAGCTTGAGTCGCCATTACTATCCCCAGTAATTTCTATGAGATTGCCCCTAATGTTTGCCTCTACTTTACCCTCGCATTTTTGATAATGGCCCTCATAAGAGGCTCTTTAATTAAAAATTTTGAAAAGATTTACCGTAAAAAACCTATTTACTGGAAACTATGCTTTTACCCTACGGTTTGGGGAACCAGCATTACTTTGGGGCATGTTATGCCGTATGTCATTAATAGACCCTCGTTTTGAAAGCTTCACTTTAGCAATTGTCATTTCAACCGCAGGCTTAGCTAGTGGTGGTGTAGTAGCACTATTATCCAGTCGTATGCTCACTTTAGGTTTGTATAGTGCATTATTATTACCAACGGGTTTTTTACTCTTTCAGCCTAACTTTGATGACATCACCATCGTCCTTATTTTTCTGCTTTATTGGGTAGGTATGTACTCAATAACCAAAGTACAATACAACGAATATTGGTTAGGATTAAAAAGTAATTTTTTAATTAAACGCCACGCCATCGTACTTGAACAACTTAATACGCTGGATGGCCTGACAGGTTTAAAAAATAGAAAATATTTTGATGAATCTTTAACTAAAGAAATGAAAAATGCGCTTAGAGCGCAATCCCCTGTTTCATTATTATTGATTGATATCGATCACTTCAAGATGATAAATGATACCTATGGTCACTTAGTCGGAGATGAGTGCTTAAGAGATGTTTCGCTACTATTGCAGAGCAACAACTACAAAGAAATACCGATACTATTGCTCGTTACGGAGGAGAAGAGTTTGCGATTATTTTACCTTCAGACAACCAACAAAAAGCTATCGCATTTGCAGAAAAAATACGAAAATCAATAGAGGTATTAAGTTGTCAGGCAGGAAGAGATAAAATTTCTTTAACTGTGAGTATCGGAGTTGCATCTATCATTCCTCAATTAGGTAGCACCGAGCAGTGTCTAATTAAAATGGCAGATAAAGCTTTATACCTTGCTAAAGACACAGGTAGAAACCGTGTAATGGAAGCTTCAAGTGAACAAAAAAGTGATTTTTCTTATCATATTTAGCAGAATAGCCTTAGCACTTATGGTCAAACTTTAATCACAAATATATGCTCCCACAAAAACCAATCTTCGCAATGAAATCAAACAAATATCATTAAAAAAATAAAAATTCAACTCGAGATTACAAGTACTCCTATTTGGCATCGCAATTGCTATATTTAACTTCCTAATAACATTTTCACTAAATACGCTTTATCGGGAGCACTTTATGTCTGTAAATCCTCTAAAAATACAAGAAGATATGCACACTGAAAAAACAACAGATAGAAATGCTAATACTCCTTCACAAAAGCAACATGACACATCTAACCTAGGCATCGCATCTACTAGTAGTGCCAGCTTTGATCTAGTTATGTCGCAACTAGGCATTGCTAATCAGCATGCTTTTAATGATTATCAAACCCAGCAATGGCAAGAAGCTGTTATTGAAAGACAGCAACTAGCAGTATTAACCTGTGAAGTGGATTATTACCAAGAATACTTACAACACTATGGGCAACAGGGCGCTTCTTTTATGATGGTCTCCGTTGCTTTAGCAATGAAAAATGTTTGTTTTCATTCTGAATGCTTTCTTGCACACTTTGGCCAAAACCGTTTAGTTGTTTTGATTAAGGGTGGAGATCAAAATAGTGTACAAAACATAGCTGAAAATTTATGCAGTGCAGTAAAAAATACCAGAACAGAACACAAGCATTCACAGGTCGACAATATCGTCACTATCAGTGTTGGATTTTCTAGTGATTCACCCCTGCACAATGATGACCTTAGAAAACCAGGCTAAGCAGGCGCTTAAAAATGCAAAAATATTAGGCAAAAATAAAGTAAGCCACAGCCACAATAAGGATCACCAGGAGCAAATACAGAAACTAATTAAAAAAAGGCATGCTTTACTTAAACAAAAGCAACAAAGCATTGCACCAAAAAAGAGCATAGAAGCACCAAATAGATCCAACCAAGACTTATTTGCCGATCCCTAAAAAAAGAGAAGAAAAAAGCCTCATCCCATCCTAAAATGTACCGAGGACAACCCGTCTTAGACTCCGATACATCAACAATAACAAGCACTAAGAATAAAACATCTTCAAAACAAGAAAAATCTAAAAAAGGGCTTTTCTCTGGAAAAATGTATCGTGGACAAATGGTAAAAAATTAATTTTAGGCTATTATTTAGATTAATAAAAAATATAAGTAAAAGCACAAATAAATATTGATTTGTTGCTGATAAATAAATGAGGCAATAAATAATGGATTACTCTTGGTTACTCATTTGTGCGCTATTAGTATTTTGCATGCAAGCGGGTTTTTTATGTTTAGAAAGTGGCAAAATTCGCAGTAAAAATAGCATTAATGTAGCCGCTAAAAATATCTCTGACTTTATTCTTGCTGCTGTTATTTATTGGTTATTTGGTTTTGCTTTAATGTTTGGCGAATCGGTCAATGGCTTTATTGGTATCAGTGAGTTTTTTGTTGGTGACACACAATCAGCCTATCAAATCAGCTTTTTCCTATTTCAAATGATGTTCTGTGGTACCGCCGCTACTTTGCTCTCCGGGGCTGTTGCCGAACGTATGTCCTATATGGGTTACTTATGTATTGCTAGCATATTAACGGCTGTTATTTATCCCATTGCAGGGCACTGGGTGTGGGCCTCGGCTTATCATGCAACCAACAGTGGTTGGCTTGAATCAATCGGTTTTATTGATTTTGCAGGCTCAACAGTGGTTCACTCTGTTGGCGGCTACGTTGCTTTAGTCGCCATTATCATTATTGGCCCAAGAATAGGCCGTTTTGATGGCAAAGGAAACCTACCAACAGGTAGTAATGTACCAATGTCAGTGCTTGGAACATTACTTTTATGGTTAGGTTGGTTTGGATTTAATGGAGGGAGCACCTTAACACTTAGCGAACAAGTTCCTCTTATCATTCTTAATACCTGCCTTGCTGCTGCATGGGGAGGTATAACGGCCTCTATTTGCCATTATTACTACAAAGGTTTTGTCGACGTAGGTTATATACTTAATGGGGTTATAGCTGGATTAGTTTCAATTACCGCTAACTGTCATGCAGTTTCGCCTGTCGACTCTATGATCATAGGTATTATTGCCGGTTTTTTACTTTACTATTCAACGCAATGGCTTGAAAAGTTAAAAATTGATGATGCCCTTGGCGTAGTACCTGCCCACCTTTTTGCAGGGATCTGGGGAACCTTAGCTGTGGCTATTTTTGCAGATTTATCCGTCTTAGAAACTGGGCTTACTCGTTGGCAACAACTACAGGCACAGTTAATTGGTGTAATTAGTATTGGCTTTTACAGTTTTATATTAAGTTATGCACTTTTAAAATTAATCAATCGTTTTGTACCTTTACGTGTTACTACAGAAGATGAAATTCAAGGTATGAACATCTCAGAACACCAAGCCTCCACAGAACTGATTGATTTATTATCCAATATGCACCAACAACAGGAAGGCGATACCTTTACCGAGCCCGTTCCTGTTGAACCTTTTACAGAGGTTGGTCAAATTGCTAGCCAATACAATAAAGTGCTCGAGCGTATTAAAGGAGAAATTAATAAACGAGATGGTGCTATTCGTGATTTTCGTGCCAGTGAAAAGCGCAAAAGTGACATCTTAGAGTCCTCAATGGATAGTATTTTAATTATCGATTTACAGGGAAAAATCATTGAGTTTAACCCATCCGCAGAACGCAATTTCGGATACATCCGGCAACAGGTGGAAGGCAAAGATTTTATCGACCTTTTTATTCAACCTGCCGATAGAGACGTCATTAGGAATAGTTTAAACTGTAAATTTTCCGCCTCTGAGGGAATATTACGCAACATCCGCAACAGTATTACATTAGTGCGTAATAGCAACGAAACCTTTAATGCCGAAGTCACTGTAACAGGTGCTGAATTTGGTTCCGCCAACAATAATGAATTCACTTTACATATTCGTGATGTGACACGACAACTAAAACTGCAAGATAATTTACGCCAGCTTGCCTATAGCGACCCGTTAACTGGTTTATATAATCGCACCTTTTTGATGAATGCGCTGACCAAAACAATCAATCGTTGCCAATATAATAACGAAACAGCCCTACTATTTTTTATGGACTTAGATCGTTTCAAAAAAATTAATGATACCTTAGGCCATCAAGCTGGAGACGACTTATTATGTGAGGTTGCACAACGATTGATCACGGTGACACGCACCAACGATATTATTGCGCGCTGGGGAGGCGATGAATTTGTTATCTTATTTGCTGGTAATTTTAATATCGTACTCGCTCATTCGAAGGCTAATGAAGTCCTCAATATCATGCGTCAGCCCTTGGTCTTGGGTGGCCGAAAAATTAACATACCAATCAGTCTTGGCATTGCAATGACTCAAAAAGATGAAGAAAATAATGCCGATCAATTAATTCAACATGCAGATATTGCAATGTATCACGCTAAACAAAATGGGCGTGATAACTACCAGTTATTTGCTATCGAAATGGCTAATAACGCCAAACGTAATTTTAATTATGAACAGGAAATGAATTTAGGGATTAAATCAGGCCTACAATTTAGCTTGGTTTATCAGCCCAAAGTAACAGAGCAAAAGGAATTATTAGGCTTGGAAGCACTGATGCGCTGGCATCACCCTAAAGAAGGTATGATCTCTCCTGTAGAGTTTATACCTATCGCAGAGGAATCTGATTTAATTATTAGTATTGGCGAATTTGCTTTGTCAGAGACGGTAAAACAACTACTTTCATGGCAGACTCTGGGTTATGAAGCGGTTCCTATTTCGGTAAATATTTCTGGTAAACACTTGGTATCAGAGCGATTAGTACCCTATATAAAAAAACTACTTAAAGAACACAACTTTGATGCAAATTTACTCGAATTGGAAATTACTGAAGGTGTCTTATTAACTGATATTGAACGATGTATCGATGTCTTATCACAATTAAAAGCATTACAAGTAAAGATTTCAATTGATGATTTTGGTACAGGGTATTCTTCTTTAAATTACCTAAAACGCTTACCTCTTGATGTTTTAAAAATAGATAAGTCCTTTGTTGATGAATGTGCCACCTTAGTTGAAGACAGCCAAATTTGTGCAACTATTATTAGTTTAGCGAATAATTTAGGTTTAACGACTGTGGCTGAAGGTGTTGAAACACAAGAACAATTAGACTTTTTAACTGCAAATGGTTGTCATATTTTCCAAGGTTATTTGTTCTCAAAACCTGTCTTAGCTAATGAAATACAAGAAAAATTTTTACAAAAAGTAATAAACAGCCCACTCCAGCATTAAAAAATACTAATTAAAATAATTGTTTATTGAACTAAATTGAATACCTTTGTGTCATATACAAGATATTGTTATTAATAGGTTACAAACGGCAACATTGCATTTACAAAAAAATGGGAGAACTGTATGTCACAACAACTAAGAAATGATATTCCTCAAGAAGCATTTGATTGGTATGACGAATATGCACATGGAATGATGGATCGCCGAACCTTTATGAAAAAATTAGGTTCACTGGTTGCAATTGGTTACTCAATGACCATATTAACAAGCGCTTTATTACCTAACTATGCCTTAGCAGAACAGGTCTCATTTAACGATGCAGATATCAAAGCAACCTATGAAACCTTTGACTCCCCTATGGGACACGGACAAGGTCAAGGTTACTTAGTGACACCTTTAAACAAAACAGGGAAACTGCCTGTTGTGTTAGTTGTACATGAAAACCGAGGACTCAACCCTTACGTTAAAGATGTTGCACGCCGTTTAGCCAAAGCTGGCTTTATCGCCTTTGCACCTGATGCATTATTCCCATTAGGAGGTTATCCAGGTAATGATGATGAAGGTCGAGCTATGCAAAAAACAATGGATGGTTCAAAAATCCAAGCTGATTTTGTTGCCGCGACTAAATTCTTAAAAGGTCATGAAAACAGCAATGGCAACCTCGGAGCAGTTGGTTTTTGTTTTGGTGGTTATATTGTTAATTACCTAGCGACGGTAGAGTCTGATTTAATTGCTGCCGGTGTACCTTTCTATGGCACACCCGCAAGAGAAGACCTCAGAAAAAATATTAAAGCGCCATTACTCATTCAGTTAGGTGAGTTAGATGAACGTGTTAATAAAACCTGGGTTGGTTATGAAAAAGATCTAATTAGTTTAGGTGTTCCTTATCAAGCTCATATCTATAAAAATGCTAATCATGGTTTCCATAACGACTCAACTGGCCGTTACGACGAAGCAAATGCTGAGCTAGCTTGGACTCGAACACTTGAGTTTTTTAACAAGCATTTAGCTTAATATTTAAGCTTTCGAGACTCCACAGGGTGATCAACTGATCACTCTGTATTTTCTAAAACAATTAATTAACATAACAAACGATAACTTTTAACTTAAGATGTTACCTCTGCTTGAGTTATAAAAAGACTTTAATGCTAACCTCCTCCCCTCAGCATTAATCACTAGAAAAATACCTCAATGACAAAAAACCTCTTTTTCAATGGAGCGGATTAAGCTTCCGTCGCAGATTATTAATGGTGATGACCCTTTCTGGTTTGATCCAACTACTTACTCTCTCTGGAGCTGGTTTTGCATATTTAAAAAGTGTTAAGGCACATGATAGTGGTGAAGTAGCGTTAGGTGTTGCTAAGTTTTTAGCAGGAACACCTATGGTTGTTGAAGCATTACAAGGTAAAAACCAACAATTAATGCAACACAAAATTGAAGCTATGCGTACTTCCATTAAAGCCGCCTTTATTGTTGTCGGAGATACACAGGGCATTCGATATTCTCATCCTGTTGCTGAACGCATTGGCAAAAAAATGCAAGGAGGAGACAACGACAGAGCACTTCTCCAAGGTATTTCATATATTTCTTACGCTAAAGGTTCTCTTGGTAACTCAGTACGAGGTAAAACCCCTGTTTATGATGATCTTGGCAATATTATTGGCGTAGTATCTGTGGGTTACTTAGTTACAACAATAGATGACAAAGTTTATCAGTTTCTATTTTTCTTGATTGCAATGGCATTAATAGTGGTTTTAGCTAATGTAATTATCTCAAGTTTTACCGCTCGTCGTTTTCAACATGCCATTCTTGGATTCGAACCTGAAGAATTTGGGCGCTTATACATGGAACTACAGGTAACCTTAAGCACCATTAAAGAGGGTATTATCAGTATTGATAAAAACAGTCATATCACTTCAATTAACCATAGCGCTTGCCAGATTTTAAACTTAAAAATGGAACAAGTATTAAATAAAAATATACAAAGTGTCTTACCCGAAAGTCACTTAACAGATATTTTACACACCAATATTGAAGAAACCGATGTTGAAACCATTCTTAATGGACAAGCTATTATTGCCACTCGTCAATTAATCGTGGTTGATGGAAATGTCGTAGGTGCCGTTTCTAGTTTCCGTCTTAAGGATGAAATAACCGAGCTAACCAAACAACTTTCTCAAATTCGAGAATATGCAGAACTATTACGTTCGCAAACTCACGAACATCGCAACAAGTTAAATACCATCAGTGGTTTATTACAACTTGATAAAACCGAAGAAGTATTGCGCTTAATTGGCCAAGAAACTGAACACTATCAACATCTGATCCAATTTCTACGTGAAGCTATCGCTGAACCAGTCATTGCTGGGGTTTTATTAGGCAAAAGCGAAAGAGCCAGAGAGTTAGGTTTAACACTGGATATTGATGAAGGTTCTCGATTGTTACGCCTTCCAACGCATATTCGAGCAGAAGACCTAGTGACTGTTTTAGGTAATTTTATTGATAATGCCTTTGAAGCAAGTCTTTCAAACGCATCAACCAATAAGAATGACAGAAAGGTCTTAATCAGTATCAGCGATTTTGGGCCAGATATTATTATTGAAGTTGAAGATAATGGTTGTGGCTTACCTGAACAACTTGATCAAATGGCGTTAATTAAAAAAGGCGTTTCAAGTAAAACTGGCAAACATCGTGGCGTTGGTTTGTATTTAGTGAATCAAATTATTACTCAGTATAAAGGCCAACTGATCATGGAAAACAATGAAAACCAAGGCACTAGAGTTATCGCTTACCTGCCTAAAGTTTTTTATAAAGGGTTAACGAATGATAAATAACAAAGACATTAAAGTACTCATTATTGAAGATGATTTAGGCATTGCTGAAATCCACCGCCGTAGTCTGATCAAAATAGATGGCTTTGAAACTATTGGCATTGCGACTAGTAAAGATGAAGCGGAAACTCTATTAGATGTATTAGCCCCAGACTTACTGTTGCTTGACCTGTATCTTCCTGATGGCAATGGGCTTGATATTTTAAAATACCTAAGGCAAAAAGAGTACGCCTGTGATGTTATTTTAATTACCGCAGATAGAGATGTTGAAACTCTACAACAAGCCATGCGCGGTGGTGTGGTTGATTACCTGCTTAAGCCCGTTGTTTTTTCCCGCCTTCAAGAAGCCCTTGATAAATACTTAAAACAAAAAAACCAACTAGGTAGCATTGATGATTTAGACCAAAGTCTTGTTGATTCCATGATATCAAATAGCGCTGGTGCTCTTAATCCTGTAGCGAGATTGCCTAAAGGAATTGATAAAGTAACGCTAGATAAAGTGCGCTTGTTATTTAATAGCCAAACTCAAATAACCGCCGATAAAGCAGGTGAGTTGATAGGTGCCAGTCGCACTACAGCAAGAAGGTATCTTGAACACTTGATTAGCTCGGGTGAATTACTTGCAGACTTAAGTTATGGCACAGTCGGCAGGCCAGAAAGAACTTATATCAAATCACGTAAATAACTTATCACAATAAAAAACAGCACCTCGCGGTGCTGTTTTTAAATCTTAGTTACTCTCAGAAGTTACCAAGGAGCGTCGACGATACTTATTTACAGCAGTTAAAATCAATGGCGTAGCAATCACAAAGGCGACAATCACAGTAAATACTAAGGTAATTGGGCGTTCCCATAAGAAGCTTAATTCTCCATCGCTAATCATTAATGAGCGACGTAAATTTTCTTCCATTAATCCCCCTAAAATAAACCCTAATAACAATGGTGCTAACGGGAAATTGGCTAGCCTTAAAAAGATAAGCCGCAATAGCAATCGCAATCATAATAAATACATCAATAGTATTAAATGACACTAAGTACACACCAGTGATCGAAAAGAAAATCACCATTGGTAATAATACCGTGCGCGGTACTGCTAATAATTTAGAAATATAAGGGATCAGTGGCAAATTCAGTACCATCAATACAATATTACCTAAGTACATTGAAATAATAACTGACCAAAATATTTCAGGGTTATCGATAAACAGTCTTGGACCTGGTTGCACACCATAAGAGATTAATGCCCCTAACATGATTGCAGTTGTACCTGAGCCAGGAATACCTAAGGTTAATAAGGGAACAAATGAGCCACTAGAGGCGGCATTGTTTGCAGATTCCGGAGCAACAACACCACGCATACTACCTTTACCAAACTCTTCTCTTTTCTCTTTGGGTGCGATATTTCTTTCCATGCCATAACTTAAAAAAGCGACAATGGTTGCACCTGCACCAGGTAAAACACCAACAAAAAAACCAAGGATAGAAGAACGAATTGACACTGGCGCTAATTCCTTAAACTCTTCTTTACTCACTTTCATGCTACCCAGATCCGTCACAGAGTTTTGCTTAGAAAGCGTATCGTCTTCAGGTTTTAAAATGGTCATTAATGTTTCGCCCAAAGCAAAGGTCGCCATTGCCAGCAATAGGAAACTAAAGCCATCCATTAAGTCGGTTAACCCAAAGGTAAATCGTTCAACACCAACCCCCTTATCAATCCCTACAGTAGCTAACATTAGCCCTAAAATCGTCATCATCCAGGCTTTCACCACTTGTCCTTTACCTGCGAAAGCCGCTACGGCAGATAACCCCACCAACATTAATGCAAAATAATCAGGTGATTGAAAGCTTAAGGAAACCTGCGCTAAGGCTGGCGCGGCAACTAACAGCATAAATGCCGATAAAGTTCCTCCTGTAAATGAAGAGTAAGCGACTAAGGCTAATGCCTTTCCTGCTTGTCCCTTTTGTGCCATCGGATAACCATCAAATGCGGTTACCACGGTTGATGAACACCCAGGTGCATTGATTAATATTGACGAGGTAGAACCACCAAAAACGGCGCCATAATAAACTCCAGCCATTAAAATCATGCCTGAAGATGGGTCCAACCCATAAGTAATAGGGATCATTAAAGCGATTGCTGAAATAGGCCCTAAGCCGGGTAACATACCAATGAAAGTCCCAACAAAACAGCCAACCACAACCCACATGATATTGACCGGCATCACTGCTGTTGATAAGCCAATTAAAATTCCATCTAACATAAATTATCTCCTAGAGACTTAAAAACAGGTAACCCGGTTCAAGATAAATATCTAATACTTTGGTTAATAACAGCCAAAATACCGTTACAAAAGGAAATGACGCCCCAAATAACACCGACTTTCTGCGTTCGCCTAATACCCAAAAACCAGCAATCAGAAATAGACTAGTTGCTAATACAAACCCTAACCAGGTTAAGCCAAAGCCATAGGCAATCATCAGCAAAATAAAGGAAATTAATAATCGCCAATCAAAACCAAGTACAGCCCCACTTTTGGTATTTGGTTGCGCAGTTGTGATTAATAATAAAGATAAAAATATTCCCGCAATGGTTAACATCCAAGGTAAGGTACGAGCCGTAAATGCTTCATATTCATCACCAGGAAAAAGCGGAATAATGGTTGTTTGGTATCCGTAGACAAGGCAAAAAATCAAAAAGATCACCCCACCAACACGGTCTCGACTTAAAAGAGAATCTGAATTGAATTTCATGAGTGGCTCCAAAGCGCCTAAACAAGGTATGTAGAAAAAGCCAAGCTACTCGAAAGTAAAAAATGAAGTAGCTTGGATAAAATACCAGCCGTAATAATTAATCTATTTCAAAAATCCAAGTTCGCGCATCAGGTCGCCTACTTGTTTTTCTTGGCTTTCTAAAAAGCTGTAAAAGTCTTTATCTGCTTTATAGTTATCGATCCAACCGTTACGATCACGCACAACAGTCCACTCATCTGTTTTGTACATTTCAGCGAAGGCTTTATTCCAAGTTGCAACTTTTTCCTTGCTCACACCAGGTGCGACAAAGAAACCACGCCAGTTAGCAAAGACAGTATCATTACCCATTTCAGTTAAAGTTGGGATATTTGGCGCGACCGATAAACGTTCTGGCGCAGTAATCGCTAAAATACGTACTTGACCACTTTTAGACATTTCTAGCACTTCACTTAAGCCTGTTGATAAAAGTGGTGTTTCCCCTGATAGTAATGCGACCATAGCTTTACCACCTGCATCGTAAGCAATATAACGTACTTTACGTGCATCAAACCCTTCACCTTTAAAGGCGGCAGCAACCACTAAATGATCCATACTGCCTCGCGCTGAACCACCAGCAATTTTTACTTTTTTAGGGTTTTCTTTAAAGGCACTCACAACCTGTTTCCAGTCTTGATACTCGGAATCAGCAGAAGTTACAATCGCACCATAATCAGAAATAGTAGCGACAACAGGCGTTAAATCACGAAATGATTGTGGGAAGATCCCTGTTAATGAACGAATAACGATTGGCGTTGAATTAACCATTAACGTATCTTGTTGGCGATCCGCTGTTTCAATCAAATGTGCAATCGCTTTACCACCACCACCGCCCGAAAGGTTTTGATAGGAGACTTGATTCACTAAATCTTCCTTCATTAATACACTACCGATGCCTCGTGCAGTCCCATCCCAACCACCACCAGCACCACCTGGAATGATCATATGAATTTCCTCTATATCGGCCGCAAAAACACTTGTGGAAAGCGTTGCAATCGTTACCGCTAAAACAGAAGAACCAATGCATTTTTTAAAATTATTGAACATAATAAACATTCCTTTTTTATAATGACTTTGACTTTAATTATTTGATGGTTACCAATATCACACTTAACAAATGTTATTTTTCAATTCTTTACAAAGAAACAAAAGGAGTTAAGCAGTTAATGGAGTAGCGATACTAAAGAGAAAAAATTGACTGGCTAGAAATGGGAAATAATGAGAATTGAGTGTTTAAAATCTATTTTGTTCATAAAGTTCACAGCAGGTATAAGAACTTTATTGTGGGTAATATCGCCACTAATAATTGTTGTTAATCTTCATTAGTGGCCTCAATGTATTTAAGCTAAATTCCTAACTATCTCCAGAAGCTTTAGCTAATGGCGGGTTTTGTTTGGCATTGATAATAACCTCTGCTAACTCAGTGAAACCATAACCACCATTCTGAGTCGTAATAAATGCAGGTTTAGCTTTTAACTTAGGTAATACCGGCGTTATATTTTTTACACCAAAGGTCAAAGGTAACCAAGCGAACATACTTTCATCATTTAATGAATCACCAATGTAAGCAATTTCATCAATAACGATAGGTTCAAGCCCAGAGTTTTCCGAAAGATACTTTTCTGCCGTTAAGCGTTTACTATGATTACCCACCCAAACATTCAAATGAATAGAGCTTAATGCAAGCATTGACAGCTTGACCATCAATAGTCAAAGAGCGGATTTTTTGTAATAACTCATTGCATATAGATTCTTGTAATGGTTCTCTATCTTGGCTTAAATTTATCGCCACATCACAGAAACGAAATGCTTGATCATAGGCATAACCAACCCCAGGATAATCCTTCAATAGCGCATTTAATTCTTCCAGTAGCTTCCCTTGCTGAGAACGCATTTGTGCTAATGGATACATTTCTCTGCTGACAAATTCCCGGCTATTTTTTTGCATCCAAAAAGCCCCGTTCTCACCAATCACTCCATGAACTGGCCATAAACGTGCTATTTGATCACACCAACCAGCACAGGCACCTGTCACAGCAACAATATTTACACCATGCTCATTAAGTTTATCTAAAGCGACTAAGGTTTCAGCGGGCAACTTACCCTTCCAAGTCAAGGTATCGTCAACATCAGTTAACAGCCACTTTATTTTTTTAGCTTGATTAAAAGTTAATGTGGATAAAGGTTTAGGCATATATAACCTCATTTTCTAATGGAAGTTTGCTATCGAAATAAAGATTCTTAGCTGTTGTAGAGTCAAAGAGATGCACATGTCGTAAATCAATATCAAGCCCTAAAATATCACCAATACTTATCACTGAATGGCCTTGAACTCTTATCACTAATGATTGTGGTTTGTTATTAAGGGTTTGGCAATATAACAATAAATCAGCACCTAGCGCTTCAATCAACTCCACCTCAACTTCAAACCAAGGATTATGATCAACAATTTGTAGGTGTTCTGGGCGTAATCCTAATTTTATCTGACCAAGGTTAATGGATTGGGTATTGACAGATAGCAGTGAATCAACAAATACAATTCCCTCTGGACTAATATTCGCATCAACAATATTCATCGCAGGTGAACCAATAAATGTAGCGACAAATAATGATGCGGGATTATCATAAATTTCCATAGGTGTGCCAACCTGTTCAACATTACCTTTATTTAAAACCACTAATTTATCAGCCAAGGTCATCGCTTCGACCTGGTCATGAGTCACGTAAATAGAAGTGGTTGCTAATCGTCGTTGTAATTTCTTAATCTGCAGGCGCATCTGCACTCTTAATTTAGCATCAAGATTTGATAACGGTTCGTCAAATAAAAAGACTTTCGGTTCTCGAACAATGGCACGCCCCATAGCTACACGTTGACGCTGACCGCCAGAAAGTTGTTTCGGTTTTCGTTGTAATAATTCCGATAACTCAAGCATTTCAGCGGCTTCCGTCACTAAACGATGAATTTCGTCCTTAGGTGTTTTACGATTACGCAGTCCATAAGCCATATTATTGTAAACAGTCATATGTGGATAAAGTGCATAGTTTTGAAAAACCATCGCAATATCACGCTCACCGGGCTCTAAATGATTAACAATTTGCCCATCAATCGTGAGTTCACCAGAAGTGATTTCTTCTAATCCAGCAATCATACGTAACAAGGTTGATTTTCCACAGCCACTCGGACCAACCAAAACAATCATTTCAGCATCATTAATATCAAGGTCAAGTTGTTGCACAGCTTGATAGCCATTCGCATAGGATTTAGCAATATTTGAAAGTGTAAGTGTCGACATTTATTTCTCCGTATCTACTAGGCCTTTAACAAAGGCTTTTTGCATAGCGATAACAACAACTACAGGTGGTAGCATCGCGATAATTGTGGTGGCCATAATCTTGTTCCATTCAACAACGCCATCAACCACACCTAACATCTGTTTAATGCCCATAACTATGGTGTAATACTGTGCATCAGTAGTAATTAATAACGGCCAAAGATATTGGTTCCAACCATAGATAAAGGTGATCACAAACAGGGTCGCGATATTAGTACGTGATAAAGGAAGCAAAATATCAAAAAAGAACTTAATCGGCCCTGCACCATCAATTCGCGTCACTTCAATGAGTTCTTGAGGAATAGTTAAGAAAAACTGACGAAACAAAAAAGTTGCTGTTGCACTGGCAATTAAAGGGATCGTAAGTCCTGAAAAGGAGTTCAACATATTTAAATTTGTTATCACTTCAAATGTCGGCATGATTCGCACTTCTACAGGCAACATTAAAGTGAAAAAAATCATCCAAAAAGCCAACATTCGTCCAGGGAAGCGGAAAAACACCACGGCATAGGCTGACAGTATAGAGATACTTAACTTACCCAGTGTAATGCATAACGCCATCACTAAGGAGTTAAATAACATGTTACTAATCGGCAATGATGTATTATTAAAACTACTCTCTCCGCTTAATAGTTCACTAAAAACACTAAAGCCAAGATCACCAAACCACAATGGTGTCCCAGTAGCAAAAGCATGATTTTCATGGGTCGTTGCAACTAACGCAACCCAAACCGGAAGCGCAATAGCAACAATGCCTAGGATTAAAATGAAATGACAAAAAATCTTAAATAGCGGTCTACGTTCTACCATTAGTAAGCTACCTTTTTCTCTATATATTTAAATTGAATAACCGTTAACAAAGCCACTAGCATCATTAAAATAACCGACTGTGCCGCTGAAGAACCAAGATTCAAGCCAATGAATCCATCGTTATAAACCTTATAAACTAAAGTAGAAGTACTGTTACTTGGGCCTCCTTGAGTCATCGCATGGATAACAGCAAAGGTATCGAAAAAGGCATACACAAAATTAACCACTAACAAGAAAAAACTGGTTGGCGAAATCAATGGAAAACTAATGGTAACAAAACGTTTTATCGGGCCACTGCCATCAATCGCGTACTGCTTCATGTAACGCTTTCGGAACAGACTGTAAGGCGACTAAAAAGAATAAAAAGTTGTAACTAATCTGTTTCCAAGTAGATGTGATCACCACCATCCACATTGCATGATCACCATTAAGAACAGGATCCCAATTAACACCAAAGTTATCTAATAACTCACTGATAATGCCAATAGTAGGATCAAATAAAAACAGCCAAAGTGAGCCTGCGACAACAGGTGCAACGGCATAGGGCCAAATCAAAAATGTACGATAAAAAATGGCTCCTCGGAGAATGTGCTCAGCAAAGGCAGAGAGTACTAACGCGCTAACTAACGCCAAAAGCGCAACGGTGAAACTAAATTGCATGGTTGTTAAAAATGAAGATAAATAATTACTATCGTTATATAAACTAATAAAATTTTCTAAACCAACAAACTCAGTACTTAATCCAAAGGCATCCTCTAACTGCGTTGACTGAACAATTGCCTGCCCTGCTGGCCAGATAAAAAACACTAATGTAATGATTAACTGAGGTGCAATTAAGGCAATCGGCAAGTATTTATTTTTAAAACCGATATGTGATGACATATAAAAAGCCTAAAATATTAAAATGAAGAAATTCGCCACACGAATGTGTGGCGAACTTGGCTTATTTTTGCGTTCGTTCAAAGCGACGTAATTCTTCATTACCTTGCTTAACCGCATTATCTAGTGCCGTCTGAGCAGACTCCTTACCAGCCCATACCGCTTCTAATTGCTCATTAATAATATCGCGTGATTGTAAGAAGTTACCAAAGCGAATGCCTTTAGAGTTAGCCGTTGGCTTAGTTGAAGTCATTTGCATAACAGCAACATCAGTACCCGGGTTTGTTGTATAAAAACCTTGCTCTTTAGTTAACTCATAGGCTTCTTGGGTGATCGGTAAATACCCAGTAAATTGATGCCAATCAGCTTGAACCGCGACGACTTGAAAGATAGCTAAAGAACTTTGCAACGCCTTTATACTCTTCACTTTCGTGACCACGTAATACCCATAATGATGCCCCACCGATAATCGTATTTTGTGGTTTTTCAATTAAGGTACTGTCATAAGGAAGTTGCGCAACACCGACATTAATATCTTTCATATTCGCTTGAATACCAGCAAGACCTGCTGAAGATCCCATGGTCATCGCACATTCTTGAGTATAAAATAATGGCATACCTGTAGACTGACGACCGCCGTATTTATAAATGCCAGACTTAGCCCACTCGCTCAATTGATTAATGTGCTTCACAAATTCTGGTTTATTAAAGGTAAATTTAGTTTCTAACCCTGCAAAACCATTGTTATTATCTGCCATCGCAATATTGTTACGTGCACCAAAGTTTTCAATTTGAATCCAAGACTGCCAAGTTGTTGTGAAACCACACTGTGCACCTGAATCTAAAAGTTTTTGAGAAACTTCACCCATTTCTTTCCAGGTTTTAGGTGCTGATGTAATTCCCGCTTTAGCAAACATATCTTTGTTGTAATATAAAACCGGCGTTGAGCTGTTAAAGGGCATTGATAACATTTGCCCGTCATTGGTTGTGTAGTAACCCGTCACTGCAGATAAATACTTATTAGGGTCAAAAGACTCGCTAGTATCTGCCATTAATTCATAAACAGGGTAGATCGCTTGTTTCGCGCCCATCATAGTGGCAGTACCTACTTCAAACACTTGTACAATAGCTGGTTGTTGTTTAGCACGAAAGGCGCCGATTGCACTGGTCATGGTTTCAGCATAAGTGCCTTTGTAAACCGCTTTAATTTCATAATCAGATTGGCTTGCATTAAAATCAGCGACGATTTCATTTACTTTTTCACCTAATTCGCCCCCCATTGCATGCCACCATTCAACCTCAGTTTTGGCGTGAGCTGACGCACTCATTAATGCGACAGTAACGACTACTCCTGTGATCTTTTTAATATACATAGGATTATCCTTATCTAAAGTTATTATTTGAAAGCCACTATGGCTCATTTTTCAGAATTTTTTGTTCGAATACACAAACAGGTTCAATCGTGCAAATGAACGGAATTAATGTTCAGCTAGAGGCTAAATGAATAAAATGACAGTTTAATTACACAAATATGAACTTATTTGAACAGTCAAAATGTTCATATCGCTCGCTTTTTTGAAACATTAATGTCATAAATTGTTGTTAGGATTCATCTAAAAAATAACTCTTTAATCGAGGTTAAAATGAAATTAACAGCACACCGTGGTGTTTCTAGTCTTGCACCAGAAAACACCTTAGCCGCTTTTAAAAAAACAGCAGAAATGGGATATCAGTGGATAGAGATTGATGTTCAATTAAGCCTCGATAGGGTTCCCGTTGTTATTCATGACCAAAGTGTTAATCGTTGTACTAACGGCGAAGGGGTTGTAGGTGAAATGAGTTTAGCTAACCTGCAATCATTAGATGCGGGTTCATGGTTTTCAGAGGCATTTAACAAGGAACATATTCCTTCACTTGAAGAAACCTTGTTATTAGCAAATGAACACAACTTGAAGGTTAATATCGAAATTAAACTGTATCCTGAAGATGATATTGCCTTGCTTTGTGAAAGAATTACGACAGTAATCGTGTTCTCACAGATAGATACAACCCAATTATTATTTTCTAGTTTTAGCCTGCAAGCATTAAAACATATGCGCCGATTGTTACCGCAAATACCGAGAGGCTTTTTATGTGAACAAATACCTCAAAACTGCTTAGATTTATTACAAGAAATTGATGCTTATAGCGTTCATTGCGATTACTTATTTTTAAATAAACAACAAATATCAGAATTTAAACAGGCTGGATATCAAGTTTTCTGTTACACAATAAATGATCCACAAAAAATGAGTGAATACTGGGACTGGGGTGTCGACATGATAATCACAGATAAACCACAAACACAGGTTCCTACAGGTAAAAATTGTTGAACATCATATGAATAATTTGAGTATCCGCCAGCAAGCTATATTAGACATACTTCAGCAACAGGAACACTGCTCTGTGGAAGAGCTTGCATTACATTTTGAAGTAACCACACAAACTATCCGACGTAATATCAATGAGCTATGTTCCATTGGATTAGCAAGTCGCCACCATGGCGGAGTCGGTTTACCAATCACTTTAGCGAATCGTAGTTATGTCTCACGTAAAGTGACCAATAAAAATGAAAAACAATTTATCGCCAATCAGGTCGTTAAGCATATCCCTAATGGTTGTACCCTGTTTTTAGGCATTGGCACAACTATAGCGACCATTGCCGAAAAGTTAGTCAACCACCAAGAACTCAGAATTGTCACCAATAACTTCGAAGTCGCTTACATATTATCGCAATACGATAACATTGAAACCTGGATCCCTGGAGGTAAAGTACGTACTAATGATCGTGATGTCGTGAATGACAATATCAGTCAATTCTACGGACAGTTCGTGGCAGATATCGGCATTATTGGTTGTGCTTCCATTACCTCAATTACAAAACAAATCCTCAATGATAGTGACCATGAAATACAAACTGAAAACTATGTTTTTGAGCATGAATTAAGGGAAGCAATCGTTAGCCAAGCGATAATGAATGGCTCACAAAAAAATGGTTAGTAGCAAATAAAACTAAATGGCAACGCCAAGCTAACGCAAAAGTAGCACCTTTAAATCATTTTGATCGGGTTTTTTCTGGAAAAGTAGATACTTAAGGCGCTAGTTGTACCGTTAACAAAAAAATTAGCTAAATTGCATATTAGCGTAAAGCATGTAAAACACCTGCAATTAAAATCACCTCTGTTAAAGAAGCCTTGTTACGACTAACTTTTTTATTTTGAGGTGCTTTATGGCGCATTGGTTCATGTCTATGTTTCACTTGTGGAGTTCGATGTTCAACTTTATGCGTAATAGTTTGTACTTTAGTTACCGTCTTCCACTGCGATTTATTATCATGATGACCACCTTTAGCCCAAGTCAAAGGTGAAGCAATTAGCGAAATAATTAATGTTGGTAAAATAAGTTTTTTCATAATATGACCTCTTTAGCTTAATAATGGTTGTTTGTTTTTGTTGTTGCTAAAGATAACTTAATGAAGCTGAACACAAGCTGAATGGCTGTAAGTTTATATTAAAGATTTGATAAACAGAGTTTTAATAGTATTTAGAGGGGGATATGTATCCGTTTTGCAGATCACGCTGTCGTTACTAAAGAGTTTCCCAGTGGCGTTATTGTAATATTTTTCCTAAAAGATCAAAAAAGCGAGCTATGTTCAGCTCGCTTTTCTTAACTGCTTTATGTTACTAGCAGTTTATTTATTCAGCGATGTCAAAGGTAACACTTATATTAACTAAACCTGTATAGGATAACTCACCGTTAGCATTCATTTTTTCTGCAACAGTAACATAAGAGCCATCATTTAAAGATAAGCTTCGTGGAGACTCATAAGCAATTTGTCCTAAATCTTTATTAAGTTCAACAGCAGAATCTGCTTTTAATGTTTGTAATTTTTCAAGCGCTAACTCATATGCGCAGACTTCACTACTTACTTCTGCTGTTGGTATTACACGTGTTGTATGTGTTGTTGTTGCAAAAGCTTGGGTGCTTAAAACGGCCATTGTTGATGCGATAAGTGTCTGCTTTAGTTTTAGTCATTTTCATTTTGTACTCTCTTTTATAAGTTGATTAAAATAAGTTGTTTGAAATGCAAATCGAAGCTTTATTTAAGATGCTTCGCGTTTTCTATGGACTTATAATACGTCAGAGTAGATGACCTAAAACAAACGCTAAAATGACACTTTTGTCATAATCATAAATATTCTTTAATTCACATTCGGCTGTATAAACACTAAATCGGTAATACCAATATCAATGCCTGATTGGCTTAGTAAAGTGGTGATTTGACCTCGATGGTGTGTCTGGTGATTAAACACATGCATCAACAAGTTAAAAAGTGTTTTATTAGCATTTACACCTTTACTATTTTGATAACTGACCGTTTGCAATAACTCTTGGTCGGATAACAAACTTGTTATTTCTAACAAGGCTTCATCTAACAAAACGCGCCTGTCTTTTAGATCATTAAAATTATTAGCAAGAAATTCATCCAGTGACTCAGGCATTGCTAACTGTTTAATAGGCTCATAAGCTGGATAATGCTGTAAAATGGCTGAAAATCGCTTTAACCATATCGTATCCGCAACGCAAATATGATTTAACGACGCAAAAACAGAACCAAAAAATGCACCTTTATCTTCATGCATCTTTTCAGGCCCCATAGTGCCAACCGCTTCATAGGTTTTCTGATTCATCCATTGATTATAATCCGCCATTAAATAAACATGTTGTTGCAACTTCATAGCAAGTTCTTGGGTAAAATGAAATAATATGATGATACAGGAGTAATGCTAGGCAGGAAAATAGCAGGCTGTAGAATACTTATTTTATAAATATACAGTTATTTACAGCCTCTATTATATTGATCTAAATTTTTGCGGTTATTTCAATAAGTTTAGTTTTTAATTCATTATTGATTACAACTTGATTTTGCGAGTCAAAATTCTCATAGAAACTAGGGAATGAAAGAGAGCCCTTTACATCAGCGCCAAAGAAAGGAGCGGAGCCAACAGCTGATGCTAATACTGATGTAGCGCCACCAGGGCCAGGAGAAGCAGAAAGTAAGATCACAGGCTTATTTTGAAATACCTTCATATCAATTCGTGAGCACCAATCGAAAATGTTTTTATATGCTGACGAATATGAACCATTGTATTCCGCAAATGAAATAACAATAGCATCTGAGTCTGCTATCTTATTAAAAAATGTTTTAGCCAGTTCATGTACACCTGACTCTTGCTCACGATCAACACTATAAATTGGCATTTCATAGTTATTTAAATCAAGCGTTTCAACCTTTGAGTTTTCAATTAGACCTGCGAGCATAAGTTGCTAGTTGCTTGTTGATTGAGGCTTTACTGTTTGTTGCACCGATGGCTAATACTTTCATTTGGAACCCTTTTTTATATTTGAATTTAACGATGGAAAATTGTGTTAATAATTGGCTTTTAATTATTTGTTGAAATACATGATAAACCCTCAAGCTAACTTGAGGTAAAGCCTTTTTTGATCAAAAATGTCAGAAATTAAAAAAAGGTAGGAATTATGTTCACAGTGGGCCAAGTCGCTAAACGCTCTGGAGTAAAAATCTCAACGCTTCATTTTTACGAAGAGAAAGGTTTAATAATAAGCACTAGGAATAATGCAAACCAGCGCATATATGATCGCCAGGTTTTGCGAAGAATTTCAGTTATTAAAGCAGCACAAAGTATAGGGTTTTCGTTACAAGAAATAATTGAAATGTTATCTAGTTTACCTTTACATACTGCGCCAACAGATGATCAATGGGAAAAACTGGCAAGGCTTTGGGAAGAAAAATTAGATGAAAAAATCAATCAACTGCAATACTTAAAGACTACATTAGGGCAATGTATTAATTGCGGATGTCTATCCTTAAAAAACTGTGGGTTATATAACCCATCGGATTCAAATGGCATACATACACCGGGAGCGAGATTATTAACCCCGCTTCCTAGGGATTAACCGCTTAGCTTTCTAGGGTAATGAGGCATTAACAATGTTACTTATGATAATTGCCCTCTGATAGAACAAAGTTATGCGGTGTCTTTACACGCCATATGATTTACTAATCTTCGCGGTCTTTTTGCTGTCTTGCTTTGTCAAATAGTTCATTGTTTACACTATCTTTACGCTGTTTAACCTTAGCGTGTAGTGATGCTTTTGCGAGCATATGTGCGACCACAGGAGCAGTAATAAATAAAAATAAAGCGATAATCAACTCTTTTAAGGACAAGCTACCATCACTCACAGAAAAAATTATTGCGACCTACGATAACAGAGCCAACTCCCAGCGTTGAAGCTTTTGTAGGACCATGCAAACGTGTATAAAAGTCAGGTAATTTAACCATGCTATAGGAGCCTAGCAATATAAATACACCGCCAACAATAAGAAAAAGACTACAAATAATTTCTAACATTTAAATGCCCTATTCAATGATGTCGCCACGCAACAAAAACTTACAAAATGCAGCCGGTACTAATGAAACCAAGTAAGGCAATCAAAGCAAGCAACCTCAAAATAAACATCGCTTTGAGTATAAATACCAAACAATAAAATCAAAGCAACCGAATTTACGTACATAGTATCAACCGCCAAAATGCGATCTGTTGTGCTAGGACCAATGATTAAACGCCAAGCATTTAATAGTAGTGAAACAAATACACAGGCCATCGCAAATTGTAAACTTATCGCTAGCATTTGAAAATCTCCTGAAGTGGTAACTCATAACGTCGCTTAATATTATCAATAATGGCTTGTTCATCTTCAAGATGCAGAACATGAACATATAAAATAGTCTTATTATGCGAGAAGTCAGCGCTCAAGGTACCGGGTGTTAATGAGATGGTGCTACTCAAAATTGTCAGGGGAAGCTCTCCTTTAATTCAAGATGATAAGCAATCATTCCTGGCTTTAATGTTTTATTGCTTTGCACAACACGCACCGCCACATCAAAATTACTCTTAACGATATCAACCAATAAGTGTAAAAAATACATAGTGACTTTAACCGGTTGATTAGCTACTGGCTCTCTAGGACACAGAGGTGCAACTAGGACAGGTATACCTAACGCAAAAAAAGTAGCAAGTAACAGATTGCCAGGATCAACACCATTAAGCAGTGCCCAAACCGTAAATAACATCAAACTATGATAAGGCATCGGAAATAAACGTGACATTATTGACTCCCTTAAGGTTAAGCATGTTTGGTAGAGGATATTCATGTAATTGTTTAGCGACTGTTTGAGTAAAGCTTTCAACATCGTTGGCAAATACAACCAAACAAAGTAATAACAATACAATTAAGAATAGCGGGATAAGTTCCATTGAATGCACTTTGTCTGTTTCAGGTGCTTCTCCACTGGCTTTCCAGAATAAATAACTGGTAGCACGCGAGGTTGCAACCAAAGTCACAAAAGAGCTAATCAAAATAAGTGCCCAACTTGCCACCATCCAATCACTAGTAAAGGTTGCTTTAAGTAATAAGGCTTTACCGATAAAACCAGATAAAGGTGGTAAACCAATCATTGCAATCGCCATAACCAAGAAAACAAAACTTAACAGTCCAGATGATGGTAGAACCACGAGCACTAACAAAACGATCCTGTGGTTTTGGTCTTAGGCGAACAACAATTCCAGCAAATAAGAACATCGCACAACCTGCCAATGTACTATGAATAAGGTAATAAAACCCTGCAAAGACTAGCCTGCTCATTATTTTGAGCGATGATCAGTAATAAACTACCCACAGATGCAATAATTAAATAACTTGCAAGTTGTCGTAGTGTTTTACTACCTAAGATACCCACGGCGACAACCGCAATAGTTAATAATGCCAAAGGATTTAACCATTGTAATACAGGCGCTGATAAGGGATCGACACCTGTACCAAATACCACTCCATGAATACGCCATAAACAATACAAACCAACTTTAGTGAGAATAGCAAATAAGGCGACAACCGGAGCACTGGTTGCGCTGTAGGTTTTAGCTAACCAAAAATGCAAAGGTAACATGGCTGATTTAAGTGCGAAAACTACAAATAACAAAAAGATACCCGCTTGCGCCAGTAACAATTGCGTGCCTTCAATTTGCTGTGCTTTTAATGATAAGTCGGCATAACTTAATGTACCAAAGGCGGCATAAACAATACCAAGGGCAATCAAGAATATTGAGGAACCTAATAAATTTAAAAATAAGTAATGAGAATTTGCCAATACACGGGTTTTACCACCACCATGTATCATCAAAGAATAGGAAGCCATCAATAAAATTTCGAAAAATACAAATAAATTGAAGATATCAGCAGTTAAAAACGCACCACAAATACCAGCGATCTGAAACATCATTAAGGGATGAAAAAACACTCCTTTTTTATCGTCGCCAGCACAACTATAAAGCAAAGCAAAAAGGCAACCAAACAGGTTAACAGCACCAATAGTGCACTTATTTGATCAACATATAATGCAATACCGTAGGGTTGTTGCCAATTACCCAACTGGTAGACAATGGGCCCTTGTAATATAACTGTACGTAGTAATTCAATGGCAAAATACAAACCTACGCCCTGCGAACAAATTGCAATCAGACGTTGTACATTTATATATTCGCTGAAACGTGCGAATAATAGAACAATCCCCATTAGGATTGGCGTAATAATTGGCAATATCGCTAAATGATCTTGAAGCATGAACTACGATGCCTCCGTTTTAGATGAAACGTCTAGTTGCTCTTTACCATCAACATGATCATTACCGCTATCAGAACGAGCTCGCATCGCTTGTATACAAGCAAAAGCGGTCATCGCAAAGCCAATCACGATTGCTGTTAAAACTAAAGCTTGTGGTAGAGGGTCACTAGTAATTGTTTCATCACCTAAAATTGTCGCGCTATCGATAGTCAAACCACCACTAGCAAACAAAAACAAATTGACTGCGTAGGACAATAACGTTAAGCCAAGTACTAAGGTAAATGTATGAGCACGTAACATCAAAAATATGCCACAAGCAGTTGCAATACCAACTGCGACTGAAAACCAAATTTCCATTATTGCTGTTCCTCTGCAACTTTTAAACGTTCACTGGTAGTGAGTTTACCTAGGTTCGATAATATCACCATTGTCGAGCCAACCACGGTTAAATAAACACCCAAATCAAATACCAACGCAGAGGTAAGTTCAAATTTACCAATAACAGGTAAGCTGAAATAGTCAAACCAAGTGGTTAAGAATGGATAACCCCAGAACCAAGGGTGCTATGCCGGTTAACAAAGCAATCATTAATCCACTCACAATCAAGCTTTTATAGACTATTTTGTTACGCGAAGTAACCCAAGTCACCCCGTGGGCGAAGTACTGCAGAATCAGCCCCACAGCAGTTATTAAGCCAGCAATAAAGCCACCACCAGGTAAATTGTGCCCACGAAGGAAGATATAAGCTGAAATCAACAAAGCTAAAGGCAATAAACTCTGAGACACCACAGATAAAATCATTGGGTGCTTATCTTCACTCCAAAGGCGACCATCCGCATCACGGGTACGAATAAATAAACGCATACGCGCAATCAGCTTGTGTATCCCTAAGGCCGCAATACCCAGTACGAGAATTTCACCCATGGTATCGAAACCACGGAAATCGACCAAAATGACGTTAACAACGTTAGTACCGCCACCACCTGTTTTTGCGTTATCGATATAAAATTGTGATACCGACTCACTGTGATAAGTGAGCATTAATAGACACACAGTACCAACAACAGCACCGACTGTGGTCGCTAACAAAATATCACGGGCAAAACCACCTGGTCCAGTTGCACTTCGTGCCGTGGTTTGTGGAAAAAAGTAGAGAGTTAACAATAAGAGAATAATGGCCACTACTTCAACTAATACTTGCGTTAAAGCTAGGTCAGGTGCTGAATAATAGTTAAAGGCAATTGAAACCACCAAACCCACTAAAGACAACATAGCCAGTGCCATAATCCGATGATGACTCACTAATACCGTTGCTATTGAACCTAATATTAACAATATACTACCCACTATCACGGGCATTTCAGTTTGCGTAAGTGCTAATCGATCCAAAGGCTCTGTAATTTGTGAAAGTGGTATTACTAGCATCACTAATGCAAATGTCGCCAGAACCAAAGCACTGCGCTGATAACTACCATTATCAATCCAATCAATCACTTTTACCGCACTATCCTGTACCCGATAAATGACTTTATCAAAGATCTCACTGGCATTGATTGTCTTAAAGCTAGATTGGAAGCGGAACAATTGTTTACGACTAATATAAATCAATGCGCCACCAACAATTGCCATAAAACTCATCAGAAGTGGAATATTAAAGCCATGCCATATTGCTAAACTAAACTCTGGTATGGCACCATTTATTGTTGCTTGTCCTGCAACATTAAGTAGCGCGCCAATAGTCAAGTTTGGAAATGCACCAACTAAAAGACATATTGCCACCAGCACTTCAACGGGTACACGCATGTAACGTGGAGGCTCATGTGGGGTTTTAGGTAAATCACGAGGCTCACCATTGTAGAAAACATCATGGATAAAGCGTAATGAATAAGCCACCGAAAGTGTCGCGCCAACTGTTGCTAAGACAGGAATCAACCAAGAAATCGCACCAATAGAGCGTTGTCCAAGCACTTCAGCAAAAAACATTTCTTTAGATAAGAAACCGTTAAGTAAAGGCACCCCAGCCATTGCCGCATGCGCAACCATCGCTAATGTTGCCGTGATTGGCATATATTTGAAAAGGCCATTTAACTTGCGCATGTCCCGCGAACCTGACTCATGGTCAATAATCCCAGCGACCATAAATAGTGACGCTTTAAAAGTTGCATGGTTGATAATATGAAAAACCGCGACTACTGCAGCCTAAGTCACTATTCAGGCCAAATAGCGACGTAATCAAACCTAAGTGACTAATGGTAGAATAGGCTAATAGTCCCTTTAAATCATGTTGGAAAACAGCGGAATAGGCGCCATAAAGTAAGGTCATTAGGCCGGTAGCTGTAACCAATACAAACCACATATCTGTACCTGAAAGGGCTGGGTATAAACGTGCTAATAAGAATACGCCTGCTTTAACCATAGTAGCAGAGTGTAAATAGGCACTCACTGGCGTAGGTGCGACCATGGCATGTGGTAACCAAAAATGGAATGGAAATTGTGCAGATTTAGTGAAAGCGCCAAGTAGCACTAAAATCAAGATCGCAGGATAGTAGGAACTTGCTCGAATCACATCACCGGCATTTAATACAACATCTAATTCATAACTGCCCACGGTTTCACCAATAAGCATAACACCAGCTAACAGGCAAAGACCACCTAGCCCAGTAATGGTAAGGGCTAAACGAGCACCTTTACGTGCCTCGCTTTTGTGAGTCCAAAAGCTAATCAATAAGAAACTGGAAATACTGGTCATTTCCCAAAAAAACCACATTTGTATCAAGTTGCCACTGAGTACGATGCCTAACATGGCGACCATGAACAGGATCAAATAACTATAGAATCGCGACATATTATCGCGTTCACTTAAATAATAACGCGCATACAAAATAACCAGTAAACCAATAACAAGAATTAGCGTTGCAAACAGAAATGCTAAACCATCTAAGCGCAAGCTTAGATTTAATCCGAGTGAACTTACCCAGGCTATCTGTTGGGAAATGATCTCACCATCAAAAACAGCAAACATCTCACTGAACAATAGTGCCAAGCTGGCCACAGGTAATAACGCAGTAAATAAGGCTATTTGGCTTCGGCCAAATCCTTTTACTATCATTGGTACAACTACCCCTAGAATGGGTAGAAAACACATCAGAAACAATTTCATTAAATTCAGTTCGATTGTTAAACAATAATAGAATATTAGTTAGTTATGTTACATAAATCTAGGGTTATCAAATTAAAAAGTCCTACTCGGGCATTTTTCAATCGATTAAGCTCATTCCTTCACTGCCCTAACAAACTCAGTGATGTTTGTTAATTAGGTATGTTTTTATCAAAATAAGTGTTTCTACAGCCACTAATAATCGAGGTGGTATTTTAAAGCATTTTTGCAGTGATGAAGTCCACTCAAATGAGACTCTTCCGTTAATTGAGACAAAAGAAGTATTAGATTCATTTCCCAGTGAAGTAAATATAAATATAAATGATTGGAAGATATGGGTTATTACATTGCCGTGACTGTCTTTCTATGGCAGATTGTAGTTTAATAAACCTTGAAAACGAAGGTGCAAAATAAGACAAAGGATCTGGGTTGTTAGAAAATATAAATTATAAACCGTTAAATATTCAACTTTCTGCCTAGAAAATCACCTTTCACTAATTTAATAAGAAGGTTTACATGTCATTTGAAAGTGCAGTTACTTTTTTTATCGCCATCTTTGTGTTTGGTATTACTCCCGGCCCTGGTGTATTTGCAATTTTATCAAGAGCGCTTGTATCTGGTTGGAAAAGTTGCGTAGCATTGACGATTGGCATGGTTGGTAGTGATATAATCTACCTCATTTTAGCTTGTTTTGGATTAGCAACGATAGCCGAGAACTATTCGGGATTATTTACTGTTATTCGTTATATTGGTGCAGCTGTATCTTATTTACTTGGGTTATCGAATGTTTACGACAATACCCGAAACAAATAAAATATTAGCTGATGACAGTCAGCAGAAAAAGAGTCTTTCAATTTTATCGAGTTTACTTCAAGGTTTTTTAATATCGGCATCCAACCCTAAAGTGATTCTTTTTTACATTGCTTTTTTACCAACATTTATTGATTTAAGTATTTTAAAACATGAAGATATTGTATTGGTTTCATTATTAGCGGGAGTGGCGTTAACACTAGGGCTAATGATGATTGCTTATATCGCTGCTCGTGCGGCTAAATTATTAAAAACACCACTTGCTCAAATTCGCTTAAATAAAAGCGCAGGTGGCATTATGTTTCTTGCAGGAACTTATTTGGCAGTAAGTCGCTAGTGACTGATAACCACAGGCTTTACCCTTGTAAGCCCGGATCACGCTTGTAATCACCTGCATTAAAGTATGATCTTGTAATTTACAGTCGATGCGATGAGTACATCGAAGCCCGTTAACAGCATATCTTTAACAAAAAATACAGTGTTACCAAACTGTTTGTTATACCAATTCCGTTTTTCTCCATTTATTAAGGATTAAAGCCAAAGGAATTTTAAAAGTTATTGATAACTCTGTCGTAAATTAGCATGACGACGTAACTGAGTGACCTTCAATCATCAGTGGCAAACCAAATCAACTGTGTAACTAATAGTTTTCAAAGCTCGAAAATTAACATTAAAAAAAGGCAAACTAACGAGCAAAAACCCAAATTAACTCCACCAGCACACATTTTCCACACAATTCATTAAAAACCACAAAAAAAACCAAAATACAACAACTTAAAAACCTTCAACTGTTCATATTTAGCCCATATTTAACGTTTAGAATTGATTATTTAAAACATTAAATCGGTATCCACTCATGAACAAAAAACTAAAATATATTCTTGTGTTTATATTTCTTATTGCTGGCATTGCTTACTCTGCAAACTATTTTATTTTCAGCGCGAACAAAACAGAACCCATTTTTACTACCGATTTTGTTAAAAAAGGTGATATTGAAAATGTTGTTTTAACCAATGGAGTTTTGTATCCCTATAAGCTGGTAGATGTTGGCTCTCAGGTCGCAGGTCAAATACAGAATATTGCGGTTAATCTGGGGGATGAGGTAAAACAAGGTGATCTAATCGCCCAGATTGATAGCTTAAGTCAACAAAATGCATTAAAAGAAGCGCAGGCGTCTCTAAATATTATTAATGCTCAGTATCGAGCCAAACAAGCGCAGATCAGAGAAGCCACATCTGAATTTAAGCGTCAGAAAAAAATGCTCACTGATGGTGCCAGCTCACAGTCTGCCTATGATAGTGCTGAAGCCACTTTGATGGTTTATGAAGCAGAGCTTGAACAGCTCAAAGCACAAAAAGAACAATCACTGATCAGCGTTGATGATGCAAAAATAGATCTTGGTTATACCAAAATCAGCGCGCCTATCGATGGCACCATTGTTTATATTTCCGTTGAAGAGGGCCAGACACTTAGTGACAATCAAGATATTCCAACCATTGTTGAAATAGCTCAACTGAACACGATGACAGTAAAAGCCGAAGTTTCAGAGGCTGACGTTATCCATATAACCCCAGGACAAGAGGTCTATTTTTCAATCCTTGGCGCACCTAAACAAAAATATTGGGGTGTGCTTCGTGCAATTGAACCAGGGCCAACATTAATGACCGGTGATGACAGCGAGGTGACTATCGGTGATAGCGATGCAATTTACTACAATGCCCTGTTTGATATTGAAAACCCAGATCGTTTATTACGATTTGGTATGACCGCGCAGGTTTCGATTATTTTAAATAAGGCACAGAATACCTTATTAGTGCCTGCTCAAGTCCTTATTGAAAAGCCTCACCAGCAAGGCTATCAGGTTGCTTTATTGCAACAAGGGAAAGAGGTATATCAGGATGTTGAGGTTGGCATTAACAATAAAATCTATGCACAAATTTTATCCGGTTTGCGAGCAAGGTGACGAAATTATTATCGGCCAAGCTTCTTCAACGGACAGTGCTAAAAGCAATCTTCAAAGGCCTGGCGGTCGCCAACAGCAGATGAGGTTTTAGGCTATGAGTGAGGTGTTATTAGAAATCAAACAAGTAAGCCGACATTTTAGTGCTGGTGATCAGGACTTAATAGTGCTCAACAGGGTTAACTTAAAAATACATCGTGGTGAAATGATCGCTATTGTTGGTGCATCGGGTTCGGGAAAATCAACATTAATGAATATTCTTGGTTGTCTGGATAAACCTTCTTCGGGAAGATACCTGATTAATGGCCAAGATACTTCGCAGATGGATGAAGATGATCTGGCGACCTTACGTCGTGAATACTTTGGTTTTATCTTTCAACGCTACCACTTACTTGGCGATCTTAGTGCAATTGGCAATGTTGAAATACCAGCTTTATATGCCAGTGAAGATAAAAACGCACGTCGTCAGAAAGCTCAACACCTACTGACTCGTCTTGGATTAAATGACCGAATGGATCACAAACCCAGTCAACTGAGTGGCGGACAACAACAACGTGTTAGTGTTGCTCGAGCATTAGTTAATGGAGGCGATGTTATCTTAGCGGATGAACCGACTGGCGCGCTCGATAGTAACAGTAGTGAAGAGATGATGAAGTTGCTACAAGAGCTACATCAAGATGGCCACACAATTATTCTGGTTACCCATGATCAACATGTTGCCGGCTTTGCAGATCGTATTATTGAGATAAAAGATGGAGAAATTACCAGCGATCGAGCAACTAAACCAACACAGCAAACAATTACGCCTCCGCGCACAGACCTCCTAAACCCTACCCTGAAAAACAAAAGATTTGATTGGGCACGCTACTTTGAGACACTCAAGATGGCGTTGATTGCCATGTCAGCGCATAAACTGCGTACCTTCCTAACCATGCTAGGGATTATTATTGGCATTGCCTCAGTGGTTTCTGTGGTTGCATTAGGTACGGGTTCGCAACAGTCTGTTCTTGAGAATATGGCATCCATGGGAACGAACACCATTGAAATTAAACCCGGTACAGGTTTTGGGGATCGTCGTTCAGATCGCGTACGTACACTAACAGCGAGTGATGCTAATGCCTTAAAAAGACTGCCTTTTGTTGACAGCGTAACGCCAACTGTACGCACTAATGTCGCAATTCGTTACTCGAATCAAGCAGTAACCGGTGAGGTTCAAGGAGTCGGTAGCGAGTACTTTCGAGTGCGAGGTTATAGCTTAGCACAGGGGCAATACTTTGATGAAGATAGTGTCGAGTCACTTGCTCAGGTGGCGGTTATTGATGCCAATACCGTTACCGAATTATTTGCCGATGAAACAGCTATCGGTAAAGTGATATTTCTTGGTCAACTACCCGCCAGAGTCATTGGTGTCACAGAGCCCAAAGAAAGTGCCTTTGGTAATAGTGATGAACTGAATGTTTGGCTTCCCTACACAACCGTTTCTAGCCGTATATTTAGGCAGAATGACGTTAATGATATTACGGTACGTGTTAATGAGAGCGTCTCAAGTAGTGTCTGCTGAACAGGGAATTATTCGCCTGTTAACCATGCGTCACGGAGTACAAGATTTCTTTACCGTTAATACCGACACTGTACGAGAAAATATTGAAAAGACTTCGGCAACCATGACCCTACTGATCTCAACCATTGCTTTTATCTCCCTAGTTGTTGGCGGTATTGGTGTAATGAACATTATGTTGGTATCAGTAACAGAAAGGACACGAGAGATTGGTATACGTATGGCCGTTGGTGCGCGTAAGAGTGATATTCTGCGTCAGTTTCTGATTGAGGCGGTTCTGGTATGTGTCTGTGGCGGCATTCTTGGTATCTCTCTGGCTTTTTTAGTGGGTATTATCTTTGCTTCAAGTAGCAGTGATTTTCAGATGGTTTATTCGATTAATTCCATTATTGCCGCATTTGCCTGTTCAACAATGATCGGCCTGCTATTCGGGTATCTACCCGCTCGTAGTGTCACCAAACTAAACCCCGTCGATGCACTGGCAAGAGACTAATATTATGAAAAACAAACTATTTCGTCTACTACCCTTAATATTGTGTCTAGCCTTACTAACAGGTTGTAGCTTACTTCAACGCAGTGAATTTGTGATGCCAGAAGCTGACATTCCCGAGCATTGGCAACAAGCAGAGCACAGTACAACTACAACAGAAAGCACAGCAGAAAATAAAAGAAGAGATAAATGGTGGGAGCAATTTAATAACCCTGAATTAAACCGTTTAATTGAGCAAACTTTACACAGTAATAATGATCTTGCATTAGCGACCCTTACCCTGCGTCAAGCGCGTTTAAGTGCAAGGTTAAGTGATAATGATCAACTGCCCGAGCTGACCTTTAAAGGAGCCTCTTCTAATGAAAAGTATTTTAATAGTGGTAAAACTAACAATAGTTATAGCACTAGTACGTCATTAAGTTATGAGCTGGATTTGTGGGGAGAACTTGCAAGCAACAGCAGATGCTTCGCAATGGACAGCACAAGCCAGTGAACAGGACAGAGAAAGCACAGCACAAAGCTTAGTGGTGACAGTCGCTACCTTGTATTGGAAAATTGGTTATTTAAATCAAAGAATCAACCTTGCAAACCTTAATATTGAAGGATTACAGCAAGTTATCACTTTGACAAAACATCGCTATGAGAATGGTTCTGAAACGCGCTTAGCTGTACTTGAATCTACCCAGAGTTTATACAAGCAACAGGTAACCTACAATGAGTTACAACAACAACTCAGCGAAGCTAAAAATGCCTTATCAATATTACTTAATCGCCCTTTAGAAGATGCATTACTCAAGATAGATAAACTACCTGAACAAGCACTGCCTGATATTAGTGCAGGTATTCCTGCTGATTTGTTAGTGCGTCGCCCTGATATTAAAGCAACCTTATATACCTTAGAAGTCTACTTTGGCGAGTCAAGATGCAGTTGTCGGAAGCTACTTTCCAACGTTAACGCTAACGGGTTCACTTGGTACATCCTCTTCACAACTGATTAAATTCTTACACAACCCATTAGCGACATTAGGCACCGAATTAACCCTGCCATTTCTTAACTGGAATGAGATGCAACTTGATAAAAAAGTTGCCCAACTTGATTATCAAAAAGCGATAATTAATTATCGAATCGCTCTCTATAATGCCTTTGAAGAGGTAGCGAATTACCTATCAGCGAGGCGAACATTATCAGTATCAAGGTGAAAAATTACATGATCAATACGTTAATGCGCAACAGGTTGAAAAGATTTATGAAAGCCAATATAGCGTTGGTGCGATTAATATGGTTGATTGGATAAATGCCATGGAAGAACGCCGAGATGCGCAGGCTACTTTGATAGAAAATGAGTATAATCAATTTATTACCCAAGCTAAGCTATATCAATCATTAGGTGGTAAGGATATCGCCCCAGCAATAGAAAGCAGTTATTAGGAATCTAAGTTGAAACTATTCTATAAATTTTTTTGGCATTTTGCCTCACCAGTTTTGTGGCGGTGGGGTTAATGCTTGCATTAATAACCACTAATCTATCAAAGGGTTTTAATGATTTTGTTAATGAAGCGGAGCGAAAACAACTAGCTTATCTAAAAAGTAGAATTATTTCCTTTTATCAGGAGAATGGTAGCTGGCAAGCATTAAAAGGAAATGAACAATTATGGAAAGAGATGCTCAGGGCTAAATCAGATGATGACCAATCAACCACTAAGTCCTCACCCGATATACTTGAAACAGAAAATAGTCTGGTCGCGCTAAGTCACTTATTACAGACTCGAAAGCGCTTGAGCTTGTATGATCTGAATAAACAAGTCATTTTTGGCAAACCTGTAATGGCAGATAATCCTTATAGCGAGGTTATCAAAATAGATGAAAAAACCATCGGCTGGTTGAGTCTTGTTCCCTCAGAGCTTGCCGAAGGCAGTCCAGGAAATCTATTTTTAGCACAACAATATAAAAGTTATTATGTAATTGCCCTAGCCGTTATCAGCTTAGCATTTATCACCGCATGGTTTTTTTCAAGGCACCTAGTCGCACCAATCAGTTCACTTATCGAAGGTACCTACACATTAATTCGTGGTAATTATCGTATCCGCATCGAAAAAAGGACCCACGATGAGTTGGCGTTATTGTCCGATAACGTCAATGTATTAGCTGAAACGCTCGATAAAAACCAGAATAACCGTTTTAAATGGATGTCCGATGTTTCTCATGAACTCAAAACGCCATTAACAGTCTTAAGAGGTCAGTTAATTGCAATTCAAGATGGGGTGTTTGTCGCCGATGAAAAGCGTATTCAGTTATTTGTCGATCAGATTGATAGCCTCAGTAATATTGTTAATGACCTCTATCAGCTATCTATCACGGATGTGGGTGGGCTTTCCTATAAAAAGGAACAACTAAACCCGATCCAGATATTAGTGCAAGTTGCGGATAGCTTTGCGACCAAGTTTGAACAAAAACAGTTAGCCGTCGATTGCTCTCGACTCGCTCCCTTGTTGACGGATAAAAAATCACTGGTATTAGCCGATAAAGATAGAATAAGGCAGTTATTCATTAATTTATTAGAAAACACCTATCGCTATACGGATTCCCCAGGTGGCATTAATATCTCGGCTGAGATTATCGAGCAAGATTTAACGGTGCAAATACAGGATTCAGCACCAAGTGTCGCTTCGGAGATTCAAGAAAAACTATTTGATCGTTTCTATCGTGTTGAGCAATCACGCAACCGTGGTTATGGTGGTTCAGGATTAGGACTTGCCCTGTGCAAACAGATTGTAGATGCCCATCAGGGAACAATCAACACATCGGACTCATCATTAGGCGGACTGAGCATCAACATAATACTACCGCTACACAGGAGCTATCCGCAGTGAATAAGCAGACCATTTTAATTGTTGAAGACGAAACTCATATTGCCGAGGTATTGATCGCCTATTGTCAGAATACTGGTTACCTTGTTAAACACCTTAACAGTGGTGCAGGAGTGATCAGCTTTGTTAAAGAGAATAGTGTGGACCTGGTTTTACTGGATCTGATGCTACCGGATATTGATGGCTTGGAGATTTGCAAACAAGTCCGAACTTTTTCACAACTACCGATAATTATGCTCACCGCAAAAAGTGAAGAAATAGACAAACTATTAGGATTAGAATTTGGCGCAGACGATTATATCTGCAAACCATTTAGCCCCCGAGAGGTCATGGCTCGTATCAAAACAGTGTTACGACGTGTGGTAAACTCAACTGAGAAGGACGCAAACCTCATTAAACATTCCGGTTTTAAGATGAAAACCGATGAGTATGAAGTGAGTTTTAAGGGCGAGTTTTTAGATTTAACACCAAGAGAGTTTTTAATACTCAAACTGTTTTTAGAAAATTGTGGTCGTGTTTTTAGTCGAGTTGAAATCTTAGACCATGCCTACAAAGACACATCTGATATATCCGATCGTAATATCGATACACATATCAAAAACATCCGTAAGAAGATTAATAAAATATCCGATAATGAGGCTTCAATTGAATCTGTCTATGGCATAGGTTATAAATTTAAAAAACAATTGAACCTCAGCTAAATACAAATTATTGTGGTTTTTGTTTTAAATCATCAAACTAAAATAATGAACTATACAGCTTTATTATGTGTTACTTCAGATAGGTATAATTAATGGAATTAATCGTAGGTACAGACTCAACTTGGTCACTTAGAGCTTGGATTTGTAGTCAATTGGCTCAAATAGATCTTAATGTTGTCGTAATTGATTTAACAAGCCATGATTATAAAACTCAAATATTTAATGTATCGCCATCAGGGTTAGTTCCCGCTTTAATCAATGGCCCCATGGTTATTCATGATTCATTAGCCATAACTGAGTACTTCAATGAATGCGCTAAAGATTATCTTTTTCCTAGCAATGAGCAAGATAGAGCAATGTCTAGAAGCTTATGTGCAGAATTACACTCAGGTTTTTTTCATCTAAGAACTCAATGTCCATTTACTCTAGATACAGCTACCCCATTATCGGACTTTAGTATTGGCATTAAAAATGAGATAACACGCTTAGAGTCTATCTTTGAAAAAGCACACTTACCCTATATGTTTTCTTCTGCTGGAGCAGTTGATGCCTATTATTCAATATTAGCTTATAGATTAAAAACATACGGAATTATATTAAATGGCAAAGCTGGACAATATCAGCAAAGTTTACTTGATTGGTCATATTTACAAGAAGCCATAAAACTAGCTAAAGATTGGAAAAACGAATCAATAGGTTAACATTTTAATTAATTCAGATTTTAATTTACATTACCACTTCGTAAATGTTTACGAGCTAGCAAAGGTAAGAACATTTTCATTTTCAACTTCTCTGCAGTTCATATAGATTACCGCAGAGAATCTAGAAATGTTAATAAATACAAATTGAATTTATTCGATATTTTGCACCTTCTTATTGAACGAAATTTAAATTACTGTAAAACAATAGCTTACAGAAAATATTGCGTTGCTGAATAATTTTTATCACCTTTTTGACCCTCAGACTTCAAACATGATAATTATCATTAAACAGTCCCCCTATTTCGACGGCTAATTTACATGCTTTTTCAGCTAAATGTTCTTGAAAACAAAAATAACAGCTCATAATTTTTCTGATTATCGATATCTGATAGGTTACTTAAGCGATCAGAAACTAAACTAGTAATAAACGATTACCTATTGGCAAACGGCAAAAATTCGTTAGTATCGTAAGACATGAGTTCTAAAAGGCGTGTATTGATGAATAGAGTTTCTCGTCCCACTGTCTTTGACTCCAAAACGCCTAACACCTCTAGTGACTTGAGGCTGGCTATCGCGGACTTGTCGAGAGCGGTAAAGCCCTCTATCAATCAGATCTCGCGTTCTCAAGTAAGGCTTCTCAAATAAAAGCTCAACTAACTCATATGAGTAGTTTTTTTGAGAAGATGTTTTAATGTACTCCGAAGTTTGCTTTTGCAACTCTACAATCGCGTTGACCTTATCGATTGTCCATTGAGAAGTGATTGTGATGGCATCAAGCATAAAGCAGATCCAAGATTCCCAATCGGCCTTTTTGGTAACGTTCAGCAATAGCCTATAGTAATCATCCTTATTTTGCATGATATAGCGACTCAAGTAGAGAACCGGCTGTGAGAGCAAATCATTTTCGATGAGAAATAGAATGTTGAGTATTCTTCCCGTTCGACCGTTACCATCTAAAAACGGATGGATTGCCTCGAATTGATAGTGAGCAATCGCTAATGCTATGAGTGGATCTACATCATGATCATGGATATAAGATTCCCAATTGGACAGTTTATTTCTTAAGTTATCCTCACCTACAGGTGGTGTGTAAATGACCTCACCAGTACGTTGATTCTTTAAGTTAGTTCCAGTGACCTTGCGAACGTCGACTTGTTTATCGATAAGCTCAGCCGCAAATATCGATTGCTGTATTTGTATTTAAAGGACGCGCATTTTTCCCTGATATGGACTCAAAGCCCAGGAACAATGCTTTTTTATACCTTAGCGCTTCTTTTGTTGCAGGATCTGCACTTGATGAATCCGATTCATGCTTAAACAATGCATCCGTCGTGGTCACAATATTTTCAATTTCAGAACTCGATTTCGATTCTAATATTGGGATCAGGTTAACCAATGGGTTTTGATTAGCAAGAAGCCTAGCGACCTGATTCAACGCAGATAACGCCCTCGCCGCAGGTGTCACTTTCTTCAGGATTTTTATCGTCTCGATACCATCGACTGGTAAGGTAGGGATATTATAAGGAACTTCTGGATTAAACATTCAAATCATCTCACGCAATACATTTAGTTTATATGTTAGTTTTTTAGTAAATAATTAACATATAGTGTATTATAGGTTATCTAAAATAACAGTTAAAGTTTATAGGTTAATTATTTCTATATTTTTTAACGTTTTTTCCGTGATAGGTTAATTAGATTAACACCTAATTAGGATAGGTTGAATTTACTTCTGATTATCTATGTTCTTTTCCAGAGTATCCCCTCATTTAAGTTTAAAACCGAGAGGGGAAATACAAGAAAAAAAGCAACTCATTGTATTTATTGCAATTTACGTGCAATTTACGTGCAATTATTCGATATTTTGCACCTGCTCCCGCATTTGCTCGATTAAAACTTTACATTCAACAGCTACTGCAGTGATATCGGTATTAATTACTTTTGAACCTAGTGTGTTTGCTTCGCGGTTAAATTCTTGCATCATAAAGTCTAAACGACGGCCAACTGCACCACCTTTTTTGAGGACGTTTTGTGCTTCGCTAACGTGAGAGTCTAAACGGTCTAACTCTTCGGCAACATCGGATTTTTGCGCTAATAAAACCAACTCTTGCTCTACTCGGGTGCTGTCTAAGTCGACTTTAGCATCTTCAAATTTCTTTAAAATTCGTGCCTTTTGCCAAGCTTGTACATCTGGCATAAAGCCTCGCACAATAGCGGCTTGTTCAGTGATCGCAGTTAAACGTTGCTCTAACATTACTGCTAGGTTTGCACCCTCTGTACTACGTGATTCAATAAAATCAGTTAATGTTGCTTCAAAACCAGCCATTAATTCTACTGTGATAGCATCAACGTCTTGTTCTGGAGATTGCATTACTCCTGGCCATTTTAAAATATCAACGGGATTAATAGCCGCATTGCCTGCTTGCTCTGCAACCCATTGTGCATTTTTTATTAATTGGCTTGCTAAGGCTTGATTCATTTCTAAACCATCTTGGCTATTATCAGCACCTTCAAAACGCAAACTACATTCTATTTTTCCGCGTTGTAAGCGCTTTTTAAATAGCTCTTTAAGTTTAACTTCTAAACCACGAAACTGTTCAGGTAGGCGGAAGTAGGTTTCTAAGTAACGCTGATTGACAAAACGGATCTCCCAAACGGCAGTCCCCCATTGTCCTTTAATTTGTTTACGGGCGAATGCAGTCATACTGTAAATCATAATATCTCCTGTTTTTTATTATTTACCCGCGCAGTATATACTCCTTATCATTCAAATTCAGCAAGTGTTGTCTTGTTACATATAAACTATAGGTCATTGTTTTAATTAAATTTAGAAAATGATTAGCTGTTAATAAAAACAATTTTTTTAAGTAAAAAAGAGGGCAAAAAAATGGCTATGAATAATCACAGCCATTTTATTAATAAAATGATCATTTAAAGCATTAATACCAACCGTAATAATTAGCTGATCTATTTTAATAGTTAAAATTGCTTATTTCTTTGTTGAAAGTTTCGCAAAGAGGACAACCATTTGCATCAACTTTCGCCTCAAACTAAACATTTTTTCCTGCGTAAAATTAAGATCACATATTTAATACGATTGGTATAACTTAATCAGACATTAAGCGTCCTAATTCTTTACCCGCTTCGATCATACCTTCAAACTCTTCAACTAAACCTTCTTTATTAAGATGGATATGCTCTACCAAAGCTGGCGGAAAACGTGCCACAATCATTTCAGGCGGTAACTTGGCACCCCAAGCAAAACTAGCGAAAACAGCCAATCGAATCAACACGGCTTCCGGTGAAGGCTCTTCATAGGAAAGCGGATCTAGTTGTTGTTCAATGGCATCACAAAAACTCTCAGAGAAATCCCAATGTTTTGCTAGGGCAACACCAACTTGGCTGTAATCAAAACCAAAGGTTTCACGTTGTGCCAATAAGCGAGGCTCCCCTGCTTCAATCGCTAATGCAATTAATGCACATTCATCTGGTTTCAATATTTGCAATAATAGCTCACCAATATTATGTAACATGGCACAGGTAAATGCGCTCTCTTCGTTAACAGAGGTATGCTTTGCAAGTGCCTTCGCAATAACAGCTGTGCTAAAAGTATCTTTCCAAAATTTATTTTTATCAAAACCAGGAATAACAGGAAAAGCATTCGATAAGGTTGCGGCTGACAACAATACTTCTTACTTGATTAGAGCCAAGTCGAATTACCGCTTGTGAGATTGATTCAACTTCTTTGCCCCGTCGAAAGGCGACAGAATTAGCCATTCGGATCACTTTCGCACTGATCGATTGGTCCATACCAATTTTCTTAGCAAGCTCGGCAACACTAACAGAATCATTACTAAAGCTTTCCATTAGTTCCATTAATAAAACAGGTAATACGGGTAACTGTTTAACGTTTTTAAATAGATGCGAAAGTTCTGACATTCACATTCCTTTTTTTATAAGTAAATTAACAGTTATAAAACTAAGCCTGAATGTTGAGAAAATCAAGGTAAGTAAACAGAGATAAACGATAAATTTAAAACCCAGATCAAAAGAATTTTAAAATTCATGAATCCCTCCTCTAAAATTGTTAAACTACGCGAAATTAGATTAGCCAAAAAAGGATTCCGCCATGAAATTTAGTCCCTGTACGAGTCAATGTACGAGTGATGGTACACATTGCCAAGGATGTGGGCGTACCCATGTTGAAATTAAAGAAACTCAGAGATTGGTTGCTAAACTGGTTGGACACCTTGTTGATTACAATTACGATGATCCAGAACGTTTTTTAGAATTGACCAGCGCTAAAGCATTAAAACGCGCTAAAGCTATTTTAGAAGATAAATAATATGGCTAAAAATACTCATAGCGCTATTTCTAATGAGACGGTTGAAGAAGCGCAACAGATTGCCAACAAAATACAAAAGCCAGGTCAGACAAAAGAACAAACACGTTTGATAGCACAGGGCATTCAAAAAGGCATTGCCGAATATAAAAAGTCAGTCAAAGCTAAGCAACGTCAAGCAGATAAAGAACAAAAGAAACAACAGAAGCAAAAACAACAAAATACACAACCTTCAGAGATAGAAAAACCAACAGAAAAGACTAAAAATAACCCATTACCTTGGATTTTATTAGTCGCTAGTTGGGGATTATTTGCAACTTATCTCTTTTTACAAAAGTAACTAACAAAAGGATTAACATGGTTAAGGTAATCGTAAATGGCGCAAAAGGCCGCATGGGAAGTGAAGCTGTTAGAGCTATTCAGAATGATGATGCATTAGAACTAGTGGCAGAGTGTGATTTTGGAGATGACTTAAGCGCCTTAATCAAAAGTAGTGGTGCACAGGTAGTGGTTGATTTAACCGTCGCATCTGCAGGTTTTTCTAATACACAAATCATTTTAAATGCAGGCGCCTGCCCCGTCATTGGTACAAGTGGTTTCCAGGTTGAACAAGTAAATCAACTACAAGCATTAGCAACAGAGAAAAAACTAGGTGGCTTAATTGCGCCTAACTTTTCAATTGGTGCGGTATTAATGATGAAGTTCTCAGCTGAAGTCGCAAAATATTTACCTGATGCTGAAGTAATTGAAGCACATAGCCCACAAAAAGAAGAAAGCCCTTCTGGTACTGGTATTCGTACTGCAGAATTAATTGCGAATGCCCGTACTAAAACACCCGTTGAATGTAGCGATAAAGAACTCATTGAAGGTGCTCGTGGTGCAGAACTAAACGGTGTAAAACTTCATTCAATCCGTCTACCGGGTGTGGTTGCACAGCAAACTGTATTTTTTGGTGGCTTAAGTGAAACCCTTAAAATAGAACACAACTCACAGCATCGTGAATCATTTATGCCAGGTATTTGTTTTGCCTGTAAAGAAGTCGTAAAACGTGATGAATTAGTCTATGGACTAGAGTACTTGATGGATTAATTTCTTAATTCACAATCAAGAAATACCGTAAGAATAAAGGCAATAGGATTTTCTCCTGTTGCCTTTTTTCATGGGTGACGAAGCAAATAATTTACGCGTCGCTCTTCGACACTCCATCTACTAACACAAACATCATCAGACAGGGTTCTGTTCCTCTATTTGCCCAGGCATGATTGGTACCTCGTTGCACTACAGTATCACCTGTTTTAAGTAATACATCGTCTTCTTCCCTATCCATTAGCATCCATATTTCACCCTTTAAGATAACCGCATAATCAACACTATCAGTTCTGTGCATATACGGATGACGAGCATCTTCGATAATATTATGAGAAGCGCCCATAGCGGCAAAAGCGACTTTACCATCAATATTTTTAATCACCTCTGGATCTTCTGGTAAAAACTCAATAATACGAAACACTGTGCCGTTTTCTGGTGGATGCAAAACAAAAGGGCCATCCACTGTTTCTTCGGGGCCATTAAACTCTGCAGGGCAAGTGTTTGTCTGCCATAAATTAGTCAGTGTGACACCAGGTCTAGTTGGGCGCTGTAAAACATTAGTAGCAATCTCATCTGAGACACAAATTGCATTACCTTCGCTATCATGCCCTGTCACTACTCGTCTAATTTGATGTGTCATTGTGCTATCTCCTTGAGTTTATTCATTTTGCTTGATGTAAAAAATAGAAGGGTTAATAAAACAGCCCCTATTAAGTCTGTGCTGACGCCTTGAAGCATTAATGCTAATCCGCCGAGAAATACCAATGCCCGAGTTAAGCCATTTAGTTCGACTTTAAAGAACCCCACAATCGAAACGGCAATGGCGATCACGCCAATAACAGCTGTGGAAACAGCTAATAATATTTCACTGACAGAGCCTCTCAGCAGTAGTCCAGGCCCGTAGAAGAACATGAAAGGTAAGATGTAACAGGTAATGCCATAGAAGAATGCAGTCCAACTGACTTTACTAATACTTGCATTGGAAATACCCGTCGCCACATAGGAGGCCAGTGCAACAGGAGGGGTAATGGTCGAAACACAACCATAGAAAAAGACAAACATGTGCGCTGTTAATAAGTCCACGCCCAATTGTGATAATGCCGGCGCCACCACTGTCGCTAAAATTAAGTAAGTCGCTGTTGTAGGCAATCCCATGCCTAAAATAATTGCCACCACCATAGTTAATAACAAAGCAAGTAAAGGCACGCCACCTGAAGACGCAATAATGATTCCTGATATCTTAGAGCCTAAACCTGTGATACCCAGTGTGCCTGCGATAATACCTGCAGTACTGACAAGCGTACGCAATCGGCACAACCGCTTTAGCGCCACCAGTAATGGCATTAAAGGATTTACTAAAAAAGGCTTTATCAATTCGACGTTGCCAAATAATGTGGCAAATTAATAGAATAATTGTTGAATAGAAACATGCCTTAAAAGGCGAGTACCCAGCGATGATCATCACTATCAATGTGCCAAAGGGAATAATATATTGTCCGCCACTAATCAATAATTGAAGCGTACTTTGCTGGTCTTCGTTATCAACAGGAATGGGTTTCAGATCTGCTTTGACTGCCTGTAAATGGACCACAAAAAAGATAGATAAAAAGAACAAACAAGCAGGAATTATAGCGACTTGCATAATGTCGGTATAAGGCACACCAATAATTTCAGCCATAATAAAAGCGGCTCCCATTACTGGTGGCATCAACTGGCCACCAGTGGAGACAACGGCTTCTATTGCACCGGCTTGATGTGACTTATAACCTTCTCGTTTCATCATAGGTATGGTTAAGGTTCCAGTGACAGCAACATTGCCAGCGACTGAACCAGAAACCATGCCTAATAGTGTGGAGAAAATAACTGCTGTTTTCGCCCCCGCGGCACGCATATTACGGGTTAAGCGGTTGGCAATTTTGAAGAAGAATTCCCCAGCACCAAATTCCGTTAAAAAAGCACCATAAATTGAGAATAAAATAATATAGGTAGCTGAAACGCCTAATGGAATACCATACACGCCCTGTGCAGTCGTGGTTAGTATTTCGGAAATACGTAATAAAGGATAACCGCGACTCTCTAATATGCCTGGTAAGAACGGACTAATAAAAGGATAGATGAAAAATAGTGTACAGATTATCGCTAATACATTACCAACCGCACGTCTTGCTCCCTCTAGCACAAGCAATAAAATCACCACGCCAACCCAAGCATCGAGTAATTCTGTCTCACCACCCGACAGCGCAATATCCTGCCAACGAGAAAGCATATAAATACCGCTTCCTAGGGTTACTACTGTCAGTATTACACTGACTAATTTATCGAGCTTGTTATTCTCAAATATTGAAAATGAAGGTTTGGAAATAAATAACAATGCCAACATCATCATTAAATGATAAATACGAATACTTTGAGTCGACAGTACAAATATTCCCGACACATTAGCGAGGTGAAACAGGCCGATTGAAAATGCAAACAGCACAATGATAACCTGCGTGACCTTAGTAGTATTGAAAGTCATGAGAAATCCTTGAAATAAATAGCAAGACTAACATTCAATGTGTAGCCACTATATTAAAGTCATTAATGCGAGCCTTGATGCCTCAAGGCTCAAAAATTAGGTGCAATAATCCTAAGCACTCTAATATTCAGGTGTTAAAACGAGTTTTTTGGTTAAGAGGTATTAGTTACTCATTATGAAAACGAGCGACACCTGGGTGCAGAGGAATTTTTAGTTTCTTGGAGTTTTCAACAATGATTTGTTTGGCGTGCGCGTTGAGTTGTCTAAACTCATCCATATTAGAATAAACTGCTTTAGTAATTTTATAAGCTTTTTCTTCATCGAAATCAGCACGCACAAACAAGATGTTACTTACACCAAGCGCATGACCTTCTTGTTGCATATCATAAACATCTTTTGCAACCGTGACATGGTTGTAGTTAGGGAATTGAAGCAATGCTTTGTCGAGTGCACCAGGAGCAAATTGAATAAATTTTAAGTCTTTATTAACACGTGCTTGCATCACGGCACTCGCAGGGTATCCACTCAAAGCAAAGGTCGCATCAACATTTCCATCTGATAATTGACTAAAACCATCGGCATAGGATAAAAAGCTTGGCGTTATATCTTTCAAGGTTAAGTCATGTAACTCTAGAATTTGTCTTGCAAAGGGGATAGTACCGCCACCAGCAGGCCCTAATGCAAGCTTTTTACCCTTTAGGTCTGCCACTGTTTTAATATCAGAATCGGCACGGGTGATCATATGTAAGACACTAGAATGTAAGGTACCAATAGCACGCAACTCCATCACACCATCTCTTTTGTAAGCTCCTATGCCTTTATTTGCTAATACCGCCAAATTATTATTGGTAATGCCAACATCTATTTCACCACTATTAACTAATTTAGGATTTTGAACTGACCCCTGTGTGACAACAGGTACCATTTCTAACCCTTGTGCATGAGTTGACACTAAAGTTGAAACAGCTTGGCCAACGGGATAAAACGCACCTCCTTGACTTGCAGTTCCAATACGTAATTCTTCAGCAATCGAGGTTTGGCATAATAAAAGTAAGCTGGTAAGTGTTAGCGTAATTTTAGTTTTTATATTTAACATCTTCATGATTCCTTCAATGATTAGGGAAATTATTATGTTGTTTCATGGTTTTTAGCGTGCACTGTGCCTAATCGATCATTTAAAAATTTTTAAATGATCGATTACAGGACTTTAAAAGATTAGAAAATTTAGCTTTTTATTTGTTCCAGAAGCCTAATTCTTTATAGGCTTTAATGGCACCATCGTGGTAAGGCACAGCATTGTCTTGTACCATTTTTGCAGGGTTATAACGTGCGTAAGCACCAAAGGCTTGTTTCAGGCTTTGTTGGTTGTTCGCCATTGTTTTTACTAGCTCATAAACCGCTTCGTCTGATACCTTGGCACTCGCAACAAGATAAAAATCAACTTCAATCATATTAGTTGGATCTGCAACAACACCGGTTTTAGATGGATCAGGTTTAACACTAACAATACGAGCTGATGGTAAGTTTTTGTTAACCGCTTCTTTTGCGCTAGCACTATCCTCTAGACTCAGATAACGCCATCCATCACTCATGGTTGCCATTGCTTTTTTGCCTGCTCCAACATTCATTGGAATTAAAGCCGCATCAACACGATTCTCAGCGAGTGCAGTGATAGCAGAAACAAAGTTAGGGTTAGGTACTTTTTTTGTTTCATCAATAGTCATTGAAGAAGAGGCTAGAGTCGCATTGGAGTAAAAGTGAAATGTACGCCCTGAGTTATAACCTGATGGAACACGCTTATTTTTAAGATCTGCAATGCTTTGCACATCAGAATTAACAGGTACCGCAAAGGAGGTTTGTGTAGCAACCACTACCCCAACTAAACGCAAATTTTGATTTGCACGACCTTCAAAGTTTTCTTTCCCCATATAAGCAAAGGTTGCTTCACCACCATTTGCAAAACCAAACTCTAATCGTCCCGCATTCATCATTGGGATATAAGTAGACGAACCTGCATAAGGTGCAACACGGTATTGCTTGTCTGTTTTTTCTACCATAACTTTAGAAAGGGCGACGACCCAATGAATAAAACAATGACCCCTGTTGATTGGTTCCTATACTGTATGTTTCCGACGCCACGTGGCCTGATGTTAGTATGCTTAGCGAAATAAAAGCTGTCTTGATGATATTCATATCGTTCTCTCTTTTTCAGTTAAGTTCAGTACTCAAGATGTCACATTCATTATGAGTGTTAGGGTTATCCAAATTTGTATTTAGCTTGTTTTAAGCTGGCTTAGGTTTTCGTTTTTATATAATCGGTACAATAAAAAGGTGCCAATAGCGATCGCTAGTAAGGCGGGTATAAACTGCATATCTAGCCATGTTGGAGGCATAATAATAATGGCGCCTAATACCAAGAGGGGTATACGCATACGATAAGTTAAATGACCGGCAAAATAGCCAACCATAGACACAGATATAAAATGAACACCAATAACAGCAAGCACAAAGGTCATACCGATATCAAAGGCACTCGCCTCCATTAATAAAGCAGGTGTGAATATAAATAATAAAGGTACAACATAAGCCAGCCATCCTAACTTCATCGCCTCAACACCTGTTTTCATCGGTTTTTCACCGGTGATCGTAGCAGCGACAAAAGCGGCAAGGGCAATCGGCGGGGTGATCATCGACATCATGCCAAAATACAAAATAAACATATGTCTCGCTAAAGGTGGAATACCAGTTTCGATTAATGCTGGCGCGACTAAAGCGACCAATAAAACATAAACACCAGTTGTTGGCATACCCATACCAAGCAAAATACACACACCAGCCGAGACAAGTAAAAGAATTGACATATTACTCGCACCCAGTTGAACCAAGGATAATGTCAAAGCAAAACCACCCGATGAAATATTCAATAAACCAATCACTAAACCAGCACCAGCCACAATCATGATCAGTTCCATAACTGTCATACCTGTTTCAGGAAAAGCTGAAAACATGGATTTCACATTTAATCTATGACCTTGATAACTGCGCATTGAACCAAGAATGATGATAGAAATTGAGCCGTACAAAGCAGATAACTCTGCAGAGGCATTGTTGATGAACATGGAGTACATCAAAACAAAAAATGGAATGATAAAATGCCAACCCTCAATTAATACATCGAAAACTGTTTTCTTATCCACATCAGTTGGCACAATATCATCTCGAGCGGCAATTAAATCCACCTGAATAAATACCGAAATATAATAAAGTAATGCAGGGATCAGCGCCGCTAATACCACTTCGCTGTAAGGAATTTCTAAGGTTTGTGCCATTAAAAAAGCGCGGCGCCCATAATAGGTGGCATTAATTGCCCGCCCGTAGATGCTATCGCTTCAATGGCGCCGGCTTGTACATTGCTGTAACCCGAACGCTTCATTAAAGGAATTGTCATTACGCCAGTAGTCACAACATTTGATACTGCGTCGCCAGAAATCGAACCAAAAAGAGCCGAACCTACGATTGATGTTTTCGCAACGACTGCCTCTTCTTTTACCCATAGATGCCATTGCGAGGTCTATAAAAAACTCTCCACAACCTGTTCTTACTAATAATTTTCCAAAGAAAATAAAGACAATGACAATACTTGCAATCACGCCAAGTGGTGTTCCTAAAATAGCATTAGGATCAAAGGCCATATACACCACAATTTCATCAAGCATACTGTTTGTGCCTGTTAAGGGTGCTGGAATATGCTCTCCCACTAAGGCATATAATAAAAACACACCAATAACAGCAAGTAAGATCCAGCCAGTAGTACGACGAATAGCATCTAATACTAATAAAACAACTAACCCACCTAGAATTTGCATTTCAGTGGTTAAATAAGGAAAGTCCATTTGAAATCGTTGATAATTTATACTGATCCAAATAAAGGTTAAAAAAGAGATTAAAGCCAATGTATAAGTCAGAATTCTCTGACTTATAAGTTCAGACTTTTGAGAAAGGTAAACCAACGAACAACCCACGCCTAGCGACACCGCCAAGTATTGAATGCGTGCAATTTCAAGTCCTAATATCAAAGGTGCTTGAATAGCCCATAAAATACTTAAAATAGGTATCATGGTTGCGGTAACCGCTATTAGACGTTTATTCATCATTTTCGCTCTCTTTTTAATTACTTAGCAAAACTCAAATTAATGGCGCGCCCTAATAATCAGGGCTAAGCCAGTCATAACTTTTATTCATCCTTAATGGTATTTCTTAAAATACCTAGCCCCTTCGCTTCAACTTCAACGACATCACCGGGTTTCATAAATACAGGTGGCTTTCTAACATAGCCCACACCAGCTGGTGTGCCTGTAATAATGATATCGCCAGGTAAAAGCGTCATACATTCACTCAGGATTTCAATCAGCTTTGCCATTGGAAAAATGAAATCGGCGGTACTGGCATTTTGCATCAGTTCACCATTTAGACGTGTTTGTAATTGCACGCCATGCATTCCTGCTGGAAGTTCATCAGCGGTCACAAACTCAGGTCCAAATGCACCAGTTCCGTCAAAGTTTTTACCAATTGTCCACTGTGAACTCTTACGTTGGTAATCACGGATCGTGGCATCATTAAATAATGCATATCCGGCAATATAATCTAAGCCATCCTGCTCTTTTACATGGCGAGCCTTTTTACCAATAACAGCGGCAATTTCACCTTCATAATCTAATTTGTCAGAACACTTAGGACGGATAATCGGTTCGTTATGGCCAATCAATGACTCAGAGACACGCATAAATATTTCAGGATATGTTGGTGGCTCAACACCTCCCTCCACTGCATGTGCGACATAATTACGACCAATACAAATAATTTTGGGAGGACGTTGAATAAGTGGCGTAAAACGTAAATCTTTGCTTAAACGTTTTGCGGATTGTGAGGCATATTCAATAAGTGCATTCAGCTCTTGTTGAATATCTAAATTAGACTGCAGTAGACTCAATAAATCTTGAGGCAAGTCTTTAGCGACTAAATTAATATCAATAACTTCATCACCAACTTTAATACCTATGTGGTTTGCACCTTCACATTCAAACGAGACAATTCTCATACCGATTCCTTAATTGTTAATGGACTGTTATTTAAATCTAAAACAAAATATAGATAATAATAATAATTTTTCAATAATATCGTTATTTTTATGTGAAGTGGTGCAATATCTATTTAAATGTGTATTATTTGTTGCAATAGAAAGTAAATAAAATAAGAGAGGATCAAATGAGTGATTATTACGTAAAACATTTAGCTGTGGCCTTGCCACTTAAATATGCCAGCATGATTATTGATAAGTCCATCGAATTAGGTCATCAACATGGTCTATTGCCTTTAACTGTGGCCATATTAGATGTTGGTGGAAATCTTATCGCTCTAAAACGTGAAGATGGTTGTGGTGTTATGCGAGCCGATATTGCCATAGGCAAGGCATGGGGTGCGCTAGGGATGGGAATTTCCAGTCGAACCATCAGAGATAGATTAGCAGACAGACCTTCCTTTCAAGCCTCTCTTGCTAGCGTATCACAGGGTCGTTTTGTTCCCGTACCTGGTGGCGTGTTAATTTGTAATAACAACAATGAAGTAATAGGCGCGGTGGGGATCAGTGGCGATGCTTCAGATAAAGATGAATTTTGTGCCATCACGGCAGTTAAAGATTGTGGGTACGGGGCTCATCCAGAAGAAGTTAATGAAAATTGGTCAAAGGCTGGATTATAATTGTTTCAATGGCGAAGCAATAAATTATGCTTCGCCATTATTAGATTTTACTTACTAAACAATCAATTCCAAACATTAAGGTTGTTTTTTTCAAGCAATGAAACCAAGAAGTTACTGGTTGAATGGTAATGACTAATCAGTAATTCTGAAGCAAGTTCTGCATCTCTTTCTATGGTTGCATTCAAGATTTTTGCATGCTCATCGGATACATTTCTAGATTTATAATCCGCTGTTCTTTCTGCTAAAAATCGATAACGAATATTTTGATCATAAAGTTGGTTAGAATAACCTAACAAAATAGGGCTATTACACTCACCAATCAGGGCCATATGATATGCTTTGTGCATTGCTTCCCAGGAAGCAAAATCGGCAATATCGGCACGACTTAATCGGTGATGCAGAATAACCAGATTTTCTTCCCATTTACTATCACCAAACTCAATACTCTTACGCAACGCCAAATCATCCAGCTTACATCGCAACTGCAAAATTTCATTGAAGTTTTCTTTACTCATAAGGGCAACTCGAAAACCGCGTTGATCAATGCGATTAACCAACCCATCAGAGGTCAATAAACTCAATGCTTCACGAATTGGAGAGGCACCAATATCAAGTAATACTTTTAGTGATTCAATTTTCAATTTCTCACCAGGAGAAAACTCACACTGTAGTATTTTTATTCTTAATTGATGATAAACGCGATTAATCGCGGTTTTACCATTTTGGGTATTCATATCTTCTTCCATAAAGTCACAGTGTTATCTGTTTTTAATAATAAACAATGGCGATGGTTATGTTAATTGAGCTATCAGAAGCATATAACATAACCACTTCCGCTCATTTTTCTGTTTATTATACTATCTAAACAGAAAATGTATCTTTGTAATCCTCTCTAAGTCGCGCTTTTTGTACCTTACCCATAGTATTTCTGGGTAATTCATTCACAAAATACACTTTTTTAGGACGTTTAAATTTAGCTAAAACCGTTTGTGTTTGAGTGGCTACTTTTTCAGCCAAATCATTCTCTTGAAAAGCATCACTATCTGCAACAACAACTGCCGCCACAGCCTCACCAAAGTCAGGGTGTGGTAAGCCAATAACAGCCGACTCTTTTACGCCATCAATATCATCAATCACAGCTTCTATTTCTTTCGGATAAACATTATAACCACCTGAAATTATTAAGTCTTTTGATCGACCAACAATAGAAATATAACCATCTTTATCACGTATACCAAGATCACCGGTTAAGAACCATCCTGTCAGGCGTAACTCTTCAGCTGTTTTTTCGGACATTTTCCAATACCCTGAAAATAAATTTGGCCCTTTTACTTCAATCTGTCCTATCTCTCCATCTGCTAATTCCGCACCAGAACTAGGATCACATATTTTCACCTCAACGCCAGGTAATGGGAAACCCACAGTACCTGGCCTTCTATCACCATCATAGGGATTAGAAGTATTCATGTTCGTTTCCGTCATTCCGTAGCGTTCTAAAATCGCTTGCCCTGTTTTTTCTTGCCAACGTTGATGTGTCTCGGTTAACAAAGGAGCAGAGCCAGATACAAACAAGCGCATAGATGAAGTCGATTGCGCATTTAAATCAGAATGTTGTAATAATCGAACATAAAAAGTAGGAACGCCCATTAATACCGTTGCGGTAGGCATTTTTTGGATAATTTTATCGGCATCGAAACGAGGCATAAAGTGTAGATGCGAGCCAGCACATAGAGTGATATTAATAGCAACAAACAGGCCATGAATATGAAAAATAGGCAAAGCATGAATAAGGCTATCTGCGCGAGTAAATTGCCAGTAATCAGTCAGTGTCAATGCATTAGAGGCCAAAGCTCCATGTGACAACATCGCTCCCTTAGAACGTCCTGTTGTCCCCGATGTATATAAAATAGCGACTAGGTCATCGGATGCGCGAGTTACCTCGACATAGGACATATCGATACGCTGTAATTCATGATGTAAGGAGCCCTCTAAACCGTCTGAAGAAAGAGTCAATAACGCGACCACATTAGCTTTTTCTGCTACCGACTGAAGAAGCGACTCAGAATTTGGATCACACACAAACACAGTAGGTTGGGCATCACCTAAGAAATATTCAATTTCACTGGCCATATAATCGGTATTAAGTGGCAGAAAAACACCACCTGCGAGAATAGTCCCTAAATATAACTCTATTGTGGCAATTGACTTTCCAACTTGCACTGCGACTCTATCACCAGCTTTAACACCATTTAATTGTAATACGGCGACCATTTTTTCTGCATTGGAAAACAACTTCTCATAGGAAACTTGGGTACCGTCTGGCAAAGTCGCAAAGGGACTTTGTTCATAACCTAAACTGGATTTTCTTAAGGTATTTGCCAAGAAGTTTGTTGTATACATATCCGTTATCCTATTAGTTTTTTTGTGAAGTTTTTTGATGGTCGATGAAGTCTTAATACTTCCTTCAGATAAAAAGGCTTCATGATTTTTTTCAATCGATTTCAAATCATATTCGTAATTAACCATGATCCCCCATGAATCGGCGATACCTTTTTCAGAGCTATTAGCCCATAAATTAATCTGCTCAAGGTGCGCTCCGTTACCTAAATGAAAACGTGAGACAGGATCAAAAGGGCCACCTTTCTTATGTTTCGCTTCAAGTAAATATTGGCAAGCTAGTCGGTTTAATTGTGCACTGTGTTGCGCTTTATACTCCTCTGAAAACTCGTTATTTTGCTCATTTAAAGAGGTAATAATATTTGCCGAGCTTTGATCAAGGTCTGATTGAGATTCAGCCCAACGTCTTAAACTTGGAACGGGAGACATGGTAATAAAACGTTTTAAATTAGGTAATTCACGCTTCAGCTCTTCAACAACCTGTTTTATCAGGAAGTTACCAAATGAAATACCTCTTAACCCTGCCTGACAATTAGATATCGAATAAAAAACGGCAGTGCTTGCTTCACTGGGCTCTAGTGTTTCTCGATCACCGGAAAGAATTGATTCAATGGTTGTTGGTGTTTGATCCGTCAATGCAACTTCTACAAATATTAGAGGCTCTGAACCTAGTGAAGCATGAAAGAATGCATATAAACGACGATCTTTTTCAGCGACACGCAAGCGTAAATCATCCCAGCCCTTAATTTCATGTACCGCTTCATAGGCAATAATTTTTTCTAAAATAACAGCAGGCGTTGACCAATTAATTCGCTCGATACTCAAGAACCCACGATTAAACCAAGAACTAAATAAATGGCATAAATCATTATCTAAACTGTTCAGATTAGGATCTTGTCGACTTAATTTAAGTAAGTCTTCACGCATTTTCACTAAAGTGGCCGTGCCACCAGGGGCTCGATTAAGTTGTCTGATTAACTCCTGTGAACGAGGCTCTGATGCAAAGTGAATTTTTCTTGCTTCTTTCTTGCCATCCGTTTCTTTCCAATCACTGATTGCTGACTCTAGCGCTTTGATATTGACACCAAAATCTTCAAATAAAGCTTGAAAGAAAACTAATTTTTCCTCATCGGTTAACTCTTGATAGTTATCTAATATTTCTCGAGAAAGCGCTAAGCTAGTTGCTTCACCCGTATTATCAAGTAATTGTTCACACTTAGTCGCTGTGGTTAACTCAACATTATTTGAAATCATCGTGCTACCAATTTCGGTCACACGAAACATCAAATCCCCTATCATATTTGTCCACTTAGGCATGGTTGACCTCCTAGTCAAAAATAAAGTTTTTATCTTTTCATCTATGTCAAACGTATTACTCGTAGCTATTACTTAAACTGATCGATTGCGCCGATAACTTAATATCAAGTCGTGCAAACTACCTTCATTAATTAACCAGCGTTTAATATTAAATGTCCTAGCCCCCTTGCTATGCATTGGGTCCTTTTCAGCTATGTTTTGCGCTTCTTGGAGTGATGAGGCCCGATAGATAATCAGCCCAGCGCCTTCTAGGTTTTCCCCTGAAGCATCGGAAACCGGCCCTGCAAACATCAAGATACCTAAAGACTCTAATTCTGCTTGGTAGGCTAAATGTAATGGCAAATATTCTTTGATAGTTTCTGCACTGGCCTTTGGGTTACTTTCAACCACAAACACTTCCAATGCCAGTGAACCACGTTGTTTAGCCTCCGCTTTATATTCATTCCAAGAAACCATTTGATTACCTCTTTTTGTTTGACTAAGCATTTATTAAATAAAAATATCGATATTATTTGACACAACCTTAGAACATCGTTAAAAGTTATGCAAGTGTTAATTTTTTGTACAAATAAATTACAGACAAACACTGTTAATTTACAAAAAAAACACCTTATATTTGCTTTCAAAAAACCAATGAAAGTTCAAAAAGTTGCTTTAATACAATGAAATACAACAAAAATTAAATTAGGTACTTGTTGTGTGAAGATATAACTAAATCAGCAAAGTTATTTTTCCTTTGATATGTAGCGGCTTTATCCAAAATATAAATAAAGGACAGATAATGACTGATTCGAATAAAATAGAAGTAGAACGCTTGAACTTAGCCTTAGCAAGAGAAACGGCTCAGAAAAATGTACGCGATTTACGCTTACGTAAACCGAGGTTAGATAAGGACTCTATCGATGTCATCCTCAACGATGCGCGCTCTCATTATGCTTGGATAGATAAACCCATCCCAGAAAGCTTACTTAAAGAGCTCTACCAAATTGTTGCAAATGGTGCGACAAGCATGAACTGTAGCCCAGCTAGATTTTACTTTGTAACCTCAAAAGAGGGCAAAGACAAACTCGCCAAATCGTTAAAAGAAAAAAATATCGATAAAATGAGAGCTGCGCCCGTTACCGTTATTATTGCCCATGATTTGGCCTTCTGGGAGAAACTGCCATTTCTTTTTCCCCATGAAGACAGAACTCCACTGTTTAGAGGCAAAACAGAATACTGTGAACGCACCGCGTTTCTAAATGGCACACTTCAAGGTGCCTATCTGATGATAGCGCGCGAGCCTTAGGTCTAGATATCGGACCAATGTCGGGGTTTTCTAATCAAATTGTCGATGACACCTTCTTCGCTGGCACGACTTTAAAATCCAACTTTTTATGTAACTTAGGGTATGCCGATGAAAATGCCCTATTTCAAAAACTACCTAGATTCGAATTCGAAGAAGTCTGTACTTTTCTTTGAGCATAAAGCTCAAAACAACTTAGACAAACATCTTTCATTAATGTGAAGGGGTGCTGTTTGTTTATGGTTTCTTTTATAGAAGCACTCAAGGTCGAAATTTACCGTATCAATACGAAATATAAGGATGATCAACAATGAAACTTTCAAAAAAATTACACCTACAGGGTTTAGGATTAGCAATGATAGCTTTAATGTCTTTACCGGCATTAGCAACAGAAACAATCAACGCAGTAGTTATCGATGGATATCCAGCAAAATCCATGTGGGTGCATGAGTTTTCAAATTTCTTTATTCCTGAGGTTAATAAGCAGACTTTGCTGAAACTGGCAACTACGCTATTAAATGGCAAGAGTCTTATGGTGGTTCAATCGTCAAACCTAAAGGTGTATTAGAAGGAATAGAACTCGGCTTAGGTGATATTGGTATTGTCACCACCATTTTCCACAGCTCTAAACTACCAAGTCAATCACTGGCGACTGTCACACCTTTTATCTCTAGTGATGCACGAGTTGTTGCTAAAGCAATTGATGAAATAGCTAAAGAATACCCCACTATGCAAAAAGAGTTTGCCAAACAGGACCAAGTTTACCTCGCCACAGGTGTGGTTTTAAATACCTACCAACTTTATAGTAAAAAACCAGTGAAAAGTGCGGAAGACCTAAAAGGCGATAAAGTCGCTGGTGCAGGAACAAACTTACGGTACATACAGGGTATCGATGGTGTTGCAGGAGTAAGAGGCGGTTTAACAGACTTCTACAATATGCTTGCAACAGGGCTAGTTGACCACGCCATGCTTTGGCCTGAGGCGACTAAAACCTTCAAAATTTCTGAAGTTGCCCCTTATATGGCAGAGGTAGATTTTGGTGCAGTTAATACTAAAACAGTGACAATAAACGAACGTTTTTGGAAGAAGTTACCGGATGAAGTAAAAACTGTATTACAGGATGTTGCCATTAAATACAGAGATCACCTCGCGAACCTAGCAATGGATCGCGCACAAGAAAGTCGAGAAGCATATATAGCGACTCGGCGGTACGATTGTCACTATGACGCCAGAAGCGCGTAAAGCATGGGCAGATTCAGTTCCTGACCTTGCTAAAGAATTAGCGGATAACCTCGATAAATCTGGCCAACCAGGTACTGAAATGATTCGAGCTTATATTGATAAGTTACGCGCTCAAGGTGCAACACCAATACGCGATTGGACTATTGGTCTGAAATAAAAGGCCTGAAATAAAAATGGTCTGAAATAAAAAATAAGTAATACCAATTCTATAAATTAACAATCATATCGTGCGAGAAATCGCACGTTAACACTAGCTTGATCGGTTAATTGCATTGGTATAACCCATACATATTTCATGGAGCCTTATTAATGCATAATTATTTTAAAATGATTGCCAAACCACTTTCTCGACTTACCGATGCGACAGCGATGGCGGCTAACACGCTAGGAACACTGGTAGTGTTACTATTGGTATTAGCTGTGGATTACGACGTGATCGCAAGGGGTTTATTTAACAAACCTTTTATGGGGGCTGTCGAAGTAGTGCAATTCTCAATGGTGTTAATTGTTTTTTTACAGTTACCCGATGTAATGCGCGTCAACCGTTTAACGCGTTCAGAGGGTTTTTTGATTGTTATGGAGCCTCGTTTTCCTACTTTTATTCGCTTTGTACGACGTGTAATAGATGCTGTTTCTTCAACTTTAATGGTGTTAATCGCCATTGCTATCTGGCCCGAGTTTTTAGATATGCTCGAAACAAAAGATTATTTTGGTGTACCCGGTGTGTTTACTGCACCATGGTGGCCGATCAAACTTACCATCTTTCTAAGCGCCGTATTATGCGCCTTAATATTGATTTTTAAGGTTATTTTGGGTGAAGAAAAAGTACATTTAGCAACGACTGGAGAGAAGTCATGAGCCCTATTGAGATTGGTTACCTCTCTGTTATCGCCATTATTATCAGTGTTTACATTGGGTTTTATATCCCTATCGCACTCAGTGTTATTTCGATGATCGCAATTTGGTTATTAAGAGATAATTTTGAGCTATCTATGAACCTGCTTAAAGTCGCCGTTTCCGATAGTGTGATGGAATATACTTTTGCAACCGTACCTTTATTTACCTTTATGGGGTTAGTTGTTTCTAAGGCTGGTATGGGTTCAGACATATACCAAGTAATGAACTCTGGCTTTAGAAAAGTCAAAGGGGGCATAGGCATGGCCACCGTGGGTGCAAATGGCATTTTTGCAGCTGGTAACAGGTTCGTCTATCGCATCAGCCTCAGTATTTTCAAAAGTCTCTGTGCCACAAATGTTGAAGTATGGTTATAGCCCTCGTTTTGCCGTTGGGGTAGTGGCTGGTTCATCGGTTTTAGGCATGATCATTCCACCTTCTGCAATGTTAATCATCTACTCCTTTGTCGCAGAGCAATCTGTCGGAGATATGTTTTTAGCGGGTGTTGTACCAGGCTTACTATTGACCTTTGCTTATATGGTTGCCATTTGGATAATGATGCGTTATTTCACCAATTTCGTTGGAAATACAATCTCTACAGAAACAGAGTGGATGCCTCTGCGCGAAATTGTTGAAAAAACCGGTCCATTAATCGGCCTTATTTCTGTTGTATTAGGTGGGATCTACACAGGTTGGTTAACGCCAGTAGAAGCCGGGGCGACCGGAGCGACTTGTGGATTAGTAATCGCCTTCTTCCGTAAAAAAATGACCTTGAAAATGTTTTGGGAAGCGCTTATCGAGACGGGGCATATCACTGCATCGATTCTGTTCTTAATTACAGCCGCGTCTATATATAGCCGTATGTTGGGATTGGCAGGTTTACCTAACGAATTGGCTGAAATATTGGCCGCAAACCAAATGAGTATTTTCACAATCATGGTGATTTACGTCGGTTTAATGCTTTTTTAGGTACCTTGTTAGATACTTCATCGATTATTTTAATTGTTGTGCCACTGTTCTTACCATTAATTGAACCCTTAGGCTTGAGCCTAGTGTGGTTCGGTATTGTTACCGTAGTAGGTGCAGAAATTGGTTTGCTCACACCGCCATTAGGCATCAGCTGTTTTGTCATAAAATCTAGCTTAGATGATGACCGGATAAGTCTCAAAGATGTCTTTATGGGCGCACTCCCTTCGCATTTGTAATGCTTATAGTACTAATTTTATTAATTAAATACCCAATGTTAAGTATTGGAATTTTAAATTAATAATCTTAGTTTTTTAGAATAAAAATATTTTAATTAAATATGTTTAAAAATTAAAAGGAAAGAATATGAGAACAGTTACAGCTGAAAATATTACCGAAACTTTTATTAACTATTTTGGTGAGAATACTGACCCAAGAACAAAGGAAATCATGTCTTCATTGGCAAAACATTTACACAACTTTGTTAAAGAAACACACCTCACACATGATGAATGGAGACACGGTTTAGAACTGTTGAAATGGACAGGAGACATTACCACGGATGAACGTAATGAATTTGTATTGTTATCTGATGTGCTCGGTATTTCATCGCTTGTTGATATGATCAACACACACCCAGTTGCGACCAGTTCCAGTGTATTAGGACCATTTCATATTTCAGATGCGCCACCAATGGAAATAGGAACTGATTTCAAACGTCATTATGAGGGTGAAGTGATACTTGTAGAGGGTACAGTAAAAGATACAGAGGGAAATGCCATTGCGGGCGCCAGCGTCGATATTTGGCAAACCGCACCAAATGGTTTGTATTCATCTCAAGATGAAGAGCAAGATATTCATAGTTTTCATGGTGTTTTTACCACGGATGAAAATGGGCGCTATGCCTTTACCACTATTCGTCCTGTGAGTTACACAGTGCCAAGTGATGGCCCTGTTGGCAAACTACTTGACGCAACAGGGCGACACCCCTGGCGTCCTTCTCATCTTCATTATATTGTCAATGCACCTGGTTACCACTCCTTAGTAACCGAGGTATTTCCTGATGATGACCCTTATTTAGATCAAGATACAGTTTTTGGTGTACGTGAAGATCTGGTAACAACTTATTTACCTCAACCAGCAGGGACTTTTCCAAAGGAAGGTTTTGAGTTATCGGGCAAGGTAGATGAATCCTATTCTCGTATTGATTTTGACCCTATTTTATTAGCTAAATAAGCAATGCGTGGCAGTAATTTTTTATTGTCACGCCCATAGAGCAGATATACAAACACTAAAGGTAATGCAAAGTAATAGATGCTTTGCAGTTGATTAATAGCGAGTTGCTCCACAGGAATAAACCAGGCAATCAAACTAAAAAACACCAAAATCATCAATTGTGAGTAGTAGCTTTTAGCAACAATGTAATAAATAGAATTACCTTGGCTAGCAATATCATAAAAACGTTTATTAAAAGCTAAACGGAAAAAACTACTTAAAAAGGCAATCAATAACATACCACTATAAAGGGTAAGATCGTTATGTTGAACATCTAATTGGGCACGCAATAACCAAGCAAGCGCATAACCAAAGGTAGAAATAATAAAGATACGTTGAACATTAGTACGATCAATGATTTTTTTAATCACAAAGAAAACAAACGCCAGTAAAACACTCAAAGAAACGATTAACAAACCTAACTTTAGTAAACTCTCTTTAGTAAGTATGTAAAGCGTGAGAACCCAAAAATAACTTTCCAAAAAAAGAAACAAACCATCAATAATGAAAATACTTTTAGAGTGAAAGGCATCTTTAAAAGCTAATATTTTAGATAAGCTAAAGGCGACAGGCTGTTGTTCTTTTAATAAATCTTTGCTGTGACTCAATAATCGACGTAATAAAAAGAAACCAGCTAATGAAGTAAAAAATGACAATGCAATCAAGCTGTTAATATATTCAGCATCAAGCATAAAACTGCCTATTAAAATACCAAATTTAAGGCAAAGCATTACTAATATTTGGAAGTTACCAAAGGTATCGCCAGTGTTTTTATCACTGGTAATACTTTGGAACAATAGACGTTGAGTCGACCAATAAAAACAACCTGCCGCACCATTGATTAAAGCACCAAAAGAAAGTAGCAACCATTGTGTATCCCAAATTAATACACCGACTAATATCATTTGGAAAATGAATGACAGAGCAATGATCAGCGACCAATTTCCCTGAGCGCGTAATTTATCCCAAACTGTTAAAGCAATTAAAAAGCCAAGTGCGCTAAGTGCAACAAACCATGAAATATTGGCAATATCTAAACCTTTATCCCATAAGATAACTGGGATAAAGATAGGTAACAGTCCAAGTAAAAAGGAGTGAATAGCAGAAAAAAGATAAAAGGTGCGACTCAGTAAAGGCATAATGTTTATCGATTTAATAGGTATCTGGCTGACTAATATCTAAGCTATCAAGTTCATCAAAGTGCACAGACAAATCCTCAGCTTTACCGTAACGAGGGTAACTATGCATTTTTAGATAAGGTCTTGAGTTTACTTCTAAAAATATAACTTTTTGCTCGTTATGATCAAGCGTAATGCCCTTTTCCATAATCACGTCAATGCCTAGAATATTTGCATCAAAAAGTTTAAGCACATCTTTAAATAGGGTTTTATTCGCTTCAGGAAGCAAGCTTTTATCAATCACTTCAACAACACCACCCGGCGCTAATGAAATACGATAAAACAAAGTTACATTCTCATTTTTAGTAGGTACGGTTTGCAAATCATAACCCGACTTTTTCAAAAAAGAGGTCGTCTGAGGGCCTTTTTGCAATGGGTGCATGCAAGGATATAAGCCCATTTCTTCACGTGTTTTATTTTCAACATCAATCAGTTGCTCAATAGTTGACTTGCCATCACCAATAACAAAAGGCGCATAACGCTCTAATACTGACATAATTTTGCCATTTGCCACCACGACACGATAATTATGCCCCTGCAAATATTGCTCTACAACGGTAAAAGGCCACCAGCACTTGGCAAAAAATATCGCTTTCCATAATTCTTTATAATTACGAATAGGAAAATGGCTACCACGCGAAAAACCACTGACATTAGGTTTTATCACCAATGGAAAGCCATGCTGTTTGGCAAATTTAATCGCTTTAAAAGGATTAAAGAAGATTAAACCCTGCGCATGTGCAATACCACCCTGTTTGAATTTGTTACGTGCTTGCTCTTTACTACGGCAACTTTTACGTACGCTTAAGCTATTGTAATTACTACAACCATCCATAAAGGTTTTGCTTATCCAAGCATAAATTACTTTTTTAAGTTCATTGTTTTCTCTTATATTTGTTATTTTAAATGCTCAATTTAGCGACTTAACACGTCTCACAAAGGGAGGCTTTTTGAAAAACACCTGCTTCACCTCTTGAGAATCTGGGATGCTTTGGGTGACTAATACTAATTGTTTCATTGCTTTATTGATAAATAACCACTTTTGCCAGAATGAATGCTCTTTTACTAATAACACTAAAGGCATAGGCACAAATAGATTTACTTCCACAACATGGAATTTCCCTAGAATTAGTTCCTCTAAGCTATTGGCACGCACACCATAACGAGCAATACGATAATTACCCATCTGTTTCAAATGTCCCCAAATCTGATCTAATTCAATTTGACTTAACTCAGATGTTTTATCTTGATAATAACTATCTTTGTTATAAATCCCATTAACGGGCAAAGTATCTTCACTACGGTTACAGGTTTCTGTTACTGATAAAATAGAGTATTGCTGTAAATTATCCTGATCAGGGATCATAAATAATTCAAACTCTCTTAGCCCCGGCGCGACTTGTTGGATTAAATAGAAAGGATCACTTTCTGTGCGTAACTGACGTAATTCATTCAGTTGTTGTATATTATCAACACGAGTTACACCACTTGAATTTTGTCCCCATTCAGGTTTCACAAATACAGGGTATTGTTTGGGATCTCGCGTACCGTAATCCATAAACTGCTCAAGCAACCATTGATTGGGAATGCGATTATCCATCTCTAATTTAGAAAATATATCCGTGCTTGCTCATTAAAATAAGGCGCATTTAACTGGAAGTATCGCCAAGGGCCAACCCGCAAGCGAATACAGTTAAAAATATAGGTAAACACAAGTGATAATCGCAGTAACACGGTTTAGTCCTTTTTAAATTTAATTAGGTTAAAAAATGCCATCATGGCGCCTAATACAAGAATTGACACTGCGGCAAAAAATAAAGAACCACCATCATTTTTACCTTCATGTATTACTTCAATGCCCAAAGGGGTGAACAAATGGAAGAAAACCGCACCGCTCATTACCATAGAAGCTAATGCGCCTCCTATGGTATGCATCAAGTAAATATTCGGGCTATTATTGATAACGCCTAGTTTTTTGAATATAAAAAACAACGCAGGCGCTAATAAAATGATCGCAGTAATAAGCTCAACGCCACCCACAACATAGGAACCATAATTCGTAAATAATGCCCCACCTGTTTCCCCAACAATGCCCTTTAACCATTCACCAATAACACCAAATATATGCTGTGTATCAGGATGTAATGTGAACTTGTAAGGCAAAGAGAATAGGAATACTTTGCTTATCCAAATAACAATCACCCAACTAAATACGGACGTTTTACTTATTTTCACAGTTATTCCTTTTCTAGCTGAGCCCAGCTTGCATCTGCTTTTTCAATGAAACCATCAATATCTGCAAGCCACTTATCTTGTACTTTTTGATCATAATTTAGATAGAGTTTGTCATTATGGATTGTCCAAAAAGGTGCGTTTCCAGGAGCGGTTTTACTACTAGCCATCGCCCAAGCACAATATCCACCGTATTGAGGCGCATATTTTTCTGGATCAGCTTTAAATTTATCGAGGTTGTCCTGCGAAGCGAAATACCAATCTGCGCCTTTATACTCAAATTGGTATTCTGAAGACCCTTCTACGGGTTTTTGTTGCTCAAAAAAGCGATTACATCGTAACCCGATGCGACTTTACTACTAAAATAACCTGTGTATATCGCATCAGTCTGCAAATACCGATGTACTAACCATTGCACACAACAGGACTAAGGTTTTAATGCTTCGATTTATAATATTCATTTTTTCACCATTTTATTGTTTACGACAAGACTTACCTATAAGACCTTGCAAACAATAAAAGTATTTCACCTATAGTAAAAAAATTTCTTAATCTAAGACTTAATGGATTAAAATCAGCTTTATAAATCTTTCTTTAATAACAGGTCCGTTTGAATATCCTCCCATATTAAAGGGATGCGACCCTACCTGATAAAAGCCCTGTGCTTGATAAAACGCTAAAGCGACTAAGTTATCTTCCCAAACACCTAACCAAAGTGACGATTTATTTTTTTGTCTCGCCTGGTTCATGAGCAAAAGCCATTAACTTTTTACCTAATCCAAGACGTTTATATTGTTTACAGATATAAAAACGTTCGACCTCTAAACTATTTTGCACAACATCATCAGTTTGTGCATCGCCTTCATTAATTTTTAAATATCCCGCAATGTCATTTTCAACATAAATAAAATAAAAGGTACTTCCAGCAACATGCCATTCCTGTGATAACTTTTCTAATGTCAGCGCATCATTAAAGTATTGTTGCATCAGATCTTCGCAGTTATAGTCGGCAAAGGTATCGTGATAGGTTGAAATAGAAATTTCGCGTAAGTCAGTGAGCTGTTCATGCTGGCAAGGTATTATTTTAATCGTCATTGAGAGTCTTCTTTTTGTTATATCAGCCTAGTAATATACCCTATCTCCATCAAAAACTAATAATAATGACCTATCAATTAGGCTAAAATAAACACTTATTTATTAACTAGAAAATAGGCAATCCTGTGTTAGATGATCCAAAAGTACTTAGTGAAACCATTAACCAGATCATGCCCTTTGGAAAATACGCAGGGCGAAAACTTATTCACTTACCTGAGCCCTATTTAGTGTGGTTTCATAGCAATGGCTTTCCAGAAGGGAAACTAGGTAAACAACTCGCACTCATGTATGAGATAAAATTAAATGGTCTTGAAAAAATGTTAGCCCCATTGATTAAGCCGTAATCTTTTCATTAATTTACAGGAGAATATTAATTATGTTTATTTTTCGGGTAAAGGGATTGGATAACTAACAGCATAACCCTGAGCAAAATCGACATCCATCTCGGTAAGAACATCAATAATAGACTGGTTTTCTGCGTACTCTGCAATGGTCACTTTTTCCATTATGTGGCCAATACGATTAATCGTTTCAACCATTGCTCTATCTATTGGGTTGGCTTCTAAATTCTTCACAAACCCACCATCTATTTTTAGATAATCAACGGGTAATTTTTTTAAATACTCAAAGGAACTTGCCCCTGCGCCAAAATCATCAATGGCAAACTTTATACCTAAGTTTTTACATTTATCAATAAATTCAATGGCTGACGCAATATGCTTTACAGCAACCGTTTCAGTAATTTCAAAACAAATACATTTAGGATCTATATTAAACTCGGCAATCTTGCTTTCAATAAATGTATATAAATTAAGTGAATTGATAGACGCGCCTGAGAGATTGATATTTATCATTACTGTTTGCGTAGCAGAGAGAGATTTTAGTTTTTCAAATTCAGAAAACACTTTATTAATTACCCATCTATCTATTTGAGGCATTAAATCATACCTTTCTGTCGCTGGAATAAATTGAGTCGGTGAAATAATTAGTCCATCTTCATCAATCATTCTTAACAATATTTCTAAATGTAGGCGATCTCCATATTCCTCTTTTAAAGCTCGGTAGTTTTGATGATAAATTGTAAAGCGATCATCCTTTAACGCGACGATTAATTCTAGCAACCCAACCTGTTTGAGTTCGTCTTGCCACTAAGTCAAGATCACTTTCACTAAAAGTACAAACTCTATGTCGACCTTGTTCTTTAGCCCAATAACAAGCAGAGTCCGCTTGCCCTAATACATCAAGTATACTAAAGCTTTCCCTATTGATGACGGTAAGACCTATACTTATGCCCACTGTGTATATTTCTTTCTCCCAAAAGAACTGATACTGCTCAACAGCCTTTAACAAGTCTTTTGCTATTCGCTCTCCCTGCTCTTCATTACAGCCTTCAAGTAATAGACCAAATTCATCTCCACCAAGTCGTGCTAAAGTATCGCTAGATCTAAGTAATGAATTCATTAGAGTAGATAACTGTTTGAGCAACTCATCTCCGGCAACGATGACCACATGAATCATTGACAACTTTAAAACGATCTAGGTCCATACAACAAACAACGTATTGAGTTTCATCTTTATTTGTTTTATCGATGGCATTTGATACTTTTCTCTCAAACTCTCGACGATTAACCAAACCAGTTAATAGATCATGTGAAGCTTCCCATGTCTGTCGTTCAAGATTAGCTCGCGCAATAGTGACGTCTCTTAGGCAAAGTACAACACCAGAAATGTCACCTTGTTTATCAAAGAGAGGTGCCGCGTGCTCCTCGATGGATATTTTTTGTGTGTAGTTGTTTCTAATATACTTTGCCTATTACATTTTGCCATAACACCTAACCGCAGAGCCTTGCATAAAGCAGACTCAACCGCTAAGCCAGTCATTTGATCTTTTATATGAAGCAAAGTTGAAGCTATTTGACCTTCTAATTTATCACCAAGCATTGTTTTAGCTAACGCATTGGAGTAGAGGATCTCACCTTTAGCATCAGTTAGTATCACTGCTTCACTAACTGCTTGTAAGGTTTTTTCTGCTCTTTCTTTTTCTATATATAATTCTGTTGATATGCGTTGTAGGGCTCTCACAGGTAACCAGCGTAATATAAAATAAATCAATCCAGATAACACAGCACCAAGGATTAAACTCCATATTACATTAATTAATAAATCGTCAAGGGAAGCCTTAACCGTGACTCTTCCAACCACTTTATTAATATCATAAAGTGGGTAACTACGTTGTATATTTATCCCGTCTATCTTTGAACCCGTTGAGGTAACAAGTTCTTCTTCATTATCAAAAACCTCAATATATTCGTTATCTAATGCAACAGGTTCACGACTCAATATCCCATTGGTCCGATTTTCAGCATACATCCAAGTATTGGGAAGAGAGGTAATTATCTCGCTCTGAGCATGCGCTTTTATTTTAGCTTTAAATAAAAGTGAATCAGACAAATTATAATAACCAATTAACCCGTACCCAAGTGGCAAGGTTAACCCCGTAATAATAGAAATTGCTAGCGCAAAACGGGTAATAAGCTTAGTTAATTGGTCGTTTTGTATTAGATGCATTATAGTAATTCTTCTAATTAAATTGGATAGTTGCCGTTATCAGTTAAAATATCTTTTCCTTGCTCGGATTCTACAAAATCGAGAAACGCCTTAACATGTAAAGGTAGTTGTTGAGGGAGTATAAAATAAAAGCTTTTTATGATTGGGTATTCGCCAGAAATACAGGCTTCTGGTGTTGGTGCTATCCCGTTCAATTTTAAAGCATGAATAGGTCGCTTTTCAGATAAAATTAACGCTAAACTGGTAACACCAAAACTACCTTGAGCTTTTTCTATTAGGTCAACAGCTTCCTGATCTGTTGAAGCAAATAAAAATTTAGAGTGTTGGTCTATTTTTTCCATTGCACTTTTTAGCTCTGCAGACAGTCGCTTCAATTGTTTTGTATTATCATCATTAGCTTGTCGAGTAACTGGACGTATAAATTCCCCGTTGTCCCATTCGGTTACTTTTCCTGAATAAATATTTATTAGATCATTGGTACTAATATCTGTATTTGAGGAACGATTTGACATAGCAATAACAGTGGGAGTACGAGCATACTCAATGGAAATTGCGCCTAAAGCTGATTCGTTGTCTTTTAATGGTCGGGAACTCAGCCCGATATCTATTTTTCCTTTGGGTATCGCCTTAATTGCGCCACTACTACCAATGCTGGGTAATACAGTGATTTTGACATCAGGATGTTGTAATTGGTAAGCATCAGCCATTATACGCATAGTACCTAATGCGTTACCTGTCCCTCCAATAATGATATTCGTAGCCCATGCTGGTAGACAAAATAAAGTGCCGAAACAAAATACACGAAGCGATTTTTTTAAGATTGAAATATTCTTTGCGATCATTGTTTTTAAGCCTTTCATCATTAAGTTACCTAAAAACCTAGTACACATAAATACTTTTGTAAACGTCTACTTACTTCAAAAACCCCCAAAAGAGACATGACTATAAAGATATTTCCATAACTAATTTAAAATTAAAACATCAAACATTAATAGAATAAAAAAGTAAAAAGTGTTAAGAATATAACGATTACCATAAATTAATTCATTTAATTTTTATAATGTCTTACACTATATATTTATATGAAAGGTTGCCTTATGAATTCAGTAATAACTTCCCGCATATTATTTTTATTTTTTATTTTTTTATGTTCCTCAGCATCCGCTAATAGTGACATTATTGGTTCAATAAAAGTAATTCAGGGTGATGTCATTATTGCCAAAGGTGACAGTCAACAGAAAGCAAAATTACACGATAAAATTTATGAAGGTGATATAGTCGAAACAAAAGATACTGGCAATATTGCACTACTTTTCGTGGATGGCACTCAATTCTCTATTGGGCCAAACTCGCACATGATCATTAATCGTTACCTGTTTTCTCCGAAACAAAAACGTTACGCCTTTGATGTCATGTTAAATAGTGGTTCTGCTATTTACACTTCAGGAAGGTTATCCAAACTAGCTCCTGAAGCGGTAAAAATACAAACACCGCAGGCTGTCATTGGTGTGCGAGGCACAAAATTCTTAGTTGAGGTGGATTAATCATTATGGAAGCATTAATAATTAAAACCTTAGTAGCATTCGCAATTGTTCTTTTTTTAATCAGTCAAGCACAACAAAAGTAACCTTATTGCCAAATGACAATGAAGTGAGTCAAATCATTATATCGAATGATTCCGGTAAACAAGTTGTCAATAAACCAGGTGATGCTGTCAGCGTGGCTTCAAAAACACAGCAACCAAGTGCACCAAGTGCCGTTGAGCTTGAAAAAATACAATTAAAACACGCGTCATTATTTGCAATACAGCCACAAAAAGTTGAAACTTTTCTACTTTATTTTGAAAACAATGGTACGACACTTGTACCTCAGTCACAGTTGTTGATTACAAATGTTATCGCTTCCGCTAATAATAGAAGCTACCCTCAAATTAACATTATTGGTCATGCCGATGCTCGCTGGAGATAGTCAATATAATATGGAACTTTCCTATCGAAGAGCAACAGCAGTAGCTGAATTATTACAATCTAAAAATCCTCAAGAGGCGGAATATAGAATTGATTCCTATGGTGAAAATGACCCACTAGTTAAGTCAGGAAAGGAAGTAGAACCAAGAAATAGACGAGTTGAAATTCAAATCTGGTAATGGCCAAACACATAATGAGCCAACCTAAATTACCTATTACTAATCAAACAATAAAGTATGCACCTTTGTTTATGGGGGTGCTTATTTCCCTTTGTTTTGCATTATATGCACTTGTCACTCCCTTAAGCGAAAGAGTCGTAGACTGGAAATTTTATGACTTTTATAACAGTTACAGCGCTAGCATAGCACCAGCCCAAAACATTATTATTATTGATATTGACGATCAAAGCATAGAAACACTTGGACAATGGCCATGGCCTCGATATCGTCTTGCACAGGCGATACGCTTAATTACCGAAGACAGGCCATCGGCACTGTTAGTTGATATATTACTCTCAGAAAAAGACCGCTCCTCATTAATTAATATTCAAGAAAGCTTTGCAAGCGAGTTTGCTGTTCAGCTTAACTTTCCTGGTATCCCTCAAGTATTAACCGACAATGATGCTTACTTCGCTGAAGTTATTGACAAAACCCCGACTATATTAGCGTCAATGTTAACTCAGCATAATGTCAGCAAAGAGGCTCTGTGTACTGATAATAATCTTATTAAAGTAAATCAAAATGTCGAGGTCGGTCAGCTCAAACAATACAACGACATTATTTGCCCGCTACATAGATTTTCTCGCAACAGTGCTTCAACTGGCTTTATTAACGCAACCATTGATAAAGATGGATTGCTTCGACGCATACCCATTGTGATGCAATATAATGACAAGCTGTTACCGAGTTTGCCATTAGCAGGATTAATGGTGATGTTAGGCTCAGATGCAAAAATAGAAAACGATAAGATAGGAAATTTTGTTAATCTGAATGGTCGTAAGATTCCCATTGATTCAGAGGGTAATGCACTTATTAACTTTAGAGGTGAAGGTCGACACTATGAAACAATATCTATTTTAAGCCTGCTCAGTGGCGAAATTCCTGCAGATTATTTTTTAGGTAAAATTGTATTATTAGGTGCAACCGCCTCTGCCTTGAATGATATTGTTAGCACACATTTAGACGTCACTTTTCCAGGTATCGAGGCTCACGCAACACTCATTGATAATGTGTTAAATAATGACCTATTAAAAACAGCAAATTGGTTTAACCAACTTGAAGGCTTTATTATCTTGTTATTAGGTCTATCGATAACAATACTAATTATGAGCCAAAGCGTTTCGGTTTACAGCTTATCCAGTTTGTTTATCGTAAGTATTATATTGATTGTTCCAGCTATTCTTCTACAAAACCTACAACTCTATGTTTCGCCTTTCCTTGTTTTAATTAATTTAATTAGTGTTTTTATTGTCGTCACAGCATTGAAGTATTACAGCGCAGAAAAACATCTCCTTGCTGTGCTTAAATCGATTTCCAATGCAAGCTTATCGATAATTGACAGTATGGCAACGGTGGCAGAGTTACGAGACTCAGAAACAGGTGGGCATATTATTAGAACTAGGCTTTATGTGAAAGCAATGTCTGTGCACTTACAAACAAAGGATAAATACAAACAAGAAATTACTGATGACTACATTAGTTATATATTCGCAGCTGTCCCTTTACATGATATTGGTAAAGTGGGTATTCCAGATAACATTCTACTCAAACCCGGGAAATTAACGCCCGACGAGTTAGTTATTATGCGCACCCATGTCGCATTAGGTGGAGATATATTAAAACAAACAGAGGAAAAAGTAGGCGCTAGTCCTTACCTTGATATCGCAATAGAAATTGCAAACTGCCATCATGAACGCTGGGATGGGAGTGGTTATCCAATGGGATTACATGCTGAAGATATTCCGCTCTCTGCTAGAATAATGGCCATTGCCGATGTCTTTGATGCCTTAGTTAATAGACGAGTATATAAAGAAGCAATGAGCTTTGATGAAACGATTAAAATAATCAAGCAAGGTGCTGGTAATCATTTTGACCCCAATATAGTTGATGCATTTCTAGAAATAAAAGAAGAGATGATAACTATTGCGCAAACAGTTGAGGATTAAAGCTAAATCATTATTTCGAAAAAACACCACAATAAATTAAGACATATCATGTCTAGACACTCCTGTTATTTCATTTTATTCTACCCACTCTAAAACAATTCAAGCGGAACAACATGACAGACTTTAACAAATCGATTGATAAAACATTAGTTAGCGCTAAATACAATCAACTTCAACGTCGTTTTTATGAAATAAGAAATAACAAAATTTTTGAATTATTTGTTATCTCAATTATCATTTTTTCCGCATTGATGATCGGTGCTAACAGTTACGAAATATCAGACACAACAATGCAGGTCTTATCGGTATTAGATGCGACGATAACTGCTATCTTCTTAATTGAAATCATTATTCGATTTATAGGCGAGCCAGAAAAGAAATATTTCTTCCGCAGTTTCTGGAATATATTTGATACCTTTATTGTTGTCGTTAGCCTTATTCCCATTGAAGACAGTGAAATGGCGTTATTAGGTCGTTTAGTACGTATTTTCCGTGTATTACGTATGGTCAGTATCATTCCTGAACTACGTATTTTAATAAACTCATTGGTCAAAGCATTACCGCAACTTGGTTATGTTATGCTGTTAATGTTTATTATTTTTTATATTTACGCGACGGTTGGCACAACCTTTTTTGCAGAGCTGAATCCTCAGCTATGGGGCGATATTTCGATCAGTTTATTAACACTGTTTCGGGTAATGACCTTTGAAGATTGGACTGATGTTATGTATGAGACCATGACACTGTATCCGCTATCATGGATCTACTACTTAACCTTTATCTTCTTTACAGCCTTTGCTTTCTTAAATATGGTGATTGGTATTGTTGTTAACGTATTAGAGCAAGAACGAAAAATTGAAGCTGACTTGGAAAATCAAGACTGCCAAGAGCCAACGATGCAAGAACTTAAACAAGAGCTTGCTGAAATTAAAGCGTTATTGACTCAAAAAAGTAATGAATAAGAGCTAACATAACCCAGAATAAACCCGATAAGGATAGTATTTTGCTCACTTATAACTTTGATAATTATAATGGTGTCACTATAGACAAACAGACACTACCTGAATCGGAATCTGTTTTCATTGAACATTTTGAAGATATGCTATCAAGTGTCAAAGCACAGGGTAAGCAACTTATTTGGCTTACCTTAGCAATTGAACAATCAAAATTTATTCAGATTGCAACCAATGCTGGTTTTGTCTTCCATAATTGTTTAGAAGACGAAATCACACTGATATTACGTATTAAAAAAGAAGCCTACGCGCCTTTTGTGCCCACTCATAGTATCGGGGCAGGCGCGGTTATTTTTAATCAACATCATCAGATATTAGTGATCAGAGAAAAAATTGCCACCAGCCCAGGTTTTAAGTTGCCAGGAGGGCATATTGAATTGGGTGAAAAAATATCTGAAGCAATCATTCGCGAAGTATATGAAGAAACGGGTATCCACAGTGAGTTTGTAGGTATTCAAGGCTTTGCTTCTAAAAAAGTATTTCGATTTGGTAAATCAAATATTTATTTCCTATGTCGTTTAAATGCCTTAACTGAAGAGATAAATATTCAAGATATTGACGAAATTGCAGAAGCAAAATGGTGCGATATGAGTGATTTTATTAATGATGCAAACAACAGCGCCTTTGTACGTGAAATTGTCAAAGAGCTCAAAGATGCACAAGGAATGCACCTCGTTGATGTGCCAAATAACCAAGGCCCACACATTAAACATGAAGTCTTTTTTGCTGGAAATTTAACTCATAAAATCTCATGTTAACGGTTTTTGTCGCTGACATTTTTGGTAAAACCAAAGCATTACAACAACTTGCTTCTCAATTAGTAGAACAACCCGAAGATATCTTACTTATTGACCCTTACCAAGGCGAAATAATTGAGTTTGAAAGTGAACAACAAGCTTATCAATATTTCAACAAACAAATCGGTCTACCTGATTACGCTCAGCACTTAACTCATTGCTTAAACAAGATTAAACAGCCTTTTAACCTGATAGCATTTAGTGTTGGAGGCTCAGCTGTTTGGTTGAACGCGACCAATCTCATTAACACCCAGGTAAACAAAGTTGTCTGCTTTTATGCTTCTCAAATTCGTCATCATTTAACAATTATTCCAAGTGTTCCCATTGACTTAATATTACCTAGATATGAATTACACTTTGATATTATCGACTTAGCTATTGATCTTAATAATCATAAGCAGGTTACATTAACTCCCTGTGAGTTTTTGCATGGTTTTATGAATCAGCTTTCAAAAAATTATGACCCAAAAGGGTATTATCACTTTCAACAAAAACTTAAAGCCGACATAAATGGTGAATGAACAGACTTTTATACTTAAGCAAGGTATTTGGCGAAATCAACTAACGCCCTACGCAGAGTTTCGTGCAACTCAAGATTCCAAACTTGCCTATAAAAAACACAGCCATCAGCAGTTATCTATAGGTTATATGGCCAAGGGTGAAACACTCTCCGTATATCAACAGAAACAATGGAGATTAAAACAGGGGATGTAATATTAATTGAACCAGAACAAGTACATAGCTGTAACCCTATTGCAGAACAAAGCCGCAGTTATTGTATGCTGTATCTTGATAAACAATGGTGTTTACAACAACTATCTCAATTATACGGACAACAGGTCCATCACTTTCATTGTGAACAGGTCGTCTTTAGTGATGATAGGATTGCTTCAAGTATGGCATTGCTTATGTTAAACACTGTGCATCATCAACATCAAAAATGGTTAATAGAAAAAATATCAATGCAGGTTTTAAGTGCTTACTGCACAATTAACCCTACTCTCAATTCTTTACCTACTTCTGTGATTAACATTCGCCAACAACTAATAAATAATATTGAAAAGCCAGACTGTTTAGCAGATATATCTCAACAGTATTCTCTCAGTCAAGAAACCATTATTCGTAATTTCAAAAAACACCTCGGTATCAGTCCCAAAGCATATTTAAACAATGTGCGTATTGAACAAAGTAAATCTTTATTACAACAAGGGCACCCTATTATTGATGTTGCATTACAACTAGGCTTTAACGATCAAAGTCACTTCCATAAAACCTTTAAAAACTATTGCGCAATGACACCTAAACAGTATCAACAGGTCAATTTTATACAATAACTTGTTTAGCAAAACCAATAAACTGCTCTACCTACAATAAAGTTAAAAAGGAGAGTTACCTTGTTGAGCAATTATTTATCTACTTATATTCCCAATACACTGCCACTTTTATTAGCCGCTCATTTCATGGCACTCATTAGCCCTGGGCCAGATTTTTTAATTGTTACTGGGCACGCTATTCGCGGTCGCTTTAGTGGTAGTATTTTTATTTGTGTTGGTATCGCTTTAGCAAACGCCGTATATATTGCATGCGCGATGTTAGGTTGGTCAGCGCTCACGCAAGCATCAGAATTTGTTAACCATAATGCAATTATTGGGTGGCATTTATCTGATTTATATTGGTTATCAACTAATAAATGCGCAAAAAATCAAACAGGATCAATCCCAGGCAAGTAGAAAAAAACTTATTCACAACAATTTGTAACTGGTTTTATGTCTGCCATTTTAAACCCTAAAAATATGTTGTTTTACTTCAGCTTAACAGGGTTATTACTAGGTGGAAATTTGACAACAACACACAAAATAAGCGCTTCTTTGTGCATGGTTTTAATGGTACTTTTTTACAACCTATTGTTAGTAAAAATAATGACATTACCTAAACTTTCTAGTCGGTTACAAGCCCACCTTTATATTTTTGAAAAATTAACCGGTGTGGTTTTAATATCAATGGCATTATTGATTTTAAACTCTAGCTTTAGATTGTATGCCTGAGAACCGATAAAGGCGCCAGCACAGAATGTAAATCAAAGCATATAGGGCAACGCCACCAGTTAAGACACCATACCAAGCACCATATTGCCAACAGGCAACTAAATAAAACCCGCCTAGGCTACCACCAACATAATAGTGCATTAAATAGAGTGCTGTTGCTGTTGCCTTGGCTGTTTTCGCTTTATGACTAACCCAAGCGTAAGCAAGAGAATGGGTGAAAAAGGCGCCTGAACTAATCAGTAAAAGGCCTATGAGCATCGCATATAATGATTCATAAGCGACAATACACATCCCCAACAAACTAAAGCTTGTCCCTAATACCATGCCACTTATTGAGCTATAACGCTGACTCCAGCGACCACTGAGTTTTGCAGTGATAGTGCCGCTGAGATAACACAAAAAAATCATCGAGGTTAGGCTGATCGACAAAGAATAGGGAGGCGCGACAAGGCGAAACCCCATCACAGTATAAAGGTTAACAAACAATGAGAAGTTTAAACCTCCGATCAACATAGCAAACCATAATTCACGGTGCTTGATATGTTCAACAAGGTGGCGATGATGAATTCGAAATTGCCCTTTTTTAGGAATAAAATATTGTTGTTTAGGTAATAAACGCGTGACAATAAGTGCACCTAAAAGGCTACAAAGTGCCATTCCCATAACAGCTACTTCCCAACTCCAATATTGAGTCACAAAACCACCATATAAACGCCCAGCAATACCACCTAAAGAGTTCGCACTAATATAACCACCAACTGCTAACATTAAAGCTGTTGGCGTAAATTCTTCGGCCATATAAGCAACTGCAACGGCGACAGAAACCTGCTAATGAAATCCCCATTAACCCCCTCGTTAAAGTGAGCATTAGTAGGGAATCGGTTAATAACATTGCTAACCCTGCAAAGGGTAATAAAAATAGACTGACTAGCATGACTCTACGACGACCAATTATTTCCGAACAAATAGCCCAGGGTACTAATGTTAAAGCAAGCGTTAATGTGCCAGCTCGCTAATAACCAATTTACCTCGATGGCACTGGCATTAAATTTGGTTGCTAACAAAGGCAACATAGGTTGAAGCATATATAAGTTACAAAAAACCAAGAAAGAACCAAGTGATAATGCAAAGCTTGCATGGCGGTACGCGAGGGTTTTTATTTCAATCATAGCGACACCACTAAGCAGAAAGATAATAAGATGAGTTAAGTAAGAGGTTTAACAATAAATTAACATTTATCATTAAAACGCAGATCGATCATTTTGCATACAAGATTTAATATATATTGATCACACTTTGTTATATCGGTGCCTTTGTAGTACTTTAAAAGCAGGATATGCTCAATAAACCCTTTCTCTCCCGAGCAACCAGCAATACTAGCGCCTATGAAAATAACAACAAAAAGACTTATTTTACGTCCATTTGAGGATGATGATTTTAATGATATTCATCAACTATTAAGCGATCCTGAAGTTATGCGTTTCTCTTTGAATGGCCCTTATAGCAAAGAAAAAACGGCCAGCTTTATGGCTTATTGCATTCAAAGGTCACAAAATAGTCAACCGAGTTTATTAGCCATTATTGATAAAAAAACCAATAAATTTATGGGTTCCTGCGGATTTTTTGCGCAAAAAATATTAGCAAAACAAGAGATTGAGTTAGGCTACCGGCTATCAAAACAATATTGGGGAAAAGGTTTTGCAACCGAGGCGACAATTGCTGTTAAACAATATGCCTTTAATGAAATGGGATTAACACGTTTGATTTCTCTTATTGAAAAAGACAATATTGCTTCCATTGCTGTGGCAGAAAAAAATGGCTTCAAGCTTGAAAAAGAACTGTTATACGACGGAAGAATCAACGTTTGTATTTATGCGCTCTCTGTTGAAAACAAAAAAGGAGACTAATTAGTCTCCTTTGAATAACGTTTAAATATCTAATATAAACAACTATTTTGCCTGTTGGCGTTGTTGCTCTTTTAGCGCTTTTTTCTTCGCGCGATTGTTTTCGATTTGCTCAACTGCGCTAGAGCCAATATGCTCTTCGCCACGTTCTTTTGCTAAACGCATTTGCAATTCTCGTTGCGCAAATCGTGCTTTTTGCGCTTCGGTAATATTATCAAAACAATGAGGACAGCTAATACCTTCCATATACTTATCTGACTTTTTGTCTTCTTCAGTAATAGGTAAACGACAACCATGGCATTGGTCATATTGCCCTTTTTCTAGCTTGTGATTCACCGAAACACGATTATCAAAAACAAAGCACTCACCCTTCCACATGGTTTCTTGGTTCTGGCACTTCTTCTAAATACTTAAGCACGCCACCTTCTAAGTGATAAACCTCATCAAATCCCTGTTCCTTTAAGTAAGCCGTTGATTTTTCGCAACGGATACCACCGGTACAAAACATAGCCACTTTTTTATGTTTAGCAGGATCAAGGTTTTCTTTTACATAAGCCGGAAACTCACGAAAATTAGTGGTTTTTGGGTCAACAGCATTTTCAAAGGTACCAATACTAATTTCGTAATCATTACGAGTATCAACCAGTAATACCTCAGGATCGCTAATTAAAGCATTCCAATCCTTAGGTTTAACATAACTACCTACAGTCCGATTCGGATCAATACCCTCAACGCCCATAGTAACTATCTCTTTTTTGAGTTTCACTTTAGTGCGGTAGAATGGGTTTTCTACATCATAGGACTCTTTGGTAGTTAGATTTTCTAATCTAGAATCAGACTTTAACCATTGAATAACGTTATCAATACCTTCTCGAGTTCCTGCAATTGTGCCGTTAATACCTTCACTGGCAAGCAAGAGAGTCCCTTTTACAGCATTATTATTCATCATATCGAGCAATGGTTTTTGAATTTCTTGATAATCTTCAAGCGCGACAAAACGATATAACGCGCAGACTACTATTTTTGACATGCTACTTTCCTTCTTAGCTGACTGGAACGTAAATCCAGCGCTAGTGTTAATACCAGCCTACTTAGTAGGCTAGTTTAAAGAGCAAGCATTATACGAACTACAGCTTAACTCTCAAGCAACAATTTTAACAACAAGGACACATAAAAAAGGAAATGATTTAAATACAAAGGTTTATAACTTTAGCGCAGGCGTTCACCTGTGATGGCATTGTGGATCTGCGATGGGTTATCTAACCCAGAAACTTCCGCTTCAATGGTTGTTGTTAAGAGGGGATTACCAGCAAACATTTCTTTAACCTGCGAGGCATTAGTACAGGCATCTAAACCAGAAAGATTAGCACTGGTTGAAATAATAGGCTTTCCAAACTCAGTACAAAGTTGTTGTACAACAGGGTGAGCACTAACTCTGACTGCAACACTATCAAAATCACCACTTATTAATTTCGACAATTGCTTAGTAACTGGTACAACCCAGGTAAAGGGGCCTGGCCAAGTATCTTGAATAGCGGCAAGTTGCTTTTCATTTAAAGCAGAAAAATCGGCGTAGGGAGCTAATTGCTCAATATTAGCGACAATTAAAATTAATCCCTTATGTCGAGGGCGTTGTTTGAGATCGAGAATGTGTTGAATCGCTAAATCGCAATCAGGATCGCAACCTAGTCCAAATACAGATTCTGTTGGATAAGCAATAACGCCCTGAGTGCGCAAGGCATTGAGGGCGTTTGATAGGTCAATATTAGTCAAAATCGAAGAGCCAATTAAAGGTTTGTTAATTTTTCTTGTAGCGTCGCATCTTTCGCGATAACAGCGCGCGTATTTTCAGCACGGTTTTCTTTTACTTTAGTTGCAAGTTCATCATCAGCAACCGCTAGAATTTGTGCGACTAAGTAAGTCGCATTTTTGCACCCGCATTACCAATTGCAACAGTAGCAACTGGTACACCGGCAGGCATCATTACTGTAGAAAGTAATGCATCATGTCCTTGTAAGGGACCGCAATCAACTGGAACACCAATAATCGGACGAGTTGTAATACCCGCAACAGCGCCTGCTAAATGAGCGACAAGACCAGCGACACAAATAAACACTTTACAACCACGAGCTTCAGCATCAGTAACGTATGCATGTGTTGCCGCAGGTGTACGATGTGCAGAAGTTACTTTAACTTCACAACGAATATCAAAAGATTTTAAGATATCGATGGTATTTTGCATTACAGGTAAATCTGAATCTGACCCCATTAAAATGGCAACAAATGGTTTAGTCATGGTGGTTTCCTAAAAGTTGATAACTTTTTAAAAAATCTGCGCAGGATTATATAGGCTTACTTCGGTAACCACACCCTTTTTTGGACATATTATGCGAAAGCTTGCTGACGTTTTCCTTTCAACTAAGATAGGCCAATGACAATCAGGACAAAATTCATTCACTGGTTTATCGTTAACAGCGTATTTACAAGCAGGGTAGTTATCGCAGGCGTAAAAGGTTTTACCAAAGCGAGATTGGCGTTGAACTAACTTGCCACTTTTACAGGAAGGGCAAGTAACCTCTGTCTCTTTTTCTTCTGTTGGAGGTGTTTCATTAAGTTGTGCAGTATGCTGACAATCAGGGTAAGCACTACAGCCAATAAACAATCCGTATCGACCTTGCTTTAACACTAACTCACTCGTACATAAGGGGCAACTTGAGCCAGTGAGTACTTTCTTTATGTCGCTTTTTTCATGTAGTGGTTTTAAATAACCACAATCAGGATAACCAGTACAACCTAAAAAAGCACCCTGTTTACCATTACGAATCTGCAGGGGTAAACCACATTCAGGGCAATGCTCGATAATTTTTTGGTGTGTCGTTGGCAATCCGTCTTTAGTCATTAATGAATTAACCCATCTTCAAAGTCCATTAACATAGACTCTAATTGTAAAAATTCATTTTCACTCTCAGGGTCATTAAACAGTACCATTAGAATTAACCATTTTAAGTCCTGCAAAGCGAGTTCGTTAACATCGAGTAACATTGCACAATCAATCACGACTTCACGGGTATAAGTGCTTAGAATATTTGCTTGCTCTAAATAAAAAATATACCCCTGACCTTCACTGTTGATGCGTTTCTGTTCAAGTTCACTATAAACTCGATAAGAGGTAGGCATTTCCTCCTCAATTTTATTTTCGTCCGCGTGCTCATGCAAACCAGATAAATGATCTAGCCATGATAATGCTTTAGATATATCAGTGCTTTGAAAGCCTTCTTCCAATAATTCATCGGTGATCTCCTGTGCATCAACCTCTACATTTTGATCAACCTGCATGTAACTTTCAAATAGATAAATGATGACATCAAACATAGTGTTTACTCTTACCTTTTTATATAACCTTCAGCGGTAACCTTAATTCTACCAGTTATCTCCAACTCTACTAACTGATTTTGCAAAATGATAATATCCAATTGAGTTCTTTGTAATAATTGCTCAAGTGTCGTTAGGTGAAAATCAATATATTGTAATAGAGGATGCGTTGCCTGAGGCGAAGAAGGTTCTGTTACTGCTCGCATTTTCCTGAATATTATTAAGATGACTAAACTCCTCTGCTATATCATTAATATTTGTCACTAATTTAGCTCCCTGCTGAATAAGCTGATGGCAACCACAGGCTTGGCTATTATCAATGGAACCGGGTAAGGCAAATAACTCCCTATTTTGTTCTGTTGCGTAACGAGCGGTTATCAAGGAGCCACTACGTTTAGAAGCTTCAACCACTAAAAGACCTAATGATAATCCAGATATAATGCGATTACGGCGCGGAAAATTACTTGGAATAGGCGCCGTATTTGGCCAGAACTCTGAGATAAGCAATCCTTCTTCACTAACCCATTGAGCTAATTTCATATGTCGTTTAGGGTATATATTATTAAGTCCAGTACCCAATACCGCAATAGTTTTTCCATGATTGTCTAACGCACCTTGATGAGCATAACCATCGATGCCTAATGCTAGTCCACTGGTGACAGTAAAGCCTGCTTTAGCTAACTCGGCGACAAATTGATAGGATTTTTCCTGTCCGTAGGGAGTGCAATTTCGACTGCCAACTAAGGCAATTTGTGGTGAATTTAAAAGGCGATAATCGCCATGTAAATACAGTAATAAGGGTGGATTACTGATTTCTTTTAACAGTGCAGGGTAACGACTATCGTCAAAACAAATAATATGCTTATTTTGTGCTTCGTCTATCCAACTAATATTTTCTTCTATTTGCCCCCAATCAGGGTGTAATAAAGCATTAATTTGATTTTCTTTTAAACGGTAGGACTCTAGGGTTGTTATAGGCAGTTGTAATAATTCTGCTAAGGGATGTTTACTAAGAAGTTTAAAGATGGAGCGCTTTTGTAGTGCAGGGATAGCATCTAACACCATCCAGCTTTTAATCTGGTCAATAGATGAATTGGCGCCTGTTTCTAATTCAAAAAGATCATGCTGGATAAAGACCTACCTTAACCGTAAAATCGATCTAATTTAAAATAGAAATGCCCATATTTAAACTTAAATGGACATTTCCAGTTAAATGGCGGTGCTAATTAAAACTCTAAACCTTGTATTTTAAAGTTATCACCAACAGGTGAACTACTACGCATCACTAAACCAAGGCTTACTTTTTCATAAACTTTAAACACCATTAACTCACCAATTCGTTCCGCAGGAATGACAATATCTGTATCCCCCATTTTATCAAAACGACTTGCATCAGCTTTATATTCAATTTTTTCTTTGTTTACTATCATCTCAGGGCCTGAGCGTAGAATTGAAAACATAGAGCCAATTTGAATGTTTTCACGTAAGCCTTTATTAATAACTACCACATCCCATTTACCAATCGCAGTCGCATTATTTAAAGCACCTAATATTTGTCCTTGCACTTCTAATGCAACAGGTTGCGGTAAGAAATATGCTGGCAAACTTTCATATTCAGGAATTGGTAATAATAAATCACCTTGACGTGCTTCACGAGAGCTCTTAATAAAGTCCAGTGGTGTCACCTGATCAGTTGTATCAACATTTGGGCTTTTTGAAACCTCAGACAAACCAATAAAAGTTAGCTCTTTACCTAAGAACTCTTTAGTTGGTGGATCAATTAAGTTGTCACCTAAACGATAAATACCATATAACCTTTGCTTATCGTATTGCCCCTCACCATAAAAGATATCACCAGCAAAAAAGCGAGGAGAACCAATAGCATCACCTAATAAGCGAGGTGAATCAGCAATTAATGCAGGATCAATGACATGATCCTTTGATAAGAAAGCAGAAATTGCAGAAAGTGGAATGGTTGGAATAGGTTCTTTTTCTCTTCTAAACGAGGCTTAGGAGAGAGTTTCATTAATTGTTTACGGGTTAAGCGTGGTTCGCCATCTACCCAAATCAGTGTTAATACATCACCTGGATAAATTAAGTGTGGATTTTCTATTTGGCTATTGGCTTGCCATAAACGTGGCCATAACCAAGGGGTATTTAAGAAGTAGGCTGAAATATCCCAAAGGGTATCGCCTTTTACAACCGTATAGGTTTCTGGATGATCTTCTCTTAAAGTCAATGTATCAGCAAAAGCAGACAAAAGAAATTACTGCACCTAATAACAATGAGGTCACTCGTTTCAATTTCATAACAATCCCTGTGCGCTAAATATAGCAATTTTTGTATGAGGAAATAGGTCATCCAACATTAACCAAGGATGCTTTTGTTGCATCTGCAAGCGCCCTCGGTATAGAATTAGTGTTCTTTAACATTTAACTATAGAGAAAGATAATATCATGGCTTTACTCGATGTATTACATTTTCCCGATCAACGTCTTAGAACCGTTGCGAAAGCTGTTGAGCAGATCACACCAGAGATTAAAACTCTCGTCACTGACATGATTGAAACCATGTATGACGAAAATGGTGTGGGGCTAGCGACAACACAAGTTAACGTTCACTTACGCGTTGTCGTCATTGATACTTCAGACAGTCGTGATCAAGCGTTTGCTCTTATCAATCCTGAAATCATAGAACAATCAGGTGAAGAAGAATCGCAAGAAGGTTGCCTTTCGGTACCTGATACGCAAGCTGATGTTAAACGCAACGAATTTGTTACTGTGCAATATCTGGATGTAGATGGCAACCAACAAGTGTTAAAAGCCGACGGTTTATTAGCCGTTTGTATTCAACACGAATTAGATCACCTTAAAGGGAAATTGTTCATCGATTACCTATCGCCATTTAAACAGAAACGCATCAAAACTAAACTTGAAAAATTGCGGCGTCAAAACGAAAAGTTTTCGTAAGTCCTTAAAAGGTAAAATATCTCCGTGGAAAAACTAAACATTGTCTTTGCCGGCACTCCAGATTTTGCAACAGAAACATCTAAGCGCACTGATCGAGTCTGAGTTTAATATTATTGCTGTCTATACGCAACCAGATCGTCCTGCTGGGCGAGGTAAAAAATTAACAGCAAGTGCTGTTAAGCAACTTGCGCTTGAGCATGATTTACCCGTATATCAGCCAGAAAACTTTAAATCGAGTGAAACTGTTGCAGAGCTTGCCTCACTGAATGCCGATCTTATGATAGTTGTTGCCTACGGACTCATTCTACCGACGGTTGTACTAGAAACACCTCGCTTAGGTTGCCTTAATGTTCACGGTTCTCTATTACCTCGTTGGCGTGGCGCGACTCTATTCAGCGCGCTATTTGGGCTGGTGACAAAGAAACGGGTGTCACCATTATGCAAATGAATGCAGGTTTAGATACCGGAGATATGCTTACTAAAGTCAGTTGTCTTATTGACGACACTGAAACCAGTAGCTCTCTATATGAAAAACTAGCAAATCAAGCTCCTGAAGTTTTAGTAGATACTATTTCTCGATTAGCCAAGGGTGAATTAAGCGCAGAAGTGCAAGATGAAAGCCTCGCTAATTACGCGAAAAAGCTCAGCAAAGCAGAAGCATTAATAGATTGGTCCGAAGACGCGGCATTTATTGAACGTTGTATCCGAGCATTTAACCCTTGGCCAATGAGTTACTTCGAACTAGATGGCAAACCTGTAAAAGTACAGCAAGCCAATGTAATCGAACAACAATCAACAGAAGCGCCTGGCACCATTATCAGTGCCGATAAAAGCGGTATTCAAGTCGCAACCGGTAAGGCTATTTTGAACTTACAAATGATACAACTTTCAGGCAAAAAAATGATGCCAGTTGCAGACATATTAAATTCACGCCGAGAGTTATTTGCAACAGGTAGACAACTTGGTTCCCAAGGTGAAACGGAATGAATGTTCGAGCCTTAGCCGCAAAAGTTTTAAATCAAGTGGTAGAACAAGGTCAATCTCTTTCACAAGCCCTACCCGCCGCACAAAATGACTTAAGCCCTAAAGACAAAGCCTTATTACAAGTGCTTTGTTATGGCGTTTTGCGCACTCTACCAAGACTTGATTTTTTCTGTCGATCATTGATGAAAAAGCCTCTTAAGGGCAAACAACGCAATATGCACTTCTTGGTATTAGTTGGAATTTATCAATTACTTTATACGCGCATTCCAAGTCATGCGACTGTAGGCGAAACAGTAAACGCGACTAAAGCACTGAAAATGCCCGCATTAAAAGGCATGGTAAATGGTGTTTTACGTAATTTCCTACGTGAACAAACAGCATTAGTTGAACAAGCAGACCAACAAAGCACACTTAAATACTGCCACCCAAGTTGGTTAGTTAAACGCTTAAACAGCGCCTATGGCGAAGAAAAAGCGGCAACAATTATGCTTGAGAATAACCAGCAAGCGCCTATGTGGCTACGTGTTAATAATTTGCATCATACTCGTGAGCAATACCAAGCGTTATTAAATGAAGCAGAACTCAACAGCTTTAAGCCACTTGATGATGAAAATAACAATGCTTTACGTCTTGAAAGTGCTACCGATGTTTATAAGTTACCTGGTTTTACAGAGGGCTGGGTCTCAGTGCAGGATGGCGCGGCACAATTAGCGACCCATTATTTAGATGCTCAATCTGGTGATCTCGTATTAGATGCTTGTGTCGCACCTGGTGGGAAAACAGTACATAGCCTAGAATTGCAACCAAAGCTAAAACAGATGGTTGCAGTTGATGCCGATGAAAAGCGCCTACAACGTGTGCAGGAAAACCTAGACAGATTACAGTTGCAGGCAACAGTGATCCACGGCGATGCTTCTAAACCAGATGACTGGTGGAAAGGTGATTTATTTGATCGCATTCTGTGTGATGCTCCCTGTAGCGCAACAGGTGTAATCCGTCGCCATCCAGATATTCGCTGGTTACGTCGCGATAGTGATATTGCTGAATTAGTGGCATTACAAAAAGCATTCTTAAGGCCCTATGGGATAAATTAAAACCCGGTGGCATTTTATTGTATGCAACCTGTTCCATTTTACTCGATGAAAATGAATTACAAGTTCAGAGCTTTTTAGAAAGTACAAGCGATGCCATGTTAATTCCTTTATCAACGCAATATAATGATAAAACTCAGGGTCGTCAGTTATTACCTAATGAAGATGCAATGGATGGTTTTTATTACGCAAAACTTCAAAAGAAGTTAGTATAAAACCTTACCATAATTTGCCTGAATAGCCTCTATAGCAACGCGTGTAGAACACTCGTTCTCTAACTGTAAGATATTGTTTTACATAAACAGGATCATATATAACAATGAAAATTATCATTTTAGGCGCAGGTCAAGTGGGCGCATCGCTAGCTGAGAATTTAGTCGGTGAAAATAACGATATCACCATTGTTGATTCTTCTCATGAGCAACTGCAAGACTTACAGGATCGTTTTGATTTACGTGTTGTACAAGGTAACGCGTCTAGCCCAAGCACACTTTCCGAAGCGGGTGCCGATGATGCAGACATGTTGATAGCAGTAACTAACTCCGATGAAATTAACATGGTTGCCTGTCAAATTGCCTTTACTCTTTTTAATGTACCTAAAAAAATAGCCCGTATTCGCTCACAAAGCATGATCCAATTTGAAGATAAACTTTTCAAGAGTGACGCCTTTCCAATCGACCACATTATAGCCCCAGAGAAGTTAGTAAGTGATTACATTTTTCAGTTAATTGAACACCCAGGTGCATTACAAGTAGCGCATTTTGCCGAAGGAAAAGTTGGCTTGGTGGCAATAAAAGCCTATTACGGAGGCTCCTTGGTTGGTAATGCAATTTCAACCCTTAAAGAGCATATGCCAAATATTGAAGCGCGTGTGGTGGCTATCTTTAGACGTGGTAAAGCGATTCGACCACAGGGCACAACCATTATTGAAGCAGATGATGAGGTCTTCTTTATTACTGCAAGCCAACATATCAAAGCAATTATGAGTGAAATGCAAAAATTAGAGCATCCTTATAAACGCATAATGATTATTGGTGGTGGTTATATTGGTGAAAACCTCGCCAAACGTCTTGAAAAAGAAAACTCAGTCAAACTTATCGAGAAAAACTTTAAACGTGCAGAATATCTCTCCGAAACCCTTTCTAATACCATAGTGTTTTGTGGCGATTCATCAGATCAAGAATTATTAATCGAAGAACATATCGACCAAATTGATCTTTTTATCACCGTTACTAATGATGATGAAGCAAATATCATGTCTGCTATGCTAGCCAAACGTTTAGGCGCACGTAAGGCAATGGTATTAATTCAACGCACCGCTTATGTCGATTTAATCCAAGGTAATATTTTAGATATTGCCATTTCACCGCAACAAGCCACTATTTCAGCACTATTAACACATGTTCGTAAGGCTGACTTGAGGCATGTATATTCATTACGCGAAGGAGTTGCAGAGGCAATCGAAATCATCGCTCGTGGCGATAATATGACTTCTAAAGTGGTTGGCAGAGAGTTATGCCAACTGAAACTTCCACCAGGTACTAGCATTGGTGCAATTGTACGTAACAATGAAGTATTAATTGCCCATGACAATACAATGCTAGAAAGCGATGATCATGTGATTCTATTTTTGGTAAACAAAAAATACATCAGTGATATTGAAAAACTATTTCAACCTAGCCCGTTCTTCCTCTAATTTAGTTGTTGTAAATGGTTTATCGTCCACTGTTTTTTATCACTGGCCTGGTTTTATCAAAAATGGCCGTGTTTATGTACTTTCCTATGGCACTGGCTTTCTATGAGGATAGTTTAGGTGGCTTTGAGTTCCTATCTGCCATTATTATTACTCATATAGCTTCATTTATATTTATCTTTTTAGGTGGAGAAGAGCAACGCTCTCGGCTCGGTGTACGGGAAATGTTCCTGCTCACAACGGGCGTGTGGGTATTAGCAAGCTTATTTGCGACCTTACCCTTTGTTTTAATAGAACACATCACCTATAGCGATGCGTTTTTTGAAACCATGTCTGGCATTACCACCACAGGCAGTACTGTATTACATGGTTTAGATACCATGCATCCCAGCATTTTATTATGGCGATCCATTTTACAATGGTTAGGTGGCGTCGGATTTATTGTTATGGGCGTGGCTATTCTGCCCTTTCTAAATGTTGGTGGTATGCGCCTTTTCCAAACCGAATCCTCGGACTGGTCAGATAAAGCCACCTCAAAAACACGCCGAGTTGCTCTTGATATTTTATTGGTTTATGTGTTTTTAACCATCTGTTGTTTTATTGGCTATCTCTTAGCAGGCATGAATAATTTTGATGCTTTAAATCATGCCATGACAACCATTTCTACTGGTGGTTATTCAACATCAGATGGTTCAATGGGCCACTTTTCTCACTTTGCTCATTGGAATGCTATTATATTTATGTTCCTAGGTGGGCTTCCCTTTTTACTGTTTATACGTGCCTTTAATCATCGTAACCTAAGCCCTCTATATAAAGATGCACAGATACAAGGCTTCGTAAAAATCATTCTTGCCTGTACCATTAGTTTAACTTTATATTTATTTTTAAATGGTCAATTTAACTGGTTAGATGCGCTACGCTTGAGCCTATTTAATGTTATTTCGGTTATTACTACTACGGGCTTTGGCTTAGATGATTTTATCACCTGGGGCGACTTTAGCGTGATGATGTTTTTTGCGCTTTTCTTTGTTGGTGCTTGCTCTGGTTCAACAACCGGCGCTATAAAAATATTTCGTTTTCAAATCGCCTTTAGCCTACTCAAACGACAATTAATGCTGTTGATGCATCCACATGCAATCCTGCCTCAAAAGTATAACAATCGTAAAATTAGTGATGATATTTTACGATCACTGATTGCTTTTGTATTGGCCTATATCGCCACCATTATGATTGCATCATTATTATTAACATTACTTGGTTCATCTGCCATGACTTCACTAACAGCCGCTATAACCGCTGTTTCCAATGTTGGCCCAGGGTTAACAGAAGAGATCGGCCCTTCAGGTAATTTTGCACACTTTTCAAATGTCTCTAAATGGATTTTATCTATTTGTATGTTGATGGGACGCTTAGAAATTTTGACCGTTGTAGTGATGCTTACTCGCCATTTTTGGCGTCGCTAGAGAGCTTGTGTTGCTGTGAGGAAGCCACCAGCTCGGAAGGCAATGGTTTATTCACTGTAACGCCCATATTTTTAAGTGACTCAGCTTGAGCGATAACATTTCCTCGACCTTCACTAAACTGCTTTAAGGCATGATCATAACTATCCTGTGCTTTACCTAGTTGCGCACCAACCTCAAGCATGTTGCCACTAAATAAGCGTAATTTGTCATATAACTTACTCGCTTGCTCAGCAATTAAACGTCCGTTTTTTTCCTGAGAATCAAAACGCCATAGGTTTTCAATAGTACGTAAGGCAATCATTAGGTTGGTCGGACTTGCTAACAGAATATTATTATCTAAGGCTAATTTAACCAAATCGGGATCATGTTCAATAGCGACAATAAAAGCAGGCTCAACGGCAACAAACAGCAAAACATAATCCAAACTATTTGTACCTTTTAATTGCTGATAATCCTTTCTTGCAAGACCTTTAATATGCTGTCGAACGGATAAAGCATGCGCTTTTAGTGCCTCTTTTTGTTCGCTTAATAATTCACTATTAAAGTACCGCTCATAGGCGACTAGGGAAACTTTCGAGTCAATTATGATATGTTTATTTTGAGGAAGATGAACAATCACATCGGGTAAAAAGCGTTGTCCAGACTCATTTTTATAATGCCCCTGCGTTTCATACTCATGGCCTTCTCTTAGCCCAGAGTTATCAAGGATACGTTGTAAAACAATTTCACCCCAATTACCCATTTGTTTATTATCACCCTTTAACGCATTAGTCAGGTTACTCGCTTCCTGTTGCATTAGCTGGTTAATATTAGCCAGTTTTTTTATTTCCTCTTGCAGATTAAAGCGTGCTTTACCCTCATTAATATAACAATCGTTTACCTGTTGTTTAAAACCTTCTAATTGCATTTTAAAGGGCGCTAATAACTGATTAATGCTTTCTTGGTTAAGCGATTTAAATTGCGCTGACTTATCATTAAAAATACGTTGCGATAAAAGCTCAAACTGTGAGCTTAATTTTTCTTCATTATCCTGTCGCTCCTGTAAACGCCGTTGTTCTGCCTGTAAACGAACTTCCGTTTCACGTAATCGCAGAGTTAACTTATTATTTTGTAACTGCAAGCTATCAACTAATAACTGCGAAGCGACCAGCTCATTATTTTTATTTTCTAAGGCATCTTTATTGAACAAAACAGTCTGTTCATTAAGTAATAAGGTGGTTTTAAGGGAGCTTTTTGTACGAAGGTAAAGGATAAAAAAACTAACAAAAAGAAAACAAGTGACGCTAATACCGCCATTTCAATAGGAAGAAGATTCATTAATACTCTAATTTTTTAAGGTAAGAAATGACGCGTTTATTACTTCGATTCCACAATAAAAGGTAAGACAAATAAATAGCCAACACAATCCACTTATGAATATTCTTTCCGGTATCTAACTCTGAAAAAGTAAATTCAGCGTCATAATGATGCATTACCATCACATAACCAATCATAATCAGAGGAAGCACAAAAACAGAAGAGAGTTTCCACAATAATATTAATAATTGACTAAACTGAGCAATAAGCATTTTTTTCTCCATAAACGTCCTGTTATTTTAGACAGTTATATAGTTGTTATCAATTAAAAACCTTATGCACTGCAATAGCGCTAACTAAAAACAGGCCAAAAACAGGCCAAAAACAGGCCAAAAACAGAATAAATGCATAAAAAGCGAACAAAAAACATTAGTTATGCATGATTTATTATAATTCATGCGCTACAATGCATTTATTTGCACGTTTAATGCGTGTTTATATTTGTTTAAAACAAATAAATAGGAGTAAAGGTTATGTGTGGGATTGTTGGTGCGGTTGCACAACGAGATGTTGCTGATATTTTATTAGAGGGTTTAAAGCGCCTTGAATACCGAGGTTACGATTCTGCTGGTGTTGCTATTGTTGATAAAGACTTAAATCTAAAACGTGTGCGTCGCTTAGGCAAAGTAAAAGAACTAACGGATGCTATCAAAGTCGATCCAGTACTTGGTGGAACAGGCATTGCGCATACTCGCTGGGCAACACACGGAGAACCTTCTGAAATCAATGCACATCCACATATGTCCGGTGACAATATTGCTATTGTGCATAATGGCATTATTGAAAACTATGAATTATTACGTGAAACATTACGCGCACGTGGTTATGAATTCGTTTCTCAAACAGATACTGAAGTCATTGGCCATTTAGTTGATTGGGAACTAAAAAGCTCTGAAACCTTACTAGAAGCATTACAAAAAACCGCACTTCAGCTTGAAGGAGCCTACGGCACAGTTGCAATGGATCGCAGAGATCCAAGTCGTTTAGTGGTTGCACGTTCAGGTAGCCCTTTAGTGATTGGTTTAGGTATCGGCGAAAACTTTCTCGCATCGGACCAGCTTGCATTATTAAACGTCACACGTCGTTTTATGTATCTAGAAGAAGGTGATGTAGCAGAAATCACACGTCACGATGTTAATATCTTTGATGTTAATGGTAACCCAGTAACACGTGAAGTACTTGAATCAACTGTTGAGCACGATGCTGGTACTAAAGGTAAATACCGTCACTTCATGCAAAAAGAGATTTTTGAACAGCCAAGCGCGTTGATTAGTGCATTAGAGGGTCGTATTACTGATGACAGCATACTAGTAAACAGCATAGGTAATGGCGCAAAGGATATTTTATCAAAAGTGCAACATGTACAAATCATCGCCTGTGGTACCTCGTATAATTCAGGCATGGTCAGCACGTTATTGGTTTGAGTCCCTTGCAGGTGTGAGTTGTGATGTAGAGATTGCTTCCGAGTTCCGTTATCGTGATTTTGTGGTTCGTCCGAATAGTTTGTTATTAACCCTTTCACAATCAGGTGAAACTGCTGATACCTTAGTCGCATTACGTATAGCGAAGGAAAAGGGTTACATGTCAGCAATGTCTATTTGTAATGTTTCTGGCTCTTCATTAGTTCGAGAATCAGACTTAGCCTTTATGACTCGCGCAGGTACTGAAATTGGCGTTGCTTCAACCAAAGCCTTTACCACACAACTTGCGGCTATGCTGATATTAGTGACTGCAATCGGTAAAGAGCAAGGTACAATCGATTCAGAAAAAGAAAACAAAATCGTCAAAGCTTTGCATTCTTTACCTGTTGAAATTGAAAAAGCCTTAGCGTTTGATAAACAAATCGAAGCACTAGCCGTTGACTTTGCAGACAAGCACCACACCTTATTCTTAGGTCGTGGAGAGTATTACCCTATTGCGATGGAAGCAACGATTAAAACTAAAAGAGATTTCTTATATTCATGCAGAGGCTTATGCAGCAGGTGAATTAAAACATGGCCCGCTAGCATTGATTGATGCCGATATGCCAGTTGTGGTCGTTGCACCAACCAATGATTTATTGGAAAAACTGAAATCAAATGTTGAAGAAGTGCGTGCTCGTGGCGGTTTATTATATGTCTTCGCTGATAAAAACTCAGGTTTTGAAGCCTGTGAAGGCATGAAAATAATTACATTGCCACATGTTGATGAAATTATTGCCCCTATCTTCTACACAGTGCCTATGCAATTGCTTTCATATCATATAGCCCTAATTAAAGGAACCGATGTTGATCAACCAAGAAACTTAGCAAAAGCAGTTACAGTTGAGTAAGCAAACGCTCACTTTTATTTTAAAAATACTATAAAGTGTCATAATAAATGGCGATAATATTTAGATATTATCGCCATTTATAATATATACCCCTTCGACTTAAGCTAAACCAATTTCATCCCCCCAAAAACCAATATTGGAAGTTTTATTAACAATGACAAAACTGTCATTTTAGTGTCGGTTTTAAGTCATCTATCCCAAGTTATTATGTATCCATAGCAAACAGGCATGACGTTGAAGTCGCCTTTTGACGAAATTTAAACAACTTATTATATGAAGGATACAAAAAATGAAAATGATTAAAAACGCACTAATGGCATCAGCAATGGTACTTTTAAGCTCTCAAGTATTTGCTTTTGATACAGCAGAAACAACTGAAGTTATTAAAACTGCACAAGTAAGTAGCAAAGCTGTAGCCTATGAAGTGGCTCTTGATAAGCTAGAAACATTACAAAACAGTTCAGCTGACTGAGTTAAATAAAGAGCTAGGTCATATAACACACTACACACATAGCGTTTCTTTAAATGATAACCCATACATTACCGTTTCTGAAAAAATGAATGCAGATGGCGATATGTTATACACAGGTTTAATTAACCTTTCAGTTAACTATGGCATTGATAATGATAGTAACGATTAAGTTTAAATAAGTGTTCAAGTATTACGCAGGAAAAAATATTCCTAACTAGACCTAAGTTGTAAGAGGTAGGGTAATTTTAAATAGCTAGACTGACCACTGTTTTAGTTCTATAACCATAAAATGGCGTTAAATATGTATAAATATTGACGCCATTTTTGAGATTTACTGTCAAAAAACCAATTAAGCCGTCATCATAAACCCAAACATACCAAGCATAAACCCAAGCACGGCACCCATTGGTGGCGCCCAGTGGTTTTCTAATTTAACCTGCGGCGCAATATCTTGAAAGATTGAATATAGAATGCCACCAGCAACAAAAAGCATAATACCAGCAATCAATTCTGGAAACTCAGATAACCAAAGATAACCAGAAACACCCGAAATAGGGCCAAATAATGCCAATATAGAAAAGATAAGAATAATTTTAAAAGGCTTATAAACTTTAGCCTGATTAAGCTCTCGATAGGCGCTAAAACCTTCGGGTAAATTTTGCAATGCAATTAATCCTGCAAGTAAAAAAGCATTATGGCTACCTGTTGCAAAGGAGGCCCCGAGGGCAATTGACTCAGGAATAAAATCGGACAGCATTGCAGCCTAACTGAGTTGCAGGTGTATTGATTTTTTTCAGGAAAATATCAAGTAGCATAAAACCAAGACCACCTAATAAAAAGCAAATACAAGCATATAATGGAGTAAGGCTTTCTACCCCTTCTGGAACCAGCACTAAGGCAATAGCAGATAATAATGTACCTCCACCAAAGGCCATCACCCCGTGTTGAATATCTTCTTCGAGCCACCTTTTATTAACTTTCTCGAAGTGGGCAATGATTGCGCCAAAAGGCATTGCTATACCTGCAAATAACGTTGAAGCAATAACTAAAAATAATGTGTCCATTAAGTATTTCTCTATTATTAAAGCCATAAGTCACTACAGAGTAGCGCTTATCGCTATGTTTAACTAATAGCAAATAAAAACAAAGCGCTATAAAAAAGATGTCGCTTTAAACATTCAAAAAAACTGAACAAATTGCACTGTATTCGCTAATGTTGTTACCGCTCCTATTTGTTTATACTTATTTTAACCTTTAAACCTTCCTACAAACAGAACCAAATATATCGCTAGCGAGTAACCAAATTCGTCTATAAATATAAACAACAACAAGGATTTATCTATGACTCAAGTATTAGCATTAAAATCTAGCATACTAGGTGACTATTCAAGTTCATCTAAATTAGTTGACCAATTATTAGAAAAATATAGTTTACAAAAAGCGACTATAACCCTGCGCGATCTTTCCCTACAACCTATTCCTGTTTTAGACGGTGATATTGCAAATGCCTTACGTGCACCAGAACAACTTAACGAAAAACAACAAGCGCCTCTTGCTCTTTCTGACCAGCTAATTACCGAATTAGAAGACGCAGATGTATTAATATTAGCGAGTGCCTATGTATAACTTTAATATTTCGACACAGTTAAAAAATTGGATTGATTTAATTGCGAGAGCGGGCAAAACCTTTACTTACACAGAGAAAGGCGCACAGGGTTTAATAACCAATACACGTGCAATTGTTATCACAACACGTGGCGGTATGCATAAAGATCAGCTTAGCGATCAACAGGTACCCTATTTAAAAAATGTGCTTGGATTTATTGGCATTTCAGATGTAGAGATAGTTTATGCAGAGTCCTTAGCTATGGGCCCTGAAATTGCCCAAACAAGCCTTGATATTGCCAGCGAGCAACTTGCTCGCCTTGGTGTAATTTTATTTAGCAGGTATTCGCAAGCATATAGATAAGCATTGTTTTTAGTAGAAATTTTTAGTAGAAATAAATTACTGACAATATCAACTGACAATGCTTACCTTAGTCTAAAGTGATGATTATTATATATTCATAACACCTGAATGCTTTGGCTACGAGATAAACATTGCATTCAAGTAATAAGCATCACTATTACCACCTAATTATTTTTCATTACCTTTGGTCAGATGTATAAATAAACCTAAAGCCGTCAATAGAAATGCTGTACTAGTAATTATTGCAACTGGGTAATATAAATTACCTGCTAGATCTAATTGGCTGTATTTAATAACCATAATTAGCCCTTCTAAAGATAAAGCGACACAAACTGTTCCTATAAATCGAGGGATTGTGCGTCTCAGGCCTGCAATCGCATTGCCTTCATTTTCACTTTCATGGTCCGAATATTCTTTATGTACAACAATGGCTAACTCGAATACCGCCAACGCAATTATGCCTGTATTAATACTGGTTAAAAATATTTGCGTGATATCTGCACCACTCATGATGCCTTTTATTACCGAGCTAAATAGCGAATACAAGATTGCTATTGCTAGTCCTAAAAAAAGCACTGTGAATAATTTAGCAATTAAGTTTTTTACTAAGGTAAAGCCTTGTTCATTTATCATCTGATGCCTTGTTAATCTAGTGGTTAAAATATATAAATCATATAGTAAGAGACTAAAATACTAGGTTAAAAGTTCCCGTAAAAGATATTCATCTAAAAGATCAGCACAAATAAGCTTGCTTTACAGCTTCCTACCTAGCCATTTTTAATTTGCTTCTTTTCCCATTTTGCACCGAACAAATTAAAAAATTCAAATGCATTAAGGCCATGGTTAATGATGCCAATTCCTCAATCCCAAACAGGTCACCAAGCCCAGATAGAATACGATATTTAAAAAAGACACAAACCTGACAAACACCAGACAAAAAAATATATTTCAATCACTTAGAAACATTCATTTGCTTTTATTTATTTCAATATATCGAAAATAAAAAATAAAATACCTTACTCGAATGGCACTAATAGCGAAATTATAGTGAACAACATTTTAACAGCCATGATGCTTAATAAGATTTTAATGGCTAAAATCAACTTATCATTGTTGGCAACTAACCTTAACCTTGTTCCGATAAAAGAGCCAAGAACAGAGCCAATGACCATAAAAACAAGTAAATTTAAATGACCTGAAAGTGATACGCCTATCGCCATGAATACTGGAATTTTTGCCAAATGGCTTATAGTCATGAACATTGAACTAGTTGCTATAATCTCATCTTTTGAGCTTAGTTCTTTTGTTAAAACGGTAAGTGATAATGGCCCAGTCGCACCAACAATTAAACCTAAACCTGTTTGAAGTAGACCGATAAAATAATAATTCTCATATTTTTTAATAAACTTAGAAAAGCGTTTACTCCATAAGTTAAGGATAATATACAACCCAATAAAAAAAGGTACATACTCAGTTGTTATATTGGACAGCAATAAACCAAAGATACAAACGCCAATGATAGAGCCTGCAAGAAATTTTGGAAGTAATGACCATTGAACATTTTTTAAGGAAAACAACATTCGCGAAGAATTGCTAGCTAACTGTGTAATACCATGGATTGGGATTATCAAACTAGGGTTTAAAAATATAGGTAGTATTGCTATTAATAGCATACCCCCACCAAAACCTATCACTCCGGCAAGAACTGAAGTAAAGAAAGAAATTAGCCCTAAAATATACTCGATATGCAAATGAACTCCTTTGCGTTATAACAAGGCTGTAGAATTTCTATTTCTTTAAGAAAAATACGTTTTATCGTGTTTTAGTTGGGTATTAAAACAATAATTTACAAAACGTTTTTCATTAATTCATGAAAAACTATACAACTTCAACGCCCAGTCAACAGGCTAAAAATTGTGTGCTAAAATTCGAGCGGAGCGAGATAGCCAGCTGTTTTTAGTACTTTTTGAATTGTATTGTTATATTTTTATCGTTAACAACGTATGCATTCTTTTGACAACCATAAGAATGGTTAAAAGTAGATTAAGCAATACCAATAAAATAAGAGGTGACACTATAAGTAATTTCAAATCAAAGCTAAGTGAGAAGCTACGTATTGAAATAATACATGCTTTATCGGGTAAAAATGTATATACCAAACAAAGAAAAACTAAAAAAACAGATACCACAATTGCATAGCAAATATTAAAGTACAATTGCTCCAGTAAATTTTTTTCAATTGAATATTATGTTTTTTAGAGTCATTTACAACCCCTCTTAATTTTTCACCTTGGTCGTATACCAACACGAGAAACCACTTAACAACAAAGCTGTAAATATAGCTCCAAAATTTACAAGTAATGAATTTGCATCACTAGTCACCTTAATACCAAAATATGAAAATAAAATAGCTATGATGGCTGGGACGAAATAAAAGGTAGCATAATCAGAAAAACTAACTTTGTTAGTTGATGCATTACGGAGAGTTTTGATATGACCAGCCACAATAGACCATATGTTAATTTTAGAACTCATTTTAGGCTACCTCAACTTTTAAACCAGGATACATAGTTTGAGCATACTCAGCTACAATACCTCTAACCCAAGTATTAACAATAACAAAGTCAGGAACACCATCATCCCCAATCACTTCTTCTTCTACTTCAATTTCGCATAAAGCACTTGTTCGATTTCTTCCTACATTAAAAGTTCTTCTTTTACCGCCTATTTCAACTACCGTTTTAACCTGAGCCCCATATTCCCCCATTACTTCGACAGCTTTTCTATGAGCACTATCTTGATTTAAATAATCTCGGAGTTTCCCCATCCCGCCATTTCTTGGAGGTTTAATGATCAACTCTTGTTCTCCATGCCCAAGTAGTCTAACCTGATCTGCAATATCATTTAATCCGACAAATTTTGTTAATTTGATTTCTTTTGCAGTAGCGTCCAACCATGCATTAATCGCATTATCGTAAGCTAAAGGATTCATTTGAATTGATAATCCAGTAATATCCCGAAAGTATTGCGAAAACAAAGAGTAAAATAGTGTTTTTACACCAACACCTCGATACGAATGCATAAAAGCCATGCCTTCATTAAATCCTCTAGGAATAAAGTAATGAATATAATGCTTAATTATTTCAGCATTATTTTTTGCTTTCTCAAAATCAACTTCGCCTGTAGCTACATTAATAATGTCAGTTTTCATTCCATAGATACCAACATTAAACCACCCACAAATTTCTCTTTTTCTTCATTAATTTTTAAATTTTCGAATTGATAGACCTGCTTAGATTCATCGATAATCTTATACGCCCCAGTATTAAACATTAAAAAATCACGTAAAATATAGAAAAGATCTTTATCTCCAAGGTTATCTAAAGTGCTATATCGCTCTTCGATCCTCCCTCCTAGATCTTTGTTAAAGCATCGAAACAAATAAGGTGCAACAGCATGCATTTTGTATTTTCCTTGTGGCTTATAAAATATATCTATTCAAATAAAACTAATTTAAAAAATAACACTCACATAAGCGTGCTAAACTTTTTTGAAGAACTAAACATAGTCCGCTGTTTTTGCTCCGATTTAATGTGCTTGTTATATGCAATGATTACAAACCATAATTTCTTTTAATTGATTTAGCCAAACCATCTAAATCTGGAAACATGAACTTATGAGTTATACCTAATTTTTTGAGCTGTTTTCTCAATTTTGACTTGTGCTCTTTTGGGATTATGTAGCTGGCTAGATAATCTACAGATTTATTATCAGGTTGTATTTCTGTAAAGGGTTCCCATTTATTGGGTAAAGGAGACAAAGTGAAGCTTCCTTCTTGAGCTGTAACACGATGATTCAGACTTGATGAGTGAAAACCAATTATCATGTCAAATTTGTTAAGTTCTACAAATTTTTCCATTACAAAGTTTAATTTGGGTTCAACACCATAAACAACACCATCGAGATGGTCATAGGAAGGATCTTCCACAGCAAAAAATAAAGCTTTCAGAGGGTTTGTACTCCAATCAAGTAGCCTAGTAGGTAAACCATGATGCTGAGCATGAATTAACCATTCTAGCTCGTTTTGAGGAGCTTTTTTAAATATTGAACATCCATGTTTTTCAAATTCACGCAAAATATCACATTCAAGTCCAGACCAATGAGCATGTTCAGGTATATTAAGAGAAGCAGGGTTCATTCTAGCAATCGAGGGGACAAGTTCCCAAGTTAAATCTGAATGACCTCGAAAGTAACTAACATATTCAAAGTTATCTATTGCTTTTAAAAACTCATTTATTTCATGCATAACTATTCCTGATTGCACATAACAGCTTTACTAAACAGAATCATTCCGCCTTTCCAGCGGATAGACAGAACAATGCTATTTACTTTAATTTGATTCAATATATCAAAGTTAGCTAAATAACCAATGAATTAAGTTCTATTATCAAACAATAATCATGTAGATAGACAGAAAACATGCAGTGTTAACAACAAAAAGGCAGAATTTGGTCGTGCATTTAACATTTACATTGATTTGTAATACTTCAGAAGGAGAAAGCTGAAATAAGGGTGCATAAAGGGTGCATAAGGAAGCGCCCTTTATTAAGGAGTTAAGTTATTCATTGAAGTAAGCTGGATTAAATGCGTGTCTCATTAGCGACCCGTGCTCTTTGTGCTACTTCTTTAGGTACAATTGTTTGCCCGATTGGTGCAAAGGAAATGACAGCTAATTTTAAATGCTGGATAGCAAAAGGAATACCAATAATGGTGATTGCACAGGCAACTGCTGAAATTAAATGCCCTAAAGCTAGCCAAAAACCCGCTAACACACACCAAATTACATTACCGATAAAACCTAATCCTCCGGTTCCAATATCTTCTTTTCCAGAGAGGTATTTTCTATCAATGGGTTCGTTACCAAAGGGTAAGAAAGAGAAGTTACCAATAATAAAACAAGCTTTACCCCATGGAATGCCAATAATAGTAACAAAAGCGCATAAGCCGATTATCCACCATGCCAGTCCCATGAAAATACCACCAAACAATAACCAAATAATATTACCGATAAATGCAATCATGTTGTCTCTCTTTAAGGGCTAAAATAAATTAATTGCTGAATAGAATAATGAATTTAAGATGAAAATAATACCAATTGCGTTTATTTAAAATGGAAGTTGTTATGAAAATGCAGAATAAAAGAGAAAGTATGTAGGATTTGGGCTAGAGCCCTGCCCGAAGGATTTAGGCAGGGTTCTAGCTAACCAAAGCAGTCAAAATGATGCTGTGCAAGGCACCAAATCAACGAAAGAGATAATAACAATCACCAAACCCAAATGCAAATGATAATTACTACTATTTGAAATTATTTTTAGTATTTAATCTCAGTTCTGGATAATGAAAGCGAAATAACATTAAACTTCAATAGCTTAAAAAATATAACATACAGTGCTGTTAGTTTTGCGTAGTTCAAGGAGAATCATCGAAGCAATAACGGGTTATTGGGAGATGATTTAACGCAGAAATACGCGTAAATAACGGTACTGTATCGTTTTGCTTATCCAGAACTGAGGTTATTTACAAACTCACCAGTTTAAAAGCCCCATATTGCAGATTGAGCTTACCCAATATAAAAGCGATAATAACTTAAAGCATAACCTTTTTAGGAGCCCTCACATCGTTAATCACTGTTTAATCGAAATTCCTTTTAATTATCGCAACACCTGTTGGTTTTGTGGTGAGCCAAAGGATAAAAACATCAATTTCCCTAAAAAAGCCTATGAAGCGAACATTGTTAATCATGAACCGATCTGTCTACCTAGTCGCAATGAGTGCGCTTCTATTATTCAGCGCAGTGCATTTACTTCAATTTACGCTTACCGCGATGCGATTAAACAAGGCCTAGTAAAAAAGCATCAAAAAATATTAAGCATAGGTTCTAATTGGACGGAGCAAGAACTTCTAGAGTCAGAATTAGAAGGCAGTGCCTTTGAAGGTTTTAAACGTAGTGCTTGGCCAATGTTTAAAATGATGCAGGCTCGCATCAACTACAAAGGCTGGGATATTATTATTAATAATGATCAGCTTATTGAAGAAAAAGAGCATCAGCCCTTTGAGTTTGATGGTGTGGTTTATACTCGTTTAGAAGATGCGGTTTCTCATGCCGTAAAAACATTTTTCTTAGATGAACAGTTATTTACTCGTGTACTCAGCGTACTAGGCAAGGGAAAGTTTTCCCAAGCCATCAGACTATGTCGCTTATATCCAAACCTAAACAGTAAGCAACGTGAATCTGTTTTTCAGGAAATATTAGATAGCATTGGTTTGTAGTGGCGAATGGCTACTCTCTAAGTGTAGCTGGACTTCTGATAATGATTTTTTAATGGTATGCGATAAGGCTATGACTTCACTACAGGGTGAAACTAAATCGGGTACTTGAAAGACTTGCATATTAGCGGCAACCGCTGAACGAACACCATTATTTGAGTCTTCAAAGGCTAAACAGTGTTCAGGTAAAACCTGTAAACGTTGCGCAGCTTAATAAAAATATTTCAGGGTGTGGTTTGCCCTGTTTTACCTCGCACCCGGTACTTAAATGATCAAAGTATTCATACAGCCCAGCTAATTTAAGCTTGTTGATCGCTAACTCTCGATGGCATGAGGTTGCAACGGCAATAGGGATTTGTTTTGACTTCAACCAGTTTAATAATTCAAGCACACCTTCTTTTACTGGAATCGCCTGAGTTTCAACAATCGGATGATACCTATCCATCCAGGCTTTACGTAAGGGTTCATAATCGGTCAAATGTCCGTAGCCATCAGTTAGTATTTTCTCGATACCCTGTGCATTACAACCAATAATTTTTAAATAAGTATTTTCAATAAAAGGAATGTTTAAAAAATCACAGGCACCACTGAATGCATCCATACAAACTCGTTCAGTGTCTAATAACAGACCGTCCATATCAAAAATGGCGACTTGAAAATTCATTTATATTCCTTTTAAACCTTATTTAGTTAGGTCAATGATACCGTTATCGTTTACTAAAAACAGCTTCTGTAGTGGCATATAATTAAACCTTAATAATCCAATCAAAAGACCATTGATAACCATAAAACAGGAAAGTGCTTTAACTAAGCCAATTTGCTCTTGATAAAACAATGCACCACCTAATAAACCAAAAATAGGCACCAACAAGGTTAATGGTGCAACCGTTGATAAAGGATATTTCATTAATAACCGATTCCAAACCCAATAACCTAATAACGTGGTTGGATAAGCCTGAAATAAAACCGAAAAGATAACTCGACTATTTAATTCAGAGGTTAAAACGATAAAGGGTTCACTGCCACTTTGCAGAAATACAATTAAAAATAATGGCAGAGGTGCAAATGCAATTGCCCAAATCGAAAAAGCAAATACTTGCTTAGTGCCAGAAACGTTTAATGATGATACTCGAGATACTCCACGCGAGTGCTCGCACACAAAATCAGAGCAAAACCTTTACCTGTCACAGAGCCATCACTCACGGTTAAACTCATCAACAATCCAGCTATCGCAATCAATGCACCGATCAGTTTCTGCTTTGAAATATTTTCTTTTAACAATAAATAGCCCAAAAACATGCCCATTACGACATTCATCTGTAATAAAACCGACGCCATACCGACCGATAGACCTGCTTCAATAGACCAACTTCCCATTCCCCAAATGCCAATACCAAAAATAAGTCCGTAAGCGATTAAATAAGACCAACTCACATCTGGCTTTTTGATAAAAAAGATCATCGGAATACACACAAATGTGAAACGTAAACCCGTCATTAATAAAGGATCGATTTCACTCACCCCTAATTTGATGACGGAGAAATTTATCCCCCATAATGCCATAACTAAAATGCCGGTTATTAAGTCTTTTAATGCCATATTTAACTCTTCGAGAATGAATTGTTCCTTATTATTAAACAAATAAGAAAACATAATAGGTACAGTTGCAGATATAAGCGACGATACAGTAAAAAGATGTTATTTATTAGGGAACTTTTTAGGTTTTAGCTTCTCTGATAAACTGTTAAGTTAATTGAAATTTTTCTTCGTTTATCCCTGTCTTATAATCAAGTTATCACTATTTGGAGCTTTCCTTTTGATTAATTTCCGACTTTTTATGCGCTTGCTGATTTGCCTTCTAATGTTTAACAGCTTGGCTGTGCGTAGTGCTGATTTAATTCAAACCGATACAGGAAGGTTAATTAGCCCCCAGCATCCTCCTGTTTCAGTTCAAATGCAAATAACAGGGCAGATTGATAAAAACCATAAAACGGCAAATTTATTGTTAGATGTTGTTCTTGAAGATGATTGGAAAACCTATTGGCGGTCTCCTGGTGAAGGAGGTGTCGCTCCAGCCTTCGATTGGCAAACAGAATCTCAAAATATTAATAATATTAATTGGTTTTGGCCTGCTCCTCAACGCTACCCTGTTTTAGGTGTGGATACACTTGGTTATAAACATCAAGTGCAATTACCCCTCACCATTGAATTAACTGACTTAAATGCTTACACAATATTAAAAGGCAGATTTACCATTGCCTCTTGTACCACGATTTGTGTCTTAAGCGATTATGATATTGATATCGCTTTCTACCCAAATGAACTTATTGTTGATCAAGATATTGCCTTTCATTATGCACAGGCTGTAGGTGCTGTCCCAGTTGTAATAAATGAACAACAAATGGCAGAGGGAAAGGGAAATTTATCTATTAAGTCAGTTAAATCTTACTGGGATCAAAATAACCAACAACTGACAGTGCAAATAGATAATCAATTAAATTGGCAAAACCCTGATATTTTTGTTGATCTTCAACAACCTGAATTAGAAGGCATCTTTTTTTCAACACCTAAAATAACGGTAAATGAAACACAAGTCACCGCAACCTATGATGCTTATAGCTGGGCGGGTGATGTTAATTTAAGTAATACACAGATCCACGCAACAGTCAGTGATACTAATATTACTGCAGAACTGATCTCTACCAGTAGCAATCAGGCGATTATCAACACTGGTGGCAATAATAATATTATGACTATGTTTTTTATCGCCATACTCGGCGGTTTAATCCTGAATATCATGCCCTGTGTTTTACCAGTATTAGGCATGAAACTAAGTTCTATTTTAGGAACCCAAGATGTTGAAAAAGCACATATACGCAAACAATTTTTAGCTTCGTCTTTTGGTATTGTTAGCTCTTTTTGGTTATTAGCTACTTTTTTACTGTTATTAAAACTCTCAGGAGAAGCCTTAGGCTGGGGAATACAATTCCAAAACCCTTATTTTATCGCCTCAATGGTTGCTATTACGGCAGTCTTTGGTGCCAATATGTTAGGGCTTTTTGAAATTCAACTGCCTTCCAATGTACAAACTTGGTTAGCGACTAAAGGTGGTCATTCATATTTAGGCCACTATTTACAGGGTATGTTTGCAACTTTACTAGCAACCCCTTGTAGTGCGCCCTTCCTTGGTACTGCTGTTGCTTTTGCATTAGGCGCTTCAATTGCTGAAATGTTTGTAATTTTCACCGCATTAGGCTTAGGCATGGCACTGCCTTGGTTGCTCATTGCCCTATTTCCTTCGATCGCCCTATTGTTACCCAAACCTGGCAAATGGATGAATATCGTTAAATTCATTTTTGCATTAATGATTTTAGCCACCAGCCTTTGGTTATTAACACTATTAACAAGCTTTATTGGTATAACCTTTGTGATTCTCTCTGGGTTATTGCTATTACTGTTATTGTTTGTGCTTATTGCTAAAAAACACGGTAAACGTACTTTATTAATAACTTTTGCTAGTTTGTTATTAATAAGTGCATTAGGTTTATTGATTAGTAGCTTAACGGCAAAACATTGGGCAACACCTTTGGCTACAGATCTTGTTTGGCAACCGCTTGATACCACTCAATTACAACAACAAGTCAATCAAGGCAAAACCGTATTTGTTGATGTTACCGCTGATTGGTGTGTCACCTGTAAAGCCAACAAGATTGGCGTGATATTACAAAACCCAGTTTATAGTGCATTAAAAGCGGATAACATTATTCTTATGAAAGGAGACTGGACGGTTCGTTCTGATAAAGTCACCGAGTACCTACAATCCTACGGGCGTTATGGTGTGCCCTTTAATATTGTTTATGGCCCGAATGCACCACAAGGCATTGAGTTGTCGACTGTTTTAAGTAGTGAAGCCATTCTGAATGCTATCTCGGAAGCTGAATAATATGAGTAATGATAAACAGATAAAAAAGCCAAGTAATAAATCAGGAAAAGGATGGTTCGGTTGGTTAAAGGAAATCGCCCTATTTATTTTATTAGCAATTGTGGTTGGTTGGGGCGTGGATTTTTGGCGTAGCCAATCCTTGGCTTCAGGAGAAGCACCTGAACTGGTTATGCAATCAGTTCAAGGTGATAATATAAACCTAATCGAAATGAGCCAAGAAGAACCTGTTTTGGTCTATTTTTGGGCAACTTGGTGTAGCATATGTACGACCGTATCCCCTTCCGTTGAGCTTGTTTCCAATACCCATCAAGTGATTTCAGTTGCACTTAATTCAGGGGAAGCACAACGCGTTAAGCAATATTTACAGGCAAAAGACTATCACTTTGATGTTATCAATGATGCTAAAGGCGGAGTTGGTCGAGATTGGGGCGTTTCAGTGACACCAACTATTTTTATTATTAACAAAGGAGAAATCAGCTCAGTAACAACTGGTTTTACTTCTCCCTTTGGTATGTGGTTACGCTTGTTAATGGCTTAATATGAAATGGCTTAGCTTAACAATCGCTAGTTTGTAGTTGATAACTCGCCTTTTTAATCACTGTTATTGATGTATTAGAAGCTTTTACGGGGTGAGCCTGCTGATAATTAATATAGCATCCTTCATTTCTATGGTTTTTTAAATACAAACGTATTTCACCTGACTGTTGTGTTTTCTCAAAGGTAATTAACGAGCTAACCCCAACATTAATTAAATCATCCTAGTTCATGCGACAATTTCACCATAAACTAAGTTTATACTAACTTCGTCACCAGCAAGCACATCGGAGTGTTGAAGGGGGATATGTTGCAGGTTTTTTATGGTAGCTCGGCTGTACATCAAGCGATTAACTGAATCAATATTCAGCGCCACCGCATTTAATGTTTTTATGCGCGCCTCTCTGCCGACATCCATATATTTAGGCAAAGCAAATATAAGCAAAACAAACACTAAAATGCCAATAACTGTCATTTCAAAAAGAGGGAACTCTATACGTTTCTTCACTATATTTGATCTTCTCTGAGGGGGATAATTTAAATCTAACACAAAATAATTCTTATTGTGTTCGCTTAATTTTATTAAAAATTAAATCACCTACTGTTTTTACTGTCTTTCTATATTGTAACGCATATATTTATGCTAGATTATTAGCATTAAAATAACCCTTTATCTTGGAGCTTGCATGGATCAGTACGCTGTTTTTGGTAACCCTATTAAGCAAAGTAAATCCCCTTTTATTCACACTTTATTTGCCAATCAAACGGCACAACAGCTGATTTACAGTGCAATTGAACCACCAGTAGATGGCTTTGAAAAAGCCTTAAAAGAGTTTTTTGATGCCGCGGGTAAAGGTTGCAATATTACCGCACCTTTTAAAGAACAAGCTTTCCAATATGCTCAACAACGCACTGAACGCGCAACCTTAGCCGGAGCGGTAAACACTCTCAAACTAACCGATGATGGCATTATTCTTGGTGATAATACCGACGGTGCTGGCTTAGTGTTGGATCTGAGAAATAATCACGTTAACTTAAAAGATGCACGTATTTTATTACTTGGCGCTGGTGGTGCAAGCACGTGGCGTATGTGGCCCTTTGCTTGCAGAAAAACCCAAGGAAATAGTGATTGCTAATCGTACTCTTGAGAAAGCACAAACCCTAGCAACGATTTTTAAAGATTTTGGTAATATTAAAGCCAGTTCACTTGAGCAACTTGATGGTGAATTTGATTTGATTATTAACTCAACCTCGGCAGGTTTAAGTGGTCAAATTGCACCTATTAGTGCGGAATTAGTTCGCCCTGAAACAGCAATTTATGACATGACCTATAGTGCTGAAATAACTGCATTTAATAAATGGGCTAAACAATTGGGTTCAAGACTGGTCATTGATGGTTTAGGTATGTTAGTAGGTCAAGCGACAGAAAGCTTTGCGATGTGGCGAGGTTTAAAACCAAGCGCTAAACAGGTATTAACTGAATTACGTCATAATTTATCAAACTAGGGAAAGGAGAATAATATGCAATGTCATCGTATCAATGAAATTATTGAGTTAATAGAACCTTATTGGTTAAAAAATCAAGATCTAAGCTTAATGGAAGTGTTAGCGAAACTTAGTCAAGAAGCTGGCTTTAAAGAACCTTTAGAAAAATTAACTGATGAAGTTATTATTTATCATCTTAAAATGGATCAGACTGAAGAAGGCGCTATGATCCCTGGTATTAAGAAAGATTGTGAAGACGATTTTCAAACCGCATTATTAAAAGCACGTGGTCTAATATAGGAATGATTATTAATCAAGCACGGCGCTTTTTTATGTATAAAAAGTGTCGTCGTTTATTAATGTAAAATAAACTGCACATATCCTATTTTCCTGCCCATTTAACAGATCATCATCACGACAACATCATCCACTTTTAATAATTACTTTAGATTAACCTAATATAATCTATATAATATTTGCTTTCGTAGTATCCAAGGTGCAAAAATGACTGAACGCATAAAAATAAAAGAGATAAAAACCTCAACACAATCCAATGTTGATCGCTATAACCCAAGTAACCGAATTTATGTGCGTGCTGTTTATGGTTTATACCAAAAACTTCGTCGTTATACTGGTTGGGGACTGATCGTTCTATTCCTTGCATTACCTATGATTCGTTGGAATGGTCATCAAGCGGTTTTGTTTGATATCGGTAAACAGCAATATCATATTTTTAATATGACACTTTTCCCACAGGACTTAACACTACTGGCGTGGATATTTATTATTGCCGCCTTTGCTCTGTTTTTTATAACCACTTACCTTGGCCGTGTCTGGTGTGGTTACACTTGCCCACAAACCGTTTGGACTTTTATTTTTATTTGGTTTGAAGAACGTTTCGAAGGTTCTGCTAATAAGCGCAAACGTTTAGACCAAATGCCCTGGAGCTTTAATAAAATTTGGCGAAAGGCCGCTAAACATACAGGTTGGATAATTGTTTCATTGCTGACCGGCCTGGCATTTTGTTCTTATTTTGTACCTATCGATGAACTGTACATTAATTTTATCACTTTTAATTCAAGCTTTGCGGTCACAGCTAATATCTTGTTTTTTGCAACTATTACCTATGCCAATGCTGGTTGGATGCGCTCTATTGTTTGTACACATATGTGCCCCTATGCACGCTTTCAATCAACCATGTTTGATAAAAATACTTATATAGTTGGTTACGATGCTAAACGTGGTGAAGCTCGTGGTCCTCGTCGTCGTAAAGCTGATCCTAAGGAACTTGGCTTAGGCGACTGTGTTGATTGTGACCTTTGTGTTCAGGTCTGCCCTACCGGTATCGATATTCGTGATGGCTTGCAATACGAATGCATTAACTGTGGTGCTTGTATTGATGCCTGTGATGAAACAATGGAGAAAATGGGTTATGAAAAAGGACTTATTTCTTACACCTCAGAGCAAAAGTTAGAAGGCAAAGAAACCAAAGTATTACGTCCTAAAATAATCGGTTATGGTTTAATGTTGTTAGTGATGATAGGTATGTTTATTACTAATATCGTTAATTTAAGCAGTGCTGAAATGGAGATTGTCAGAGACCGAAGTGCACTGTATCGTGAAAACAGTGAAGGTTTGATCGAAAATACTTACACCTTAAAGTTACTTAATAAAACCATTGAAACACAAACCTATAAGCTTTCATTTTCTGGTCTTGAAGGCGCACAACTAATCGGCCCTGAGACTATTGTTATTGAATCAGGAGAAATATTAACGCAACCTATTTCAATTGCCGTTGATGCCTATGATATTAAACAGAAGAAGGTAATGATCACCATTAAACTAACCAGTACTGGTGATGATGTCGAGGAAATAGAACAACAAAGCCCCTTCTTTACTGGATCATAGTCACCTTGTGTGAACCTGTTAAATAGTGAATAGTTCGCTTGTTTAATAGACTTTGTTTGATATCAATCTAAAATGGCGCTTCAGCGCCATTTTTTTAGAGACAAACATGCCAAATTCAAATTTTAGTTATTTATCCCTAACCCCTGAATTACAACTTGATGCACTTGCAAGTGTTGGCATTTATCCTGACACGGGGTTAATTCAATTAAACTCCTATGAAAATAGGGTTTGCCTTTTTAGCGACGAAAATAAAGTTCGTTATGTGGTTAAGTTTTACCGCCCACAACGTTGGAACAAACAACAATTACTTGAAGAACATGAGTTTAGCTTAGAGCTCAAAAAGAAGGGCTGTTTATTAGCATCTCCAGTCTCAATTAAAAAACAAACCTTATTTGAGTTCCAGGGCTATTATTTTGTTTTATTTAAAAGCCTGTCAGCCCGAAGTTTAGAGGTAGATAATCTAGATCATCTTTATGAAGTAGGTGTGGCGCTCGGGAAATTACATAAAATAGGTCGTAAAGGCAGTTTTAAAGCACGAGAAAATTTCGATAGCAAAAATATGTTAACTTTACCGATCAAGCAGTTAAAACAAAGCAACCTCATTCCCGAGCACATCGCAGAACAACTATTTGCAACTATGGATGAAGTTAAAAAATTAGCAAAACAACTGTTTAAACAACATGATTTTAAAGCTATTCGTCTACATGGTGATTGTCACGCGAGTAACATATTGATGAATGATAACAAACCTTATTTCGTTGATTTTGATGACTGTAAGATGGGCCCTGCGATTCAAGATATATGGATGTTATTAAGTGGAGACAAACAGGAGCAACAATTACAACTATCAACAATATTAGAAGGTTATGAACAAGAGCTTGCTTTTGATGCAAAACAACTTGCACTTATTGAAGCATTGCGTAGCATGCGTATCATCCATTATGTGAGCTGGATCAACAAAAGGTGGTCAGATCCCACTTTTCCATTGAACTTTCCATGGTTTTCCACTGACGAATACTGGCAAGAGTTGTTACAATCATTGCAACAACAAATCACTAATATGCAAGCGCCTCCTGTTTCTGTGTGGCCTGAGTATTAAAAAATAACTATTAAAGGAAACACAATGAATAAGTTTTTTGCTTTTTTGCTGGCTTAATATTATTGCCATTATCAATACAGGTCGCTGATTTTAAAGAAGGCACGCATTACCAAGTTGTTAAACAAACAGCAACTGCGACACCAGAAGTCACGGAGTTTTTCTCTTTTACTGCCCACACTGTTTTTCATTTGAACCTTTAATGAAACAACTTGAAGCGAAATTAGACAAAGATGTAGAAATCAAAAAGAATCATGTTAACTTTTTAGGCCAAGCAATGGGCCCTAAATTAACACAGGCATATGCAATCGCGGAATTATTAGAAGTTGAAGATGAAGTAGCAAGCTTAATCTTCGATCAAATTCATACTCTACGTAAAGCATTTACAAGTGATGAAGATATTGTTGCTATTTTTGAAAAAGCAGGCGTTTCTAAATCTGAAGCAACTGTCGCACTAGCGAGCTTTTCAGCAACTGGTAATGCATCACAAATGAAACGTAATACAGAAACTTTTAATATTCGTGGTGTTCCGACTTTAATCGTTAATGGTAAATATCAAGTTGTTACCAGCTCTGTAAAAAGCACCGATGAATTTATTGAATTGGTTACTTTCTTAACCAACAAACAAGGTTAATTGAATTATTTGCCTATTTTATTTTTAAATAAGTAAATATAACTTAACGACTGTTTGATTTTAGGCCACTTTTTGTGGCCTTTTTTATATCTGTTATTGTTTAAAATGTGAGCTTTTTGCATCTTGATAGGTTACGAGTATAATGCTCGGAGATGATAAATGGAGAAGTCTCTTTGAAAACTGTATTTAATAATGCGACGACAGATTAAATCTGTGTTACGAGATTTACATAACCAAAAAGGTTCTAGTAAAGCTCAAATTATCGCTATTAGTGGTATAGAAGGTGGTGGTAAACGCTCTTTAACTGAAAAAGTAGCGCAAGCATTACGTTTAGAAGGTATTTCTGTTGCCATCGTACATGCCGATGACTGGGAAGCCCCTGAAAAAGTTCGCTTTAATGTGATGAATAGCCCTGAAGAATATTATCTAAATGCTTATCGCTTAGATGAAATGGTTGAACAGTTAATCCTACCCCTTAAATTGTTTGGTAGTGTTAAAACCTTCGTTCAACTAGATGATGTACTTAACCCAAGAAGAGTTGATTACAACTTCGAAAACATTGAAATAATCCTTATTGAAGGTGTATATCTTCTGCAAAGCGCTTATTTAGAACTATATGATTATAGTATTTGGGTTAAAAGTGACTTCGATGCGACCTTTGAACGTTTAAAAGGCCCCTTATTTTTTGGTATTGAACAATCACAACAAACACTGGTAAACCTTTTGAAAGGCTGATTAAACCAGCAGCCTCAATACCATATGTTCATCGATGATCCACAGGATAAAGCTAACTCTGTTTATATCGAGCAAGAAGCAGAAAAAAATGCAACTAAACCCGAGTAATCATCACACCGCCTACATGAACTTTGAACGAGAACCAGTGGGCTGGTTTACGTGACAATGTTGCTTTAACGCTTTCTGAGGAAGACTTACAACATTTACAAGGTATCAATGAGTCTTTGTCGCTTGATGAAGTAAGAGACATCTATCTACCTCTTTCTCGACTATTAAATCTATATGTCAAAGCACAGCAATATAGACATACAGTGCGCGATAAATTCTTAAATTCAACCAATCAGAACGTACCTTATATTATCGGTATTGCAGGTAGTGTCGCAGTAGGTAAAAGTACCACAGCACGTATATTGCAAGCGTTACTTTCTCGCTGGCCACAGCACCCTAAAGTTACATTAGTGACTACCGATGGCTTTTTGCGTTCTAATAAAGATCTTGTTGCTCGAAACTTAATGCACAAAAAAGGCTTTCCAGAAAGCTTTGATATAAAAGCATTAGTTGATTTTGTTGCAGATATAAAATCAGGTAAAAACTCAGTCTCAGCGCCAATTTATTCGCATTTAACCTATGATATTTTACCTAATCAACAGGTTTCCGTTGAGCAACCAGATATTGTCATTTTAGAAGGGCTTAATGTATTGCAAACTGCAATTAATTACCCTAATCATCCACATCGGGTATTTGTTTCTGATTTTGTTGATTTTTCAATTTTTGTTGATGCTGATACAGATCTATTAAAGCAATGGTATATTCAACGTTTTCTTAAATTCCGTGAGGGTGCCTTTACCGATCCTAATGCGTATTTTCATTGTTATTCAAAAATGAGTGAACGAGAAGCCATTACTACAGTCGCTAAAATTTGGGATGAAATCAACGGTATTAATTTACAGGAAAATATTCGCCCAACACGAGATAGAGCCAATTTGATCCTTAAAAAAGCCACTAATCATCAAGTCTCTAGCGTTAAGTTAAGAAAATAATTAAGAAAATAAAAAAGGTGCTTTAAAAGCACCTTTTTAGTTTTTCTCTATCGAAATCATTTCAATCTAAAGAATAATCTCTTTCAGTTTCGGATCTTTACGATCAAGGTAATGAATTGAATGAATGCGACGCACAGTACGTGATTTACCACGAACTAATAAAGTTTCTGTTGTTGCCATACGCCCATTAATGCTAACACCTTCCACTAAATCACCTTTAGTAATTCCGGTTGCAAGCAAAGATAACATTGTCATTTTTAACCAGATCTTCAAGTTTTAGTACTTTATTAACTTCGATTCCCTGTGCTTCACAACGGCGTACTTCTTCTTTACCAATGGCAATATTTTCTTCTGATGCTTCTTTCACCATTGGACGCGGAATTAAACGCGCTTGCATATTACCATCTAGGGCACGCACAACGGCGACGAGATATAACCCCTTCAGGTGCACCACCAATACAATATAAAACATCAACTTGGTTATCTGGCATACAAGCTAAAACAGATATTGCAACATCACCATCAGGAATTGCAAACACACGACAACCTAAGCCTTGCATATCTTTAATAATACGATCATGTCTTGGTTTAGCTAAAGTCGCAACAGTTAACTCTGTTAAAGGCTTACCTAAGGCAAAAGCAATGGCTTTTAAGTTTTGCTCAAGAGAAAGCTCTAAATCAATCGCATCCTTTGCATTTGGCCCTACAATTAATTTTTCCATGTACATATCAGGTGCACGTAAAAAACTACCTTTCTCACCAACTGCTAAAACAGCTAATGCATTTGACTGCCCCATTGCAGTCATACGTGTACCTTCAATTGGATCGACCGCAATATCAACTGCGTCAGCATTTTCTTTGCCTGTACCAACGTGCTCACCAATATATAACATTGGTGCTTCATCAATTTCGCCTTCACCAATAACTATTTCGCCATCGATATCAATTTGATTAAAAATCAAGCGCATTGCTTCTACCGCCGCGCCATCAGCGGTGTTTTTATCGCCTCGACCTAGCCATTTATATCCCGCTAAAGCGGCTGATTCTGTGACTCGAGAAAATTCAAGTGCTAATTCGCGTCTCATTATTTGAGCTCCCAATTCGAAAACTATTTTTCAATATGTACTAAAAACTCAGATCCACCCTAGTGAATCTGAATTTTTACAAAAATTATTTGTGTTGCTAAAAACACTTAAAAGTTTTTAAGGCAACCATTGGAGAGCATTATACCTAGATCCCTTAAAAATGCAGAGCTTTAAGCCTCAACAACTTGTTGTACCGCAAGTTTAAACTGCAAGATTGCTTGCTTAATTTCAGCATCGCTAATGTTTAAGGCTGGTGCAAAACGTATAACATTTGCTCCTGCTATCAAAACTAATAAACCCTGTGATGCACTTGCTAAGAAAAAGTCTTTAGCACGACCAGCATATTGTTCATTTAATACAGCGCCTAATAGAAGCCCTGTGCCACGAATTTCTTTAAAGACAGCATATTGTTCATTAATTTCTAACAATAGTTCTCTAAATAACGCTTCTTTTTGCTGAACACCACTCAACATTTCTGGTGTATTAATTAAATCAAAGGCTTTACTTGCAACAGCACAGGCTAATGGATTGCCACCAAAGGTTGTACCATGTGTCCCAACGGTTAAACAATTTGCTAATTTAGTCGTTGTTAACATAGCTGAAATCGGAAAACCTGCACCTAAGGCTTTTGCTGAGGTAAGGATATCTGGCACGACATCTAATCCCATATAGGCAAATAGGTGACCTGTACGGCCCATACCTGTTTGTACTTCATCAAAAATCATTAATGCATTGTGTTTATTACATAGAGCGCGTACTGCGATAGCAAACTTTTTACAGACAGGTAAAACCCCTCCTTCTCCCTGTAAAGGCTCTAAAATTACGGCACAGGTTTTATCTGAAATAGCAGACTTCAAGTGCACTTAAATCATTATATTCAAGGTGTGTAATATCAGCGGGTTTAGGGCCAAATCCATCGGAATAACTTTTTTGTCCACCAGCAGTCACGGTAAAAAAGGTACGACCATGAAAACCTTGATAAAAAGCGATAATTTCTGTCTTATCCTTTGAATAGTTATCCTGTGCATAACGACGAGCTAATTTCAAAGCGACTTCATTTGCTTCAGCACCTGAGTTTGCAAAAAACACTCGCTCAGCAAAGGTATTATCAACTAGTTTTTGTGCTAACTCTAAAGTTGGCTCATTGGTAAAAATATTACTAATATGCCACACTTTTTGTGCTTGTTCTGTTAGTGTTTTGATTAATTCTGGGTGTGCATGACCTAGGGCATTTACCGCAATACCACCAGTTAAATCTAGGTATTCTTTATTTTCTTGATCCCACACTCGAGAACCTTCACCGCGCACTGGAATCATATTTAGTGGTGCGTAATTTGGCACCATAATTTGATCAAAGAGAGGACGCGTAATTTGAGTGTTTGACATAATATGTTCCTTTTAATGTGTTGAAAAACTAAAAAATAAATAACAGACAACGTGAATATTTATGCACTATAACTGCATAAATTAACAGCATTGAAGCACGAAGTCCAAGTTAATTACGCACTTGTTGAATAAAATTATTAAGTAACTGTAAACCTTGTTCTGACATAATGCTTTCAGGATGAAATTGCACACCTTCAACAGCTAAACTTTTATGACGAATTCCCATGATTTCATGGCTATCTAATGCCAGCGCTGATATATCAAAACAAGCAGGTAAGGTCTCTTTTTTAACCACCAAACTATGATAACGTGTCACATCTAAAGGGTTATTTAACCCTGTAAAAACACCTTTATTATCATGTTCAATTAGGGAGTTTTTGCCGTGTTTCACTTGCTTAGCACGTATTACATCACCACCAAAAACCTGGGCAATACTTTGATGACCCAAACAAACTCCTAATAATGGTATTTGGCCCGCAAATCGTTCGATAACACTTAATGAAATACCCGCTTCATTAGGTGTACAGGGGCCAGGAGAGATAACAATATGATCTGGGTTTAAATCAGCAATTTCTTGTAAATTAATTTGATCGTTTCTCTTAACAACAACGTATTGCTTTAACTCACCAAAATATTGAACTAGGTTATAAGTAAACGAATCATAGTTGTCGATCATCAAAAGCATGAAGGGTTTAACCTTTATAAAATAAGAGTAAAGGAACATTTTAACCTAAACTCTCTTATAGACGGAGAAATATAATGAAAATATTAATCAATGGCTCTTCTGGTTTAATTGGCACTGCACTTGTGGCTTTTTTACAAGCACAGGGTTATCAGGTAGGGCGATTATTGCGATATCAGCAGGATCAACACCCTTATTGGGACATTGACACAGCAACCTTTCATTTAAAAGATTTTTGCGAACCAGATATTGTGATTAATTTAGCCGGTGAAAATATCGGCGATGGTCGTTGGACAAAAAAGAAAGCAACAACTTTTAGATAGCCGTTTACTAACCACATCATTATTGGTGGAACACTTTAAACAGAAACCACCTAAACTATTTATTAATGCATCAGCAATTGGTTTTTATGGCGAAACAGGGCAAACCCTAGTTAATGAAAATAGTGATGCGGGGAAAGATTTTGTTTCTGATTTAGCAAAACAATGGGAAGCAAGTTGTGATGCAATACAATCACCGCAAACACGTCTAGTAAAAATACGCACGGGTATTGTGATGAGTAAACAGGGCGGTGCTTTAGCTAAAATGTTACCTGCTTTTAAAGCTGGTGCTGGCGGTAAAATCGGATCCGGCAAACAATACATGAGCTGGATAGATATTGAAGATGTCTGTCATGCCATTCAATTTATAATTGAACACTCTAATATTACTGGTCCGGTTAATTTAGTTTCTCCAACAGCAGAAACCAATAAAGCCTTTAGCATTGCCTTAAGTAAGCAACTTAATCGTCCTTGTATTTTTCCACTACCGGGAATTATTGTAAAATTATTATTTGGTGAGATGGGAGAAGCACTTTTATTATCAAGTACCAGAGTAAAACCAAGTAAATTATTAGAGGCTGGCTTTCAGTTTAAATACCCCAATTTACCAGGTTGTTTAAAAGAAAGATTAAAATAGAGTCAATAAAAATGGAAAGGGCGACCTGAAGTCGCCCTAAAATAGTCATTCTATCATATCCATGATAGTTGTTGCTCCCTGCTTTGCATCCCTTTGACTATGCCAAACTAGGCGTCCACTTCCCAATCCTTTGGGCATTTCCTTATTACTTCCGTATAAGATAAACATCCTGTTTATCAATCATCTCCCTTTCCTTAGGAGGTGTCCTTCACTTGTCTTCCTGACTAATAATAACCATCCTAGTTATTATATTCCTTTCATCCTGAAAGGTGTTCCTTAACTACATCCTGTAGTGTGTTCCTTTGTTATCCTTAACAATAAAACATCCTGTTTTATTTCTTCTCATCCTGAGAATGTCCAACTTGTCATCCTGACAATGTAATCCGTTGATACTTACATCCTGTATGTGCCTCGGTCTTTACGGAGTTGATAATACGACGATATCGAGCAGTTTAAATACAATAAATGCTTAATATATTTGCCATTAAAAAATGAAAAATAAAATAACAAATAAAATCAATAGGTTATTTTGTTTGTTGTTTTATTTTAATAAAAAACCCTAATTTTTTTATTACTTTTTCTCCATATTGCAATGGTCGATCTCTCACAAGGTTTTTATTGTAATAAAGGAATTTAACAATAAAGCCCCAGGGATACTGGGACTTAAATTATTAAAAGCTTTAACAAGGTTTAGAAGTTGTAACGTAGACCAACAATTAATTCATCTTCTTCGCTAGTCGCATCTAAATTGTTAAATTTGTATGAGGCGTAAGTACGAAGTGATTTATTGAATCGGTATTGTGCTTCTAGGGCATAGAAATCTTCAGTATCAGAAGAAACAGATCCCACTTCCTCTTCAGCAATACCTACAATACCAATCATACGAAACTCTTTAGTAAACTTGTATTGAATCGTCGCTTCTAAAGAAGTGAAGTCAGTTGTTGCATCAACCGCACCCATTGCATAAGTGGTAGCAAGATATAAATCATCTAATGTGTACGCCACACCAAATGTTATTTGATCAGCTTCATCTTGATCAGCATAAGAAGTCGCTAATTCAAGTCCTGAATCAAAGGCATAAAGAGCAGATACAGATAGTGCATCCATATCTTTATCTTCTACTGCTTGATAATCAAACTGTAGCGTTAAAGCTTCAGAAAGCGTACCAGAATATAAGAAAGTATTTTCCGCTTTGCTTGAAGCACTATCAATATATTCCTGTTGACCAGAGTGTGCAGAGGCAATATCAGTTAAGCCAGAAACTTGGATATTAGCAGTGTCTTGCTTACCGTATGAAAAATCACCTACGTTAGTACTAAGACCAGCAAATAAGTAACGGTTATCTAAGTCTGAACCATCTTTTGTTGATGGTTGAAGTTCATATTCCATGTAACCAAAACCAGATAGGTCTTCAGAGATTTTTGTTTTACCAGAAAAGTTAATACGCGCTCGGCTTTTATCTTCCATTGTACCATCAACTGAGTCACTGAATAATCCACGTGCTTCAGCACGACCACCTACTTTTAATGATGTGCCGTCGTTATCGTATACAGTTGTCGCACCAGCAGTAGAAACTAGACCTGATAAAATTGCAGTTGCTAATAGAGTTTTTCTCATGATGCTTCCATGTTTTATTTTAAAATTATGATAAATTCAATTAAGTACATCAGCGCAGTCGCTGTTGACGAAAAAGAGCTTAACCTGCATACATGGCAAATTTGTGACAAGCATCAAATTATTTTAGCCATTTATAGCGAAATTTTAAAAGTTAAGAAGCACCAGGATTTACTGAGGTTATTTACCAATACAGAAGCTAGAAAAGATACGCCCAAGTAGATCATCCGAGGTAAATTCACCGGTGATCTCGCTAAGGTGTTGTTGCGTTAAACGCAATTCCTCTGCTAGTAATTCGCCCGCTTGATACACTTCAAGTTGTACCTTTCCTTCCTGTAGGTGTTTTTCAGCGTTATCAATCGCTTCTAAATGACGACGACGCGCCATAAAGCCACCACCCGTTGAGCCTTGATAACCCATAATATCTTTTAAATGATCTTTTAAAGGTTGCAAGCCTAAGCCTGTTTTTGCAGAAATACGATAAACAGGGTGTTGATCATGTTCACTAATCTCTAAGGACTCTCCTGTTAAGTCTGCTTTATTACGTATTACTGTTAACCCAACGGAATCAGGCAGTTTATCAATAAAATCTGGCCAAATTTCATAGGGGTCCTGCGAATCGGTTGTCGTTGCATCTAACATAAATAAAACACGATCTGCTGTGTTTATTTCAGCCCATGCGCGTTCAATACCTATTTTCTCAACCTCATCAGCACTTTCACGTAAACCCGCTGTATCGATAATATGTAATGGCATACCATCAATATGAATATACTCACGCATAACATCACGCGTGGTACCAGCAATATCGGTAACAATGGCACTTTCTTTACCCACTAAGCTATTTAACAAGCTTGATTTACCTGCATTTGGACGACCAGCAATCACCACTTTCATACCATCACGTAATATCGCACCTTGTTTAGCCTGTGCTTTCACCGATTCTAGGTTATCAATGATTTGATAGAGATCATTAGCTATTTTTCCATCACTTAAGAAATCGACTTCTTCCTCTGGGAAATCAATAGAGGCTTCTACATAAATTCGAAGATGTATTAAGCTTTCAACTAATTCATGAATTTTATTGGAAAATTCGCCCTGTAGTGAATGCAGGGCGCTTTTAGTCGCTTGTTCTGATGTTGCTTCAATTAAATCTGCAATGGCTTCTGCCTGCGCTAAATCGAGCTTATCATTCATAAAAGCACGCTCGGAAAACTCACCGGGATTAGCGCTTCGCATGTTTTTAATGGTAAGTATCGCTTTGATAAGCATGTCCATTACCATCGGACCGCCGTGTCCCTGTAACTCTAATACGTCTTCACCGGTAAAAGAGTTTGGTGCCTTGAAGAGTAATGCAATACCTTGGTCTAATACATCACCATGTTGATCATTAAATGGTAGGTATTCCGCATAACGAACCTTAGGTACTTTTCCTAAAATAACCTTAGCAACTGTTTCAGCATCAGGGCCTGAAACACGAATAATACCCACGCCACCTCGGCCAGTAGCTGTCGCCTGTGCAACAATTGTATCTGTTACTTCAATCATAATAATAACCACTCGTTAATCTGTTGATGCTGATAATGTATTAAAAAGCAAAAAGGCGACTCAAGAAGTCGCCTTTTTATATTCAAGGAGTGAAAGGGCTACTTCTTCGCACCCATACCTTGTTTTTCAAACTGTCTATAAATATAAGTTTGTTGAATCAGTGTAACAATATTACTTACTAACCAGTAAAGTACTAGACCAGCAGGGAACCATAGGAAGAAGAAGGTAAATACTACCGGCATAAACTTCATGATTTTCTGTTGCATTGGATCTTGTACTTGTGATGGAGACATCTTCTGAATAAAGAACATGCTCACACCCATTAATAACGGTAGTACATAGTATGGGTCTTGAACCGATAAATCTTGGATCCATAACATAAATGGTGCATGACGTAATTCAACAGATTCCATTAATGACCAGTAAAGAGCAATGAAAATAGGCATTTGTAGAAGAATTGGGAAACAACCACCTAATGGGTTAACTTTCTCAGTCTTGTACATTTCCATCATAGCTTTTGATACTTTCTGACGGTCTTCACCGTAACGCTCACGTAATGCTTGAATCTTAGGTTGTAAAAGACGCATCTTCGCCATTGACGTATATTGCGCTTTAGTTAACGGATATAACGAACCTTTAACCGTAAAGGTGATTAAGATAATTGCCACACCCCAGTTACCAACAATACCTTGGAAGAAAAGCAATAGTTGGAATAAAGGTTGTGCAATAAACCATAACCAACCGTAATCAACAGTTAGGTCTAAGTGTTCAGCGTACAACGCCCATTTCATCTTGTAATTTAGGACCAACCCAAAGATTTGTCTCGATATTAGCAATACTATTTGCATTAATCGTTTCTACAGGTGCTTTGAAGCCGATAGCGTCGTCTTTGCCTTGAATAATTCGGCTGTACAACTCATTGCTTTGATCACTTGCAGGTATCCAAGCAGACACAAAGTAATGTTGTAGCATTGCTACCCAACCACCCGTTGTTGTCTTGTTTAATGGCGCATCTTGCATATCATCAAAACTATATTTTTGGTAACGCGTATCAGTCGAAGAGAATGCACCCCCACGATATACAGGCATCATCATGTTTGTACCTGTTTCTTGAAGTGACTCTTTCAATTGTCCGTATAATTGAACATTTAAAGCGCTATTAGTGTTATTTTCAATTTGGTAACTCACGTTAACAACATAAGAACCACGTTGTAGCGTAAATGTTTTTGTAAATACATTACCATTTGAATCAACAAAACGTAATGAAGTTGAAACTTCATTTTCACCTTCATTTAATACGCTTTGTTCTGTGGTAGTACTATAAAAAGGACGACCTTTTTTATTAGAATCAGGTCCTTGACCAATCAAACCACTTTGTGCGATGTAAGTAAAACCATTGTCATTTTCTAATAGACGGAATGGTTGATCTGAATTCTTCTCAATCGCATGCTCTAATAAATCAGCAGTAATAACATCACCACCAATTAAGGAAATAGCTAGGCGTAAAGTATCACTTTCTAAAATAACAGATTCATTAGTTGATAACTGAGTAGGTACTTCACTATCAACTGAACTGCTCGTTGATGATGCAGGTACGTCAGCACTAAAATTGTCGCTTTTTGGCACAGCACTAGTAGTTTGCTCTGTCGTTTGTGCGACTACAGGTTTTGGGGCTTGATCTTCAACCCAAGCTTGATAAAGCAAAAAGCTTACAAATAGCAGGGCAAGTAACAATAAATTGCGTTGGGATTCCATAACGTTTCTTAATCTCTTTTATTATTGGTTGAATCTATTATATGACTCTTTTTATGACAACAAGTAGGCACTGGATCGTAACCACCTTCACTTAATGGTTGGCATCTTATAAGACGTTTAGCCGCTAGCCAACATCCTTTTACGATTCCGTGTAATTTTATCGCCTCGATCGCATAATATGAACAACTTGGCGTAAAACGACAACGCGGTCCAATCATCGGACTGATGATTAATTGATAAGCACGAATAAGCTTAATTGCTATCCACTGCAACGCCGCACTAATTTTCGCCATAATTTATCCATAACCTTATCAATCTCTTGATTTGATAAATCAGCAATACCGGCTTTAGCAATTACAACAATATCAATTGCTGGTAACTGGTGTTGTTGATGACGGAACTGTTCTCTAACTACACGACGAATACGATTACGCCCTACAGCGCGTTTAATATGCTTTTTAGGTATAGCCATACCAATGCGGGGGTGATTTAAAGTATTTTTTCGAGCAAGAAGAGTTAAATGCGGTGAGACTGCTGGAACAGCATTCTTGAAAACAGGTTGAAAATCTTCAGGAGTTAACAAACGTAACTCCCGAGAATACGAATAATTTACCACGTCTGGAAAAATTATGCGCTTAAGCTTGCGCGACCTTTAGCACGACGACGAGCTAGTACGTTACGACCGTTTTTAGTCGCCATACGAGTTCTGAAACCGTGTGAACGCTTACGCTTAAGATTACTTGGTTGAAAAGTACGTTTCATGCTCTTTTCCACTTATGTTAAGTACTGTACAGTAGCTAATATTTTCAGTTTGGATGTTTAAAAAACTTATAAAAGTTGATTCAAATAACAAAGTAAAAAGGTTAGCCGATTAAAAAGAGAGCAAATTCTATGTATTGATCGACTAAAAGTCAATCACAGATATCTCTTTCAAGCACATTAAATAATTCCCCTTCAAAGAATTCACTTTAAAAGGGTCTATTTCGATTGCTTGCCATACTCGAAAGTTTGGGTGAGTGGATTATATAGAAGCACCATTAATAAGCAAGGATCTATCGGAGATCTTTCATTTTTGTTTAAATAAAATGCTTTATTTATCTATAATCAAAGATTATGCTCGAATGTTGATAATAATGGATAATAGTATTTTAAAGAAAGGCTTGAATTCATAAAAGGTCCATCCAAGCTTCACCAACCTAACCCCAAATTATAGTATTAATAAATACTAACAAATAACTTCCTTTTTCTTTTCATCAAACAATGTTGACCAGGACCACTCTCCAGGGTTTAAAACAAAACCATGATTAAGACCTAGTCCTGTTACAATTTGAATATCACCAACACCTTCTGCGACATGATCAATAATTAAATAATCTTTACTAATAATTTCAACTCCAGCTTCTAATTTATCAATAATTTCTTGAGCGTATATATTCAGTTGTATAGGTGTACTTGAATGTATTGAAACATTAGACCCATCAAAACCTCCGGCCACTAATCTCAAACGAGAAACAAAACAAGCTTGTTTAATATCTTGTTTAGTAACTAATACTCCCTTACCAACAATACCGCGAAGTTGTAATAAGTTGCCCATCCTAGTTGAGTCAATAATTATCACACCTACGACCCCATCAGGTATCGAGTATTCCATCTTTAAAGGCTGACTAATTTGGTCATCTACTTCATTAGAAAAAGACGTTGAAGTATATAAACTCAGGACAATAATTAAGAATATATCTTTTAATACCTGGATATTAGTTTTCATTTGTTGTCGATGTTTCATAACGCCTCTCCTTTTAATTGTTCTAGGTTAAATCGATTAATTTCTTTGTTGCTTGGCATAGCTAAAAAATAGATTAGCGTTACTATGCCAATGACAGGTACAAGAATAATTAATCCCCACCAGCCAGATCGATTCGTATCGTGTAAGCGTCTAATAATAAGAGATAAAGTGGGCAAAAAACCAACAAACTATATGTACCATCTAATATGTTTGGAATGTTAAAAATAATTTCCATCCAGATAAGTAGAACTGTGATCAGCAGATTAAATAGCATAAACATCCAAAAAGCTTCTCTCGTAGCTCGACCAGAAAATTGCACATAACGTACCCAAGCATCTAAATACCAACTCATTACCTTCTCCTTGTTTAGTTATAAGATGAGTTAAAATTACGTTATCATGGAAGAGATTGCGTACTTAAACAGGATCGAGTACGTCCTAGATGACGATTTGAGACTTAGTAGGAGCTACATTATTAAAAAAGGATTTATATGATTGCCATTCCATTACCTTTTGTTGCATCTTTACTATTAGCAATTTTGGCCGTGGTTTTATTCCTCCGTCGAGATCAAACAACGCAGTCTGCTTTTATATTTATTGCGTTATGTACCGTGACCTCAAGTATTGTTGGCTTAAGATGGACAACAGAACTTGCCATATTTAAAGCACTACAACCGATTCTTGCTTCTTGTATTCCTGTTGTTGCTTGGTATTGCTTTGCTAGCGCCCATCGCCTGAAAAAATTATATTTCATCCACGTTTTACCCCCTATATGCGTTATTCTTAGTTCACTAACTTACGCTTTTTGGCAACCGCCGATAGATGTATTGCTTGCGATTTTATATCTCGGTTATGGCATTGCGTTGATTAGATCTTCATTGAACATCAATGGGATCCCTGAGCAAGTTCGCCTTTCTGATGTAGATAACACGCAAAAAGCTGAACGTTATGCGGGTCTAATCCTTATTATTTCTTCCATTATCGATGCTCGCCATTGGAATAGACTTTTCTTTATATAATGGGGCCCACGCAGTCAATATCATAGCTATTGGCTATTTTATTATTTTGCCTTTTCTTGCCGGAACGGTAGTGGTATTGAGTTTAAGCATGGTGCCTAGAAGTAAACATGAGGAAATAAACGATAAAGAAAAAAATCACAAAAGAGTTGAAAAAGGTAGTAAAGCGAGATCAGCGGAGAAACTAAAATCATCCTCTTCCTCAGTATTAGCAGAAATAGAAATAAACCAAATAGTAAGCAAAATAGATTCATTGATCACTACAAAAGAAGTCTTTTTAGATCCAGATTTAACACTGGACAGGCTAGCAAGAAAGGCAGGTATTCCAGCACGACAAATATCTATTTCAATTAATCAGGTTTATGGGCGTAATGTGTCGCAAGTAATTAACGAATATAGAATTGAACGAGCAAAACAATTATTGATCAGCACAGATAACCCCATCACTCAAATCTATTTTGATTCAGGCTTCCAAACAAAATCAAATTTTAATAGAGAATTCGCACGGGTTACTCAGCAAACCCCGAGCGCCTTTCGACGCTCGCAACGGGAACATAATTAAGATTGTATATTCAAATCCAACTGGCTCCGAACAAAAATAATTGTATTCAAACACTCATTATAAACATTAATCCTAATAGTCTTTGCATCTTTTCTTCCCTTAGCAATTAGACATTCTTACTATGAGTTAACAAGCTATTTAAATGGCCTAAACCGGGATTGAAGACTTGCAAATAAATAAAGCACTTTGATTGATATCAGTTATAAAAACGCTAAATTTTATAATACAAATGATTGCAACCAATTTATTGATCTATTTTTACAAAAAGATCGCAAGATCTTGTGGATTGATCGAGATCTTATCGGTAGAATTATCCGCCCGAAATTCACAACTGGAGTTAGTCATGTCCCTCGCAATTTGGCAAGAGTGCCTAGCACAATTAAAAGAAGAATTGTCAAAGAGTGACTTCAGTACATGGTTGCGACCATTACAGGCCGGATACAGCAATTCAGTTCTTTCTCTCTATTCCCCAAACAAGTTTACAAGTGATTGGGTGCGCAACAACTTTATGGAGATTATAGAGTCTAAAATTAAGCTATTGGCACAAATTGAAGATCCTAATAGTAGCATTCAGATCCGTTTGTTAGTCGGAAAACCAGAAACAGCTGATGTCACACCAGAAACGCCTGCCACGGCAACAACACAAGCAAATGCTTTTCATCCTTGGCAGGGGCAAAATAAACCTGAGACTATTGCTCATAAAAGTAATTTGATTAAACGTTTCACCTTTGACAACTTTGTTGAAGGAAAATCAAATAACTTTGCGATAGCAACAACACAACAAATAGCAGAAAATCCAGGTGGTGTTTATAACCCACTTTTCCTTTATGCTCATCCAGGTTTAGGTAAAACGCATTTATTACACGCAGTTGGTAATTCAATTGTGGCAGAAAACCCTGACAGTAAAGTGGTATATATTCGTTCAGAACGTTTTGTACAGGATATGATTAACTCTATCCGTAATAATACCATTGAACAATTTAAAGACTATTATGCTTCACTTGATGCGTTATTAATTGACGATATTCATTTCTTTGCCGGTAAAGAACGTTCTCAGGAAGTACTATTCCAAACCTTTAACTCTATGTTAGACGGACATCAACAGGTTATTTTAACCAGTGACCGTTTCCCTAAGGAAATTGAAGGCATTGATGAACGACTGCGTACGCGTTTTGGTTGGGGACTTTCTATCCCAATTGATCCGCCTGAATTAGAGACTCGTGTTGCTATCTTAATTAGTAAAGCAGAAGAGCGTGGACTAACCTTACCCGATGATGTTGCTTTCTTTATTGCCAAGCGTTTAACCATTACCGATGTTAGAGTATTAGAAGGTGCAATTGCTAATATATCTGCAAAAGCGCAATTTACCGGTCAAGACATTACTATTTCTTTGGTACAGGATGCACTGCGCGATATGTTAGCAGTACATACTAAGCAAACCACTATCGATAATATTCAAAAAATAGTGGCTGAACATTACCGTATTAAAATTTCAGATATGGCTTCTAAGCGTCGTACTCGTACTGTTGCTCGTCCACGTCAGATAGCTATGGCATTAGCAAAAGAGTTAACCCAACATAGTTTGCCTGAAATTGGCGAAGCATTTGGTGGTCGTGATCATACAACGGTATTACACGCTTGTCGTAAAGTTGCCGAGTTGCGTAGTGAAAACAATGATATTCAAGAAGACTACAAAATCTTGATACGCACATTATCGATGTAAGGTATTAAATAAATGAAATTTTCAATATCACGAGATGCGTTTTTACGTCCGTTGCAATTAGTGGTTGGTTCTGTCGCTGGCGGTCGTCCTGCTTTACCTATCATGGCAAATATATTAATTGAAGTGAAACAGGGTTTATTAAGCTTAACAGGCACAGACTTAGAAGTTGAATTGATTACTCAAATTCCTTTGCAACAACCCTGTGAAGAGGGTCAAATAACTGTTCCTGCTCGTAAGTTATTAGATATTTGTCGTGGTCTATCTGATCCCTGTGAAATAACTTTTGAAGTAAAAAATGACAAAGTAACCATACGTTCTGGGCGTAGTCGTTACTTACTATCATCATTGCCAGCAATTGATTTTCCAAATATTGAATCTTGGAAAAGCCTACTTGAATTAACTGTTATGCAAGGCGAGTTTAAAAAGTTAATCGAGTTTACTCAATTTGCAATGGCTAGCCAGGATGTTCGTTATTACCTAAATGGCATGTATTTCGAAATCAGTGATAATTACTTACGAAGTGTCGCAACCGATGGACACCGTTTAGCTTCTTCAGCAATAACATTGCCACAAAACTATGAAATGCAGTCTATTATCGTGCCACGAAAGGGCGTATTAGAGCTTGTTAAACTACTTGATAATGAACAAGAGAACGTCACGTTACAAATAGGGCAGAATAACTTACGCGCTATTATAGGTGGCTTTATCTTTACAACAAAACTGGTTGATGGTCGTTTTCCTGATTATAAACGTGTTATTCCACGTAATGGTGATAAGGAATTATTTGCAGATCGTGAATCACTCAAACAAGCCTTTACTCGTGCGACTATTTTATCCAATGAAAAGTTTCGTGGTGTTCGCTTAACCTTATCGGAAAACTTACTGCAAATTACAGCGAATAACCCTGAACGAGAAGAAGCTGAGGAATATATTGATGTCAATTATCAATCCGAAGCATTGGAAATAGGCTTTAATGTTAGTTACGTATTAGACGTTTTAAATACTTTAAAAAGCGAACAAATAAAAATAACCCTTAGCAGTTCAGATCATAGTACATTAATAGAGTCTACTGACAGTGATGACTCACTATATGTATTAATGCCAATGCGTTTGTAATTCAAATTCCTTTTGAAACCGATCGTTCTACTTGTTGTTATTTAACCTCAATAAACACTCACAATATAACGGAGTTGTTTGATGTCACTTAATAAATTAGTCATTCATCAATTCCGAAATATTAATAGTGCTAACCTAACTTTTAACAATAAAATAAACTTCATTGTTGGCCAAAATGGAAGTGGAAAAACATCCTTTTTGGAAGCCATCTACTTTTTAGGGTTAGGGCGATCTTTTCGCAGTCATTTAACAAGTCGTATTGTTCAACATGAACACAAAGAATTTACCCTTTTTAGTGAAATACAACAGCAGGGTTTAGCAACACCAATCGGTCTACAAAAATCTAAAAATGGTGACTCTCTATTAAAGATAAATGGCGCTGTTTCTAAAAAACTTGCTAACCTGACCCATTATTTACCCATACAATTAATTACCCCAGAAAGTAGCACCTTGCTCTCAGGTAGCCCTAAAAATAGACGCGCTTTTCTTGATTGGGGTGTTTTTTATCATGATCCTAATTTTTATCACAACTGGGCTCGAATAAAACGACTTTTAAAGCAACGTAATGCTCGCTTTAAAGCAATGTAAAACGTACAACGAGTTGCAAATATGGGATAATGAACTTTGTCTTTTAAGTGAAAAGCTTAGTGAACAACGACTATCTTATTTCGAGTTGTTATTACCCTTGGTAAAAACAACCTTAAAAGACTTTTTGCCGGACTTTGATATTAGTTGTCAATTTTTTTGTGGTTGGGATAAACAGAATAAACCCTTAGCAGATTATTTGTTTGACAATTTTACCCGTGATAACCAATTAGGTTACACAACTTCTGGGCCACAAAAAGCGGATATTCGCTTTAAAATTGATGGTTATCCAGTTGCTGATGTTTTATCTCGTGGGCAATTGAAATTATTTATTTATGCTTTGCAGTTAGCGCAGGGGTTATTTCTTAATAGTATCGACAAAAAACAGTGTATTTTTCTAATAGATGATTTTAGTTCAGAGCTTGATCAAACTAAACAACAAATATTAGCAAAACATATTGCAGAGTCAGGCGCACAGCTGTTTATAAGCGTTATTGATCCTGATAATATTGATAAACTATTTACACAAAAACATAGCGTGTTCCACGTGGAACACGGCCAGATTACAGAACAATTTTAAAACTAATAGGTGAAAGCTTTATGACTGAAAATAGTTATGATTCGTCAAGTATTAAAGTACTAAAAGGGTTAGATGCTGTACGAAAACGCCCAGGTATGTATATTGGTGATACCGATGATGGTACAGGACTACACCACATGGTGTTTGAGATCCTAGATAACTCAATTGACGAAGCTTTAGCTGGCCACTGTAGTGATATCATCACAACAATCCATAGCGATGGTAGTGTCTCTGTACGTGATGACGGTCGTGGTATTCCTGTTGATATCCATAAAGAAGAAGGGGTATCAGCGACCGAGGTTATCATGACAGTATTACATGCTGGTGGTAAGTTTGATGATAACTCATACAAAGTATCAGGTGGTTTACACGGTGTAGGTGTTTCTGTTGTAAACGCACTGTCTAAAAAACTACGCTTAACGGTTAAGCGTCACGGTAAAATACATCAACAAACTTATGTTCATGGGGTACCTGAAGCACCACTTGCTGTTATCGGTGAATCAGAAAACACCGGGACAGAAATTCGTTTTTGGCCAAGTGAAGAAACCTTCTCAGACGTTCTTTTCCATTACGATATTCTTGCTAAAAAACTACGCGAGTTATCCTTCTTAAACTCAGGTGTATCAATCAAACTAATTGATAAACGTGAAGAGGATAAATCTGAACACTTTTGTTATGAAGGTGGTTTACAGTCTTTTATCGAATACTTAAACAAAAATAAAACCGCTGTTCATCAGAAAATATTCCATTTCACAACTGAAGCTGATGACATCAGTGTTGAAGTTGCAATGCAATGGAATGATGGTTTCCAAGAAAATATTTATTGCTTTACCAATAATATTCCACAACGAGACGGTGGTGCACATTTAACAGGTTTCCGTGGTGGTTTGACACGTACGCTAAATGCTTACATGGAAAAAGAACTAGCCAAAGTTAAAAATGCTAAAAACAAAACCACGACAGAAGGTGGAGATTCACGTGAAGGTTTAACAGCTGTTATTTCTGTTAAAGTACCTGATCCTAAGTTCTCATCACAAACAAAAGACCGTTTAGTGTCTTCTGAAGTTCGCCCAGTGGTTGAAAGTGCAATGGGTGAAAATCTACAAGACTTCTTACTTGAAAACCCAACAGAAGCTAAGATTATTACCTCTAAAATAATTGATGCGAGACGCGCACGTGAAGTCGCACGTAAAGCTCGTGATATGACGCGTCGTAAAGGTGCATTAGATTTAGCTGGTTTACCGGGTAAACTTGCAGATTGCCAAGAAAAAGATCCCGCGCTTTCAGAACTCTATATTGTGGAAGGGGACTCTGCTGGCGGTAGTGCTAAGCAGGGACGTAACCGTAAAAACCAAGCAATTTTACCACTTAAGGGTAAAATTCTTAATGTAGAAAAAGCACGCTTCGACAAAATGTTATCTTCTCAGGAAGTTGCAACTTTAATCACAGCGTTAGGTTGTGGTATTGGTCGTGACGAATATAACCCAGAGAAAACCCGTTATCATCGCATTATTATCATGACCGATGCCGATGTCGATGGTTCTCACATTCGTACACTTCTATTAACCTTCTTTTATCGTCAAATGCCTGAGTTAATTGAAAATGGTTATGTTTATATTGCCCAACCACCACTGTATAAAGTGAAAAAAGGTAAACAAGAAACCTATGTTAAAGACGAATTAGAATTACAAACTTACTTAACAACATTAGCAATGGAAAACTCATCGTTACATGTTAACCAAGATGCACCAGGTATTTCAGGTGTTGCCCTAGAAGGTTTGATTCAACGCTACCGTAACGTTCAGGAAACGATTAAACGTTTAAAACGACGTTATCCATCAGTTATCTTAGATAAGCTTATTTATAAGCCTATGTTAACAACAGAGCAGTTAGCAGATAAAGAAACAGCCAAAGCCTGGGCAAATGATGTTGTTGAAACATTAAATGCAGAAGACTTTGAAGGGACTATTTACAGTGCTGATACAACGCAATCTGAAGATGAGTTAAGTAACGACATCATATTTACTATTCGTAAACATGGAGTTGAAAATGACTTTGTTTTTGACGAAGAATACTTTGGCTCTGATGGTTATAAATCTGTTGCATCTGTTGGTGCGGAAATAAGTGGCTTGCTAGAAGAGGGTGCTTATATCCAACGAGGTGAGCGTAAACGCGAAATAAGCCACTTTATTGAGGCAGTTAATTGGTTGATGAATGAATCTAAACGAGGCCTTTATATTCAACGCTATAAAGGATTAGGAGAAATGAATCCTGACCAGCTTTGTGATACAACCATGGATCCAGAAACACGTCATATGTTACAAGTGCGTATTGAAGATGCTGTTGGTGCAGACCAATTATTCAGCACACTAATGGGTGATCATGTAGAACCTCGTCGAAACTTTATCGAAGATAATGCATTACGAGTTGAAAATTTAGACATTTAATTGTCTGATTTTATTGATATTAAAAACCAGCAATTATGCTGGTTTTTTTATACCTAATTTAATATAAGTTTTAACAAAAAATATAAATTAAAACATAACCCACTGTTTTTATTGACTTAACTTTCATTTTTAATTAGATGTTTCTTCTGGAAAATATGACAGTAATAATTATTTGTCTTATTTCTGTCATATATCAAACCTATAATTTGTTTATAATTCATTCTATAGGTTTATTATCTTTGTCATGTTATCAATAAAATTTCTCACAAAAACACTGACTGCTAGTATTACGCTTTTACTTTTATTTATTAGTGCCTTTATTGTCTGGGCATGGCAAGAAATGGACAAACCTTATCAAATAAACCAATCCTATCATTCAATTAAAAATAAATTAGAAACAGATATTGCACTTTCACTAGAACAGTATTTAGGATCTGGTGATACCACTCGATTATTAGAAGCAGAAAATCAGTTAAAACTACTAAAAGAACAAAACATAACTTGGTTAAAACAGTTACAAAAAGATGATTTTGTATCTGGTATAGAAAAACTTGAAGATGCTATTCAAAAACAAGAGCAAGCAGGTAAACTTGCCGCAAATCCTTCATTCTTATTAGTTAACAATGAAATGGAGCGCCATGGAACAATTGATTCATTAATGCAATTAGTCGCAAAATCTCAGGTTTCCAATGTTGTAAAAATACGTTATCAAACACAATTACTTAAAATTAGCCAAGCATTACAACAAATAGCCAACTTAAGAGAACGCTATTTACAAAATAATAATAACGAACTTAAATCATTTCTAATTAATGAAAATGATGCACTTAAAATACAAATCGAAGATATACAAACGTACCCCAGTTTAGAAGTTTTTGAAACGACAGAAGTAGATGAGTTTAGTTTTGGTGAACCAGAAACGATAGATTTAGCAGAGGAAAATATTAGTGGTCTTCGTAGTTTAACGAATCGTTACCCTAAAGAGCTATCAAATACTGATAACAACTTAATAGCTGTCGATATTAGTAGAAAATTTTTATCTGAAAGCCTCAGTGAACTCACTCAGAGTGTTGCTTTATTCGCAACGATAGTAGATATACAAAAACAACAAATAACTCAAAAGGTGCAATTAATCGGTATTGTTTCACTATTAATATTTTTAATACTAATGGTTATTTCTACCCTGTTACAATTAAAAACAATAGTATTTATTGGCAAGTTATCACCCTTTTTTGATGCACTAACAGCTGGCGATTTTAGTCAGCCATTAGTTGTTAAAAGTAAACTTTTAGAAATAAATACTGTTAGCGATAGAAGTACACGGTTATTAAATTACCTTAAAGAGTTAACTACTTCATTACAAAAACAATCACAACAAGCATTAACGGCTAGCCAAGATCTACAACAACGAACACAGCAAGCTACACAAAGTACTCAATTACAACGTCAACAAACAGAATTAGTAAGTGTTTCAATAACTCAATTATCAAATTCATTTAATGATGTTACTAAAAATGCTGTAGATACCTGCCAGGAAACTGATAATGCTGTTAAATTAGTTACTAAAGCAGGACAAGCTTTAGCTATTGAAACAGAAAAAACGCAATTGCTTGCAGATAATATTCTTTCCTTAAGCAAGTTAGTAGAAAAATTAAGTAGTGATACTTATTCAATTAATAATGTTTTAGATGTAATAAATAATGTTTCTCAACAAACTAATCTACTAGCATTAAATGCGCCTATCGAGGTTGCAAGAGCTGGAGAACTAGGGCAGAGGATTCGCTGTTGTTGCTGATGAAGTACGAGCACTTGCGATTAGAACCTCACAATCAACCGATGAAATTCAAACAATTATTGATCAACTTGTAGCAACAGCAAAACAAGCAAATGATTATGTTCTTCAACAAAGTGAGGTTGCTAATGACTGTGCAGAGCACAGTTTAGCTGTTCAACAAGAATTAAGATCTGTCGCATCTATCATCGATTCTATTTATGCCTATAACAATAGCATTGCCTCAGCTACTGAAGAACAGTCTGCAACAATCAAAGAAGTCGCAAACAACACTCAGATCATCGATCAAAATACTAAAGAAGTCAGTGGCAATATAAAAGACATTGATGAATCGAGTCTCAAAATTAAAGAGATAAGTGAAGTACTAAACAACTTGGTTATACAATTAAAAAATTAATTCTCTAATGTTTAGCTGTAGTAGCTTAAACATTTTTTATTTTATTTTTGTAAATTTCATCCTCAACTCAATAAGACACACTAAAAAGTGTTAAATATTCGCTATTCTAACGAGTTTAAAAGTTCTCTTAATACGATATCTTCACTTTCGCATAACTCTTCGTTAGAGTAGCTTTATGCTCATTTAATTAGAGAAGAAATCAGGAATAGTTTTTGACTCTATTTTTTGCGGTTTAATTTAAGTTTCTTCTCCATCCAATAAACTATTATTGCTAGAAAAATTGTAAATTTAAATTTACATGTAAATATTGTTTCACGTGAAACAAAATAGATTTTTTGATTATTTGTGTATGACTTGAAAGGACCAATAATGATTTCTATTGGCTCTTTTTACGTTAGTCCAACCAAGTTTAATTAAACGATAATAAATAAACCGATTCATTAGACCGTGACCAAATATAACTATCTTTTTATTGTTTTCAACTAAACTTAATAATTCATTCACCATTAAGTTTGATCTATGCCTAGCTTGTTTAAAAGATTCTACATTGCCATGCATTCCAACAAACCATAAAAAACGATTTATCCCTAGCCACAATGTTAAAGGCATTTTTAATGGAATATTATACCCGTTACCAATCGAGATGCTTTATTCAGTCGCCAGCTCGGACAGCAAGGCAAGGCGCAATATGACGACAATGGCTAGCCCTTATCGAATGTTGCAAGCAGAATTGCTTTTCGAGCTAGCGACCTGTAGGGCAAGCTGTGAGGCAAGCATCTTCGTTGTTAGAAAGTATTGATTGAACCAGTTAGATCTTCAACTTTCCGCCTAGAATCTACTCACCTCACAACTTGCTGAACTTTGCATCTTGAATGGTAACGGGTATAAAATAGGGAATATGTACTTCATCCAATAAACAGAAACTTTGTACTGGTTGAGTATTTTTAATCTTAGATTTGTATATTGCGATATTAGCAGAATGCTTAGCTCTATTTAAATTGCTTGAGATAATAAGGCTATTTTCCATCAGTTTACAAAGATAATCACATGGAAGCGAATTAACATCAATCTGACTTATTTGATATTCACGAAGCCAACATTCAAATTCCTTTGCATTTAACCAAAATGGTAAAGGTGAATATAAAGGTTTGCCATGTCGAACAAAAATAATTTCCATCAGAATCTAATTAACTGTTTAAAATAAATATATGAATTTAACTTAATCCATCATCGTTCATATCAACTAAACTAACTTTACAGCCTAATGCTAAGCAAATAATTACTGCAATAATAATCACACCAGAAAGAAAAAGCATCGCTATTAAGAACCAAAATAGGGGAAAATCAAAAATTAGATTGTTGTTTTTATTTTCTAAAACAATCGTTCTCGACTTTATAAATTCAACAATATTTTTACCATCAATTTTAAAATCTTCTTTCATCTGATTTTCCTTAATTGTTTCACGTGAAACTCTCTAATTTTTCAAATTAATATATAAAGTATTTCACATGAAACAACGAATTTGAATATTTAATTACAGGGCATAAAGATCATTAATTTCATTTGCTAATATATTAATACCACGTTCAACAACATCATCATCCTGTGCATAATTAAGACGTATACATTCTTGTGTATGTTGCCAGCTTTGCTCTAAACCAGGAAAGAAATAATGCCCAGAAACAATTAATAAACCTTTTTCCTTTAAGCGTTTGTATAGCTCACTAGAAGTAATAGGTAAATCTTTAAACCAAATCCATAAAAATAAAGCACCTTCAGCTTTGTGTATACGCATGTTTTCAGATCTAATTTTATCCTGTAATAAACGAATAGCCTTTTGAGATTTCTTTAAATAGAAAGGTTTAATGACTTCATTACTAAGTTTTAATATCTCTTTGGTTTTAACAAGAGGTAAGACAATTTCAGGGCCTATACCACCAGGTGAAAGAGCCATAATGCCAGATAGATTAGACATGGCTTTAATGATTTTTGAATTAGCTATTACAATTCCACAGCGTGCGCCTGGTAAGCCAAACTTTGAAAGACTTAAGCATAGAATAGTGTTTTTATTCCAAAAAGGTTTTACATCTTCGAATATAATATTTGGGAAAGGGGTGCCGTAAGCATTATCAATAATTAAAGGTATATTATTATTTTGAGCTAGTTGATCCAAATGAACAATTTCATCATCGGTTAAAACATTACCTGTTGGGTTTGTTGGTCTTGAAACACAAATAGCACCAATATCTTTATCAATTTTTATAGCATCAAAGTCGACACTATATTTAAATAAACCATTATTTAACTCATTTATTTTAGGTCTAACTGCAACAAATGCATCTTCAGAAACACTCGCATCTGCATAACCAATATATTCAGGGGCTAGTGGAAATAGAATTTTTTTGCTTTTTCCTTCGCTAAAATTTCCACCTAAAAGATTAAATAAATAAAAGAAAGCATTCTGACTGCCATTAGTAAGCATTATATTTTCGCCACTAAGTCCCCAGTCATATAAGTCGTTAAATAATTCAGCTAAAGCATCAATAAAACTATTTTTACCCTGCGGGCCATCGTAGTTAGATAAGGTATCAATTAACTTACCTTGATCTAATAATTCTTGTATTAGTTTATTTAAACGTTGTTGAATTTCTGGAATTGAAGCCGGATTCCCACCTCCTAGCATTAAAATATCGTCACCACCTTTAACACCAGCATTTAAATCATCCATTAATTCTGTAATACCAGAATGCTTTGTAAATTTGTTACCAAAAACTGAATAGGGCACTTAAGCTCCTTTTATAATTTAATATTAAAATGAATGGATGTTTCACGTGAAACAAACAAATCCGTGGTTTGTTGATTATACCAATCTCTAATAAGTATCTACATAAATAGTTTTTTCTGTAGGAAAAAAGCATCATATTAAATTTGAAAACAAAATATTAAGTCAGTGCTATTAATTAAAATAATAACTACTATTTACACATAGTCATTAATCCAATGCTGAACATTAATCGGATAAAACGACAGTAGTGGCAATAAAATAGAATCTACAATGGTTTTAAACTTCTTATAAGTAAAACCAGTGAACAGGTAAATTAAGAAAGCAGTTAAGTTTATCCCTTCAAAATAAATATTATATGCATTAACAATAGGTGAGATATCTGACCAAATACTCTATTCAATTTATACTAAAATAAACTTTAATAACCCATTCGTCACCATGTAAAACAGCAAATATATTTATTATAAAATTAAATAATTTTGCAAAGTATTTACAGACTCAATGAGATGATAAGTTATATAAATTGCCAAACCTAAGATTATAACAAACACATAATCCACTATAAAAATTAAACATAAGATACTTAGAGCCTCGAATTCAAAATCATTTTGTGAATTGGTAAAAGAGTTTTACAGAAAACAATTTAATGTAAGAAACATAAACTGACTTATTCCGAAATTAGTTTTACATTACCAACATGACATAATAAGAATAAGAATAAGAATAAGAGTAAGAGTAAGAGTAAGAATAAAAGGGGAGCATGATCCTCTTCTATTTCATAATAAAAAAACATGGTTAAAAGAGATATTAGAACAAATTAAATGATCTGTTATAAAGCTAGTAAGTAGAGCAAATATTAATAATAACGGTGATTTTGCTTTTTATACTTAGTTCTATATTTCAATTCTTAAGGACATAAATAATTACATTATGACTGCGCTAAAAAACATAATTATTAGAAGAATTTGAAATTCTATCCTATTCATGAGAAATAACTGGCAATATAAATCATCAAACAAGTCTGCAGTATAATTGCCAATAAGCTACTCGAAATAATAACAATAACGCTGAACAAAAAATTTAATAAGTAAAAATTCTATTGAAAACTAATTGTACTTAGAACAATAAATGCGTTTAAACATTAGCGTTTAGAAATTATAGATTTTTATAAACAAGTAATTTTTATTTGTTGAGCTTATATTCGACCAGTAAAAAATTACAATATTGTTTGTAATTGATTAAATATTTAATAGCATTTTTGGATTTTAAACTAAAGGTAGTAATGGGCGAGTTTGTTCATTTATAAAATTGTGGCTTATATTAATTTTCAAATTGTTTCACGTGAAACAAAAAAGCTCAGTTAAAAACTGAGCTTTTTAATAAACTATTTTATGATAGATAGTTATATTTACAAAACAGAAACATCAGCCACTTGTAAAAATAAATTACGTAAACGGTTTAACAAAGCTAAACGATTCTGTTTAATTTCGACATTATCTGTCATTACCATCACATTATCGAAAAATTGGTCCACAGGCTCACGTAGAGAAGCGAGTTCAAGCAAGGCTGACTCGTAGTCTCCGACTTCAAATAAAGGGCTTAGAATGCTTTCTAGAGAGGCTAATTTTTCAGCTAATGCTTTTTCTGCATCATCTTCAAGTAAAGCACTATCTACATTTGCATTTAATTCTTCACTTACCTTAGCAAGAATATTTGAAATACGTTTATTAGCCGCGCAATAGGTTCTGCTTCAGGTAGTTGTTGGAACTTAGCAACTGCTTGAATACGTTTTTCAAAATCTACTGGTTTAGTAGGGCGACGATCCAACACAGATTGAATTAACTCTGGCGAAAATCCATTTGCCTGGTAAGTAGCAGGGAAACGTGCGAATAAAAACTCAACAACTTCATTTGCAACATCATCATTAGTTAATTTATCAGCGTAATGTGATTTAGCAATTTCAACTAATTCAACAATATCTAAATCAAGTTCTTTATCTTTAATTATACGTAATAAACCAATCGCGAGCACGACGAAGAGCGAATGGGTCAGCGACACCTTTAGGGGCTTGGCCTATTCCAAAAATACCCACCAGCGTATCAAGTTTATCAGCTAAAGAAACGGCACAGGCAACTAATGAAGTTGGTAATTTGTCACCAGCAAAGCGTGGTAAGTATTGTTCATTTAAAGCAACAGCAACTTCTTCAGCTTCACCATCAAAACGCGCATAATACATGCCCATAATGCCCTGTACATCAGGACACTCTAATACCATTTCAGTCATTAAATCGGTTTTTGAAAGCAAACCAGCACGCTGTGCATGATTTACATCTGCATCTATTTGCTGAGCAATATCTTTGGCAATATTAGCAATACGTTCTGATTTCTCTTTTAACGTACCAAGTTGCTTTTGGAATAATACAGTTGATAAAGACTCTAAACGACTTTCTAAAGTTTTCTTTTTATCTGTTTCAAAAAAGAATTCTGCATCTGCTAAACGAGGGCGTACTACTTTTTCATTCCCTTCAATTACCTGCGCAGGATCTCGGCTTACAATGTTTGAAACAAAAATAAATCGAGGTAATAAATTACCTTCTTTATCTAATACCGGAAAGTATTTTTGATGATCTTTCATGGTATAGATAAGCGCTTCAGATGGCACATCTAAGAACTTTTCATCAAATGAACCGGCTAAAGTAACAGGCCATTCAACTAGAGAAGTTACTTCTTCGAGTAAAGCTTCATCGATTGCGAGCAACACCATGTTCATGTGCGACAACCGCTTCAACTTGCTCACGAATTATCGCTTTACGGCGTTCATAATCAACAATAACTTTACCTGTATTATCAAGTAATGATTCATATTCATTAGCATGTTGGATGGTTAATTCTTCTTCACCAAGGAAACGATGCCCTCTGATAACACGACTAGACTCAACACCTAGTAATTCACCCGGAATAAGCTGACTACCAAATAACATACATACAGTATGAACTAGGGCGAATAAATTGTGTTGCTGTCGCTCCCCAACGCATTGGTTTTGGAATAGGTAATTTAGCAAGTGCATCAGCAAGCAATAGTAGGGATTAATTCTGCAACCTGTTTGCCTTTAAGTTCAGCTTTAAAAAGTAACCATTCACCTTTATCTGTAACTAAACGTTCAGCTTCTTCTACAGAAATACCATTCGAACGAGCCCAACCCTGCGCGGCTTTGGTAGGGTTACCTTCAGTATCGAAAGCGACACTGATAGCTGGCCCACGCTTTTCAACAATTTTATCAGCTTGAGAAGCATGTAAGTTAGTAATAACTAGCGCCAAACGTCTTGGAGAAGCTAACCAGTTTATTTTTTCAAATTGAAGGTCAGCTTTAGTTAATTCTGCTTCAACATTACTAGCAAAAGACTCTGCAAGTTGTCGTAATGATTTTGGTGGTAACTCTTCCGTTCCCAGTTCAATCAATAAATTTTCTTGTGATGATTGTGATTGATTTGACATTAGCGACCTCTACTTCTCTAAATTTTTACAAAGTGGGAAACCAAGCGCTTCACGCTTCGCATAATAAGCTTCAGCAACCGCTTTTGATAATGTACGCACGCGTAAAATATAGCGCTGACGTTCAGTCACAGAGATTGCATGGCGTGCGTCTAATAAATTAAATACATGCGATGCCTTCATTACTTGCTCGTAAGCCGGAAGAGGTAAACCAGCTTCAATTAATTTTTGACTTTCTTTTTCACAGTGATCAAATTGAGCAAATAAAGCATCTACATCAGCATGCTCGAAGTTGTAAGTTGATTGTTCAACCTCGTTTTGATGGAATATATCACCATAAGTCAGTTTACCCATTGGACCATCTGTCCATACTAGGTCATAAACACTATCAACATCTTGAACATACATTGCAAGACGTTCGATACCGTAAGTAATTTCACCAGTCACTGGAGAACACTCTAATCCACCAACCTGTTGGAAATAAGTAAATTGTGTTACTTCCATACCGTTTAACCAAATTTCCCAACCAAGACCCCAAGCACCTAGAGTTGGCGATTCCCAGTTGTCTTCAACAAAACGAATATCATGAATAGAAGTATCAATACCAATTTCTTCAAGAGACTTAAGATAAAGTTCTTGAATGTTTTTTGGCGATGGTTTTAACACCACCTGAAATTGGTAATAATGTTGTAAGCGATTAGGGTTTTCACCGTAACGACCATCTGTCGGTCGACGACAAGGTTGAACGTAAGCACTGCTCATCGGCTCAGGACCAATTGAACGTAAAAATGTTTGCGGGTGGAATGTACCTGCACCCACTTCCATATCGAGTGGTTGCACGATTGCGCGTACCTTGACGAGCCCAGAAATCTTGCAACGCAAGAATCAGCCCTTGGAATGTTTTTGTATCGAATTTTTGCATGATTTAGGCTTCGAGTTATTTATAAAAAATTGAAAGATATTATACCTATACAAGCGCATCTATGCCACTAAACAGTTAAAGTTGAGATAGTATGTCTTGTTTGCAGATCATAAACATAAATAATTAAAGCTCGTAATAGTAAAATTATGCATACTATTCACTTTTACATTAAACCAGATATTAAAAATGCCAACTAAACTGAAGATACAAGAAAGCGATCTCTATATTCCTATCAAAAATCACTTAGAAAATTTAGGATTTGAAGTAAAAGGGGAGATAAAAAACTGTGATATTGTCGCTCAAAAGGGCGATCAATTAATCGTCATTGAATTAAAACTAAACCTTAATATCACTTTATTATTACAAGCTGTTGAGCGTTTTTCTGTTGCTGATATTGTTTATATTGCGATACCCAAGCAATGCTCTTTGTATCGAAAACAAGGCAAACAGGTTAAAAAACTGATTAAACGATTAGGCATAGGTTTAATCATCGTTGATATACAAACAACCTCACAATATGTAGAGGTTGTATTTGACCCTCAGGATTACATTCCGCGTAAAAATAAGCGTAAACAAGATGCGTTACTTAAAGAATTTAACCAACGTATAGGTGATACTCAGAAAGGCGGAGCAACACGTGCTAAAGCCGGTTTAACCGCTTATCGACAACGCTGTATTCGTGTCGCTGAATATTTATTAACTCATCCAACAGCAAAAGGTGCAGAAATAAAAAAAGCCATTGGCGAAGAGCAAGCCAGTGGCTATTTACAAAAAGATTATTATGGTTGGTTTGAAAAAGTAGAACGTGGTGTTTATAAAATATCTGTAAAAGGCAGAGAGGAATTACCTAACTGGCTAAATAAATTATCTAAATACGATGCTTTAAAAGTAACGAAATAAAGTTAGTCGCCTCAGAGAATTCCTCTTTATGCCACTGTTGATGGGTAATTTTACTACGTAAAGCCCAATCTGTTTCAAAAGCCCAATTCCAAATAGCATTTAATTGACTATGATGGTCAACATCGCTATCAACTAACCAAATAATATTAGCAGTTAATGCAACTTTATTATCAGCATTTACTTGCCAAACTGAGCCTAATTCAGTGCCTAAACCAAGTGTTAAAGCATTATCAACAATATCCCCAGTATTAATTTCAAAAGAGCCGAGTAAATAGCTATGTAAGCCGTTTGGGTTCCGACTGATTTTCCATATCCTGCCTGAGAAAACCAACGACCACTCCGCTTCGATATAGCATTTTGACGATCATAACCTGATCGGATATTCCAGGACCAATTGGTGAATATTCGATTATCTGGTGCTAATGACATTGCATCAATTAAATAAAAGCGTTCAATATACGAAGCGACAGATTCATTAATACTCGCTTCAATATCTAAAAAACTTATTTGTGCACCAGCAATAAAACCAGCCGGTTTATCTAATAAATCATGATAAGCAAGCCGATAAGAAAGACTATAACGCGCTTCATTGTCTTCATAATGATTAACAGATAAACCTATGCGTGCAGATGAATGTCCCAATTCAGGGCTCACCTCAGGTGCAATAGGTGATGTAAAAGGGAAGGTGCTTTTATTTTACTTCGTTTTATTAATAACTTCGTTAATCTTGGTGCTATATCCGCACGGCTTAATCCTTGATCATAAAATTCAAAGTTTAACCATTCATAGGCCATTTCTAAAATAGCCACTTTTTGTGGATCATCAAAAACCGATAAATCAATTTGTTTACCATCTTTAATATCTGCAACAATTTGTAAATTATGATCTGTCATTTGCTCGCGAATAATGAAATAATTTAGTGCCAAAAGCAGGGCGGTAATTTGGTTCTTGTAACAGTTCGTTATCTCTTAAAGTGGCCACAGTATCAGATGGGATGACATGTAAGTTAAAAGCACTGGTTAAATCAAGATTTTCACGGGCAAGTTGTAATAATGCAAGTAGTTGATAGGAGCAATTTTCATCAATAAAATAATAATCGAAACGAGCGTTTTGTAATTCCCATAGATGTAACAATACCAAATATACTTCTTCAGAAGTTAAATTGAGTTTATATTCCCAAATGTCACGTGATTCTAAATCATTATATTCGCGCACTTTTTTGTAATAAGGCATTAATGAAAAATAGCCAGGATATTGGCCAACTAAACCTTTAAAAGCATAGGTTGTCGCGTTATCTTGTACATCAGGTTGTGCCGCAAAATTAACCGCAAAGGCGACTAATTCTTTATTACGAGTCTGATTTTTTGTATCAATTCTTAACAGAGTATGACCAAACATTGAAGAAGGGTTATTCATGAAAGCGGTCGGAAAAACTAAAGTGATCCCCTTTGGGTTAATAACAGACTGCCACTTTTCAAATTCAGGGCAATTTATATCTAACCAATTGTTTTCTATTTTATTTTTTAACCATTTATAGCGAGCAGGGAATCGACATATTATTTGTTCCCTTGCTTGTATCGTTAAACCAATGCCGTTAAAAGCATTAACTGTCGCTTGTAACTCGGCATAGGGATCAACTTTACCCCGTTCATCAAGGAAAAACGCTTCACTATCTATTTCACTTTTCCAATCTGTTAAAATAGCTTCTCTATAATGCCCAAGTTGTAACCAATAATTATGCTCAGACAAATTTGCTATTGTATTAACTGAAGCAAATACTGAAACTGGTAAGCAGAAAAATAAGAGTACTATAATCTTTTTATTTATGTTCATAATTCTCAAAATAAAAAAGCCCCAAAAATAGGGGCTTTATCGACTATTTTAGTTAAATAGACTAATAAATTATAACGTGTAGCTCGCAAGCTCAACGTTTGTCGCCATTAAGTTGTTTAGATTTTCTAAAACAACTTGTGAGGTTACATTTTCAGAGGTAAATACTTCAGAAAAGTTTGCCTGTGTAATTTCATTGAATGTAGTTTGATCTTGTTCTGCAATACCCCAAACTTCAGCAAGGGTAGACAATGTTTCACCTTCGCCTTTAGAGATATCACGTGCTAGGTTATCCATATTACCATCAATAAATAGTGCTAATTTAGCTGATGAAGTAACGGTACCTGTTCCATCACAACCTAATGTCCCAAAAGTAATACCAAAAGTTTGGTTACCTGAAGTGCCGTTTGTTGTTGCACCAAGTACTTTAAATACTTTGCCTTCTTGACCAGCAAAAACCATAGAACCTAAACCACAACCGATATCTTGGTCAGCCATTGCATTTGTAAATGGTAATAAAGAGATTGTCGCTACTGCGATTAGCTTTTTCATGATAATTGATCCTTTTTATTATTAGTTATGTTCACATAAATTTAATCATTATGATAAATATGCTTAACAATACAATAACAAAACATCATTAAATAAAAAACTAAAAATCACTATATTTTGTATTAACTTGTTTAAACGATTGTTTTTCAAACAAAAAAGGCGACCCTAAGGTCGCCTTTTTAACGAAAGTTTAAATCTCTACTTACGTGTTAACTTAATAGCACGTAATTGTGCAACAGCTTGTGCAAGTTGTGCTGTAACTTTAGCAAAATCAATATCTTTATTAGGACTTGATAATTGCTCTTTAGCGACTCGCTCAGCTTCTAATGCTTTTGCTTGATCAAGATCTTGACCTCGAATAGCAGTATCAGCTAATACAGTTACACCGCGTGGTTGTACTTCAAGAAAACCACCTGAGATATAAATGACTTCTTCGCCACCATCTTGTTTAACCAATTGAACCATTCCTGGTTTAATTGCTGTTAACAAGGGTGTGTGACCAGGCATAATACCTAATTCACCTTCTTGACCTGATACTGATAAGTGTGAAACTCGTCCTGAAAATAGAGACGTTTCTGCACTTACAACATCTAAATGTGTGGTCATTGCTCTAGCCATAATAAACTCCCGCTGTTACATTTTTTTAGCGTTTTCAACAGCTTCTTCAATTGCACCTACGTATAGGAACGCTTGCTCAGGAATATCATCGTAATCACCGGCGATTAAGCCTTTAAAGCCAGCTAATGTGTCTTTAAGTGGAACGTAGATACCTGGGTCACCTGTAAATACTTCTGCTACATGGTAAGGTTGAGTAAGGAACTTCTCAACTTTACGTGCACGAGATACGATTTGCTTATCTTCTTCAGAAAGCTCATCCATACCTAGAATAGCAATGATATCTTTAAGCTCTTTATAACGCTGTAAAATACCTTGTACGCCACGTGCTACATCGTAATGCTCTTGACCAACAACTAATGGGTCAAGTTGACGTGAAGATGAATCTAACGGGTCAATCGCAGGGTATAGACCCATAGATGCGATATTACGGTTAAGTACAACTGTTGCGTCTAAGTGAGCAAATGTTGTTGCTGGTGATGGGTCTGTAATATCATCCGCAGGTACGTATACCGCTTGGATAGATGTAATAGAACCTGTTTTAGTAGAGGTAATACGCTCTTGTAAAACACCCATTTCTTCAGCAAGTGTAGGTTGGTAACCAACGGCAGATGGCATACGACCTAATAGTGCAGATACTTCTGTTCCCGCTAGTGTGTAACGGTAGATGTTATCAACAAATAATAGTACGTCTTTACCTTCATCACGGAAACGCTCAGCCATTGTCAAACCAGTTAGGGCAACACGTAAACGGTTTCCTGGTGGCTCATTCATTTGACCGTAAACCATCGCTACTTTTGATAATTCAGGTTTTTCAACGTTTACAACGCCTGCTTCCTGCATTTCAAAATAGAAATCGTTACCTTCACGAGTACGCTCACCAACACCAGCAAAAACAGATAAACCTGAATGTTTAAGTGCGATGTTATTGATAAGTTCCATCATGTTTACTGTTTTACCAACACCAGCACCACCAAACAGACCGATTTTACCACCTTTCGCAAATGGACAAATTAAGTCGATAACTTTGATACCAACTTCAAGTGTTTCATTTGATGCCGATTGCTCTTCATAAGAAGGTGCAACACGGTGAATCTCATAGTGTTCAGTTGAATCAACTGGGCCACACTCATCAATTGGCTCACCCAATACATTCATGATACGGCCTAGTGTAGCCGTACCAACAGGTACTGTGATTGCTTTCTTTGTATCAGTTACTTCTAAGCCACGACTTAAACCTTCAGAAGCACCCATGGCGATACAACGAACAACGCCGCCACCAATTTGTTGCTGTACTTCCATTGTAAGGTTCTTTGCAGTGACGTTCAAAGCACTGTATATACCCGGTACTTCTGATTGTGGGAATTCAACATCCACAACAGAGCCGATAATCTGTACGATTTTACCTGAACTCATCTCTGATCCTCTAAAATCTAGTTTCTATTTATACCGCGTACGCACCACCACAAATCTCAGATAATTCCTGAGTAATTGCAGACTTGACGTGCTTTATTGGCAACAAGTTGTAAATCATCAATCAAGTCACTTGCGTTATCTGTTGCGGCTTTCATTGCAATCATACGTGAAACTTGTTCACACGCTAAATTTTCAACCACTGCTTGATATACTTGAGACTCTACATAACGTACGAATAGTGTATCCAATAATGTCTTGGCATTGCCTTCGTAAATGTAGTCCCATGTATGTGAAGAGACTGCTTCATCATCTTCTGCTTTTGGCAGTGGTAATAATTGATTGATAGTCGGTACTTGTACCATGGTACTTACGAATTTATTATTCACTACATATAAACGATCAAGTTTACCTTCGTCGTAAGCATCTAACATTACTTTCACCGAGCCGATTAAATCATCAACTTTTGGTGCATCACCCAAACCAGTGGTTTGTGCAATGATGTTAGCGCCTACTCCAGCAAAGAAACTGGTTGCTTTAGAACCGATAGCGGTTAAATCAACCTCTACACCAGCATCGCTGTGTGCTTTCATTTCTTTTATGAGTGCTTTAAACAAGTTAACATTTAAACCACCACATAGACCTCGATCACTTGAAATGACAATATAACCAACACGCTTTATTTCTCTTTCAAGAACATAAGGGTGTTTGTATTCAAGTTTACCAAGTGCGATATGACCAATCACTTTACGCATTGTTTCTGCATAGGAAAGACTGCTAGACATACGCGTTTGCGCACGACGCATCTTTGATGCGAGCAACCATTTCCATGGCGCCAGTGATCTTTTGAGTATTTTTTACACTCGCGATCTTATTTCTAATTTCTTTATCGCCGGCCATCTCTAACTCCTAATTAATGCATAATTAACAACTTACGTTGTTAATTAATTACCAGGTTTGCGTTGCAACGAAAGATTCTAAAAGAGACTTAAATTGTCCTTCAATTTCTTTGTTGTAATCACCAGATGCATTAACTTGAGCATAAAATTCAGCATGCTCGTTTTTAGCGTAAGAGATAAGTGCTGATTCAAAGTCTAATACTTTTTCAACATCGACATCGTTTAAGAAGCCTTTCTCTGCGACGAAATAGTGATAACGCTTGTTCAACAACTGACATAGGAGCATATTGTTTTTGCTTCATTAATTCAGTTACTTTTTTACCATGATCAAGTTGTTTACGAGTTGCTTCATCTAAATCAGATGCAAACTGTGCAAACAGCCGCTAATTCACGATATTGCGCTAGTGCTGTACGAATACCACCAGAAAGCTTTTTAATTACTTTACACTGAGCAAGCACCACCAACACGTGATACAGAAATACCTGGATCAACCGCTGGACGAACACCATTATTGAATAGTTCAGTTGTTAAGAATATCTGACCATCAGTAATAGAAATTACGTTAGTCGGTACGAATGCCGAAACATCGCCCGCTTGTGTTTCGATGATAGGTAATGCGGTTAATGAACCTGTTTTACCTTTCACTGCACCTTTAGTAAAGGTTTCAACGTAGTTCTCGCTAACACGAGATGCACGTTCAAGTAGACGCGAGTGAAGGTAGAAAACATCACCAGGGTATGCTTCACGACCAGGTGGACGTTTAAGCAATAATGATATTTGACGATAAGCAACAGCTTGTTTAGAAAGATCATCATATACAATAAGAGCATCTTCACCGTTATCACGGAAGTATTCACCCATTGAACAACCAGCATAAGGTGCTAGGTATTGAAGTGCAGTCGCTTCAGAAGCAGATGCAACAACAACGATAGTATTTTCTAATGCGCCATGCTCTTCTAGTTTACGTACCACGTTTGCAATCGTTGACGCTTTTTGGCCAATTGCTACGTAGATCGAATATAAACCAGTTGATTTTTGGTTAATGATTGCATCGATTGCGATAGCAGTTTTACCTACTTGACGGTCACCGATGATAAGTTCACGTTGGCCACGACCGATTGGAATCATAGAGTCAATTGATTTCCAGCCCGTTTGTACAGGTTGATCAACTGATTTACGATCGATTACACCAGGTGCAATCACTTCGATTGGCGAGTAACCATCATTTTCTATCGGGCCTTTACCATCAATAGGCTCACCCATTGTGTTAACTACTCGACCAAGAAGACCTTTACCTACAGGCACTTCAAGAATACGACCAGTAGATTTTACCTTTTCACCTTCTTTAAGGTCACGGTAAGGTCCCATTACTACTGCACCTACTGAGTCACGCTCAAGGTTAAGTGCCATAGCAAAGTCGCCATTCGGTAATTCGATCATTTCACCTTGCATACACTCAGCAAGGCCGTTGATGCGAATAATACCATCGCTTACAGAAACGATTGTACCTTCATTTCGCGCTTCACTTACCGCTTCAAATTTTCCAATTCGTTGCTTGATCAGATCGCTAATTTCAGTGGAATTCAGTTGCATGCTAATTTCCCATTAAGATTGTAAAGTATTTGAAAGACGCTTTAACTGACCAATAGCACTGCTATCAATCACCAAATCACCCGCTGTAATTACCATTCCGGCAACCAGCGATTTATCAATACTACAATTTAGGTTTACTTTTCGTGCGAGGCGTTTTCCAAGCGATTCACTTATTTCACTTTTCTGTTTTGCAGAAAGTGCATACGCAGATATAACGTCAACGTCAATCTCCATATTTTGTGCAGTTTCTAATTCAGAAAAGAGCAAAGCTACGCTAGGTAAAATGCTCAAACGTCCATTTTCAGCCATTACTTTAATGAAGTTCTGTCCATGCTCATCGAGTTGGCCATCACAAACACTAATAAACAGGTTCACTAACTCTGTTGCTGTTGTCTCACGTACTAAAATTTCCGACATAGTGGGGTTATTTACCACTTCAGCAGAAAAATTTAACATTGCAGACCAAGCATCTATACACTTGTTTTCTACAGCAAATTCAAAAGCGACTCTTGCATAGGGACGAGCTACGGTAGTCAATTCAGACATAAGCTCAATCCTTATAGTTCAGTAACCAATTTATCAATAATGTCGCTATTAGCGTCTTTATCAATAGTACGCTTAATAATTTTTTCTGCACCAGCAATTGCAAGAGTAGCCACTTGTTGGCGTAACTCTTCGCGTGCACGGTTGCGTTCGGCTTCTATTTCAGCTTCTCCTTGCGTAATAATTTTATTACGTTCAGTTTCACCTTCACTTTTAGCTTCATCAACTATTTGCGCACCACGTTTATTAGCTAGTTCAACAATTTCAGCGACTTTAACTTTTGCTTCTTTGAGTTGCTCAGTAGCTTTAGCTTTTGCTAGCTCAAGATCTTTTCCTGCACGTTCAGCCTGTGTTAGACCATCAGAAATTTTCTTCTGACGTTCTTCGATCGCCGCTATAAGTGGCGACCACACATATTTCATACAGAACCAAACAAAAAACGCGAATGCGATTGCTTGGCCTAATAGGGTTGCGTTGATATTCATAACGGCTCCTTAATAATATAGGTTAATTAAGATCCGGTATTACGCAGGTAGCTGACTTAGGAATGGGTTTGCGAATACAAAGAATAATGCAACACCAACCGCAATCATAGAGATCGCATCTAGTAGACCAGCTACGATGAACATTTTAGTTTGTAAAGCAGGACCTAATTCAGGCTGACGAGCAGTCGCTTCTAGGAATTTACCACCTAATAAAGCGAAACCTACAGCAGTACCAAATGCGACAAGACCGATCATAAGTGCAACAGCGATAGCCGTAGAGCTGATAATAGTTTCCATTTTTTTCTCCGAAAAGTGTTAGTTATTGAAATTGATTAATAAAGTTTTGTTTTAAAAAAATTAGTGATCTTCATGCGCCATACTGAGGTAAACAATCGTCAACATCATAAATATAAAGGCCTGTAGCACGATAACCAAAATATGGAAGATAGCCCACGGCACAGAAAGTGCTCGCTTGCGTCCACCAAGGCATCAATGCAATCAGAATAAAGATCAACTCACCTGCGTACAGGTTACCAAACAAACGAAGTGATAATGAAATCGGCTTCGCAATCAATGAGATTGTTTCTAGTAAAAAGTTTACTGGAATAAATGCCCAATGATTAAAAGGTTGCAGAGTAAGTTCTTTTACAAAACCACTCACCCCTTTGATTTTGATAGAGTAAAAACAATCAATGCAAATACACTTAAAGATAAACCAAAAGTGATATTAAGATCGGTTGTTGGTACTACTTTCAAATAAGGGATACCTAATAACTGCTTGGCGACTTCTGGAATAAAGTCAACAGGAATTAGATCCATAAAATTCATTAAGAAAATCCAAATGAAAATTGTAAGAGCTAACGGTGCAATAAGAGGGCTTCGACCATGAAAAGTCTCTTTAACCGAATCATTAGCAAACTCAACCACCATCTCGATGAAGCATTGAAGTTTACCTGGAACACCATTTGTTGCTTTTTGTCCAACCTTGTAAAAAGTAAACAAGAATAGAACACCTAAGCCAACTGAAAACAGGAGTGAGTCAATATGCCAAGTCCAAAAACCAGCATCCGAACAAGCATAGTTAAATGCAATATCACCATCTACCGTACACATTTTTGCGTTAGTAAGGTGATGTTGGATATATGCTGAAGAAGTTAATACTTCATCTTTAGCTGTCATTTTTCATCCCGTTATTATTGTAAAAAAAGAGAGGTGCTAGCCACTGCGATATAATTAATAGTGAAAATGAAATATAAAAAGCAGTTAATGATAAAGCTCCATATTTCAAAAACAAAACTAATAAAATCACAGTTAAAAAGAGCTTTATAGCCTCTCCAGCGTAAAACCCCTAAGTATTAATTTCGTTTTTCTGGCACCTGCATGTGCAAATGTCATTAATACAAAAATAAGATTAGGAAGCAGGAAGGTGAAACCTCCAGCTAATGCCGAATAACCGGATTTAACTGAAAAAAGCACCGTTGAAATCAGTGTCAACATCAACACGATTAGTAATTGAAAACCTACCAACTTCAGCCCAGACTTCTGACCTTTTTTTGCTAGTTTATCAACCACTACGATTTCCTTTTATTATCTAATCTGCGACATTAAAAATTCATTATTAAAAGATTAATAACTCAGACTAAAACCTGCGCAAATTATACCGACAAACCGACTCAATGCAATATGGAGTAAGTGTAAAGAATCGATAAGTTATAATATTGTTAAGGAACCAACATTTTTATCACAGAGAAGTTGATTGCGATGACAATAAAAATAAATTACACCCTATGTAATAAAAGCACAATAAAATCAGGGGTATTTATTGATCTAGATTAATTACCATTATTAATGTGCTATTTTTATAACTAAAGCGTAATTTACTTTCAGCTTGTTTAAGCCTAATCGAATAATTGATTAAGTTATGCTTAAATGACTGATAATTTAAATGAAGCTACAAAATAATTTATGGAAAGTGGTGTTGTTAAAGTTAATAAATTAACATTGAAATATGTTGCGTTAATTGCAAATTTTTATATAAAAAAAGATGCAATTAATATAGAAATGATGATGTTTTTTTGCAGAAAATTTATTCTATAATTGAAATTAAAGCGTCTAAATCTGTTAGTGCTTTATAATTAATCACTAATTTTCCTGCGCCTTGTTTTCCCGTTTTAGCAGTAACAGAAAGTCCTAATTTATCTTGTAATACTTTAATGAGGTGTTCTTCTTTCTGATTAATAACTGGTGCTTCTTTTTCTACTGCTGGAGTCAGTGATTTTTTAACTAAACGTTCTGTTTCTCGAACAGTGAGCCCTTTTTTACCACCTCTTTTGCTAAATCAGATTGTAAAGATCCGCTACAACTTAATAATGATCTACCGTGGCCCATATCAATATCACCCTGTTCTAGTAATATTTTTACATCATCATTTAAGTTATTTAAACGCAATAAATTACTGACTGTAGTACGAGACTTACCAACTGCATCAGCAACTTCGTTATGCGTGAGTTCAAATTCTTCTAATAAGCGTTTGTATGCAATCGCTTCTTCCATTGCATTGAGGTTTTCTCTTTGTATATTTTCGATCAAAGCAATGGCGATAGCCGCATTATCTTTTACATTTTTTATAATACAAGGGACGTTATCTAAACCCACTAATTTAGCGGCTCTCCAACGGCGTTCACCCGCTATAATTTCATATTTTTGATGACCGGTTTCTCTAACTACGATCGGTTGGATAATTCCCTGTGCACGAATAGAGTTAGCTAATTCATCTAACGCTTGCTCAGACATATCGCGACGAGGTTGATATTTTCCTGGTTCTAATTGGTTAATATCAAGATCTTGTAATGCCCCTTTCTCATCATCGATAAATTGCTGTGTTTTTTGTGCATTATAATCATGAGAAACTTGCTTATTGCGGTTTTCAGTACTGCTACTGAGTAAAGAGTCTAAACCTTTACCTAAACCTCTTTTTTTACCTAACATGTTTTATCCTACTTCCGTGTTTTCAACACTTAATGCTTTACGTTGTTCTTCACGACGTAACATCTCACCCGCTAAAGCAAGATAAGCTTTAGCGCCATTTGATGATTTATCATAATACATAACTGGTGCTCCAAAGCTTGGTGCTTCAGCTAATCGAATATTACGCGGAATGATAGTACGATAAACTTTATCGCCAAAATGTTTTTTAAGTTGATCTGAAACATCTGAAGAAAGTCGATTACGTGGATCATACATAGTACGTAAGATCCCCTCTATTTTGAGCTCTCCATTTACAACAGCGACAAGTTTACTAATGGTATCAACTAATGCTGTTAATCCTTCTAAAGCATAATATTCACATTGCATTGGTACTAATACTGAGTCAGCGAGCACTCATTGCATTGATAGTTAACATATTTAATGAAGGAGGGCAGTCAATAAAAATATAATCGTAAAGATCTTTATAATTAACTAATGCATTATGCAAACGCATTTCACGTGAGAAAAGTTGCATTAATTTTACTTCTGCGACCGTCACATCACTATTTGCCGCAACGAGATCATAACCGCCAGATGTTTCTTTTTCTACAACTTTAGTCAAAGGCAGATCATCTATTAATAGATCATAAGCACTATGAGCAACTTCGTATTTATCAATACCACTACCCATTGTTGCATTACCCTGAGGGTCTAAATCAATCAATAGTACTTTGCGTTTAGTTGCCGCCATAGAAGCGACAAGGTTAACACAGGTGGTTGTTTTACCCACACCACCTTTTTGATTTGCAACTGCAATTATTTTACCCACAGACTACCTACTTGAATTAATTTGTTATTACACCAACCACGCAGTATTCATCATTAGGACTTAAAAACTGCATTATTTTTTATTTACATACCATATTAAATAATCAATTATAAAGCACGTTCTACTTTCACTAAACAACGATCGCCTTCAAGGTTAGGAACCCTTAAAGCGATCGTTTCAATAAATTTAAACTTTTTATCGAGGGTTAATATTTCTTGCTCTGGAAATTGACCTTTTAAAGCAAGGAAATGTCCCGATTCATTTGGAAGATGCTGACACCAAAAAGCATATCTTCTAATGAAGCAAAAGCACGGCTTAATACCACATCAAACTTTTCGCTTGGTTGATATTCTTCAACTCGACTTTGAACAAATTCGACATTTTTTAATCCTAATTCTAATACAGCTTGTCTGATAAAACGTAACCGTTTTCCGAGACTATCAAGTAAAACAAACTGTTTGTCTGGATTTAAAATGGCTAATGGTAATCCTGGTAATCCTGGACCTGTACCAACATCAATTAAACGCTTGCCCTGTAAGTAAGGTGATACAACTATGCTATCCATAATATGTTTGATCAACATTTGTTGTGGATCTCTAACAGAAGTCAGATTATAGGCTTTATTCCATTTTACGAGTAATTCAACTAATTGAACTAGTTTATTTTGTTGCTCATTAGAAATATTTAATTCTGTTTGAGCAAGCATTGCTTGAAGTTGTTCTAATAAACTCATTTATCCAGCCTTACGTCTTAAACCATTTTTCTTTAAATATATTAATAAAATAGATATAGCGACGAGGTGTTATGCCAGAAATCCGAGAAGCTTGACCAATACTTTCTGGTTTAATTTCAATAAGTTTACTAACAACTTCATTAGATAAACCTTTTACAGCTGAATAATCAAAGTCATGCGGAAGAACTGTATCTTCGTAACGCTTTAATTTCGCAATTTCATCAAGTTGTCTATCAATATAACCTTGATATTTAATTTTAATCTCGACCTGTTCTGCAGACTTGTACATTTTTAATTGCAGGGCCTAAACCTTCAATGTTCATCAGATCTTGATAATTAACCTCTGGACGACGGATCATTGCTTCTAATGTACTTTCACGTTGCATAGGTTGTTTTAATAATGCATTTATTTGTTCTGCATTTACAGAATTAGGATTAACCCAATGATCTTTTAAACGCTGACATTCTAGATTTATCGCTTCTTGTTTTTCACTAAATGCTTTCCAACGAACATCATCAACTAACCCTAACTCGCGACCTTTTTCAGTTAAACGAGCATCAGCATTATCTTCGCGTAATAATAAACGGTATTCAGCACGGCTAGTAAACATACGATAAGGTTCTTTAGTACCTAGTGTTGATAGATCATCTACTAAAACACCGACATAGGCTTCATCACGACGAGGGCACCAACCTTCTTTATCTTGCGCTTGTAATGCAAGCATTTAACCCTGCTAATAAACCTTGTGCACCAGCTTCTTCATAGCCTGTTGTACCATTAATTTGGCCAGCAAAAAATAACCCAGAAATAAATTTACTTTCTAAAGTGGATTTTAAATCACGAGGATCAAAATAATCATATTCAATAGCATAACCAGGTCTTGTTACAAATGCGTTTTCAAAGCCTTTCATTGAACGAATAAACTCAATTTGTACATCAAAAGGTAAACTCGTTGAAATACCATTTGGGTAAACTTCATGTGTTGTTAAACCTTCAGGTTCAACAAATATTTGATGCGATTGTTTATCTGCAAAGCGCATGATTTTATCTTCAATAGAAGGGCAGTAACGTGGACCAATACCATCAATTACACCAGTATACATAGGGCTTCTATCTAAATTTTTGCGAATAATATCATGTGTTTTCTCATTGGTATGAGTGATATAACATGGAATTTGTCGTGGATGCTCACTTTTATTACCTAAAAACGAAAAGGTAGGAATTGGTGTATCACCATGTTGCACTTCTAAGTTCGAAAAATCGATAGAACGAGCATCAATTCGAGCAGGCGTACCTGTTTTTAAACGTCCAGTACGAATTGCTAATTCTTTTAAACGTTGTGCTAATCCTATTGAAGCAGAATCACCCGCACGACCACCACTGTAATTTTTTAAACCAATATGTATTAAGCCATTTAAAAAAGTACCAACGGTTAATACCACGGTTTTAGCTGAAAACTTAACACCCATTTTGGTTATAACACCAGTCACTTGATCATTTTCAACAATTAAATCTTCTACTTCTTGTTGAAAGATTTTTAAGTTTTCTTGGTTCTCTAATTTTTCACGAATAGTCGCTTTATATAATAAACGGTCAGCTTGAGCACGGGTAGCACGAACAGCTGGTCCTTTACTGGCATTAAGGGTTCTAAATTGAATACCACCTTTATCAATTGCATTTGCCATTAAACCGCCAAGTGCATCAATTTCTTTGACTAAATGTCCCTTACCAATGCCACCAATGGCCGGGTTACATGACATTTGGCCAAGTGTCTCAATGTTGTGTGTTAATAATAGAGTGTTCATGCCCATACGTGCTGATGAAGCATACCGCTTCTGTACCTGCATGGCCACCGCCAATAACAATCACATCAAAATATTCGTGGTAATTCATTTTCTTTCCAAAATAACTGTAAAAATAAAAAACATATTTTACCTACTTCCATTCAAATATGACACAACTAAGATCGAATCATTAGTATTAGTATTATATATAGATCTTTAAAGATCTTTTATTACTACACTTATTAAGCAAACGTAATTATGTGTAAAACCGGTATTATATTCTACAGATCAAGATCTTAAATTAGATCTTGATCTGTGTGCAATTGTGGATCTAATTGGGTTTAACAATGGGGTATTTTAGCTGTTTATACACAGGTAAAATTAACCACAGGTTTGCACATAGGTTAAACATATTTCGTTAACGACTTATAAATACTTTATGCACAAACCTCTGTGGACAAGTAATTTGTGGATCAATCAATAATTTCATTTAGATCTTCTATTAAAAGCGGGATCCAATCGACCACACGATCTTCGGGCATGGCATATTCAACAACATCGACTTCTAAACGATCTCCGATACGTCGCGCTCCCATTTCCTCTAGAATATAATCAAAGTTTTTAGTCGCTTCGCAAAAAGTATCATAATTAGAATCGCCAATACCGACTATTGCATAACGAACCACCTGATAAAGGAGCGTTAACCTGTTGCAATTGTTCTACAAAGTCTTTGAAGTTTTCAGGGTAGTCGCCTGCGCCATGGGTAGATAAGAATACCAACCAAATTTGTTCTTCCTGTAAAGACATTTCATTTAAATCTGGTTCAAGATGTAAATCAGTATCAAAAAAGCCTCTTCTAATAGAGTTTGTGTCGCTTCTGCTACATATTCGGTACCACCTAAAGTGCTACCAACTAAAATCTGTATTTGACTCATTTTTTATCTCCAATAAATTTTCTCTACTATATAGGAAAAACGAAATTGGAAAAATGCTTAAAAATTACTTCAAAAAAGCGAATAGTTTTATTTTAATATATAGACTTACTTCAATTTTTTGGGCAATTAAACATCAGATTGTTTAGTTATTATTCGTTCAGTCAATATTTTAAAATAAAGCACAATAAAAGCTTGCCAATGCTTTCTCAATCCCTATAATGCGCACCCACAGACACGGCGACTAACGAAAGTTACTTACTAAGTCTAGAGCCAACAAATGCTTAGCATTTGTGTCAAAAATTAAATAATTTAATTTATTGACAAGGTTCATGGTTAGCGTATTATACGCACCTCGCCGAAAGGCACGCTCTTTAACAATTTAATCAAACAATCTGTGTGAGCATTGATAGGGTTGTATTTGCGCAAGCAAAAACAACCGTCGCTAGATGAATCGCGAAGCGAATCATCGGTAAGCCGGTTTCAAAATAGTCCTTCGGGACAAAAAGAATCAATATCAATGACACACGAATTAATTCATTAATTCAGAATAACATTGTACTTCGGTACATAGTTTTAGTCAGTAATATTGAGTCAGGTTGCATTCTTCTTCGAAGAAAACAACCACATTAAACTTTAAATTGAAGAGTTTGATCATGGCTCAGATTGAACGCTGGCGGCAGGCTTAACACATGCAAGTCGAACGGTAACATTTCTAGCTTGCTAGAAGATGACGAGTGGCGGACGGGTGAGTAATGCTTGGGAACATGCCTTTACGTGGGGGACAACAGTTGGAAACGACTGCTAATACCGCATAATGTCTTCGGACCAAAGCAGGGGACCTTCGGGCCTTGCGCGTAAAGAGTGGCCCAAGTGGGATTAGCTAGTTGGTAAGGTAATGGCTTACCAAGGCAACGATCCCTAGTTGGTCTTAGAGGATGACCAGCCACACTGGAACTGAGACACGGTCCAGACTCCTACGGGAGGCGCAGTGGGGAATATTGCACAATGGGGGAAACCCTGATGCGACCATGCCGCGTGTGTGAAGAAGGCTTTCGGGTTGTAAAGCACTTTCAGTGGGGAGGAAAGGGTATTAGTTAATAACTGATATCTGTGACGTTACCCACAGAAGAAGCACCGGCTAACTCCGTGCCAGCAGACCGCGGTAATACGGAGGGTGCGAGCGTTAATCGGAATTACTGGGCGTAAAGCGCGCGTAGGTGGTTAATTAAGTCAGATGTGAAAGCCCCGGGCTCAACCTGGGAACGGCATTTGAAACTGGTTAACTAGAGTTTTGTAGAGGGTGGTAGAATTTCAGGTGTAGCGGTGAAATGCGTAGAGATCTGAAGGAATACCAGTGGCGAAGGCGACCACCTGGACAAAGACTGACACTGAGGCGCGAAGGCGTGGGGAGCAAACGGGATTAGATACCCCGGTAGTCCACGCAGTAAACGATGTCTATTAGAAGTTTGTGGCTATATGCCGTGGGTTTCAAAGCTAACGCATTAAATAGACCGCCTGGGGAGTACGGCCGCAAGGTTAAAACTCAAATGAATTGACGGGGGCCCGCACAAGCGGTGGAGCATGTGGTTTAATTCGATGCAACGCGAAGAACCTTACCATCCCTTGACATCCAGAGAATCACCAAGAGATTGATGAGTGCCTTCGGGAACTCTGAGACAGGTGCTCGCATGGCTGTCGTCAGCTCGTGTTGTGAAATGTTGGGTTAAGTCCCGCAACGAGCGCAACCCTTATCCTTACTTGCCAGCGGGTTATGCCGGGAACTTTAGGGAGACTGCCGGTGATAAACCGGAGGAAGGTGGGGACGACGTCAAGTCATCATGGCCCTTACGGGATGGGCTACACACGTGCTACAATGGCAAATACAAAGGGTTGCTAACCTGCGAGGGTATGCGAATCTCATAAAGTTTGTCGTAGTCCGGATCGGAGTCTGCAACTCGACTCCGTGAAGTTGGAATCGCTAGTAATCGTGGATCAGAATGCCACGGTGAATACGTTCCCGGGCCTTGTACACACCGCCCGTCACACCATGGGAGTGGGTCGCACCAGAAGTCATTAGCTTAACCTTCGGGATGGCGATGACCACGGTGTGGTTCATGACTGGGGTGAAGTCGTAACAAGGTAGCCCTAGGGGAACCTGGGGCTGGATCACCTCCTTACGTAACGAAACTGCTATTAGTGCCCACACAGATTGTTTGATTAGAATGTAGAGAGTTGTATAAGTAAAGATACTTGCTCCTAGCTCAGTTGGTTAGAGCGCACCCCTAGTTGGGTAAAGAGCGGTGAGGTTGGCTTGATTTTTTCAAATCTGCCCAGACCCGCCAAATCGACTTGGGTCTGTAGCTCAGTTGGTTAGAGCGCACCCCTGATAAGGGTGAGGTCGGCAGTTCAAATCTGCCCAGACCCACCAAAATCGAACTAACTCTTCGTTAAATTAAAGCTCGTTTAGAAATGACTAAACTTCGCTTCAATTTGCCTTGATTTAATCCGATTTGCCACCGAGTTGATTAAGTACTTATACAAAAACCATGTTGGGGCTATAGCTCAGCTGGGAGAGCGCCTGCCTTGCACGCAGGAGGTCTGCGGTTCGATCCCGCATAGCTCCACCACTTCATTGAAGTGACCTAACATGACACAGAAGCCTTATATAAGTATCACTACTTACATAAGGCTTTTTTTAGCGAAAAAGCCTGCTCTTTAACAATTAGGAAAGCTGATAAAGTTCTTATTTATCGCACAATAACAATGACACTTTAGTGTTGATTGGTGTGGTAAATATAAACGAAATTTTACGTTTCATTTATGAAATGTAAATTGTTCTCAATTATTAAAACTTAGGTTTTAGTAATTGTAATCAAGCAAAATAAATAGTTCTTTTTTCACGTAGTGAAATGAGAACAGTACGTATCCTGAATGAACAAAACAACGTTCATTCTCGGTGCACGAAAAACGAATGTGTTTTTCATAGTAAAATATGAGGATCGCAAGCGTCTTGGAAACAACCTACAAACAATAAGTATTTTAAAATTCTTAGAATTTGTATGGTTAAGTGAATAAGCGTGCACGGTGGATGCCTAGGCAATTAGAGGCGATGAAGGACGTGGTAATCTGCGATAAGTCCAGGGGAGTTGATAACAAGCGTTATATCCTGGAATCTCCGAATGGGGCAACCCGGCACTTAGTGTCATCTGTATGTGAATACATAGCATATGGAAGCGAACGAGGGGAACTGAAACATCTAAGTACCCTTAGGAAAAGAAATCAACCGAGATCCCGAAAGTAGCGGCGAGCGAAATCGGGCCAGCCCTTAAGCTAGATAAAAGTTAGTGGAATGCTCTGGAAAGTGCAACGGTACAAGGTGATAGTCCTGTACACAAAAACTTCTACTTAGTGAAAACGAGTAGGTCGGGACACGAGAAATCCTGACTGAATATGGGGGGACCATCCTCCAAGGCTAAATACTCCTAATTGACCGATAGTGAACCAGTACCGTGAGGGAAAGGCGAAAAGAACCCCTGTGAGGGGAGTGAAATAGAACCTGAAACCGTGTACGTACAAGCAGTAGGAGCCGACTTAGTTCGGTGACTGCGTACCTTTTGTATAATGGGTCAACGACTTAATTTCAGTAGCAAGGTTAACCATTTAGGGGAGCCGTAGGGAAACCGAGTCTTAACTGGGCGAATAGTTGCTGGGATTAGACCCGAAACTTGGTGATCTAGCCATGAGCAGGTTGAAGGTTGAGTAACATCAACTGGAGGACCGAACCCACTAATGTTGAAAAATTAGGGGATGACTTGTGGCTGGGGGTGAAAGGCCAATCAAACCAAGAGATAGCTGGTTCTCCTCGAAAGCTATTTAGGTAGCGCCTCATGTATCACTGTTGGGGGTAGAGCACTGTTTAGGCTAGGGGGTCATCCCGACTTACCAACCCTATGCAAACTCCGAATACCAACAAGTGCAATCATGGGAGACACACGGCGGGTGCTAACGTCCGTCGTGGAAAGGGAAACAACCCAGACCGCCAGCTAAGGTCCCAAAGTATATGTTAAGTGGGAAACGATGTGGAAAGGCTTAGACAGCTAGGATGTTGGCTTAGAAGCGACCATCATTTAAAGAAAGCGTAATAGCTCACTAGTCGAGTCGGTCTGCGCGGAAGATTTAACGGGGCTAAACATATCACCGAAGCTTGCGGACGCATATTTATATGCGTGGTAGAGGAGCGTTCTGTAAGCCGTTGAAGGGAAAGGTGTAAACCATCCTGGAGGTATCAGAAGTGCGAATGTTGACATGAGTAACGATAAGGGAGGTGAAAAACCTCCCCGCCGGAAGACCAAGGGTTCCTGTCCAACGTTAATCGGGGCAGGGTGAGTCGACCCCTAAGGCGAGGCCGAAAGGCGTAGTCGATGGGAAACGGGTTAATATTCCCGTACCCTTTATTATTGCGATGGGAGGACGGAGAAGGCTAGGTGGGCCTGGCGATGGTTGTCCAGGTTCAAGTGTGTAGGTAGGTGACTTAGGTAAATCCGGGTCACTATATACTGAGACACGATGTCGAGGCACTAAGGTGCTGAAGTCATCGATGCCATACTTCCAGGAAAAGTCTCTAAGCTTCAGATAATAAAGGATCGTACCCCAAACCGACACAGGTGGTCAGGTAGAGAATACCAAGGCGCTTGAGAGAACTCGGGTAAAGGAACTAGGCAAAATGGTACCGTAACTTCGGGAGAAGGTACGCCTTTGACGGTGATGAGACTTGCTCTCTAAGCTGTTAGAGGCCGAAGATACCAGATGGTCGCAACTGTTTATTAAAAACACAGCACTGTGCTAAATCGCAAGATGACGTATACGGTGTGACGCCTGCCCGGTGCCGGAAGGTTAATTGATGGGGTTAGACTTATGTCGAAGCTCTTGATCGAAGCCCCGGTAAACGGCGGCCGTAACTATAACGGTCCTAAGGTAGCGAAATTCCTTGTCGGGTAAGTTCCGACCTGCACGAATGGCGTAATGATGGCCATGCTGTCTCTACCCGAGACTCAGTGAAGTTGAAATCGCAGTGAAGATGCTGTGTACCCGCGACTAGACGGAAAGACCCCGTGAACCTTTACTACAGCTTAGCAGTGAACTTAGAGCCTACATGTGTAGGATAGGTGGGAGGCATTGAAGACAGGTCGCTAGATTTGTTGGAGCCAACCTTGAAATACCACCCTTGTATGTTTTGAGTTCTAACCATGGCCCCTGAATCGGGGTTTGGGACACTGTTTGGTGGGTAGTTTGACTGGGGCGGTCTCCTCCCAAAGCGTAACGGAGGAGTACGAAGGTTGGCTAATCACGGTCGGACATCGTGAGGTTAGTACAATGGTATAAGCCAGCTTAACTGCGAGACAGACACGTCGAGCAGGTACGAAAGTAGGTCATAGTGATCCGGTGGTTCTGAATGGAAGGGCCATCGCTCAACGGATAAAAGGTACTCCGGGGATAACAGGCTGATACCGCCCAAGAGTTCATATCGACGGCGGTGTTTGGCACCTCGATGTCGGCTCATCACATCCTGGGGCTGAAGTCGGTCCCAAGGGTATGGCTGTTCGCCATTTAAAGTGGTACGCGAGCTGGGTTTAGAACGTCGTGAGACAGTTCGGTCCCTATCTGCCGTGGGCGTTTGAGAATTGAGAGGAGTCTGCTCCTAGTACGAGAGGACCGGAGTGGACGAACCGCTGGTGTTCGGGTTGTCATGCCAATGGCATTGCCCGGTAGCTACGTTCGGAATCGATAACCGCTGAAAGCATCTAAGCGGGAAGCGAGCCTCAAGATGAGTTCTCACTGGAGATTTAATCTCCCTAAAGGGCCGTTGGAGACTACAACGTTGATAGGCAAGGTGTGTAAGTGCAGTAATGTATTGAGCTAACTTGTACTAATTACCCGTGAGGCTTAACCATACAAACTCTAAGCATTTTAAGTGTTTGAGATTGTTCCAAGAGATGATAATAGTTCATCAAAAAAATACGTTTGTGATAAACATATTTTACTAAGATATTGCAGATTATAAAAAGAACAAGAAACAGCTTTCTTAATTAAGTTTTTGCTTGGCGACAATAGCACTGTGGTCCCACCTGATCCCATTCCGAACTCAGAAGTGAAACGCAGTTGCGCCGATGGTAGTGTGGGGTTTCCCCATGTGAGAGTAGGTCATCGCCAAGCGCCTAATACCGATAAACCCCATCCTTCGAAAGAAGGGTGGGGTTTTTTCGTTATTATGTCTTTTGAATTGACCTACTCACACATGGGGAAGATTGATAGCCTGCCGATACGCTCTTCCTTTTGGACAGCAGAAAAGGATTGATAATCCTTTTTGAGATGAATTGCTATTATGAGTGCCCAACGCAGATAGTGATAGTAGGGTGAGTTTGCCGAAGGCAAGTGGACGAACAATGTCCACCCATCGCCAAGCGCCTAATACGAGCAATCCCTGTTGACTTTGTCAGCAGGGATTTTTTCGTTTTAGAGTTTTAGTGCGAGGACCTACGTAGAGAGTAGGGCGAGTATCGCGACATCGATTTGTCACGAGCGGAGGAGCTCTGCGACGACTTTCCATCGCCAAGCGCCTAATACCGATAAAACCCATCCTTCGAAAGAAGGGGGGTCGTTATTACATCTTTTGAATTGACCTACTCTCGCATGGGGAAGGTTGATAGCCTTCCGATAAGCTATTCCTCTTGGACAGAATAAAAGGATTGATAACCCTTTTTGAGATGACTTTCTACTTTGGATGCCCAGTGCGACTAGTGATTGTTAGCGGCGATTTTACGCCAGTATAGTGTCATTAGCGGGTAAAAATCTGCGTGCCCTGGTGATATAGCGTCAGCGATGGTTTATGAGCCTAGGAGTTCCACGACGACTTTCCATTGCCAATATTCTTAACCCTCAAATATCCGAACAATATCTATTGACCCTGCCTGTATCGATTTCTTCGTTTTAACCTTTTTATTTGTTAATAAATAAAAACTACAACTGAGTAGTTTTTACATTAATACATATTTTTCTTTGTAATAACTACACAAAAAATTAATGAAACTTATTTAATCGAAAAATAAGTTCAATAAATCAGTACCTTAAATATTTGGCACGCCTTTCGCTATATATTCCAATATCAAAGCAAAATATTTACAACTTGCACTAATAATCATTAATTAAGGAGAGTTAACATGCCAGTATCACGAACTAAAACTCAAAAACCTCAAGAAAAAATGGAAGACGCTTATCATTTAGCTGAAGAAGCCGCATCTGAAACAGTTAATACTATTAAGAATAAGGCTAAAGATTCGCTAGATGAAGGTTCTGATAAAATTAAGAGCGCAACAGACCAAGCTGAAAATATCATTAAAGAGCGTCCACTGGTAAGCATTGGTCGCGCCTTTTTGGCTGGTTGGGCAATTTCTAAGCTTATTAAGTAATAGAGGTATTATCCAATGGCTAATATCAATAAAGAGGATGAAAGTAATACTAAAACCTCAGAGCAGATAGAAGGCTTGTTAAACTCATCTGAATTTAATATTAAATTTGCTGAGTTTAAGGATATTTTTAATAAATTTTATTTACTTACAAAAGAGATGGGTAGTTGGTCTGAATCAACTGCTCAGCTTTTTTACTTGAAGTGTTAAGAAATTTATCAGCTACTTATAAAATATTCTTTTGTCAAATTTTATTTATCCCTTTATTAGTCATTTTTATTCTCAGTTTATGTATTTTTTGGAATTGTTGGATATAGCTTATATGACAACCTTATTATTGCCTTTGGCATTTTCTTAACTTCTTTATTTATTTTTCTAGTTTTTCTTACATATTTGCAAAAAAAGCTAAGTGTATTTTTAGGGTTTAGAGAAACTATTTCACAGGTTAAGGAGGGGCTTGATGTCATCATTAAGGCAACTAAATAATCAGATTAAATTAAAACGAGTTGAAAGCAAATTATCAATCAGGGAGTGTGAATTAAATTTAAAACAACTTTTGTTTTCTGTAGATAAAAAAGTAAATAAAAACCCTGTTGAGACTATGTTAGTTGTTATGGTCGCTTCATTGTTTGCTAATAAATATAAAAAACGCACAAAAACTATTTATTCATTGTTTTCTTTTAGTCGAGATCATTATCTTCAATATGCACGAAAAAATAAAACAAAATAATAATATCAGCCTAGATCACATACAATAAAGGAAGTTTTATTTTGGATAACAATATAGTTAAACCTCAACAAGCAGATCACTCTAATATTAAAAGTTTATATGTGGCTGGCTTTTGGTTTTTATTTTCTGTTTCTATATTAGCTATTTTTTATTTTGCTAAATCAATATTACTTCCGATCATCATTAGTACTTTTATTGCTTTGTTATGTAGTCCCTTGGTTAACTATTTGGTCAAAATTAAAATACCTCGCCAATTAGGGGTAGTAAGCATCATATTTATCATTGTTGCTATCTTATCTAGTGGTGCTAATTTATTTACCGAACCTGCCCAACAATGGTGGAATAAATTACCGACACTTGTTAAAGATTTATCACACGAAGTGACAAATGCAACTGAAAGTACGATAAAAAGTTCTGGGACCGATGATGTATTTGTTAATCAAACAAATGTTGGTGAGTTTCAAAGTAATACTGTTATTTCTTTAATTAAAAGTATTGCCATAGCGACACCCACTGTCATTACCCAACTTATGATGTCTTTATTCATGGTATATTTTTTATTAAGTTATGGACGTTCTTTATTTATTGGTATGTTAATGCAATTTGATGGTTTTTCTAACAAACGCAAAACTGTTGAGTTAGCTAGAACCATTCAAAGATCTTTGTCTCGTTATATCAGTACTGTTACTTTAATTAACATGTTTCTTGGATTAATTGTTGGGAGTATTCTGTTTTTTTCGGTATCGATGACCCATTTTTATGGGGGCATTTGCAGGAGTATTAAATTTTGTACCTTATATTGGCCCTCTTATATCTATGGTTTGTTTTGGTGTTATTGCCTATGTGCAATTTGATTCTATGAGTTACGCATTTATTATTATATCTACGTATTTATTTATTAATTTGCTTGAGAGCCAATTTGTTACTCCAACTCTATTAGGACGAGGTTTTAACCTCAATCCATTAATTATATTTATATGGCTTATATTATGGGGCTGGTTATGGGGAAGTATGGGTATGTTAATTGCTGTTCCTTTATTAGTTTGTTTAAACACTTTACTGGAACGTTTGGATCTTTTTGGTAGGGTTCACCTAATTCTTAGAGCTAGGTGAGTGTTTTTATCTACGATACTTCATATTTATCGAGTTTGTTATAAAGTGTTTTTACGCTAATCCCCAAATCTTGAGCTGTTTTTGTTTTATTACCTTCATTATTATCTAAATTACTGACAATAGCCGCTTTTTCAATATCAACTAATGCGACGCCAAGTGGCACTAACTCTTCATATTGGTCGTTGGTTTCTATTGTTGGAGTTTCTGAAATTATATGCTCTTCTTTTATTACATCATCAGAAACTATAAAGGCTCTTTCAATTGTATGTTTTAACTCTCTAACATTACCAGGCCAGTCATAGGCCCCTATTTTCTGTAATGCGCCTTCTAAAATTGTTTTAGTTTTTCCTTCTCTTGCATTTTGGTGTGCAATGAAATGTTTTGCTAAACCAGTAATGTCACCATTTCTTTCTCTTAAGGGGGAACTTGTATTGGAAAATGCGCTAAACGGAAATATAAATCTTCTCTTAATTCCTGCTCGTCTATTGCGGTCTGAGGGTCTCTATTGGTTGCCGCAATGATACGAACATTGGCCAAGTGTACATTTTGCCCTCCTACTTTTCTATATTCACCTGTTTCTAATACTCTTAATAATTTTACTTGATGCTCAATTGGCATTTCTGTTATTTCATCAAGAAACAGCGTTCCTCCTTCTGCTTGTTTAAATACACCTTCATGAGATTTATCAGCCCCAGTAAAAGAGCCTTTGTTGTGTCCAAATAATTCACTATCGATTAATTCAGGACTAATTGCTCCACAGTTAATGGCAATAAACGAATTTTGATTGCGTTCACTTGCTTGGTGGATTGTTTGCGCTACAAGCTCCTTACCTGCACCACTTTCACCAATAATGAGTACTGAAGCATCGGTTTTTGCTACACGCCTTAGTGTTCGATAAAGTTTATGCATCGGTTTGGATGAACCAATCAATAATCCAAATTGATCCAAGTCGCTAGTTGATACTTTTTTTCCAGGAGTGCTTTTAGGTAATTGATATTGGCGAACATCTAATAATGTATCAGATAAAACTTCCATATCGACGGGCATTCGATAGTGAAAAATGGCACCTAATTGCATTAACTTGTCCAAGTTATTGTTAGGAGCACCTGAACTAATCAAAATTAAATCCATTGTATTTAAAGCATCAAGCTGAGATAAAGCTTCATAATCGGATGTTGTAAATTGATTAATACCAACGATTGCTATATCTGGTGTTGTTAAATCTATTTGTGATATCCAATCTTCTTCTGGCTGTAATTCGATAATATTAAAATGCAATAATTCCGTATTACTCAATATAGATTGACGCAATAATTCGTTTTGTACACTTAATAATAAGCTTAATTTATGCATTAATTTTTCTCACAATTACGAATCAACATCCTAAGGTAGGATCTTCATAATCGCGGTGAAAATTGGATTTGTCAACTTTATATTATATTAGGGTTACATAATTGTTTATTCCTTTAACATGATTACTTTTATTAAAATAATTTTATTAGGTTAGGGAACTCGCACATTCAGTGATGAAGGAATCATCTCTATGTTAATAAATTGTGAAGAATAATTTTCGCCATCCACGACGTAATCAATTGAACTATCAGATGTAATAGTCACTTTATCGCCAGAAAAATATTTAAATTGTGTCGCTGTTTCTTTTATACCAATACTAGATATGGCTAAATCTGATAAAGCAAAAAGTTTTTCTGGAAGAGAATCGGTCTGCTCTAAGTAAGTGATATGTAATTTTCCGTCATTTGGTTCTGGAGTGTCTCCTCCATGGGCTAATAGTGTGCTAAATGGTGCTGTATTTGCGATCACTAAACTTTGCACATCAAGCTTTTGATAAGGTTGTTCATCTAATTTAATATTTAGATGTTGAGTTTGATTATTTGCAACCACTGCTTTAAAAAATCCTGTTAGATAAGCCAGTTGTCCATGTTCATTTTTGTTCTCTCGATTAGCAGATTCAATCATTTTTTGCTCAAAGCCAATTCCCATGACAAGAAGCATTAAATTATCGTTACATTTTGCTGTGTCGATACGTTGCACATTTTCTGACAATATAGCCTTACATGCTGTTTCGACAGGAGATACTTTGGTTTCTAACCCATATAAAACGTGGCATAACGCATTTGCAGTCCCAAAGGGAACTATGCCAAGTGAAATATCGGAATGAATAATTTTACCGGCCACTTCAGTGATGGTGCCATCACCACCACAAACAATAATATTTTTGACTCTATCTTGCTTAGCTTCATCTGTTAACATTGATGCTGATATTTCTTTTGTTGTCATTTGTATTTTCAAACGATATTTAGTTGTTAGTTCTCTAATTAATTGCTGTTTGTATTGTTGCCATTTTCCTCCCCTGAGACAGGATTTACTATCATCCAAGTTGGATCTGGTAATTGTAGTTGTTTTTGATTACTGATAGCACTGAGTATCTTATATTGCTTATTATTTAATTTAGCTGAGCTTCGAATGGTATTTATATTTTTTAGTGCTTGATCTACGGTTAATGTAGGATCTTTACTCAACAAGTAAGCCGCCATAACAAAAACAGATCGACCACGACCTAGGGCACAATGTATGACAACGGAGCGTGATTGTGATACTTGAGTATCTATCCAGTATAAGGCGTGACGTAATTTTCGGAGTGATGGGGTTTTGTGGTCTAAAACAGGAATCGTTAAATAATCGAAATGCTTATCTGTCATTGCACTTTCTAATCCTGAAAATTCAGCGGTGACATCAACAATACATTCGATTTTTTGTGATTTTAGATAATCTAAATCTGACGGCAACAAACGTCTTGATAAAAAAAGGTGATCAGTTATTTTTTGTATAGGGGGGACATCGTCCTTTTTTATTGCCCATATATTATAGGCTCTGATACCCAGTAAAAAAGGAATAAAAGCCCAGCGTACCCACCAAATTATTTTCCCATCGTTGTTTTTTCTAAAAATAGAAGGGGTATCAAAGATATAAGCAAAACTGACTATCATTAAGGATAGTGCTGTCCAGGAGAATACGATTTTCAGTATTAAAATTGGAATAAACCATGCCAATGCTAAACTCAGTAATACGCTTAATAAATAAAATTTAGTCATAAACATAGTCATTCCTTAAAAAGATAAATTAATATAAATAGATACCCTGAATTAACTTTGCATTTCATTAGCATATTCCACTGCTAAAGATCTTTTTGCTGATTAGATAGTACTTTACCTGCCATTTGGAAAAAACGTTGTTCTTCTTCTTCAAGGTGATGTAATACTTTATGTTGTAAAGATTGCATAATGGTCAACCATCCCGAAGAGCTAAACTCTGTTTGGTCTAATTGTTTTATTATTTTATCAATGGAATGATGCTCTGCTATTCCATGGCGTGACATTTTAATCGTATTATCTTTCTCGATTAAAGGTGCGTAGAAGTAGCGCTCTTCAGCAATGGCATGTTGTTTCAATTCCTTTTTTAACTCTTGATAAAACTCTCTTCTTGTTGAAGAGTCCCCTGAAGTTTGTAGTAAATTTTCCATTAACATGCGTTGCTTTTCATGGCTTTCTTTTAATTTTTCAAAAATGTTATTCATAATAATCAGTCTCCTATATTTTTTAGTTATAAAAATGTCTAGATTGAGTTGATATTAGCAATCTTTATCTGTTGCATTTACTGCGTCTTTTACGCTTTCGCAACTATCTTCTATGGCATTTTGAAGATCCGTTGTTGCATCATCTATTTTCTCACCCGCTTTTTCTGCAGGGCCTTCTGAGCAGGCAGTTAAAGCAAATAATAAACTGGCAATAATGGCTGAATATTTATAATTTTTAGTATTTAACATAAGTGATACCTTCTATTTTGATTTATTGAATAAGTTGAAAATAACGGAAATGACAAATAAAAGAATAAACAGATAAAAAATAACCTGTGCTATTCCGGTCATGCGACACCTGCAATACCGCCAAAACCAAATACAGCTGAAATTAAAGCTATGATTAAAAATATTAATACCCAGCGAAGCATAAATAATTCCTTTTTAATGATGGATAATAGTTAAAGCGCTCAGTATCAACTTATTGTTTACATTACTGTTATTAATACACAGGTGTACTTTTGTAATCATTAATACTGAAGATAAGTTGATATCTTTGGTCGCTTTGTTTTTTGTTAGTGTTGATAATGGCTAATTGATTATTTAGTTTGATTATTTATAAATTAGCAATTAATTGCTTAGGTAATGCTTTGTCTGGGTATTTAAATACCCGTTAAATAAACCACTCTTTTTTCATAGACTCATCGATATAATCACCTTGCCAATTATATTGACTAGCGATTGCAAGGGTTGGCGAAGTAAGTAATAGCGTTGAAAATGCAATTGTTGTTGTGCTTTTCATTGTTATCTCCCTTTGTTGATGTGTAGTAGAGATAATGCTAGTACCATGCCAGTTTTTAAGGTGTTGTTTTTGAAGTGGTTATTTTATTTTTAACATGAAGGTATGAAGTATTTACAGGGTCATAATGTAATAATGATTGGATTTTTATTTATATTTAAAAAAGTTGTTAAATAAAAGGTTATTTAAGTTATTAATAAAATGTAACTAAATTACATGATTTTACATTTATGGCCTGTAAATATAATTGCAAGTGATCTAAATCACTTTTAATTTTTAAAAACAAAAAAGTTAATAATATATGGTGATTTAAATCACACTATCATTTCTTTTAATTGTTTTTTTAAGTGATCTAAATCACTTAAATGTTACGTTATGTTACTTTTTTGTTTAATGTAATAAAAAAACATTAAAAATATGTGCTTTAGATCGCTTGTTTTTTTATACAATAATTTTTTGTGTTGTATATCTCATATTTTTGCTGTCTCTTTTCTCTTTTGTTTTCTGTGTTAAATTCCCTGCGACCAAACAACCGAGGTAATGGTTTAACTAACCCTTATCTATATTAATCAAAAAAACAAAGCGGGAACTACTTATGATATCACCAGAAGCTAATGTCAAAATACAAAACTTTGGGCGCTTTTTGTCCAATATGGTTATGCCAAATATTGGTGCTTTTATTGCGTGGGGTTTAATTACCGCGCTTTTCATCCCAACGGGTTGGGTGCCAGATGATGAGTTAGTTAAACTAGTTGGTCCTATGATCACTTATTTATTACCATTAATGATCGGTTTTACCGGTGGTAAACTAATCGGTGGTGATCGTGGTGCAGTAGTTGGTTCTATCACAACAATGGGTGTTATCGTTGGTACAGATATTCCAATGTTCATGGGTGCAATGATTGCAGGTCCTGTGGGCGGTTGGGCAATTAAGAAATTTGACCAAGCAGTTGATGGTAAAGTAAAAAGTGGTTTTGAAATGCTAGTGAACAACTTCTCAGCCGGTATTATCGGTATGATTGGTTGTATTGTTGCATTTTACCTTATTGGTCCATTCGTTACTGTATTATCTTCGGGGCTAGTCGCGGGTGTTAACACATTGGTTGAAGCAGGTTTATTACCACTAACATCAATCTTTGTTGAGCCAGCAAAAATCCTATTCTTAAACAATGCGATCAACCATGGTATTTTCTCGCCATTAGGTATCCAACAAGCAAGTGACTTTGGTCAATCAATTTTCTTCTTAATTGAAGCAAACCCAGGTCCAGGTTTAGGTTTATTACTTGCTTACATCGTATTTGGTCGCGGTACAGCGAAACAAACAGCGGGTGGTGCAACTATCATTCATTTCTTCGGTGGTATCCATGAAATTTACTTCCCGTATGTATTAATGAACCCACGTTTAATCCTTGCAGTAATTGCAGGTGGTGCAACAGGTGTATTCACATTAACGATGTTTGATGCAGGTCTTGTATCACCAGCATCACCAGGTTCAATCTTCGCGGTATTATTAATGACGCCTAAAGCATCATTAATGGGTGTGTTACTTTCAGTAGCGGCTTCAGCAACGGTTTCATTTATTGTTGCTTCATTCCTAATGAAAACACAAAAAGAAACAGGTGAAGAAACAGATTTAGAAGAAGCATCTTCTAAATTACAAGGCATGAAAAAAACAAGCAGTGCAAAAGAAGTCGCTTCAGCAAGCGCAGAGAGCATTAATGATATTGATTTATCATCAGTTAAAAAAATCATTGTAGCTTGTGATGCTGGTATGGGTTCAAGTGCAATGGGTGCTAGCTTACTTGCGAAAAAAGTAAAAGTCGCAGGCCTGTCTATTAGTGTAACTAACTGTGCAATTAACGATTTACCAGGTGATGTTGATATTGTTATTACACATAAAGATTTAACAACTCGTGCACGTAACCATGCAAGCAAATGCAGTACATTTATCGTTAACTAACTTCTTAGATAACACTATGTATAATAACTTGGTTGAAGATTTAAAATCAGCCGCTAAATAGTTTTCTTAATTTGAATACATTTAAATAAGTATATTGCTTAAATAAAGTTACCCAATCTAGTTATTAGTTTGGGTAATTTTTTTACATTTAATATTTGTCAACACACCTTCATTTTGAAATATTGTAATACTTTCAGTATATTAATAAGCTAATAGGCTTAAATAGGTAATATCTTTCTTTATTTCCTTGTTATTAAAAATATTTTTGTACGTTACCTCATAAATTTTCATCACCTTTATTCTTTTTTATTTATCCTAGATCTACACTGTATTGGTTATTGATCGTTATCTACACCAATGGAACTAAAAAGGTGATCTACCTTACTTGTTAAATCGTTATTAACTATGTTGTGAGTATTGCTGTGAGATTAACTTCTGTTGCAATTCAGCATAATAGCGCCTGATCACCTCGTTAATATATTTGCTATTATTATTAAATAAAGAGAGGGAACTTTTTATGATATCTCCAGAAATGAAGATTAAGATTCAAAATTTTGGCCGTTTTTTATCTAATATGGTCATGCCAAATATTGGCGCTTTTATTGCTTGGGGATTGATCACTGCATTATTTATTCCAACAGGTTGGATCCCAAATGATGAGTTAGTTAAATTGGTGGGTCCTATGATCACCTATTTATTACCATTAATGATTGGTTATACGGGAGGTAAATTAATTGCTGGTGAACGTGGCGCTGTAGTTGGTGCTATTACTACAATAGGTGTCATTGTAGGTACTGATATTCCTATGTTTATGGGAGCAATGATCGTAGGCCCTTTAGGGGGTTGGGCAATTAAGCAATTTGATATTGCGGTTAAAGGTAAAATTAAAACTGGTTTTGAAATGTTAGTGAATAACTTTTCTGCCGGTATTATTGGCATGATTGGGTGTATTATTGCGTTTTATTTAATAGGCCCTTTAGTGAGTTTACTCTCCAGTGGGTTAGCTGTAGGTGTTAATGCATTAGTAAATGCAGGTTTATTACCACTCACGTCAATATTTGTGGAACCTGCGAAAATTCTATTTTTGAATAATGCCATTAATCATGGGATTTTTTCACCTTTAGGCATTCAACAAGCAAATGATTACGGTCAATCAATATTCTTTTTAATTGAAGCAAATCCTGGCCCTGGTTTAGGGTTGCTACTTGCTTATATCGCCTTTGGTAAAGGCTCAACAAAACAAACTGCTGGTGGTGCAACAATCATTCATTTCTTCGGCGGTATCCATGAAATTTATTTTCCTTATATATTAATGAATCCTCGTTTAATTTTTGCTGTTATTGCTGGTGGCATGACTGGCGTTTTTACACTAACAATGTTTAATGCAGGGCTTGTTTCACCCGCTTCACCAGGCTCTATTTTTGCAGTTCTATTAATGGCGCCTAAAGCTTCTCTAGTCGGTGTTATTGTTTCGGTTATTGCCTCTTCAACGGTTTCATTTATTGTTGCTTCTTTAATGCTAAAAACACAAAAAGACTAATATTTACACCAATTCCATTAAGCTAAGTGCTCAATAAATTAGCGGAATTGGTATTTTTTAGCTATAAAGTTCAGCAATAATGCAGTGAATTAGTGCTTTTTGATTCAATTATTAACTACCTATCTACTCTTTCATTGTATTAATTTATTAAGGCTTTTTTAATAAGGAATACAGCTCTAAATTATTTATGGGGTATTTTTAACTTCAAGTTGCTTGTTTTTTATTCGTTTTGTATTGAAATTACTCAACAAGCTATTCTGTAATTAAATTACACAATAGCTTACATCTGATATTTAATGTGATCTAAATCACTTAATTATTTAGAGTATTAAATTTAATTGTCATTTAAAGTGATCTTTGTCACATTGTATTATTTTAATTTTAAAAAATAATGTGATCTATATCACCATAGTGTGTTCGTAAGTTAAGTTTTAATATTTTGTTGTAAAAAAACATAGAGCTTATGTGACATTGATCTTCTAATATCCTAATTTTCGATTTTGTTTTTTGATCTAGATCCCATATTTTTCAGCTATCTATCCTATTTTGTTATTTGTGCTAGATTTACCAAGTCTAATGAAGTAGTGGCGAAATAAAGACATTACTGCACATTAATTTTAATAACATACAGCGAGAACAACTTATGATATCACCAGAAGCTAATGTCAAAATACAGAATTTTGGACGCTTTTTGTCCAATATGGTTATGCCAAATATTGGCGCTTTTATTGCGTGGGGTTTAATTACCGCGCTTTTCATCCCAACGGGTTGGGTGCCAGATGATGAGTTAGTTAAACTAGTTGGTCCTATGATCACTTATTTATTACCATTAATGATCGGTTTTACCGGTGGTAAGCTAATCGGTGGTGATCGTGGTGCAGTAGTTGGTTCTATCACAACAATGGGTGTTATCGTTGGTACAGATATTCCAATGTTCATGGGTGCAATGATTGCAGGTCCTGTGGGCGGTTGGGCAATTAAGAAATTTGACCAAGCAGTTGATGGTAAAGTAAAAAGTGGTTTTGAAATGCTAGTGAACAACTTCTCAGCCGGTATTATCGGTATGATTGGTTGTATTGTTGCATTTTACCTTATTGGTCCATTCGTTACTGTATTATCTACTGGGCTAGTCGCGGGTGTTAACACATTGGTTGAAGCAGGTTTATTACCACTAACATCAATCTTTGTTGAGCCAGCAAAAATCCTATTCTTAAACAATGCGATCAACCATGGTATTTTCTCACCATTAGGTATCCAACAAGCAAGTGACTTTGGTCAATCAATTTTCTTCTTAATTGAAGCAAACCCAGGTCCAGGTTTAGGTTTATTGCTTGCTTACATCGTATTTGGTCGCGGTACAGCGAAACAAACAGCGGGTGGTGCAACTATCATTCATTTCTTCGGTGGTATCCATGAAATTTACTTCCCGTATGTATTAATGAACCCACGTTTAATCCTTGCAGTAATTGCAGGCGGTGCGACAGGTGTATTCACATTAACGATGTTTGATGCAGGTCTTGTATCACCAGCATCACCAGGTTCAATCTTCGCGGTATTATTAATGACACCTAAAGCATCATTAATGGGTGTGTTACTTTCAGTAGCAACTGCACGCAACGGTTTCATTCATTGTTGCTTCATTCCTAATGAAAACACAAAAAGAAACAGGTGAAGAAACAGATTTAGAAGAAGCATCTTCTAAATTACAAGGCATGAAAAAAACAAGCAGTGCTAAAGAAGAAGCACCAGCAAATGCAAAAAACCTTAAAGATATTGATTTAACAGCGGTTAAAAAAATCATTGTAGCTTGTGATGCTGGTATGGGTTCAAGTGCAATGGGTGCTAGCTTACTTGCGAAAAAAGTAAAATCAGCAGGTCTGTCTATTAGTGTAACTAACTGTGCAATTAACGATTTACCAGGTGATGTTGATATTGTTGTTACACATAAAGATTTAACAACTCGTGCACGTAACCATGCAAGAAATGCAGTACATTTATCGTTAACTAACTTCTTAGATAACACTATGTATAACAACTTGGTTGAGGAGATTGTTTCTGCTTCAACACCTGAGGTCGCTCCAGAGGTCGCTGAAGTGGTTGCTGATGATGCACAGGACAAACCTGTTTTCCAATTAGCAGAAAAGAATATTTTCTTAGGTTTAACTGCTGATAATAAACTTGATGCAATTCGTTTTGCAGGTGAGCAACTTGTAAAACTTGGTTATGCAAAAGCTGAATATGTTGATGGTATGTTTGATCGTGAAAAATTAGTATCAACTTACTTAGGTGAGTCTATTGCGGTTCCTCACGGTACTATTGTCGCTAAAGATAAAGTAATGGAAACAGGAATTGTAATCTGTCAATACAGAGATGGTCTTCAGTGGGGTGATGATGAAGATGATGTTGCTAAATTAGTTATCGGTATTGCGCCTAAAAATGATGAACATATTGCAGTTATTTCAACTATCACAAATGCTTTAGATGATGAAAGTTCAATTGAAACTCTTATCAAAAGTAACGATGTGAATGAAATATTAAATATATTAAAAGCGTAAAAGTAATGATGTCCATAGAGGGGTAACTCTCTATGGATTTATATTTATATATTTATTAAACTTATACAAGTAGGAATATGTTATGAAAGCAGTACATTTTGGAGCAGGCAACATTGGCCGTGGCTTTATTGGTAAACTATTAGCAGATGCTGGTATTAAAGTTACCTTTGCTGATGTTGATGAGAAAGTCATTAATTTACTCTCTACTTTAAACACATATAATGTCAAAGTAGTCGGAGCTGAGTGTAAAACAGAAGCTGTTTCTGGTGTTGATGCCATTAACTCAACGAGTGATGATTTAGTTTCTTTAGTCAGTGAAACAGATCTTATTACCACTGCTGTAGGACCAAATGTTTTAGTGATTATTGCTAGTAAATTAGCACAAGGTTTAGCATTACGTTTTGATGCAAACAACGAGAAATTTCTAAATATCATTGCATGTGAAAACATGATCCGAGGAACAACTTTCCTTAAAACAGAAATTTACAAACATTTAGATGAAAAATACCATGAAAAAGCAGAACGTTTAGTTGGTTTTGTTGATTCAGCGGTAGATAGAATTGTACCTCCTTCAGAATCAGATGATCCTCTAGAAGTAACAGTAGAAAGTTTCAGTGAATGGATTGTTGATGAACAACAATTTAAAGGTGAGATCCCAGTTATCGAAGGGATGACAAAAACTGATAATCTAATGGCATTTATTGAACGTAAATTATTTACTTTAAATACCGGACATATTGTAACGGCTTATTTAGGTGCTTTAGCTGGTCATGACACAATTAAAGAAGCGATTGATGATCCTATTGTTAAAGATCAAGTCAAAAAAGCTATGCAAGAAAGTGGTGAAGTATTAATTAAACGCTACGGCTTTGAACGTGATGCACATAATGCATATATTGAAAAAATATTAGGTCGTTTTGCAAATCCATATCTTCATGATGAAATTGATAGAGTTGGACGTCAACCTATACGTAAATTAAGCGTAAATGAAAGGTTTATTAAGCCATTACTTGGTACAATAGAATACGCAACAGACAACCAGATGTTGTTGAAAGGAATCGCATGCAGCTTTTAAATATAAAAATGATGATGATCCACAAGCAGTGGAACTATAAGCATCTCTAAATGATATTGGCTTACGTAAAACGCTAGCTCATTATACTGGTCTTGATGAAGATAGCCCAGAAGCTGTACAAGTAGAAAGTTTTTTTGCATTAATGGATTAATTATAAATAAGCGCTAGTTTGTAATCGCTTATTTATTTAACAGCAGTGGAATATGCCTGAAAGAATAAAAGAAAATGAAATATTAGAGTATTTAAATGCGAGTTTAACGGTTCGTGGTTTTTTTATCTCTTGCGTTGAAGTGTTTGAGCAAGTAGTTCAAACACTCATTGAGCGAATATTTTTAAAAAACGACTTTGCGGTTCAATCAGTTGTAGGACCTTTATTACATGATTCAGGTCCTCTTGGTGAATTGTCTGTACGTTTAAAACTCTTATTTGCCTTAGGTGTTATTCCGCATGCTATTTATCAAGATATCGAAGATATTGTAAAGTTAAAAAAACTATTAAGTAATGACGGTTGTGAATATAACTTTACTGATCAACTGATTGTTGAAAAGATAAAAAGTTAAATTTAGCAAAAAGTATGGGAATGGTTTCTTTTGAGCCTATTTTTGCGAGCAGATGATGATGTGGATTTGGTTTTTTATCAGATGCAACTGAACCGTCAGCAACAGGTTATTAAGTCTTCTTTAGCACTTGCGATATTAACAATATGCGAAGCATTAAATAAAGAAAGTCCTTTTTAGATAAATATTTTCAATTTAGATATTTTAACGCCAGAGCAATATTTATTGCTCTGGCGTTTTTCGTTTTTATAGGATGTAACGGCTTAGGTCTTCATTTTCTACCAATTCATCTAATGCTTTAGCAACATAAGCTTCATCGATAATAATGGACTCACCTTTACGGTCAGAAGCTTCATAGGATAATTCATCCATAATGCGTTCCATCAAAGTATGTAAGCGTCTAGCACCTATATTTTCAGTAGTTTCATTAACATGCCATGCTGATTTAGCTATTTTATTAATACCATCCTGTGTAAATTGGATAGAAACACCTTCCGTTGCTAATAGTGCCTGATACTGCTCGCTAAGCGATGCTTTAGGCTCTGTTAGGATACGAGCTAAGTCTTCTTCCTTAAGTGCTTCTAATTCTACTCTGATTGGCATACGGCCTTGTAACTCAGGTATTAAATCAGATGGTTTAGCAACTTGGAATGCACCAGAACCAATAAATAACATATGGTCTGTTTTTACCATGCCATGTTTTGTGCTAACGGTGGAGCCTTCAATTAATGGTAATAAGTCTCGTTGAACACCTTCACGTGAAACATCTGGACCACTACTATCACCACGTTTACAAATTTTGTCTATTTCATCAATAAACACAATGCCGTTATTTTCAACTGCAAAAATAGCACGTTCTTTTAGATCTTCTTGGTTGATAAGATTTGCTTGCCTGATTCTATAATCGCTTTTAGCGCATCTTTAATTTTCATTTTTCTTTTTTTAGTTTCGCTTTTACCTGATAAATTCTGGAACATACCCTGTAATTGATTGGTCATGTCTTCCATACCAGGAGGAGCCATGATCTCTACTCCTATTTGTGGGGCAGGAACATCAACTTCTATTTCTTTATCATCAAGTTTGCCTTCACGTAATTTCTTACGGAATGATTGACGTGCTTGCGCCATCTTCTATTTTGTCGTCACTTGTATCCCATTCGCCAGAGGTTTTCGCTGGTGGAATAAGAATATCTAGAATTTTATCTTCCGCTAAATCTTCAGCTCTAGTGGTAACTTTTACCATTTCCTGTTCACGAGTGATTTTAATAGCAACATCAACGAGATCACGGATAATTGTTTCTACTTCTTTACCAACATAACCTACTTCAGTAAATTTAGTTGCTTCTACTTTAATAAAAGGTGCGTTTGCAAGTTTTGCTAAACGACGTGCTATTTCAGTTTTACCAACACCTGTAGGGCCAATCATTAATATATTTTTTGGCGTTACTTCTTGACGAAAATCTTCATCTAATTGCATACGACGCCAGCGATTACGAAGTGCAATTGCAACGGCACGTTTTGCGCTACTTTGGCCTATGATATGGCGATCTAATTCATGGGTTATCTGTTTTGGAGTCAAATCTGACATTTTATTATCCTATTTATCGCTATTATTTTTCATTACTATCAAAATCGATAACTTCGATAGTTTGGTTAGCATTAGTGAATACACAGATATCACCTGCAATTGTTAATGCTTTTTCTACGATTGTCTTTGCATCTAAATCTGTATTTTCGAGTAGTGCGATGGCAGACTGATTGTGCAAAGTTACCACCAGAACCTATCGCAATAAGATCTTTTTCAGGACGAACAACATCACCGTTACCAGTAATGATGTAAGAATGGTGTTTATCTGCAACTGCTAATAATGCTTCTAACTTGCGCGACATTTTATCGGTTCGCCAATCTTTCGCGAGTTCAACAGCCGCACGTTCTAAATTACCTTGATGAGCTTGTAACTTTGCTTCAAAGCGTTCCAATAGGGTGAATGCATCTGCAGTGCCACCGGCAAAACCTGCGATTACTTTGTTGTTATATAAACGATGCACTTTACGTGCATTGCCTTTCATGACTGTATTACCGAGAGAAACTTGACCGTCACCACCCACAACCACTTGGTTACCACGGCGCACTGAAACAATAGTTGTCATTTTAATTACCTGTTCATTGATATGTATATAATAGATATAGGGGGAAGGATATAAATTTCAAGAGAACAGAAACAGAAAAGGGTAAATATCATTTACCCTTTTTAAGAAGTTACTTATTTTATCGCCAATACCATATTTGGCGACCGTTAATTTTGGCGCGTTGTAGTTTATGGCGATCTTTTTCGGCTAACCTTTTTCTTTCATAGGGGCCTAATATAACGCGATACCATGTCCCTGTTTTTTTGACGATGCTTTTTAACCCTTGGAAAGCGATTCTAGCTTTTAAAGATTCAGCATCTTCTTGTCGTTTGAAAGAACCACATTGCATTTGATATGGGCGAGTATTTTTAGGTTCTTCTGGAATATCAACAGTCACTTCTTTGCTAGGTAAAAACTCTTCGTATTGCCATTTAGGTTGAGGTTTTTCAGGTAATACCTCTTCTTTTTTTAGCGTTTGTTTTTGTACTGTTTCGACAGGAGTTGGCTTTTCAACAGCAAACATAAAATAACCAATAAAAGCACATAATAACAAAGCAGACAATAACAGCCAAATAAGGAAAACCTTGTTTTCCCTTATTTGGTTTTTTAGGTGCAGTTGGCCTTGCTTTTTTGGCTGTAGTGCTTCTTTTACGTCGACTAGGAGGTGCCATAATTACATTTGCTCTAAGGTATTAATACCTAACAATGATAAGCCCTGTTGCAGTGTTTTAGCGGTTAATGTCGCTAATTTTAAGCGACTTTGTTTTTGAGTATCCGTTTGTGCGCTTAAAATAGGGCAAGCTTCATAAAAGCTTGAAAATAGACCCGCTAATTCAAATAAGTAAGCACATAGGAAATGTGGCATACCCTGTTGACCTACTTGATTAACGATTTCATTAAATTGCATTAATTTATTGGCCAGGTCTTTTTCTTTTTCTTCCGTTAAGGAAACATTAGCTGTAATGCTATCTAAGGCGATATCAGCTTTATTGAATATGCTGATAACACGTGTGTAAGCATATAATAAATAAGGTGCAGTGTTTCCTTCAAAGCTCAACATGCTATCAAAACTAAAGGTGTAATCACTGGTACGATTTTTAGAAAGGTCTGCATATTTAACTGAGGATATACCAATCACAGAGGCAATATGACGAAGCTCTTCCTCTGGCATTTGCTGATTTTTTTCTTTTACTAATTCATAGGCACGTTGTTCTGCCTCAGTAAGTAAGTCTGATAATTTAGGTGTTGAGCCAGCTCGTGTTTTAAACGGCTTTCCATCTTCCCCCATCACAGTACCAAAAGGCATATGTTCAAGGGTAGTTTGTGGTTCAACAAACTTAGCTAAGCGAGCGACTTCAAAGACTTGTTGAAAGTGTAAACTTTGGCGTGCATCTACAAAATAAAGCGCACGATCGGCGTTTAATACTGATTGACGGTAACGAATCGCCGCTAAATCAGAGGTTGCATATAAAAAGCCACCGTCTTTTTTCTGAATAATAACAGGAAGAGGTTCACCTTCTTTATTTTTAAAACTATCCAAAAATACGCATTTAGCGCCTTGGCTTTCCTGTAAAAGAGACTGTTTATCTAAATCGCTAACTACCACAGATAGGTCTTTATCATAGGCACTTTCACCATGAATATCTTGTAAAGTTAAGCTTACACCTAAACGCTCATAGGTTTCTTGGCAGTGTGAGATACTAATGTCTTTAAATTCTTTCCATAATGCTAGGCATTCTTCATTACCATTTTGTAGTTCAACAACTAGAAAACGAGATCGATTAGCAAAATCTTCCGATTCGTCAAAGCGCCCCTTTGCTCGCACGATAAAAGACTTCTAAGTCAGAAAGGTTTTTAGAAATTTCTACATTTTGTGCGCGTAGTTTCTTCCATGTAGGCGAGTAACATACCAAACTGTGTTCCCCAATCGCCTACGTGGTTTTGGCGGATCACATTTTGACCTTGAAATTCTAAGGTACGTGTTACGGCATCACCAATAACGGTTGAGCGTAAATGTCCAACATGCATTTCTTTTGCAAGGTTAGGTGATGAGTAATCGATAACGATATTTTGTGGTGTTTTTGCTAATTCAACATTTAAACGTGGATCTGCATAAGCACTATCTATTTGTTGCTCTAGGTAATTAGGGTTGATGAAAAAATTAATAAAACCTGGACCTGCTATTTCTGTATTACTAATAAGCTCAGATTCAGGCAAGTTTTTTACAATTAACTCGGCAAGTGCACGTGGATTTTGTTTAGCTGGTTTGGCTAGCATCAAGGCAAGGTTGCTAGCGAAGTCACCGTGTGATTTATCTTTAGTGCGATCAATAACGATTCGAGGCTGAATATCCAGAGGAAGTATTTGTTGTGTTTGAAGAGAAACAATGACTTGTTCAAGTTGTTGTTGGATAAAAACTTTCATAGATAATTCACCAGTTGATAGGTACTAATAATAAAGTGGGAATTCTACAATTTATCCACGCGGAAAACTAGAGGCATTGTCTGTCTGACTCATTTGTATTATTTTTATATTTAAAATCAATTAGGTGTACTTATATATACTCAAACTCATGGCTGGCAGTAACCACTTGATGTAATGCTTCTTCTTCCTGGTTGCTGATGTTTTCTAAGGCTAACTCTGCCTCGATGGTGGGCGAGTTATAAGCGGTTGTTTGAGTTAATTCAATCAGTTGCATATCGAACTTCATTGCTAATCCAAGCACATCCTGTATCGATAAGTTCGGCTGGGTTTGCATTTTTTGGCATTTGCTCGGAAAACTTTGGTCAAAAATATTTTCTAACCAAGTCTCTAAAAGGCTAGTTGGAGCATGTTCTACATATTCATGCAGATTAAAAAAGATAATTGTTCTTTATTGCGCATGAAATTGAGTAAACCTTTTACTTTTTCATCGGTTACTTCGCGACTTAATCGTAAATAAAGATCTGCGAGTGCAAGATGACATTCTTCAATGTACACCAAGAACTCTTTTATTGGTTTAAAACCCATTATGGTCTCCATAAAAATATTGAACGACCATTAAAGCGTAGTTGCTTTTTTATTTTTTATGGGTAATTTTTAAACAAAAAAACAGAAAATATTGATTTAAATTAAACTGTCTAAAAATCCAAGGACTGCTTATTAAAATGACTTTATTAATATCATAAGCTTAGCGTTTATAAGGCTTCTAAACGGGCGTAAGCGGTCATTAACCATTTACTACCAACTTCTGAAAAGTGTACTTGTAATCGACTATTTTCACCACTTCCTTCCTGTGCAATGATAGTACCTTCACCAAATTTTACGTGTTTTACCTGTTGCCCTAGCTTAAATCCTAATACATCTTGGCTTTCACCTTTAAACGCAGAGAGGAGAGCTAACGGGTTGTTGTACACGTTTAACCTGTGCGGTTTTTCTTACAAATTGAATATCTTGCTCAGGTAGCTCGGCAATAAATCGAGAAGGGGAATGAAATTTTTCTTGGCCATATAATCGACGACTTTCGGCATGACAAATGGTGAGTTTTTTCATTGCTCGTGTCATACCTACATAACAAAGGCGTCGTTCTTCCGCGAGACGTGTTTCATCTTCAGTAGAGCGTTGTCCTGGGAACATACCTTCTTCGACACCAACCATAAACACTTGAGAAAACTCTAACCCTTTGGCGGAATGCATGGTCATCAATTGCACCGCATCTTCAAATTCATCGGCTTGGTTATCACCAGACTCTAAAGCGAGCATAGGCTAAGAAGGCGGTTAACTCATCCATTTCCTGTTCTTCTTCGGGAATAACAAAACCTTTAGTTGCCGATACGAGCTCTTGTAAGTTTTCGATACGACTACGTGATTTTTCACCCTTTTCTGCTTCGAACATGGCTTTTAAACCAGAATGGTCAATGATGTGATCTACCATTTGAAATAGAGGTAACTCAGAGGTTTCACTTTTGAAACGACTAACTAGTTCAATAAACCCACTTAAGGAGCTACGTGCACCCGCACTTAATTGTTTGTTTTCAAGTAAGTGAAGACTTGCTTGCCACATGGTGTAGCCTTGATCGCGTGCACAGAGTCGAATTTTGTCTAGTGTAGTATTACCTATTTTACGTTTTGGTTTGTTGACGATACGTTCGAAGGCGACGATCATCTTGATGATTATTCATCAGTCTAAGGTAAGCGATACTATCTTTGATTTCTAGGCGATCGAAGAAGCGTTGCCCTCCATAAATATGATAAGGCAATTGATGGGCCATAAACTGTTCTTCAAACAATCGCGATTGTGCATTACTGCGATATAAAATAGCGCAATCACAAAGTTTATTGCCTTCTCGCTCCCAGGCTTGGATCTGTGAAGTCACATAACGGGTTTCATCGTAATCATTAAAAGCACTATAAATTGCAATAGGTTGACCATCTTCGCCACTTGTCCAGAGTTCTTTACCTAAGCGATCGCTATTATTTTGAATTAACTGATTAGAGGCGTTTAGAATATGCCCTGTAGAACGATAGTTTTGCTCTAAACGAATGGTTACGGGGTTATTTTTTTCTCGTAGAAAGCGTTGGATATTTTCAACATCAGCACCACGCCAACCGTAAATTGATTGATCATCATCACCAACAATAGTAAGAAAATTATCGTTATCGGTAAGTAAATTTAGCCATGCGTATTGTAATTTGTTGGTATCTTGAAATTCGTCTACTAATACATGTTTAAAGCGATCCTGGTAATGTTTTAATAGAGCGTCATTATTAAGTAACAATTCATGGGCACGTAATAATAACTCTGCAAAATCAACTAATCCCGCCAATTGACAAGCTTCTTCGTAGGCCTGATAAACCTGTAAACGTTGTTTATCCTGTAAGCTGTAACCTGCTTCTATATGTTTGGCGCGTAATCCATCGTCTTTTTTATCATTGATATACCATTGTAGCTCTTTTGCTGGATAGTATTTTTCATCAAGGTTGAGGGTTCTAATAATACGCTTAATTATTTTCTGTTGATCATCACTGTCGATGATCTGAAATTGCTCTGGTAAATTAGCCTCTTGATAGTGCAAGCGTAATAAACGATGAGCGATACCGTGAAAGGTACCTATCCACATGCCACCAATTTGAAAGGGGCAAATGTCAGTAATACGGGCACGCATTTCTTTAGCCGCTTTATTGGTGAAGGTTACTGCTAAAATGCCATAAGTTGGGATGTTTTCTACCTGCATTAACCATGCTATGCGATGTGTTAAAACACGTGTTTTTCCACTTCCTGCGCCTGCTAATACCAGCATATTTTGCTCTGGTGCTGAAACAGTCGCACGTTGGAAGTCGTTTAAACTATCGATTAAGTAGGAAACATCCATATTATAAAAACACCTGTTTATTTATTCAGTAATTAAGAAGTATAGTTGATTTAGTTGGTTAATTTCAACCGTTGGTAATAAACGTGCACCATTTAAAGGTTGTTTATGTTCATTAAGCCAGATTGCTTGGGCATGGTTGTTTTGTGCGCCAAATACATCACTAATAACGTGATCTCCTACATGTAGAATATCACTTACTTCAATATTTAATTGTTTGGTCGCTTGTATAAACAGATCTGCCTGTGGCTTGGTTGCAAGTGTGCCACCAGCTTTAAGAATAAATTGAAACTTATCATGTAGACCGATCTGTTTCTCATCTACGTTACCATTGGTAATCGCAATAACAGGGTAATGTTGTGATAATTTTTCTAATAAAGTGATGCTTTCACTGGGCACCTCGAAGTTACTGCGTAAACGTAAAAACTCTGCAAAAGCAATTTGTGCATATTCAATGGCTTTATATTCAGTAATGCCAAATATAACCATTATTTTTTGTAAAATTTTGAGTCGCCATAAAGATACATCATTAATAAGATCTGGGTTTTCATTTAATACATGCTTTTTATATAAATTCCATTGATGAGAGGTTAACTCACTTAGCTCAGGATAGGTCTCATTCAGATAAATAATGAAGTCTATTTCTGCTTTTTTCATAATAGGGTGGTTATTATATAAAGTATCGTCAAGATCAAAGCTAATAGCTTTAAAGGGTTTTAAAGGGCGGTAGAATTTCATTATTTTTTCCGTTTTGATCTAGGGTGAGCTTTATCGTAGACCTCTGAGAGGTGCTGAAAATCGAGGTGTGTGTATACCTGTGTGGTAGATAGGTCTGCATGTCCTAGTAATGTTTGCACGGCGCGTAAATTGCCTGATGATTCTAACATATGAGTAGCAAAGGAGTGACGTAGCTTATGTGGATTAAGGTGACTAGCTAAGTTTTGTTGTAGTCCCCATTTTTCCATTCTAGCTTGCACACTACGTACGGAAATACGCTTTTTAAGTTTAGAAGTAAACAGAGCTGTCTCCCCAGGCTCACAATAATCACTACGGACTTTTAGCCATGCGCCAATAGCTACAATTGCTTTTTCTGTAATAGGTAATAATCTTTGTTTACTACCTTTGCCTAATACAATCATCTCTTTTTTATGTATTTTAATATCTTTTAAGTTAAGACTTACTAATTCGCTAAGTCTTAATCCTGATGAGTACATAAGCTCCATCATGGCATTGTCTCGCAAACTAAGCGGATCATTATCATCCATATCGAGTAGCTGGAAAACTTCATCAACAGAAATGTTTTTAGGTAGTGGGTTATCTAGTTTAGGTGCGACGACTCCCTTTGCAGGGTTGAATGTCAGTACTTCATTATCCACAAGGTAAGTTAAAAAAGAGCGTAATGCAGATAGCTTGGTTGCAATAGAGCGTGCTTTAATGCCTTTTTGATTAAGCTTTTTAACCATTAAACGTACATGATCACTTTCTAATTCAGACCATTCAGTTAGGTTTATATCAAGGACTAAGGCAACAAATTCAGCTAAATTTCGCTGATAATTATTAATAGTGACTAGGCTTAAACCTCGCTGGCTAGCAAGGTGATTAAGGTACTGGTCGATTGGTTTTTGTAATGAGATCATTAACTGAGTAAGCTTTAAGAGAGAGCAGACATATTTGTCTTCAATGCCCTCCTATTAAAACTTAGGCTAAACCTGAATCTGCCCATCGAAAACAAAGTCTGCGGGCCCACTCATACGAAACCACTCAATCCTGGTTGCCAGAAAAACCTTAATTTACCTCCTGGTAATTCAATGGTGCAATGGGTATCAAGCTTCCCCTGTAATTGACCTATCACGGTCATGCAAGACAGGCACCAGTGCCACATGCAAGTGTTTCACCAACACCTCTTTCCCATACACGTAATTTGGCAAAATCACGACTGACTACTTCTAAAAAACCAACGTTTACTTTATTGGGAAAACGTTCATGTACTTCTAATAAAGGCCCTAGTGTTTCAACGGGAGCTGTTTTTATATCGTCAACCATGACCACACAATGTGGGTTACCCATTGAGACTGCACCACATAAAACGGTATGATCTTCAACGCGTAATATATAGGTTTTCTCTTCTTTTTGCGCTTCAAAGGGAATTTTAGCGGGCTCTAAAATAGGTTTTCCCATATCAACGGTTATATTGCCGTCTTGTTCAATTTTAAGCTGAATTTTTCCTTTTGCTGTACTGACATTAACAATTCGCTTTTGAGTTAGGCCTTTTAACTTTACAAAGCGTGCAAAACAGCGAGCACCATTACCACATTGCTCTACTTCACTGCCATCGGCATTAAAAATGCGATAATGAAAATCAAGCTCAGGATCATAAGGAGCTTCAACCATTAATAATTGATCAAACCCGACACCAAAATTACGATCGGCTAAACGGCGGATAGCATCTTTAGAAAGGAAAACATTCTGCGTGATATTATCAATGACCATAAAGTCATTACCTAACCCATGCATTTTTGAAAATTGGATGTTCATTTATTTTGTTTTCCTATCTAAATTAAGCTTTGTATAAATTTTAATAACGCACTGATTTATTGTGCTTTATTAATAATGGCTAATATTTTAAAAATAATATTAGCCATTATTTTTGTGAATGTTTAAAGTAAAATATGTACTAAGGTAAAACGTGTTCGCCAGCCCATAATGAGCGATGCTCTTCTCGTTCACGGACAATAAAGGCTTTGCCATCATCAACCATAACTTCGGCAGGGCGACAGCGAGAGTTATAGTTAGAGCTCATTGTTGCACCATATGCGCCGGCACTTCGTACTGCTAAGTAGTCACCTTCTGCGATTGTTAGTTGACGATCTTTACCTAAAAAGTCGCCAGTTTCACAGATTGGGCCAACAATATCGTAGTTTCTTAATGGACGAGTATCCGATTCGACTAATTTATTATTAAGCGGAATAATATTTTGCCAAGCACTGTACAAAGCAGGGCGGATCAAATCATTCATAGCCGCATCTACAATTGCGAAGCTTTTATTATCATTGATTTTTAAGAACTCAACTTTGGTCACTAATATGCCTGCATTTGCCATGATTGCACGGCCTGGTTCGAATAATAATTTTAATTTTCGATCACCCATTTTTTCAATGATAGCATTCATATATTCTTTTGGTTCAGGTGGCTTTTCTGCATCGTAAGGCACACCTAAGCCACCACCGAGATCAAGGTGGCTAATGCTAATACCTTTTTCTTCAAGTTGATCGATTAAAATTAATAGTTTATCTAGTGCTTCAATAAAAGGCGCTACTTCAGTAATTTGAGAGCCAATATGGCAATCAACGCCTTTTACTTCAATAAACTCAAGGTCGTTAGCTAAATGATAAACGGTTAATGCTTGTTCTATTTCAATACCAAATTTATTTTCTTTTAAGCCAGTAGAAATATATGGATGAGTCCCTGCATCTATATTTGGATTAATACGAATCGAAATAGGCGCTTTAAGTTTTAAACCAGTTGCTACTTCATTAATTCGGTAGAGTTCAGAGATTGACTCTATATTGAAGCAATAGATACCCGCTTGTAATGCAGTTGAAATTTCAACTTCAGTTTTACCAACACCTGAAAAAACCACTTTTTTAGGATCGCCACCGGCCTGAATAACACGTAATAGTTCACCCACTGAAACAATATCAAAACCTGAACCTAAACGCGCCATCAAGTTTAAAACACCCAGATTAGAGTTTGCTTTCACCGCATAACAAATTAGATGAGGATGTGCGCCAGCGAACTTCATCAAACCCTTTCCAATGTCTTTCTATAGTGGCACGTGAATAAATATAAGCAGGAGTTCTTGACTTTGCGATAACATCTTCAACAGGTAGCCCTTCAACAAAAAGACGACCATCATTTTGATAATTAAAGTGATCCAATTTTAAATCCTTTTTATTTGTTTAAATTAATAAAATAGAGAGTGAATGATTTCATCAAAAAAATGTATTGCTTTTTGATCATGAACTCGTGCTTTTTTGTTCAACGAGTGATTCTTCTACTTCTTTTTCTGTTGCTATTGATTTTTTTCTATTGTTTGTGTCTCTGGCGCGCGATAAAGTGGACCTTTCATGCCACAACCAACGAGTAAGCTTGAAAAAAACAAGGGTAATAATAATATTTTTAGCTTTTTCATTGCTTATCCTAGTTAAATATTTTGAGCTCTCTATAATCGCATTTCATTGTACAAAAGCAAAGGGGATAGATCGTGAATGACAGTCAATTTCAGCAATTAGCGGATGAGTTGTACCAAACCATCGAAGATTGTATTGAAGAATCAGGTGCAGATGTAGATTATGACCAAAATGGAGGTTTATTAACCTTAGAATTTGAAAATCGTAGTAAGCTGATTATTAATCGCCAACAACCCCTGCATCAAGTTTGGTTAGCAACTTTAGAAAATGGCCACCATTATGATTATATTGATGGAAAGTGGATTGATGATAGAAGCGGAGATGAGTTTTTAGCGTTTTTATCAAAAGCTATTTTTAAACAATCAAAGGAACAGGTAACATTTAGTTAAATGTTACCTGTTGATACTCTATAAGTAACGTTTCGCAAGCGGATAATAGAGGCTAAATGATGCAAGATAAAAGGTAACAACCCAATTGTGGTAGTTACTGTAGCCGTGAGAAACAATATCAAATAAAGCGAATAACGCGATGGTTAAAAAAAGAGTTTTCAGTATCTCATTAACAATTAATTTGCTATAAGTCATTTTATTTACCCCTTTACTTTGTATTGAGTGGTCTATTCAATATAGGCCATTTTTAAAAGAAAAAAGTACTTGAGGTAGCTAAAAAGAAATAAAATTTTAACATTATAAATAATTATTTGTTTTTAAAAGGTTTTATGTTTTTATTTTTTTGATAAATATATATTAATAATATTGGTACGGTTTAAAACAAAAACGGAACAAATAACTCACAGAAGTTAGTTTGTTTTGTATACAAGGAGTAATATGTTCAAGTTATTTATTATTTACCCATTCGTGTTATTTATTGTTGTATGGTTAACGAGTGATGTAGAAGTAGGAGCGTCATTATATTCTTTTAGCGAGAATCATATCGCCCTTGAGTTTCCTAAAGCTTCATTCCGTTCCGATGAAAACCCTGAACCTTGGTTTACTTTTTACTGGAATGGTGAGTCTGCTCGTGATGAGTTACAACAAATTAATGATGCCGTTGTTAAATAGGAAAATTAAATGAAAACAGTATTGTTACCAGGATCATTTGATCCCGTTACTAATGGGCACCTAGACTTACTAAGTCGTGCATCATGTATCGCAGAGCGTGTCGTGGTGGCTGTTGCCAAAAATGACACCAAAAATACCCTGTTTGATTTGCAAGAACGCTGTGTGTTATTAGCTCAAGCAACGGAACATCTTGAGGGAATAGAAATTATTCCTTTTTCAGGTTTATTGGTTGATTTTGCAAAAGAACAAGGTGCACAAGCCTTAATTCGAGGCATTCGTGGTGCAACTGATGCAGACTATGAAATACAACTTTCTCAAGTAAATAAGGTTCTAAACCCGCAACTTGAAACAGTTTTGTTAGCAACCACTTGTTCTACAGGTTTTATTTCTTCAACGATTGTCAAAGAAGTTTTTAAACACGGTGGTGATATTAGCCAATTGGCACCAACCTGTGTTCAAAATGCACTTGCTCTAAAATACTAGTCACAAAATAAAGCAAAAGATAGTAAGCCTTTTTATTTCTGGCACTGCGGGCAATACACGCTGTTACGAGTCGCTAATTTAAGCGATTTTAATGGTTTATCACATTTAGGGCATTGTTGGCCTGTTTTGCCATAAATAAGCAATGTTTGCTGAAAGTAACCTGGTTTTCCATCACCACCGACAAAATCCTTTAGTGTTGTGCCACCTTGTTTTATTGCTACCTTTAGAATGTCTTTAATCGCCGTTGTTAATAATAAATAACGTTTTAGAGAGATATTACCGGTCGCGCGTTTCGGGTTAATACCTGCAGTGAATAGTGCTTCAGTTGCATAGATATTGCCAACACCCGTGACTACCTTTTGATCCATAATAAATTGTTTAACAGGAATTTTTCTACTTCCTGCTAATTCAAAAAGGTATTTCCCTGTAAAGTCATCACTCAAAGGTTCAGGCCCTAAATGACTAAGCAAGCTTGACTCTAATGGTGTTAAACCTAACCATAAAATGGCGCCAAATCGACGCGGATCGGTATAACGTAGAAGACATTGTTCAAAAATGAAATCGGCATGATCATGTTTTTCTGGAGTACTTTGTAAAGGACAAATGCGTAAACTACCAGACATACCTAAATGAATTAATAGCGTACCTGATTGAAAATTGAGTAATAAATATTTAGCGCGACGATCAATACTGAGTAACTCTTTATTTTTTAGGTAACTTTGTAAGTCATCGGTGATTTTCCAGCGTAATTGAGGTTGACGGATAACAACTTTATTGATGCTTGAGCCAACAATATGTGGACTTATGCCTCTGCGACTGGTTTCAACTTCGGGTAATTCAGGCATGTTTTTCTCCGTTGTTTAGTATTGTCTGACGAACTTGGTGATAAGGGCGTATAGATTCATCTTTTATTGTTAAACTATCGACCCAAAAACTATCTACCCAAAAAACAATGGCAACTGTTGTGCGCTTAGGAAGAGAGACATTTTTTCGTCGGTTTGTAATAAATAATTTTCACCCTGTTGAATCAATTTCACAATAATAGGCTGATCTTGATTAGCAGTATAAACTTGCATAATAAAAGGGTTTTTAGGTTGGATAATAGGCTCTTGAGTTTGTAAGGGCAGGTTTTGCCAATTTTGTACTAATAAAGTCAGTTGATGTTCAGATAACCCCAAGTCGGGCTGGCTTACCCAACTTCTACCATTTCGTTTAATAGAGAAATCTGGTGTTTTAATTTCAACAATCATAACTTGATTATCAATTATTGTACGTTGCTTTACTTTAGGTTCAAGTAACAGTTTATGGCTAAAATTAAACAGAAAAATAATGGTTAACACGCCAAAGATAAGCACATTATTCCAGCCTTTTTTAGATAATCTCATTAGTCACTTTCCTTTAGGCATAAAAAAACCCAGTATAAACTGGGTTTTTATTAGATAAAATCAAATTTACTTGATTTTGCCTTCTTTGTACATAACGTGTTTACGTACAACAGGATCAAACTTTTTGATCTCAAACTTTTCAGGCATAGTCTTTTTATTTTTATCAGTAGTATAAAAATGGCCAGTACCAGCACTTGAATTTAAACGAATTTTATCACGCATTTTAAAGCTCCTTAAACTTTTTCGCCATTAGCACGGATATCAGCTAATACTGAATCAATGCCTTTTTTGTCGATGATACGCATACCTTTAGTAGTTAGGCGTAATTTAACAAAACGGTTCTCACTCTCAACCCAAAAACGGTGTGTTTGTAGGTTAGGTAAGAAACGACGTCGTGTGCGGTTCTTTGCGTGTGATACATTGTTACCAGTAGCTGGACGCTTACCTGTAACTTGACATACTCTAGACATGTCGATTTCTCCAAATATTTAGTTTTACTCGAGCAAAATAGTCGAACACCTTTTTTAGCCGTCGCCAAAGGCGTCGAGGGCGCATTTTATACATGATTGAGCATGAAAGATCAACAATTCTGTTAATTAAAGCACTAAATCCATCCTTTTTCGGCAAAAGAGGTGGTTTTTTGGTGTCCGATAATGAAATGATCTAAAACTCGCACATCAATTAATTGCATTGCAGAAACAATTTTTTCGGTTATTTTCCGATCCGAAATACTGGCTGTAGGATCACCGCTTGGGTGGTTATGAACCAAAATAATAGCGTACTGCATTTTCATGTAATACTTTTTGAGCAATTACTCTTGGGTGAACTGTTGCACTATCAATTGATCCAAAGAAAAACTCATGAAAGCAAATAATTTGATGTTGCGTATCTAATAATAGTGCAGAGCAAAGACTTCGTAGGGATAGGCCTGCATTTTTGATATGAGGAAGTTTTTAGTCTGAGATGCACTAGTAAGTGCCTCTCCTTTTTGTAAAGGTTCTTGGAAATAACGGCGAGACATTTCTAACACAGCTTGTAATTGTACGTATTTCGCTTGGCCTAAGCCCTTTTGTGCACAAAAATCACTTTCTGAGGCCGCAAATAAGCCATGTAAGGAACCAAATTCAGTTAGCAATAAACGTGCAAGTGAAACAACATCAATACCTTTACAGCCAGTGCGTAAGAAAATAGCCAGTAGTTCAGCATCAGAAAGAGCATTACTTCCCTTTGTTAATAACCTTTCTCGTGGTCGCTCTTTATTTGGCCAGTCTTTCAGGGTTGCCATTTTTATTTCCTTTATCTTTTGTTGACATTAAATCTAAACGATAAAAGCATAAATTGCACTATATGTTTATGGTATCCTAACTTTTTTATTTTTAACCTGCTTATGAGTATTCTCTATGTCTGAATTAATTGGGAAAAAGATTTTATTAGGTATTTCAGGTGGTATTGCAGCTTATAAATGTGCAGAGCTTACGCGTCGATTAAAAGATCAAGGTGCCGATGTACGAGTTGTAATGACTAAAGTCGCTAAGGAATTCATTACGCCATTAACAATGCAAGCTGTTTCTGGACACGTTGTTGCAGACTCTCTCCTTGATCCAACTGCAGAAGCGGGAATGGGCCATATTGAACTTGCGAAGTGGCCGGATATTATCTTGCTTGCGCCTGCAACGGCAAATTTAATTGCTCGATTAAGAGTAGGACTTGGTGATGAATTACTTACTACACTGTGTTTAGCATCTCCTGCCCCTATTGCTGTTGCACCCGCTATGAACATGGAAATGTATTTAGCACCATCTACACAGGAAAATATTTCGGTTCTAGCTTCCCGTGGTATGCCTATTTGGGGACCTGGTGACGGCATGCAAGCCTGTGGTGATATTGGACCAGGACGATTATTAGAAATTGATGAATTAGTACAATGTGTTATTAAGTATTTTACGCCAGAAAAACAGTTGCTTGAAGGGGTTAACCTCACTATTACTGCTGGACCAACACAGGAATCATTAGATCCGGTTCGTTATATCAGTAATCACAGCTCAGGAAAAATGGGGTTCTCATTAGCAGAAATGGCTCAAAAAATGGGAGCAAATGTTACTTTAATTAGTGGACCTGTTAATTTAGCTACTCCATCAAAAGTACAACGTGTTGATGTTTGTAGTGCTTTAGAAATGCACCAGGCGTGTTTTGATAACCTTTCGCATTGTGATATTTTCATTGCCTGTGCGGCTGTTGCTGATTATCGACCAGCACAAATTGAAACTCAAAAAATGAAAAAACAGCAGGGAATTGATGATTTAATTATCAAATTAATAAAAAACCCAGATATTATCGCCGATGTTGCGAATGCTGAAAATAGTCCTTTTTGTGTTGGTTTTGCAGCTGAAACGCAAGATGTTGAACGTTACGCCTTAGATAAGTTAAAACGAAAAAATTTAAAGTTGATTGTCGCTAATGATGTCGCAAAATCTGGACAAGGTTTTAATAGTGAACAAAATGCATTAACAGTATTTTCTGATACAGAAAGGTTTGATATAACCCTCGCCGATAAAAAAGCCGTTGCACAACAATTATTAACCATCATTGCGCAACAATATCTGCAGAGTAAATAGTAATGAAACAGATTAAACTTAAAATACTTGATGATAGAATAGGCAAAGAATTTCCATTACCAGAACATGCTACAGCAGGTTCCGCCGGAATGGACTTACGAGCTTGCATTGATCAACCTATTGAGCTTAAACCTGGTGAAACACAATTAATTCCAACCGGTATTGCAATTCATATTGCTGATCCTAATTTAGCGACTACAATTTTACCTCGGTCTGGTTTGGGTCATAAGCACGGTATTGTACTAGGCAATTTAGTTGGGCTGATTGATTCTGATTATCAAGGTCCTCTTATGGTGTCCTGTTGGAATCGCGGTGATAGTGTTTTTACGCTTGTGCCAGGCGAGCGTTTAGCACAATTAGTTTTTTTACCAATTGTTCAAGCTACATTTGAAGTTGTAGATAGCTTTGAATCTTCGCAACGTGGTGCTGGTGGTTTTGGGCATTCAGGGAAAATATAAGTAAAGGAAGTTAGTAATAATGGCTACAACAACAATAAAAAAGAAAATAAACCGTAAGGATGATATTTTACGCGCTTTAGCAGTGATGTTGGAAGGTAAACCAGGTCAACGTATTACCACTGCAAAATTAGTCGCTGAAGTGGGCGTTTCTGAAGTCGCTTTATATCGCCACTTTCCGAGCAAAGCGCGTATGTTTGAAGGCTTAATTGAATATATCGAAAATACTATTTTCACACAGATCAATTTAATCAAAGAACAGCAAAAACAAACGTTTACACGTGTAGAGCATCTATTATATTTCTTATTAGGTTTCGCAGAGCAAAACCCTGGAATTACGCGTATTTTGACCGGAGATGCTTTACTTGGCGAAAATGAGCGATTACAGGTTCGCATTGAACACGTCTTTTCAAAGCTAGAATCACAAATCAAACAGATTTTACGAGAAAAGCCGATGATTGATGGTGATAAGTTAAATGCTGATGAAACCGTTATTGCTAACCTTTTATTAGCTTATGTAGAAGGGCGTATGAACCAGTTTGTACGTTCGCAGTTTAAACAAAAACCCACACAGAACTTTAAAGTTCAATGGGCGTTTTTCCACAACCAATTAAAATTAAGCTAAGAAGGAAAGCGACAAGGCAAACTAATCAATTTGTGCCTTTTAAATAAAAAAAATGCAGAACTTTATGGTTCAATGGGTATCTTTTTATAACCAATTACAATTAAGCTAAAAAGGATATAAGCATGGCTGGTGAAAAAACAACTCCTGAAGTGGCAGAAACTGCTGGTGAAATAATCGGGGAAAGATTAGAAAATAGTGCTGATATGTTAGCTAATACTCTTGAGTGGGTTAACAATAATCAAGGCCTTATTATTGAGTATGTTTTAAATATTGTTTCAGCAATTGCTATTATTCTAATTGGTATGCTGTTTGCGCGTCTTATTTATAAGGGGTTGCATAGCATGCTCAGCAAACGTGACTTAGATAGTACCATTGTGGACTTTGTTTCCTACATGGTTAAATATGTTGTGGTTGCATTTGTTTTGATTGCGACACTAAGCAGAATTGGTGTACAAACAACATCTTTTGTTGCCTTAATTGGTGCCGCAGGCTTAGCGATTGGTCTTGCATTACAAGGCTCTCTTTCAAATTTTGCATCTGGTGTGCTTATTATTGTGCTTCGTCCTTTTAAGGCTGGCGAATATATTGAAGCCGCAGAGGTCGCGGGAAGTGTTGAATCAGTGCAAATTTTTGCTACCACATTAGTTACATTTGATAACAAGTTTGTCGTCGTGCCTAATTCCGCTATTTTAGGGGGTAATATTATTAATTACTCTCGTAAACCGACGCGTCGTATTGATTTGGTGATTGGGGTGAGCTACAACGCTAATTTACAACAGACAAAGGCTGTGTTTGAAAAAGTATTAAAAAACAATGCCGGAGTATTAGACACACCTAGTACACAAGTTGCAGTTGCTGAGCTAGGGGATTCAAGCGTGAATTTTGTTGTACGTTCTTGGGCTAAAAGTGCGGATTATTGGGATGTTAGATTTCAGCTAATCGAAGAAATTAAAGATGCCTTAGATGCAGAGGGTATTGAAATTCCATTCCCACAAATGGATGTGCATATGGATAAGTAAGCTGACTTTCTAAGTTAATGATAGCTTCAGTCAAAGCCTCGCAAAAGCGAGGCTTTTTTGTTTGCTTTGTCGAACTATTTTTTTAACGAATCTGTAGCTTTATCAAGGGTTTTACTGAGGCTTTCATCTTCAGGTAAAGGTTGTCCTGTATAAGCATGTAAAAAAGCTTCACAGAGTAGTTCACTGTTGGTTGCATGACGCAGATTATTAACCTGTCGTCGAGTACGCTCATCGGTCAGTATTTTTAATACTTTTGTGGGAATAGAAACTGTGACCTTTTTTACTTGTTCACTTTTCTTCCCATGCTCAGCATAGGGGCTGATATATTCACCGTTCCAATCTTTAGACATGATGTTCCTATTTTACCCATAATGTAAGAAAGGGCATTTTAGCGATTGTTGATAAAGATGGCAAATAGACTTCTAGAAGTCTGCTTTTATCTGTGAAAAAAATTAATAATACGTTTAATTATTTTCATGTTTAATTATTTTTGTTGACATATTTTCATGAAAAGTTAGTTTATCTTTAATCATATTGAAAGGAACAAAAAATGACTAATGAAACGCTACAACAAAAATACTTCTCTGCACAATGTTTGGCGCAATTAAATGAAAATATTGCCGATATTAAAAGTGAGGTTGGTGTTTCATTTGAGTTCTTTCCTCCTGCTACGTCAGCAATGGAAGAAACACTGTGGAACTCCATTACACGTTTAAAAACACTGGAGCCTAAATTTGTTTCTGTTACCTACGGAGCAAACTCTGGTACGCGTGATAGAACACATGACATCATTAAAGATATTCGCTCGAAAACGGGTATGGTAGCCGCACCACATTTAACCTGTATTGATGCTAGTGAAACAGAGTTACGCCAAATAGCACGAGATTATTGGGAAAATGATATTCGTAGTATCGTGGCATTACGTGGTGATATTCCTGAAGGAGAGGCTAATCCACATATGTACTCAACAGATTTGGTTAAACTTCTCAAAGAAGAGGGCGATTTTGATATATCTGTTGCCGCTTATCCAGAAAAGCACCCAGAAGCACCTAATGAACAGTTTGATTTGGATGTTTTAAAGTCAAAATTTGAAGCCGGTGCAAATAGAGCGATCAGTCAATTCTTTTTTGATGCTGAGACTTTTTTACGTTTCCGAGATAAATGTATTAAACAGGGGATTGAAGGAGAAATTGTACCCGGTATTTTGCCCGTTTCTAATTATAAGACTTTAGTTAAGTTTGCAGGTTTAACCAATGTACATGTACCTGATTGGATGCATAAATTATATCAGGGGACAGATAATGATCCTATGACTCGTAATTTAATTGGTGCAACGATTGCGATGGATATGGTTAAAGTATTAAATCAGGAAGGTGTAAAGGACTTTCATTTCTACACATTGAACCGCAGTGATTTGAGTTATGCTATTTGCCACTCTTTAGGACTTCGTCCTCGCTAATTTATTTATAGCAGGGATTTCTCTGCTTTCTTACAGCGACTTTTAAAGGACAATAATTCTAACTTATTATCTGATCCTAATTGAATTTCGTAAAATTGTGGTAAGTTAAAATTAACTTGTTCATCCACATTACTTTTTTCATTGCTATTTGAAGCATAAAAACGATTCACGTTTTGTACTAAGTCATCTTTACTACCAGCAAAGCTTTGAAAGCTTTCAACTTCGTTATCAGCATTAGCAATATATACATTAAAGCCACTAGGGTAGTTTTCAAAAAAGAATTGAATTAAACCCTCACTAATATGCGATTCAATCATTTCAGCGGTTTGGTCAAAAAATGTATTTTTGAGGTTCTTAACGCTGGTGGAAAGTTTTTTATTAGAGATATGACTATATATATCTACCGTACTTTGTAAGTGCTGTAGGGAAACACCAGTTCTTTCAAAATAGAAGCCAAATTTCCTGCCTCCTATCCAAAGTGTTTGTACTGATCGCTGTGAAACAGAGTCTAGACGTAGTTGTATATACTCTTCTAATTTACTTTTAAAGCTTTGACTGATTTTTTCTGTAAAGTGCTGACTATAACAAAATAAATCAATCTGCTCAGGTGGTCTAGCGTCTTGGTGCATTTTACTTAGAATAGTATTTAAAGCATCCACCACTGCATAATTGTTATCAAAATGAAGCGTACGTACTTCATTCCAAGAATTACGGTAAATAAGATCGATACTGCCAATAAGACATTCATTATTTTGTCCGTAGGATAAAATATCGTCGTTTTCTATTTCTTCATCTTCATGAGCATCCTGCCAATGACGAGTGGGGTCTTTTTCAACATTTAAAAAAATCGTCAGATGTTTTATTTCACAGGGTTGACTTAAAGCTTGATTACTTGCTTTGGGCACAAAAACAGGGAAAACAGAGTATAAATCTTGAATAAACTGATTTAACTTATTATCAACCAGATCAGAACCTTGGTTATATAGATGAAGTTTTGTTTCATCTTCATATAAGCCATTCATGTGGCACCAGGAAATTAATTTAGAAACATAATTAGCATGCATCAGTGACTTGGTGACAATAAGCTCATTTATTTCCAGAGAGCAATTATAAAGGTACCAACCTGCTTTATTTCTATGTCCCTCTGGAACTTGAATAAAACTAAGGTGAGGTTCAGATAGATCAGGAGAAATATTAGGGTTAATGAGATCTACTTTACCAGGTAAGGTTTCATGAGTCGCATATAGTTTACGAGATAAAATACCAATATCTTCGGCACTGATTGACTCACCTATTTTATTATCTCGTGCAAAGGAAAGTAGCTTACGGTAACTTGTCATTAGAGTTTCTAGCAAAATATCCTTTGCTTTGGTGACATTGGCTACCTTCCAGTTTTTCCGGTTGTCTAAATCAATAATTTGTTCATCAACCCAATCCCACTTTTTCACAAACTTATTTAAAATCGTACGTCGCCATGCCGTATTCTGATTATCTGAAGGGCGAGATAAGGTTTCTTCTGTTTTTAAGTAAAAACAAGCACGTACTACTTCGATGCGTTTTAGATCGTTAATATTGGTAAGGTAATCGGTTACTTTTTCGAGCATTAAGCAGTAAGGATCTAGCTTTTCGTCATAGTACTCTTGTGTTTGAAAACGCTTTTTGTAGGTAATCGCAACAAGTTCTGTTTTTGGGTATTCCCAGGAGTAAGCTTCTAATAAAATAGTCTTTAATACCGCTTTATAAGGAGTATCAATTCCTTTATAGAGTTGCCATAGCGTTGCACCAAAATATTCTTCTGCTGGGATACGATGAAAACCACCTAAATCTAGCCAATCTTCACAATTCAAAATTCCGTTATTATATAAATCCTGCACGTATTGATCATAATTGTGCTCATGTTCAATAGGAATAAGGCGCCATAGTATGGATTTACCTGCAACACGTAATGCGGTGCGATAAAACTCATCGAGTAATACCATGTGTTGCGAAGAACCACAGGAATCTTTAGTTACACCAGATTCATTATTAATTCGGAATTTATTATCAGGGATAAGAAAAAATTAAGCTCTACGCCTAAACTTTCTGCCCAACGCGTAATCAACCAAGCTTTTTTCTCTAATAAGGTGACTCGTTCACTATTAAGCTGGTGGGGGTAACAGATCCAAATATCAAAATCACTTTCGGAGCATTGACCAATAGAGGCTGTGCTTCCCATTGCATACATGCCGATGATGTCTCTTTGCTCATTAGGTGCAGGAAGGTCAACCTTAAGAAAAGAACTAATGAGTTGTTGGGCACTGGGTGTTATTTCATATTGACTGATACCCGTTGGGACATCCGCATTAATATAACCAGGCAAGGTTGGTAGATTAAAATGAAATAAAATAGGGAAGGATTGAAATACATTCAACTCTTCTTTTTTCATTAATGCTTGTGCTGATTGGATGCGTAAACGATTAAATTTATCCGCTTTATCACGCGACCTAATTATTTCACAACTCAACTGGGAACCCACTATTTTGTTTGATTCTACCCTGTTTTTAAAATAGGGGAGAAAAGTGTGACCATGATAGCATTCTTTTGTAGCGCAAGGAAATATCCCTGAGTTTTTTCAGGGGTATAAATTAGAAATTTTTCTCATTAAGATCTGTGCTTTTTTATTTAATATTTTTTCGATAACTTGATTTTTTAGATTCAATAAAATTGGATTAAATCCAATAAAAACAGCCTCTGTTACTAGAAAAAAATTTTAATAAACAAGGGGGAGATCAATTTTTTGTGGATTTCTTTATTAAATATGTATTGTTTTTAGTATATGTGATCAATCAGACACAACTCATTTCTCACTCTTTTTTTGAATTGCCAACATGTATTATGTAAGACAATAATACATAATATGGATGGAAAAATGAAAAAATCACTTATTATTGCTGGTTCAGTTTTACTTACTTTACCTACACTAGTTTCTGCTGATATTGCAAATAATGGGGTTTCTTACCCTGTTCCTGCTGATAAATTTGATATGACTAATTGGAAAATTACTATTCCTGCTGATCTTAATAAAGATGGTCGTGTTGATGAGATTGAAGGCGTTGCTATGATGAGTTATTCACACTCTGACTTTTTCTTTTTAGATAAAGATGGCAACATGGTTTTTGAAGTGCAGAATAAAGCAATCACAACCAAAAACTCTAAAAACGCGCGTTCTGAATTACGTCAAATGCCTCGTGGTGCTAAATTTCACATTGATACAGCGGCTCCTTTAAATAACTTTGCATTAGCAAGTCATCCTAAGGTCGCTGATTTCAGTTCAATTGGTGGAACACTAGAAGCAACGCTAAAAGTGAACCATATTTCTGAGCATGCAAAATTTCCTGAAAGACCAGCAAAGACACTCTGTTGTTGTAGGACAAATACATGCAAAAAAATATAATGATCAAATTAAAGCTAAAACAGGTTTTGGTCATGGTAATGAACCATTAAAAATCTTCTTTAAAAATTCCCAGGACACAAATACGGTTCAGTATTTTGGAACTATGAGCGTAACCTAGCGAAGAAAGATCCTAATCGTGCAGATATTGCATACCCTGTTTGGGGTAATACTTGGGAAAACCTTGATGAGCCAGGTGAAGCAGGTATCGCATTCGGTGAAGAATTTAGTTATAGCGTAAATGTTGAAGGAAATATTATGCATTTATCCTTTACCACTGCGCGTCACAAAGAAGTTACCTATGATATTGACCTGAGCAAAGGTATTGATGATAAAGACTCTGCAACCGGATATGCAGAAGATGCTTTCTACTATAAAGCGGGTGCATATGGTCAGTGTAGTGTAAATGATACACATCCTGTATGGGGGCCGGGTTGTGCAGGTACGGGTGATTTTGCTATTGATAAGAAAAATGGCGATTACAACAGCGTGACTTTCTCTGCGTTAAAACTTAACGGTAAATAATCCTTATAACAAAAGTATTAATTATTGAGTAATTTATGAAAGAGGTGATTCAATAAATGAATCACCTCTTTTTGTTTTAGTTATAAAAAACCAGCGTATTAATTAAGCTTCTTCAAGAGAGTAGGGAAGTGGTGCATAATAAAGCGTTGAATTCTCTATTTCTTGTACTTGATAAACATCTTCTGCGCTAGAGTCGTTAGGTAAGACAGCTAATACTTCGATGTGGCCGTCGCCATATTGGCATCCAGAAATAACGGTACCAGCACGTTTCCAGTTATTGTTCATTAATACTTGAATCGTATCGCCTGGTTTAGGCGCTTGTGTTGCACGACCAGTCAAAATAAACAGTGCTCGTTTATTAGCGCCACGATATTTTGCTCTTGCAACGGTTTCTTGTCCGATATAACAACCTTTAGTAAAACTGATACCACCTAAAGCCTGTAAATTTAACATTTGTGGAATAAAAGTCGCACAGGTTTGTTCTTCAATAAAACCAACGCCAGAAGCAACATTCATCGCATTCCATAAGCTATCATCAAAAATTTCTGCGCGGTTTTTAAGATCCTCTAATACCTCTTCAGCAATTTCATTTTTCATTATGACTAAATAACGTAATGAAGGATAAGGCTGTTTAATAATTATAGTACCGCTTTCTAATAAACGACTTTCATCGTGGGTAGTCGCTATATCTACTTCTTCCGCAATATATTGCGAAGAGAGACTACCTGCCAATCCAAACGCTTTATATTCAGTTTCTTTTTTTATTTCTACCTTAGAAAAGGCCGCATATTTTTGTAACTCGGGTAATTGACGTTTTGAAACAGAACTTGGTTGAGTAAATAAAACGCGATCTTCTAATATCATTACACGGATAATGCTAAATACTTTCCCCTGCGGATTACATTGAGCCGCTTAGTGTTTGCTGGCCTGGCTTTAAACTGGTCAGATCACAAGTTAGTTGCCCTTGTAAGAAAGTAATGCGATCATCTCCAGTAACAGAGATGAGATCCCAATGATCAAGTGGACATAAAACTAAATCAGGTAGTTTGCTGATATTATCTAATTCACTTAGTTTGCGCATATATAATTGCCTCATTTATATTTTTTTACAATGGTATAGCTCACAACCTATTTTGTCAGTAGTTGCCACCAATAATTTGTTATTGTTATGATGTTAGTGTGTTTTTACCTTAATTGACAGGAAATGAAAAGAATGACTGAAGTGGTTAATAAATCGCGCCTATTATGGGCTTGCCGACGAGGCATGCTAGAGCTGGATGTTTTGTTTATCCCTTTTGTGAAAGAAGCATTTGATGATTTATCAAGTGCTGATCAATTCACTTTTCAGCGTTTATTAACCTGTGAAGATCCAGAACTTTTTGCATGGTTTATGGGACATAAGGTCTGCCCCGATGCAGAGTTAGCTAAAATAGTCGATGTCATCCTCAAACGCGTTAAAGTATAAAATAACGATTAACCAATCCTATTACGCAGGGCTTTTTATTTTCCTGCTCTATATTGGCGTTATAGCGCTTACCCTGCTTGTGGTTAGCGTGACGCTGTTTTCACTTTTTTTGTATCTATTGTTATTTGTACTTGCAGTTTATTCTGCCAGAAAAGTCTATCTACAAAATGATGAGTTTTTACTTAGCGATTCTGGATTAGTAGAACGATTTGTCTGTGGCACTCGCTATATCGGAAAAATTAGTGGAAGCTCTTTTTATAATGCTTGGTTTATATATTTAAAACTAGATATTACTAGCGATACAATATCAGAGAAGAAAGCTAAACAGTCGATAACCATTTATAGTGATGCGATTCGAAAAGATCAATTTAGGTTACTCGCTCGACTGATAAACAGTGGTTGAAACAGATTCAATAACTTTGTTAGCAGAAAATTTTAGTTTTAGGTTTATCAAGTTGTTTTGGATAATCCGATTATTAAGCAAGCCACAACCTCCTTATTTCTAAAACTTTTTAAAAGCCAACTCTTTCTAGTTTCTAAACATGTTTGGCACCTTTCTTGATTAGTCTTTTAGTTATCTATTAGAAAATTGTATTTGATTAAGTATTTAACCTTGCCTAATTACCTAAAATGCAATTGAGTACAAGAAGGGCAAACAAGTGAAAAAGTTACTAGATTGGTCCAACTACCATGATCAGGGGATGGGAGATGCTTATGCTGATATTCCTAAGCATGGTGGGAATTTTGCCAAAGCGGTGTCGGTATGCATCCGCAGTGGGGTTTGTCAGGAAACAGACAATAAAGGTGTAATGTGTCCTAGTTTTCGTTTGAATGATGATCCTGTTTTATCGCCCGGTGGCAGAGTCCAGTTGCTTAAACAGTTATTAAATCAAGATGACCAAGCTTTTTTAAAGGACCAAAAATTAGCTGACTCGCTTGCTAATTGTGTTTCTTGCAAAGGTTGTAAGCGTGAATGTGAAAACAATTTAGATATGGCTATGATAAAAGTGGAATATCTTGCACAAAGGCGTCGAGCAGGATTCCGTTCATTACGCAGTTGGTTATTTTCAGAGTTTCCTTTTTTATTATACCGCTTTCCAATATTGGGTCGTTTCATTCAATGGAGAAATAGTAGTAAGTTTTTACAGAAGTTATCTAAAAAAGTAATTGCTATTAATGAGTCAATTCCACTGCCTGAGCCTGCTCGAACACCCTATTTTGATAGTGAAAAACAATTAAAAAATAATGCCATGAGTGCTAGTTATACAGATAATAAACGTTGCATTGTGTTATTGATTGATAGTTTTAGCGCTCTGTTTTCACCTAAAGCAGTGAATGATGCGATAGCAGTACTATCCGTCGCTGGTTATGATGTTATCACTCTGCATCCAAAATCAACGGCTTCCGCTCATCTCATCGATAGTGGCAGAAGTTTATTTTCTCAGGGTTATATCGAGCGGACTAGAGAGCAAGCCAGTGATCTTATCTCTTTATTGAAGCCACATATTTTGCTTAATAGGCGAGTGGTTGGCCTTGAGCCCTCCGCTTTGTTAATGCTAAGGGATGAATACTTAACGTTGAATTTGGGAGATGAAGCGATTGCCTTAGCGAAAAATACATTACTGTTTGAGGAGTTTATTGCTCGAGAACCAGTCAAGTGGACATTTTAATGCTCGTTTCTCGCCTATTAGTGGAAATACTAAGGTATTAGTGCACGGTCATTGCCATCAAAAAGCGGTGGGTGCAATGAAGTCAATGCGTAAAGCATTACGTTTGATTCCAGATTTACCCTTTAAGTTTATTGAAGCAAGTTGTTGTGGAATGGCAGGTAGTTTTGGCCTGGAAGCTGAACACGCAGAGCAATCTAAGCAGATGGCTGAACAGGGTTTATTACCAGCACTTGATGCAGATAAAGATGCATTGCTTGTATGTAATGGTTTCTCTTGTGCGCATCAAATATATGCTTTAAGAAACCGAAAAGCAGTTCATTTAGCAACCTTGCTTGCGCGACAATTGGTGACGTCTTCGCAATAAATCAGTCCGTTATGAAATGCGATTGTTTTTTAATACGCGTAGATTTAACGACTGTTTTACCTTGAAACTTTCTAAAGGCCACTCTTCTTAAATTGAATAGTGGCTTTTAGATAGACGAATTTAATCATTTTTGGGGCACAAAATCGTCGGTTTAGGGTGCTCAAGTTGTTCTGGGTAATCTAAATTATAATGTAAACCACGACTTTCTTTACGTGACATTGCACTACGAATAATTAATTCTGCAACCTGAACTAAGTTTCGTAACTCTAATAAATTATTACCGACTTTAAAGTTACTATAATATTCATTAATTTCCTGTTGAAGCATTTGTACTCGACGTAATGCGCGCTCTAGTCGTTTATCTGTGCGCACAATACCAACATAATCCCACATAAACAGGCGAAGCTCATGCCAGTTATGTTGGATAACAACCTCTTCATCCGAGTTTTCTACCTGGCTATCATCCCAATCTGGGATATCAGCAAATTTTCTTTCTTTGTAAAAAGGCAGGCGATTAATAATGTCTTTGGCACTAGCATGCGCATAAACAATGCATTCTAAAAGTGAGTTGGATGCCATTCGGTTTGCGCCGTGTAAGCCGGTATAAGTAACTTCTCCAATCGCATATAAGCCATCAATATCAGTTTGTCCGTGATGGTCTATCATAACGCCACCACAGGTGTAGTGTGTCATGCGGGTACAATTGGCATTGGCTGGTGGGCAATATCAATGCCTAATAATAAGCAACGACGGTAGATGGTTGGGAAATGTTTGATAATAAAATCTTTAGGTTTATGGCTGATATCTAGATACATGCAATCAACACCTAAACGTTTCATTTCATAATCGATAGCACGAGCAACAATGTCGCGCGGTGCTAATTCAGCTCTTTCATCAAAATCAAGCATAAATCGAGAGCCATCAGGACGCAATAAATGCGCTCCTTCACCACGTAATGCTTCAGTTAATAAAAAGTTTTTTGCATCGGCATGAAATAAACAAGTTGGGTGGAATTGATTAAACTCCATGTTGGCGATACGGCAACCACTTCGCCATGCTAATGCAATCCCATCACCACTAGAAACATCTGGGTTACTGGTATATTGGTAAACTTTACTTGCACCACCTGTTGCTAGTGTTACGAAATGTGCTTTTATGGTTTCAACTCTTTCTATATTACGATTCCAAACATAAGCACCTAATACTCTATTCGCAGGTAAATTTAGTTTTCGGCTGGTGATTAAATCAATGGCATTATAACCTTCCATCAATGTAATATTTTTGTGTTTTTTAACAGCGCTTAGTAAAGTATTTTCAATTTCTTCACCTGTTGCATCTGCAAGCATGTAAAATTCTACGATGAGAATGACCACCTTCGCGGGTAAGATGAAAATGCGTATTGCCTTCTTTATCTGTTTCTGTATCGAAATCAACACCTGTATCGATTAACCATTGCATACTTTCTCTTGCATTTGTAACGGTAAAACGAACAGCTTCTTCATCACATAAACCAGCACCAGCTATTAAGGTGTCATTAACGTGTGAATCGGTACTATCGGTATCAGAAAAAACGGCGACTACGCCACCCTGAGCATACAGGGTTGAGCCTTCGGAGAGTTTACCTTTGCTTAAAACGTTTACTTTAGCATGAGGTGCAAGCTTTAATGCTAGTGAAAGACCGGCGACACCCGCACCGATAATAAGAATATCGCAGTTATGTTGATTAGTTATTGGTTTACTTTCTGTCATGGCACTATATGCTCTGAGTAAATGAAGTATTCGTACAGTTTATATAAAAAAGATTTCTTTTGAAATAGTTTGGAACTTTCTTAAGTGTATTAGGTCATAACTGTAGATGCCACAAGGCTAACAATAATTATAGGTAGATAAGCTCAATGAATGAGCGTGATTTAGATTTTCAATTAATTCAGCGTATTCAGAATGGGGAGCAACAAGCTTTTACATTATTGGTTCGTAAATATCAGAATCGTGTGGCGAATATATTAACGCGTTATGTGCGTAGTTCAGGGGATATTGCAGATGTAACACAAGAAGTGTTTATTAAAGTGCATAAATCGTTGCCGACATTTCGTGGTGACAGTGCTTTTTACACTTGGTTATATCGTATTACTGTGAACACAGCAAAAAACTATTTAACTAGTCAAAGTCGTCGACCGCCAGCATCGGATATCGATGCTTTAGAGGCTGATAGTTATGATGGTAGCGATGCACTTAAAGAAGCAGACTCTCCAGAGCACATTTTACGTTCTGAAGAAATAAAACGCGTCATAATGGACACCATTGAACAGTTGCCTGCTGAACTAAAAGCGACCATCACACTTCGTGAATTAGAAGGTATGAGTTATGACGAAATTGCAAAAATAGAAGATTGCCCGATTGGTACAGTACGCTCTCGTATATTCAGAGCTCGTGATGCGATTGATAAACAATTAGCACCTTTATTAGAAGAGTAGTTGGAAACATAATGACAGAAATTAACGAAAAACTTTCAAGTTTGATTGATAATGAAAACGTTGAAAGCAAATCATTAGATGAGCTTATCTATGATAAAGAACAACAAGACGTATTCTCACGTTATCATTTAATTGGTGATGCGATGCGTAATGAAGCAGTATTAAACATTGATATCAGCGAACAGGTGATGGCTGAGATTGCTATGCGACCTAAGCAAGAAAATGTTACGCCGATTAGAGATTCGCTTGTTGAACAAAAAACAAAAGATAAAAGCAATGTTGTCTCATTTATGAAACGCTTTGGACAATATGCAATTGCGACCTCGGTTGCAGGTGTCGTGGTTATGACTAGTTTTCTGACTACTCAACCTACAACGGAAAATAATGGCATTGAAGTCTTAAATACAATTCCATTTGGTGGTAGTACTTCTCCTGTAAGCCTACAAGCTAATCAAGAGCAAGTTAAGCAAGCGTTACAAGAAAGACACGAACGTTTAGAAGCTTTAATAAAAGATCATCAATTACAGCTCCAAATACAGCCATAAATTAAAGTCAGGTTAGTAATGAAAAGAGCCACCCTCTCTAGCGTAATAGTAGCAAGCGTATTGCTACTATTTACGTCACTGAGTATTGCAATAGAAGCTGATGGTAATAAAGATCAGACAGAAACAGAGGAAAGCACACTTCCCTCCGCCATTGAACATCTTAATTTAATGCGACAAGCCTATCAAAATCAGAACTACGAAATCGTTTACCTCAGTAGCCTACAAAAACAACTCGAGCCAATGCAATTAATACATGGTATTGTTGAAGGACAAGAGGCGAGTTACTTTCGTTATCTTAATGGGGTTATTCGAGAGTCGCTTAAATATGACGGAAAAATAAGTTATTATGAGCAAGGACAGCCTGCATATACCCTAGAATCTAATCAAGATAGCAACGTTTTTGCTAATTTTGCCAATTATGACTTTGAAAAGGGCAAAGAAAATTACGATTATGTTATTTTAGGTAAAGGTAGAATCGCAGGTAAACCTGCCATTGCTATCCGTATGATCAGTAAAGATGAATATCGTTATAGTTATGTTGTTTGGTGTGATTTAAAATCATCATTACCTTTACGTTTAGATACCATAAATCAATCTAACGTTATTGTTGAACAAATAATGGTTGTTTCGTTAAATGTTTCAGAAACGGCTAATCCATGGCTAATAAAATTAACCAAAAACACTTTGCCTGAAACCGTACATGTGGCACAAGCAACAACAGATAGTCGATCACAGTGGAAGGCGAGTTGGATACCAGCAGGTTTCACAATCGCAAAAGATGATCAACATCGACTATTGATGCATGACAATGAGCTTGTTTCATATATCTTATTAGAAGATGGCATTGCTAATGTTTCAATTTATGTTTCAGAGAAAAAATTAGCATTAGATGAACAACAAAAATTGATTCGTCGTGGAGCAACTGTATTTTACACTGAGCAACAGGGGCAAATAGAAATTAATGTTGTGGGGGATATTCCACTCACGACTGCTAAGCGCCTTGCACAATCAATTACATTAGGTACAAATATTAATGATCAGTGAAACAGGTAAAATAATTGCCATTGAAGAAGTTGATGGAGAAAAAATTGCACGAGTAGAGTGCATCTCTAAATCAGCTTGTTCATCTTGTAATAGCCAAACAAGTTGTGGCGTTGGAACCGTTTCTAAAGCTTTTTCTGATAAAACGCAACAATTTGAACTTCCTTATAAAGAAGGAATGGAAATTGATAGTTTTATCGAACTTCAAATAAGTAATGGTAATTTAGTAAAAAGTGCGGCGCTTATTTATTTGCTACCTCTGTTTTTCTTTATTAGCAGTGCATTAATATTTAAGAGTATTTTTAACATTAATGAAGGTATGCTTATAGGCTTATCAGCATTAGTTGCAGTATTTGGTTTCTTTGTAACACGTTTTATTGCCAGTCAATTATTTCCTAAGCAACAAGCCACTCCCCTTATTACTACAAATTTTAATAAATAATGATTAACTAAACAGCATATTGTTTAGTTATTATTCGTTCGGTCATTATTTTAAAATAAAGCATAATAAAAGCTTGCCAATGTGATCTCAATCCCTATAATGCGCATCCACAGACAATGACTGACGTAAGTTTTTAATTGTCTGGAGCCAGCAAATTCATTGAGTTTGCAACTACATTTAAGTTTAAAGTAATTTAAAATAAAATGTTGACAAGGTTCAAGGTTAGCGTATTATACGCACCTCGCCGAAAGGCACGCTCTTTAACAATTTAATCAAACAATCTGTGTGAGCATTGATAGTAGATTTCAAAATAGTCCTTCGGGACAAAAAGAATCAATATCAATGACACACGAATTAATTCATTAATTCAGAATAACATTGTACTTCGGTACATAGTTTTAGTCAGTAATATTGAGTCAGGTTGCATTCTTCTTCGAAGGAAACAACCACATTAAACTTTAAATTGAAGAGTTTGATCATGGCTCAGATTGAACGCTGGCGGCAGGCTTAACACATGCAAGTCGAACGGTAACATTTCTAGCTTGCTAGAAGATGACGAGTGGCGGACGGGTGAGTAATGCTTGGGAACATGCCTTTACGTGGGGGACAACAGTTGGAAACGACTGCTAATACCGCATAATGTCTTCGGACCAAAGCAGGGGACCTTCGGGCCTTGCGCGTAAAGAGTGGCCCAAGTGGGATTAGCTAGTTGGTAAGGTAATGGCTTACCAAGGCAACGATCCCTAGTTGGTCTTAGAGGATGACCAGCCACACTGGAACTGAGACACGGTCCAGACTCCTACGGGAGGCGACAGTGGGGAATATTGCACAATGGGGGAAACCCTGATGCGGCCATGCCGCGTGTGTGAAGAAGGCTTTCGGGTTGTAAAGCACTTTCAGTGGGGAGGAAAGGGTATTAGTTAATAACTGATATCTGTGACGTTACCCACAGAAGAAGCACCGGCTAACTCCGTGCCAGCGTACCGCGGTAATACGGAGGGTGCGAGCGTTAATCGGAATTACTGGGCGTAAAGCGCGCGTAGGTGGTTAATTAAGTCAGATGTGAAAGCCCCGGGCTCAACCTGGGAACGGCATTTGAAACTGGTTAACTAGAGTTTTGTAGAGGGTGGTAGAATTTCAGGTGTAGCGGTGAAATGCGTAGAGATCTGAAGGAATACCAGTGGCGAAGGCGGCCACCTGGACAAAGACTGACACTGAGGCGCGAAGGCGTGGGGAGCAAACGGGATTAGATACCCCGGTAGTCCACGCAGTAAACGATGTCTATTAGAAGTTTGTGGCTATATGCCGTGGGTTTCAAAGCTAACGCATTAAATAGACCGCCTGGGGAGTACGGCCGCAAGGTTAAAACTCAAATGAATTGACGGGGGCCCGCACAAGCGGTGGAGCATGTGGTTTAATTCGATGCAACGCGAAGAACCTTACCATCCCTTGACATCCAGAGAATCACCAAGAGATTGATGAGTGCCTTCGGGAACTCTGAGACAGGTGCTCGCATGGCTGTCGTCAGCTCGTGTTGTGAAATGTTGGGTTAAGTCCCGCAACGAGCGCAACCCTTATCCTTACTTGCCAGCGGGTTATGCCGGGAACTTTAGGGAGACTGCCGGTGATAAACCGGAGGAAGGTGGGGACGACGTCAAGTCATCATGGCCCTTACGGGATGGGCTACACACGTGCTACAATGGCAAATACAAAGGGTTGCTAACCTGCGAGGGTATGCGAATCTCATAAAGTTTGTCGTAGTCCGGATCGGAGTCTGCAACTCGACTCCGTGAAGTTGGAATCGCTAGTAATCGTGGATCAGAATGCCACGGTGAATACGTTCCCGGGCCTTGTACACACCGCCCGTCACACCATGGGAGTGGGTCGCACCAGAAGTCATTAGCTTAACCTTTCGGGGATGGCGATGACCACGGTGTGGTTCATGACTGGGGTGAAGTCGTAACAAGGTAGCCCTAGGGGAACCTGGGGCTGGATCACCTCCTTACGTAAAGAAACTGCTATTAGTGCCCACACAGATTGTTTGATTAGAATGATAAAGCGCAGAAGAAGTCTTATGTCCCCATCGTCTAGAGGCCTAGGACACCGCCCTTTCACGGCGGTAACAGGGGTTCAAATCCCCTTGGGGATACCAACTTCTCTTGACGTAGAAAGATACTTTATAAGTACCAATACTTATAAAGTGATTTTCTTTGAAACATAAGTAAACACTGCTCTTTAACAATTAGGAAAGCTGATAAAGTTCTTATTTATCGCACAATAACAATGACACTTAGGTGTTGATTGGTGTGGTAAATAAAACGAAATTTTACATTTCATTTATGAAATGTAAATTGTTCTCAGTATTTAAAATAACGTTTAAGTTAAGTTAGATACTGTAATCAAGCAAAATAAAAACAGCTGTAATTCACGTAAGTGATTTGCAGTTTGTACGTATCCTGAATGAACAAAACAACGTTCATTCTCGGTGCACGAAAAACGAATGTGTTTTTCATAGTAAAATATGAGGATCGCAAGCGTCTTGGAAACAACCTACAAACAATAAGTATTTTAAAATTCTTAGAATTTGTATGGTTAAGTGAATAAGCGTGCACGGTGGATGCCTAGGCAATTAGAGGCGATGAAGGACGTGGTAATCTGCGAAAAGTCCAGGGGAGTTGATAACAAGCGTTATATCCTGGAATCTCCGAATGGGGCAACCCGGCACTTAGTGTCATCTGTATGTCAATACATAGCATATGGAAGCGAACGAGGGGAACTGAAACATCTAAGTACCCTTAGGAAAAGAAATCAACCGAGATCCCGAAAGTAGCGATGAGCGAAATCGGGCCAGCCCTTAAGCTAGATAAAAGTTAGTGGAATGCTCTGGAAAGTGCAACGGTACAAGGTGATAGTCCTGTACACAAAAACTTCTACTTAGTGAAAACGAGTAGGTCGGGACACGAGAAATCCTGACTGAATATGGGGGGACCATCCTCCAAGGCTAAATACTCCTAATTGACCGATAGTGAACCAGTACCGTGAGGGAAAGGCGAAAAGAACCCCTGTGAGGGGAGTGAAATAGAACCTGAAACCGTGTACGTACAAGCAGTAGGAGCCGACTTAGTTCGGTGACTGCGTACCTTTTGTATAATGGGTCAACGACTTAATTTCAGTAGCAAGGTTAACCATTTAGGGGAGCCGTAGGGAAACCGAGTCTTAACTGGGCGAATAGTTGCTGGGATTAGACCCGAAACTTGGTGATCTAGCCATGAGCAGGTTGAAGGTTGAGTAACATCAACTGGAGGACCGAACCCACTAATGTTGAAAAATTAGGGGATGACTTGTGGCTGGGGGTGAAAGGCCAATCAAACCAAGAGATAGCTGGTTCTCCTCGAAAGCTATTTAGGTAGCGCCTCATGTATCACTGTTGGGGGTAGAGCACTGTTTAGGCTAGGGGGTCATCCCGACTTACCAACCCTATGCAAACTCCGAATACCAACAAGTGCAATCATGGGAGACACACGGCGGGTGCTAACGTCCGTCGTGGAAAGGGAAACAACCCAGACCGCCAGCTAAGGTCCCAAAGTATATGTTAAGTGGGAAACGATGTGGAAAGGCTTAGACAGCTAGGATGTTGGCTTAGAAGCGACCATCATTTAAAGAAAGCGTAATAGCTCACTAGTCGAGTCGGTCTGCGCGGAAGATTTAACGGGGCTAAACATATCACCGAAGTCTGCGGACGCATATTTATATGCGTGGTAGAGGAGCGTTCTGTAAGCCGTTGAAGGGAAAGGTGTAAACCATCCTGGAGGTATCAGAAGTGCGAATGTTGACATGAGTAACGATAAGGGAGGTGAAAAACCTCCCCGCCGGAAGACCAAGGGTTCCTGTCCAACGTTAATCGGGGCAGGGTGAGTCGACCCCTAAGGCGAGGCCGAAAGGCGTAGTCGATGGGAAACGGGTTAATATTCCCGTACCCTTTATTATTGCGATGGGAGGACGGAGAAGGCTAGGTGGGCCTGGCGATGGTTGTCCAGGTTCAAGTGTGTAGGTAGGTGACTTAGGTAAATCCGGGTCACTATATACTGAGACACGATGTCGAGGCACTAAGGTGCTGAAGTCATCGATGCCATACTTCCAGGAAAAGTCTCTAAGCTTCAGATAATAAAGGATCGTACCCCAAACCGACACAGGTGGTCAGGTAGAGAATACCAAGGCGCTTGAGAGAACTCGGGTAAAGGAACTAGGCAAAATGGTACCGTAACTTCGGGAGAAGGTACGCCTTTGACGGTGATGAGACTTGCTCTTTAAGCTGTTAGAGGCCGAAGATACCAGATGGTCGCAACTGTTTATTAAAAACACAGCACTGTGCTAAATCGCAAGATGACGTATACGGTGTGACGCCTGCCCGGTGCCGGAAGGTTAATTGATGGGGTTAGACTTATGTCGAAGCTCTTGATCGAAGCCCCGGTAAACGGCGGCCGTAACTATAACGGTCCTAAGGTAGCGAAATTCCTTGTCGGGTAAGTTCCGACCTGCACGAATGGCGTAATGATGGCCATGCTGTCTCTACCCGAGACTCAGTGAAGTTGAAATCGCAGTGAAGATGCTGTGTACCCGCGGCTAGACGGAAAGACCCCGTGAACCTTTACTACAGCTTAGCAGTGAACTTAGAGCCTACATGTGTAGGATAGGTGGGAGGCATTGAAGACAGGTCGCTAGATTTGTTGGAGCCAACCTTGAAATACCACCCTTGTATGTTTTGAGTTCTAACCATGGCCCCTGAATCGGGGTTTGGGACACTGTTTGGTGGGTAGTTTGACTGGGGCGGTCTCCTCCCAAAGCGTAACGGAGGAGTACGAAGGTTGGCTAATCACGGTCGGACATCGTGAGGTTAGTACAATGGTATAAGCCAGCTTAACTGCGAGACAGACACGTCGAGCAGGTACGAAAGTAGGTCATAGTGATCCGGTGGTTCTGAATGGAAGGGCCATCGCTCAACGGATAAAAGGTACTCCGGGGATAACAGGCTGATACCGCCCAAGAGTTCATATCGACGGCGGTGTTTGGCACCTCGATGTCGGCTCATCACATCCTGGGGCTGAAGTCGGTCCCAAGGGTATGGCTGTTCGCCATTTAAAGTGGTACGCGAGCTGGGTTTAGAACGTCGTGAGACAGTTCGGTCCCTATCTGCCGTGGGCGTTTGAGAATTGAGAGGAGTCGCTCCTAGTACGAGAGGACCGGAGTGGACGAACCGCTGGTGTTCGGGTTGTCATGCCAATGGCATTGCCCGGTAGCTACGTTCGGAATCGATAACCGCTGAAAGCATCTAAGCGGGAAGCGAGCCTCAAGATGAGTTCTCACTGGAGATTTAATCTCCCTAAAGGGCCGTTGGAGACTACAACGTTGATAGGCAAGGTGTGTAAGTGCGGTAACGTATTGAGCTAACTTGTACTAATTACCCGTGAGGCTTAACCATACAAACTCTAAGCATTTTAAGTGTTTGAGATTGTTCCAAGAGATGATGATAGTTCATCAACAAAAATACGTTTGTGATAACATATTTTACGACATTGCAAAGATTAAAAGAACATTAGCTTTCTTAATTAAGTTTTTGTCTAGCGACCATAGCACTGTGGTCCCACCTGATCCCATTCCGAACTCAGAAGTGAAACGCAGTCGCGCCGATGGTAGTGTGGGGTTTCCCCATGTGAGAGTAGGTCATCGCTAGGCGCCTAATTTAAATAACCCAGTAAGTCACCCTTACTGGGTTAATTTAATTCTGATGATTAAAAAATAATCATCGAAAAATTAATAATAATAATTATTTTACAGATTTTTTCTGACGATAATAGCACTGTGGTCCCACCTGATCCCATTCCGAACTCAGAAGTGAAACGCAGTCGCGCCGATGGTAGTGTGGGGTTTCCCCATGTGAGAGTAGGTCATCGTCAGATCCCCTTTTGCTGATATGGCTCAGTTGGTAGAGCGCACCCTTGGTAAGGGTGAGGTCGGCGGTTCAAATCCGCCTATCAGCACCATCCCCTTTGTTTTCAATTCGTTTTATTCTTCTTTAATTAATAAACTATCAAATCACTATTTTAATTTAACTTTCATTCGTTTAGTTCAATTGCTTGAGTTTACTTTCTATAAGTGGATCGTCTGGAGATAGTTTCTGTGCCATTTTTAATAGCTTAATTGCATCCTGTGGGTGTTCCTCTTGATGCTTCAACGCGATATCAATTAGCGGTTGCACATCGATTTGATCTTGGTGTTCCTGCACGTGTGCTTCCTTTTCACCACTAAGAATATTATGCGCGGTGCTGAGTAGTTTTAAGCGATGCTGAGAATTGCTGTTAGCCTTATTGAGTCTTTTGTAATAATCTTCTTTAAAACGCAGGGTTTTGGTTTGTTGGCGAAATTGAACGATATCAATTTGTTGGTGTTGAATAAAGTCGATGGCAACCTGTTTGTAAAAGCCAAATTTGTTGAGGTAAGTCGCGTGAGTACCATGACCCATTCCAAACACTCGTAGGTGAGTTAACTCTGGATAACGTTTGGCATGCTGACGATCGATACTATTAGTTGGATCGTATATGATATAACCCTGAGCTTTGCCTAAGTCTAGATCGTGATAGTCTCCTAGCCAATCAAATTTCTGCGCTATTTCAGTGCTAGACCGATTATCCCATGGGGCAAGTTGTCGGTTTTTGGTACTCACCGGGTGGAATAACAAAACTTTATCAAGTTGCAGTAAATTTGCAAAAGCGCCTATAGCGAAGCCCCCTCGACTTAGACCATAACCTAAACGGCAAGTGAAGGGCTCCAGTAATGTTGATAATTGTTCTAGAAAGAAGATTAAATTACGGTCGCGGAACCAATTGCTTATACCTAGGTGCTGAAAAGAAACAATGTTCACTTTCTGTTTTTGCGCTAAACGGTAACCCCAGGGAGCAAAATCATCATGAAGATCCTGTTCTTGTAAATTAGTACCTGCAGGGGAAAAGGTAAATAAAAGCGGTTTATTGATATCAACAAATTCATACTTTACAAAGACATCGTCCAGTAAGTCACTTCCAGTCATAGGTAATAATGCCTGTTGCTGTTCATTTGATTGTCTTAACCAGTCATCTAACCAATACAGCAATTTCATTGATTTCTCCTTTGTAATAAACCGTTCAATTATAGCAAAGGTGGCAATGGGATAAAAATTCATTATTGATGATTTTATTTTAAATAACTTAAATTACTATAATCTAAAAAATAAATGGTCTAATATAAATCAACGCAAGTAGATGTTTATTTTGATTAAACTCTGAGGTACCGGTCAATTTTTTGCCACCATTCAGAGTGTCATCCAGTATGAAATGTTATTCTTCAAGTATCGTTATCGATGCTCAATTTAAGCACATTTCTCTATCAATAATTAATTTTAATGTGGAAGTAGTAAATGAAATATGAAACAAGCGTTCTGTATATAGAAAGTAATAAAGAAGCACAAAAATTTCATTCAAAACTATTACGACGTCTGTTTAATACGGTAATTGAAGCTAATGATGGCAAAGAAGGGCTTTCTAAGTTCATTACTCATGCTCCGGGACTAGTTATTACTGACATTCAAATGCCGAATATGAATGGCCTTGAATTGATACGAGAGATTAGAAAAGTTGATGATATAACACCAATCATAGTGTTTAGTGCTGATATCAAAGAAGACTTTTTATTAGACACAATTAAAGAATTAATTAACGGCACTATTAATAAACCAACAACGGATCAAAATTTGAGCCGTATTATTGCCCAAGCGTTATCAATTGATAAAAATAATATTGATAAGGCTAAAAGCGAAGAGTTGCTTCCAAAGCAAATTGTTAACGAGTCGGATGAACTACGACAAACAAACGATGATTTAATGGTTGTTGGTATTGGCTCAAGTGCAGGGGGCTTGAAGCTCTGACCTCTCTTATAAAAGGCTTGCCTGGAAATAACAACACTGCTTATATTATTGCCCAGCACCTTAGCCCTAAGCATAACACTATGTTAGTTGAGTTGCTTTCAAGGGAAAGCTCTTTACTTATAAAGGAGGCTGAGCATAACGAGATATTAGAAAGTGATGTTTTTTATATTACGCCACCCAATAAAAATGTTGAAGTTAATGGTAATAATCAAATTATTTTATCGGATCCAGAGAAGCATTCTTTCTTACCAAAGCCATCAGTAAATCAGCTGTTTATTTCTATTGCCAAATATAAAAAAGAGAAATCGGTTGGTATTATTTTATCTGGTACTGGATCTGATGGTTCGCAAGGTATGCGAGCGATTAACTCAGAGGGTGGGATCACCATTGTTCAAGATCCTATTAGTGCTAAATATGACGGTATGCCAATGGCCGCTATTAATGGCTCTATTGTTGATATTTTAATAAAAGCGGAATTAATAGGTGAAGAGCTTGTTGCGTTAGCAAACTTCCCTAGACAAAAAGTATTAAAGCGCCATCAAGTTACTCCCTCCAATGATCATATATCTATTATTTTTGCCTTACTCCATAAAGTAAAACATGTTGATTTTTCGGTTTATAAAAAAGCGACGATAGGTCGTCGGATTGAACGCCGTATGGTGGCGTTAAAAATTACGACTTTAAGTGAATATGTTTCGTTGATTCAAAACAATGAGCAAGAAGTTGAGTTACTTTACAAAGATATATTAATTGGTGTTACTAGCTTTTTTCGTGATAGAGATGCCTATGAGTCGCTTGAAAGTCGCCTTGATAAATATCTTGATGCAGTGCCTGATGCAAAAGAACTTAGGGTTTGGATGCCAGGCTCCTCTACAGGAGAAGAGGCTTATTCTGTTGCAATCATACTTAATGAGTTGTTAAACGAGCGACAACAACCTGTGAATTTAAGAATATTTGCAACGGATATTGATGAAGATGCCTTAAAAATTGCTCGGAAAGGTATTTATAGTCAAGCCTCCATAACCGGGGTTAGTGAAACATATATTAAAGATTATTTTAATATTACAGATAACGAATTTGAAGTGAAAAAAGCCTTACGTGAGAATATTGTTTTCTCTTATCATAATATTTTGTCTGATCCTCCCTTTAAAGATTTAGATCTCATTGTTTGTCGAAACTTACTTATTTATTTTAATCTTGATGCTCAAAAATGGATCATGCCTGCCTTCCATTATGCGCTTAGAAGCAATGCATTATTATTTTTAGGAAAATCGGAAAATGCGACAAACTTTGAGCACCTATTTGCGACGGTTGATAAGGCTAATAAGATATTTAAAACGGTCCCTTCTTCTAAGAAAAATTATTCTGCAATCACAATTAGGCCTCCTAAATATGTAAAAGATGCCAACTTAGGGCAGGGAAAAATGGCTGAGACAATGCCATTACAAGAAACCATTATTAATGAAGCGGTAAAGCTTTTAATGCCGAATATGGTCGTTACTAATGAACAGTTAGAAGTTATTTATAAAAAAGGTAACCTTGACTTTACCTTTATTCCTGAAGGTTATGTTTCTTATAATCTCTATAAAATTGTTGATTCTCGTTTGGCTATTGATTTAAGAAAATTAGTCAATAACGCCAAAAAAGAGAAAGAAGTTGTATCCTCCAGTTTCTTATCAATGCCTGATCCTAATGGTAATAATCGACTTATAAAAGTACATCTTGTGCCAGTTTCAAGTGGACGTAACCAGATGTTTATTTTTTATTTTCAGACTATATCTGAATCTGAGTTGCCCTTTTTAAATAGTCCCTCAGGGGAGAGCTTAGTTACTAGCTCTCAGGAGTTAGAATTAGAGTTTGAATTACAGCGCACTAAAGAACATATGCAAACTTTGATTGAGGAATTAGAAACCTCGAATGAAGAATTACAAGCAACTAACGAAGAATTACAAAGTGCCAATGAAGAGTTACAAGCAACCAATGAAGAAATGGAGACAAGTAACGAAGAACTACAATCAACAAACGAAGAGTTACAGACTGCTTACGCAGAATTAAAAGAAATGTATGAAGAAAACTCGGTGATAAAGGAGAAGTTTAAATCTTTAAATCGTCGTTATGAGTCTGTTTTAGAAAATATAAACGATGGTATTGTGATCACCAATTTGCAGGGGATGGTATTAAAAACAAATAATGCGATGCAATCTTTTACTGGGTTTAATAGAGAGCAGTTACTAGCTAAAAACTGGCTGGAAATATTCTCAATTAAATACAGTGATCTATTTTTAAATAGACAAAACGAGTTAACCAAAAATGCTAAATTTGGCCCCTATACCATACAACTTGAATCCTTAGATAACGAGATTAAAATCCTGCAAATTGAAGATTACCTCAGTAAAGATGAATTAGGTAATACACAAATTTGGTCCTTTGCAACAGATATATCCAAAGAAAAAGAAGCGATACGACAGCTGTCTTTAAGTGAAGAAAAATATAAAACCACATTTGAAAGTGCCAATATAGGTATTTCTCATGTTGGCTTAGATGGTCAATGGATTTCTGCGAATAAAGCGTTATGTTCAATGCTCGGATATAGTGAAGAGGAGTTGTTCAATTTAACATTTCAAAACATCACACACGAAGATGATTTACAAAAAGATTTGGAGTGTGTTCAGCAATTGTTAAAGGGTGAAGGTGATAGCTATAAAATGGAAAAACGTTATTACAAAAATAACGGTGAGCTATTTTGGGCTATGTTATCGGTTTCAATTGTTAGAGAAGATCATAAACCTTTATATTTCATCTCTGTTATTGAAGATATTAATACTCAAAAAGAAATCTCTTTACATAACATGCAAGCTAAGACTGTGTTTAATACGACTCAAGAAAGCATCATTATTACTGATGTTGATACTAGAATCATTGATGTTAATCCTGCCTTTGAAGAAATGAGTGGTTATAGCGCAGAGGAAGTTCGTGGTAAAAAATCTAATTTATTACGCTCCGGTCAACATAGTGCTGAATTTTATTCTGATATGTCTCGTGCTGTTAAGCAGAGTGGTTTTTGGTCTGGTGAAGTTATTAATAAACGCAAAGATGGTGAACTTTACCATGTGTATCTCAATATTAATGCCGTTAAAGATGATAATGGTAAGGTGCTACAATTTATTGGTGTGCAAACGGATATCTCTTTACTTAAAAAATCTCAAGATAAAATACAATATCTCGCGAATCATGATGTATTAACCGGTTTACCTAATCGAAATCTATTTTCAGATCGACTTGAACATGCACTTGCAGAGTCACGAAGAAGCAAAGAAAGTCTAGCTATTTTCTTTATTGATCTTGATCGCTTTAAAGTAGTGAATGATGGTTTAGGGCATAATGTCGGTGACGTTGTTCTAATGGAAATGTCAAAAAGGCTGATAGATACACTGCGCTCACAGGATACAGTCGCAAGGTTAGGTGGAGATGAGTTTATTGTGGTTGTACAGGATTTAGAGCGCCTATTAGACGCAACTAAAATCGCTAAAAAAATGCTCCAAGCAATGCAAAGTACTGTTGTATTTGAAGACCATAATATTAATATCGGAGCAAGTATTGGTATTAGTATTTACCCGAATGACGGACTAACTGCTGATGAACTGGTTCGTCAAGCAGATATTGCAATGTATGATGCAAAGGATAGTGGTGGTAATACCTATCGTTATATTTCTCAAGAACTAACTTCAACAGCGTTTGATAAAGCATCGATGGAAAGTGCTATTAGAGATGCTTTAAATAACAATGAGTTTGAGCTCTATTATCAACCCATTATTAATTGTGAATCAATGAAACTTTCTTCCTTCGAGGCATTAATTCGCTGGAATCATCCTAAACTTGGTTTAGTGATGCCGGGTAAATTTATCCCGCTTGCTGAAGAATCAGAGTTGATTATTGAAATTACTAAATACGTTATAGCTGATGTAATGAAAACCATACGTGATAATACTTCTAAAGAGGATTATTACATATCGATAAACTTCTCATTAAAAGACCTGGAGAGTGACGCTCTCTTTTCTCTTTCAAAAAACATTTACAGCAGTTTAATATTAAGGGTAGTTCGATTTGTCTTGAAATAACTGAGAGGCAGTTTTTACAGCCGAGTAAAGTGAATGATAAGTACCTAAATCGTTATAGAAACTTAGGGGTTTCCTTTGCAATGGATGACTTTGGTAGCGGTTATTCAAACTTAAGTTATCTCCTTGACAAACCCTTTGATACTTTAAAAATTGATCGCTCTTTTATATCTAGAATTGGTGATATTAAAAAATCAGAAGAGGTGGTTAAAGCAACAATAAATATTGCAAAAGCTTTAGATCTAAAAACGGTAGCTGAAGGCATTGAAACACAGGAACAGCTAGATTTTGTATTAAGCCATGGTTGTGATTTTGTACAAGGCTTTTATTTACAAGTGCCCGCTCCAATTGAAGAATTGACCCATTTATTAAGCGAAGATGCAGATGTTTTACCTGAAGAATAAACCTATCAACAACCATTAATATCGCGTTGTTTGTATATCTATAAAATCATATTTTATGCCTTGATATTCAGTTTTTTTTATCGAGGCATAATAAAGGATAAGCATGGATGAATATTAGCAGGAGTGTTTAAATAATCAATTTCTACTAATAATGAGCAGTAATAAATTCCTTTTTGTATAGTGTCTTAGGGGGAAATTGAAGCAATCAGGTCTGTTCTTTTTTAGCCATTCTAATGAGCATTTTTTAGTTTGAAATAACAGAATGCGCGCTACTTCATGTTTTGTATTATTATATCTTTTTATTTGTCTAGAACCTGAAGTACAGCACGATTTAATCATCATGCTTAGTGAATTGTTTGACAGTAAATTATCCCCAAGTTAAGTTGATTTCACTCAATCAGCACATGCAATGATTGTGACAATGGATAACACTAAAGGAAGGATAATTGATCATGACAATACGCTTAAAAAAGTTTTTTTGTCGCTTTGGCAGTACCTGCAGTTTCTTTAATAACTGGTTGTGCAAGTACAGAAACGGCTAAGGACGCCGCACCTAAGGTGATGTCTAGCCCTGTTGCATCTGTAAACTTTGATAGTTTAACAGCGGGTACTCAAATTGATGTTGCTGATCCAACTTGGTCTGTAGAAAAAGTAAATGGTTCTACGCTGGTTGCAGAGGTGAGTGCAAATATGTCCAAGAGTGCACCTAATTCTTTATACTTGTTTGATGATTCTAGCGCAGATAAACCCTATGCATTATTAAAATTTGCTAAAGGTGCCGCGACTTCTGGTTCCGTTTCCTTTGATGCTTATATCCCTAGTCAAAACCCTAAAACCGTATATGTTAATTTTGGAGTAGGTAAGAACAATAGCCAACGCTTTTTTGAATTAAGACTAAATGCTAAAGATGGCATTGTTCAATATGAAAATGGCTCTAAAGATGTCAAAGTGGCAGATTTTACTGCTGATCAATGGCACACTTATACAGCGACTTGGGTAGATGGTAGCTTTAGTATTGCTATTGATGGTGTTGCCTCTCCAACTGCAACAAATATCTCTGTAGCGAGTACTGGTCTGTCTGCTTCAAATACACCTACGACAGTAACTTTTTATGCCGGTGATAAGAAATCAACTGGTACTTCAGCCTATATTGATAATATCGAGTCGACATTATTTAAATAAGAAATTACTGTTTAGCTAATAATACTGGTTGTTACATCATTTTTCTGATTTTGTAGCAACCATAGCGTTTTTTATTGTTTGTAACAGAAAACGAGTTAATAACCTTTTTAGCAATCTCTCGTTCCTGCCTTATCATCCTTTTAAAGCCTTACTAATTCTCTTATACTCTGTTTAATTTACTGATTTTTATTAAGAGATCTCATGAGCCCAAAAACCATTCGAATTGCAACACGACATAGCCCCCTTGCTATGTGGCAGGCTAACTTTGTAAAAGCTGAACTGTTAAAATACCACCCTGACTTAATTGTTGAATTAATTCCAATGAAAACAAAGGGTGATATTATCCTTGATACTCCTCTGGCTAAAGTCGGTGGCAAAGGGCTTTTTGTAAAGGAACTTGAAGTCGCAATGTTAGAAGAGCGTGCCGATATTGCTGTTCATTCAATGAAAGATGTTCCTGTCGACTTTCCTGATGGACTCGGGTTGACTATTATTTGTGAGCGAGAGGATCCTCGTGATGCTTTTGTTTCTAATCATTTTACGAATGTTGAGCAGTTACCTCATGGTGCAGTGGTTGGTACTTGTAGTTTGCGACGCCAGTGTCAATTAAGAGAGCTAAGACCTGATTTAGTGATTAAAGATTTACGTGGCAACGTGAACACTCGTTTAGCCAAGTTAGACAATGGTGACTACGATGCGATTATTTTAGCGTATCGCTGGACTAATTCGTCTAGAAATGCAATCACGTATAGCGGGTTATATTGAACCTGAAGTGAGTTTACCTGCTGTTGGACAAGGCGCTGTTGGCATCGAGTGTCGTTTAAATGATAAACAAACGATAGAATTATTACAGCCTCTTGATCATAAATTAACACGCCAAAGAGTAACGGCAGAGCGAGCAATGAATTTAGCATTGCAGGGTGGTTGCCAGGTGCCAATTGGTAGTTATTCTATCTTTAAAGGTGAGCAATTGTTTCTACGAGGTTTAGTTGGCAGTGTTGATGGTAAAACCATTATTCGAAAAGAAATTAGCGGTGATCCCAAGGATGCCGAGGCGATGGGATTGGCACTAGCAAAACAGTTATTGGACGCGGGAGCAAAAGAAATACTCGCCGAAGTATACAAAGAAAATGCCTAAACCGCGCTTATTGATCACGCGTTTTGCACCTCATGCACAACGCTTGGCCGATTTGTTGAATGAACAAGGGCTTTATAGCCTAGCTCAGCCATTATTAGAAATTGTACCTGTGGTTACCACAAGTAACCCCTTTGTAAAAAAATATCATGCTATTATTGCAGTTAGTAGTAATGCCGTTGAATTTACAGATCTTGTTTTGAAGGGGAAAAACTGGCCGAAAACCAATTATTTTGCAGTCGGAGAGGCAACACAATTATTATTGGCATCAAAGACTCAGCAGAAAGTAACAGTGCCTTTTGAGTCCTTTGATAGTGAAGGGCTACTAGCATTGCCACAATTACAACAGCTTGATAATCATTCATTATTAATTTTGCGTGGTGTAGGTGGCAGAGAGTTTTTGAAAGAGACTTTAATGAACCGCGGGGCAAATGTTGATTATTATGAATCATATCAGCGTGTTGCTATAAAGCTACCAAGATCAAGCTGTGTTGAAAAATGGCAACAGCATGGCATTAATGGTGCTATTATCAGTAGTATTGAGTTACTTGAACAGTTCATTGCTGTGACAATGCAAGATAATAAAGACTGGCTTATGTCGCTTACTATTTATGCGGCAAGTGAACGTATTATAAAACATGCAAATGCTTTAGGCTTTCCAAGAACAAAATTATTGCCAAGCATATCAAATCAAAGAATTATTGAATATTTTACTGGTGAGGGTAGTTATGACTGACGTTAAGAAAGATAAAGACACTGAGTTAGACAATGACACAGTGTTAGAAAGCGACACTGAGTTAGACAACGACGCAGAGCAAGTAAATGACACCGATGTAGAAAGTGACATTGATTCAGGTAAAGATTTAGAGCAAGACATTGAAATAGATGTTGATTCGGAAAAAGAAAAGGCTAGGTTAAAGGCAGAAAAAAGCGAAGAGGTCACAAAGAATTGCTTTATTCTGCGCTTTGTTATCGCTGATTTTAATTGTTATTGTAATCTTTTTTGGCTTTACTATTTACCAGCAAGGTAAAGTATTAGTGAATTCTCAGCAAAATCAGCTTAGTGAATTAACAGAGAAGCTGAATTCACAATCCTCAGAAATGAGTGATCAATTAAGCCAAACTATTAAAATAAAAACAGCTCTGGAAGCACAGGTTGGTCAGGTTAACTCAAGTCTTCAGCAAGTAACTAATGATAATAAAATTACCAAAACTGATCTTCAATCATTACAACGCAGTTTTGCGGAAGCGAACCAAATGCGTCACCCGGACGAATGGATCCTTTCTGAAGTTGAATACCTACTGAACTTAACTGGTAGAAAAATTTGGCTAGAAAAAGACATTAAAACCGCGGTGTCTTTATTAACAGCCGCAGATCAACGTATTGTTGAGCTTAATGATGCTAGCTTGAATCCCTTAAGAAGTGCATTACTGGAAGATATTAATACCCTAGAAGCGCTTCCAAAACTTGATACAGATGGGGCTATTTTAACACTAACTAGTTTAGAGCGTCGTATAGATCAATTACGCTCAGAAACCTTAGTGATGCAAGAAAGGGCTGAAAAAGATGAAGAAGAAGTTTCATCAGATATTAACGATTGGGAAAGTAACTTAATTAAATCTTGGAATGTGTTTATTAATAGTTTTATTACTGTTAATAAGCGAGACGATAAAATTGAAGCTTTACTTTCTCCTGAGCAAAGTTGGTATTTACGAGAAAATTTACGTAATAACCTAGCTAAAGCGCAATTTGCTATTTATCGTGAGCAACAGGATGTTTACGATATCGCAATTGAAAATATGTTAGCGTTATTAAAAAACTATTATGACTTGAAAGACAGTACGACAGGGCATTTTTATAAGTCGATACAGCGACTTAGTGCGCGAGAAGTCTCGATTCAATATCCTGATCAATTGAAAAGTGCTCCCTTATTAGAACGCGTTCTTGAGCGACGTCTAAATAAATCAATTGCTAACCCAACGCTGAAATAGGAGAAATATCATGATTAAAATAATTTTGATTATTTTAGCCGTTATTGCGGGATTGATTTTTGGACCTGAAATTAGCGCTAATAAAGGTTATATCCTCATTTCCTTTGATAGTTATACAACCTATGAAATGACTATCATCAATGCTCGCATTCATTGCCTTGGCCTTTTATTTTTTATTATTATTGGCTGAATGGGTTTTACGTCGTTTATTATCAATGAGCGCTGTCACACGAGGTTGGTTAGGGCAACGTAAAACCAGAAAAGCGCATAAGAAAAGCATATTAGGCATGTGGGCTTTATATGAGGGTAAAAATAAACAAGCACACAAATTATTATCACAATCAGTCATGCGCGAAGTGAGTCTCCCGCATTAACTTATATCGCGAATGCTAGAGCCGCGCATTTGCAGGGTTTATATGATCAACGTAATGAACATTTGGTCTTAGCAAGTGAAAGTAACAAAGATGCACATTTATCAGTTGGGCTGGTTTCGGTTGAGTTGCAAATTGATGCAAAACAATACGAAGGTGCATTAGCAACCTTACGTGAATTAGCCTTGAAATTCCCAAGTAACCCACGTATCTCCCAACTATATTTAGATATTTACCCGGAATTAAATGAATGGGAAAAATATATTCGCGTATTAAATAATCATTATAAGCAACTTGATTATAATGCTGAGCAAATTGCTCAATTAGAACTTAATGCTTACCAACACTTTTTCAAACAACTTGCTTTAGAAGATGTAGAGTCACTAAAACTATTTTGGGAGAAGAAATTACCACGCAGGTTACGTAAAGAACTAAATTATCAAAAAGCCATGTTAGATGCTTATATTGAAAGCGATAACGGACAATATGCTCAAGAATTATTAATCGAAAAATTAAATAAACAAGTATCACTGCCTTTGCTTACTTATTTAGATAAAGTGGTTTTATCGGATTATGAGCCACTCATTGAGCTGTTAGAGAAGAAAATGAGACGCTTTGAAGAAAAAGGTTTAATTTATCAAGCCTTAGCGAAACTTAAATTAAAAGAAGGCGATACAGAGGGAGCAATTAAAGATCTTGAGCTCAGCTTAGAAAGCGAAAGCAATGTTGAAAGCTGTGCGTTGCTAGCTCGCTTATTGGAAGAAGATGAAAGGTTTGATGATGCAAATCGTTATTATCGCCTAGGGTTGCAGTTGGCAACAAAAACTTCTACTGGAGTCATAAAACTGCCATAAAATATTGGCATACTTTTAATAGCAGGCATTTGCCTGCTTTCTTAATATAGGTTATATCAATGTCTGTTCATCCCATTTTTAAACTTAAAATTAAAGATAGCAAAGCATCACTTCTTTTAACTCCCTGCCCAGGTACCAAAGAAGCAGATCTCGATACTTCATTAGATGAAATCAAAGTCGCTGGAGCGGAAGCTATTTTGACATTTATGACGCAGGCTGAATTAGATAAAAACAATTTATCTGATCTTGGTAAGTCAATTAAGGCTAAGGGAATGTCATGGTTCCACCTTCCTATTGAAGATGATGTCGCACCTGAACCACCTTTTCTTAATGCTTGGAAAGCCTCTGGTCCAGCAATACACCGTTTGATTGAAAAAGGAAAGAGTATTGCTGTGCACTGTAAAGGTGGCTCTGGTCGAACTGGTTTGGTGGTCGCGCAAATTCTAATTGAACGTGGTGAAGAAATGGAATCGTTAATGAAACGCATCCAAAAATTACGTCCAAATGCATTTATGCATGCCTGTCATCGAGATTATTTAAGTGATTTAAATAATAACCAGCATTAGTTAATTCTTCCTTTATCATTTTTACCATTCAATATACAAAACTGTATTTTGAATGGTCACCTCTTAAATATTTTAAATTAAATTTCTTTGTCATTTACTTGTCATATCCTCTCATTAATATTATATTCGATTTTATATATATGTTTTTTCATATATGCAAAATAAAGGATGTGATAAATTATGCAAGCAGTTCAATTTTTTAAAGCATTGTCAGATGCAACAAGATTAAAAATCATCATGCTTATTCAGCTTGAAGGTGAACTTTGTGTGTGTGAGTTAATGGTCGCGCTTGATGAAAACCAACCTAAGGTATCGCGTCATTTAGCACAACTAAAACGGTTAGGTTTGTTGTTAGATCGTAAACAAAAACAATGGGTGTATTACCGCTTAAGTCCCTCACTTAAACCTTGGATGCAACAAGTTATTAAAGATGCTTGTGCCGATAGCGAAGAATTTATTATCGAGAATAAACAAAAATTATCATCAATGGCTGATCGTCCAACACTATGTTGCGATTAACCTCATAAGGAATTAAAAAATGAAAATTAAAGTAGGTATTAATGGTTTTGGCCGTATTGGTCGTTTAGCTTTACGTGCGGCTTTTGATTGGCAAGATGTCGAGTTTGTTTTAATTAATGATGTTGACGGTGATGCAAAAACATTAGCACACTTATTAGAGTTTGATTCAATTCAAGGGCGTTGGCATCACGCAGTTGAAAGTGGTGATGCTCAGATTACTGTTGCAGGACAAGCTATCAAATGTACTCAAGAAAGAGAAATTGGTGCTGTAGATTGGTCTGGTTGTGATGTTGTTATCGAAGCAACTGGGGTAAATCGTGATGTGGCTTTATTACAAACTTATTTAGATCAAGGTGTGAAACGTGTTGTTGTTTCCGCACCAGTGAAAGCCGAAGGCATTGCTAATATTGTGGTGGGTGTAAATGATGATATTTATCAGCCAGAATTACACCGTATTGTGACTGCTGCTTCTTGTACAACAAACTGTATTGCCCCTGTTGTTAAAGTGATTAATGAAAAAATAGGGATTGAACAAGTGGCCTTTACCACTATTCATGATTTAACAAATACTCAAACTATCCTAGATGCACCACATAAAGATTTACGTCGCGCACGTGCCTGCGGTATGAGCCTTATTCCAACAACAACCGGTTCAGCTAAAGCAATCGTTGAAATATTTCCTGAATTAGCAGGGAAAATAGATGGTCATGCTGTTCGTGTTCCTTTAGCAAATGCCTCTTTAACCGATATTATTTTTAATCTAAAAGAAGATTGTACAGCAGAGCAAGTTAATGAGTTGCTTAAGCAGGCATCAGAGAATGAACTAAAAGGCATTCTTGGCTATGAGGAAAAACCATTAGTGTCAATTGATTACCGAGGTGATCAACGTTCAACAGTGGTTGATGCCCTTTCTACCATGATGGTAGGTAAACGCATGCTTAAAATATACGCTTGGTACGATAATGAAATGGGCTATGCAACACGTACCGCTGAACTGGTTAAAATTGTGGGTTTGTCTGACCAGTAATTAACTAAGTGACTAATGGCCCGTAAGGTGTCATTAGTCACTTTTACTGAATAGCCTTTATTTGCAGTGATAGAGTGACATATATGTTTAAAAATCTTTCCAGTGAACTCAAACAATACTTGGTTATTACCGGTAATTATTGGGCGTTTACCTTAACAGATGGTGCACTACGTATGTTGGTAGTGCTGTATTTTCATCAACTTGGTTATGATGCTTTACAGGTTGCTTTCCTGTTTATTTTTTACGAGTTTTTTGGTGTTGTAACTAACTTATTAGGTGGTTGGCTAGGAGCAAGACTTGGCCTGAATCGCACCATGAATATTGGTTTGTTTATTCAGGTGGTGGCATTGTTTATGTTGACATTACCTAATGAATATCTCTCTATTATTTGGGTAATGGTCGCACAGGCATTATCGGGCATTGCTAAAGATCTCAATAAAATGAGCGCAAAAAGTGCCATAAAACTGTTTGTTCAGGAAGATAATCAAGGTCAGCTTTATAAGTGGGTAGCTATTTTAACTGGCTCTAAAAATACCCTTAAAGGCGTTGGATTTTTCTTAGGTGGTTTATTACTAACGTTAATTGGTTTTCAATCGGCCATGTTATTTATGGCGATAATGCTCATTATTGTATTTATTGCTAGCTTGATACTCTTAAAAGAAGATCTTGGGAGAGTTAAGCGAAAAATTAAGTTTAAAGAATTACTTTCAAAGAGTGCCACTATCAATCGTCTTTCTGCTCGCTCGTTTTTTCTTGTTCGCCTCTCGTGATGTTTGGTTTGTGGTGGCGCTTCCGGTTTATTTTAGTGAAACCTACGGCTGGAGTGCTTGGTCTATTGGAGCCTTACTTGCGTCTTGGGTTATTATTTATGGTGGCATACAATCTATTGCACCTCGTATAACTGGTAATAAATCAAAACAAACACAAACTCAAAAAGTGCCTTCTGGTAAAAATGCGGCACTATGGGCGCTTTCTTTAACCTTTACTCCCTTATTAGTATTGATGAGTCTGACCGTATCACCCTGGTTAGTTATCCTCTGTTTGTTTATATTTGGTGCTTTATTTGCGGTTAACTCCTCCTTACACAGCTACTTAATCGTGAGTTATGCACAGCAGGATGGTGTTTCCTTAGATATTGGTTTCTATTATATGGCTAATGCTATGGGTAGACTGATCGGTACACTTCTGTCAGGCTGGGTCTTTGTCAGTTATGGTTTAGGAGCTTGCTTGGTAACTTCCTGTTTGTTTATTCTAGTGGCAACGATTATCTCCTGGCGTTTGCCTAGCGATAACAGCCAAACTAGCACATAAGAATAATCATATTATTGCGTGCTAGTTGCTAGGTTGATAGGTTTTAAGTCTTCATCAAACATGGCATTAAGTAGTAGTTCGCCTTGGGAGTTTACTCTAAACTCCCCATATCGCGATGCTTCATAGGCCTCTGCAGTGCCTTCCTCAAAGAAAAAAGCATTGCTCGCAATTTTAACTTGGTTATTACGCACCCTGTAATTCAATGTACGTTCATTTTCCTTTAAACCCTGTCCCTCATAAATGCCTTGATAGCTTGCCACCTTGTTATCGTTTAATGTGACAATAACTTTGCCATTATGGGGTGTGACAGCTTTTCTCCAGTTATTATCATCTGCGTGCTTGGGTAAGGCGTCATATAATGCATTCGCAAGTACATAACGTAGGGCCATATAATCTCCCTGCATTAATGAGCGAGGATCAACGGGTGCTAATTCCAAGTAGATGCTCTCTCCTTGTTTAAGGTGCTCTTCTTTAGTAAATATTGAAAAATTAATGACAGCTAAAATAGTAACTAAAGTCATTAAAACTACTTTATGCTTCATTTTTAGCTCCTTGTTTCGGCTGTGCAAACTTTAATACAAGGCCTCGTATCAATAGCAAAAATAACCCCACAACACATAAACTGGCAGCTTTTTGCAGTAATGTCAGCTCTAAATAATAATAATAGTTACTAATATAATAGAGTAATGAACATATGCCTAACCCTTGCAATATTCTATTGCTATAAGAGAAACCTAGGGTCAATATTGCTAAGCTCACTGTTATACCTGATGCCTGCATTGATAAAAGACAAAAACAAATTGTTGCAACAATCAGAGCGATACGTTTGCTAAGAGGAACGATAGAGTCACTGCGATGCAATATAGATAAAAGGATATAAAGCATCACCAGAATTAACAATGCTTGCTCTAGATAATGATTTATTATGCCAGCCTCATGATGCTCATTAAGCCAGGAAGATATTTCATAACCTAAGCTGGTGGAGGCTTGAAGCGGAATAATGACAAGCACAATGCCATAACTAATAGCTTCTAAGAGAGGTTGTAATTTGTTAAAACGCCATTCATTTAATATTAAAAAAGAAGCCAAAAAGAGTAAAACGGTACTGCTTATCAAGGAGATATTGAGGTAATGAAAACACACAATTAGGGCAATACTAGCAAATAACGCCGAACATACTCTGTGCACATAATGTGGCATTAATACTGATAAAGCTCCCTGTAATATCAATAGGGTAAACCAGCTGATTAAAGGAGAAGATAGAGCATCATTTGCAAATAAAGCCCAGGCAATAAGGGCTTGCCCTGCTAGGCTTGTTGCTAACATTAAATGTTCAACAAATTCATTTGGCGTTTTTTTTAACAGTGAATACGCAAGAATTATAAACCCAGAGCCAATAATTGCACAGGCTATATTATTATCAATGACATCTTGCAAGGCTAATAAGCAGAAGATAAATATCAGTATTGACGCAAACCAGCCTGAGAAAGCTAACAGTACTTTCACAAACCAAGGTGAGTTAAGTGTTTCTGGTGTTTCGTATTGACCTGAAACTAACCCTTGTGGCTGTAATTGTTGCCATAACTTTTGTTGATCCTTCATAGCGACATCTCCCTATGTACTTTTTTAAGCCAGATAGTCGACAAACTGGTTAAGCCAATGATTACTAGAGCAGTAAGCAACAACAAGCCTTCATCGAAATTGTCATCGACGAGTTCAATCATGAAGGTAGAAAGAATAACAATACTCGACAAGCAACCTCCTGCGAGCATAAATAAGTCCTTTCGTTTATGGCGATAAACAATATAAATAGCCACAATAAAACTCAGCCATAGTAGCGCTGAAAGGGAGTTGTTATCATGTGAAGAGATAATTTCTTCAAAAAAGACATGGTGATCATGAAACCACTTGCAAGTTGCAATAATGCGTGCTACCCAGCGTGACGATAAATATTGAAAGCGATTGCTACAAAGTTCTAATGTAATTAATGCAAAGCTGTTGAGAAGAAAGAGCGCGATAAATTGTTCCTGTTGGTAACCAAACAAATACAATAAAGGCGAACTGAAGGTATCAATATAGAGGCTGAGCGCGATATTAAATAAGGCTAACCAGCTTAACCATAGAGGCGCAAATCGTGCGATAACCGCCCAGGGGTAATGAGTATTGCCCAATACAAAAATAGCGTCCAAGGGTCAGCACCTGTTTGGTAGGTTTGACCAAAGAAAGCCATGATAATACCGACTAATAAACTCGCTACAAGTAGACAGATTTGTTTACTAAGCAGGCCTTTGGCTCCCCAGTAATAAAAAATAATAGTGCTAACAAGTAGCGTTTCTAACAGGGCAAACTTGGCAACACGGCCAAATTCATTCCAGTTATAAGCAAAAAAGAAAAGTACAGAGAATCCAAGTGCTAAAGCACCTAAGCTGAGTAATAATCGGTCAATGAACTGAAACCAGTTTTTTTGATTAGGATAAACCTGTGCAACAGTGAGCGCTTGTTTAATGTGTTCTGGTTGAATATAGCCGCGTTCAATAAATTCGCTAACAACTTGACGTGATGATGGCATGTTATCTTCCTATGATTTTGGTGTTTGCCTCAGAAGCTATTTTACATCTATTTCAGTATATTCAACCTTTGTCTTTTTTCTTGAGTTCGCATTACTTGATTATACAAAGCGCTCATTTAAGTAGTTATTAATATTTGCAGACTCATACATCCAGGTTACTTGATTATTTTCTTCAATTCGTAGGCAAGGTACTTGTACTTTTCCACCCTGTGCTAATAGTTCAGCTTTGTTGCTTTCTTGTTTAGCATCAACCGTGGTAATGTTTAATCCGTTACGACGAATGGTTCTTCTTACTTTAACGCAGAATGGGCAAGCTTGGTATTGGTACAGCTGTAATGATTTAGTTTGTGCATCAATAACAGCCTGTGCCTGATTATCTCGTTTTAGTTTTTTAGGGCTAAAGATAAAGTTAAGCAATAAAATAATGCGACCTAAAATCCAACGTATAATAAACATATGAGTTCTCTCTATTTTTGTTAAAAAATGTAACGCAGAGTGTAACGGAAGTTATACTGACATATCAATTTCTTTATAGGGGATAAAAATGAATAAGATAGAAAGTCCTTGTGTAGGGAAGTGTCGCTTAGACGATAAAGATATCTGTCTTGGCTGTTTGCGCAGTTTAGATGAAATCAAGGAATGGAGTGAAGCCAGTAACTCTAGAAAGGAAGAAATATTAATACGCATTAAACAGTGCTCTGAATAAGGAATAGTGGGGCTGATCCCTTTAATCGTTTTATAACGTTATACAAACTCCGTTTATTGTCCGATGCTGAGGTTAAGCAGATCTTCTACTGCTTGTAATTGAAATTGGTTAAACACCAAAATATCATTGTCGCGTAATAATTTGGTTGTCATACCCTGCCCATCAATAATCTGTCGAGAAAAACTGCCATCGTATATTTCACTGCTACCGCAGGAAGGACTTCGCTCGGTTAAAATAGCAATTTTAATGTCATGTTTTAAAGCGAGTGTAAGCGTTTTTTGAGCGCCTTCCTGAAATGCATCGGTAACTTTTTCACCTTGAGCTGTTTCAATATTACCATTGATCATTATTTCTGCCGCAGGGCGAGGTGTCGGTAAGCCCCCTAATACTTCAGGGCAAGCTGGTAGCACAATGCCTTGCTGTATCCATTTTTCAAGCAAAACATGCTGGCATTTTTTAATCTTTGCATCATATCTTACCCTTTGTCCTAGTAGGCAGGCACTGATTAAAATTTTGTAACAATTTACTTTCACTTTTACGCCTTATTGTTGGTTAAATGTAATTTTAATACGTCAGTTTGTTTCTGTATTGTAATTTTTGTTGCAAAACATAGTGTTTTTTCAGATTTAAAATACTATTGTATGATGAATGTAGCTGTTTTTGCTAGCTTTTTGTTGTATTTGTGTAACTAAAGTTGATGTTTATCAATGTTGCTTAATTACACTTTGGTAATCTTGCGTCGATTAAATTACATAATTACTCGCGAGGAAACAATGAGCAAACAAAAACTAGTAATCATCGGTAATGGCATGGTTGGCCATCGCTTTATCGAAGACTTTGTTGAAAAAGCTGATCTAACACAATTTGAAATAACAGCATTTTGTGAAGAACCTCGCGTTGCTTATGATCGTGTTCATCTTTCCTCGTACTTTTCACATCATACCGCAGATGAACTTTCTTTAGTAAAAGAAGGTTTTTACGAAAAACATAATATTAACGTATTAATTGGTGAACGTGCTTTAACCATTAATCGACAAGAAAAAGTCATTCACTCACAAACTGGTCGCGCCGTTTATTACGACAAATTAGTGATGGCAACAGGATCATATCCTTGGGTTCCTTCTATTAAAGGTAATGAAAGTAAAGACTGTTTCGTTTACCGCACCATTGAAGATTTAAATGCCATAGAAACAGTCGCTAGACGTAGTAAAAAAGGCGTCGTTGTTGGTGGTGGTTTACTTGGTTTAGAAGCCGCTGGTGCATTGAAAGCATTAGGTGTAGAAACACATGTTATCGAGTTTGCACCTGTGTTGATGGCTGAGCAATTAGACCAGCAAGGCGGGCAAATGCTTCGTAATAAAATCGAAAGCATAGGTGTTAATGTTCATACGGGGAAAAATACCCAAGAAATTATTGTGGGCGGTGACTCTGCACGTAATACAATGAAATTTGCCGATGGGACTGAACTAGAAATTGACTTTATTGTTTTCTCTACCGGTGTTCGCCCGCAGGATAAATTAGGTAAACAATGTGGTTTAGCAACAGCGCCTCGTGGTGGTATCAGTATTGATAATAACTGTAAAACCTCAGATGCAGATATTTATGCGATTGGTGAGTGTGCCTCTTGGAATGAAAAATTCTTTGGTTTAGTTGCACCGGGTTACAACATGGCAAAGGTTGCTGTTGATAATATCCTAGGCCGTGACAATGAGTTCACTGGTGCCGATATGAGCGCTAAATTGAAACTATTAGGTGTTGATGTGGGCAGTATTGGTGATGCTAATGGTCGTACTCCTAATTGCAAAAGTTATGTTTATGTGGATGAAAACAGCTCTGTCTACAAACGTATTATTGTTTCCGAAGATGGCAAACAGCTGTTAGGCGCCGTGCTGGTGGGTGATACAGAAAGCTATAGCGATTTATTACAATATAAATTAAATGCTATCGAGTCGCCTAAGCACCCTGATGCCTTAATTTTACCTTCTCATGCTGGTGGTGAAAAAGTAGGACTAGGTGTTGATGCCCTACCTGCAACAGCGCAAGTTTGTTCGTGTTTTGATGTTAAAAAATCCGATATTGCAGATGCTGTTGCCGCCGGTCATACCACTATTGGGGCCATTAAAATGGAAACCGGCGCAGGAACTGGTTGTGGCGGTTGTGTTCCATTGATTACTCAAGTATTAAATTCAGAATTAGCGAAGCAGGGGATTGAAGTTAAAAATCATCTTTGTGAGCATTTTGAATATTCTCGCCAAGGGCTATTTCACCTTATTCGTGTTGAAGGTATTAAAACCTTTAAAGAGTTGCTCAATAAATACGGAAAAGGCTACGGCTGTGAAGTGTGTAAACCTACTGTAGGATCGATTTTAGCGTCTTGCTGGGGCGAGCATGTTTTAACAAAAGAACATAATGGCTTACAGGATACTAATGATATTTTCCTTGGCAATATGCAAAAAGACGGTACTTATTCTGTGATTCCACGTATGGCTGGTGGTGAAGTAACACCTAAAGGGTTAGCGGTAGTTGCTAGTGTTGCGCAGACAATACGACTTATATACAAAAATTACAGGTGCACAACGTATTGGTTTATTTGGTGCGCATAAATCTGATTTACCAGATATTTGGAAACAGCTTCTAGATGCTGGTTTTGAAACAGGTCAAGCATACGCTAAAGCGCTACGTATGGTGAAAACTTGTGTAGGCAGTACTTGGTGTCGTTTTGGTGTGCAGGATAGTGTTGGTCTCGGTGTGGAATTAGAGAATCGATATAAAGGTTTACGTACGCCACACAAAATGAAGTTTGGTGTTTCTGGTTGTACCCGTGAGTGTGCTGAAGCGCAGGGTAAAGATGTGGGAATTATCGCAACGGACTCTGGTTGGAATTTATATGTTTGTGGTAATGGTGGAATGAAACCTCGCCATGCTTCATTACTTGCTTCTGACTTAGATAAAGCAACACTTATTAAGTATTTAGATCGCTTCATGATGTTTTATGTGCGCACTGCCGATAAGTTAACACGTACTTCTGTTTGGCTAGAAAATTTAGAGGGTGGCATTGAGTATGTTCAACAAGTGGTGATGAAAGATAAATTAGGTATCAATGCACAGCTTGAAAAAGAAATGGCCGAATCTATTAATAATTTCCACTGTGAGTGGGCAACTACCTTAAAAGATACAGAACAATTGCAACGCTTTGCACATTTTATTAACAGCGATGCGCAGGACGATAATGTTATTTTTACACCTGAACGTGGTCAAAAACGTCCCGCATTTTTGCAAGAGAAAGTCCCTACCTACAAAATTAGCCTGGAGGAAGCGTAATGAGTCAGTGGATAACAGTATGTGATTTAGAAAAGATTTTCCCAGCAACAGGCATTTGTGCATTAGTGGATGGTAAACAAGTGGCAATTTTTAGGCCTAGCGAAGAAAGTCAGGTTTATGCACTTAATAATATGGACCCATTTGCACACTCAAATGTGTTATCTCGCGGTGTTATTTGTGAGCACCAAGAGCAGTTATGGGTTGCTTCACCATTGAAAAAACAACGCTTTAATCTTAAAGATGGCTCATGTTTGGAAAATAGCGAAGTTTCAGTGGATGTTTATAACGTTCGTGTTGCAGATGGAAAAGTAGAAGTTCAACTATAAAACACAGAGATTTAATAGCTTAAATGTTTCCTAGCTTGTTGATTAAATTAATTTGCTAGGAAGCCTTTCACTATTCAATTTTAACTTTCTTAAACTTTAACTATAGGGACAATATTATGTCTTACATTAAACCTGCCGACTTCGTACAAACCATGATCGATGCTGGCGAAGCTAAAACCAAAACTAGCACTGCAGACCTCATATTACGTGGCACCATGGCCGGTATTATTTTATCGTTGGCGGTTGTGGTTGCTATCACCGCTATCGTACAAACTGGCATTGGCCTAGTGGGGGCGCTTGTCTTCCCTGTTGGTTTTTGTATTTTAAGTTTGATGGGCTACGACTTAGTGACTGGTGCTTTTGGCTTAGCACCATTAGCTAAACTTGATAACCGAGCTGGTGTGACATGGTCAAGCATTTTCCGTTGCTGGGGACTGATTGGCTTAGGTAACTTAATTGGTTCATTAATTGTGGCTTATTTAGCTACTGTTTCACTGACTATGAATTTCTCAATTGACCCAAATGCCGTGGCACAGAAATTTATTGCTGTATCAACAGCTCGTACGGTTGGTTTTGAAAACCTTGGCATGGATGGTTGGATCACTTGTTTTGTGCGCGCAATTCTTTGTAACCTGATGGTATGTTTAGGTGTGATCGGTGGTATGACATCACGTACGGTTGCCGGAAAAGTAGTCGCCATGTGGTTCCCTATCTTTATCTTCTTTGCATTAGTTTTTGAACATACAGTTGTTAACATGTTCCTTTTCCCACTTGGAATGATTTTAGGTGCTGACTTTGGTATTGCGACTTGGTTAAACTTCAACTTGATCCCTACAATCCTAGGTAACATTGTTGGTGGTTTAGTGTTTACTGCTATCCCTCTTTACTTAACACACAAAAAGAATTCAGCAGCAGTTAATGCAAAAGTTGAAACACAAGCAACTAATGAAAGCTTCACAGAAGCCGCATTAAACGCAAAATAAGCCTTTAATCTAATCACGAATTTTAGCCTAGTGTTTAACACTGGGCTTTTTTGTTTGCCTGCTATAAAAGTGAATTGCGCAACAATCGGGTTGAGTAATCTGAGTGCATGCCCCACAATCACATTTCATTTAAATTGATTAAGGAAAAAACCAATGGGATTAGCCAGCTTTATACGACTAATAGTACTTGCCGCTATTTGGGGGGATCCTTTTATTCATGCGTATTGCCGCTACACCACTTGGCCCAATTGCACTGATTGAAGGGAGAGTTTTATTTGTCGCTATTACCTTATTGATTATTTCCTGGATTATTAAAAAAAGCTACCTTTAACAGGAAATACAAAACATTTTTTTATACTGGGATTATTTAATACTGCTATTCCTTTCTTATTTTTTGCCTATGCCGCACAAACTTTAAATGCCTCTTCGTTATCCGTTATTAATGCCACCGCGCCAATTTGGGGAGCACTTATTGCAACGCTCGTTTATAAAAATAAACTGACTCTACAGATTATTCTGGGACTAATTTCTGGCGTGATCGGGGTGATGTTACTTGTAGGTTGGCAAGCCTTTGAAATCGGTAGTGAAGCGATTGTGCCTATATTAGCCGCTGTGTTAGTCGCCTTTAGTTATGGCATTGCGACAAATTATGCGAAAACCGCGCCTAAAGTTGAAGCTTATGCTAATGCCCATGGCAGTATGTGGGTCGCTGTGGTCATTGTTTTGCCATTAATGGTTTTTTTCCCAATCAGAGAAACACCGAGTGTTGATATTAGTATTGCTGTTATTTTACTTGGAGTTGTATGCACCGGGCTTGCCTATTTATTGTATTTTCGTTTAGTGGCAGATGTTGGGCCAGCCTCCGCGCTATCGGTTACTTTTATTATTCCAATTTTTGGTATTTTATGGGGTTATTTATTCTTAGGTGAAGAGATTGGTTTTAATACCTTGTTTGGTTCTGTGTTGGTCATTACAGGGACTATGTTAGTGACTGGATTTAGCCCACGCGTATTATTCAAAAGTAGAGTGGCTTAGGATGGATGAATTACAAGATTATCAAGATAAGGATCAGCATTATCAATTGGTTGCCCGTGCTATAGAATTTATTCATGCACGACAAGCAGAACAACCTACCTTAACAGAAATCGCTAATGCAGTTTCTATGAGTGAGTTACATTTACAACGTGTTTTTTCAAAGTGGGCGGGTATTTCTCCTAAACGTTTTTTACAGTTTTTAACCAAACAAGTGGCGTTAGATACGTTAAAACACAGTGATAATATACTTGATGCTAGCTTGTCTGCTGGTTTATCTGGGACAGGGCGTCTACATGATTTAATGGTCAGCTGTGAAGCCATGACACCAGGTGAAATAAAATTAGCTGGTTTAGGTATGGTGATTGAATATGCGTTGATAAATACTCCCTTTGGTGAAGGGCTACTTGCTTGGACAAGCCGTGGTATTTGTTATTTGCAGTTCGTGGATCAACAATTGCAGATCCTCAAAGATGACTTATTTGCACAGTGGCCTAACGCACAGTTTATTGAGAACCAACAACAGGGAAATAAACTTAGTGAACAAATATTTTCAAGCTCAGCTGAAAAAGATAAATTACATCTGTTAATTAAGGGGACTAACTTTCAAGTAAAAGTATGGGAAGCGATGTTAACCAGTATGGATGGTCAGCTATTTTCCTATGCTCAGGTATCAAAGGCGATTGGCAGTCCAAAGGCTTCAAGAGCGGTTGGCAGTGCATTGGGTAAGAATCGTATTGCCTATTTAATCCCTTGTCATCGAGTTATTAAAAATACAGGTGTGTTATCCCATTACCGCTGGGGAGTGACCAGAAAAGCGACTTATACAGGTTTGGGAAAAATCCAAAAATGATAAATCGATGTTTTAGTGCTTAATTAACGTTGAAGGTCGGTAAATTTTCCCATGCTAATACGTTCTTCCACTGAAAATCCAAGTGATTGATAAAACTGTATCACTTGTGGATTAGTTTGAAGTATTTGCAGGTTTACTTTGGCACAACCTTTTTGATTAAGCTGTTTAATCGCATGTTTAATAAGTTTAGAGCCTATTCCGGTGCGACGCAGTTTCGGAGAAACCGCGACTGAATATAACCAACCTCTATGACCATCATAACCTGCCATACAACTACCAATAATTTGCTCTGACTTTTCAGCAATAAAAATTAAATTATCTACTTTTAGCTTTTCAGCTAAGACTAAAGTTGGCTCATTATGGGGGGCAGGATCTGGAAAAGAAGTCTGCCAAAGCTTGATCAGAGAATCTTTATCATGAGGTTTATATTTTCGTATAATAATCATTATCAGCCTTCTTCATAGATAAATATTAAATAAATATTAAACATTTAATTAATGATAGACAGTTTTATTATAATCTCTAGTTTGATTCTAAAAAAAAGCGCCAAAGCAAAATGCTTTAGCGCCTTCTTATTGGTGAGTCTTCTATAAAGATTAAACTGTTGCAGAAACTAAGTCTGTGTACAACCAAATCATATAAGAAATATATCCGACTAATAATAAACCACCTTCGAAGCGACTTAAAATCCCAGTTTTACCTTTACGCCATGCAATTGAAAAAATGATTAGCGCAAGTGTAAGAGCAATCATGACGGGGTAATCACGCGTTAGCACTTCATAGTCAAAGGTATCAGGATGAATCAAACCAGGTAATGCCATTACACCTAAAATATTAAACATATTTGAGCCAATGATATTACCAACAGCAAGGTCAAATTCTTTTTTACGAGCAACTGCAATTGTGGTCGCTAATTCAGGTAGGCTAGTACCAATAGCAACAATGGTTAAACCAATAATAAGATCACTGACTTGGAAATAAACAGCAACCTCTACTGCACCCCAAACTAAGATTCGAGAGGAAGCTATTAATAGTACTGCACCCACAATCAACCATTTTAAAGCAGCCGCCTTTGCTGATTTCCTCTGGCATTTCATCGAGTATTTCTTGCGGTAATTCATCATCACCATGGCTTTGAGCTTCCCATATGGTATAAGCTAACATAGCAAACATCAGTAGAATTAAAAGTAAACCATTCAAGAAGCTTAAATGTTGATCCCAAAGCAGAAAATAACTTAATGCCATAATCGCGAGTAGTACTGGCATTTCGCGTTTAAGTAATTTTGAATGAATGTGTAGAGGGTAAAATATCGCGGTAATACCTAGCATTAAACCTATGTTAGTAATGTTCGATCCAATCGCATTACCAATAGATAAACCCGTATTTCCATCAATGGTCGCCATTGAAGAGACAAGCATTTCGGGAGCAGATGTCCCTAAGCCAACAATAACAACCCCAACAATAAGGGGAGAAATTGAAAAACTACGTGCCGTGTTAGAAGCACCAAGTACAAATTTATCTGCACTCCATAAAAGCAAAGCAAAACCGATAATAATCGCTATTGCGGGATATAATAAAGTTAGCACAATGATTCCTTTTTAATGCCAATAATAAATAGAGGATCTATTATACTGGTTTATCTCTTAAGAGTGGCAATTGTGCCACAAACAAAAGCAGTTTTCTGTCACAAAAATTAAATCATATATTAATACAATTAAAATAATTGCTATAAAAAAACGCCGAACATTTTCATGGTCGACGTTTAAAAGTTTTTTGATCAGTCGCTTACCTGAAAAAATTAACCACGACCTTCTGCAATTGCAGCAACAGCCGCTAATTCTGCGACTTGTTTCTCATGTCTTTCTTGGCGATCTTGAACATCCATCAATTCATTAGTAATTAAATTTTCTTCAATTTCACGTAAAGCTATGACGGTTGGTTTGTCATTTTCAGGGTCAACTAAAGGTGTTTTACCTCCAGTAGCAAGCTGACGTGCTCGACGAGTCGCCATTAAGATTAGATCAAAACGGTTACCAACTACATTTACTGCATCTTCAACGGTTACACGTGCCATTGTTGAACTCCAAAAGTTAATTACATAAAAACGGGCGCTTATTATACAAGCATAATAATGTTTGATCCAGCGCTACTTTAGCAAGTCTTCGATCATTCCTTGATACACAATTGATTGCTTCTTTTGTAGATTGCGTGTTGCACTTACAATACTTGATAATTCCTTACTCGCAAGCTCAAAGTTATCATTAATGATTAAATAATCATATTCATTGTAGTGTGACATTTCTGATTGTGCCTGTGACATACGTTTAGCAATAATTTCCTGACTGTCTTGACCTCGTTTATTAAGACGAGACTCTAATTCCTTACGACTTGGCGGAAGAATAAAAATTCCGACAGCTTCCGGCATCATTTGGCGAACCTGTTGGGCTCCTTGCCAATCGATATCTAAAAATATATCTGTACCCTGCTGTAATGCCTGTTCGATAGTGATGCGCGAAGTGCCATAATAGTTACCAAAGACTTCTGCCCATTCAAAAAAAGCATTTTCTTTTATCAGAGACTGGAAGTTTTCTACGTCAACAAAATGGTAATGCTCACCGTTGTTTTCACCGACACGTGGAGCTCTGGTTGTATGGGAAACAGAAACTTGCACATTCCATGTACGATCTTCAGCCAGTAATGCATTGATAAGGCTAGATTTTCCAGCACCGCTGGGAGCTGAGATGATATAAAGAGTGCCAAGCTGAGACATAGTTGTTATTCCTGAAAAAATTAAGACCAATATTATCGCTTATTTTTTTATTTATAACAGTATTTTTAGCCTTTCATTGTTACTTTAGTGAGGGATATTTTCTCTTAAAAATGCCATTTGGCGATCAAAGTAAGCATCATTTAACCAGCCTTTTGCGACAGCAATATCAATATGCAAACCCATTAGCCAAATTTGACGAACGGCAACAAGGTTATCTATTTGTTTTATATCTTGCTTATTTAAGGGGCGGTGCTGTTGGTAAGTTTTTAAAAATCGAACCCAGATAGCATCGTCTTTTTTATTTAATTTTAAAGCCCATTTAAAAATAGCCAAATCATAAACACGTAGCCCTATTGCACAGCAATCAAAATCAAAACTTATTAGTTGTGAACCATCATAGTGTGCATTTCCGCCGTGCATATCACCATGACAAAAACCAATGTCACTTGATTCATCAAGCATGCTTTGCAAGGTAAGTGTTAACGCTTTGGCACCATTCTTAATAAATTCCCAATCTTCCAAGCGATCAGCTAAGAATGGTTTTATACGTTGTAATGGCTCTGTAATAAGGTGTTTTACATCTAACTTAAAGCGTTTGTAAGTAGGTTTAAATTGTTCTGATAATAAGTGTATCTGTGTCATATGTTGAGCATAGACTTCAGCACTTTTTTGTTCTGTAAGAGTTAATTCTTGACCCTTTGCATAGCGTGTTAATATCGCATAGCGTATCCCTTCAGGTGCTGTTATTTGAACAATATGGTCGCCTGTATGTGTTGCAATCGGGTAAGCGATATCAGCACCCATTTTTTGCAAGTACAACAGTGCTTGTATTTCAAAGTTAATGGCCTCTATATCGCGCCATTGATGGCGATAGATTCTTAATAAAAAAGTCTCATTTTGGGTGCTTACTTTGTAGGAATCATTTAAACCTTGGCACCAGAATACACAGTGTTCTGCTTGCTCTATTTGAAACTGAGGAAGAATATTATCCAATAATGCCTGTGGGCTGGTGGCAGAATAACTGACTGGTAGAGTTAACATATGGTGCTCTTTGTAGTAATTTGTATTGATATTATCTTAACTTACGAGTCACTTAAATGAATTATCTTGCACATTTACATATTGCAGATCATACCCAAACCAGCTTGTTAGGTAATTTTTTAGGGGATTTTGTTAAGGGCAATCCTGATGGTTTATACAATGTAGATGTTGTAAAGGGGATCCGCTTACATCGTTTTGTTGATAGTTATACCGATAGCCATCCTTTAATTAAAACGGTTAAACCTTTATTTTCAAAAGAATTACGCCGTTTTTCCCCGATTAGTTTAGATATGTTCTGGGACCATTGTTTAGCTAAATATTGGTTAGATTTTCATGCTAATTCATTAGCTGATTTTTCAACACAGACACAAACACGAATAGCCAATGAATCATCCAGTCTAACACAAGCATTACCTACGAGATTTGAAAAAATATCAGAATTGGTTTGGCAGGGAAGATGGTTTGAACATTATGTAGATATTGAAAATATTGAGTTTGCATTACAACGTATTGCCTCTCGGAGCCCAAGAATGGCGCCACTAGCACAAACCTTTGATACATTAGGGACTCATTATGATCAATTATGTGATACGTTTTTTAAGCTTTATCCTGAGGTATTAGAAGCAACAAGGCTAGAAAGCAAAAAAGAGACTGTTTAGTCTCTTTTTTAATACTATCTGTTAAAGTAAGGTTTAACTATTTGTTATTAAACAGGTGTTTAATATTTTCAAAGTCAGTTTTTCCATTAACGATTTCTTCAATGTCTAAGCCAGAAACTTCGTGTGGAAATACTAACCACTCTTCTGATTCATGAATAAAGTAGTCAGGCACCATTTCTACCGCTTTATTTTTAGGCTTGTAATAAGGTGTTGCTATGCGCACATCACGTGGCATATTAAGGCGCATTAATTCAGTTAGTTTTTCCTTTAATGCAACAACACTTCGACCTGAATCGAACACATCATCAACGATTAATAAACCATCATCGGCATTTGCGTTCTCAATAATGTAATGTAAACCATGTACTTTAATGGTTTTACTTTGTTTACCAATGCCGTAATAAGAAGAGGTACGAACTAGCGATATGATCTGTTTCTACTTTTTTGTAATCAAAGTATTCCTGTACTGCGATCCCGATTGGTGCACCGCCACGCCAAATGCCGACAATAAATTGTGGACGAAAACCACTTTCATAAACTTGTGCCGCTAGACGAAATGAATCTTCGAGTAGCATTTTCGCGGTAATAAATACTTTGTCTGACATGGAGCCTCTCCTTTAAATTGTGGGCAAAGTTTAGACTAACGTCACAAAAATTCAATGACTAATATCAATCCATGTTAGCATTGAGGCGTAGGCCCGATTTTAGGGTAAACTAAGTGCTTATTATATTGCCTAATAAAGGAAATAAATGTCTTCCTCGCCACCTTATGATCGATTTGATCAAATACAATTAAAATTACAAAAAATACTGAATGAAACAGTAACTAATACTTTGTTAGAAAATCGTATTCCTGTGTCAGTTGCGGATAAGCTTGCTCGTCAAGTCACTGATAATTTTAATATTGTAGAGTTTTATGAAATTATAGAACAAAATATTCAAGACACCCGTTTTCCTAAGCAACGTGTTCTTGATAGAACTATCGTACATATGTTTGAGGTGTTATATCGCACCGTTAATATGCCGTTAGAGGGAAGAAAGGATATAGATAAAAAAGAGTTTTTTAGCATTGTACCGCGGGGTGAATGTTTAGATCTTTTTTTACAATTAGTTAAAGAATATTGCATGGGTGATGATGAAATAGAAAAATATACTCAGCAAATAGAACCTATGATTAAAGAAAATACAGAAGCGAATGTAATCGACTGGCAAGCGATTTATGATAGTGAAGCGTTTAAAGGTTATTTAGATGGGTTATTAAAATTAATTTTAAGTCGTTTACGAAAAGATCATAAACCTATTCCAGCTCTTGAAAATAAAATGCCACCTAAGTATCGCCCTTACCGTATTAACTCTTTTTTAAATCAAGTTTGTTTAATGTGGGAAAAAAGCAATCCTAAAATAGTAGAGGGTTTGTTTATCGTTTAAAGCGCAACAAACTCTCAACATAAGTCATTGCTTCTAATGCGCTATTTAAATTTCCATTTACTAAGGCTTGATTAATCGCTCCTTCTCTTAACAATAGGATAGCGTTGACTAGGAATTGATTCTTGTCTGGATTCTTTTCAAAGGAATCAACATGCATTTGTACAATCTGCTTTAGGGATGTCTTGTGATGCTGGCAGGTTTTATATATTAAAGTGGCGCTTTGCGCATATTCAGCGCAACAATTATTAAAATAATCTCCTCTAAAATTTCCTAAAACAGTGTCTCGGTTATTAATAAAGTCATCTAATGCTTCGAATATAATAAGTAATGCATCTTTACCTGTCTCTGCTTTTGTCAGTTTGTACTGCAGGTGATTTATTTCTAATTGATCGCGATAAATGAGTGTGGCAACTATCAGTTCATCTTTACTAACAAAATGGTTATAGAGTGTTTTTTTAGCAACCGAGGCGGTTTTGATAATTTCATTGATACCAACGGCGTGAATTCCATTATGGTAAAATAATGAAAAAGCGACTTCGATAATATGACGTTTTTTGATATTCATATAAGCTACCTCATTTTAAGTTATTAATCATAGAATACTTTGTCTACTTTGTATTTATTCTTTCTAGAGAAGCACCTAGAAAAGTGATCCACGTGGTTTGTATTTATAAAATAAGAAGGTCGTTATATGAAAATAGCCATGATTGGACTTGGTGATATTGCTCAAAAGGCTTATTTACCCATTTTGACTCAGTTAGACAATGTTGAGTTGCTATTGTGTACTCGTGATCAAAGTACGTTAACTCGGCTTGCTCAAAAATATCGAGTGAATAAGGTATATCAAGATTATCGACTGTTGCCAAAAGAGCAGGTTGATGCGGTAATGATCCACAGTAGTACAGTTTCGCATGTGATGATAGCATCTTATTTTTTACAACAAGGCATTGCGACCTTTGTTGATAAACCCCTTGCTGATAATGCCTTTGATTGTGAGAAGCTGTATGAGCTAGCAGAAAAACATAATACGCCTCTATATTTAGGATTTAATCGTCGCTTTATTCCGCTCTTTCAATCCCATATCAGAGAGCAAACATTATGCTCCTTACGATGGGAGAAAAATCGTTATAACTTACCATCTCAATTACGTACCTTTGTATTTGATGATTTTATTCACCCCTTAGATAGTGTCAATATTTATGCTAAAAATGACATAAAGGATGTTCATATTGTTAGCCAGTTTAAAGGACTGCAACTTGCACGTTTAGATATACAGTGGGAGCAATCGGGTACTTTATTACATGCCTCGATGAACCGTTTGCATGGAATAACAAACGAAGTTGTGTCCTTTAATTATGAAAATTGTAGTTATCAGTTTGATTCATTTATATCGGGACAGCGTTGGCAGTCAGAGCAACAAACGCAACTGAGGTTAGCGGACTGGACGCCTATGTTAACCAGTAAAGGTTTTGTCGCTATGATTGATGACTGGTTAGCTGTGATTGCAATAGGGAAAGTTGAAGCCGACATGATAAAACGTAATTTAGCTACTCATCAACTAGCCGAATCCATTTGCCAGAAAATAGGGAAATCATGATGCATCTCTGTTTTTCTATTACAGCTCACGGTAATGGTCATGGAGCGATCTCATGTGCGGTGATAAATCGTTTAATGACGCATTATCCAAAAGTTAAAATATCTGTGATGACTCGTTTATCAAGAGACTATATTGCCTCGCGTTTATCTGCAGACTTTGATTATTATCCATTAGGCTCAGATTTTGGCATGTTAATGCATTCGGCTATTGAGGTCGATATCGTTAATAGCCGAGATAAGTATCAACAGCTTTATGAGCGTTGGCAAGACGAAGTGGATAAGGAGAAACAACTCCTTAAAAAAATAAAGCCGGATATATTAATCAGTAATATTTCCCCGATTAGTTTAGATGCCGCCCATCAATTACATATAAAGACAGCTTCGGTTGCGCCATTTAATTGGGCACAAATTTATCAAGCTTATTGTTTAGATGGTCAGGAAAAGAGCCAAGCTGTTTTTCAGAAAATGCAATCAGTGTATCAAGCGACTAACCAAGTTTTTAAGCCTCTTCCCTTTGTTCCACTTGATGACGGACGAGAAATAGCTATTGCTAGCATTAATGACCAGCCAAAGGCTGATTTATCCTCTTTGTTAACTAGCTTGCCAAAGGGCACAACAAAAATTGGACTAGTTGCCTTAGGTGGCATGCCATTTCCGCTTGATTTACAGCATTGGCCTATTATAGATGGATTACATTGGTTGGTAGATCAGGATATACCGTCATCACGCTCAGATATCAGTCAAATTAATGAGTTATCACAATCTTTTTTACAACTGGTAGCCAGTTGTAATTTTATAATTACTAAGCCAGGTTATGGCACTTATTGTGAAATTGCGACCATTGCCAAGTATAAAAAGATTCGCGTAATGAGTTTGCTAAGGCCTGATTGGCCTGAAACGCCTTATTTAAACCGTTTTTTAACTGAGCGGGTGCCCTTTGTTGAAGTAGCAGAAAGACAGTTAACGGGAGACGCATTAAAAGAGGTGTTAGAAAAACTAATGTCTAAGGATTTTCCTGCGACGCTTCCCTGTGAAGATGGTGCGATGCAATTAATTGAACGGTTAGAAGGCCTAAAAGAGAGCTGAAAATAGTATAGCGCTCACTATATCAGTGAGCGCTATATATCAAGTTAAGCCATATCTTTACTGAACTGAGGGCCTGCACTTACAAGATCTTTACCCTGTTGTTTATCGGTGTAACGATCAAAGTTTTTAATGAATAGCTGAGCGAGTTCTTCCGCTTTTTCATTCCATTCTTGCTCTGTGCTATAAGTATCACGAGGATCAAGAATTTTGCTATCGACGTCATGCAAAGCAAGAGGCACTGTTAGGTTAAATAGTGGGATTTGTTTGGTTTCAGCCTGCTCTATTGAACCATCTAAAATTGCGTCAATAATGCCACGCGTATCTTGGATAGAAATACGTTTGCCTGAACCATTCCAACCTGTGTTAACTAGATAAGCTTCTGCACCACAGGCTTCCATGCGTTTAACAAGTTGTTCTGCATATTGTGTTGGGTGCAAACTTAAGAAAGTCTGCTCCAAAACATGCAGAAAATGTTGGAGTTGGCTCAGTGACACCAAGCTCAGTTCCAGCAAGTTTTGCAGTAAAACCTGATAGGAAATGATACTGAGTTTGTGCTTTAGTAAGTTTTGAAACCGGTGGTAATACACCAAAGGCATCTGCAGTTAAGAAAATAACTTTTTGTGCATGACCACCCTTTGAAATCGGTTTTACGATGTTATCAATATGATCTAGCGGGTAAGAAACACGTGCATTTTCAGTTTTACTTGCATCATCAAAATCAATCACGCCCTGTGCATCAACAACAACATTCTCAAGTAAAGCATCACGGCGGATAGCGCCATAAATATCGGGTTCAGCCTCTGGGCTTAAACGTATTGTTTTAGCGTAACAACCACCTTCGAAGTTAAACACACCATCATCATCCCAACCATGCTCGTCATCACCAATTAATGCACGTTTAGGATCCGTTGAAAGGGTGGTTTTACCTGTACCAGAAAGACCAAAGAAAATAGCTGTATCGCCAGCTTCTCCGACATTTGCAGAACAATGCATTGAAGCCATGCCATTAAGTGGTAATAGGTAGTTCATCACAGAGAACAGACCTTTTTTCATTTCACCACCGTACCAAGTACCACCAATAACTTGTACTTTTTCAGTAAGATTAAAAGCAACAAAGTTTTCAGAATTAAGCCCTTGAGATTGCCAATCAGGATTGACTGTTTTAGAGCCGTTCATCACTACAAAGTCTGGTTCAAAATCGACTAATTCTGCTTCGGTTGGACGGATGAACATATTTTTTACGAAATGCGCTTGCCATGCAACTTCCATAATAAAACGCACTTTCAGGCGAGAGCTCTCATTGGCACCACAATAAGCGTCGATAACAAATAGGCGTTTATTTGATAAACCATTACTAACGATATTTTTTAAATGCGCCCAAGTATCTTGGTCGATTGCTTTGTTGTCATTTTTACCTTGATCGCTCCACCAAATGGTATCGCGAGTGGTGTCATCTTTAACAATGTATTTGTCTTTTGGTGAGCGCCCAGTAAATATTCCTGTGTCAACTGCGACCGCACCGTTTTGAGTAAGCACACCTTTTTCATAGCCGACTAAATTATCAGCCATTTCTTCTGTAAAGAGTGTTTCAAAACTTGGGTTATAAATAACTTCAGAAACATCAGTAATACCGTATTGATTTAATGTATTTGTTGATAATGTAGCCATCGTGCATCCCTTTTAAATGATTGAATATATCAATATTTAGAGTAGGGGATTGTGAGCAAAATAGGTGGGATCTATGTCATAAAACAGATTAAAAAAACGTCACTAATGTAAACTAATTGCTCGCAAATTTGTTGCGACGCTTTTTTTGAACTTTATTATATAATACAATATGTTAATTAGTGCTGTTGACCATCATTGTCAGCAAGAAAAATTTGTAAATCACTTTCCTCAAAATAATAATCTTTAGCACAGTATTCGCAGTGCATCTCAATATGATTTTTCTCTTTTAAAATATCTAAAATCTCTTCTGGCGAGATTGAAGCAAGAGAAGATAAACAACGCTCTTTTGAACAGGTACATTTAAATGAAATGTTTTTTGTTTCAAGTAAGCGAACTTTTTCTTGGTGATATATTCTGTACAATAATTCTTCTTGGCTTAAAGCAAATAACTCTTCTGCTTTAACTGTTTTTGCCAAGGCAGAAACATGCTGGAAGTCTTCTTCATGATTTTCACTGGTTGCGGGTAAGGTTTGAATGAGTAATCCTGCCGCTTGTACATTATTGGTGATATCTGCGTGTAAAATAACGCAGGTAGGTAGTTGCTCTGATTGGTCAAAGTAATTTTCTAAACATTCGCTTAATGAATTATGGCTTAAGTCAACAATGCCCTGGTAACGTTCACCTTCTTCGGGTGTGATGGTAATGATCATATAACCTTTACCAACTAATTCAGAAAATGAAAGGCCTGATGTTTCACCCTCAATGCTAGCTGTTCCTCTAACTTGTAAGTCTTGATTGGCATTAATTACTGCCAATTTTACTGGACCATCACCCTGTAGTTGAACTGAAATCTTGCCTTTAAATTTAAGTATCGCTGTGAGTAATGATGTAGCGACTAATAATTCGCCCATCAAAGTGCCTACTTCAGGGCTGAAATCGTGATTGCTGATAATTTCTTTGAAACTATCATCTGCATTTGCTATTTCACCACGAATGGCAAAGTCATCAAAAAGGAAACGTTGTAGTTGGTCTGTCATTATTGTTATCTCTATTAGTCAAAATTCGCGTTGTTACGTTGAGCTTTTGCTTGTATCAACTCACGACGCTGTTTTTTATTTGGTTTTTTGTCTGGATGTGGTGCATTTTGTAAACTTAGTTTACGTAGTATCGAATATTCTTCGCGTTTTTTTACGCTCTCACCCGTTTCTTGATAAAGCGTTTCCGCAATAGGGGCTCCGCGACGTTGCTCCGATAAATTTTCAATGGTAATTTGTTTTGAAATATCACCTTGACGAATAGTCAACAAGGCGCCTAGTTCTACAATTTTACTCGCTTTGGCTCGTTGGCCGTTATAATGTACTTTTCCGCCGTTAATCATATCACGGGCAATACTACGAGTTTTATAGAAACGTGCCGCCTCACAACCATTTATCCAAACGAATTTTTTGAGTTGCTTGATTATCTGGCATAGGATCACTCACTTATTTGTTTAATTTATTTAATATTTTTTGCAATTAAAACTGAGTTATCAGGTCTAAATAGTCTACATCGGGCGGATTATACTCTATATTCGACATAATTCGCGCTATTTGCTTGTTGCTTTGTGCCACCTAAGGTAGCATAAAAAGTTCTTACGTTTGTATTAAAACAGGGTTGTTATCAGTGCCATTAGCTTCTTTTCTACAAAAAATACCAGCTGTTGTATTAGCGATTTTTATTGCTTTGTTGGCCTACCAATTTGCGCTGTTAACCTGGTCATTTGTACCTGAAGACAAACCAGCTTCGCAATGGAAACCGGCTATTGTAAAAAACAAACAATCCGCAAACAAGATTAACACGCAAAAAGTTGAAGGATTATTTGGACAGAAAGCAGAACAAAAGAAAGCTGTTGTTGCTGAAGTTGATATTAATGATGCCCCTAAAACACGTTTAAATTTAAAACTTGTTGGAGTTGTCGCTTCAACGGACCCACAATTCTCAAGCGTTATTATTGATAATAAAGGTAGACAAAACAGTTACTTTATTGACTCTGAAATTGAAGGAACGGATGCGGTTATTACTAAAATTTACCAAGATCGTACCATTTTAGATGTCAAGGGGTCTTATCAAACCCTGATGTTAGATGGCGTTGAGGGCTTAGATAAACAACAGCAAGCACATCAACGAAATAATCAAAGTGCCCGTCTAAATCAAGCTAAGTATGCAAGCGAATCCGATGTCAGAACGGTTAATTTAAATCGTCAAGAGTTACTCAAAAATCCTGCTAAATTAGGTGATTTTATCAGAATCTCACCAGTCAGAGAAAATGATCAAGTAAAAGGTTACCGTGTTAATCCAGGTAAAGATAAATCCATTTTTGAGGAGGCGGGTTTACAAAGTGGAGATTTAGCCGTTGAACTAAATGGTGTTGATTTAACAGATACGCAACAGGCATTTACATTAATGCAAGAGTTCCCAACCATGACTGACATGACTCTGTCGGTTGAACGTGACGGGCAATTACATGAATTGTATTTTAGTATCCCAGAATAAAATAAAGCGCTTTCATCTGATGATAATTTTGATGTATAAGTGGTGTATAAGTGAAAGTTGGAGTGTTATTAGATGGTATCTTTAGGGATAAAAAACAAAGCAGTGAAGCTGTTTAATTTAGGTTTGTTGGCAAGCGTATTAAGTTTGAGCCATATTAGCTCTGCTCTTGCGGTAGAGTACTCGGCCAGTTTTAAAAACGCAGATATTAATGAATTTATCAATATTGTCGGTAAAAACCTTAAAAAAACCATCGTATTAGATCCAACGGTACGTGGCAGTATTAATGTGCGAAGCTATGATTTATTAGACGAAAAACAATACTATCAATTCTTCTTAAATGTATTAGAGGTTTATGGTTTTGCTATCGTTGAAATGGAAAGTGGCATCATTAAAGTCGTCAAGTCAAAGGATGCTAAGGTAGCGGCTATTCCTGTGGTTGATGATGGGCAACAGTTTCGAGGTGATGAAATGGTTACCCGTGTTGTGCCCGTAACTAATGTTTCTGTACGTGAATTAGCACCTTTATTAAGACAACTTAATGATAATGCTGGTGGCGGTAACGTAGTTCACTATGATCCTTCCAACGTTATCATGATCACCGGGCGTGCGACTGTGGTAAACCGTTTAGTTAAAATTATCCACCGTGTTGATAAAGCTGGCGACCAAGAAGTTGATATTGTTAAGCTGAGATTTGCCAGCGCCTTAGAAATGGTGAAAGTGGTTAATGCCATTCAACAGCCTGCATCGGGAACGAAAAATACCACACCTAGTATATTACAGCCTCGCCTAGTCGCTGATGAGCGTACTAACTCACTAATTATTAGTGGTGAAAAGAAAACTAGAGCACGTATTGTTGCACTAGTAAAAACACTTGATGATGAGCTTAAAAATAATGGTAATACACGTGTCTTTTATCTCAAATATGCACAAGCTAAGGACCTTGTTTCAGTCTTAAAAGGAGTAAGTAAAACGCTTGAAAAAACAGGGGGCCAGGGGCTTCCGAATCAAGTAATAATTCAGATTTAAGCATTGAAGCACACGAAGGTACAAATGCGATTGTTGTATCAGCACAACCCGCACTTATGTCATCACTCAGTAGTATCATTCGTCAATTAGATATTCGTCGTGCACAGGTTTTAGTGGAAGCGATTATTGTTGAAGTCTCAGAGAATGATGGTATCAACTTAAGTGTACAATGGGGCTCAACTATTGGTGGCACATCTTTCCAAGATAACGGCGTTTCTACTGGTGAAGTATTAGTCAGCGCCTATGAAGTTAGTAATGATGATGATGACTTAGATGCTGTTAGTAGCGTTATATCAGCGTTAACTGGTGGTGCCTTCGGTTTTGCAGGAGATGACTGGGGAGTGTTGTTACAAGCAATTAGCACCAACTCAACATCAAATATCCTAGCAACACCAAGTATTACTACCTTGGATAACCAAGAAGCAAGCTTTATTGTTGGTGATGAAGTTCCCGTTTTAACTGGCTCAACCTCAAGCTCGACGAATGATAACCCTTTCCAAACTATCGAACGTAAAGATATCGGTATTAAGTTAAAAGTAACTCCACAAATTAATGATGGAGATGCAGTACAATTAACTATCGAACAAGAAGTTTCTAATATCCAAGGTTCTACTTCTGTGGATGTTATTTTTGCAACGCGTTCTGTTAAAACAACGGTATTAGCAAAATCAGGTGAAACTATCATTATCGGTGGTCTTATTGATGAAGACGTTAGTGAAACTATTGAGAAAGTGCCATTGTTAGGTGATATTCCATTACTTGGTTACCTATTTAGGTCAACAAAAAGCAGTACTTCAAAACGTAACTTAATGATTTTCTTACGCGCTTCAATCATTCGTGATGATGAAACCATGAATAATCTAAGTACTCGTAAATATGGTTTGATGCGTGATATTCAATTAGGTAAACGTGAGTCAGGGATTACTCTGATGCCTGATAAAAATTCACCTGTGTTACCTGCTTGGGGACAAAGCCATGAAATTGATCCTAATGATTTTACACATAAAAATGTACAAGAAGCTGTGATCGAAACAATGCAGGAAGTGCAGTAATGAGTGTGCTTGATGGTCAAGGATTAGAGGAGGTAACCCATGAGGATGAATACGTTACGCCACGTGGGCAGTTACCTTTTCCTTTTTCTAAAAAACACTCTTTAGTTGTTTCGCATAGCGGCGATCATAGTCAGTTATGTTTCAAAGTCGCACCTAATGCCAGTATTTTATTGGAAGTACGTCGTGTTTTAGGGCATGCCTTTACTATGAAACAAGTCGATGATGAACACTTTGATCAGCTTGTTGCTATTGCTTACCAGTCCTCTTCCTCTGAAGCACAACAATTAATGGAAGATATTGGTAGTGAAGACTTCTTCACCCTAGCAGAAGAATTACCGGGTGATGAAGATCTTCTTGAAGCGGAAGATGATGCGCCAATTATTAAATTAATAAACGCCATGCTGGGTGAGGCAATCAAAGAAGAAGCTTCAGATATTCATATTGAAACCTTTGAAAACTCATTGATTATTCGTTTTCGAATAGATGGGGTATTACGCGAAATTTTAAAACCTCAGCGCAAATTAGCCGCTTTGCTGGTGTCGCGTATTAAGGTAATGGCAAAACTTGATATTGCCGAAAAACGTATTCCACAGGATGGTCGTATTTCAATACGAATTGGTGGCCGTGCTGTTGATGTACGTGTTTCTACTATGCCTGCAAGTCATGGGGAACGTGTTGTATTACGTTTATTAGATAAAAATGCAGTTAAGTTAGACCTAAGCAAACTGGGCATGACCAGTAAAAATCACCATCAGTTGCGTGAGTTAATCCATAAACCACACGGTATAATTTTAGTCACTGGTCCGACTGGATCTGGTAAAAGTACCACGCTATATGCAGGTTTATTAGAAATTAATGCCAAAGATCGTAATATTCTAACCGTTGAAGACCCGATTGAGTATGCGATTGATGGCATAGGGCAAACACAGGTTAACAGTAAAGTTGATATGACCTTTGCACGTGGTTTACGAGCAATATTACGTCAAGACCCTGATGTGGTGATGATTGGTGAAATTCGTGATTTAGAAACAGCACGAATTGCAGTACAGGCGAGTTTAACCGGGCATTTGGTATTGTCTACTTTGCATACCAATACTGCTGTTGGTGCAATCACGCGATTACGTGATATGGGGGTTGAGCCATTTTTATTATCATCAAGTATCTTAGGGGTATTAGCACAACGGTTAGTACGTCGTTTATGTAATGACTGTAAAGAAACACACCCTGCAACTGATAAAGAACATCAAATTTTAGCGCCACAGGAAACCAATGCACCTGTTATCTACCGCGCAGTTGGTTGCCCTAAGTGTAACTATAGTGGTTACAAAGGACGTACAGGTATCCATGAATTATTAATGGTCACTGATGAAGTACGTGAGTTAATTCAAAATGGTGCCAGTGAACAAGCGGTTGAAAAGGTAATACGTAAATCAGCTGTCAGTATTCGTGATGATGGTGTTGCTAAGGTCTTAAATGGGCAAACAACATTAGAAGAAATCTTACGTGTAACCAGAGAGGATTAACGTGGCTACTTTTGCTTATAAAGCCATGGATGCAAATGGTAAACAGAAAAAGGGACCTTAGAGTCAGACTCTGGCCGTCAGTTGCGTCAGCAACTTCGTGGCATGGGGCTGATCCCTTTAGAAGTTGAATTAGTTGCTAATAAGGCGACTAAAACAGGCTCAAGTTTATTACGTAGTAAAATCAAAACCGCAGAACTTGCACTTATCACACGACAACTATCTACATTAGTTGCTTCCTCAATCCCCTTGAAGAATGTTTGCAAGCCGTGGCTGAACAATGTGATAACGCAAAAATAAAAACCATGATCTCTTCCGTACGAAGTAGTGTCGTTGAAGGTTATACCTTGGCTGATAGTATGCGTGGTTTCCCACTTATTTTTGATAACCTTTTTTGTGCAATGGTTGCTGCGGGTGAGAAATCTGGACATCTTGATAAGGTTTTAGATCGTTTAGCTGATTATGCCGAGCAACGCCAAGAGATGAAAAGTAAAATGATGCAGGCCATGATTTATCCAATGGTATTAACCTTGGTTGCAATCTCCGTTGTGGTTATCCTGCTGACCTCTGTCGTTCCACAGGTTATTGGACAATTTGAACATTTAGGTGCAGATTTACCGGCATCAACTAAATTATTGATTGCAATCAGTGATGCCTTGAGTAGTTATGGTCTTTATTTTCTAGGGGTGATCATTACTGGTCTTATTTTAGTGAAAATATGGCTTAAAAAAGAAAAGAATCAACTTGCCTTTGACCGATATTTACTGCGTATTCCAGTATTAGGACGTGTTGCAAATGAGCTTAATACTGCGCGTTTTGCGAGAACACTCAGTATATTAAATAGCAGTGCGGTGCCTTTGTTAGAGGCAATGAGTATTGCCGGTAATGTTCTCAGCAATCAATTTATTCGCTTTAAAGTTGCTGAATCAACTAATTTAGTCAGAGAAGGTACGAGCCTAGGCCGTGCGCTTGCAAGTATTAAATTATTCCCTCCTATGATGTTACATATGATCACAAGTGGTGAAAAAAGTGGAGAATTAGGCAATATGTTGGAACGTTCTGCTGATAATCAGGACAAACAGTTTTCAGCACAAGTGACTGTTGCCCTCGGTATTTTTGAGCCCGCCTTAGTTATTTCAATGGCGGGGGTGGTGTTGTTTATTGTAATGGCGATTTTACAGCCTATTTTACAGCTTAATAATATGGTGTCAGGATAACAATCTGAGGTGCATTTAATGATTAATTATTATTTTACAAAAGGAAATTTCATGAACAGCAGTAACAAGAATCATAAAAACAAAAAACAAACCGGTTTTACGCTACTCGAAATCATGGTGGTGATTGTTATTTTGGGCGTATTAGCTTCTCTGGTTGTGCCAAATTTATTGGGTAATAAAGATAAAGCCGATCGTCAGAAAGTTGTTTCTGATGTGATTGCATTAGAAAACGCACTAGATATGTATAAATTAGACAATAATACCTACCCAACAACAGAGCAGGGATTAGAAGCCCTGCAAAGTAAACCAAGTGGATCTCCTGAGCCACGTAGCTATCCAGAAGATGGTTATATCAAACGTTTACCAGAAGATCCGTGGGGTAATGAATATGTATTAAATAGCCCTGGTGAGTATGGGAAAATTGATATTTTATCTGTTGGGCCAGATGGGGAAGAAGATACTGATGATGATATTGGTAACTGGAATTTAGATGGTAAGTCAGAATAACCCATTTAAAGGTGTTTAACTTATCCGCGAATCCTTCTTTAAAAGGGGCTTTACCCTATTAGAGATAATGTTAGTGCTATTACTCATTGGCATGGCTTCGGTTGCAGTGGTGATGGTAATGCCTAAATATATTAATAATAATGAAAGTGTTGATTGGCAGTTACAGCGCTTTAGCTCATTATTACAATTTGCAGAGGATGAAGCGTTAATTTCAGGTAAAGAGATAGGATTAGTTTTTGATAAAAATTCCTATCGCTTTACTGTTTTTGATTATAAAACGACTAAGTGGTTAGCCTTGGAATCGGAACAATTTGCCAAGGAAATTGAAATTCCTGAGTCAATATCCATTGAATATGAGCTATTAGGCACGGTTTGGGATGAAATTGATGTCGAAGATGAAGATGTTTTTATCGATGAAGAGTACCTTGTTGATATCGAAGGAGACGATCAAGAAATACAATCCTTCTCACCACAGGTATATATTATGTCCAACGGTGAAGTGACACCTTTTAAAGTGTTTTTATCAGAAACGGATAAGCAGAGTGGCGCACTTGAAATCAGCATGAGTGGCATGATCACTCATATTGAGGCAGAGGTTCAATGAACCGCTTTATCGCCTTCAGTAAACAACGAGGCATGACTCTGCTTGAGGTAATGTTAGCGTTAGTTATTATGGCAACATCCGGTGTTGCAGTAATCAATGTCGCTTCAGGAGCCTTAACTGGGCAAGCAAGATTACAGGATAAAACCTTTGCCCTATGGGTGGCGAGTAATCAGTTAACTGAGCTTAAATTAAAAAAATTATGGCCAGCAAGTAGTTGGCAGTATGATTCAACAGAGTTAGCCGGAGTGAAATGGTATGTTCGTTATAAAACCGTTGAAACAGGTAGTGACGATTTTAAAGCGCTTGATATAGAAGTCAGTGATACTGAAGAGGGGCGAGCACTTGCCTATTTAAGGACTTACATTGCAGAACCAGTAATCATAACCGTGCAATGCAGGGGTTTACACTGTTAGAGGTGTTGATTGCTATTTCTATCTTTGCATTGATGAGCTTGGCTTCTTATCAAATTCTGCAGGGTGTTATTCGAAGTGGTGAAATTAGTAAAAAGCACAATCAAGAGTTATTAAAAATTCAGCGTGCAATGCTTATTATTGAGCAGGACTTTACTCAAATTATTGCTCGGGCATCAAGGGATGAAAGTACTGATAGTGATGACCTTAGTGTATTAACTGTTGGTGAATCCTTATTTGAATCTGAGAATGAAGGCATTGAATTTACCCGTTTAGGCTGGAGTAATCCGTTAAACTTATTACCTCGTTCTAATTTATTACGTGTACGTTATCGGTTATTCGAGGGCAATTTACAACGCTTATATTTTTTATATCCTGATATTGTTGCAGGCGAAAAACCTGAAATACAAACCCTGTTAGAGGGGATTGAAACATTAAGCTTTCGTTTTTGGTCAAATGATGGCTGGCAAACAACTTGGACATCAACCACTAACTTACCAACAGGCATTGAGATAAGTTTTACCAGCAAAAAGTTTTCAGAAATAAAACGTCAGTTTTTAGTGTCAGCGAGCTCTGTGGTAGGTGATTGATGCGACATTTTCCTAAAAAGCAACGTGGTATTGCACTGATAACTGTACTTATGATTTTAGCGATAATGGTGACTATCGCGACCACAATGACTGGGCGCTTAACCCTGAGTTTGAAAAGAACAGAAGGGTTGCTTTTCTCGCAAAGTGTTTATTGGTATGGCCAGGTCACTGGGTGATTTTGGACGTTTGGTTTTAGACCAAGATTTTTCAGATAGTAGCATTATCAGTTTAGATCAAAACTGGGCATTACCAGAGATGGTTTTCCCACTTGAAAATGGCAGTATTGCTGGTGAATTCAAAGATTTGCGTAGTTGCTTTAACCTTAATGCATTAGCAGAAAAAGATGATGGTGATACCAGAGCAAGGCCAGTACAACAGTTTGAAAACTTATTAATAGAAATTGGCGTGAATGATTATAGCGCCGAAATGATTGCTGAATCTAGTCGAGACTGGATTGATAGTGATGACCAAAGTGATGTTGCTTTGGGTGCAGAGGATAGTATCTATCAAGCCAGAGGTGTACCTCACTTGAGCGCCGATAATTATATGGTAGATATTACTGAATTAAGAGCTGTACAAGGTGTTGGGCAAAAGGTATTTGAGAGGATTGCGCCTTATTTGTGTGCGATACCAAGTGCCGAGCAAAAAATTAATGTTAATACAGTGGCAGTTGAACAAGCCGCTATTTTATATGTGATTTTTAAAGATTCATTCAGCTTAACTGTGGATGACTTTACTGAATTATTAGAAGATAGACCGGTAAGTGGTTGGAGCAGTGTTGATGATTTCTTAGCCTCAAGTATTTTTGATGGTTCAACGGTTTCCAGTGATATTAGTAATGAATTAAGTGTAACCAGTGAGTTTTTTCAATTAAATGCTATTGCTGAATTTGAAGATCGTATTAATGCCTTACAGGTACTCTTTCAAATAAATGATAAGAAAGCCACCGTGATCCGATATCAATCGGGCGGATTTAAATAGATGGAGATTGTGGGTGACTGAAAGATTAATAATCCGCCTAGCAAGTGAAGCTTCGCAAAAACAACACTGGCTGATTTGGTCAGAAAGTGGCAAGGAAATTATTGCTTCTGGTGAAATTGATAATGCGCAACAGTTAAACAGCTTAACTGAAAAGGCTTCGTCGCGTCATGTTATCTGTCTATTGCCAGGTGTTGATGTATGCATCAAAGAACTTCCTATTAACGGCGCTTTCAACCGTCAAATGCAACAGGCATTACCTTATCTCTTAGAAGAAGATTTAGCTGGAGATGTTGAAAAATTACATTTTACGGTTATTGAACAAAAAACCGATCTTGTCCATGTGGCTGTATGTGATAAACAACGTATGTCTCAGTGGTTATCTTGGCTAGCTGAAGCAGATATTAGTTGTAAACAGTTTATCCCTGAAGGGTTAGCCTTACCCCTTCCTGAAGATAATAAGTGGCAAGCCGTACAACTTGACAACAACTGGATCATAAGAGAAAACCAAGCTGTTGCATGGAGCAGTGATGAAGCTATGTTAACGGCTTTATTATCCTCTAAAATAGACGCTGACAAACAGCAGGTTATCGAAAGCTATAGCCCTATTCCTAATGATCAGCCTGGACAATGGGTAAGTGCAACACCAACATTGCCCATGGAGTTACTTGCAGTTGGTGCGTTAGTTTGCAAAGTAAATCTGTTACAGCATGAATTTAAAGTTAAAAAAGAGGTTAATAAAAATCTCTTAAAGTGGCGTTTACCCGCTATATTAGCCAGCTTATTTTTTGTTATTAGTTGCATTAATGTGTATATCGAAAATCAGCGCATTGAAACAGAAATAAAGGTAGTCAAAGAACAGGTTGAGCGTGTTTATCAATTGGCTTTTCCAAATCAGCGTAAGTTGAGTTATTCGCGCATCAAAAAACAGATAAGAACCATGTTAGCTGAAGCAAATGATAAAGGAGATTCAGCCGGATTCTTAGCTATGCTTGATGACCTTGGCCCGACCTTTGATAGTAACCAGCAGTTAAGTGTAAACAGCTTAAAATATGATGTTAAAAATCATGAAATGCGCCTTTTAGCCGTTGCTGATAATTTCCAGGCATTTGAAAAGTTCTCCAGTGCTTTACCCCAACAATATAGCATTCAGCAGGGAGCACTTAACAGCAGTAAAAACCAAGTTAGTGGTTTACTGACCATAAGGAAAAAATAATTATGGAACAATTTAAACAATGGTGGGAGAGCATCACAACCAGAGAGCAAGCAATTAACTCTGCTTAGTGCCATTTTTATTCTTATTGCAATATTATATTGGGGAATTTGGTCTCCTTTAGCAACAAAGCTTTCTGATAATAAACAACAATTAACTAATACCAAAGCTTCGCTCAGTTGGACTCAGGAAAAAGCCAATCTAATATTACAATCCGGCGTCGTTGGGGTGCAGAAAAGAAGTGGTAACTTAACCCAAATATTAAATAGTAGTGCAACAAGAAAGGGCATTACTTTTTCACGTATCGTTAATAAACAAGATGAAATAGAAGTGTGGATCACCAATATCGAATTTGATGTTTTTTTACAATGGTTAACGGATCTAAATAATCAGTATGGTGTTTTAGTGCTAAATGCAGATTTAGCAAAAGCCGATCAAGAGGATTTATCAAAGTTAACCGTCTATTGCTTACGCATTAACGAGTTAACTGAGATATTCGAGAAGTATTATGAAATTAAAAATCAGCCTGGCATTTATTTGCCTTTATCTTGTTTCTACTGTTGTTTACTGCGCCTGCGAGCCTTATTCTGCCCTTTATGCCTAAGCATTCAGGTGTTGAATTCGAAGATATATCTGGGACGCTTTGGAATGGAAAGCTAACTAAAGTCGTTTATCAAGGAAAGTTTCGAGCGAAGGAATTAACTTGGAAACTAGATTGGTTGGCCCTCGCAACGCTTAAATTGAAAGCAGATATTGAGTTTGATAATGATCCCAGAGTTTTAATGGGTGTGGGCTCTGTTGCATATGGCATGTCAGGTATTATTGTTTCCGATGTGAATGTCGATATGCAAGCCACTGAGTTATTACCCTATTTACAACTTCCTATACCTGTTACTCCCTCTGGAAAATTAACCTTAGTGATTGAAAATGGCATGCCAGGCGATCCCTATTGTAACGAATTAGATGGTTACCTTGTTTGGCGCGGTGCAAAGGTGGCAACTCCAATGGGAAATATCGATCTATCCAGTCCTAATATTGATTTAAGTTGCCGCTGAAGGTGATTTAGTTGCTTCATTAAAACAAAACTCAGAACAATTAACGACCAATGCAAATGTTTCCTTAAAAAAAGGAGGCCACTTTCAAATTGAAGGTAATATCAAGGGGCATGAAAAGTTAGACCCCTCTATTTTGCAAGCAATCTCTTGGATTGGCCCGAAAACAGCTAAAGGAGAAACAATCCTAAATTATAGAGGGCGCATATAATTTCTTCATATTAACGCTGAATCTTGAATGCTAACGGGTATGGATTACTTTATTTATTTCAAAACTAGAATATTTATCTGTATAGATATACACTGTGTATGTTTACAGTCTGAATTTTATTAGTGAGGTAAGTAATGAAAGAGTTAACGAAACGACAAAATGAAGTTTTAGATGTGATTAAGGATTGCATTGCTAAAACTGGCATGCCTCCGACACGTGTTGAGTTGGCTAAAATTTTAGGCTTTCGCAGTGCTAATGCAACGAGAAGAGCATCTAAAAGCCTTAGCACGAAAAGGTGCTATTGAAATATTGTCAGGGACATCTCGCGGTATTCGTATTGTTGAAGAACATAAAAGCAATGTGATCCCGATTGAAGCCGGTCTTCCTTTAGTGGGCATGGTAGCGGCAGGAGAGCCTATTCTTGCTACTGAACACGTTGAATCACATTACGATGTAGATCCAAGCCTTTTCCACCCTAGTGCCGACTTTTTGTTACGCGTGCAGGGGAAAGTATGAAAGATATTGGTATCATGGATGGTGATTTACTAGCAGTTCATAAAACCCAAGATGTTAACAATGGTCAAGTTGTTGTTGCACGAGTTGAAGATGATGTGACTGTAAAACGTTTTTATCGCAAAGGTAGCGAAGTAACACTTAAAGCTGAAAATGTTAAGTTTGACCCGATTAAAGTTGATCTACAATATCAATCCTTTGATATTGAAGGAATTGCAGTTGGTGTAATTCGCACTACTGATTGGATGTAACTGCTTATTATTGATATAGGATATTAAAATGAAAAAGGGATGGGTGATTTCTCTCATTGTTGCATTAGTTGCAATTGCTATTTTACTTTCTCTGGTAGTAAGTGATCGCTTTTCTACAAGCAACCCATCCTTAGTCATGCAAAAAGAGCATAAAACACTACCTGATTTTTCCTTTGAAATGGCTCAAGGAAAAGTATTTGATAATACCAGTTTGCGACAACATTGGACCCTATTCTTTATCGGTTACACATTTTGTCCTGATATTTGTCCAACTACTCTGGCGGATTTAGATCGGGTTTATCCCGAGCTGGTTAAGCCTCCCTTTAAAGATATTCAAATCGTTTTTGTTTCTGTTGATCCTAATCGAGACAAAGCCAATAACCTTGCTGAATACGTGAATTACTTTAATTCAAACTTCATTGGCACAACCAGTACCCATGATCAATTATTTCCCTTTGCTCAAGATTTAGGTTTGATTTATAGCATTGTTGAAGAAGGTGATAGTGATGATGCTTATTATCTAGTCGATCATAGTGCTTCTTTAGTGCTGGTAAATCCTAAAGGCGAACATCAAGCCACTTTTAAAGCGGTGCTAAATGAAGATGGTATTCCTCATGTAGATATGGATTTGATGGTGCAAGATATCCATCAAATCATACAGACATATAATGAGTAAGCTTATGAATAGGCTTACTTATTTTTCGTCATGTTAAAATCAGCTTTTTTACGCCTTTCAAACCACCAAAAATCTTTGCCATCGCATTTCCGATGATGCTCTCCAATATCAGTGTGCCATTATTAGGTTTAGTGGATACCGCCGTAATTGGGCACTTACCTGAATCCTTTTATCTTGCCGGTGTAGCAGTAGGTTCGATGGTGGTATCGTTATTATTCTGGGTTTTAGTTTTTTTACGCATGTCCACAACAGGCTTAGTAGCGCAAGCTTTTGGAGCAAATAACCAGCAACAAATATTACGATTATTAATGCAGTCAGTTTTTATCGCCTTGATACTTTCCATGGTATTACTGCTTTTGCAGAATCCATTATCTTCAGTCGCTTTTCATTTTGTTGAAGGCGACTGAAGAAGTCTTATTTTATGCACGCCAGTATTTTGATATACGTATTTGGAGTGCGCCTGCAGCATTGATAAACATGGTGTTATTGGGTTGGTTATTAGGCATGCAAAATGCCAAAGCACCGATGTTTTTATTAATTATTACTAACAGTATTAATATCTTGTTAGATGTTATTTTTGTTGTTGTATTCGAATGGGGTGTCGCGGGTGTGGCCTGGGCTTCATTATGTGCCGATTATATCGCTTTATTTTGTGGTTTATTTATCGTGCAACGCATGGTTAGTGGCTTCTATGAAAAAGGCCTTTTTGCTCGTTTATTAAAGGAAATACTGAACCTTAAAACCCTTGCTCCTTTTTTACTTTTAAATCGTGATATTTTTATTCGTACACTGTGTTTACAGGTCACCTTTACTTTTATGACGATACAAGGAGTGTCCCTGGGAGATGATATTGTTTCGGCTAATTCAGTGTTAATGCATTTTCTATTAATTATTTCCTTTTCAATGGATGGTTTAGCCTATGCAGTTGAAGCCTTAGTTGGTAAAAGTATTGGTGAACGAAGTATTAGAAAGTTAAAAGAAAGTATTTACCTCACTGTTTTTTGGGCGACATTGTTTAGTGTGTTGCAGTTATTACTGTTTTATTCTTTTGGTGCCTGGATTATTACTCAAATAACCTCAATTGAAGTCGTACAGCAGGAAGCAATCAAATATTTACCCTGGTTAATCATCATTCCAATGACCTCAATGCTAGGGTTTATTTTTGATGGTGTATTTATTGGAATGACAAGGGCAGTAGACATGCGTAATGCTATGATATTTTCATTATGCGTTGTTTATTTTCCGGTGTGGTTTATCTTTGAAGAACAAGGCAATCATGCGTTATGGATAGCAATGAATGCCTTTATGTTTGCTCGTGGTATCAGTTTATTGTGGATATATCGCAGACTTTCACATAAACAGGCATTAATTGTTTAGTGATTTCGTCCAAAATAATGCTGAGCCATGTGCTGGATCTAGTTGATAATCAGAATAGCCTTGTTTTAAATAAGCATTTTTAGCAATTTCATTTCCAGAAAGAACCTCTAATGTGATTTTGCAATAATCACGTTGTCTTGCTATTTTCTCAATTTCTTCAAATAACATTGAAGTAAGTTTTAAGCCTCTAAAGTCTTTATGTACCACCACATCATGTATATTAAATAAAGATTTACATGAGAATGTCGAAAAACCTTCAATTGCGGTTAATAATGCAAAGCAGGTTGCTCTCCTTTAAAAACTAATAGAATAACAGTGTTTGTACGCTGTAGTAATGTACTAACCAAATTCTGTTTAGCAAACTCAGAAAGATCTTCATTGCCACCCATAGGGTCATTTGCATAATGAGACATTAGCGCTAAGTACGCACTGGCGTGTTGTTTATTAGATAAATCAGCTTGAACAATAGTGAACATTTCAGCTCCTTAATAATTTGTATGGCAGGATATTAGCATCAAATACAATATTTGTGTGGTCAAATTACAAATTGATGTTAGACTTCTAGATGGCTAAATTATATTTTATGGAGTTGTATATGCCTATTCGTATTCCCGATGATCTTCCTGTCTGCCGGTATTTTAAAATCTGAAAATATTTTTACTATTTCAGAATCTCGTGCGAGTCATCAAGATATTCGTCCTCTTCGCGTATTAATTCTAAATTTAATGCCTAAAAAAATAGAAACAGAAACGCAATTGATGCGTTTGCTCTCGAACCACACCATTGCAAGTCGATGTAGAGTTACTTCGTGTTGATGCACGTCCATCACGTAATACACCTCAAAAACATCTAGATAAATTTTATGGTGATTTTGAACGCGTTAAGCAAAAAAAATGGGACGGTTTTATAATCACCGGTGCACCACTCGGACAGATCCCCTTTGAAGATGTTTATTACTGGGATAAATTTAAAGAGATTGTTGATTGGTCAAAACATAACGTGACCTCAACATTATTCTTATGCTAGGTCGCTCAAGCCGCTTTGAATTATCTTTATGATATAAAAAGAGAAACCTTAGAAAAAAATTATCAGGTATTTATAAGCACACAACTTATCATCATAAGCACCCTTTAGTACGTGGGTTTGATGATCAATTTTGGGCTCCCTTGTCTCGTTATGCCGATTTTAATTCAAAGACGATCAAAGCACATAGTGAACTTACGGTGTTTGCAGATGAACCACAGGGTGGTGTTTATTTAGCGACTAGTTTAGATTGTCGCCAAGTATTTATTTCTGGCCATCCTGAATATGATGCTAAAACACTAGCAAATGAATATGAGCGAGATTTAGGTGAAGGTTTAACACCTGAGTTGCCAATTAATTATTTTCCTGATGATGATAAAAGCCAAACGCCACGAGCAAAATGGCGTAGTCACGGTAACTTATTGTATAGTAATTGGTTAAATTATTGTGTGTATCAAGTAACGCCTTATTCCTTAGATGAGCTTAAATAAAATTTGTGATTCTAGATTAAAAAGTGTTTTGATAAGTACCGTGAATATGATTTTTTTGCTGGCGTTACTGGATAACTAGCCTACACTTATTATTAGTTAAATGAGTAAGAGGAGTGAAAATAAGTACCAAGCGTAGCATCAAATGAATGGCCCTAGTGGCACTGATAACCTAGGAAGTTCGACATATTGCATGCAACTTCATCACGCTAAATTGCGATTGTTATTAGAGGATTTTTTTGCTGATAATCTAAAAAATTAAGGAGGCAAACAATTACTTCTTATCAGTTTTTGGTAAGGCATACACCCAACTAGAAGTGACTAATAAATTCACTTATTTGCCCAACGGGGTATTCGGGAAAAGCCTTTTATTTTTAATAGTGATTTTTATTAACCGTTATTAAAATAAATGCTGGTTGTCTATTCAATCAACATACAGGAGGGAACATTATTATCAATTCATATCAGTTTTTAGAAAAGGGTAATAAATTTTAGGAGTGCGTTTTATTAAACAACTCATTTGCCAAAATTGGCGCTTTAATTACCCTTTTTCTCGACGAGATAGTCGATCATAAGATAAATAGTTTTAGTATTTTTGTAACATTTGCGTTTTTATAAATTTAATACCTTTGCCTTTGGGGCCCGTTTTTTTGTAAACAATTTAGCTTTTAGTTTATGTTTATAGGGGCAATGGAGTACTGATGTTAAAGGAAGACAAAGCTCTTGGAGCAAAAGACGTAAAGCATTTATCGTGATGACATCACCAATGCTCTTTTAAGATAAAGCGAACTAACATTAGTTCGCTTTTTTTGTGCCTTTTACAAACTACAATTTTTCTCATCTTTGCTATTTAAATATTTCAATTTATCAGGTGTGTTAGCGACTGCACTGTTTATTAGATTTATGTTAAACTTCGCGTTCTATTTTTTATACCTATTTTTATAAAAGAAATTGTAAGGGAACACCATGTCAGCCATTGATCGCGCCGCCTTAATAAAATCACAGTTAGAAAAGCATATTCTGCTTATTGATGGTGGTATGGGAACCATGATTCAAGACTATAAGTTTGAAGAGGAAGATTATCGTGGTGAACGTTTTGCAGACTGGCGATGTGATGTTAAAGGCAATAATGACCTATTGGTATTAAGCCAACCACAAGTGATTGCTAACATTCATAAAGAATATTTAGATGCTGGTGCGGATATACTTGAAACCAACACCTTTAATGCAACAACGATTGCCATGGCTGATTACCAAATGGAGTCGTTATCTGCTGAAATTAACCGTGAAGCTACCCGAATTGCGCGTAAAGTAGCAGATGAAAAAACCGCTGAAACACCGGATCGTCCGCGTTTTGTTGCTGGGGTGTTAGGGCCAACAAACCGAACTTGTTCTATTTCTCCTGATGTTAATGATCCCGCTTTTCGTAATGTAACCTTTGATGAGTTAGTAACTGCTTACACTGAATCAACATTAGCACTTATCGAAGGTGGTGTAGACCTTATTCTCGTTGAAACCATTTTTGATACCTTGAATGCAAAAGCGACCGTTTTTGCTATTAGTGGTGTATTTGAACAGCTTGGTTATAAATTACCTGTCATGATCTCTGGTACTATTACCGATGCATCTGGTCGTACTTTATCTGGTCAAACCACGGAAGCTTTCTATAACTCATTACGTCATATTGAACCTATCTCATTTGGCTTAAACTGTGCGTTAGGGCCAGATGAGCTACGCCAATATGTTGCAGAATTATCACGTATTTCAGAAACTTTTGTATCAGCGCACCCTAATGCAGGTTTACCAAATGCATTTGGTGAATACGACCTCGAAGCAGATGAAATGGCTTCACATATCAAAGAGTGGGCTGAAAGTGGATTTTTAAATTTAGTGGGTGGCTGTTGTGGTACAACGCCTGCACATATTAAAGCTATGTATGACGCGGTTGAAGGTGTCAAACCACGTGCCATTCCAGAGATTGAAGTTGCTTGTAGACTGAGTGGTCTCGAAGCATTAACCATTAATAAAGATTCTTTATTTCAAAATGTTGGTGAGCGAACTAATGTAACAGGTTCAGCTCGATTTAAGCGTTTGATATTAGAAGAATCCTACGATGAAGCCTTAGAGGTTGCATTACATCAAGTGGAAGCTGGCGCGGATATTATTGATATCAATATGGATGAAGCAATGCTTGATTCATTATTTGCCATGAAGCGTTTCTTAAACCTATGTGCTTCTGAGCCTGATATTTCTCGTGTGCCAATTATGGTTGATTCCTCTAAATGGGAAATTTTAGAAGAAGGCCTTAAGTGCGTTCAGGGTAAAGGTATTGTTAACTCCATCAGTATGAAAGAAGGGGTAGATAACTTTATTAAACAAGCAACGCTTATTCGTCGTTATGGATTTGCTGTGATCATCATGGCCTTTGATGAACAAGGACAGGCAGATACACGTGAACGTAAGTTTGAAATCTGTCAAAAGTCCTACGATATCTTAGTCAATCAAGTTGGATTTCCACCTGAAGATATTATTTTTGATCCGAATATCTTTGCTATTGCAACGGGGATTGAAGAGCATAATAACTATGCAGTTGATTTTATCGATGCCGTTAAAGATATTAAAGATAATCTACCACATGCGATGATTTCGGGCGGTGTTTCTAATGTGTCTTTCTCCTTCCGTGGTAATAACCCAGTGCGTGAAGCCATTCATGCTGTATTCCTTTATTACTGTTTTAAAAATGGTATGGATATGGGTATCGTTAATGCGACGCAATTAGCCATTTATGATGATATTCCTGAAGAACTAAAAAATGCCGTTGAAGATGTTGTTTTAAATAAAAACCCAGAAGCTACCGATGCGTTATTGGATTTAGCCGAAAAATACCGCAATTCAGGACAAGAAAAAGTCGATGATGGATCGGCATTATTATGGCGAGAATTACCTGTTAATGAGCGAATTGCGCATGCCTTAGTGAAAGGTATCACTGAATTTATTGAAGAAGATACTGAAATATCTCGCCAACAGTATGATAAACCAATCGAAGTGATTGAAGGGCCATTGATGGATGGTATGAACATCGTTGGTGATCTCTTTGGTGAAGGTAAAAATGTTTTTGCCACAGGTGGTAAAATCGGCTCGTGTAATGAAACAAGCGGTTGCTTATTTAAATCCCTTTATTGAAGCGACTAAGGAAGTCGGTGAAACCAATGGTAAAATCGTGATGGCTACCGTAAAAGGTGACGTACATGATATTGGTAAAAATATCGTAGGTGTTATTTTACAGTGTAATAACTATGAAATTGTCGACCTTGGTGTGATGGTACCCACTGAAACTATTATTAAAACAGCGATTGCGGAAAATGCCGATATGATTGGCTTATCTGGGCTGATCACACCTTCATTAGATGAAATGGTTTATGTTGCCAAAGAGATGCAACGTCAAGGCTTGAAATTGCCACTATTGATTGGTGGCGCTACAACCTCTAAAGCGCATACTGCGGTTAAAATTGAGCAAAACTATGATGAGCCAGTTGTTTATGTCTCTAATGCATCACGTGCGGTTGGGGTTTGTCAGTTATTGTTAAATCCAAAAACGAAACCTGATTTTGTGGCTAAATTGGATTTAGATTACAATCGAGTGCGTGAGCAACATGCTAATAAACGTCCTCGAAGTAAACCTGTATCACTTGCTCGAGCGCGTGATAATAGTGCCAAAATAGATTGGAACACTTATGTACCACCAACACCAAACAAGTTGGGCGTGCAAGTGATTAAGAAAATGTCGATTAATGTCTTACGTGATTATATTGATTGGACGCCTTTCTTTATGACCTGGGGACTTGCTGGCAAGTACCCGCGTATATTAACCGATGAAGTCGTAGGTGAAGAAGCAACGCGATTATTTAACGATGCCTTAAAAATGTTAGATACGGTTGAAGCCGAAGGTGAGATTTCAGCCTCTGGCATTGTGGGTATCTTCCCGGCCAACAGTGTCGGTGATGATATTGAGATATATACCGATCAGTCTCGCACTGAAATTTTGCAAGTAAGCAACCAGCTACGTCAGCAAACTGAAAAGAAACCACCTTTTGTTAATCATTGTTTAGCGGATTATGTGGCACCTAAATCATCGGGTGTGGCTGATTATATTGGCGCTTTTGCAGTAACGGGCGGTATTGGCGAACGTGAAGTAGCAGATCGTTATAAAGCGGATAATGATGATTATAATGCCATTTTAGTACAGGCAATATGTGATCGTTTAGCAGAAGCTTTTGCTGAATATTTACATCAACAAACTCGTAAAGATTATTGGGGTTCGCAGCTGATGAAACCTTGGATAACAATGATTTGATCCGTGAAAAGTATCAAGGTATTCGTCCTGCGCCTGGGTATCCAGCTTGTCCTGAACCACACTGAAAAAGACATCATTTGGAAACTAATGAATGTCCAGGAAGAGATTGGTATGGAGTTAACCTCAAGTTATGCTATGTACCCTGGTGCGACCGTTTCCGGGTGGATTTTCTCTCATCCAGAGAGTCGTTACTTTGCTGTTGCACAGATACAATCGGATCAAGTTGAGGATTATGCGCAACGTAAAGGCTGGGATTTATTAACTGCTGAACGTTGGTTAGGGCCAAATATTTCTTAAGTTTTTAAAATTTAACTAATGCCACCATCATTGGTGGCATTAGTTATATCCTCTTATCTTCCATGTTAACGGCTAATAAATAACGCATTAGTACTTTCTTTATAGGTCAGATATCTCTATCATTGATGATCCATTTTTACAGTTGGTTAACTAGATGCCTAAGATCACTCAGCAAGACATTTCTACTAGTTTTGGTCGTAATATTATTGACCGTGGTACCCGTTATTTTAAAGAAAGCCGAGTACTATCCTGCGAATTCGATGAACAACAAAATAAACTGAGTGGTAGTGTTAAAGGCGACTCAGAAACGCCTTATCAAACTAGCGCAACGATTAAACCTTCCAATAAAGGTGGTTTTATTATTCACAGCACTTGTTCTTGCCCTGTTGGCTGGAATTGCAAACATGCTGTAGCATTATTACTCGCTTATCAAGCAGATACACCTAATTATAATATTGAGAATAGCTATCAGACTTGGTACGAAATACTACAAACTCAATTAGAAAAAACAACCCGTTTCAGTTACTAGTGCGTATCAAGGTTATTTCCGCTTATCATTTATCAAAACCGCCTATAACCATGCCTTACAATATATTCAAGTTGAATATGGTTCAGTGCGTTTCTTAAAGAGTGAAAATATTAGTGTCTTTGCAGAAAAAGATCTGATTTCTGTGGTAGGTAATGAAACTTGGATGGAAAGTTATAAATGGGTAAAACCAGAAGATATTAGTATTCTGCAGTTATTATTAGCCAAAGAAGGCCGTGTTAATAAGTTAACAAAAACCACCATTCATACAGAGCATGATTTACTAGCATTGCGAAGAGATTCTCGCAACGGGGCGCTGTTTTTGGCGAGAACTTACTCTACCTATAGTGGCTTCTGAGCCTAAAACATTAGCCCTTGAGTGGAGTGATCAAGATAAACTAAAACAACTGCAGGTTTCTTTGCAAAATAGCAAAAACTGGTTATTGATTCCCACTCCAACACCATATTATATCGATACTGATAGTGGTTTTATTGGGCTAATTGACAGCGAATTTGATAGAGACTGGATTTTATCTTTAATTCAAACGTCAGCCTTTAGTCGCTGAGCAATGTCAGCACTTTACTGAGCAGGTTTCGTTACGTTTTCCACAGACTGTGTTACCAAACCCAATTGATTATCAAACTCGAGAGTTAGACGAATCATTAAAAGTAGAATTTCGACTAACCAGTAAATTAGTGAAGGGAAATACGTTGTTTATTGCCTCGTTATCCTTCTTTTATGGTGAGTTGCGTTTAGACCCCTGTGTGCTTGATGAGCCTGAGCGTGATCAGTTTATGTTAGGTAATGAAATCGTTACGATAAAACGTGATATTGATGCAGAATCCTTTGCACTTAAAGAGTTTGATCAACTATGTCTATTAGATCTTGCTACCTATGATAATAAACAACCAAAAACAACCAGCTTACTTGGTATTTTACCACCAGAGTTAGGTGGTACACAGCAGTTCCAATGGCTATCATTTTTAACTGCACATAAAGCTCGCTTAGAGGTGTTAGGTTGGCAATTTAATATCGATAAAGACCTAATTTTAGAAAGTGAGAAAGTCGACAGTATTAATATCGCCGTAACAGAACAGACTAATTGGTTTGATTTAGGTGTGTCGGTTGAAGTTGAAGGCAATAGAATTGAGTTATTACCTTTATTATTGGAGTGGTTACGTAGCAATGATGATTGGCAACAAAATAACTTTGATATTCTTTTAGCGCAGGCCAATGGACGTCCTCTACGTGTAAAACGTAGTTCGATTCAACCTATCTTGTCTATTTTACAAGAGCTTGGAGAGGTTAATAATGACAACATCAAACTACCTCAAAGCCAAGTCGCACTGCTTGCGCAATTACCTGAAATTAACAAATGGGTTGGTGGCGAGCATATTAAAGCGCTGGCAGAAAAGCTGACCAATTTTAGTGGCATTGAAGATGTAGAGATACCGAAAGGTTTAGATGCAACGTTACGTGATTATCAGTTGTCAGGTTTAAATTGGTTAGTGTTTTTAAATGAATATGGTTTCTCGGGTGTGCTTGCCGATGATATGGGTTTAGGTAAAACCATTCAGACGCTTGCTTATCTGTTGTATAAAAAACAACATCAGCAATTAACCGATCCTGCAATCGTTATTTGTCCGACTTCATTAGTTGGTAACTGGGTGAATGAAGCTAATAAGTTCACTGCAGATTTGAAAGTGTTGGTTTTACATGGATCAGATCGCCATCAACATTTTGCTAAAATCACTCATTATGATTTGGTGATTACAACTTACCCGCTTGTTGGACGTGACTTTAAGCAATTAGAGCCTCTTCAATTCTCTGATTTGATTTTAGATGAAGCACAAACTATTAAAAATCCTTTGGCAAAAATGACTAAGAGCATTAAACAGTTAAATGCTAAACAACGTTTATGTTTAACGGGTACGCCAATGGAAAACCACCTTGGTGAATTGTGGTCACTATTTGACTTTTTAATGCCAGGTTTCTTAGGTACACATACTACTTTTAACCGTTTTTATCGTAAAGGAATTGAAGGGGAGGGTAACCATCAGGTACAAGATTGGTTGATTCAAAAAACACGTCCCTTTTTACTGCGTCGAACAAAGGATGAAGTGGCAAAAGAATTACCTGCTAAAACGGAAATCATTCATAAAGTGGTGTTACCTAATGATCAGCGCACTTTATATGAAAGCATTCGTATCACAATGGAAGCAAAGGTACGAGACCTGTTGAAAGAGAAAGGAATGGCGCGTAGTCGTATCGAATTTTTAGATGCTTTGCTTAAATTACGCCAAGCATGTTGTGATCCTCGTTTGGTGAAACTAGAGCATGCAAAGGGCATTCAAGGCTCCGCTAAACTAGACTTTTTAATGGATATTGTTCCAGAAATGATTGAAGAGGGTAGACGTATCTTAATCTTCTCTCAGTTTGCCACTATGTTAGGGTTAATCGCTGAAGAGCTCGAAGATAAAGGTATTAACTTTGTTAAATTAACAGGGCAAACACGTAATCGAACGGAAATAATTGATAAATTCCAAGCCGGCGAAGTTCCTGTCTTCTTGATTTCCTTAAAAGCAGGTGGTGTTGGTCTGAACTTAACCGTCGCTGATACAGTTATTCATTATGATCCTTGGTGGAACCCTGCTGTAGAAAATCAAGCAACGGATCGCGCCTACCGTATCGGTCAAGATAAACCTGTTTTTGTATATAAGTTGATCTGTGAGGAAACAGTAGAAGAGCGTGTGTTAGCATTACAAGCGCGTAAACAGCAATTAGCTGATAGTGTTTATGGTGCAGATCAGGAGGATAAATTTGCACCAGAGAGTAGTGACGCGTTATTAAAACTATTTGAACGTTATTAGGGCAACGGTTGCTGATTCTTTATATGGAAAAAGCAAACATTATAAGATCAACAGGCCCGATATGACTTATTAGACGATTACTCCGTACAGGAGTAATCGTCTAAAATATACTTAACAATGCTCTTGAACCCCTTGCTTTATGAGATCCATAAAAAAGTTAGTGGCTTCTTTGAAGCCCGCTTCCATTTTAATCATTCTGCTTTTCTTACTACATGTTCCAACTGCACTCATCGTAGGTCGGAAAATCAATTTATAATGTGAATCATCTTCTTCTAAATGAAATTCATCAGTGGAAAAATCATCGTGAACTTTTACATCGTAGGTATTAAAAATATTAACCAAGGCTCCCATGGTAGGACCTGATACGGTATGTTGAGCAAGTGTCATACCAGCGGGATTAGAGACTATTATTTCAAATGGATTGGAGCGATAGGCAAGTGTTGTATATATTTTGCGTAATTGAATGGCTGTTGGTTTAACCGCGGTATGGATTTTTCCATCGATACAGAAGCGAACTAATTGCTCCTTAGCCATAAAGGAAATCATATCGGTATCAATAATAGAGTGTTCCTGACCAATAAAACTAGGTAATAATTTTAATACATCGAGATGATTTTTACGCTTAAAACAATTACTTCTTTCAAGGTGTAACAGTCGCCCATCAGGTAAAATATAACCAGCTTCATGGATATTATTAGTTAAACCAAGTACTTCTATGAGTTTATCTGTATCATTTTCAGGTATCTTCGTATCATGTTTATCCATTCCATTAAACCTTATTTATCAATGCTTAAGTGTAATGTCCGAAAGGGGGATTGTGCTACAGGCAAGTATATAACCCTGTTCTTTCTCTTCATCGGTTAGTGCCTCATTGTTGAGTATGCTTACCTCTCCCTCGGTGAGTTGAACTTTACAGCGACCACACTTTCCACCTCGGCATGAGTAAGGAATAGCGACACCCGCTTTTTCAGCTTGATCTAATAGTAGTTGCTGATTATCTCCTGTCACGGTAATTTCTGAGTTTTGATAGTTAATCTGTAAGGATTGTTTGTTTTCTTGCTGGTTCGTCACCCTGTGACTGATATACAACAGGATCTTTTCTGGATAGAACTTGTATTACATCACCACAACGGATCATGCCACTATTGAGTGCGATGAGGTTTTGTCCAAAGTCTATATCACCTTGGTGGTAACGAAATTTAGCGAGTGTGCCCAAGGGCTCATTTTTCTCTGCAATACCAGTTTTAGGATCGACGTTAGTAAAGATGCAACGGGAGCAAGGTTTACTCATTTCGAATTCAACCTCACCAATTTTAATGCGATCCCAACCATCCTCAATAAAAGGAGCCTCTCCTCTTATGACGATATTAGGCCGGAAGTGAAGTGCAGAAACAGGCGTCTCTAGTTTATTGTTAAGTAAATCCACAGAGGTTTGATTAATTAATAACAAAGGATAACCATCGGCAAAAGAAACTTGTGTCGCACGGTTTTTAACGCATCGTTGAGTATTTTCAGCAAAGAAAACTAACTGGCAAGGTGTTTGTAAGTACGTAGAAAACCAGGCGTCATAATCCTCATGACAATGAACTGCATTGACTTCATCTGACCATATTTGCGAAGTTAGAGTCTGTGTCGAAAAGTTTTCTGGATCGACAACTAATGGCACCATTTTAGGTGCGCTCAGATGTAACTTTTTCTGTGAAAATTGCACCTCTATTTGAGTTAGTTGAGGGTGTGTTCGGCCAGTTATAAATTTTCCATCGAGATCAACTAACATATATCTTCGGTCAAAACTCAGCCCTTTTTCCTCGACTAATGTCGCTGGTTGGCTAATGGCTTTAACCGACTTTATGGGATAAATATAAATGTCTGTTAAGGTTTGCATTTATTTCACTCGTTCTGCTAAATAACGTTGGTAGTCAGGAATACGTGTGTGGTAAGTGCCGTTTATATGTAGTGAATCCATAATAAAATCTGCCGTAGAGATATTTGTAGCGACAGGAATATTCCATACTGCGCCTAGACGTAAAAGCGCTTTAACATCAGGATCATGCGGTGTCGCATTCATTGGGTCCCAAAAGAAGATTAAAACGTCTATTTCACCTTCAGAAATTTTTGCTCCAAGCTGTTGATCGCCACCCATTGGCCCTGAAAACAGGCAGGTAATTGGCAAAGAAAGCTCTTTAGATAACATTGAGCCGGTTGTACCTGTAGCATATAGATGATGTAATTTAAGTGATTCTAGGCGCTCTTTAGACCATTTCAGTAACTCTTCTTTCATATGATCATGTGCAACTAATGCAATACGTTTATGCTTTTTTAACTCTCGAGTGGTGTAATTCATCTTCTATCCTGATTGCTTAATAAAGTAAGGTTATAGATTAAGCCAATATAGTGATAAACCGAAATGTTTTTATGAGGTTTTTATGTTAAATGTTGCTTAGTTAGCACTTTAATCTATTGAATTATTGTTTGAAATATTAGGATGGAGGTAAAAGGTTTAGCAGAGTCGCGTTGATAAAGAATGGTTCAGAAGAGTGATTATCAGCTCTTCTGAAATAATTAGGATTTATGTTTAGTTTTTAAGCTGAATAATGCTTATCTCCAAACATCCATTTATACATTACCCAAATTCCTAAAATTAAGGTGAGCGAAATAGAGATAAAGTTTGAACCTAACTCTGGGTACAAAGCACCCGTGAACGCTGAGTAAGTGAATATTCCCATAAAAAAGGTTACCCAAGCAGGACGAACGCTTGCTTCATTTTCTGCTTCGTTTATATAGAAACCATAAAAATGATTGACAGAAAAACAAAGTGTCAGGAAGGGAAATATTGAGAATGTAATTTGTGAAATAGTAAATATTGATAGGCAAGCATTAAGTGACAAACCAATAATAAAGGTGTAGACAATCCATTTAAGTGATATCGAATTTTTGCTCATACTGAAACCCTGTAAAATAAAATATATACTTAAAAATAGCATGAAGGTCAGTTTTTTTCTTCTTTTTTTGATCGTTAAATTTTTATCAGCCGTACTGCTCACGATTTGTTACTATGATGTGTGACAAATGTCGATAAATTGTTAAAATAAATCATTGTCTTTATTTACTTCTTGAAAGGTTGCTCATGTCCAAATCTAAAAATAGTAATACCACGGTTCCAAACTATGATTATGATGCCATTGTTATTGGCACTGGCCCTGGAGGAGAAGGCGCAAGAATGAAACTAGCCAAGGGGGCTTGTCAGTTGCAGTAATTGAAAAATATAAAGACATTGGTGGTGGTTGTACGCATTGGGGAACCAATACCTCTAAAGCATTGCGTCATAGTGTTAGCCAATTAATTGAACTAAAAAATAACGCACTTTTTGTTAATAATTATCCTCAAAAAGCATCATTTACCTTCGCTGATGTGTTACGCCACACTGAACAAGTGATTAGCAAGCAAGTTAATATGCGTAGTAGTTTTTATAATCGTAATAATTGCGACCTTATTTTTGGTAAAGCTAGCTTTATTGATAAACATACTGTTGCAGTACAAAACAAAGATGGCACGATTGATAAAATAACTGCTAAAGATATTATTATTGCTACTGGTTCTCGACCATATCACCCTGCTGATATTGATTTTACAGCTTCAAATATTTACGACAGCGATACTATTCTTTCTTTAGATTACCAGCCTAAACATATTGCCATTTATGGTGCAGGTGTTATTGGCTCAGAATACGCTTCAATTTTTAGAGGTTTAGGTGTTAAAACGGATTTAATCAATACCCGTGATCGTCTCTTGTCCTTTTTAGATGCGGAAATGTCAGACGCGATTTCATATCATTTTAGAAATTCAGGCATTATTTTACGCCATGATGAAGAATATGAAAAAGTTGAAAGTACTGCTAATGGTGTTGTTTTACATTTCAAATCGGGTAAAAAAATGCGAGCTGATTGCCTGTTATTTGCCAATGGACGAACCGGTAATACTGACAAGCTAAATTTACAAGCGGTGGAATTAAAAGCTGATAGTCGTGGCCAATTAGCAATCAATGAACAATATCAAACAACTACCGAAAACATATATGCTATAGGTGATGTTATTGGTTACCCGAGTTTAGCAAGTGTCGCTTACGACCAAGGTCGAATTGTCGCCTATGCAATTCTTGATAAAGAAGGTCGCAAGAAGCTGATAAAAGATATTCCTACGGGTATTTATACCATCCCTGAAATTAGCTCTGTGGGTAAAACAGAGCAAATGCTAACGCAACAAAAGGTTCCTTATGAAGTTGGACGAGCACAGTTTAAAGATCTTGCTCGCTCACAGATATTAGGCTCTGATGTGGGTAGTTTAAAAATCCTATTCCACAGAGAAACCAAAGAAATATTAGGTATTCACTGTTTTGGTGAGCGCGCGACTGAAATTATTCACATTGGTCAAGCTGTGATGGAGCAGGAAGGGAAGGGTAATACTATTGAATATTTTGTCAATACAACATTCAATTATCCAACCATGGCTGAAGCTTATCGTGTGGTCGCTCTAAATGGTTTAAATAGATTATTTTAGGATAGTTTATTAGCCATTTAAGCTAGAGCTTTAATGGCTAATAATAAAGCACTTACATTACGTGCTTCCTGAAAGTCTTCACGAGCAAGCAATTCATCTATCTTTGCTATAGGCCATTTTATCACTTCTAATGGCTCTGGCTCATCGCCTTCTAATTGTTCTGGATAAAGATCAAAGGCCATAAATAAGTGCATTTCACTACTCATGTAACTTGGTGCCATAGTGACGGTTTTCAGTTTTTGTAAGCGTTGAGCTCCAAAACCAACTTCTTCTTTTAATTCTCGGTTCGTCAGCATCTTGAGGTACTTCGCCTTTGTCTATCAAGCCTTTTGGAAATCCAAGATCATATCTGTGGGTGCCAGCACCATACTCACGAATTAATAATAATGTGTCTTTATCGTAAAAGGGAACGATCAATACGGCGCCTTGATTTGAACCTTGTAAGCGTTCAAAGTCGCGTAATTCTCCGTTGCTAAATTTAAGCTTCACCTCTTCAATGTTAAAAAAACGACTGCTTGCGATTAAAGTTCGTTTTAGTATTTTAGGTAATTCTTTCATCAATCGCTCTCCATAAATAGATATCCTAGTATCTTACAAGTAACATGTAGGGGATGGCAATTCATACTCGTTATCATTTAAGATCTAAGTTGATCATTGAGAAATAGGAAAGATATGTTTATTGATTTTGAAGTGGATGCGGTTTTATTAGATATGGATGGCACACTGCTTGATTTACATTACGACAACCACTTTTGGTTACAATTTGTTCCTCAACAATATGCGCTGAAGCATGATTTATCTATTGAGCAAGCTAAGCATCATGTTTATGCACAATGCGATAAAGTTTCTGGTAGCTTAAATTGGTATTGTTACGACTACTGGAGTGACACGCTTGGTTTAGATATTCATGCTCTGCAACATAAGACTAAACATAAAATTCAACTGCGCAATGATACATTGTGGTTTTTAGATAAGCTCAATCAAAAAAATATTCCCACTTATATTTTAACTAATGCCCATCGCAGTGGGGTTAGGTTAAAAATGCAACAAACTGAGTTATCCCCTTATTTTAGGAAAATCATTTCTAGCCATGATTACCAAGTCGCTAAGGAAAGCTTGCATTTTTGGTCGACTGTTAAGAATGATTTACAGCTTGACCTTTCACGTTGCTTATTTATTGATGACAGTGAAAAAATATTGCAGGTTGCTGAAAATGCAGGGGTTGGTTTTTTACGTGGCATTGCGACGCCAGATAGTGAAAAGCCTGCACAAAATATGCAGGCTTTTAAAACAATCAGAAATTTTTCTGAGTTATTTAATTAGACGAACGGTTTTGACGTTGTGTTTTTAATTCGTCATGTTTTGCTTTTTGATCATCTGTTAATAGTTGGTACATATCATGTTTAGCTTTCATCATAGCAAGACGTTGTTCAGATTTTTGTACTCTTTGTTCACTGATTAACTTAGTTGCTTGCTCGGCATCAAATGTTTCATTGGTCATTAATGCATTCATTGCGTCACGATGTGCAGTTTGTGATGCTTTGTTTGCCTCTTTTGCTGTCTTCATGATGTCACGCATTGCTTGTTTTTGTGTATCTGTTAAATCTAACTTAGCAAATCCCATGTCTTGTTTATTTCCACGGCTTTGTTTGCCTTGTTTTTTACCATGATCTTTTTTGCCGTATTTATGACCGTGATGTTTTCCTTTTTTCATTTCTCCTGACTTTACATCACAAGTTGTTTGGTCTGCTGTTTGACCATTTTTCATCCCCTGTTGACCTTCTGCCATGGCAAAGGAAGATGCGCCAAAAGAAAGGGTTGTTGCCAGAATGATTGCGCTAATGTGTTTATTATTCATAATTAACTCCGTATATATTTAAATAGTTAGTGGGTTGTGTTTTGTATGGTGCTATTTAAACATCTGTTTTTGTCAGGAATTTGTCTAAAATAAAGAAGGTTGTAATACTTTGTGACAGGTGGCGCTTCTGACACATTTTGGCACAACTAAATTTTTAAATAACGTAATCTATCATTGTTGCCAATAAAGATGCTGGTTTTGGAGGCTTCTTCGGTAACAGATATTAATTAAATGACTCTCTAAGGAATTAAAATGTCTCAGCCTCACTTACTTATTGTTGATGATCACCATGAAATTCGTGAATTATTACAGCGTTTTTTTGTACAACATAGTTATCGTGTGACCGTTGCTAAAGATGGTAAAGAGATGAAGCAATGCTTAAAGCAAGCAAAAATTGATCTAATTGTTTTAGATTTAATGTTGCCAGGTGAAGATGGTTTAACCTTATGTAGGGATCTACGCGCTTCTTCAAATCTGCCTATTATTATGCTTACCGCAATGGGAGATGAAATGGATAAGATAATTGGTCTTGAAATGGGGGCAGATGATTATCTTGCTAAACCCTTTAACCCAAGAGAATTATTAGCAAGGGTGAAAGCTGTTTTACGTCGAGTGAACAATCTAAGCTCCCCTGTTGACTCAGTTAATAAGTATTATTTTGCTCAATGGGCGATAGATGTAAACAAACGTGAGCTAACTGATAAAGCTGGTGTGGTTGTTGTATTAAGTAGTGCGGAGTTTGATTTGTTACGTGTTTTTATTGATCATCCTCAGCGAGTATTAAGCCGTGACCAATTGTTAGATTTAAGTAAAGGCAGAGATGGTGGCGTTTATGATAGAGCGATTGACACATTAATCAGTCGTTTACGTAAGAAATTGGAAGTTGATCCTAAAAATCCAGAGTTATTAAAAACAATTTGGGGTGGTGGGTATCAATTCACCTGTGAGGTAAATCATGCTTAAAAAATATTACCTAAAAGCTTAGTGATGCAAATAAGCTTGATCATGTTACTTGGTGTATTACTTATCTTGTCGGTTTGCATTCAACTGTATTCTGATGATCGGCAACGTGCGCTTGATTTTGTTTCTAGTGATAGCACTTTTGAACGTGTCAGTTCTTTAATTGCTATTTTAGGAGATACACCAAGTAATTTGCATAATGATATTATTAGTGCCAGCCAAGGCAGAGGTTTTTATTTATCACTTGGTGCTAAACCTGTTATTGAAAGCGCTGTTGAATCGCCTTTAACTTTAAAACTGAAAGGTTTTATCCCTGATGCGCAATTTAAAGACATTCGTGTTGTTGCTTCAAGTTTAAAGCATAATTATAAAGAGCGAGATATTCGTCGTCAGCAGGAAAAACAAGATCGCCTTCAAGAAGAGACTGATAACAGTAAAAAACAAGAAAAATACGATCGTATTAAGCGTACTCGTTATAACGTTAAACTAACGGGGTCAATACAGTTAGCTGATCATAGCTGGTTAAATTTTAGCTCTGCGATTGATGAACAGGCAGATAACTTACCCTTGCAGACGGTTTTATTGATCATTATTTCTACTATTTTGATTTTAAGTACGATGGCTTGGACGGTAAAACGTGCGTTAAAGCCAATTGAAATCCTAGCGATTGTCGCCAAAAAAGTCGGCAATGAGAGATATTTTAATAATATTCCCGAAGTTGGGCCTAGCGAGGTATTGCCTGCGATTTCAGCATTTAATCAAATGCAAACAAACCTGTCAGACTTTATTGATGATCGCGACAAGATGCTAGCGACTATTTCTCATGATTTAAGAACACCGATTACGAGTTTACGATTGCGCCTTGAGTTTATTGAAGCAAGTGAAGATAAGTCGCGTATGTTAGAAACGGTTAATCAAATGGAAAAAATGCTCAAAGCGACATTGGATTTTGCTAAAGATGATGCTCAAAAAGAAAATAAGCAAGATTTGGAGTTAGTAAGTCTTATGAGCACAATATGTGATGAGTACCGAGACCGTGGTATTGATATCCAGTTAAAAAGTGCTGAAAAACTTATTTTTCGGTTATGGCCTACGGCTTTTCGTCGGGTTATTGAAAATCTGATTAATAATAGTATTGCCTATGGTAAAGATGAGCAGGGAGAAGTGCATATCACTGTGGCAATGAGGAAACATGTGGGTAATTTGATCTTATCAATCAGTGATACTGGATCTGGTATTGAGGAGTCGCTCTTTGAAGAGGTTATCAAACCATTTGTACGTTTAGATAAGGCTCGAGATACACAGGATTCTAGTGTTGGTCTGGGGTTAGCGATTAGCCACAGTATTATACAAGCACATGCGGGACGAATTTCTTTTAGCAACTTGAAAACAGGTGGCTTAAAAGTGGAAATTACTTTACCTACGACTTAGAGCTTTAAAAGTAAAAAGGGCAAAAAATGTTGCTCTTTTTACTTTTTATAAACTGATAACCTTCAATTAAAATAGTTCGTTATCCTGGCTACTTGTGGAGTTACCTGTATTGCTTCCGCCATTAAAAGGATTGTCTTGGTATCTATCTGTTGGCTCGACATATTCCGTTGGTACTGTGCCACTTTTAAAGTATTCAAATAAGGTTGTATGGTCGGTCTTGCGAGTTAGCAATCCGGTTGTTGTATCTATGCGCGCACTAGAAATACTTTTTGGTCTCATCTTCTTCGCTACTGGTTTTGATAAGGCGGTTTGCTCCATAAACTCAATCCAAGCTGGTAAAGCGGTTCTTGCTCCAAATTCACCACCTGAAACCTGATCCTTACCTAGGTTAGAATTAACACTTGCTCGCCCTAAATCACGGTTGAAATTATCGAACCCAACCCATGAAGTTGCGACAACATCACCAACATAACCAGAAAACCAAGCATCTTTGGAATCATTGGTAGTACCAGTTTTTCCTCCAATATCATGACGTTGAAGTGCTCTAGCCGCTCGCCAACCTGTTCCATTCCACCCTGTTTTATGTTTCCAACTACCACCACCCCATATTGCGCTATAAAGTAATTCTCTGGTTAAAAACGCTGTCTCCGGAGAAATAACTGATTGTGCAATTTGTTCTTTACTCACAGGAGCGATCGCACACATAGGATCATCGGATTGTGGTAGGCCGTCTATGATGTCACCTTCTAATGCCTGTTGTTTGTATAAAGCATTACAACCTAAACAGATAATTTTAGGTGTCGCTTGATAAATAACTGTGCCATAGGCGTCTTCAATTCGCTCGATAATGTAAGGTTCTATTTGATAACCTCCATTTACTATCATGGCATACCCAGTTACCACTTTAAGAGGTGAAAGCGATGCAGAACCCAGAGCAATCGAATTATTTTTAGGTATTTTTTCTTTATCGAAGCCATATTTACCAAGTTGATCAACTACTTTTGTAACACCTATATCCTGTACTAAGCGCACAGAAACAACGTTTTTAGATTGTCCTAGCGCACGTCGTAAGCGGATCGGACCATCATAAATAGCAGGTGAATTTTTTGGTCGCCAAGCTGACACTACCGGTCCATTGATTAATAGGAGCATCATTAACTAATGTTGCTAAGGTATAACCATTGTCAATGGTCGCAGAGTAGATAAAAGGTTTAATATTTGAGCCGACTTGTCGTTCAGCTTGTGTTGCGCGGTTAAATTTACTTTGTACAAAACTAAAGCCACCAACTAGGGAGGTAATCGCACCGTCCTGTGGATTAAGTGATACAAATGCAACGACTAGCATCTGGGTATTGGGATAACTCCAATACATCATTTTTTTTACGTACCCAAATAAGTTCTCCCACCGTTGCAATATCACTAGCAACTTTAGGTGCTTTACCTTGTCTAGTATCACTTATGTAGGGTCTTGCCCATTTTAGGCCATCCCAGTCTATTTGCTCCTCCACACCTTGTCCATTTTTAGTTATTACAGTGATTGATTGGTTCTCAACCTTGGTAACAACAGCGGGTTGTAGGTCTGCAAAACTTGGCTCTTGTTTTAATTTTTTTAAAATATCTTCAACTGACCAGTTTTCAGCAGGGGCTTCCCAATACATGCCCGTTGCGCCTCGGTAACCATGGCGCATATCATAATTATGCAAGTTATTGATGACTGCTTGATTAGCCGCCTGTTGAGATGTTTTATTAATAGTAGTGTAAACATTATAACCGTTATTATGAGCCTCCTCTGCACCATACATTTCTAATAATTTTTTATGCGCGAGATCTGCAACATAATGAGCAGATAATGTAATCTCTGCACCGTGGTATTTGCCTGTTATAGGGCTGTTTTTAGCTTCATCATATTCAGCTTGAGTAATATATTTCTCATCTAACATACGCATTAATACAACATTTCGTCTGGCTTTAGCGTTAGAAGGCGAATATATTGGATTATTCGTAGAGGGTGCTTTAGGTAAACCAGCAATAACAGCCATTTCAGGTAAGGTTAATTGATCAACAGATTTGCCATAATAGACTTGTGCAAAGAAGACCAACACCAAATGATCTATGCCCTAATGAAATTTTATTAAGGTAGAGCATTAAAATTTCATCTTTGGTTAATAATTGCTCAATTTGGATCGCAATGAATATTTCTTTAATTTTACGTATAAAAGTTTTCTCACGCGTTAAAAAGAAATTTCGAGCGACTTGTTGGGTGATTGTACTTGCACCCTGTTTAGCTTGACCAGATGTGGCATATACTATGGCAGAGACGTACTATACCAATAGGGTCAATACCTAAATGTTGGTAATAACGACTATCTTCAGTGGCTAAGAATGCATGTACTAACTGTTCGGGAACTTCATTACGTTTCAATGGTATACGTCGTTTTTCTCCGTACTGAGATAACAATTCTCCATCAATACTAAAGACTTTCATCGGAACTTGTAGTTTAATGTCTTGAATGGTGGCAACGTCTGGTAAATCTGATTTTAGATGGTAATAAATTCCAATTATTACACCGAAACCTAATAGTGCAATGAGCACTGATGCAATAAAAAATCGCTTAATCCATCTATTCATTTTATATTTACCTTTGCAAATTTTGATAACTAACTGATAAACTGATTCTGTTTTAATAGTATATAGTGATAATTGAGGATATAAAGAGGGAAGTGTGACTTATCACCTTGGAAGTTATCAGTTTTCATCTTATTATTAAGTGTTTTAATTGCGCTGTGTTTGTTAGAGATATAAAGTGAATTAACCAATAAAATCTAATTTAACTTAAATGATGGCAAGGATGTTATGTTTTCAGCTCTTAAAAAAATTCAAAAGGCATAATCGGTATTGATTTTGGCTCGCATTCAATAAAAGCTGTTGCCATTTCAAAAGGGAAAGGTACTTTCCAAATAGATGCCGTTGCAGAGGCGCCAATTCCTAAAGGCCTGATTGTTGATAATCACTTTGAAGATATTGCTAAGCTTACGCAAATAATTAAGCAACTACGTAAAAACTTTCCTACTTCCTATAAAAATGTTGCCATGGCGGTAAAAGGTGCTGATGTTATTACCAAAGTGATTGCCATGAATGCAGATCTTGATGAGCTGGAATTAGAGTCGCAAGTTGAGTTAGAAGCCGAAAATAGCATTCCCTTCCCCATTGATGAAATATTCTTAGATTTTGAAATCATAGCCCCTAATGCGGCAGATAAATCCCTTAATGATGTTTTACTCAGTGCGGCACGAAGAGAAACCGTTCTTGCCCAGGTCAACTGTGTTGAAGATGCAGGATTAACGACCAAGATCGTTGATGTCGCTGGTCATGCACAATCTAGAGCATGTGAATTACTTTTTGATCGTCCTGATTATGAAAAAGGCATTGCGATTGTTGATATCGGTGCGTCACAAATGATGCTTCATATTGTACATCAGGGTAATGTGATATTTTCTCGTTCAAAAAATCATGGTGGAGCGTACTTCGTACACAAATGATGGTTGAGTATTACGGGATGAAATTTGCAGATGCCGAAAAAGCTAAGGTTGACCATGAGTGGCCTGCGGACTGTGACCTAGATGTAATAGGCCCTTTTATTAATACTACGGTTAATCATTTACGTTTTGATTTACGAATGTTTACTAACGCACCAAATAATATTCAAGTAGATAAAGTGATATTAATGGGTGGCTGTCAGTTATTGCCTGGTCTAGTCACACAACTAGAGGAAGAGTTAAGTCTGGATGTTGAAGTGGCTAATCCATTTATTGGGTTTGAATATAAAAATGATTCTGATAAAACCTTACTTCATAAAGTGGGCACAAAATACATGATGGCACTAGGCCTGGCATTAAGAGGAGTTCAATAATAATGTCAAATATTAATTTATTGCCCTGGCGAGAAGAGTATAAACAGAAAAAGAAAAATATATTCTATGTAGTATTGTTATTGAGTTCTTTAGTGGTATTAGGCATATCCTATATGGGAAAATGTATGTTGATTCTTTGATTAGTGCACAAAATCAAAGAAATCAATTTTTACAAACTCAAACCATTATTATAGATCGCCGTATTGCTGAAATTAGGACCATTAAAAAAGAAAAAGCCGAGCTTGAAAGGCGAATCAATTTAATTCAAACATTAGAAGAAAAGCGTAATGATGCAACCAGGTTATTTAATACGCTTGCAGATACGGTTCCAGCGGGGGTTTATTTATTAACTTCTTCATTTAATAATGAAAAAGTGGTGGTACAGGGGACTGCAGAATCAAATAATCGAGTGACAACAATGATGCGTAATGTTGATGGTTCAGGTTGGCTGGGGATTCTTACCTACGTAATATTAAAGAAGGTCCTACAGAACCGATTAAACTCTATAATTTTGGGATGGATTTCAAAATTGTTCCTGAACAGCAAGGAGCTAAATAATGGATATTAATGAGCTAGACTTTGATAATGTCGGAAGTTGGCCTGCGCTCTACCGAGGTGTATTTATTACACTGATTGTCGCTATTATTGCTGGTGCTTTTTATTATTATGTCACTATTCCTCAGCTTGAACAGTTAAAACAAGAAGAAATGAAAGAGGAAAAATTAAAAGAAGACTTTATCGTAAAGGTCGCCTTATCTGCCAACTTAGAAGCATACCAGGCGCAAATGGTTGAGATTAAAGTTATTTTTGAGGGACTAATTAATAAATTACCGAGTAAAAAAGAAATTGCAAGCTTGCTTGATGACATAAGCTTTATTGGTGCAGATAATGGTCTGCAATTTAAAAGTATTAATTGGGGGCGAAAAAAGATGGAGAGTTATCTGAAGAGGTGCCCATTAGTATTCAAGTTGTTGGAAGTTATGAGCAACTAGGTAGTTTCGTCACTGATGTAGCCGCTTTACCTCGTATCGTTATTCTGGACAATTTAAGGTTAACCAAGGGGAAAAAGATAAGTTGACCCTAAATGTGATTGCCAAAACTTATCGTTATAAAGGGGGCGAAAAATGAAGCTTCTAATTACTTTGCTTTTATCTTTTTGTCTTTTCTCCTGTGTCGAAGTAAAAACAGATGATCTCACTCAATTTGTTATTGATGCAAAGGCTAAAGTATATCCAATTAACGATAAGATGCCGGTTTTAAAGAAGATTGATGCTTTACCATATACGGGGAATGATGGGCGTAATCCTTTCTCAGATCCTAAAGCTGAAGTTGTTGCTCCAGTTAAAAATGCACCCAAAAGTTGCCCTCAACCTAATTTTAAACGTAAAAAACAAGCCTTAGAGATGTATTCTCTTGATAATTTACTGATGCGGGGTACATTACTTGTTGATGAGGAGTTATGGGCATTAGTACAGACATCAGGTGGTGAAATTCATAAAGTAAAATCAGGCTATTACCTTGGTTTAAATCACGGAAAAGTACTTGAAATCACTAAAACGAAGATAGAACTGTTGGAGTTAGCTTCTGATCGTGATGGTTGTTGGCAAGAACGAATTACTCAGATTACGCTAGAATCCGAATAGGCTCAGAGCAGGGATGAAATGAACATAATGAAAATGATAAATAAAAAACAGCTAACCGCTCTTTTTACCATGGCGGGTTTACTCTTAACTTCTTCTCTTGCGCTTGCTGAGTCGCAATTGACTAAATTAAATGTAAATCCTCTCAGTGAAGGAAAGTTTGAGCTTCAATTTGAATTCAATAACGCGATTTCTGGTTATGTTGACAAATTACATTATCGACCTAACCAATTGGTGGTTGATATAGAAGATGCCAGTTCTATCCTTAAATTAAACCCAATAGAAATTAATAAAAATGGGGTTAAAGCTGTAGAAGCGAATCGCACAACGGACGGATTGCGACTCATTATTGCTCTCGATATTTTAATGCCCTATCGTATCGAACAAAATGACAATTTGTTATTTGTTCGATTTGGCGAAAATACAGAAATAATTACCGGCACAACGCCTAATGAAACTGCCATTATTGCGGCAATTGCACAGGACACAGGTAATCAGACAGCGATCACTTCAGTGGATGAAATTGCTGAAGTGGTAATGGAAGATACTTTACCTGAGCATAAAACGCCTAAGGGTTATGTAAATAGCATTAAATCGATTGATTTTAAACGAGGCTCAGAAGGTCAAGGTAAACTCTTGGTATACCTAGATAATTCTAGTGTTGCTGTTGATATTCGTCGTCGAGATCAGCAGTTAATTGCCGAATTTCAGAGTACCCATATTGCTGATGAATTTTTATATATTATGGATGTGGTTGATTTTGCTACTTCAGTAGAAAAAGTTGAAACCTTTAAAGAAGATGGTAAGAGTCGTTTCGTTTTTGATATTAAAGATGAATATAATTATCGTTATGATCAACTTGATACTCTGTTTATGATTGAAGTCTCTAAACGAGAGGAAGATCAAGCCGAGAATGTTTACGAAGGTAAAGCGATTTCTTTAAACTTCCAAGATATTCCTGTGCGTACTGTATTGCAGTTAATTGCTGACTTTAACGGCTTTAACCTGGTTATTACCGATTCAGTAAGTGGTAATATCACCTTAAGTTTAGAAGATGTGCCATGGGAACAAGCCTTAGATATTATCTTGAAAGTTAAAGGCCTTGGTAAGCGAATGGACGGCAATGTGTTAATGATTGCTCCTGCTACTGAACTAGCGACTAAGGAAAGGACACAGTTAGAAAGTGAAAAAGAAGTTGAAGAGCTTTCTCCTTTATACGCAGAATACATTCAAATTAATTATGCGAAAGTAACCGATATTGTCGCTATGCTATCAAGCGATAAAGTCAGTTTATTATCTGCTCGTGGTGCTGTAAGTACTGATCAACGTACTAATACATTGTTGCTTAAAGATACAGCGACGGTTATTGATTCCGTAAAAGATATGATTGCGGTACTTGATATTCCTGTTCGACAAGTTGTTATTGAAGCTAGAATGGTAACTGTGAGTGATTCTGTTGGTGAAGAGCTAGGGGTTAAATGGGGCTTAACAGCGACTGGTGGGGATACAACTACCTCTGGTACGCTTGAAGGAATAGAAGATACAACTAGCCTTGATGACAGATTGAATGTGAACTTAGGGGTTGCTGATGCTGACCGGTTCTATTGCATTTCAAGTTGCTAAACTAGCTGATGGAGAATTATTAGACTTAGAGCTTTCTGCTTTAGAGTCAGAAAATAAAGCTGAAATTATCGCTAGTCCACGTATTACTACTGCAAACCAACAAACTGCTTATATTGAGCAGGGTACAGAAATTCCTTATGTTGAGTCGGCATCCTCTGGTGCAACATCTGTTGCCTTCAAAAAAGCGGTATTAAGCTTAGAGGTAACACCGCAAATTACACCTGATAATAAAGTCATTTTAGATCTTGTTATCACACAGGACTCAGTGGGTGAATATGTCTCTACTAGTACAGGTACTGCGGTATCGATTGATACTCAAGAAATTTCTACACAGGTATTGGTTGAAAATGGAGAAACTTTAGTCTTAGGTGGTATTTACCAACAACAAATCACTACCAATATCGATAAAGTGCCATTATTAGGTGATATTCCTTACTTAGGTTTCTTATTTAGTAGTTCGGTAGAAAATAGTTCTAAATCTGAGTTACTTATTTTTGTAACACCACGTATTGTGATGCAAACAAAATTCTAAAGTAGTTTCCTTAGAACTACTTATATAACAAACGCCTAAAGTATTACTTTGGGCATTTTTTTATCTATTTACTGGGTGACTGTTTTGTATTTAGTCCTCAATAAGCTATTTTAAGCAATAATATAGAATGGTAATTAATTAGGATCATTACAAATAGTTGCCTTGTTAAAAATACACATGTTTACCTTATAATTTCATTATGCTCACTGGTTTGTGGTTAATAAATGAATCCTGATTACTAAAGGGGGTATTAATGACTTGCAATCACTTATCAACAATTGCGATAATACGCGGCATTTCTTTTTTTATGGAATAATGAATAACAATTATAATCACTAATGACTGAGTAAAATACCACCATGGCAGAACAACGTAATATTTTCTTAATTGGCCCTATGGGGGCTGGTAAAAGCACAATTGGACGTCACCTAGCACAAATGTTGCACCTTAATTTTCATGATTCAGATGCTGAAATTGAGAAAAAAACAGGGGCGGATATCGCTTGGATTTTTGATGTTGAGGGTGAAGATGGTTTCCGCAACAGAGAATCAGACATGATTGATGAATTAAGCCAAAAACACGGTATTGTTCTTGCGACAGGTGGTGGTGCTGTATTACGTCCTGAGAATAGAGGTTACCTTTCTGCACGCGGTATTGTTGTTTATCTGAAAACAAGTGTTGATAAGCAGTTAGCGCGTACTTTAAAAGATAAGCGTCGCCCACTATTACAAGCAGAAGATCCTCGCAGTGTTTTAGAAGCTTTAGCAGAAACACGTAATCAACTTTATGATGAGTCGGCAGATTATACCATTGAAACCGATGAACAAAGTGCTAAAGTTGTTGCTAGTCAAATAATTACTTTATTGGATTTTTAATGGACAAATTAACGGTTGATTTAGGCTCTCGTAGCTACCCTATCTTTATTGGTGAAGAATTAATGTCGCAGAGCGACCTTTTTACTAGTGCTATTAAAGGTAAAAAGGTAATGATTGTAACTAACGATATCGTTGCACCATTATATCTAGCAAATTGTAAAAATAGTCTTAAGCAGTTTGACATTGATGAAGTGATTTTACCTGATGGTGAGAAACATAAGACTTTAGCTGTATTCGAAACGATTTTAAGTGCATTGCTTGAAAAGAAACATGCACGTGATACTACGATTGTTGCTTTAGGTGGCGGTGTGATTGGGGATATGGCAGGATTTGTCATCGCTTGTTATCAACGTGGTGTACCATTTATTCAGGTACCAACTACCTTGCTTTCGCAAGTTGATTCATCCGTTGGTGGGAAAACAGCTGTCAATCATCCTTTAGGGAAAAATATGATTGGTGCGTTTTATCAGCCTCAATCGGTAATTATTGATATCAATTGTCTCGCAACATTACCAGCAAGAGAATTTTCTGCAGGTATGGCAGAAGTCATTAAATATGGCATTATTTATGATGCTGACTTTTTTCATTGGCTGGACGAAAATGCGAATGATATAAAAGCGAAAAAACCACAGGCAATCATTTATATGATTAAAAGATGCTGTGAGATTAAAGCTGAAGTAGTTGCTCAAGATGAAAAAGAACATGGCATCCGTGCATTATTGAACCTAGGTCATACCTTTGGGCATGCAATAGAAGCTGAACCAGGGTTATGGCAACTGGTTACATGGTGAAGCCGTTGGTGCTGGAATGGTGCTTGCAGCTAAAACATCTCTTGTTTTAGGTATGATGTCGGCTTCACAGGTTGAACAAATTACCTTATTAATCAAATGTTTTGATCTTCCATTAACAGCTCCTGATGAAATGACCTACGAACATTTTGCAAAACACATGCAACTTGATAAAAAAGTGTTAAATGGGCAATTACGCTTAATTCTACCAACAAGCATTGGTAGTAGTGAGGTTTTCTCTGACGTTAGTGAAGCAGTGCTTCGTAGTGTCATTGAACATTAATAATAATGGTTGAACGTACGCTCATATCATTCCCCTCTCAGTTACAGTTAATTGAGCGTTTACAACATTTACTGTATTTATCATCGTCGATAACCTTTATCTCTGGTGAAGCTGGGAGTGGTAAAAGCACTTTAGTAGAGCAATTATCTAATTTATTGCCCGATGATACTCAGCAAGCTTTTATTCGTCTGTATCAAACCACACCTGCAACTCAAATTCGTCAGCAAATTATTGCTCAACTATTTGAAGATCCCTTATTTAATGCTGAAGATTCTTTGGCTAACATCTTATTATTATTAAAAGATTCACAAAAATCAGACGTCAGCCGTGCAGTGGTAATAGATAATGCAGAATTATTACCTGCTCAATTATTAACTGAGTTAGCAGAGGTCATTGACCAGAAGTTTCGTTTTACAGATCATGAGATTAGCTTTATATTATTAAGTGATGATCTAAAGACCAGTCAAATGGTAAAAACCATCAAGAAACTTCCCCGTCACTTGAATGTCGCGACACTTACCTTTAAATTGGCACCTCTGAGTGCTAATGAAGCCGAACAATTATTAAACCATCGTTTCCAGCAAATAGGTTATTCACCACAAATAGAGCACCAAGACGCTATTGCACTTCAACTTTCTCGTTGCCAAGGAATACCTGAAAAAATACTTGCCTTAGCAACAAAGGTTAGCAGTGGCGAGTTAGATGATCGAAAGCTTTCTTGGATGAAGAATGGTTTGCCTGCGATATTAGTTATGTTTGCTTTTATTATTGTTGTCGCTAGCTTAGCTTATTATTTATATCCAAAATTTATCAAAACTGATCCCGAAGTAGATATTATTATTGAAACAGATTCAGTATTGCCCGAAAGTATCGATTCAACAGAACTTATTACTGATAGTGACATAGATATTAGTCTCGATACTATAAGTGATTCAGAATCAACAGAAGTACTCGCTGGACAGTGGAACGCAACAACACAAAGTGTTACAGATAATCAACTTAGCGTTGGAGAGGCCGACTCGCAACAGCGTGTTGTTATTTCGGAGCAAAGCAGTTAATTGAACTATCTTCATCAGAAGCACAAAATACACTTCAGGAAGCAGAGCAGAGTGAAGTTGCTACTTTATTACCTGAAGCTGTGGAAAATAAGCCTATAGAATTAAGCGCTTCTGTAGATGAAGTATTGCCTGTTACTAGTGAGGCAGTTAAAACAGAAATTGATGAAGGTTCATCACCTTTAGTTCTTGAAGAAGAAGTTGAAGCGCAGATTTCACAAGTCACGATTGAGCAGGAAAATATTAAGCAACAGGCTCCGATAAAAGCACCCGTTGAAAATGAGACGAATGATACCTTTGTTGCTAAAGATATTTTATTTGCTATTAACCCTAATTTTTATACCTTACAACTTGCGGGGTTTGCTTCAGAAGCATCATTAAATCGCTTTATTGGACAGCATAATTTACCACAAAAAGATGTTTATATTTATCAGACAATACGTAATGAAAATACATGGTATGTAGTGATTTATGGGCAATATGAAAGCCGAGAAATAGCCACAACTCAAGCACAACAGTTACCTGGTTCATTTGCTGAACTAAGCACTTGGGCAAAGAAATACGAATTAGTACATCAGGATCTTCAGCGGGATGAATAATAAAAAACATCGTGCTTTTTTGAAATGGGCGGGTGGTAAATATTCACTAACTGAACAAATTAATCAACGCTTACCTGCCGGTAAAAGGCTTGTAGAACCTTTTGTTGGTGCTTGTTCTGTGTTTTTAAATAGTGATTTTGATGAATACTTGCTCAATGATATCAACGCCGATTTAATTGCTATGTACAATATCATCAAGCGAAGACCGCTAGGTTTTATTGCCGATGCCAAGCGTTACTTTCAACCTCAATATAATACTGAACAAAGTTATTATCAAATTCGTGCTGAGTTTAATCAAAGTACGGATCCCTATCAGCGCTCGTTACTGTTTTTATATATGAATCGTCATGGCTACAATGGTTTATGCCGTTACAATCAAAGTGGCGGTTTTAATGTGCCCTTTGGACGATATAAAAAGCCCTATTTTCCTGAAAAAGAGCTATTATTTTTTGCTGAAAAAGCCAAAAAGGCTAAATTTGTTTGTAAACCATATCAAAAACTATTTCAGTATTTACGTAATGATGATGTGCTTTATTGTGATCCACCCTATGTGCCGCTGAGTGTTAGCGCTTCATTCACGGGTTACGCAAAGGAAGGGTTTAGTCTTGATGACCAGGCAAACTTAGCGCGTCTTGCAAGAGAATCAAAGTGTGCTGTCTTACTTAGTAATCATGATACTACTTTAACGCAGGAATTATATCGCGATGCTGTATGCGATAAAATACAGGTGTCTCGTACAATTAGTAGTAACGCTAGTAATCGTAACTCTGTCGGTGAGATATTTGCCTTATTTAAGGCGATTGACACTAATAAAAATTAGTCTGTTGCAGTTTGCTTCGGTAGAATAGTGACCACATTCTGCTCTAACTGTTATAGGTAAAAACATGACCGATTATTTAATTGCCCCTTCAATCCTTTCTGCTGATTTTGCCCGTCTAGGGGATGATGTCCAACAAGTACTTGCTGGTGGTGCCGATGTTGTACATTTTGATGTCATGGATAATCATTACGTTCCTAATTTGACGATTGGGCCAATGGTCTGCAAAGCATTACGTGATTATGGTATTACAGCGCCGATTGATGTGCATTTAATGGTTGAACCCGTTGATACTATGATTGTTGATTTTGCAAAAGCAGGGGCGTCAATTATTACCTTTCACCCAGATGCGTCAAAACATGTTGATCGCTCATTACAATTGATTAAAGACCATGGTTGTAAAGCTGGTTTAGTATTAAACCCAGCAAGTTCACTTGAAGAGCTAACACATGTCATGGATAAGCTAGACGTCATACTGCTAATGTCTGTTAATCCTGGTTTTGGTGGTCAATCATTTATTCCACATACACTTGAGAAATTACGTCAAGTGAGAGCGCTAATCGATGCAAGTGGTCGTGATATTCGTCTACAGGTTGATGGTGGTGTTAAAGTAGACAATATTAAAGAAATTGCTGAAGCAGGTGCTGATATGTTTGTTGCTGGCTCTGCTATTTTTAATCAACCTAATTACAAAACCGTTATTGATCAAATGCGCAGTGAGTTAGCAAAAATCTAATGAATAAAATAGATAACATTAAATTAATTTGTTTTGATTTGGATGGAACACTTGTTGATAGTGTTCCTGATTTACGTTTAGCACTGAATGCTATGTTAAATGAGTTTGAATTACCCCATTGCAAAGACGAAGACATTAAAACTTGGGTTGGTAATGGCATACCTAAGCTTGTAGAACGTGCCTTAAAGCATGTTGGTAATCAAACTGTTTCGCAGTGCGAAGCATTAAGTCGTTTCGAGCAACATTATCAACACTACCTTAATAGTGCTTCTTGTTTGTATGATAATGTTGCGGAAACCCTTAAAACCTTAAAATCGCGTGGTTATGAAACTGCTTTAATCACTAATAAAGCCGAACAGTTTCTTCCTGATTTATTAGCAAATTTTAAAATTAGTGACTATTTTGATTTAGTTTTAGGTGGCGATTCACTTGCCAAAAACAAGCCAGACCCAATGCAAGTTAATTATGCGCTTGAGCATTTTTCCTGTGATAAAACTCAGGCGGTTATGGTTGGAGATTCAAAAAACGATATCTTAGCAGGGAAAAATGCTGGCTTAGTGAGTATCGCATTAACCTATGGTTATAACTATGGAGAGCCTGTATCTCTGTTAAACCCAGATTATATTATTGATCAATTTAATGAATTGTTAGTGCTACTTTAAGCACCGTAAGGAATACAAAATGAGTAAACCAATTGTCTTAAGTGGATGCCAACCTTCAGGCGCCTTGACTATCGGAAACTATATGGGCGCTCTGCGTCAATGGGTAACTATGCAACAAACAAGCGATTGTCTATTTTGTTTAGTTGATTTACACGCCATTACTGTTCGACAAGATCCCAAAGCATTGCGTCAGGCCATTTATGACGGTTTAGCTATGTATCAAGCTGTTGGTATAGACCCTACAAAAAGCACCATGTTTATCCAATCACAGGTGCCAGAGCATGCAGAGCTATCTTGGATTTTAAATTGTTATACGCAGATGGGAGAGTTGAACCGTATGACACAATTTAAAGAAAAATCACAAAAAAATGTGTCTAATATTAATGCCGGTTTATTTGGTTACCCTGTGTTAATGGTCGCTGATATTTTATTGTATGGCCCTAAAAATGTACCAGTTGGTAGTGATCAAAAGCGAGCATTTAGAGCTGGCTCGTGACATTGCAACACGATTCAATAATGCCTATGGCGATACTTTTGTTGTACCTGAGCCTGCCATTCCAGAGCACGGCGCACGTATCATGAGCCTGCAGGAGCCAACTAAGAAAATGTCTAAGTCAGACGATAATGAGAAAAACTTTATCGGCTTATTAGAAGACCCTAAAAAAATAGCTAAAAAAATTAAAGTCAGCTGCAACAGATTCCGACGAACAAGCGCGTATTTATTTTGATAAAGATGAAAAACCAGGTGTTTCTAATTTACTTACATTGCTTTCCTGTTCAACGGGTACCAGTATAGAAAGCTTGATCCCGCAGTACGAAGATAAAATGTATGGTCATTTAAAAGTTGATACAGCTGATGCTGTGGTAAGCTTATTAGAGCCTATCCAAGCTCGTTATAAAGAATTACGTGCTGATGAACAAGCTTTGCAAGCCATTGCAAGAGTAGGAGCAGAGAAAGCGCGAGTGCGTGCTTTGCAGAAACGCTAGCGAAGGTGTACGATAAAATCGGATTTTTGCCTAAATAACAATCTGTTAATATGTTGAATATGAGGCTAACTAGGTTAGCCTTTTATTTTTAATATTTAAATTTGATTTAATATTCGTTAAATTTTTGTTATCAAAAGGTAGTGTGAAAAATAATCGGTGGATCATGCATCAAAATATGATAATTAATTGTTGTGCTGATTTTTTTGCTCTATACTGTGACAACTTACTTATTAACTCTTAATTATCAAAAGGAACTTGTATGCGATTTCTACCTCTCTCCACCATTGCAATTTCATTATTGCTACTAACTGCTTGTGGTGGAACCCTTGAAGGTGCAACGGACGATACTTCAACAGACGAGACTGATTCAACAACTACGGCTGTTGATACGGAAGTTCCAATCGTTGAAAGTGCGGTTGGCTCACCTTCTTATTTTTCATATGAAGGTGTTTCATCAGATTGGATTACAATTAAAGGGGTTGGTGCGGAAGGAACCAGAAGAAACTGCCACTGTATCTTTTAAAATAGTGGATGCAAATGGAGAAGCAATAGAGGGTGAAGTTGTAACATTTGAATTGTTAGCTTCTCCAGAAGGAACAAGTATAAGCGTTGATACAGCAACCTCTGATGAGGATGGTCTTGTAAGCACACTCATAAAGTCAGGAGTAGTTGCAGGTCCTGTTGTAGTAAAAGTGGTACTTGTTAGTGATGATGATATTTATAAGACATCTAACCAGTTGAATATTTCTACTGGTTATCCAGACCAAGATAGCTTTACCTTAGCAGACAGAAACTTTATCGCCTGAAGCTCAAAATTATATCGTTTCTGATGGTATTACTGTTTATTTAGGTGGAGGAGAAGATAATACTGCTGTACCAGATGGCACGACTGTAAACTTTACTACTACTTCTGGAAGAATAACTGATTCTTCGGGAACAAAAGGTTATTGTTTAACAGAAGGTAGTGAATGTACTATGGAATGGAAGTCAACATTACCACATGCTTCTAATGGTCGGGCAATAATAACTGCAACAGCGATTGGTGAAGAAAGTTTTATTGATAGTATTGATGATGGTGAATATACAGAAGGTGAAGTATTCACTGATACTAACGGAGATTCTAAATATACTGGTTATTTATGTCCTGTATCGGGTGATGGTGATTATTGTGTTCGGGAGTTAATTACGATCACAAAAAGTATTCAAATTGTCATAGGTGGATCAGAATTTTCTTGTGACTTTAAAGATGCTACTGGTACTTTTATTTCTAATGTAGACCTTACAACGGCAACGGGCAGTGAGTCTGTAACCTTTACAGTGTCTGTTTATGATGATACGTATAGTAATACACCTCCTGCAGGTACAGGTATTTCTTCTTCAATTGAAAATGGCGAGATTGCTGGTGATACAGATAGTTGGACTGTAACAGACTCACTAAATAGTACATATGATTTTGATGTTACTTTAAAACGTGAAACTACTGAAAATGGAGTATTAACTGGTAATGCGACATTTTTAGTTACATCGCCAAATGGAATTATATCTACATGTAGTATTCCAGTAAGTGATGATGCTTAAGATAAGTCTTGTTAATAATATTTAATTATCATGAATAGCAAAAAAGGAGCCTCGGCTCCTTTTTTATTCTCTAAAAATAAGTCTAATAAGGTTAATCAACCCTTATGAAACTCACTCTGTAAAGCAAACTGAGTTAACTCTTCTATTACCTGTTTTTTAATTTCTAATTGGTTCTGTGGCAGGAATATCATAACGTTCACTTAATAAAGCGTAATCTTCTTGGCTTAAACTGACCGTTAAGCGAGGACGTTTAGGCTTTTTATGAGTCGGTAAGGCTAATAAGGAACGAATTTGTTCAGAGGGGCTAACGCCTTTATCTAACGCACTACGTCGGATGCTGTATTGCAGTTTACTGTCCATATCGAAGGCAATTTGTACTGCTTTTACAACTTTGGCTGATTGTTGCCATTTTTCAGGTAATTTACCATTTGGCATGTTTAGACTCCCTTGTTTTCATCGTTGTTTATTTTCATCCCTACTTATACCAAAAGAAGTTAAAAGGTGATCAGTATTGCTGGTTAAAATTACTCTAGCGGTGTTGTGAGTATTGAAGTGAGAACAACTATCTCCTGCAACTCACGCCTTGCTAGTGCTAATTTTTCCTACGCAATAGTTGATCACTTCATTACTTCCTTTGGTATTACTTTTCTATTAGCAATTATGATCTTGTCATTTTAAGTTAAAGATTTATTCTTTGGCCCATAATTCAGCTATTTCATTTTCAGGGCGTAGGAATGAAAGATATACATCTGTTTCACCATTTTCAAATATAAATATTTCTACAAAACGTTTTTCTTGACCACCTTGTAAGGAATAATACTCAAATTCTTGCCCGTGATTATCTTCAGTGTATTGTGGTGGTGTTGAGTCTCTGTAGTCCTGCTTATGAAAATACCCTGTTGTCATAAAGTTCTGTTGTATATATTCATCAGCAATCATATCTGCATAGTTGTGATTGTTGGTTAAAGGCTTTAGTCGCGCATTACCTGGTGCTTCAAATATTTCAGAAAAATCATCCATATCAAATAAAGCTTCAACATCATCGCGTGTTAATAATAGGCTGAACTTAATGAGCTTTTGGGGATTGTTAGGAAAACTGAGATAAACTAGTTGTGAGCCACTACCTTGACCAATCACTTGTATATAATGCTCATGTTTAAACTCAAGGGTATTGATATCTGTTACTTGTAATTGCATTTTACGCATTGCCTGGGGTAATGCGAAGCTATCACCAAAGGTGAAGATATCATTTAACTGTAATTCTGAAGCGTTATTTAAGGTACGCGTAGGAAGCGCTTGTTTTTTAGCAAACAGTGATTTCAAAAAACTCATCTTTAACCCTCTTTTTTGGCAAAGCCAAAACGCAAAAAACACGAGCCTTAAAAAGGTCTCGTGTTGTTAGTACTCTAAAAACTATTTAGTTTTTAAGCGATCTAGGATTGATTGTGCACTTGATTGTTGTGCACCAATACCAGCTTCCTGTAACTTAGCTTTTAGTGAGCTATCACCATTTTCTGACTCTAGTTGCTCTGCGACTTTTAATTTATCATCAAAATTAGCTTGTTTCTTTTTAATACGTTCTAAAGAATCTTTGGCATTTAATAGCTTTGAGTTACTTGCTGTGAAGTTACTGGTAATCGCTGATGTTGCTTTTTGCACGCTTTCAGTTGTCTTTACCATGCTCAATTGACGTTTGTAATCAGTTAGTTGACGTTCACTTTTTTTGATTAACTCTTTCAAGCGATCTGCGCTTTTTAGGTAACTTTCGTTAGCTTGCTGTTGATCTGCTTCATTCGCTTCAAGCTCACCAATTTTTTCTGCAACTTCAATGGCTAAAGCTTCGTTACCCTGTTCAAGTGCTTGCAGTGCATAGCCTTCATGCTCTTTGATGCTTGTTTGTAATTGTGCAAGTTCGCGGGTCGCTTGCATTTGTTTTGCCATTACTTCTGTTAGGTCGCGTTTGGCAATGGTGATATGTTTTTCACTATCACGTATTTCTTGTTCAAAAATGCGTGTTGCATTAGCATCAACAATTGCTTCACCGGCTTCAGTTGCGCCACCACGAACCAGCAGTAATAATTTTCTTAAATATACTCATTCTATTTTCCTTACTGATTTGTAACGACTCAGTCTATTTCCATATAGGCTTATTTTGTCGTCGAAAAATGCTTATTTTGTTATATACACAAAAGCGCTAATGTTGAGCTATTTTAAATAGGAGTCCATTTCACTAATAACTTCTAAACTGTTATCACTCAGCGTTACAATTTCTAATTCAATATCATCAAGTGTTGAATTGATTGATAATGCACCAAAAACCACATATTTATCTTCAACTTTTGCAAATGAAGAAAGTGGCATAGGGATATTCATTTCTAACATAGCTTCAATCATATTGGCTTTTAATTCTGGTTTAACTTCATCTTCGCCCCACAAATATGCGATACATAGAATTTGGTTATCACTAACAGAAATAAAAATAGGAATTTCTTCACGACCAACGACTTCAACTTGCAAGACATCAATATCACCATCGATAGGTGTACAGTCAAAATTAAAGCCTGTTTCAGTTGCGTCTTGTAACTGGTTTAAATGGGCCGCTATAGTATGAATATTCATAATGCTCCTTAATTAGGACATTTAATGTCCTGTCTGAAACTAATTTAGTCCGCTTGTCATTATATGTCAAGCAGTTTGATTTTTATTTTTTATCTGTAACGCTAATATTGCGGAGTTAACGTTGTTTTTCAATCTTTAAAGTCATTTATTACTGATCATGTTTCACACAACTGCTAAGTTAGCGCTTTCCTCGTTAAAATAGGTCGCTAAGATGTCTTTACTCACCGATTGTGCCACCCATCACCTTGAAAATTTAAGCGAGCGAGTTGATCTTTCTTTTTGTAATGATGCTCAGCGAAGAAAACTTAACACAATACTAGGTTTAAGTGACTTTATTGCAGGGGCCTTAATCAAGCAACCGACCCTATTAGAAGAATTATACCGTGATGACCTTTTAACGTTATGTGAGCGAACAGAGCATATAAAACAAGAATTAAAAAAGCGTTTAACGCTAACCAATGATGAAACCCAATTGCATACTGTCTTACGTCAATTTAGACGTAAACATATGGTGATTATTGCTTGGCGAGAGTTACTTGGACAAGCTGATTTAAGTGAAAGTTTTAAGCATATTTCGTTTTTAGCGGATCAATTAATTGAGCAAAGCTTAAACTGGTTATACGATAAACAATGCAGTGAACAAGGCACTCCAGTTAATGAACTTGGTGTAAAACAAAACTTATATATCTTTGCGATGGGTAAATTAGGAGGAAGTGAACTCAATTTTTCATCGGATATCGATCTTATTTTCACTTACCCTGAAAAAGGTGAAACGCAGGGGGCTCGTCGCGTGGTTGCTAATCAAACCTTTTTTACCAAACTCGGGCAACGACTGATTGCCGCTTTGCATCAAGTAAGCGTGGATGGCTTTGTATATCGTGTTGATATGCGTTTACGCCCTTTTGGTGATTCAGGTCCTTTAGTGACTAATTTTGCCTCTATTGAAGATTATTATCAAAGTCATGGGCGAGAATGGGAACGATATGCAATGGTGAAAGCGCGGGTGATTGGTGAAGAGGGGAGTATAAAAAAGAGCTAGAGGCAATGTTGCGCCCTTTTGTTTATCGTCGTTATATTGATTTTAGTGCGATTGAATCATTACGTAAAATGAAAACCATGATCAGTACTGAAGTGCGACGCAAGGGGTTAATCGATAATATTAAATTAGGCACAGGTGGTATTCGTGAAATAGAGTTCGTGGCACAGGCTTTCCAGCTTATTCATGGCGGGCGTAACCCTGCGTTACAGTGTAAAGGCTTGCAACAAACCTTAGCTGTGATTGCCGATATGAATATTTTGCCAAAGTCTCGCGTTCAAAGTTTGCTTGATTCCTATCATTTTCTGCGTCGTGTTGAAAATGTGTTACAGCAAATTGCTGACCAGCAAACTCAAACCTTACCTAACAATGAATTAGATAAGTGTCGCTTAATTAAAGTGATGCAATTTGAAGATTGGGATAGTTTCTACCTAGCTTTAAATAAAGTGATGTCTAATGTGCATGAAGAATTTAATTGGGTAATAGGGGAAGCGGAGGAAGACAAGCAAGCAGATCAAGACTTTTGTGAGTTATGGGCCTTAGATCTAACGGCGCAGGAAACCATTAACCTATTAGTAGAAAAGGGTATTAGTGACACATTAGCAACCCAGTTAAGCCAGACTTTAATTTCCTTTAAAAAGGATATTACTAGGCGCCCGATGGGTAATCGAGGCCAAGAAACAATGGAAAAATTGTTGCCTAAAATAGTCGCAAAACTGTTTGCTTTTGAGATGCCTGATGAATTAATGCAACGCCTTGCAGACTTATTATTAAAAATTATGCATCGAACCGCTTATTTAGAGCTACTTAATGAAAATGATGGGGCGCTTAATCAGTTATTAACTTTATGTAATGCAAGTAAACGTATTAGTTTTCAGTTAGGTCGTCATCCCATTTTATTAGATGAATTGCTTGATCCACAGCATCTGTATCATCCCTCGGAATTAGTGAATTATAAAAGTGACCTTCAGCAATTTATGTTACGTGTACCTGAAGATGATATGGAACATCAAATGGAAGCACTACGCCAATTTAAGCAAATGCAGTTTTTACGTATCGCGTACTGCTGATATTGTAGGAACAATAGAGTTACCAAAAGTAAGTGATCACTTAACCTATTTGAGTGATGCCATTATGAACTACGTTATTCACATTGCCTGGGCGCAAATGGTAGAAAAATTTGGTGTACCAAGCAATGTGCTTAATACCGATCGTAAAGGTTTTGCGGTGATAGGTTACGGCAAAATGGGGGATTTGAATTAGGGTATGGCTCTGATCTTGATGTGGTTTTTTTGCATGATACAGAAGTGAAAGGACAAACCAACGGACGCCGTACGATTGATAATCAGCTTTTTTATTTTCGTCTCGCTCAACGCATTATTCACCTGTTTAGTACACGCACTAATTCTGGTGTGTTATATGAAATTGATATGCGCTTACGCCCATCTGGTGATTCTGGGCCTTTAGTTGCCGGTATGCTTGGTTACGAGAAGTACTTACGAAATGATGCCTGGACGTGGGAGCGACAAGCACTGGTTCGTGCACGAGCAATCTTTTTTGATGACGTATTACTGGAGCAGTTTAATCGTATCCGTGTATCTGTGTTATCTATTAAACGCGATAAAGCTAAATTAGCCACAGAAGTAGCAGAGATGCGTAAAAAAATGCGTGAGTACCTTTGTCATGCTGATAAAGGACTATTCGATCTTAAACAATCGCCGGGAGGCATGGTTGATATAGAATTTATTGCTCAGTATTTGGTGCTTGCCTATGCCTTTGAAAGTGATGCCTGTTTGTGTCAGTGGTCTGATAATTTGCGTATTTTTGAAGCTTGTAAAAATCAAAAACTATTAACAAATAAACAACAGCAGTCTTTGGTTAAGGCATATTGTGCTATTCGTGATGCAACACATAGATTAACCCTCAATAAACAAAAACGTATTGTTGATGAAGTTAAATTTGAGCAAGAGCGTCAAGCGGTAATTGAAGTTTGGAAACAGTTTTTAAGCGAATAATGCAGAAAGGTGTTTTGAGTAAACCGAAAGTTCAGCTTACTCAAAACATTTTAATAAATATGCATCAATAGAAGGATGCTTCACCCTCTGGGCGTGTTTTAAAGCGTTTGTGCATCCACATATATTGGTCGTCACACTCTGCAACCATTTTTTCAATTTGTTGATTGGTTGTGTGTGTATCTGCTACTAAATCTTTACTAGGAAAGTCTTTTAAGGCAGGATAAAAAATCAATTCATAACCTTCATTCGCAGGTAAACGCTTTAAAAAAACAGGAATAACACAGCTATCCTTTACTTTGGCAAGCGTACTTGTTCCCGACACTGTGTTGACATTTTCAACGGCAAAGAAAGGCGCAAAAACGCTACTTTTATGTTTCCCGTAGTCATGATCTGGGGCGTACCATAATGCATCTTTATTTTTTAATACACGTAACATACCTTTAAAATCACGTCTGTCTAACATGGCTTTATGTTCGCGCATTCTTCCCCAATAAAACCAATAATCAAGTACTGGGTTACTATGTTTTCGGTATACTGCATGGCAAGGACGAGTTAGACCGAGGGCGCGAGCACCTATTTCTAATGTTAGAAAATGTGCACCTAAAAAAATAGTACCTTGGCCATTAATAATCGCTTTATCAACATGTTCAGAGCCTCGTACTTTTAATAAACCACGTACTCGCCAACTCGGCCAAAACCAAGCCATTCCCATCTCTAGTAATGCGATACCGCTGTTTTCAAAATTCAGACGTACTTTGTCCTCAACTTCTTGTTCGGAAAGGTCGGGAAAAGAATGAATAAGGTTACATCTTGCAATATGTTGTCTCTTTTTTGCAAAAGGCATCGCTGTTCGGCCAAGTATTTTACCAATAAATATCAAGGTGCTATAGGGTAAAAGAGAACTGATAAATAAGGTACCAATGCCTAACCATGCGAGCCAATATTTAGGGTGACAGAAAGCAATTTTTAATTTGTATGAATCCATAATGACCACTAGAGTGAAAGTAGAATAAATAATTCTACCTAATCTGCATAGAAATGCCTATTTTGTCTTTGATTCTTTTTAGAAATCCTAATCTACTCTAATAACTTACGCGCGAGTTCAGTTAGTTGCTTTTTATTTACTTTAATTCCCTGTTGGGCTGGCATAGTGAAATAATGCAAAGGGCGCTTAAAACTAATAAGCTTGCCTGAAATGAATTGTTTAAGTTGTTTCGGGCTGTTCCTCTGCTTTCCATTTTATAAATGCAATAGGTCGCTGGCCGTATAGAGCGTCTTGTATCGGTAAAACATAGGCCTGTGACAATCCTGGAAAAGTTAACAATACTTTTTCAATTTCTTCGGGTTGGATGTTTTCTCCTCCGGAAATGAATTGACGATCTTTACGGCCAATAATTTTGATCTCTTTTTTATTGATTTCACCGAGATCAGAACTTGCAAAATATTCATTATCAGCAATTAATGGTTGTTGGAAATAACCCACAAAACGTGTTTCTCCGGCAAGCATAATTTCTTTATCCGACAGTTTCATTTTTCGATATGGCAAAAGGGTTAATATTTCGTTGTTAGTGGATGTTGCTATTTGCGAAGCCATTTCCGTTGAACCATAACTGAGGTGATAGGTGAAACCACGATCTCGAGTTTGTTGTAAGCACTTTTTAGGGAAACTACTACCTCCTAATAATAAGTGCTTAATTGATAATGAACTTTCTTGAAACAGAGGATCTTCTAATAATTGTATAAGCTGGCTACATACAAGTGAAAGGTGTGTCGTTTGTTGCCGTTGTAAAAGTTGGCTATTAATTTTAGCTTCTAATATTTGCAAGGTAGCACCAGCCAGCAGGGTGCGCATAACGGTGGCATAACCACTAATATGGAAAATTGGCAGGCTAAGTAGGTTTTTATCCCCAAGGGTTAAAGGAATAACACTCTGAGAGCCTAATGCACTGTAATAATGATTGCTAAAATGATGCATTACCGCCTTAGGTGCTCCGTCTGCTACCTGAGGTGAAAATGATGCTAATGACATTAAACTTGTCTATTGAAAAGGCTTCAAGATCAATTTCAGATTGCTTGGCTGTTTTTGCTAACTCCAAGTCAAAATTGACTGCTAGGTTATTTTTTTCATTGTCTTGATGCCATATAAAGGGCGTTTTTAACACAGCTAAACGCTTATTAACTTCGGCTTCGTTGAATTTGGCATTAATCGGGCAAAAAATAAAACCACAACGTAGACAGGCAAGTTGCAACAGGACCAAAGCAACACTATTTGTGGCAATACAGGCAAGTCTGTCTGCTTCTTTCATGGATAAAGCTTTTAGCTGTAATGTGACACTTTCAACCTGTAAATGAAGTTCGCCAAAGGTAATACTTTGCTTATCTGTCTGTAGTGCGATTTGCTGTGGATTGTGCTTTGCTTGCCATGCAACGGGACAGTAGCTGAGTTGTTTGTCTATCTGTTGCCTATCCATAAAAGCTCCAATTGTTTGCAATCTTGTTGTATTTTATCTTCATTCTTCAATAAATTACCCTTGAAGTATTTTAAGGTATCAATGCCTAAGGATATAACTAGCGATTGTGAGTCAGGTTGACCTAAATAGTGATTAGCTAAGTTTTTTAGTTGTTGTAAGCCAACCACTGACTCAAAACTGGAGCTGAAACTAACTAAAATATGATGCTGTTTAGCGAGTGTAATATATTGGTCAATCACTTGTTTGCTACCAACTAAACTGGGTTTGATAATGAAAGCTTTAATAAAAGGGTGGTGCCAATAATGAAAATCAGTTTGTTGCAGGGTTTCATCCAAACCTAAATAGATTTGATATTTTTCTGCAAGTTGCAGATTAACTTGATGATCACAAGTAGGTTCTTCAATGTAATCTAGTTTTTGGGTTTCTATTGCACTAAAAAATAAGTTCGCTTGTTGCTTGTTCCAAGCTTGGTTGGCATCACACCTAATTTTTATGAGAGGGTTAAGTTGACACAATTGCTGGAAAACTAAAATATCACTATCAACTGTGTTTCTGGCTACTTTTAACTTTATTAAGTTTGGATAAGCTAAGCTTTGATATTGCTGAGTGATGGCCTTGCAGTCACCCTGTAACAGGGGAACATTTTCCATATTATTCAACTGCTGTTGTTCTTGTTTAGGACAATAAGGAAAAAAGCAATCTAAGGCAAATTGTACACTTTTGAAGCCACTTTTATATGACGTGACTTGTGTTAAGTTGGTTGATAATAATTGTATTATTTCAGTTTTAACTTGTGAGAGTCTTTCTTGGCTAAAACCGGGTAAAGGCGCGATTTCACTATAATATTGGTCATTATTGCTATCTTGAAGTTGTAAGATTAAACCTTCTCGGTGGTTTAAATGCGCTGTTTTAAAACGCATTGGGGTTTGCAAGGGAAGCTGATAAGCAAATAGTTTGGCTTGGGTTATGCTCAATTGAGATTTATTGAACATATTGTAAAGCTACACGAGAAGTAAGCTTAGTGACTAACTCATAAGCGATTGTACCGATATGATTCGCCACATCGTTGACGGGCAATCCTTCTCCCCAAAGAGTCACTTCATCACCCTCTTTATCTTTATTATTTAGGCCTAAATCCACGGTTAACATATCCATTGAAACGCGTCCTACGATTGGTACAACACGCCCATTAACTAAAACAGGTGTACCTTCAGGTGCCATACGTGGGTAGCCATCACCGTAACCTATAGCAACCACCCCTAATTTTGTATCCTTCTGCGCTGTCCAACTTGCTCCGTAACCAACACTTTCACCCGCTTGATGGCAACGCACTGCAATAAGTTGTGATTTAAGTGTCATTACGGGTTTTAAACTAAATTCACTGGCTGATTTATTATTAAAAGGGGAAGCGCCATAAAGAGCAATACCTGGGCGAATAATATCCGCATGGGTTTCTGGCCAAGCGAGTATCGCCGCAGAGTTTGCTGCTGAGTTTAAACCACTATTGCTTTTTGTATGGGAAACAAACTTTTTAAATTGAATCGCTGTTATTTCTTTACCTAACTCATCCGCACAATTAAAGTGAGTGATTAAATTAATAGGTTTACAAACATTTTTAGTGTTTTCTAACAATTGATAAGCTTGATCGAACTGTTTCACCATGAAAACCCAAACGATGCATGCCAGTATCGAGTTTTAGCCAAATTTTAAGTGGTGAGTTCGATTCACTATTCACAATTGCATTAAGTCTGCTGTTGCGAATGCACTACGGTTTCTAGGTTATAGTTAATCAGGGTTTGCATATCATCTGCATGGAAAAAACCTTCCAGCAATACAATAGGGGTTGTAATACCAGCTTCACGTAACATCACAGCTTCATTTAAACGCGCTACTCCAAGTGCGTAAATACTCGATAAGTGACGTGCAATTTCAATCATTCCATGTCCGTAAGCATTTGCTTTAACGACGGCTAAAATCTGGCTGTTAGAGGCCTGTGCTTGCAGGAGTTGTTGATTATGTTGTAAAGCTTTCAAATTAATCAAGGCACGTGTAATGCTGGTGTTATTCATCTTGGTAGCTAGCACCTGTGTACTCATCAAAGCGAGAATAGCGACCTTGGAAGGTTAAGCGCACTTTACCTATTGGTCCATTACGCTGTTTACCAATAATGATTTCAGCGATGCCTTTATCGTTACTGTCTTCGTGATAAACCTCGTCACGATAAATGAACATAATTAAATCGGCATCCTGCTCTATCGCACCAGATTCACGTAAATCTGAGTTAATTGGGCGTTTATCGGCGCGTTGCTCAAGTCCACGGTTAAGCTGAGAAAGCGCGATAACGGGGCAACGTAATTCCTTTGCTAAGGCTTTTAAGGAGCGTGATATTTCAGAAATCTCTAGGGTTCTGTTTTCACTTAGCGAAGGAACGCGCATTAATTGTAGATAATCGATCATGATCATGCTCACCCCGCCGTGATCACGTGCGATACGACGAGCGCGGGATCTTAATTCGGTTGGCGTTAAACCTGAACTATCATCAATGAACATCTTGCCCTGATTAAGTAATATTGACATGGTTGAGGATAGTGATGCCCAATCATTTTCATCTAAGGCACCAGTTCGGATTTTACCTTGGTCAATACGCCCTAAAGATGCCAGCATACGATTCATGATTTGATCTGCAGGCATTTCTAAGGAGAAAATAATCGTTGGCTTGTCGGCGTTTAAAGCGCGTGTTCTGCAAGGTTCATGGCAAAGGTGGTTTTACCCATTGAAGGACGTGCGGCTACAATGATTAAATCACCATCTTGGAATCCAGTAGTCATCTGATCTAGATCGTTGTAACCTGATGATAATCCAGTAATACCATCTCGTGGGTTTTTACACAGGTCATCGATTCTTGCGACTGTCGCTTTTAAAATATCTTTAAGTGCTTGAGGGCCTTCATTTTTATTACTTCTAGCCTCAGCAATTTGGAAAACCTTGGTTTCTGCAAAGTCTAATAGTTCGCCACTATCACGCCCTTCCGTTTCATAACCTGCTTCAGCGATTTCATTAGCCACACCAATTAGTTCACGTACTACGGCGCGTTCACGAACAATATCTGAATAGTTGTTGATATTAGCGAGCACTGGGTGTGTTCTGTAACAATTCGGCTAAATAAGCGATGCCGCCAATGCCATCAAGCTCTTGATTGTTTTCAAGCTTTTCTGACAAGGTAACTAAATCAACGGGAATGTCTTCGCTACTTAAACTTTCAATGGTGGCAAAAATAGTACGGTGTGCACGATGATAAAAATCGCGTTCAACCACGCGTTTCTGCGACATCATTCCAGGCTTCATTATTGAGTAATAACCCTCCTATGACCGCTTGCTCCGCTTCAAAGGAATGAGGTACCGACTTTATTGGGGAAAGCGTTTTTGTTTTACTCTTTGGAGAATATGGACCATTGTCTGCCATGTTTAATCCTAACGGTTTTAAGGGTGATACTAAAAAGAGAACTTTATCCTTTGTAGGGAGAACCTACTGCGACGACATGCCTTTAATATTTATTTCTATCTAACCAGGGTTTGATGGTCAAATATTTAAGTCGCTTACTCTAGCAAAAGCGACCGTGAATATCACTTGTAAATTTTCATTCCTGTTAAGGAAAGTCTTCGCCTCGATTGTATTGATATTAGAATGCTAGTTTTGTGTTAATATGGAAAATTCGTACTGACTTATTTTAGGTGGTTGAGTGTTAGCAAAAGGTTCTTTATTTTCTCGTTTAATCAATCGTCTTTGGGTGACCAGTAAACATGTGCCATTTGATGCGATCACAGAATTAAATATTGACCTTCAGCGCCCGATTATTTATGTGGTGGAGCAAAATAATGCCAGTGATTTATTAGGACTGCAGGCAAGTTGTAAACAGGCTGGTTTGCCTGACCCTTATCAAACGATTGATATTAATGGTGAGCAAATAAGTTCACTTATTTTTATTCATAATTGGTCATTCTTTTCGCCAAATACCCCACAACTTCAAGATGCGCCTTATCTAACACAATATCAGCAACTTTTAGACTTACATCAAGCCGATAATAGTTTAGATGTTCAATTAATTCCTGTTACTTTTTATTGGGGAAGAAACCCTGGGCGAGCCGGGAAAAAATCATTTTTGATTTAAATGAACAAGGTCAGGTTGGTTTATTTCATAAATCATTAATTGTACTAAAAAGTGGCAAGGATCATTTAATACGCTTTAATCAGCCTATTTCAATTAAACATTTAAGCCAACGAGGTGAACAGCAACAACTTGCTCATAAGTTAGCCAAGGTTGCGATGCGTTATTTTAATTTTCAAAAACGCAGTAGTATTGGACCTAAGCTACCTGCTCGAAAAAAGATGATTGAGGCTGTGTTAGCACAACCCACTTTACGTCAGGTTATACAACAAACAGCCCTTAATTCGTCACAGTCTGAAAAACAGGTAGAAGCGCAATGCCGTGCTTATCTATATGAAATCAGCGCTAACTTTTCTTATCCGTTTTTGCGTTTCTTTCGTGTTATTTTAAAGGGGATTTGGAACAAAATTTATCGTGGCATCGAAGTGCATCATGCACAAGCTGTTAGACAAGCTTGCCAAAGTGGTGCTGAGGTAATTTATATGCCTTGCCATCGAAGTCATATGGATTATCTTTTACTTTCTTATCTTTTATTTGAACAGGGACTTGTTCCTCCGCATATTCTTCGCTGGAGTGAATCTTAACTTTTTCCCAGCAGGACCAGTTTTCAGACGCTCCGGGGCTTTCTTTTTACGCCGAACCTTTAAAGATAGCCCTCTATACGGTGCGGTGTTTAATGCTTATTTTGCGATGTTATTTAAGCAGGGTTACCCGATTGAATTTTTTACCGAGGGAGGTCGTAGTAGAAACGGGGTTATTGTTACAACCGAAAACAGGGTTATTGTCTGCCTCGCTTGATACCTATTTAAAGCAACCAGATCGAAATGTGATTATTGTTCCTATTTATATTGGTTATGACCACATAATGGAAGTAAGCACTTATGTTAAAGAGCAAGCAGGCAAAAAGAAAGAACGCGAGAATGTTTGGCAAGTATTAGGCATTGTTAAAAAGTTAAGTAATTTTGGTAGAGCATTTGTAAACTTTGGGGAGCCGATTAATATTAAGCAACATTTTGACCAGGCATTACCTGATTGGCGTCAAGGTAATGTGTCGGATGAGCAATTAAAACAGCAAGTCGCACTGGTTGCACAAAAAGTAATGATCAATATTAATGAAGCAACGGCGGTTAATGCATTACCCCTGTGTCGTCGCCGTTTTATTAGCGAATCAAATTCATAAAGTAAGTGAAGTGTTATTTCTAAAGCATCTCGATTGGCACCAACAGTGGCTCGCACTGAATGCTAAGGGTAGTCTAGTAACTTATCAAAAAACTAGCGCACAGGAAGTCTTACAGCAAGGGCTAGCGCAACAAAAATTTGAACATAATGACGCTGTAGTGAGTTGCACAGAAAGTCAGGCACTGATACTTAATTATTATCGTAATAATATTGTTCACCTTTTTGTTTTGCCGAGTTTAGTTTGTCATTCAATTGATAGTTTAATCTCTGAACAAATTGATTTGACCTTACAAAATATTGATAAACATAGCCAAGATGCACTTTCTGTGGTGCAACAAAGTTATTTTTTAAATTCAGAAAATGACCCTAGTGAAGTGATGACAGAGACAATCAATAAGCTGGTTAAATTGGATATACTCACTGTGCATAATGAAGTTTATCAAGTATTAGATGAAACATTATTTATGCTTTTGAAAGGGCATCTTGATAACCCATTTGATAAACCAACGTTAGCGAATTAAAATCCCTATAGCGAAATATTAAGGAAAATAAAATGGCGATTAATGGACGTACTTTAGTAGAACAATTAAGACCACAAGTTTCAGAGATGTCAGTACATCAATTGCATGAAAAAATACAACAAGATCCAAAGCTTGTTTTAATTGATATCCGCGAAGTATCAGAGACGTCATTAGGTTCGATCAATAATGCGACCTTAATTCCACGTGGTATTTTAGAGATGACAATAGATAATCATCCAAGCATTCAGCAACGCTTTGCAAATATTGAACTGCTTGCTGAGCAACCTATTTACTTGCTTTGCCGTTCTGGTGTGCGCAGTGTTTTTTTCGCTTTATCACTACAACAAATGGGGTTTGCAAAGGTATATTCTATCGAAGGTGGTTTCTTGGCCTGGCAAGCGGCTGGTTATAAAGTGTGTGAAGGATAGTGAATCAACCTTACCCAATTATTAATAAAACGCTATCATTTACTGAAGAGATAAAAAAAGCCGTTTTATTACTTATCTGACCCATGTTGACAGTAAACAAGCCGCAATGGATTATCTGTCGGAAATGAAAGCTTTACATAAAGAAGCGCGACATCATTGCTGGGCTTATGTGGTCGCTAGCCCTAAAAATAGTGTTTTAATGGGGTGCAGTGATGATGGTGAACCTAAGGGAACCGCAGGTAAGCCTATGATGGCCTTATTACAGGGCGCTCAAATTGGCGAGATCATGGCAGTGGTGATCCGTTATTCTGGTGGAATAAAGTTAGGAACGGGTGGTTTAGTTCGTGCTTATAGCAATGGTATACAACAACTTTTACCGAACATTGAAACCATTGAAAAACGTTTTTACCAACAATATCAAGTTAGTTGTGATTATGCTCAAATGGCGCAGTTAGAAAGCTTGTTAGTTAATGGTGTTGGACGTATCGTGCAGGTTGATTATCTGCAAATGGTCGATGCTATTATTGAGGTTGATTTACAATATGTCTCGCTTTTTATAAAGCAACTTGAATCGTTAACACAGGGAAGAGTAAGTGTTAATAAAATTAAATCAGAAAAAGTGAGCTAACGTGGCATTTCGTTCCATTATTCGTATTGTGGGTATGTTAATTGGGTTGTTTAGCCTAACAATGTTGCCACCTGTGATTATTGCATCTTTTTATGATGATGGTGGTGGGCGCGATTTTTTGCGGCCTTCCTGATCACTCTTGTGATTGGTTTCATGTTGTGGATGCCTAATCGACGCTCTAAGAAAGATCTTAAGGTGCGTGAAGGTTTTCTGATTGTAGTCTTGGTTCTGGGCGACCCTAGGCAGTGTTGGTGCCATTCCTTTTTTAATTAGTTCTAGCCTAAATATGAACTTGGCTTCTGCTTTTTTTGAGTCATTTTCTGGTTTAACCACAACGGGTGCGACGGTTATTGAAGACCTTGACCAGTTATCCAAAGCGTTTCTTTTTTATCGACAAATGTTGCAATGGTTTGGTGGTATGGGGATCATTGTATTAGCGGTTGCAGTACTGCCAATGCTAGGTATTGGTGGTATGCAGTTATACCGAGCTGAAACTCCTGGGCCTGTAAAAGACTCAAAAATGACTCCTCGTATTGCTGAAACAGCGAAGGCGCTTTGGTATGTTTATTTATGTTTAACCGTTGCCTGTATGATGGCTTTTTGGTTAGCTGGCATGAGTTTATTTGATGCACTTGGGCATAGCTTTTCAACGGTTTCTATTGGTGGCTTCTCAACTTATAATGACAGTATGGGGCATTTTGATAGTGATATTATTAATTTTATTACTGTCTTGTTCTTAATTATATCTGGTGTGAACTATGCGTTGCATTTTAGTGTCTTTTCTGCGAAAAAATTCTCTTTAAATATTTATAAAGAAGATCCAGAAGTACGTGCATTTATCTTTATTCAATGTTTTGTAACCGCCATTTGCTTTACCATGTTAATCAATCATGATGTGTATGAGACTATTGAACACACTTTTTCCCAAGCATTATTCCAAGCAGTTTCAATTTCAACAACAGCAGGTTTTACAACGACTTCCTTTGCTGAGTGGCCTTTATTTTTACCTGTTATGTTAGTACTTTCTAGTTTTATTGGTGGTTGTGCAGGATCGACAGGCGGTGGTTTAAAAGTGATCCGTATTTTACTTCTCAATTTACAGGGGATGCGTGAGTTGAAACGTTTAGTTCACCCTAAAGCTGTCTACAAAATAAAATTAGGCAATAAAGCTTTGCCAGATCGGGTTGTTGAAGCTGTGTGGGGATTCTTCTCTACCTATGCGTTAGTCTTTATTTTCTGTATGTTGGCATTGTTAATGACAGGAATGGATGAACTGAGCTCATTTTCCGCCACCATTGCTATGTTAAATAACTTAGGGCCAGGCTTAGGGGAAGTTGCCTTGCACTTTAATGAAGTGGGCAGTGCTTCTAAGTGGGTAATGATAGTTGCAATGTTATTTGGACGTTTGGAAATATTTACCCTGTTAGTCTTGTTTACTCCTGTTTTTTGGAAAAATTAAATGAATAAAAAAACCTTAGTATTATATTCATCGGTAGATGGACAAACTTTAAAAATTATTGATTATATTAATCAACAAATTGAGGGTGATTTAGCGGTATTTGATATTGACCAGCAACCAGATATCGATTTTAGTCAATATGATAAGGTGCTGGTGGGGGCTTCAATTCGTTACGGTAACTTTCGTAAAAATATACTCGCATATGTTAATCAACATAAAGTACAAATTAGTGCATTACCAAATGCCTTCTTTTTGGTTTGTTTAACGGCGCGAAAGCCAGAAAAATCAACGCCTGAAACTAATACTTATATGTTAAAATTTGATCAATTATCTACATGGCAACCACAGTTAAAAGGAGTATTTGCAGGTGCTTTACTGTATTCAAAATACAACTGGTGGCAAACATTAATAATCCAATTGATTATGAAAATAACCGGTGGAAGCACCGATACAAGCCAAGATATTGAGCTTACTGACTGGTCAAAAGTTAAGGCCTTTAGTAAAGATTTTTCTGCATTATAACGATACAATATCGTTTTTTAGTTTGTGAGTACTGCCTTAATGCCTGAACAACACGTCAATTATAATATTCAACAAATCCTGTTGGATGTGTTTGGCTATAAAGACTTTAGAAAAGGGCAAGAGCAGGTGATTACTCACCTTTGTGATGGACAAGACGCTTTAGTTGTGATGCCAACCGGTGGCGGTAAAAGCCTTTGCTTTCAAATTCCTGCGTTGGCGCGTGAAGGCATTTGTTTTGTCATTTCTCCACTTATTTCATTAATGAAGGATCAAGTTGATACCTTGCGTAGTTGTGGTGTTGTTCGCTGCTTACCTTAATTCTAGTCTTTCCTATCAAGAACAAAATCAGATAATTAATGAGATGCATAACGGGCAATTAAAACTGGTTTATATTGCCCCTGAGCGTTTATTGCGTACTGACTTTGTGCAAAGATTAGAACATTTACCGATCAATTTATTTGCTATCGATGAAGCACATTGTATTTCTCAATGGGGACATGATTTCCGCCCTGAATATGCTTTGTTAGGGCAGTTAAAGCAACGTTTTCCGACGATACCTTTAGTGGCATTAACTGCTACGGCGGATCACGCAACTCAAAAAGATATTCTTGCTCGCTTACAACTTGATAACCCTCTGGTCGCCATACACAGTTTCGATCGACCCAATATAGAATATCTATTGATTGAAAAATATCGTCCACTGAGTCAGCTATTTAATTATCTAGAAGCACATAAAGACGAGAGTGGCATTATTTATTGCACTAGTCGTCGTCGTACCGAAGAGTTAACGCAAAAGTTACAAGCACAGGGTATTCGAGCGCGTTGTTATCATGCAGGTTTACCCCTCGAAGAACGCCAAAGTGTGCAAGACCAGTTTATTAAAGATACCGTTGATGTGGTTGTTGCAACCGTAGCCTTTGGGATGGGTATCGATAAGCCTAATGTTAGGTTTGTTGTGCATTATGAAATTCCTAAAAATATAGAATCTTATTATCAGGAAACTGGCCGGGCAGGGCGAGATGGCCTGCCTGCACAGGCAATGTTGTTTTATGACCCCGCTGATCCTGCTCGAGTAAGAGGTTTATTAGAAAAAAATACAAATGAAGAGCAACTGCGTATTGAGTTGCATAAATTAAATACTATGGTGGCCTTTGCAGAGGCGCAAACCTGTCGCCGTCAGGTATTATTGAATTATTTTGGTGAGTATAGTCAAAAGGCATGTGGAAACTGCGACGTCTGTTTGGATCCACCTAAGAGTTATGATGCGACATTAGATGCTCAAAAAATTCTTTCCTGCGTTTATCGCACAGGGCAACATTTTGGTATGCAACATATCGTTGAGGTATTAAGAGGCGCACAAACGGCGCGTATTAAAAGCCTAGGACATGATAAATTGTCAACTTACGCCTTAGGCAAAGATCAGTCTAGTGAATATTGGCTTAGTTTACTCAGGCAGTTGATACATTGTGGTTTATTAATGCAAAACCTGACTCGAGGTTCGGCACTTCAATTGACCGAAGTCGCACGACCTATTTTAAGAGCTGAACAAGCTTTATATTTAGCAGTTCCTCGCCTTAAAATGGTTAGTAAAAGCAAACAGAAAAAGGGTGCTTTGGCGAATGTTTCCAATAACAAGTTATTCGCTCGTTTACGACAGCTACGTAAGAAAATTGCTGATCGAGAAGAAATGCCTCCTTACGTGATTTTTAGTGATATTTCACTTGCAGAAATGAGTGATTTAATGCCTTTAACGGATCGCGAATTTTTGAATATAAATGGTGTAGGGCAGATTAAACTGGAAAAATATGGTGCGGAGTTTATGCAGGCGATTAACGAATATGCGCAGTCTCTATAAAAATAAACCCTATTATTCAATAATAGGGTCATTTAACGAGCCATTTTTTTGGGGTTATTTAAATTGTTCCAAACGAGTTAGTGCACATTCTAATATTTGTGGTGATAATTTTTGTTGTAGTGAATCTATTTCATAGTGATTAAACAATTCTCCTAAAAAAGCGCAAATACAGGTTAAAGGTGCGTTACAAAATAGTTTTGGGTTGGCCAAATAATCACCACCGCGTTGTTGCATCCATTGCTCTGTATCTTCATTTTTCATAAAGCCTAATTCATTGATAATGCGTTTAAGCTTCATTAATAGCGCCTTGTAATCAATTGATTCATCATCAAACTCGGAACGATAAGCGGCAATTGAATTAATGGTCGCTTGGTTTGGTATTATCTCAATTGCATGAATATTACACATAAAAAAATTCCTTATTATTCCAGTGAAACGTATTTCAGCATTAAATTATAAGTATTTAGTTTTGAGTTAGTTTGCCTCCTTTGTTGGCCTTATTAATCCTTGTTTTTTGTATGTCTTTATGAAAAGTATAGGCTACTAATATTTAGTATTTTCTATAATCAAAGGTAATTCAGATAAATATTCTTTTTATTTGATATTGATCGTGTTTAATAAAAGAGTGTCTTTTTATATGTGATGATCTTTAAAGAAAGGCTTTTTATAAAAATAAAACTCAGCTTGAGGCTAGTCCCCTTAAATTTGAAAAGATCTATAAGGGGACAGAAAGCTATCTTTTATTGTGGGGGAGATTGATGATAAGTGAGAGTGTGTCTTTCGCCTGTTAAAACTAGTTTCTGCTCAATAACTTTAGCTTGAGACCAAGAAGAAAGAGTCGAACTAACAGTCATTTCAACAGTATTAATATCAGGTTCACACATTTTACGTGTGCTCACTATGTTATTAATACGCATTTTATTTTCTTATAGCTCTAAGGTACCAAAGAAACTATTGCAGGCTAGGTTACCATTGGCTTTTTCTAATGCATCGATATTAAGGCTACTGTTTGCTTTAATTGGTTTATTATCTAAGAGCTCTAATTGCCAGTTTTTTTGTAAATCCTGTTGATTAATTGGCTGTATGGTTTGCTGTGCATTGGTATTAGACTCGTTGCTACAGGCAAACATAAATGTACTCATAGATATTACGAGGAGCAATTTCAATTTCATTTTAAATGTCCTTTCAAATGTCTGACGCAGAAGCAGGCTGAAAAATCAACCTATAATTTCAAACTTAATCACTTCTTAGTACGTCGTTTGACACTTAGAACACTTTTTAGTTTCTTAATTTTTTTCATTACTCGTGATAAATGTATTCGATTAATCACGGTTAAGGTGATGTTGATAGAATAAATATGATCTGCTAATTCCGTGGTACTTAAGTCCTGTACATTCGAATTACCCTTAGCAATTATATTAAACAGTTCTGCAAGCCCAGCTTTATGATCCACCATTCTAATATTAAGATCGCTTGAATACTCATATAAGTTCATAAAATCCATATCCCATTCAACGGGAATGTATTTATCAAGCTCTTGTTCGAAGCCACTAATATTATGGCAGGAGGTTGTATGCACGACTAGGCCTTTATTTGAGCTGGCATGAGCCACAATCGGATCTCCTGGTAGTGGTTTACAGCAATTTGCATAGGAGATCATCATGTCCTCCGTACCTTTAATAGCACTTCGACGATGTTGTTGTTTAAAGGCTGATTCTGTTAACTCATCCGCATTACCACGTAAGCGACGCGCGATGATAATGCTTAATAATTTACCTGTACCAATTTCATGTAATAGACTATTAAAGTCTTTAAGATGATAATCATCCAGCACTTTATCAATATTTTCGTCGCGAAATATCGGTTAGGTTGGTTTGGTTTAAAGCTGTTTTTAATAGACGTCGACCCTCTGGAATTGATTGCTCTTGGGGCAACTGTTTGAGGTATTGACGAATATTCTGACGGGCTTTGTGTGTCGCAACAAAGTTTAACCAATCAGCACATGGTTTTTCCTCTTTACCAGTGATAATTTCAATGCTCTGACCACTTTCTAATTTCTGGGTTAGTAATGCGAATTCTTTATCAATCTTAACACCAGTACAGCGATGACCAATATTGGTATGCAACGCATAGGCAAAATCAACACCCGTTGCATGCGCTGGTAGAACAATAATTTTACCCTGTGGGGTTAATACGTGTATTTCATTATTGCCTAATTCTTGTTTTATATTTTCTAGCATAAGCAAAGAATTGGTGGTGTTATCCTCTTGCTCTGTGAGTCCCTGGAACCAGTTTCTAGTTTGTAATTGAGCGGTGATCTTGGTGTTACCATCACCTTCTTTATAACTCCAGTGTCGTCGCAATACCTTGTTTGGCTACTGCGTCCATATCTTCAGTACGAATTTGAATCTCAATATTAACACCGTGATGCGTGATCAAAGTGGTGTGTAATGATTGATAACTATTAGCCTTAGGAATGGCTATATAGTCTTTAAAGTGTTCTAATTTTGGCTGATACAAATGGTGCATTTGCCCTAATACGCGATAACAGGTATCTAGATCTTTTACTACAATACGGAAAGCATAAACATCCATGACATCATGGAATTGACAGCCTTTTTTGCGCATTTTACGATATAAACTGTAAAGGTGTTTTTCGCGACCTAATACTTCCGCTTCAATACCCATTGAATTTAATTTTTCAGAAATTTCATCACATATACTTAGAATGAAATCTTTGCGATTACCGCGTGCTTTAGTAATGGCTTCTTGTAATACGTAATAACGAGCAGAGTTTTGCGCTTTAAAAGCAAGTTGTTCAAGCTCATTTTTTAAATGATGTAAGCCTAATCTATCGGCAATTGGGGTAAATATTTCAAAGGTTTCCTGTGCGATACGGCGACGTTTATCAAGGCGTAAAGAGCCAAGAGTACGCATGTTGTGAACACGATCGGCAAGTTTAATCAGCATCACTCGGAAGTCTTTAGACATCGCAATTAGCATTTTACGAATATTTTCAGCCTGTGCCTGCTCTCTGTTTTCAAAGTTCACTTTATCAAGCTTTGTAACACCCTCAACTAACTCTGCAACTGTTAAATTAAATGCATCTGCGAGTTGTTGGTGAGTTGTGTCGGTATCTTCTAGTACATCATGAAGTAAGGCGGCAATTGCTTCATGATCTAATTTCATAGAAGCTAAGATTTCAGCTACGGCAACAGGGTGGGTAATATAAGGCTCGCCACTTGCACGTTTAACACCATCATGTGCTTCATAAGCATATTCATAAGCGCGCTCAATAAATTTGCACTGCTCCGGGCTTAGGTAAGATTGAATGGAATCATTAAGCGCTTGAAAAATTGACATTAGTTACCTTGTATTATTTACTTTTTAATATATTAAAACGACTTGCCATGCTTGCCTAGTAAAAATTGATCTAAGTTATTTATAATACTTCAAAATAAAAACTCAGCAAGGCAAATAATGCTGAGTTTTTAAACAAAGACTAAATATGAATTTTTGAGAACATTAAAGCTCATATCAATAATATTTAATATATCTTAGAGTTTGTGCTAAAAAATTGTTTAAGTGGCAGTTAATTTTAATGAACAACTCCGCGCCTGTTGTTACCATTGGCGTTATTTTTATTTTAAGAGGGGATGTATGGCCTGTGCTGGTTGTGAAAAAAGTATTTGGAAACAAAAGTTAGGCCGATGTAAACGCTGTATGTGGCTTAATTTTATGTTGCTCGTAGCCAGCAGTGTTTTTGCTTATTTTATGTGGCAAGCAGAGCCAAAATCGGTACAAACAATTGCTATGTTATTTGCATTCTTTAGCAGTGCTTTGTTGATGCTTTTACATGTGATTGCTTTTTTATATTACCACTTTTTTAAGGCAGATAAACACAACCTAAAATAGCATCTTTAGTTGCGCCAGTGACAGACTTGAGTGGTATTGCTTGCTCTAATAGACGTTGGTTCTGCTAACCAGGCAAAAGCAATGGCTTCAGCAAACATTGGATCAACGTATAATGCGTTAGTATCTTGTACTGTTTGCGAGTGCAGTAAACTCTTTAAACGCTCCATCAATAATGGATTTAATGCTCCGCCCCCGCAAACAAAAATATCTGCTGTATCAGTATGGCGTTTAATATGTTCACTGATAGTGATAGCGCTTAATTCTATGAGTGTTCTTTGGACGTCAGCATTGTTTATTGAATAGCTTGCTAATTGGTTTTCTAACCAAGCGAGATTAAATTTTTCACGACCAGTACTTTTAGGTGGCAATAAAGAAAAATAATTGTCGCTTAGCAACTGTTTTAATAATGCTTGGTCTACTTCACCTTGCTTTGCAAAGCTAGCATCTTTATCAAAGGATTGCCCAAGGCATTTTTCTATCCACGCATCCATAAGCATGTTGCCAGGGCCTGTGTCATAGCCTAAAACAGTGTTGTCTGCGCTTAATACACTAATATTAGCAATGCCACCAATATTGAGAATAATACGAGTTTCATTTTCTTTTGCGAAAAGCGCTTGGTGAAAAGCGGGTACTAAAGGTGCACCTTGGCCACCATAGGCCATATCCATGCGTCTAAAGTCGCTGATACAACGAATGCCTGTCTGGTACGCAATAATATTGGCATCACCAATTTGTTGAGTAAAAGCTAACTTCGTCTGAGGACTATGGAAGATTGTTTGCCCGTGGCTTCCGATAGCAGTGATTTGAGAGGCTACCATGTTAGCTTTTTTGAGTAATTGATTAACGGCTTTAGCGCAGGTCAGGGCAAAAAGATGATCGACTTCACCGAGTGTTTGCAAATCCACATGTTTTTCTTGGCAAACCTTCAACAGTTGTTTACGAAGCGTCGCTGGCATCGCAGGAGCAAAGCCGGCTATTTGTTGTAATCCTTGTTCTGTACGTTGAGCAATAACTACATCAATAGCATCTAGGCTAGTGCCTGACATAATGCCGATGTAATAATTACCAAGCATCTAGATCACTCGAGAAAACTGTTGTTGGCGAGCTTTGTTACGTAGGTAAACATCAAAACACATACAAATATTACGAATTAATAATCGACCTTTTGGCTGAACAATTATTTGCTTTTCGTTGATTGTGAGTAAGTCGTCATCGATAAAACATTGTAATAATTTAATATCTTCAGAAAAGTAATCTTTGAAGTTTAAATCAAAAGTTGTCTCAATATCTTTAATATCAAGAGTGAAATTACAAATGAGTTTTTTGATCACTTCTCGACGAATAAGATCATCTGCATTTAGTCCGACACCTCGCCACTGAGCATGATCCATTTCTTCTATCTGGGTGTAATAAGTGGCTAATTTCTTTTGGTTTTGCGAGTAGCAATGACCTATTTGGCTAATTGCGGAGACTCCTAAACCAAGTAAGTCAGCATCTTCCTGTGTTGTGTAACCTTGGAAGTTGCGGTGCAAAATTCCCTGTTGTTGTGCAATTGCAAGCTCATCATCGGGTTTAGCAAAATGATCCATACCGATAAATTGATAACCCGATTGAGTTAAGAATTCGATGGTATATTGAAGCATAGTTAGTTTTTCAGCTGGTTCAGGCATGTCATCTTCATTAATTTTACGTTGAGCGGCAAAAATCGATGGCATGTGCGCATAGTTGAAGATAGACAGGCGAGCGGGATTAAGCTCTAGTACTTTGTTTAAAGTATGCGCAAAACTGTCTTTAGTTTGCAATGGCAAACCATAAATCATATCTAAATTAGTAGAATCGAAACCCTTGTTCACGAGCACGTGTTAATAACTGCTCAATAAAGGCTTCATCTTGTTCGCGATTAACGGCTTTTTGTACGTCTTTATTGAAGTCTTGAACGCCCAAACTTAAACGGTTAAAGCCTTCCTTAGCAAGGTGATCAATAGTGCTTAATTCAATTTCACGTGGATCTACTTCAATACTTAATTCTGCATCGGCTTTAAAGGTAAATTGAGTGCGTAGAATATCCATTAAACGTGTTATTTGTGCTGGTAATAAGAAGGTAGGTGTACCACCGCCCCAATGCAATTGACTTACTTGACGATTTTTAAAATGTGGCGCTTGGATGTTGATTTCTTTTTCAAGGTAATCTAAATATTTATCCGCTTTACCTTGGTGACGAGTAATGGTTTTATTACATCCACAGAAGTAACAAAGCTTATGGCAAAAAGGAATATGTACATAAAGAGATAAAGGCTTTTCAGGGTAAACACTGGCTGATTCAATTAAATCAGAATAATTAAATTTGTCATCAAACTCTAATGCAGTGGGATAAGAGGTATAACGAGGACCACTATAATTATACTTTTCAATAAGTGATTGATCCCAAATTAGCTTTTGCATTTTTTATTCTCTCTTTACTATAGTGGAAATTATAGCGAAAAATGTTCCAAAGATTGCGCTTCTTTAATGATTGCCTGTTCAAACTCTTTTTCAAAGGCTTCACGCTGTTTGTCCTGCTGTTTCAAAAGCTTTTTATCTATCTTTTTACGTTCAGCATGTGTTGCAAAATCTTTTACTTTATCAAATAAAGCCGATATAGCAGGGTATTCTTGATCAATGTTTATTTTAGGTTCAATTAATAATGTTTCTAACAATACACTTAAACGAATAGCGACTTCGGAAACATTACATTGTTGTTGTGCCGTTGCACGTGCAATAAAACGAATGCTTTCACAAAGGTTATCATTCCGTTCTTGTTTTTTGGTCGCTAGCTGTGCTTCTTTTTCTTGGGTCGCATGAGCGATTGCCATTTTTTGGCTTTTAATGCGTTTTACTAATACACCCACATAAAAGGCCAGAACAACAATGATGATGCTCGCAAGTATTGCTAATATTAATTGAAAATCCATTATTATCTCTTCTATTTAAACTCGTCTAATGCTGAGCTGGCCGATTCAAACTGCTGAATAAGATCTTCTTCACCATCATCATCTAACCATCCTAATTGTTTCATTAAGATTTGATGACGTTGCATTTGTTGGTCAACCCACAAACTATCGGCCTGTGAAACCTCTTCATTATTGTCGAGTTGTTCTAACAGATCATTTAAACGTTGATCATTTTCAATAAGCATTAGCTCTTTTTCTGCCGACAATTTAATTGGCTGTTCTTCTGTAGCCTCTTTTTTGATAACGGTAACTTTAGGCTGTGGCATTTTTTTAGCTGGTATTGTTTTTACTTCAGGTTCAGAGCCTAAATTAATTGCCTTTTTACTACCGACACGTTTGTCGTTTTTCGCTTTATTTGCATTTTGTTGTTGTGTTTTTTGTGATTCAAGTAAATTTCTAGCACCTGCTTTATTGCCTTTTAGCTTAGCCTTGCGTTTACGTTCACGTGCTTCCTGTCGTTGCGGAAGAGGTTTCTTTGCGTTTGCCTGTGAAACCCGCTTCTGAATTTCCTGCATTACGACTTTTTTTAATACGCGACATATTTTTACCTTAAATAATAGATGATCGCTTGGGGATCAATACTGCGAAGAATAGCAGATTTTAATTTCTAGCGCATAAAAAAAGGCATATCACTCGAAACAATGATATACCTTTTTATTTTCTATCATTAAGGTCAATTTATAATATTGACCTTAAAAAATCTTAATTTGACAGTTTAGTGTAATGCTGAGATATATTTGGATAATAGCTCAATATCGGCATCAGTTAATTTAGTCGCGATATCACCCATCATGCCATTAGGATCATTATTACGTAGTTTACTACGGAAAGCTTCAAGCTGAGATTTTGTATAAGCAGGATGCTGATTGGAAATTTTCGGGAATTTTGCTAGTTCTAAGCCATTACCTCGAGGGCCATGACAAGCAGTACAACCTGGAATCCCACGTTTAATATCGCCACCCATATATAAATTTTTGCCACTTTCGGCTATTTCTGGTGAAACAGTTTCTGGCGTTGGAGTTTGTGAGCCGTAATATGCGACTAAATCTTTCATATCTTGTTCTGAAAGTGTCGCTACCATACCGACCATAATAGCATTTTCACGCTCACCACTTTTAAACTGTTGAAGTTGTTTTTCTAAATAACCTTCATGCTGACCTGCAATTTTAGGATAAAGATCAGTAGGACTGTTTCCATCGTCACCATGACACGCAACACAGGTTGCTGATTTTGTTTTGCCTGCTTCAATATCACCTTGTGCAACTGCCATGTTTGAGAAGCCTAAAAGCGCTATTAAGGTCACTAATAATTTATTCATAATTATCCATTTATTAAAGTATGTTTAAGCGTGTTATGATGCATCGAATCAGCACACGGAAAATAATAACCGTAGTTTACACAAGTTTAATAAAAGTAACAATTTTGCTACAAGGCTAAAGCGAGGCATATCTTGGAATTTCCAAAAATACATTTTCAAAAAGCGCATTTTTTAATTAGTGCACCAGATATTCGTCATTTAGATAAACATCTGCCACCCGAATCAGGAATTGAAGTTGCTTTTGCAGGGCGTTCTAATGCAGGAAAATCGAGTGCTTTAAATCGTTTAACTCGTCAAAAAGCATTAGCAAGAACCAGTAAAACACCTGGTCGAACGCAACTGATTAATGTATTTGAAGTGCAAGAGGGGAAGCGCTTAATTGACTTACCTGGATACGGTTTTGCTAAAGTACCTTTAGAAATGAAACTTAAATGGCAAAAGTCGCTAGGGGAATACTTACAAAACCGAGATTCTTTGAAAGGACTTGTCGTATTGATGGATGTACGTCACCCCTTTAAAGAGCTTGATCAGCAATTAATATTTTGGGCTATTGATGCAGGTATTCCGGTTTTAGCATTATTAACCAAGGCAGATAAACTAAAATCTGGTGCGCGTAAAGCGACTTTATTAAAGATGCGTCAGGAAGCCAAAAATTTTGAAGGTGATGTACAAGTTGAATTGTTCTCATCTTTAAATGGATTAGGCGTTGATATCTTAGAAAGAAAAATAGAGCATTGGTATGCTTTGGATGATGCTAATCAATTGACTGAAGAAGAAGCAATAAACGAATAAATTCTTATACCAATTCCACTAAATAAGTGATCAATCTTACTGGTTAAAAAAAGCTATTTTAGCGTTGGAAGTCTTGTAAAGGGAACAACCATTAAAGGTGTAAATGCTTGCATTTACACCTAAGCAACTTCCGCCTTAAACTAGCTTCTTTTTCCGGCGTAATATTTGATCATTAAATTAACGGAATTGGTATTATTTCTCAACAATAAAAAAAGCCACTATTACCTTTTAGATAATAGTGGCTTTTTTGCTTTGAAGCGTTAGCGATTAATTTACTTGATCGAGGTACCTTAAATAAGCATTACGTAATCTTTGCTCGTTTTGTTCTAAGTATAAGACAGATAGTCTTTCTCGATTTTGGTATTGCCTACTTAGGCTATGTTGCAAGTCAAGATTATTACCTAAACCAGATGATAAATTATTGTGTGTATTACCGACTCGGGTTTGCAGTGCGTAGTTAAATTGATCAATACCACGAACTTGTACATAACCAGGTGACATGTCACGCCAAAGGGTAAGCGGGATAGCAAGGCCTAAAGAAACAAATTGTTCTGCTTCCGAGGCTCCATCTGCAGTTGTTCTCTGATAAGTGGCATCTAGACGAACATCTCCTAACCAATGACTTGTGGTTAAACGCATACCAAAATCAGCTTGCATAAACTGCCCTGCAGTTGCTTTAAATTGCCAATCCCATTCAGGTACTGACAATTGGTAGCTAGCTAATCTTGTTCCTAAATTATCCACTGAGTTACCGTAACTATCGGTATCATCAATGTAACTAAATTCACCGAGTTCTAAGCCAACGCTATGGCGACCAGTTTCAGATGTCCAACTACTCTCATTCATCAAGCCGATATAATCACCAGCGATATAACCGCCAGAAAATTGAGTCATAATATTATAAGGAACTTGAAACGCTTGGTGTATAAGAGCGCGATCGATTTCACTTTCAAATCGACTGCTTCCCCATAGATCATTATCATCATCAAAATCATCACTGTTTGAAATTGGCAAAAAATGTCTAATATCAATAGCGACACCTTTCCATAGAGGAGTATATAGGTTAGTTGCTAATGCGAGTGAATAATCGAAAACACCATATTCAGTTGCATCTCTATGTTGTAACGCTGGAGATAAAATCACTTGGCTTCTGCCAAATCCTGAATTAATGGTTTCATCAAGCCAGCTGACATTCTGATAAGCTAGTTGAACATCGCTACTTTGAAATTGAGTTTCTCCACAGGCTTCACCTGAAGTAATGAAAGTACGGTAGCAACTTGCAGATGTATCGACCTTTAACATTGGGATGCCATTATTCAAAACATATAGCTCAAAATTTTGTGTCGGATCATCAATCTCTAAGTCACTAAATAACCCCGCACCAGCGTAACTAGAGATAATACCTAATGCAACACCAACGCCATCAATTTGGTTATGATTATAACGACGACTTTCTAGTGCGATAAATAATTTATTATTGTTATAAGCAACACGAATATTTAGGAACCCTTCATCCTGAAGTGCTTTTTTCAGAGCATTAAGGTCGGCAATGTCACTTTTTTCTTGTTCAATCTTAACTAAATCTTGCGTCGTTAAATAGTTGTTTTTACTAATGTAGTCAGGTTGCTCAAAGCCAAACCCTAATAAAGGTACAGTGGCATTAATAGACCACATATGCTGATTATCATCAGAGCTATCGTCATGGCCTGTTTGAATTTGGTATTGCAATGCAAGTTGTGAGTCTAGTGGTAATAACCCTTCAGGTGTAAATAATTTAACTGCGCTATTTATTTTTGATGCATCGTATTCTGCAAGTAGTCGCATAAAAGAAAAAGGTTGTGCTTCGATTAATCCAAATGCACCATTTAAAATATCATTACTCAGCTTGGATTTACCATAACCTGCACTCAGACGAATAGGGTAAGCATCAAAGGCGTAATCTGCGACACCATAATAAGCTTCAAAATTGTTTGTCGCGCCACCTGCATCTTGTATTCCTAAAGCAAGGTTGATACCGCTGTAATCATAAATATAAGGTATTTGATATTTTAAAGAAGCAGATAAATCGCGTATGCCACCATTGCTGTCGATATAAAGATTTGTATCATAGGTTTTTGTAACAATACGTCCACCTACTTCTAATCCAGGAAAAAGGCCAACGGAAAAGAAAATATTATCAAGATCTGCAATTTCGTCGCTGATAAGGAACGCCTTGACCATAAAGTATAGAAAAATCACCATGGTCCATTACCTGTGCATTAGGGGTTAATAGCCCACCCGTAAAACTTTGTGAAGATAAAAGGTTATCTATGTTTTCTGCTTGTAATGGCGACAACAAAGAACAACAAATGATGGTCGGAAAAATTAGTTTAGAAGCATACATAGCAATAACTCAGCAATAAAAAAGAAAAAAAGGCACTTAATAAAGTGCCTTATCAATTACAATTGGTAGATTAAATACCTGTGCTACCAGAAGCGCCTGTTGCGCCAGTCGCACCAGTTGCACCAGTAACAGGAGTTGCTGTATCTACATCATCAGGGTCTTGTACTACTGCCACTACAGGAGTGGGTAGAGTAACTCGTCGCTGTAGGATCAGAAACTGCCGCTGCAACTGTTGTTGCAGGAATTTCTAAGAAGATATTTGTACCAGACGAATCTGCTGGGTAGTTAGGGTAAGTCGCAATAGTTTCATCAGCGATTGCTTTTGTCGCTAACGTTAATTCAGTTGCAGTTGCAGTACCAGCATTCTTAAGTACATCACTTAGAACTGCTGTTGTTGCTAATAGTTTAGATTTATTTGTTGCGCTCATTTTTGTTGCTCGCTAATTCTGGATCAAGGAACAATTCAGAAAGGCTAACACCATCATTTAATAAGTCACCTAAACCTAAATCAGTTAGTAGTTGTGTAGCTGTTGTTTCATCATAATCAGCACCACCTAAGATTTTGTAAAGTAATGTAGAAGTTGGAGAGCCTGCTACTTTTTGGCCATTTACGGCCATACCGCGAGGTACGTTATAAGTAACACCAGCCATACTTTTACCATTTGACATATCAATAGCGTCAGCACCGCCTACAAAAGTAAGTTCACATGTTGAAGTATTTGTAGCAAATGTATTATTAGTAATTGTTGCGTTACCGTAACCATCAGTTAAGCCTGCATCACCCATAGAACCATCAGCACATACATATGAAGTAGACATATTTGCAACAGCTGGGTCGTATGCTTGTACAGTAGTTGAAGGATCTGAACCGCCACAACCATTTAATAGTGCAGTAGCAATGACTGCAGATAGAATTTTATATTTCACGTTAAATTTCCTTTTTTTAATTTAATTAAATAATATTTAAGTCATTACTTATTTTAGTAATTCTCTATATATACAATTTAATGCCTAATTACAACCCTGATTATTGCCTAGATGCTCACCTTTTTGCCGTAATTTTTCAAAAAATCAAGCCTAAAAGCATCAATTTTCTAACAGATAAATTATTTTAGGTCAATTTATCGTCTATTAAGTTTAATCTAGTTTTTATAAAAAAGCTAACATGGAAATTGTCAATTTAAGCATTTTTATAGGGAATACTGAGTTTAAAGTGCACACCAGAGGTACTTGGAATATATTGAATATCACCTTTAAATAGTTGGTTAACAATATTATAAACAATATGAGTACCTAATCCACTGCCACCAGAACCACGTTTTGATGTCACAAAAGGTTCAAAGATTCTTTCTGAAATATTTGCGGGAATGCCTTTACCTGTATCCCGGTAATCAATTATTAAGGTCTGATCCTGTAACTCAATATCAATATAAATCTCACGTTTACCATCCCATTCTTCAAATCCGTGAATGATTGAGTTTAGGATCAGGTTGGAATAGATTTGTGCAAAACTGCCAGGAAAACTATAAATAGATAAATCTTCAGGGCAATCTATAAATATTTTACAGCGAGATTGTTTAAGCTTGTGTTTTAAGGAAGTTACCACCTGATGAACATTTTCTTCTAATTTAAAGGAATAACAAGCTTCACTAGATTGATCAACTGCGACTTGTTTAAAGCTACTGATCAGATCTGCACGCTCGTTTTAAATTATTATTTAATAAGCTGACCAGATTCTCCCAGGCGTTCGATTAATCCCTCGACGTAACTACGTGATAAGGTATTGTTACTTAATTTTTCATTTAAATGGGTAATTTCTTCCTGCAGGAAAGATGCTTGCAGTAACACTAATACCGATCGGGGTATTAATTTCATGAGCAACACCGGCAACAAGCCCACCTAGAGAGGCCATTTTTTCAGATTCAACGAGAGTTTGTTGAGTACGTTTTAATTGCTCTAATGTTTGCGTAATTTGTTGGTTGCTATCTGTTAAGGTCGCTGTACGAATATTTACTTTTTCTTCAAGTTGATCATTGAGTTGTGTTATTTCCTGTTCAATTTTCTTTTGCGGGGTAATATCGTGACCAAAGCCAATTAAATATTTAAGTTTCATACCATCGTAAAAAGAAGAAAAAGTCCACAATAACGTATTTGTTTCCCCCATTTGGTCATGCATTTCAATTTCAATACTATTAATTGCCTCATTTTGAACAAGTTTTCCTAACAATTCGGCACGACGGTCTGGCAATACAAAAATATCAAGCCAGTTTTTTGAGCTCAGTTCTTCTTGGCTATAGCCAGTTATAATGACAGCGACAGGGTTAATTGTTTCGACTTTAAAGTCTCTATCTAAACAACAGATAATAGTACTTGAAGAGTTAATAATTGTGGCAGAGAAATCACGCTCTTGTTGTAATTCTTGAATGGCGGTTTCTTTATCAGTTAATTCGTCCAAAATACGTTTTTGCATTTTGTTATACAAATAAACTAATTCATCCAGTTCATTTTTTTCTCTTGATTCTTGTCCATCAAGGATCAGGTCTTGTTCATAGTTATTGAATTTTATTTGCCGAGTATAAATAGCAATTTTATTGATGTGACGAATGACCATGTAATAGATAATAAATAAAATACAGGCAGACACGACCATGGTTTTAATGGTTTGGCTTATCAGGATAAATACCGACTTTTCAATTAATCTATTATAAACCTCCTCTAAGGACAGTCGCGACAAATAAGGTACCGACAATTTCCCCTTGGTAGGTTAAATTAAATTTTTTGCTTATATCAAACTTTTCTTTGAAAACACCCTGTTCAATTAAAGGTACCTCAGAGTTACCTAATACTTCATGAATAAGCACGTACTGCATATCCGAGAGGTTCATTATCCCCTCTATTTGAATTTGAATTTGTTCTTCGTCTAAATTCCAGAGACTTGTCGCCATAGGCTGTAAAAAACTCGATTCAATTTGATTAATACTAGCTTCAATTTTTCCCACATCTTGCTTGTAATCCCAAACTAGTTGGATACAGGTAATAATTAATGCAAGTGCTGTACTGCATAATAAAATATAAGAAAGTAGCCGCGTAGAAAGACTATTTTTCGATTTTAAGGTCTTTATTAGTGAAAAGGTATTTTTTACTTTCATTGAATAAACCCACTAAAGAATAAATTAACATAGAAATTTATCGATTTATTACTCTGATTTATGCATTAAAAAAGTAAATCAAGAGCAATTTTTTAATAAGATATTTTTACACTTCATTCAATGATAGCGTAAGCTAGGTTTTTTATTAATTATTTATCCAATTAAGAAGATTTTTATTATGAATGAAGTTGAAAATACAGTATTAACGCAAAACAATGACTTACCTATTTTTAATGATATTGATGTTGAACAAATTGTGCCGAGTGTGACGGAAAGCATTAACTATAACCGAGAGTTGATTGAAACATTATTAAAGGATCTCAGCGTTTTTAGTTGGGATAACTTTGTAAATGTATTAGATGAAGCAGATGATCTGCTAAGTAAACTGTGGTCACCAATTTCACATATGAACTCAGTGGTAAGTAATGATGCTTTACGTGAAGCACATGATGCCTGTTTACCGCTTTTTTCTGAATACAGCACTTATGTTGGTCAACACCAAGGTTTATATCAAGCCTATGTAAGTATTAAAGAAGGTGATGAATTTAATAAACTAAAATCTGAACAACAAAAAGTGATAACGGATGCACTACAGGATTTTAAACTTGCAGGTATTGCATTAGATGATGACAAGAAAAAACGTTACGGTGAAATACAGTCGCGACTTTCTTCGTTACAATCACAATTTAGTAATCATGTAATGGATGCAACATTAGCTTGGAGCAAATTAATTACAGATGTAAATGACTTAGCTGGACTACCTGAAAGTGCGATTCTTGCCTGCTAAACAGGTACGCTGAGGAAAAACAGCAACAAGGTTATTTGTTAACCTTAGAATTTCCAAGTTATTTTCCTATTATTACCTATGCTCAAAACCGTGAACTTCGTAAAGAAGTTTATACCGCTTTTAGCACGCGAGCATCGGATCAAGGCCCTAATGCAGGCGAGTTTGATAACTCAGAAATTATTGAAAAACTGTTAGCATTACGTCATGAAGTATCACAATTATTAGATTTTAATAATTATGCAGAATATAGCTTGGCGACTAAAATGGCAGAGACGCCAGAACAAGTGATTAATTTTTTAACTGACCTTGCTGAAAAATCACACCCACAAGCTATCGAAGAGCGTGACCAAGTGCTTGCCTTTGCCAAGGAAATGGATGGCTTAGATGAATTACAAGCATGGGATTTAAGCTATTACTCGGAGTTATTAAAACAACAACGCTATACTATTTCTGATGAAGTATTACGCCCTTATTTTCCAGCGCCTAAAGTAGTAGATGGTTTATTTTCCGTTGTTAATCGTCTATTTGGAATTGTAATTAAAGAGCGATCTGATGTTAGTACCTGGCATAAAGATGTGCGTTTCTTTGATATTTATGATCAAAATGATGTGCATTTAGGTAGCTTTTATCTTGATTTATATGCTCGTGAGTTTAAACGTGGTGGAGCCTGGATGAATGGAAGCCGTAGTTCGTCGTCGTAAAGTCGATGGTTCATTACAACTTCCTGTTGCTTATCTAACTTGTAATTTTAATAAACCTGTCGGTGATGCACCCGCTTTGTTTACTCATAATGAAGTGGTTACTTTGTTCCATGAATTTGGTCATGGTATTCATCATATGTTAACTAAAATTGAGTCTTCATCAGTATCTGGTATCCATGGTGTGCCTTGGGACGCGGTTGAATTACCAAGTCAATTTTTAGAAAATTGGTGTTGGGAACCTGAAGCGCTTGCACTAATTTCTGGTCATGTTGAAACGGGTGAAACCTTACCCGCTGAGTTACTTGAAAAAATGCTTGCAACTAAAAACTATAACAGTGCATTAATGATGGTTCGACAGTTAGAGTTTTCATTGTTTGATTTTGTTTTACACCATCAATACAGTGCTGGAAAAACAGGTCAAGCAGAAACTATTTTGGCCGATATTCGTGATAAAGTTGCAGTGATTACGCCACCAGATTTTAACCGTTTTCAGCATAGCTTTAGCCATATTTTTGCAGGCGGATATGCGACTGGATACTACAGTTATAAATGGGCTGAAGTATTATCGGCAGATGCCTTTTCGCGTTTTGAAGAGGAAGGTATTTTTAATTTAGAAACAGGTAAAGCCTTTTTACAAGCGATTTTAGAAAGAGGGGGAAGTGATACCCCGATGAACTTGTTTAAAGAGTTTATGGGAAGAGAGCCTAATACGGATGCTTTGCTTCGCCATTCAGGCATTAAATAACGCGAGACAAAGAGCTGAAGGCTGAAATGCTAGAAGACTTGAAGATGTGGCTTATTCTTTATGTACTTTCTAGCATTACAGCATTACAGCATTACAGCATTACAGCATTACAGCATTACAGCATTACAGCTTATAGCTATTTTTACCATTCAATCCCTGCTTGTGCTTTTACGCCTGCTTTAAATGCGTGTTTTTCATTTAAAATCATACTGTAGGTATCAACGGCATCGATCAGTTCTTGTTTTGGTCCTCGGCCTGTTAATACAACATTCATATTAGCAGGACGATTTTTTAATGCGTCTAAGGTTGGTTGAATATCAAGGTATTGATATTTAAACATATAAGTGATTTCATCTAGAATAACTAGGTTATAATTTTCGTCAGCTAATAGTTCTTCTGCTTTTTCCAAGCAGCTTCTGCGCTACGAATATCTTGTTCTTTATTTTGAGTTTCCCAGGTAAAACCATCCCCCATAGCAAACCAGTCAACATTTTCTTGAGTGGCAAAAAAACGTTCTTCTCCTGTAGACATCGCGCCTTTTAAGAATTGCACGACCGCAACCTTATGGCCATGTCCAAGAGAGCGAGCTAGCATACCAAATGCAGAACTGCTTTTCCCTTTGCCTGGGCCAGCTAAAAGAATAGAAACGCCACGCTCGATGTCAGTCGCTTGCAATTTTTTGATCTTGCTTTTCTTTTATTGCTTTCATTTTTTTTAAATGTTTTTCGTCACTGGTGTTGTTCATATGGATATTCCTACTAAAGAAAAAATCTGCATTAAGCAGATTTTAAAAGATGATTTTCGTATAGGTTTACGAAAGTATATGACTTTGGGATCAATAAAGTTAGATAACCAATCATGCTGGGTATAAGATAATTAAACGATTATGTGATGCCGTTGTTATAATCTACAATGATTTAATTAAATAATGAAGCAATACTGTGACATTTTAAGTCTGAATACTGGAACCTTTACATGAAAAAACTCTTTTTTCCTTTTTGATCTTGTCTGTTGTGTGTTTATCAATGACCTTTTTTGTGGCTGATCTAAGCGAAAAGCAAATAAAAATGGCACTTGATGAAATTGACCACCAAGATGCCAGTGTTGAGTTGATCAGTTATCAGCGTGGATTTTTTCTTCAATAGCGATTACTGAGGTTCAAGTAAAAATAGATGATGCGTCTCCCATTGTCTTCAAAGTCTCTACCAAAATTAAACATTACCCATATCAAGCGGTTCTTAAAAGCGAAATCCAGCTGGTGGATGAGGTGTTAGCTGAAAAAGCCACATTGTATTTTGGACGTGAGCAATGGATAACCTCAGTTGAGAAAATAAATCTATTCTCGCAACTATCTGGCCAACTAAGGGTACAAGCTGGAAAGTATGAAAGCGAATCAGAGCGTTGGTCTAACCAGCCTTTAGTACTTAATTATCAAATAGATTTAAAAAGTAAACAGGCAGATTTAGATCTTAATTGGGCAGGGGAACTGTTAGCACTTTTGATACCTCTATTTATTTACAAGGCTTAAGTTTAACCTCTCATTTGAGCACATTAACAACACAGAGCGATTATGATTATCAGCTTAAAATTAATGCAATAGATGTTAAAGAAACAAACAGGCATTCATTAGTTGAGGGGATAAAATTAATTGGCCACAGTCAACAAGGTGAAAAGGCTGAGACCTTAGATACCTTAAATGATCTCACTATTGATAGCTATCAGGTTGATAATGGTGAAATACAACGTTTTACGAATAACCATATAAAACTAGCACTAACAGGTTTATATCAGCCAGCTTTTGAGTTAATTAATGCTGGCTCTAATGATGCTCAAATCATTCAACAGGCATTGATAGAACTAGTTGGCTATGGTGCTCAATTATCGCTATCAACCCTGCGTTCACAAACTCCTTGGGGTGAAGTGGATGGGCAATTAGATTTGGTACTCGATAAGGGTGCGCCACTAGTGAATATTATTATGAATCCTTATGTTTTATTTGATTATATGAGTGGTGATGCAAGGTTAATCTTACCTATTAGTTTATTAGAGGAGCCATTAGTGGCAGACCCTTTACAACTAGGTGTTATGACGGGATTTTTAGAGGTAAAAGAAGAAACGCTTAATTTACAAACCAGCTTTCAGCAGGGGGAATTAACCGTTAATGGGCGTATCGTGCCTTTATAAATGGTGTAGTTTGAAGTTGTGGTTCACTGTTTAGTGAACCATTATTCTATCTTAGGAAAGGATTACTTACCTTTTCTTTTCCGATGGTTGTTGTTGGCCCATGACCAGGGTAAACAACAGTTTCTGCGACTAAGGTTAACAACTTTTGTTTAATGCCAGTTATTAGTTGGATTGCATTACCACGTGGGAAATCAGAGCGTCCAATACCCCCATTAAATAGAATATCGCCAACAATCACTTGATTACTTTTTTCATCTAATAAAGCAACATGTCCAGGTGTATGGCCTGGAATATGTAATACCTTCAGTTTAATATTACCCACTTCAACAATCTCACCTTCTTCTAACCAAGCCGTTGGTGTGAAGCTAGTATGAAGAGGGAAACCAAAACGTTGGCTCTGTGCTTCTAATTGTTCAAGCCAAAAAGATCTTCCTTTTCTGGGCCTATGATAGGTACATTTAGTGTCTCGGCAATAATTTCAGTGCCACCGACATGGTCAAGGTGACCATGTGTTAATAATACTTTCTCAACAGTCACATTGTGTTTTTTGACGATATCAAGGATATGCCCAGTATCACCACCCGGGTCAACAATGGTCGCTTTTTGTGTTTCTTCGCAGATGATTAAGCTACAGTTTTGCTCATAGGGCGTAACAGGAATGACAATAATTTTCATTATTTTTCTCTTCTTCTTTAAATACCCAAAGTAACCTTTTGGTGTTCTTTGGGTATTATCTTTATTTCATATTACAACATAAGTTAGCATGATTTTAAGCGTGATAAAATGACCAACAACAAAAGCAGTTGTTTTATACCTGCGCTGTTTTTAAGTGTTGTTTCTTTTTCTGCGCCACTTCTTTTGAAAGATTAATGTGATTCATTACATGCACTAGGGCTAAAGCAGAAGATTCGATAATATCCGTTGATAAACCAATACCATGGAATTTTTGGCCTTGATATAACGCAACAATATCAACTTGGCCAAGCGCATCTTTGCCTTTACCTTTACCACTGATTTTGTAAGACTCCATGGTAATATCCAAACCAGAAAGGCGTAATAAACATTGGTAAGCGAGCATCAATTGGCCCATTACCCGTTGCCGCTTCGACCACCGCTTTTTTATCTCCCATCTGAAGACTAACGGTTGCTGTTGCCACAACACCTGAACCAGACATAACATTAATACTGTTCAATTTATAATATTCAGGTTCGCTATGAATTTGGCTAAAGAACAACATAGCTTCTAAATCGTAATCAAATACTTGCCCTTTTTTATCGGCTAATTCAAGGAAGTCACTATATAACTCTTCCATATCGTAATCTTCATCGCGATAACCTAGTTCTTGCATGCGATGTTGAATAACATGTCGGCCAGAACGTGAGGTCAAATTCAATTTATTGGTTAATAGGCCGACACTTTCAGGGGTCATGATCTCATAGGTATTTTGTGATTTTAAAACGCCATCTTGGTGGATACCCGATGAGTGTGAAAAGGCATTAGCACCAACAATCGCTTTATTCGATTGAATAGGCATATTACAAACCTGACTGACTAATTGGCTTGTTCGTGATATTTCAGTTGCCTTGATATTAGTGCTAAAGCCTAATTTTGCTTTACGAGTCGCTAAAATCATGGCCACTTCTTCTAAAGAACAATTACCAGCGCGTTCGCCAATCCCATTCATGGTACATTCAATTTGACGAGCGCCATTTTCAACAGCAGTAATGGAGTTCGCAACCGACATGCCTAAATCATCATGACAGTGTACAGAAATCACTGCTTGGTCAATATTCGGAACACGATCAAAAAGTGTTTTAATAATGCCACCAAATTCACTTGGAACTGTGTAACCCACAGTATCGGGAATATTAATAGTACGCGCGCCCGCTTTGATGGCTTCTTCAACCATGCGACAGAGATTATCAATTGGCGTGCGACCGGCGTCTTCACAGGAGAATTCAACATCATCGGTTAGATTACGAGCGTATTTAACCGCTTTAACCGCCATATTTAATACGTCATCAAAAGAACGTTTTAACTTGCTTTCAACGTGAATGGTTGATGTTGAAATAAAGGTATGGATACGAAACGCTTCAGCCACTTTTAAAGATTCTCGTCGCTGCATCAATATCTTTGGTTAATGCACGAGAAAGGGCACATACTCGGCTGTTTTTAATCTCTTTTGCAATGGTTTGTACAGATTCAAAATCGCCAGGTGATGAAATCGGGAAACCAACTTCCATGACATCCACACCTAAACGTTCAAGAGCAAATGCGATCTGTAGTTTTTCTTTCACAGTTAGGCTAGCGCTAAGTGCTTGTTCACCATCGCGTAAAGTTGTGTCGAAAATGATGACTTGATCTGACATAAAACATCCCTCTTTATTAATCTGTTAATTTATTTTTCAGGTATAAAAAAACCCGCTTTATTTGCGGGTTTTTAGAGTGTTAATTGAATTTAATTAAACACGCTCCACCCGTATGCAATGAGCATCAGCAGGTATTTTGGCAGAAGCGTAGAAACTATTATCATCAATTAAACTCAAAATTATTAGTGTGGATGAATAGTTACGCTTTTTAGTAAATGCGTCAAGCTCTTATTATCAAGATAGTTAAGCTTAGCTTATTTTAAAAGCGGTGATTTCAATTCGCCTAATATTTTTAATGTAATACAAAAGCGCACTAGGTAGGATTTTTAAATAAAAATGCGTAATATAAACAATATTCGTTTATTGGTATCACATAGCAGGAAAAACATGGCAGATTATAAAAAGCCTGATCAGGAGACTCTCCGTCAGCAACTTTCTGAATTACAATATGCAGTGACACAAGAAGAGGCGACAGAGCCTGCTTTTAATAATGTTTATTGGGATAACAAACAACCTGGCATTTATGTTGATATTGTTTCTGGTGAAGCGTTATTTAGCTCCTTAGATAAATATGATTCTCACTGTGGTTGGCCGAGTTTTACCAAACCCTTGGTAGAAGAGCAAATTACAGAGAAAGTTGATAATCAGTTATTTGCCACACGTACAGAAGTACGTAGTCGAGATGCAGATTCTCACCTTGGCCATGTTTTTGAAGATGGTCCAAAAGAACATGGTGGATTACGTTACTGTATTAATTCTGCGTCTTTAAAATTTATTGCGCTCGAAGATATGTCAGAAGCCGGCTATGAAGGTTTATTGTATCTATTTAAAGACCATCAATAATAATTTTTGATGTTGTTGATAATGTAAAAACCGTTGTTGAATGATACTAGGCGCATCATCTGGCAACAAAGGTGTAAAACCTAAACGCAGATAGAATTGCTCAAGATGAGGATAGGGGAAACAATAAATTTTTTGATTTTGTTTATTAAGTAAAGTGGTTACTAATTTACTTGCATGACCTTGTTGCTGATATTCAGGATCACAGGCAACGCCGGTTAATAATAACTGGTTATCTAGTTGTTTTAGTTTGGCGCTACAAATGATGCCTTGGCTGTTTTTAAGCACAAAAACAGCCTCACTTTTGTCTGCAATTCCCTTTTTATATACACGTTTATAAAACTGATTAACAAGCGGGTATTTTATTTTTTCTAGTATATTAAAATCACAATCTGAAACTGGCATCTTGTTTCTCATTATCTCTTAACAGAATCAATATCTTCAGCCAGTTGAGGTTAGGCTGTTTAATAATTTTGGTATAAGCTATGTGCTGTATTTTTATAAGGCACAATCATGATAGAAAATTCTTGCTCTCTCAAGTCATTTAATAGTTTTGCTATCGAAGCAAAAGCAGAACAGTTATTTCACCTCAAGACACGATCCCAATTTCCTGAATTATTAGCACATATAAAAGAAGCAATTAGACAAGATAAACCAACTCTGATTCTGGGTGGTGGTAGTAATGTTCTATTTTGCCAAGATTTTGCAGGATTAATTATTAAGGTCGAATTATTAGGTGTTGAAGTCATTGAATCTCCAGATAGCTACTTATTAAAAGTCGGAGCAGGTGAAGATTGGCATGAGCTTGTAACTACTTGTATTAATAAAGATATTGATGGTTTAGAGAATCTTGCATTGATTCCGGGTGTTGTTGGTGCTTGCGCCAGTCCAAAATATCGGTGCCTATGGTTGTGAATTCAAAGATGTTTGTGAGGCAGTAGAATATATTGATTTGCAAACTGGTGAACTAAAACAACTTACTACAGAGCAATGCCAATTTGCTTATCGCGATAGTATCTTTAAAACTGACGCCTTCAAAAACGCCCTAATTACTCAAGTCTCAATGCGTTTAAGTAAAAAGTGGACGCCTAAATATCGTTATGGCGCGCTGAATACATTAAATGACGCAGAGCCCCTTAGCGCCAAAAAAATATATCAGTCTGTGTGTGATCTTCGTAATGAGAAATTACCAGATCCTGATTTACTCGGTAATGCGGGTAGCTTCTTTAAAAATCCTGTGGTTAATAAACATTTTGCAGATAAGTTATTGTCTGAATTCCCGAATATGCCTTATTACCCGCAACAGGATGAAACTGTAAAGCTAGTCGCTGGTTGGTTGATAGACCAAGCAAAGCTTAAGGGAACAAAAGTAGGTGGCGCGACCGTGCATCAACAGCAAGCTTTGGTATTAGTGAACCTAGGTGATGCAAGTGCATTAGATATCATTAAGCTTGCCGCATTAGTACGAGATACAGTAAAAACACAATTTAATGTCGAATTAGAACATGAAGTGCGTTTTATCGGTGCCTCAGGGGAAACTAACTTAGCAGAGGTTTTACAATGTCTGAATTAAATAAGAAGGGAAATGCCTTATTACAGCTTCTTGCCGATGGGCAGTTTCATTCGGGTGAGAAAATAGGTGAATTATTAGGTGTCTCTCGAACATCAGTAAGTAATTACATTAAGGGCTTACAAGAAATCGGATTGGATATATACAAAGTCCCTGGGCGCGGTTATCAAAGCGCTAATCCCATTGAGTTGTTAGATGAAAAACTAATCCAACGTTTAAGCAATCATAAGAATGTTAAGGTTGAGCAGATTTTAGATTCAACCAATCAATGGTTATTAGACAAAATACCTAATCTTAAAAATGGTCAAACCTGTATTGCAGAGTATCAATTGGCAGGTAAAGGACGAAGAGGGCGCAAATGGATCTCTCCCTTTGCTTCTCATCTTTATTTTTCCTATTACTGGCGATTTGAATCAGGGATAGAAAAATTATCAGGTTTAAGTTTGCTGGTGGGGATTGCAACGGTCAATGCACTAGAGAAAACGGGTATTCAAGGTGTTTCATTAAAATGGCCAAATGATCTTTATTATCAAGGTAAAAAACTAGCGGGTATTCTTATTGAGCTTAATGCACAGGCAAATGAAGCTTGTCATACTGTTATTGGCATTGGCATCAATGTTCGTATGCCACCGGAGCAAGCTAAGTTAATTGATCAGCCTTGGATTGATTTGAGTAGTTTAAGCGAAGAAAAAATAGATCGTAATATACTTAGTGCAAACATCATCTCTGAATTACAGACATTATTGCCTGAATATGAGAAAAATGGTCTTAAAGCGCATTTACCAAGGTGGTTTGAGCTAGACTGTTTTTTAAACCATCCTGTAAATGTTTTACTCGCGGAGAGTAATAAAGCGGGTATTTGTCGTGGTATCGATGAACATGGCGCCTTATTATTAGAGTGTGATGGCAACATAGAAACCTTTATTGGTGGTGAGGTTTCACTACGTTTAGCATGAGTAAGTTGGCTTGTTTGCCATTTTAAATGGAAAAATAGCCAAAAAATAATCGCTTTGATTTTTTTAAGCAAACAAACGTTAATTTTCAAATAAAGAACAATAAAGGCTTGCAAGGTTTCCAGAAGTTCTCTATTATTCGCACCACTTAGACGGCGCCGACTTAGCTCAGTCGGTAGAGCAACTGACTTGTAATCAGTAGGTCACCAGTTCGATTCCGGTAGTCGGCACCATTTAAGTCTAGGAGGGGTTCCCGAGTGGCCAAAGGGAGCAGATTGTAAATCTGCCGCGAAAGCTTCGGTGGTTCGAATCCACCCCCTCCACCATATTCTACTCACTTGCCACGGTGAGCTAAGTAACTAACAATGCAAGCGCGTTGTTTTTTGCTTTCAGATGACCTTAATGCGGGCATCGTATAATGGCTATTACTCCAGCCTTCCAAGCTGATAATGCGGGTTCGATTCCCGCCGCCCGCTCCAAGTTTTATCTGAATTAAATCAACCTCTTACGGTTGATTTTTTCGTTTCTGGCCTTCTGTAAAAACTACTCGGTGACCAAACTGTGCCCATTTGGTGTCCAAAGCGTTTTTCTTCTCATATAAAGTTAAATATCCCTTAACCGCTATAAATTTTTATTCTTCTGTTTTCTCATTTAAACGACACTAATCGATTTAAGTAGATAAGTTGACCATATCGGACCCTATTATAAAAACGGTATTTAAGTTGTTTTTGATAATTTAAGAAATTAAGACAAACTTTTAAGCTTTTAATCGAAAATCTTTTATAAAATCTATGCGTACGTATAAATTTGTTCTGACATTTATTTTTAAAGAACATATTTATGCGAACGAATAAATATGTTTTAATTATTTTGTTTTTAAGCTAATATTTATGCGAACGCATAGGTGAATATATGAAAATAGAAAATTTAAAACAACTAGGTCAACTAGCAAAAATTGTCAGGCAGTCGCAGTCTCTGGATCAGTCAACCGCGGGTTTGTTGTCGGGTAATGGTTTGACGTTTATGAGCCAATTTGAAAATGGTAAAGAAACAGTCGAGATTGGTCGTGTTTTAAAACTACTTGAGCAGTTAGGAATCGAATTGTCTGTCGATTTACCGCCTGGAATTACAGATAAATTCTTAGATAAGATCAAACAAATAAAGGTTGATTAGATGCGAGAGCTTAAGTTGTATATTAATACCGAATTAGTTGGTATTTTATTTGAAGGCAATGATATTTGGTCTTTTCAATATGCTCAAGAATGGCTAGACAGTTCAAATAATTATGCACTTTGTGCTGATATCCCATTGTCTGACAAGTTGCAAGTCGATGGTTCAAGCAAGCGTCATATACAATGGTTTTTCGATAACTTACTACCCGAAGAAGGAGCAAGGACTTTATTAGCAAGAGACATTAATGTTAATGAAGCGGATTCATTCGGTATTTTGATGATTGTTGGTGCTGAATCAGCTGGGGCTATTACCTTGTCGTCTAAGGAGATTGATACAGAAACTGGTCGAGTAACACCACTTACTTTTGATGAGCTTAATTCAAGGATTGCCTGTTTACCTGATATTCCCCTTAATAATGCTCAAAGTAAGCGTATGTCTATTGCGGGCGCGCAGCATAAAATGCTTGTTGTGCTTGATGATGACAAGTTCTATGAACCAGTTGGAAATACACCTTCCTCTCACATATTAAAGCCTGAACATTCTACACCAGATTTATATTGGCAGACGGTTAGAAATGAATGGTTTGTTATGAATTTGGCTAAATCTTTAGGTCTCAATGTCCCAAATACGTTCGTTTATTACTTTCCAGCTGCTGTTTATGTTATTGAACGTTTTGATAGAAAGGGCTTGTTTCCTAGACAAGAACGTGTTCATGCGCTTGATGCCTGCCAGACTTTGGGGCTAAGTCGCAGTGTTAAATATGCGTTAAGTAATGTAGAACAGTTAAACCAATTTGCAGAAGTTTTACGTGGTAAAGGCGCGACCAAAATAGCTTTATTTAATTGGGCAATTTTTAATGCTGTTGTAGGTAATACGGATGCTCATTTAAAGAATCTTTCTTGTTTGGCTGGATCACAAGGGGCTATTTTGTCACCAATGTATGATTTGATTTGTACTGCCATATACGAAGGAGGTCGAGGACATTTAAATGCTGAATTGTCGCAACCAATGGGTAATGCTAAAACACTCGGTGAATTAACTCGTGAGGATATTTTTACTTTTGGCAACGGCTTAGGTTTACCTCAGAAATTATGTTTAACAATACTTGATAAATTATTAAATGAAATAGAAACGAAAGCTGATAAGTTGATTCTTCATGTTGAAGGGTTATCTGATATCCCGCATAAGGCTGGAGAGTTAAGAATGTTACGTGAAATTAGGTACAAGCTAATTTCTGAAATGGTAAATAAGTTGAAATAAAAAATCATATTCACAGTTTTTATGACGGATTTCACAATAAGAAAGTTGAATTTTTTTATCATAAAAACTTAGAAAGCTTGCAATTCTAAAGTAAAAAATATTGTAATTGATGTGATCAAATGGTGGCCAAAAAATCTATTTTGATCATTTAATTTGGTCAAAAAGCTTTAAATGGCATTTAAGGTTTAACCTTAATTATTTGTTTTAAATATATTTTTTAGTTTCTGGCATCTGCTGAAAATACTTGGGGAGCAAAAGTCGCCCATTTGTAGACCAAGCCTATTTTTCCGTTCTTCTTGTTAATTTCCTCGTCGCTACTTTAAAAAAATTATTTGGCTGTTTTAATCTACTCAATAACTTTATTTATTCAGTAATTTTATTTATCAATAAATTCACTAGCTTCAAATAATTAATCTGTTTCGTTTTGGTAGTCATTTAATGCAAGCGAAACACTACCGAGCATTCCGTAAACGCTTATTTTCTGGATGCGGGTTAGTTGCGTCTAAAATTTAGATTAGGGCTAACTTTATAGCCTTTAGGCATCCTAGTTACACAAGTTGACAATATCCAACACACTCAACAGAAGCAAATAACAGCACTGTCATAAAAATGCTTATAAAGTGAAATAAAACCTTCAAATTTACATGTTAATTTTGTGAAAAAACAGTGAATAGAGCGCCAATGGAAGAAATTAACTTTACCTATTTAATTGCAACAATAAGCGACTTACTGTTATTACGTAAATTGTTTCCTCGATTACAACTATTACACGCTAAGTATCCTTCATTACGAAAATGGCCTAGAGGTGTCGCTTATTTCAACCAGCGCTTAATTGAAGAAAAACGGCGATTAAAAATCACCAACATTCATTCTATCTTATCTGCTCAGTATAGATTACCAAGCCTTTATAATTCGATGTTGGCATTTTATTTAAAGAAAAACGGCATCGAATTAAGTTGGGTAAGGAGGAAGACTAATCATCAGTTTCATGCTGTTGTTGAATGCTTTGCTTTAGCAGAGCAACAAATACTACAAGAGACTTGGTGGTGGCAGTCACCTTTATTGACCAATAAAACGTCAATTCATGGCAGATATGTAAACAGCAACGTTTTCATTGATGACCAAACGACTACCTAATCCATTGATGAATGCAAAAAGCAGTTTTCAATGAATGCAGTCAATCAAACTAAATAAGGTGAACTGAAATTGTCAAACTACCTTCAAAGTAAGCAACAGCCAAATTTTCGCGAATCGCTTGACCTTGAGTTTAAGCAATTCCTTAATCAACAATCAACGCGTTTTGATCCAGAAAATTGTTTAAAAATTGATTTGCATTGCCATGACCATAATAGTGATGTGCCCGATGAATTATGGGGCCGTATTTTACGTTTACCCGAAACCTGGCTAAAAACACAAAAGCTGGTAAAAACATTACAAGCGACAGGTTGTTCAGTGGTCACTATTACTAACCATAATAATGCAAGATCATGTTGGAACCTAGTCGACAAAGGGACTGATGCGTTAGTGGGTGCTGAGTTTACTTGTTACTTTCCTGAGTATGAACTATTTATTCATGTGTTAGCTTACGGGTTTACACGCGAACAAGAAGAGGTCTTAAATCAGAAACGCCAAGATGTGTATGATTTTTTACGTTATACCACGGAGCAAGATATTCCTGTCATATTGCCACACCCTCTCTACTTTTATACCAAAAATGAAAAAATTGATCTGTCGTTATTTGAAAAACTCGCAGTTATGTTTTATCGGTTTGAAATACTCAATGGACAACGTGATTTGTGGCAAAGTGTTCTTACTTTGAATTGGATGCAAAGCTTAACCCCCAAAAAATAAAACAATATGCACTACGCCACGGTCTTAATCCCGCTGACTTTGGTGTAGACCCAAACAAACCTAAAGTTTTCACGGGTGGAACAGATGATCATACTGGCATTTTTGCTGGTCAATGTGGATCATGGTTATACGTGCCTAATTTACAAGAGAGATTAAAAATAGAACAACCTTCGGCGCTAGCATTAGAAGCCATAAAATTAGGAAACATGGCTCCTTTTGGCCAAGTAGGTGAAAATCAGAAATTGAATATTTCATTATTAGATTATTTTGCACAAGTCGCGATAAAAATCAAAGATCCGGGTTTATTACGTATTTTATTACACCGCGGTTCTGCATGGGACAAAATAAGTCGCTTTGCGATCAGTAATGTGATGTTAGAAATGCAAAAAAACAAAAAAACAATGAAGTTCTTTTCTTTTGTTCACGATGCATTACAGGGTAAAAAGCCAAATAAATTATTAAAATGGCAAGTATCAAAAGACTACAAATTTTGCATCCATCAACTAGAAAAAATTGCAGATGCAAAGCGCAACAACCCAGAAGCTTTCCCAACAATAGTCAACAATACGATGAATGAGTTATTCACCCACCTTAACTTATTAATTGCAAAGCGTATTCGAAATGCGATTGAAAATAATAAAGACATATTATTGGATGGCTTTTCGGCAGAAGAGCTAACACGTAAATTAGAAATTCCAAGTCAACTAACCGCTCTGTTTTTAGGGAATGGAAAACATAAGGACAATATGAGCAACATTAATATGAGTAAGGCTCTTGATAACTTATCTTTCCCTTTATTAATAAGTTTAATTCTTGCTGGTTCAAGCTTAGCATCAACACGTGTTTTATATGAAAATCGCCATTTATTAAATCAATTTGCGAAAAAGTTAGGTAAAAATCAACATACCAAACGCGCTTTATTCTTGACCGATACCCTGTTAGACAAAAATGGAGTCTCAACGTCATTATCCGGTAAGTTAAATGAAATCCAACAATCTAATTTGCCGATCGACTTTTTAATTTGCCATAGCGAAGCACAGTCAGCGTCTCATTTGCATGTAGTCAAACCTATTTCTGAATTTAATATAGAACGTTATGGCGAACAAACTATCCGTATCCCTGACATCATGGAAATTGCACGTATCTTCTATGAAGGAGGTTATGATCGGATTGTCTGCTCAACGGAAGGTCCAATGACAATAGTCTCTATGTTCCTACAGCAGATGTTTAATGTGCCAAACTTCTTTTTTATGCATACGGATTGGATCGACTTCATTAAACACAACACAGATCTTAATCAATACGAACGTGACCGAGTCAGACGTCTAATGCGCGCATTGTACAATCGTTATGATGGCATTTTTGTGCTCAACCAAGAGCATAAAGCATGGTTAACGGGCTATCAAATGAAACTACCAACAGAGAAGGTCTTATTAACTGCGCACCATATGCGGCCTCGTAATCAGCAAATAAAAGCAATCGACAAAACATCACTTATTGCAGGCGCGACCAATAATACTCCCATGATCTTTATTGCCTGCCGCATCAGCGAAGAAAAAGGCTTATTTGATCTTCCTAAAATTATTGAGCTAGCTAAACAGCGTTTACCTGATCTTAAAATTGTTATTGCGGGATCTGGTCCTGCCACTGAAAAATTACAGCAAGCAATGCCAGATGCGATTTTACTGGGTTGGCAGAGTAAGGAGCAATTAGCATCGTTATATCTCGGATTAGACTTATTTATCTTCCCCTCTCGTTTCGATACTTTTGGTAATGTGATTCTTGAAGCCTTTGTACACGGCATGCCAACCTTGGCTTACGATTGCAAAGGTCCGAAAGATATTATTCAACATAACGTGAATGGTTATTTAGTGGAAGATATAGCTACGATGGCAGATAAAGTTGTAGAGTTTTTCGCTAATCCAAGCAAACGGAAAAAGATGCGCCAACAAGCAGTACAACGAGCAAATGAATATCAAGCAGAGCCAATAATGGACCAGTTTTTAGCTGATTTAGGGCTTGATGCGCCACTCTCATACCCCAAACATAAAACGGTTGCTTAATAATGAGTCGCATTAAGTAAAAAAGAGTGGCAACTTTTGACTGATGGTTCGCGCTTACAATATGCAGATGAATAATTCTAATAACTACGCAGGTTATCGTTATCCTGCCCATTAGTGGTAATAAAGAAAACCACTTTATCAGTCATACCGTTTGGCTTTATCATCGTTTTACGCTCAGCTTTCGTTATATCTAAGAATTGCTCGCTACTAGCGGAGTTGTTGTTAGTTATTAAACGATCCGCTTATTTAGAGACTGAAGGGGGTAAAAATATGGTGCTCTCTATTGTAACCAGATTAAAAAGAATCGAGGTCAACTTGGTAATATCTGGTATTTGGATGAGGTTTTTATCAAAATAAATGGCGTATTACATTACTTTTGGCGAGCAGTCGATCAAGATGGTGACGAAATAGATATTTTGGTTCAGAAACGAAAGAATAAGACGGAAGCAATGTGCTTCTTTAAACGATTATTATAAGGGCAAGGAGGTATGCCGTTAAAGATTGTGACGGATAAACTAGCAAGTTACTCTCTTTGCAAAAAAGAATTAATATCAAGTGTAGAGCACTCAACTGTTCAGTATGAAAATAATGGATGTGAACTTTCGCATCAGCCTACTCGCCAACAAGAACGACAGATGCGGAAATATAAATCACAGGGGCAAGCTCAACGGTTTTTAAGTTATCATGGGGTGGTAAATAATCTGTTTCGTTTTGGTCGTCATTTAAGATCGACTTCAAAATTACTTGCGCTTTTGTTTTCAAAATAGTCAGTCATTTTAGGCTTTTTGAAAACAATTTTTAGCGCAAGTTATTGTGTAACGACTCCTTAATGCAAGCGAAACACTACCGAGCATTCCGTGATCGCTCATTTTCTGAATGGATGCGGGTTAGTTGTGTCCAAAATTTAGATTAGGGCTAACTTTATAGCCTTTAGTCATCCTAGTTAACCTCAATTCTGGATAAGCAAAGCGATACAGCGCCGCTATTTTCGGGGATTTCAGCGTTAAATCATCTACCAATAACCAGTTATTGTTACGATAATTTGCCTTGAACTACACAAAACTAACGTTACTGTATTCTTATTGAGTTTAAGTGTTTGATATTAATATAAGTTACGCTTTCATTAACCAGAACTGAGGTTAGTTACATAACTTGACAATACCAAATGACATTATATGCTAAAAAAATATTGCTGTTCTTGTTGGAGTTCTGCTTCAGCTTCGAAAAGATCTTGTAAAAAAACTGTACCTTAGTATCAGGAGTCGCTTGTGCAAGTAAGTTGAGATCTCTATTACATACGCAACCGATTTTCGGGTAGCCACCAATCGTTTGTCTGTCTCGCATTAAGACGATTGGTTGACCGTTTGCTGGGATTTGAATGGAGCCCGGTACAATACCTTCAGAAATGAAATGTTGTTGAGGAAAATTAATAGTCGCACCGTTAAGTCGATAGCCCATTCTGTCAATTAAAGGGCTTACTGTATAAACTTGGCTGAAAAAAGTATTTATCGCTTCTTTATCAAATTTATCAAATTGATAAGTTGGCAACACACCTATTTGAAGGGTATCTGCGTAATCTGGGATAAATTGTTTTAATACACTACGATAATATCCAATAACATTAGGTTGATAAGTTAATATATCGCCATCACGTAATTTTTCACCTTGTTGCGTTACTCCACCAAACCCGTCTCTGACGACGGTACTCGTGCTTCCTAATGTTTTAGGTATGTCAAAACCACCGGCAATTGCAAAATAGGTACGCAATCCTTTTTTAGAATAACTTAAGGTTAAAATATCGCCGGATTTTGCTACCCATGAGTGCCAATTACTGATGATTTGATTGTTTAGTTTTGCGGCGACTTCTGCACCACAAATTGAAAAAGTGGTGCTTTTTTCAAATACTGCACGGAAAGGGCCCATTGTGATTTCAATTTGTGAAGCATTTGGCGGGTTATCTAATAATCGATTTGCCCAATAAAAAGCGTGCTTATCCATTGGCCCACCTGATGTGACCCCCACATCTTGATAACCAAAACGTCCAAGATCTTGTATTAAACTTAATGTACCTGCTTGTGTAATTTGTAATGTCATCGTTGCTCATCACCTTTAAAGTATTCCGCCCATGGCTAGAAATGCTTGTTTATTAATTGCTTTAAATTTAACTTGGTCACCCATTGAAAATTTACTAAGACTTGCTGTTGTAATATCAAGTAAATTAATTGGAGTTCGCCCAATAATTTGCCAACCACCCGGAGATTCGTTGGGGTAAACAGCCGTTTGTCTATCTGCAATAGCAACACTGCCTTTTGGTACTGTCGTTCTTGGATTTTTCTTACGTGGCATTGCTATTTGTGTGGGAATATTGCCTAAAAAAGCAAAACCTGGTGCAAAGCCAATGGCGAAAACGCGGTAACATTCACTAGTATGAAGTTTTATTATTTCTGAAAATGCTAATCCAGTATGTTGCGATAACGCATCATGATCTAAGGCAACTTCCTCTCCATAATAAACAGGTAGTTCAATTTGCTTGGGTTTAAAGTCAGCGATATTGCTTGAATCTAAATTATTCAGTACGCTCTTAACGAGCCTTAAAAGAGTCGCAATCCAATTTTTCGTGAATTACAAGTCAATAAAATAGAAGTATAAGAAGGGATTATACTTTCAATCACTTCAGCTAACTCTTGATTTAATCGCAGGTAAGCATAGTTAATAAAATCAGCTGTTTCTATACTGACTGATTCAGCAAAATAGATGATAAGGCTATTCTCGTTAACTAACTTCACTTGCATATTCTTGACTCTGTGTATTCAATGATTCTCATTCTTAAGTTTTTTGCAATATCAGCGGCTAGTTTTCCATCTCCATGAATACATAAAGTATCTGCTTTAATCTTCACTTCTGTGCCTTCAATACTGGTTATAGAATAGTCAGAAATAAGCTTCATTGCTTGCGTACAAATAACCTCTAAATCGTCATGAAGTGCACCAGGTTGACTTCTCGGGGTCAAACGCCCATTTGCAAGATAGCTACGGTCAACAAAGGCTTCGAATATTAATTTAACACCATACTGCTCAGCTAAAGTGGTGTAATGAAGATGATCGGGCACCGCCATTATCATTAAAGGCAAATTGATATCATAACTCGCAATGGCCTCTAATAACGAAATATAAATATCGTCGCTTTTCATCATCGCGTTATAAAGTGCACCATGTGGTTTGACATAACTGATGGCAACATCTTCACTTTGACAGATGCCACTTAAAGCACCTAATTGATAAATAACATAGGCTTTAAGCTCTTCAGTAGGCATTTCTATAAAGCGTCGTCCAAAACCTTGTAAATCCGGATAACCAGGGTGAGCACCAATTTGAACACCGTGCTCTTTTGCATATCGCACAGTCTTTAACATCACACCGGGATCGGATGCGTGCATACCGCAAGCAATGTTAGCCATATCAATAAAAGGCATTATCTTTTTATCTTGGCCGATTTCCCAAATGCCATAACTTTCACCCATATCACAATTAATTAGCATTGAACTTTCCTTATTTTTATAGAGAACTTGCTACTCTTAGAAGCTTGCGCATAAACCCCTGAAAGGGTACGAATTAATTTTGCCTGTTAACGCCTTGTTATAGGTTTTTCACATTGCTTGATAATTCATAATACGAGCAATGATGTAATTAATAGAAAAAATAATTGTATCTATTTTGCACTCCTTCAAAAACAAGAAATTTGTAATAAAATTAGGATGTAAATGCTCAGGGATAAGCTATTTATGCTTAGTTCAAGGCGGAAAAACACAGTTTAGTGGTTTAACCGTACGTCCTGTGCTTCGCCCTACGGGCCAGCCTTCGGATGTTCAAATTCATTACCGATGAATTTGTGAGCATTTTCCAACGATGACAAATATGTCTGGAACATATTTGAATAGCTTTAGCTAATCGCGTAGCGATGAAGTAAACGGATGTACCTCATAAATAGGCTTAAATAGCAACGGCTTGAGTAATTACAAATAAATTAGCATTATGACGCTCATAAATAAGCTAAAAGGTAAACAGAGAAGAACGCCAAAGCGGTTCTTATTTCAAATTTAAACCTTCATGCTAATATGTATGAGCGAATAGATTGGTAAGTGTTAACTGTTTCTATCGTAATCTATGATCGCTTGAGTAGCTGATGCGAGTCCTTGCACAATCAAGTCCAATGATAGGCAAGGCTTATTTTCCTCAATAGCTTGCTCTGCCAATAAAGGTATGTGTACAAAGCCGTGCGGTATTCCTTGGTTATGAAGGAAATGCTGTATGCCATAAAACAGATGATTACAAACATAGGTTCCTGCACTATCAGAAACATAGGCTGGTATACCTTTCTCTTGAATCGCTTTCACCATCGCTTTAATAGGTAAAGTAGAAAAATAGGCATCGGGCCCCTCAGCAACAACGGGTTTATCAATAATCTGATTTCCCTCATTATCTGGGATCCTGAAATCATCCATATTTATGGCGATACGCTCAGGCGTAATTGCGGTTCGCCCTCCAGCTTGACCAACGGTCATAACATAGTCAGGCTTTTGTTTTTTTATCGCCTCAATCACGACATCAATAGCTTTCTGATGAACCACAGGAACAGCGCAGGTAACAATCTTAGCATTTATAAATCCATATGATTCCAGTAGGCGTATAGCTTCCAATGCCGGATTTACTTTTGCATTAGCAAATGGTTCAAAGCCTGTAATTAATATTTTTTTCATAGGGCTTCTCAGAAGGCTAAAAAGTAGATAAGACAGGTATTAATACTCAACATACAAAATGCTGGTAATAGCTGCATATGGATTATCTGATACTTGTTTTTCAACTCTAACAAAGTCGCTGGAACAATATTGAAATTTCTCGCCATTGGTGTCATCAATGTTCCGCAATAACCGGAAAGCATACCTATCACACCTATGATCGCTGGATTGCCTGACTGCTCAACAATGAGCAGTGGAATCGCAATGCCTGTAGTGATTACTGCAAAGGCCGCAAATGCATTACCCATAATAACGGTAAACAGAGCCATACCAAAGGTGTAACATAAAACATACGCAAAGGTATTATTTTGCGGAACCATTTCTTTAACAATTTGTGACACGGTTTCTCCAACACCTGCTTCACCAAATAGGTAGCCTAGTGCGACAAGAAACTGGGGTAAGATAACTGCCCAGCCGATAGAGTCAATCAGACGACGGCCTTCGTTAACGCTTTGGCTTGCTTTTCCCTTAGTGATAAACAATGCGATTAATAAAGCAATAAAGAAACTGATTCCTAGTCCTATCAAGGTGCTAGTACCAGTAAATTTAGACCAAAAAATAGTAATAATCGGGATAACAAGTGCTGGTAAAAATAACTTGTTTTTTAGTTTTTCTGAGCTTTCTCTGCGTAGCTTCACATCAAATTGACGATTGTTACTACTACCCATCAATTTAAAAGTTACCAGCAGAGTTAGAACGATGATCATGATACCTACCAGCCAGTCCGGTAGGACTTTACCCAAACAGAGTGAAGAGCCATAAATAAGCCAAAACAGCCCTGTACCAATACGCTTACTATTGCTTTTATCCAGAAAGGTTTGAACCGAAAAAACGATAATCAATAAACCAACAGCTTGATATATATACTCTAACATTATTTATCCTCCGGCTTTGATTTACTTGAATGGATACGCTTCATTTCTAAATTCACAAACAGTGAGAAAATGATGATTGAAGCAATAGCTGTTGGTAATGCCCAGATATACATATCGCTTATTTCAAGTGGATATCCGCTGTCGCCTAGCACGCCTTTAATTAGTAATAAGCCACCACTTCCAATAAATATCAATTGACTAAAAAAGTTTCCGAAATTTTCACTAATTGCAGAAAGCGCTCTGATTCTCATACGCTTAGACTCTGAAAGCGATTGATCATCCTTTGTTGCTTGCTGATTCAACCATAGGGGCTACGAGTGGTCTTATCATTGAAGGGTGTCCACCCAAATTAAGGCCAATCGCGACGGTGACTTTTCTTAGTATGAGGTAACTGAGTGTAATTTTAGTAACAGTAGCTTGTTTCATGGATGAAATTAGTGCTTCTGCTCGCTCTCTCAGACCATAACTCTCTAACAGTCCAATCATAGGTAATACAAGGATAAACAGCGACATATAACGATTTTTGGTGAAGGATGAACCGAGTATGGATAAGATTTCAATTATATTTAGTTTTGCTACAAGCCCAGTTGCAAATCCAGCAACTAATATAACTAGTAGCGTGTTTAACCTACAAGCGAAACCAATTGTGATAATGACTACGCCGATCATTGGCCATAAGTCGATCATTTTTAACTCCTTAATGTGATCTACTGAGAGTATTTAACCCTCAGCTAAAATGTGTGTATATACATCATCCTTCTATTTATATATAACATCCACTTATAATAGGTTATTAAGGATAACCAAATGTTATTCATTGGGTTGCTAGAACATGATCTCTAAATTGAAGAAAAGGTTACGTTCAGAAATTTATCGGCTGAATTCAGGCATCTTTGTTGCGGCTAACTTCAATGATTCAGTAAATTTATTCAAAGAGTTGCGGTGTCTTGTGTTGGTAGGATATGCCAGTCCATAAGGATAACTTATAGCTGGCTCAAAGGGTCTAGTAATCACGCTGCTTTCTTCCCACACTTTTGTCGCAAAAGGCTCCAGAACGCCAACGGCAAGTCCGGTTGCTACCATAGAGTAAGCCGTGTGGGAGGTATCTATGGATATATGCTGGGTTAGCGTTGGTTGGATCGATTCAAGCGCCTGATTCAATTTGCTCCAATAATTGGAGCTGGAATCCACTACTGTAAGCACAGATTCTCCTGCAAGATCTTCTAGACAAACAACTTCTTTTAACGCTAGTGGGTGGACATAAGGTGCTCGCAAACACATATCGAGCATAGCCGATTATTTCTTGCTTTATACCTGGCAGATCAGGAACCATAAGCCCAACGGCTAAGTCAATTGTGTTTGCCTGTAATTTGGCCACGATTTCAGATACCGAATTGGTGTAAATAGAGAAGCGTTCATTGGGGTAGTATTTTATATGTTCTTTCACCGCTAAAGGCAGTATTGAGCTTGCTACAGCTGAAGTACTGGCGATTGTAATCTCTTTTGGCTCTCGATTGCGTATTTTTTTAGCCGCAGATTCGAGTTTCTCAAGTCCAAGGAAACTTTCTTCAACCGATTTAAAAAATTCAATGGCTTCAAGGGTGGGGTTAAGTCTGTTTCCTCTGCGTTCAAATAGCAGAAAACCCAAAGAACTCTCCATATCTTTAATTAGGCGACTGATGGCGGGTTGTGTTACATGCATTTCAGTAGCAGTACTGCAGCTGTTGTACCACGCAACATGATGTAGCGAAATGCTTCAATTTGTCTAAATTTCATGCTCTAAGTATAATATTTGTTTATGCATGATGCAAGATTATAAGTAGATCTCATGCTTAAATCATGGATGATGAAAGGAGCTAAAAAATTTACATAACTAGCAAGCGGGAAAGAGTTGTTCTGACGCTATAGTAAACTATTGGAATAAATCAAACTATGACAAGGATGATTCATGATAGAACACAGCATTTCTCCGATTTTGACAGTGGAAAACCTGTCAGTAAATTTTGGACAATCAAGGGTTGTTGAAAACCTCGATTTTAATGTAATGCCTGGGCGTACATTGGCCATTGTTGGCGAATCTGGCTCCGGAAAATCTGTAACTTCTCAGTCTATTATGAGGTTAGCGGATATAGCGGGTGCAACGTATTCTAGTGGACGAATTCTTTTCAACACTGAGGCAGGCACATCTGATCTATTAGCTATTTCTCAGCAGGATATGCGCCATATCCGAGGCAATGATATTGCAATGATCTTTCAGGAGCCAATGACATCTTTGAATCCAGTTTTCACTATTGGAGAACAGATCTGTGAGGTAATCCAGTTACATGAAGGAAAGAATAAGGCTGAAGCATTAAAAGACAGTCAACAACTGTTAGAGATGGTTCGATTACCAAATGCCGAACAGATGCTGAAGCGTTATCCACACCAATTATCCGGTGGAATGCGACAACGTGTGATGATTGCCATGGCACTGGCGTGTCGACCAAAACTACTGATTGCAGATGAGCCAACAACGGCATTGGATGTTACCATTCAAGCACAAATATTGGCCATTATTTCTGACTTACAGAAAGAGCTGGGTATGGCTATTATCTTTATCACTCATGATATGGGTGTAGTGGCAGAGATTGCAGATGATGTGGTGGTTATGTGGAAAGGTAAAAAGGTTGAAGAGGGCACAGTACACTCACTCTTTAAGAATCCTCAACATCCATATACACAAACTCTCCTTCGTTGCTATTCCGAGATTAGGGGAGATGAAGAGGGAGCAGTATCCTAAACGATTCCCCGTCACTATGATGGAAGGCGATAAACCAAAAGTTGTTGGTGAAGAGAAAACTCAGAACACAGCAAAGTATGACGTTTATCCTCTTCTCACAGTAGAAGATATCATTGTTCGTTTTGATATTAATAAACGTTTTTTGAAGGGGTGACTCATCGCATTCATGCTGTAGAAAAAGTCAATTTTAGCATCTATCCGGGTGAAACACTGGCATTAGTTGGAGAATCTGGTTCAGGAAAATCAACCATTGGTCGCAGTATCCAGCAGTTGCAAGCACTAACTGAAGGCGATATACACTTTGAGGGGCGCTCACTACGTAGGCTGACCAAAGCGCGCAAAAAAGCACTTAAAAGAGATATTCAATACATTTTCCAAGATCCCTTTGCCTCTTTAGATCCTAGAAAAACGGTTGGCTTTTCGATCGCCGAGCCGATTCGAACACATAAAATTATGCATCATTCCTCAGAGATCAAGCAACGTGTATCAGAGTCGCTTGAACGGGTCGGACTAAATGCCGAGCATGCGAGTCGTTATCCGCACGAGTTTTCCGGTGGTCAACGACAGCGGATATGTATTGCCCGAGCATTAGCTTGCAATCCAAAGTTAATTATTGCCGATGAAGCACTTTCAGCCTTAGACGTCACCATTCAAGCACAGATTATTAATCTGTTGATGGAGCTACAGGAAGAACAAGGGATCGCGCTACTGTTTATTAGTCACGATATGGCGGTGGTTGAAAAGATGAGTCACCGTGTCGCTGTCCTTTATCTGGGACAGATTGTTGAAATCGGTAGCCGACAACAGGTTCTAGAATCGCCTCAACACTCTTATACCCAAAAACTATTGAGTGCTGTCCCAATCGCAGATCCAACACGGGTACGTAATCACTGCCAGATAACCGGCGAGGTTCCGAGTCCAGTACGAGAAGTGGGCAATGAACCTGAAACATTAATATATCGAGAATTTCAAACAGGACACTGGATAGCTCAAGGCCAGTAAGTAATAAACCGACACAGATGTAAATGGAGAATACAATCATGACAAAATACAATACGCATAAAAGGTTTTTGAAACCTTTTCTATTAGCCGCATCAATATCTATCGCCTCAACAGCGACAGCGGCGACATTAAATGTTGCTTCACCACAGGATCCTGGTAGCTGGGATCCAATCGACACTTATTTGCTTGCATGGTCCTCCGTTGCCACCAATATTTTTGATGGTTTGACTTACCGTGATACAGACCTTCAACTTAAGCCTGGTCTTGCAACTAATTGGGAAGTGTTGGATGCAGGTAAACGTGTTCGATTTGTACTACGTGAAGGGGTGACCTTCCATAACGGTGAACCGTTTAACGCTGAAGCGGTGAAATACACTTTTGAACGTTTGTTGGGTGAAGAGGGAAAAAAGGACCTCAACGTTCTAATTACACTGCGATCAAGCACATCGAAATTATTGATACTTACACAGTAGACTTCCACCTTCATCAGGCTGATCCGGTTCTACTTACTAAGTTATCTGGTTATGGGGCGATGATCGTACCGCCTAAATATATTGCAGAGAAAGGGGAAGAGTACTTTAATGCTCATCCTGTTGGGACAGGTGCATTTAAATTGGTTTCTTACCAACCAAAAGTAAGTGTTGAGCTGAAACCTTTTGATAACCACTGGCGAGGCGTAGCTAAATTAGACACACTCAACTATCGCTTTATTACAGAACCTTCTACTGCTGTTGCTGAGCTACAGTCAGGTCGAGTCGATATAGTTGTTCCGCCAACTATCCCCATTTCTATGATTCCAACTATAGATAAAGACAAGTCATTGGAGATTAAATCCACGACCAGTCCATCCGTTTATGCACTTAGGTTTAACACCAAAGATGGTATCACAGCAGATGAACGTGTACGTAAAGCGATAATATATGGTGTTGATAGGCAAACCATCATCGAGGCAATTCTTGCTGGACAGGCAGAGCCAATCAGCAGTTTCCAAAGCCGTATCTCTTTTGGTAATGATCCAGATCTGAAACCTCTTCCATATGACCCTGCAAAAGCGAAACAATTGCTGAAAGAGGCGGGAATCACAGCTGGTTCGAAAGTACAAATCGATATTCGTGGTAATAACGCCACCTTTAATGAAGTCTCACAGGCGGTAGCGAGTTATCTGCAGATGATAGGTTTAAATGCATCTATTAAGCTGTACGAAACAAACATCATGATTAACGATATTGTTCCGGCCGGCAAAACGGGCGAGATGTTCCAACAGGGGTGGGGTGGCTGGACTCTAGATTATGATAATACGGCTTATTTCATGTATCACAGTGGTGAGAAGTGGAACCCATATGACAATGTTCCAGAACTAGATGCTTTACTGGAAAAGCAACGTTCTATCAGTGATCAGGCAGAGCGTGAAGTGATACTGAAATCTATCGCAAAATACACAGTTGACCATGCCCTGGAAATGCCACTGTATAGTCTGAACGCAATTTATGGCGTTTCTAAAAAAGTTAAGAACTTCACTCCTGCGGCGGATAACCGTTTGTTGTTTAATGAAGTGACTGTCGAGTAATCGACTGCATTAGTAAGTCTCCATATAAAAGGATTTCACCTATGGCTAACTTTTTAATTAAACGCTTATTACAAGCTATCTTTGTACTTTTCTCGGTCACCTTAATTGTGGCTTTTGCCATTCGCTTAACAGGTGATCCTGCATTAATGCTGACGCAGGGGGCTGGTAGTATTTCAGAAGCGGATCTGGTTAATATCCGCGAAGCATTAGGCATTAATAAGTCTTTTACCGTGCAGTATATTGAATTTATACAAGGCTTGTTCAGCGGAGATTTTGGGAAAAGTTTTATGGGCGGAACTCCAGTCTCTCAATTGATTGGTATTTCGCTTCCAGCCACTCTTTTTCTTGCTTTTTCAGTAATGATTGTGTCTATTCTAATCTCTATTCCTCTGGGGATTCAAGCCGCAATTAAGCGTAATACATGGATAGATCAGGCCATCCGAATTTTTTCTTTGATCGGCTTGTCATTCCCCAACTTTTGGCTTGCATTGATGCTGGTTCTCCTTTTTTCAATCAACCTTCAATGGCTACCTCCAAGTGGCATGTCTGATTGGAGTAGTTTCATTTTGCCTGCAGTTACCATGGCTATCATCCTAACTGCGACTAATGTTCGGCTAGTACGCACTTCGATGCTGGAAACGTTGCAAGCTCAATACATTATGGTTGCCCGTGCAAAGGGATTAAGTGAAAACAAGGTGCTGTACAAACATGCCCTGAGAAACTGCGCTATTCCACTCATCACATATTTTGGACTGCAATTTGGTGGACTGTTGGGTGGGATTGTCATCATAGAGCGTATCTTTAACTGGCCGGGTTTAGGCACACTGGCGTTTGAAGCTGTCAGTGCGCGTGACTACCCGGTGTTACAAGCAGTAATTACGATCCTTTCCATGCTCATCGTTGGTGTCAACCTGCTTGTTGATATTGCCTACGGGCTTATCGACCCACGTATCAGAAACGGAGTAGAGAATATGTTAAACGTGACAGTAATATTTAAGAGAGATTATTCTTTATTCAAAAACTTGGAATTTGTTTTAGGTTTTACCCTAACTGCGACCATGTGTGTCCTAGTCTTGAGTTCAGATGTTATCTTTGACGGTTTAGCTGATAAGGTCAATCTTACCGCTAGGCTTATCGAACCTTTTAGCAATTCAGCACATCTACTGGGTACCGATCCCCTTGGTAGAGATGTCTTAGCCCGCGTAGTTGCAGGCGGTGCTGTATCCTTACAGGTTGGCTTTCTTTCGGTGTTTGGCGCGGTCATTTTAGGCGTTTTCATGGGGCTTATATCGGGGTATTTTCGAGGATTCTGGGATATATTCGTAATGCGTTTTGCTGATGTGCAACTTGCTCTGCCATTTATCCTGCTGGCAATCACTTTTATTGCCATTGTCGGTGGTGGGCTTACCAATATGATAGTACTACTTATTGTTTCGCAATGGGTACAATATGCTCGCTTAGTGCGTAGTTCTGTGCTTTCTCTGCGTGATCGGGAGTATATTCAGTCGGCTCAGGCGATTGGTGTTAGCCACTTTAATATTCTCTTTCGTCATTTGTTGCCAAACCTGATTGGTCCTGTAATTGTATTGATGACGTTAAACGTTGCGAATAATATTTTACTCGAAAGTAGTCTGACCTTTTTAGGCCTTGGTGTTGACCCTCTCACACCAAGTTGGGGAGGCATGCTGGCAAATGGGAGAACTTATATACAGACGGCTTGGTGGGTAACCCTGTTTCCTGGAGTAGCGATACTGTTGACCGTTTTGGGAATGAACCTACTGGGTGATTGGCTTCGTGACACGCTTGATCCAACTGGAAGAACGTCTCGATGAATCCAGTTCTTACGACAACAATCAAAGCAACCTTGCCTGAGCTTGTTAAAAAATACGGTCAGCCAAAATATAAACATCATAGGGTCGAGATCTGGGTATTTAATGACCGTAATACGCGCATGAAAGCAGAGAAGCAACTGCTTAATTTAGGCATTATAGCCAAAGTAAGAAGTGCTTATAAGCCTCTGTTAAATACTCTTATGGAAGAGTTAGATATTGAACATACCAATCTAGTGCGCTTAGAGGTTAAATATCCAGTGAACGACCACTGTCCACCAAACCGATTCGCGCTTGAAGCCTATCCGCTTGGAGGTATGCTTGGGTCAGAGAAAATTAGCTTTGTTGCAAACAGATCTCGTTCACTTACCTATGAAATTGAAGCCATATTACAAACGGGAGAGAAAATCACCCGCAATGTATTAGCGCCAAGTGCTGTGAAAAAAAGCGCAACCTATGAAAGGTATCTGTCTCCGACTGGTTGGATTAGAATTGAAGACCCACAGGGTAATCGTTTCGTTGACCAACGTATCAACACTGACTACGAACAGGTTTTTGATACAGTGATGCAAGCAATTAGCCTGAACTCCTGGCCTTGTGAGTCATTTGAGGAGCTAAACATCAAGGTTAAAGGGCCAATGTTCGATGAAAAGCTCCCTTATGCCCACGAACATATCAGCTTGAGTGAAGCGCTACACGAAGACTTCTACTTTACTATTCAGGAGTGGTTTAAGTACCAGGCGGGGAAAGCGCCCCATGACCGCTCTTTTCGCTTTGGCCAGATTATTCCAGATATAACCAGTCAGATAGGCGATTACGATATTTGCGTGCGACAGGATCCTTATATCTTAACTAATCGTGAGATGCCTAGGCAAGTGCTAGAGAAAACGCAAGAACCACTCTCTTCTTCACAGATTTCATCAGAGCTTGGTGATATTAAAGGAGAAAGATTAAGTGCATTATCCGTGGCAGGACGCTCGGTACAAGCAGTCTATCATCAAGGTGCTGATCAACCTGTTTTGATCAGCGGTGGTCAACATGCCAATGAACTGAGTGGGATAGTTGGGGCGCTTCGTCACGCAAAAGTGTTAGCCGAACACTCCGAGAGCCATTTTGTTATCTCTCCTTTAGAGAATCCTGACGGTTATGAAACTTTTTTACGCTTATCGCAGACTAACCCAACTCATATGCATCATCGTCGCTAGGTATACTGCATTGGGGAATGACTTAGACACTCACACCTCTGAGCAACCATTTGAGAACGAGATAAGGCTCAAAGCACTATCGTGCTCGCAGATTAAATTACATATCAACCTGCACGGGTACCCCTCTCACGAATGGGTACGCCCTTTCTCTGGTTATATTCCGAAAGGCTTTGAAAAGTGGACGTTACCAAAAGGTTTTTTCTTGATCCTGCGTTATGCTGATGATGAAATTTATCAAACCTGTGGTCGGGAGCTACTGTGTCAACTCACTAAGCGGTTATCGAATATCCCTCAATTATGTACATTTAATAAACGTCAACTGGAACAGGTTTCAATGCATGTAGGGGAAAATGACCTGAAGGTTTTGAATAATATTCCTTGCATTATTACTAAGGTGAGCAAAAGTATGGTTCCACTGCAACTAATTAGCGAATTTCCGGATGAAACACTTTATGGGGAGCACTTTCAGTTTGCTCATACTGTTCAAAAAATGGTGGTATTGGAAGCATACAATATTTATCAAGCGCTCAATGTACCTTAAAAAGGCGGATCTAAAAATTTTGTATTTTAAAACAATAGTTTAGAGGTGTTTTTCCTTAGGGTCGGTCATCAAGTTGCACCTTGCCTCACTGCCCGAGCTAACAACTGAACAAAGTATAATTAATGGTAGCGGGGGGACTGTCAAGTTAACAACACCTCAACCTGTTTTGCGATAATCTGCAGATGAATAATTCTAATATCTACGCAGGTTATCGTTATCCTGCCCATTAGTGGTAATAAAGAAAACCACTTTATCAGCCATGCAGTTTGGCTTTATCATCGATTTACACTGAGCTTTCGTAATATTGAAGAACTGCTCGCGACTAGAGGCATTGTTGTCAGCTATGAAGCGATCCGCTTATTTAGAAACTTAGGGGTGCAAGAAATACGGAAATATCTATTGTAACCAGATGAAAAAGAGCCGAGGTCAATTTGGTGATACATGGTATTTGGATGAGGTTTTTATCAAAATAAATGGCGTATTACATTACCTTTGGCGAGCAGTCGATCAAGATGGTGATGACATAGATATTTTAGTTCAGAAACGAAAGAACAAGACGGTAGCGATGCGCTTCTTTAAACGATTATTAAAAGGGCAGGGAGGTACGCCGTTAAAGATTGTGATGGATAAATTAGCAAGTTACTCTGTCTGCAAAAAAGTATTAATGCCAAACGTGAATCATTCAACTGTTCAGTATGAAAATAATGGATGTCAACTTTCGCATCAGCCTAATCGACAACAAAAACGACAGATGCGGAAATTTAAATCACTATCGAGCATTTCGAGATTGCTCTTTTTTAGATGCAGGTAAGCTCTATTCAAAATTTAGATTAAGGATAGCTTTTAATCAATCTCATTAAGTAAGTGACAATACTGCTATAAACCTAAGATCACATCAAACAAAATACTTAAATCGAGCCAAATAGATAAATAATGCTCAAAAATTCCAATTAGTATTTCCTTTAAATAATTTATTTACAAAAATTCGCTTTATCAGGTCTGTTTTTCATACTATCTAGGCCCAGAAGTTCGTTATGAATCAACATGACATTATTTTCTGTAGTTTCTGCAATCACTGATTTAGCCCATTGAGGTAGCTCTGGGTTTATACGATAAAATACCCATTGCCCGTGTTTTCTGCCCGTAATAATTTTATACTTTTTTAACACAGCAAGGTTTCGCGATACCTTCGGTTGACTATCTTCTCTCAGTGCTTCCATTAACTCACATACACAAAGTTCGCCATGATAATGCGTCAACATTAACGTTTTTAATCGAATGTCATCTGTCAGAGTTTTATAAAAAGTGATCGGGGTAAAATCAGTCAATTGTTGAGCGGGTTCCTCATCAATACTTGTAGGGGCACTGTTAGTTAAATTGATAGATTTTCCTTCTACCAAAAGAAACATAGATAAACGGTTATTTAATTCATTTAATGTGGTAGAGAAAGGATTGTTACCTGGACGCGTTTTAGGATCAGTAAAATCCCAAGCGAGTTGCTTCACTGCATTTGGATAGTTTCTACATTCATTATTTGCTTTATCACAAAGCGTAATTACGTAATCAAATGTTTGACCTTCAAATATATTTACATTTTTAGAGACTAACCCTTTAGCATCGACCCCAAATTTAATTAATGCCTCAGTCGCTCGTAAATCGACATCCTCAGGATGAGTACCTGCGCTAAAGACTTCAAACTTTTCACCTGCTTTATGCCTTAGTAACGCCTCAGCTAATTGAGACCTTGCCGAATTACCTGTACAAAGAAAAAGAACTTTTTGCTTTTTTAGAGTGCTCATAATATTACCCAGTTAAATATATGTGAATAATTGTATATGCAAAAAATCACATGTAAAGTTATTTGTTAAATAGCACACTAATTCATAACATAGTAGGGTGTGGTCAATAGTCTGTTTCGTTTTCGACGTTATTTAGGATTGGCTTCAAAACTACTGCACTTTTGTTTTCAAAATCAACCGTCATTTAAGGATTTTTGAAAACAATTTTTAGCGCAAGTTATTGTGTAACGACTCTTTAATGCAGGCAAAACACTACCGAGCATTCCGTGCTCGCTCCTTTTCTGAATGGATGCGGGTTAGTTGCGTCCAAAATTTAGATTAAGGCTAATATTATAGTCTTTAATCGGCCTGCTCAGATAAGTTGACAATACCCTTTTACCACAAGAACGTTGAATTTTTTTAACATAAAAACTTAGGAAGTTTGCAATTCTAAAGTTAAAAATATTGTAATTGATGTGATCAAATGGTGGCCAAAAAATCTATTTTGATCATTTAATTTGGTCAAAATAAGCTTTAAATGAGATTTAAGGTTTAGCCTTAAGAAATTGTTTTAAATATTTTTTTCAATAGGTTACAATGATTGAAGAGTAAGTCTTCCAAGCTGATAATTCTTCTGTTTTTCATCAATATTTTTCTTTGGAAGCTCGTAAAGTTCTACAACTTGAATTTTTCTCGTTAGCTTAGAAAGCAGTGATCACCCTCTACAGCGTGTTAACCTTGATTTACCTGCTTGACCGTGTAATACTTTATTTACTTGTTATAGCGTGTAAGGTGTTATATGAAAATCTCTACAACAAAACAACTCAGTGCATATTTAAAGGATGTTCGTTTAGATAATGAATTATCTCAAGCAGATGTCGCTAAAAAAGTTGGGGTTCGCCAAGATACGGTTTCAAACTTTGAGTTAAGACCTGGAACAACCAAGATGGATACCTTTTTTAAACTACTTTCTGCGCTTGAATTAGATTTTGAAATTACACCTCGAAATGGTAAAAATAACGATGATGATTCAGGTTGGAAAGAGGAGTGGTAATGACTACTTTAAGTGCCTACCTCAATGGTTATCTCGTTGGTGAGTTTAAAAAATCGAGTAATGGTGCCCACTCCTTTAGCTATTCGACGAGCTGGCTAGCATTGAATGGAAGTCGGCCAATATCATTATCAATGCCACTCGCTAAATCCAAATATCGTGGTGATGTTGTTTACAATTACTTCGATAATTTATTGCCTGATAGTTCAGAGGTTAGGCAACGCATTGTTGCGCGTTATCAAGCAGGCTCTTCTTTACCATTTGATTTGTTATCTAGGATCGGTAGAGACTGTGTAGGCGCTTTACAGCTATTACCAAAAGGGGAAACGCCTCTTAATGTTAAAAGCTTAGAATATAGAATATTAGATAATGCAGAATTAGATAAAATAATAATGGGTTATCGTGCTGATATACCACTTGGTATGATTGAAGATCTGCAAGATTTCCGTATATCTGTTGCGGGTGCACAGGAAAAAACAGCTTTGTTGAATATCGATCAAGCTTGGTGCTTGCCCTTAAACTCTACACCTACTTCACATATTATCAAACTACCTATTGGGCAGATTCAAAGTCACTCATACTCATTAGATATGTCTGATAGTGTAGAAAATGAATTCTTATGTATGCAATTACTGCAAGCTTACGGTTTATCTGTTGCTAGTTGTGAAATACTGGCGCTAAAAGAGATGAATGTACTTTCTGTTGAACGTTTTGATCGCCAATATTCAAGTGATAAAAAATGGTTAATGAGAAGGCCTCAAGAAGATTACTGCCAAGTATTTAATACACCCTCGGCCTTGAAATATGAAAATCAAGGTGGTCCAGGTATTGAGCAAATCATGAAACACCTGTTAGGCTCAAAAAACGCGACAAAAGATAGAAGCGACTTTATGAAAGCGCAAGTGTTGTTTTGGTTGATGGGAGCTTCTGATGGACACGCTAAAAACTTTTCCATTTATATTTTACCGGATGGACAATTTCAATTAACACCATTCTATGATGTGCTCTCTGTTTTCCCTGTCGTGAATAAAAAGGGGATGAATATTCGTCAGGTAAAACTGGCGATGGGCTTAAAAGCGACCAAAGGTAAAAAGTATCATATTAATAAAATATACCCTCGACATTTCATTGAAACCGCAAAGAAAGTTGGGTTTGAAACGGAGAAAATGGAAAGTATATTAAGCGATATTAAAGCTAGCACTGAGCAAGTTATTAGTGATATTCAAGATAGTTTGTCAGTAAATTTTCCTAAAAATATATCAGAAAGTATATTTTCAGGGATGTTAAAACAGCTTAAAAAATTATAAGTTAAGTTTTAGATGCTAAATTTTTTCAACCAGTTGAAAAGATCACGGGTATATACTATTTCTCCACTTCACTAATGCTTGTATATGCTCTGGGCCAATGCCACAGCATCCGCCTATTATATTTGCACCAAGGCTATGCCACTTTTTAGCAAAGCTTAAATACTCTTCTGGGGATAAATCACGAGAACCTTGTACTGCTTCATTTGCTCTATGGCTCGCTGAAATAGGCGTAAAGCTATTAGCAAATGCTCCTATATTTATGGATTTATTTTTGTTAGCTAAGACTGTCGTTGTATCTTTAATCGCCTGTTCAATGACTTCAGGAATAGAGCAATTGAAGAAAATACCATCAACTTTGTTTTTAAGAACACTGTTTTCCATTGCATCATTTTCAAGAATTTTTTCGATAGCTTTTGTTACTAACTCACCCGATCTCAATTTAGCTGATTGTCCTATTTCATCACTCAAAGTAAAGGCGTAGTAACAAGGCTTAGTTGACGCTTGTAGTACGTTTATCATTACATCAGCTTCTGCAATACTAGAGATAGTTTCAGCAAACCATAGGTCGACATATTTGTCTTGCGCATGAAATAAATCACTTAAAATATCAAACGCTCTATCTTTTTCGAATAAGTCAGCTCGATAGGAACCGAATACAGGTGGTAAGGAGCCTGCGACTAATACATTGTGTTTAGCCTTTTGCGATGTATTTTGCGCAATTTTTGCCGCTTGTTCAGCTAATGCCTTTCCCTGTTGCTCATAAAGGCCTTCGCCAAGATGAAATGGTACGCAGGCGTAACTATTAACAATGATAATTTCAGCTCCCGCATCGATAAATGATTGATGCGCTTGAGCGACATAATGAGGAGCTTCGATAAGTGCTTGTGCGCTCCATAATGGCTGTGAGAAAGGAGCTCCGATACGCTTAAGTTCTCGGCCCATTCCCCCATCTAATATTGTTAATTTTTTCATCTGAAATTTTCTATAATATGGTAAACAAAGAGAGCACTATTCAAACATAATAATAGAAAAAGTATAATGAAACTTTATCTGAATAATCGTGAGAAAAATTCAACATAATAAAATAACAAAAGAGTGTAGAAAATTAAGTAGATAAGATATTCCTAACATTGTTATTTGGCTGTCAACTTGAAACTTGAATGAGGCTCTATCAACAAATGGTGTTTTGTATTAAAGAAACCATTTTACATTTCCACCATATCGTTCAAAAATAGTACTAGAAAGTTCAGCCACCCCTACTAACTAAATTAAACAACAGTGAGAATAAATGTGAAAACAATTCTATGTTTTGGAGACTCAAATACTTGGGGGTGTCGCCCGATTTACCTCGCCGATATAATATGAATGAACGCTGGACCATGCTTTTACAGTCTCAACTTCCCGACTGCTATCATGTTATCGAAGAGGGCTTAAATAGTCGTACTACTGTGCATGAAGACCCTTTTGAAGCAGGGAAAAAAGGATTAGATTACCTACTGCCTTGCTTGGGCAGTCATCACCCTGATTTAGTGATTATTATGTTAGGTACAAATGATCTAAAAACTCGCTTTAACCAAACAGCAAATGATATTTCTATGGGGGTCGCGACATTAGCTCAAGTTGCACTCTCTTTTAAACATGACTTTATGCCTAAATGCCCAGAAGTGCTATTAGTCGCACCACCACCAGTGTTTGAATCTGGTCCATCAAAGGTGAAGTTTAGAGGTTCCGAAGAGAAGTCTAAACAGTTTGCTTTATATTATAAGTTACGCGCTGAAGAGTTAGGTTGCCATTTTTTAGATGCGGGACAACATGTTCAAAGTTGCACTTCTGAAGGAATACATTGGCCACTAGATCAACACAAAAAGTTTGCTGATACACTCACTGAGTTAGTGCCTAGACTATTACCAGATATAGCGACGGATTAAATTTTGGGTTAAGGATAAAATACATGGCAAGGATGCGAGTCTTTTAAATATAGATTAAACTTGGTTCTACTTTTTTCAAACAACTAGAATGGATAAGTTGATGATGCTCTTACTAGCACCAAGTTTTATTAAAGGATTAATTTTAAATAAATAATTCGTCGGTCAAAGTTAATGAATCTTGATAAAATTCACCCAAACTTATGTCCGTTAAACCCAAATAAAGACTCAATTCTTGAACTACATCCCAATCAGCTTTTTCATATGCCATCACTAATAATAAAAGCTTACCCAATTTTCCATCTTTTAAAAGTAAAGCTGATTTTACTTCTTCATCGAAAGATATTTTCTTCAATATGATATCAAATGGCTGATCTAATATAGAATCTAATAATGAAAATATGCCTATTAAAAAAGCTTTGCCTCTTAGTTGCTTATCGTTTTTCATAATCAACTCACAAAAATGTGCCCTCTGAATTGATAAACGATATAAAGCTTCAGGTTTACCTTCTTGAACAGATGAAATAAGAATGAAAGTGACAAATTGTCGTAATTTCTTTTCGCCTAAATAAGAAATCGCCTGTCGAAATGAAGTGATTTTGGCAATGATATTTGAAGATGAATTAACCAGTAGAAGTAATTTATATGACAAAGCAACATCAGATGTAATAATTTTTTCTACGGCATAAAAATCGATTTCATCTTTAGATATTATATCTGCTAACCGAGTTAAAGCGATTATGGAAGAATAAATAACCTTTTTCTTAATAACTTTGGGTTTGCTAAAAAAGTATCCTTGAAAATAATCAAAACCTGCTTCAAGCGCATCTTGATATTCATCATAAGTTTCAACTTTCTCTGCAAGAAATTTAATATCATTTTCAATAAAGTGATTGATAAAGGGAATACATTCTTTAATAGAAATTAACCTTGTATCTAATTTAATAATGTCTACAAATGGAAAAAATCGTTCCCATTTTTTTGCTGGAACAAAATTATTTAACGCAATGATATAACCATCATGCTTTAAAGATTTAATTTGATTAAATAGTATCTCGCTTGGTTCACAATTCCCTAAAATTTCGATGACCATTTTATCTTTAGGAAACGTTTTAGGGATCTCTTCAAGAATGCTTTGATAAGGGAAATTAACAAACCCTAGTTTGTTGTCTAAAATGTTTTTTTCGGAAGAAAAAACTGATCCGAAAAAAGTCGAATCGTATCCAAGTTTTTATCAACAAGTGGATAGGAATTTTTTACCCCTTCTTTAAATAACAATTCATAAGCAATTAAGTCTAAATTTTTATTTAATATCGGTTGTCTTGCTACATACCCAAACATAAAACATTTTCCTTAGGCAAATATTTACGCCCATTAGATTAACGCCATGTGCGTCTTTAAAAATGGAAAAACATTGAGAGAGGCATTATTTTGTTATCGCTAAATAAAAATAAAGTGAACAATATTATGCCATTAGATGAGTCTATCATTTGGGGCTATTCTTGCACAGATGATGATATCAATAAAATGTTAGAAAGCACGAAATTAAGAAACTGAGGTTACTACGATGATAATTGTAGGTGCTGATAAGATAATATGCAGTATTGTGACTAGCTACTAAAGATAGAGCAAAAATAATTTCAAACTAATGTCGCCATTTAATGACTTCTTAACCAATTGATTTTAAATAACTTATTGTATTGTGGTTGATATGTGTCTGTATTTTGCGACAATGTTACTGATGATTCTCCAAAAATCGAAACAAATAAATCTTAACGTATTGAATTAAAACGAAATTTAAAGTTGGCGTAATTGTTGCTCTATAATTATTGCTAACAATAAAGTGGTTATTACTGTAAGCACGATATAGTTATGTAATAACATAATTTATTAAACAATCTAAAATCAGAATTATTAGCAACTAGTGTGTTTACTTAAATTATCTGTATAACCATTAATAATACCCATTACAATTTAATAAAAATAAGGAAATATCATGAATATGATTTCAAAAATGCTGTTAACAACGTTATCAATATTAGCATTAGGCGCATGTAGTTCAACTAAGGATATGGAAGCAGAATCAACCGAATCGCTGTCGACCATAGAACAGATTGCAGAGGATAAAGCAGTACAAACAGACATGATTGAAGTTGTAGAAACATTGAGTGAAGAAGAATTAATGGTTCAACAATATGGTATCGCTATTTTAAAAAAACCATTCAATTCGATTTTGATAAATCAACGATCAAGCCTGAGTTTGAATCTGTTTTACTTGCTCATGTCGCTTACTTAGTTGATCATCCTCAGAAAATGCTAACGATTGAAGGGCATGCTGATGAAAAAGGTACACCTGAATATAATATCTCATTAGGTGAGCGTCGCGCTAAAGTGGTGGCCACTTATTTAGAAAATAATGGCGTCGTACCTAATCAGATAAGTGTCATTAGTTATGGTGAAGAAAAACCAATTAATACAGAGAATAACGAATCTGCTTGGAGTGAAAACCGCCGTGCAGAGTTAGTATATTAATTTGAGACTGTTAAGGCATTAGTTTCTGTAGAAAGGCTGATGTAATAAATAAAGCAGAACATTCAAGTCTTTATGATTGCCTCTAAGTTTTAACCTGTGTTTACATGGGGTAATTCTGGAGGCAACAATAACTCAATAACCTAGCTCGTTAATAGCACCTCAAGATACTCTTTATTGCCAGCATAATATTTCAGCGCTATGTTCGATATACCTTCTTGTGTGGTGACGACCACTGTATAGGTTAATCTTTTTGGCACCTGTTAATGTCTATTAACTTTAATCCCTCCAGATGATAAGTCGGTAATAGCCTCATTTGGATTCATCGCATCATATTTTATGTTAACCCTCACTTAACCTATATATCTGTAAATTTATATGAATCAAATCATGACAGACAGTTAAGTTCAGTCATCGTATTGAGTAAACTTACATATTATAAAGATAGGGAAACTTTAAATGTCATTACTGAATAAACCAAAACCTTTTGCCGTTCTTGCTTTAATCGCTAGTCTCAGTTGTATTTTAGTGGTTGCTTGGTGCATGTTCAGTGTAAAAGCAGGCTCTATGGGATTTCGAGATGCGGCAGGATTAGTACGCTTAACTATTCAGACAAGCGCCAGTGTCGCCATTTTTTCTGCATTAGTATTTATTTTTTCAATGGTACGTGGTGAACTCATTTCAAGGGTGATGAGTGGGTCGCTACATTATTGGTTTCTGCGCTTGTTGTTGTTGCTGTTGCCAGTCAACCTTCTGAGTACGATTCACCGCCAGGGCCAGCACTTAATGATATATCTACCGATACTATCGATCCTCCTCAATTTGATGCAGTTGCGACCATTCGACCTAGTAAAAGTAACACCTTGGAATACCCTGGAGCTTCCGCTATAGCAAGACAAGCAGAGGCATTCCCAGATATAAAACCAATTCAATCAACGCTTACTAGCCAAGAAGCTTTTGCACGTAGTCTAGAAATTGTTAGTGATTCTGGGTGGGAGTTGATCGCTGAAGATATCTCTACTGGCATAATTGAGGCCGTTGCGACCACGCCATTTTTTGGCTTTAAAGACGATATTGTTATTCGAATTCGCGATAACGGGAACAAAAGCATTATAGACATTAGATCTCATTCTCGTGCTGGTCGTGGTGATCAAGGGAAAAATGCCAAACGTATTCGCAAATTTATTACTGATTTTTAATTATCGTTATTTACCAACACTCACCAAATTAGTTACATAGTAATTTTTATTGGTGAGTTTAAAATAAAGTAATGGTTTGCGATCTATTTTTTCGGTTGTGAATAAAAAGGGAATGAATATTCGCCAGGTAAAACTGAGGATGGGTTTAAAAGCGATTAAAAACAAAAGTATCATATCAATAAAATATATCCTCGACACTCCATTGAAACAGCAAAAAAGTTGGGTTTGAAATGGCAAAATGGAAACTATGGTAAGTAATATTAAAGTTAGTAATGAGAAAATTATCATTTCTGTTCAAAATAGGTTGTCATTAAACTCCCCTCAAAATATCTCAGATAGTATCTTTCAGTATTGCTAAAACAGCTTCAAAAATTATAAATAAAGTTTAAGCTGTTAAATTTTTTCAATATCAAGGCTTTGCATTTTTTCATTTTAAAATTGAATTGGCCGTTATTGTAGTAAACAAAGTGCGATCATTTGTTAGCAAAGTATTTCTCATTTAATATAAATCTTCAATTGCTATTATTTTAATAAATAACCATATCTTATTGAATATTAATTAAATTTTATTCTTTTAGTAAAAGTGTTTTTGCGATTATTTATAGAGATTTTTATATAATATATTAAAGGAGGTGAGCAATATTAAAAGTTCTATTAATGCTGATTTTTAGATTTTTAATCGCCTTCATTAGAGTATTTGCTATTGATCACATTTATTTTTACCTACCTATGAATTCCCACAGTATCCCCTTCATAAACGGCATAGAAAACATAATAGACTTCACATTTTAGAAATACACTAACAAAAAACCAGTCAATATTATTGTATTACAATAGTATTTGTATACGATGTGACTCAATCAATAGGGGCAAATTTGCAATACGTTGTTTAAGCCTAAATTGAGTAAAAATATCTTTATATTATAAAAAAATTAAGGAACTAAAATGAAAAAACTACTTTTACCTTTACTAGTTGCATCGCTTTTTACTAGCGTTGGTGTATCTGCAAAAACATTAAAACTAGGCCATGCAATGTCATTAGAAAGTGCTTGCTCACCAAGGTATGGTGATCATGGCTGATAAAGTTAAAGAAAAATCTGATGGTAAACTTAAGATTAAAATTTTTCCAAATGGCCAACTAGGTTCTGAACGTGATCAAGCAGAGCAAGTAGTAACTGGTGCAATTGATATGGCTAAAATCAATGGTGGTTTAGCGGAATCTTTCGAACCAACATTTAAAGTTAATGCACTACCTTTCTTATTCCGTGATGTACCACATATGAGAAAATTCATGAGAAGTGAAGCGACACAAGAAATGTTAGTTTCAAGTGCAGGTAAAGGTTTTGTTGGTCTTACTTTTTATGATTCAGGTACTCGTAGTTTCTACGCTAAAAAAGCAATTAACTCTCCTGCTGATCTAGCTGGTATGAAAGTACGTGTTCCAGGTTCTCCAACAATGATGGAAATGGTTAACTTATTAGGTGGTAAAGCAACACCTGTACCATTCAATGAAGTTTACACTGCATTACAACAAGGTGTTATTGACGGTGCTGAAAATAACATCTCTAGCCTTGTAGAAATGAAACACAGTGAAGTAGCTAAATTTTACTCTATGGATCAACATATGATGACGCCTGATGTGATCATTATTTCTGAACGTGCTTGGGGTAAATTAAGTGCTGATGAGCAAAAAATCTTAAAAGAAGTCTGCGACTGAATCTCTTGAAGAACAAATCAAAATTTGGGATGCAACAGATGATATGAACAAAGCTAAAGGCATCAAAGAAGGTGTAACATTTATTGAAGTTGATAAAGCCCCTTTCCGTGCTTGCTGTTAAACCTATGATTGATGAAGCTAAAAAAGATCCTAAATTAGCTAAATTCATTACAAAAATTGAAGCTCTTTAGTTTTAATTAGTATTAGTAGAAATATAATTTTGCCCTGGTATTACTAGGGCAAAATTTTTTTGGGGGTATAACACCATGTTAACAACTTTTAGAAAACTACTCGATAGGTTGATTCTTAGTATTTGTTCTTTTGCGCTTATGTTGTTAGTTGTTTCTGTTACTTGGCAAGTTTTTAGTCGTTATGTATTAAACGATCCGAGCAGTTGGACTGATGAATTTGCACGTTATGTAATGGTATGGCTGGGTCTACTCGGAGCAAGTTATTTATTTGGTATGAAAGGGCATTTAGCGATTACGTTATTAGATAGCTTCCTGAAAGGAAAATCTCATATTGCTTTGCACTTGTTGCTTAATATCATCTCCTTTGCATTTGTTGCATTAGCAATGCTTTCTGGAGGACTGGGGCTGATGGAAAAAACCACTCAACAGTTATCTCCTGCTTTACAGTTGCCAATGTCCACTGTTTATTCAATTTTACCTATTTCAGCTGTAATTATTCTCATTTATCTGGTTCTAAATACCTTGGACCTTTTTCTTGATAATAAAAAGAAAGTAACAACTTAAGAGGATTTACATTATGGATGACTTATACATGGGCATTTTACTTTTATGCCTTTTCTTCTTCATGATATCAATCAGCATGCCGATTGCCATTGCCATTGCAATGTCATCTTTGATTATCATTTATATTGCAATGGGCGCATTTACCTTTGAAGATTTTTCTTTTGAAACCTTCTTCGATATGCATCAGTTTGCAGTCTCCAATATTACCGCCACACAAAAAATATTCACAGGTATAGATAGTTTCAGTTTGTTAGCGATACCTTTCTTTATCCTCGCTGGGAATATTATGAATGTAGGTGGTATCGCGGGCCGATTAATTAATCTTGCAAAACTTATGGTTGGTTGGATCCCAGGTTCACTTTTACACGTTAATATCTTTGCTAATATGATGTTTGGTGCTGTATCAGGGTCTGCTGTTGCAGCCATCGCAGACCGTTGGTAAAACTTTAGGTCCTGAATTAGAAAAAGAAGGTTACGATAAAAATTTATCAACAGCTGTTAATGTCGCTTCATGTCCAGCTGGTTTATTGATTCCACCAAGTAACTCATTAATCGTATTCTCGGTTGTATCGGGTGGTACCTCTGTTGTCGCCTTGTTTATTGCCGGATATGTACCAGGTATTTTGATGGGTTTAAGTCGCATGGTTGTTGCTTATGTGCTTGCTAAAAAGAAAGGTTACAAAACCAGTGCGAATGACGGATTTACAGCAAAAGATGTATTACGCATTGTTTTTGAAGCACTGCCAAGCTTAGGGCTTATTTTTGTTGTTATCGGCGGTATTATTGGTGGCATATTCACAGCAACAGAAGGTGCTTGTATAGCGGTACTTTATTCCTTCACATTGTCCTTGTGTTATCGCTCACTGAGTTGGTCACATTTTCCTAAAATTTGTAATGAAACTACACAGATCACGGGAATAATGCTGTTCTTAATCGGCGCTTCAACCATTATGTCATGGGTAATGGCTTATACTGGTTTACCAAGTATGGTTAGTGAGTGGATGTTATCTATCTCAGAAAATCCAATTATTATCTTTATCTTAATGAATATAATTTTATTAATTGTTGGTATGTTTATGGATCTTACTCCTGCAGTATTGATCTTTACTCCTATCTTCATGCCGATTTCTGAGCATTTAGGGATGCACCCAATTCACTTTGCAATGATGATCATCTTCAATTTATGTATTGGTATTGCAACACCACCTGTTGGAACAGCATTGTTTGTTGGTTGTAGTGTCAGTGGCTCAAAAATTGAAAATGTAATCAAAAGTATTATGCCGTTCTGTGCTGTGCTGATACTGACATTACTAGCAATTACATTTATTCCTGAAATTAGCTTATTCCTACCAAGAGTATTTGGTCTGATTCAGTAATATATACCCGTTACCATTCAAGATGCAAAGTTCAGCAAGTTGTGAGGTGAGTAGATTCTAGGCGGAAAGTTGAAGATCTAACTGGTTCAATCAAGACTTTCTAACAACGAAGATGCTTGCCTCACAGCTTGCCTTGCGGGTCGCTAGCTCGAAAATCAATTCTGCGTTGCAACATTCGATAAGGGCTAGCCATTGTCATCATGTTGCGCCTTGCCTTGCTGTCCGAGCTAACGACTGAACAAAGCATCTTGATTGGTAACGGGTATAAGTAAGACAGTTTTAATAATAAGTAACCCTTCTGATATTGGGAGGGTTACTACTGCAAATGTTCAATTCCTATTCTAAGCTTAAATTAAAGCCCCTTATCTGCTCACTTTTTGTTATTTCAAATACCTTCATAAATGGTCGCGAAACCAGCAACTAAACAGAGTATGAGAGTTGAATATCTTAATATTTTTTGCGGAAGGTATTTTGCAGATATTTGTCCTGTTATATAACCGCCTAATGCGACGGGTAACAATGGTAATGTCAGAATGAAATGGTTGATAGTTAAGTAACCCACTGCGGCTTGAATAATCAATGAAATAATAGAACTAAATAAAAAGAATGCTGATAAATTGCCACGAAGTTTTGAAGCTTCCTGATGTTGCAAAAGTAAAGCAATGGGAGGCCCGCCAATGCCTGAACTTGTTCCCATAAAACCAGAAAGAAACCCTGCGATAGTCATGCGTGATGGTGTTGGTTCTAACCTAAACGGTAAAAGGCTAATAACCAGTGAAATTAAAACCAATATGCCAAGCCACAGTGAAAGTGTGCTCACAGAGACGTATAAAAGCAACAATGCACCGATTAACGAACCCGGTATTCTGCCGATGATTGCCATTTTAAGCGCACCAATTTCGATGCTTTTCCTGTTGTGTAAGGTATTAAGTATAGAGATGAAACAAGCGACTAAAATAATAGGCACAGGAACATAATCAAAGGACAGGTGGATTAAAAGTGGCGCCGCAAAAATAGCCATCCCGAATCCGACAGATGTTTGAATAAAAGCACCCACAAAAATGATAGCCATTGCAATAATCACGCTAAATTCCACTTTATATATTCCTCGTTACGCTACTGACACCGGATATAAAGGAGGCTCACCCTGTAGTACTTTAAAAATATCTAATACAATCGATTCTGAGATGGCAGTTTGAGATTGTTGCGTAAATGCCGCGATATGAGGAGTGACAGTGACATTTTCATGTTGTGCTAGTTCATCTGCTGTCGCTGGTTCTATGCTTCTTACATCTAATATCGCACCTTTTATTTGGCCTGATTTTAACGCAGTTAATAAAGCGACTTCATTAATAACCCCACCCCTTGAGCTATTTAATATAAAAGCATCTTTATTTATAAAGCCAATGTTTTCTTTATTAATGAAATCTTTCGTTTTATCGCCACCAGGTAGGTGAATAGAAACAATATCTGATTTTTTTAAAAGTGTGATTAAGTCAGTTTGTTGAAAAGGAGGTTTGATATTTGAAGCTGTGCGGTTATAAATTAAAACGTTTGCACCAAGGGCGCTCATCTTCTGGGCGAAAGATTTGCCGATATGCCCAAAACCGATCACACCTACAGTGGCTCCACTAATTTCTTTTCCTGATGCAAGATATTTAGCTCTATTCCATATTCCTTGTTTGGCTTCATCAATTGCACTTGGCAGATTACGAAAAGCATTAAAACATTGAGCAACACAATATTCAGCGACAGCATTAGTATTTTGTACTGGTGCATATACAACGGCAATATTACACTTTTGAGCATGATCACAATCGATATTTTCAGTGCCTGCTCCTAGTCGTCCAATCACTTTTATCGAGCTTAATTGATCCATTAACGTTGCATCGATTTGAGTCATATTACGAACGATTAATGCGTCATACTGTAGTGCTTTTTTAATAAGTGCAGAATGATCTTTCCATAATCCATCAACAATATCTATACATATTGAAGCGTCTAACGGATTTGGTATTTGAAAACTTTCGGTTGCTAATATCTTGTATTTTTTCATGTTTTATTACCTATGACGAATACCTTCAAAGAGGAGCTAGTTTTTATTTTTTAAAAAAGAAAAAAGAGAGGGGTGTAATTCACTCTTTTTAGTTAACCTTGTCAAAAAGTCTTTTATTGCATTTTTATTACTTTATACCGATATAAAACCATCGAGGGAAGGTTATTAGATGTACGAACCATAGGCATCTTTGTAGTATCATTGCTCTTTGCAAGCTCGGTAGCCCCCGAATAAATCTTGCGCTATTTTATCTTTTTCTAATGCGGTTCTGCCTAAGTGTAACTCTAGGAATTTAGCCGCTTCCTGTAATTTATTTGCTTCTATTAAATCTAATAATTGTAAATGTTCTTCGCATTCTTGTCGTGGCACTGGTCTTGAACCATTTACATTATATTCAATCAGTCTACGTAATCTGTTAATTCTTTGTAAAGCATCAATCAGAAAAACATTACCTGACATAGTTACAATTGTTTCATGAAATAATACACCAGCATTAAACATATCGGTCGCAGAAATAAGTTTTTGTTTGTTATTAAGAATATCGACTTGTGAAAGTCTAAGCATTTGGATTTGTGTTTGGTTGACTGAAAAACTTGGCTCTCTCAAAGCTTCAGGTTCAATTAAATATCGAAAACGATAACTTTGAGCATAAGCAGTTGGCGAGGAAATAAATTCATTGAATGACCATCCATAACCTAAACTTCTTGTTAACCAGCCATCTTTTTCCATTGCAATAAGTGCATCACGAATACTTTTTCTATTTTTGTCATAGCGATTGATTAATTCATTCTCAGTAAAGCTACGATTAAGTTTTCCATGTAGGTAATCTTTACCTATTTGTAAGCAAAAGGCATTTAAATTAGTGTTGTTGATGTTAATTTCTTGATTTAAAAGTGAATCATGATTGCTTTCAGGTAATCTAGATAAAAAATAGCCTTGATTTGGTTTTTTAATTAAATAGCCTTCACTCTCTAAATTGGCAAAAGCGGAGCGAATAGGAGTTCTAGAAACATTTAGCCTATTTGCATAGCTCACTTCTTTGATATGCGAGCCGACCACGACTTCTTCTTCAATAATCAATGTAAGAATACGTTTCATAAGTCGCTCTACTGAGCTTAATTGAGTGTGCTTTTCTGGCATATTTTGCATGTCACTTGTCCTGTCTAAATTCTTTAATTTAGTATCTCATTTAAATTGTATTTTGGTAACTTATATTGACAATATGTTAAAGAGATGTGTCTTTTTATATGTTGTATATCACACTTACAAAAAACAATATTTGTTGTTTTATTCATATTTCGCTTAATTAAATCCTTATTTTAAACTCTTAACTATTTGTTATTAATGATATTTATTGTTTTATTGTTTTTTTGGTTGTACTGGTGTTTTAACATTTTTGCTGACTTGACTTTATTGTTGCAGAAAAGTAAAAATTGTATTTAGTTAAAACAAAAGGCAATTATAAGATGAAAAAAATTGTATTAATTCATGCTGTTCAAGTAGCAATACAACCTATTGTTGATGCATTTAATGAACATTGGCCAGAGGCAGAGCTTATTCACTTATGGGATCAAACCTTAAGTATCGAACGAGCAAAGACCGATCATATTAATGATTTTTTATATCAACGTATCGATGCGTTATATGACTTAGCTAAATGCTCTGGTGGTGACGCAATCATGTTTACTTGTTCTGCATTTGGTGAAGCCATTGATAGAGTCGCAGAGCAATCAGATATTCCAGTTCTGAAACCTAATCAAGCGATGTTTGAGCAAGCGTTAATGATGGGGGGCAAGGTTGGCATGATTGGCTCTTTTTTACCTGCAATGGAGGGGATGGAAAAAGAGTTTATACAGTTAGCAGATTTACATAATTCTTCAGCCTCGATCAGCAGTATTTGTGTTGCCAAAGCACGCGAAGCATTAACAACAGGAAATATTAATTTACATAATCAACTTACCTTGGAGGCCACTTATCAATTAGAACAATGTTCAGTCATTATGCTGGCACATTTTTCATCATCACATGCGCTTAACCTATTAACCAGTAAGTGCGATAAACCCATTCTTTCTAGCCCAAAATGTGCGATTGAATACATTAAAAATCAGTTAATTACAAACTAAACTAAACGTTATTATTAAAGAGGATACTTATGAAACTATTAATTTTACCTGGTGACGGCATTGGACCTGAAATCACAGTCGCAGACCTTACAAGTGCTAAAGGTAGCCGATCAAAAATTTGGGTTAGCGCTGAGCTTTGATTTTGATGATGTGGGTTTTGATAGCTTAGAAAAATATGGCACTACACTTCGTCAAGAAACATTAGAAAAAGCCAAAAGCTATGACGGCATTATTTTAGGCACACAATCTCATGCTGATTATCCTAAACCAGAGCAAGGTGGGCGTAATGTCTCCGCTGGTTTTCGAATTGGTTTAGATTTATTTGCAAATGTACGTCCTGCGCGATCTCGTCCTTTTTTACCAACGAATATGAGCGAAGGAAAAAGTATTGATTTAGTGATAATGCGAGAAGCCACTGAAGGGTTCTATCCTGATCGCAATATGACAGAGGGCTGGGGTGAAGTAAAACCTTCACCAGATATGGCGCTATCAATAAGAAAAATCACACGTCACTGTTCAGAGCGTATTGCTAGGAAAGCTTTTGAGTTAGCAATGTTAAGAAATAAAAAAGTAACTGCTATTCATAAGGCCAATAGTTTTCATATGACGGATGGTTTATTTTTAGAAGCAGTGAATGATGTTGCCAAAGAATTTCCTGAAGTGCAGTTAGACGACCTCCTTATAGATGCTTCAACTGCGCATTTAGTCAGAACACCAGAGCGTTTTGATGTTCTGGTAGCAACTAACTTTTATGGTGACATTATCAGCGACCTCGCGAGTGAACTATCAGGAAGCTTAGGTTTAGCCGGATCTATGATGGCTAGTGACTTATATTGTTGCGCTCAGGCACAGCATGGTTCTGCACCGGATATCGCGGGTAAAGATATGGCAAATCCTGTTTCAATGATTTTATCTGTTGCGATGTTAATCGAATGGATGGGACAAAAACATCAACGTGCTGATTTGTTAAATGCCTCAAAAGCGATGACTGTAGCAGTTGATACTACCTTAGAAAATCCTAAATTCCGTACAGCGGACTTAGGCGGTAACTTAGGTTGTAAAGCCTTTACTTTGGCTGTATCAGAAACCTTATTAGCTCAATAAACAAACGTTCTATTGGCCATATAGGTATATGGCCTAATTAATAAAGGTATTAAATACCTTGTTTAACTGAAAAGGAAATGACCATGTCTATACTTAAAAAGATAATAATGCTCCCTGTATTTGCTTGCTTGTATTACAACAGCTAATGTTGCTCTTGCGGATGATTTAAATTACCCAGCCGAAAGACTTAATTACACAATAGCATTTGGTCCTGGTGGAGGAAATGATCTGATGTCTAGAACATTAGTGGATATCCTCAAGAAGGATAAGTTATACACAGAAAATATTCGAATCGATAACTTAGCCGGAGGTAGCGGGGCTGTTGGTTTTAATTATGTGGCTCAGAAAAAAGGCAGTGCCTATAACATTACCTCGACGAGTGGCAATTTCTTAGGTACTCCGCTAGTGTCAGATACTGGCTGGACTTACAAAGATTTCACTCCAATTGGTTTACTTGCTCAGGATGCGATGTTTTTAATCGTTCGAGACGACACACCATTTAAAACGGCGAAAGACTTTGTGGAATATGCAAAATCAAATCGTGTCACCATCGGTGGAACAGGTGCGACAGGCCCTGAGCGTGTTGTGGCTAGCTTGTTTGCTGAAAAAGCGGGCTTTGATTTTGATTATGTACCATCACAGGATGGAGGTGGCATGGTGACCTCGTTAACATCAAAAAGTGTGATGGCCATTATTGCTAATCCCTCGGAGGTCTCTGGGCAAATCAAAGCAGGTAATTTCCGTGCGCTTGCTTACTCAGAAAGTCAGCGTAGTACCGTTTATAAAGATGTTCCTACCTTTATTGAGCAAGGTTATGAATTTTCTTTCTCACTACCTCGTGGTGTTGTTATGCCGGCAGATATTGATCCGCAAGTACGTGACTGGTGGGTCAATACATTAAAGCAAGTTGTTGAAACACCTGAATGGAAGAAGTATTTAAATACTAATAGCTTATCGGGTAATACCGTGTGGGGTGATGACTTTGCCAGTAATTTGGCAAAAACTAACGAAGACTTTAAACGTGTACTAACTCAAATTGGTGCCATTAAATAATAATATTAAAGGTTGCGTAGCTCAGAGTTGCGCGACCTATTAAGGATGTATTATGCGATATTTCTTCTCACTCAGCTCATTGATTTTATCATTAGCATTTACAATATACGGTGTACTAACGTTGAACCTCTTTGATTTTAATGGGAGGCCCGGTGCAGGATTTTTCCCATTACTGATTGGAATCGGGTTAGTTGTATTCACTGGATATAATGTTTACAAAGATAAAAAAATAATGGCGACAAATAAAGCTGATGACGATGTAAACCAAAACATAAGTGAATCCAAGGTATATGCAAAGGATACCTTAGTGGTCGCTGTGTTAATTACGTTGCTTATTGCGATTTTAAACACTATTGGCGCGCTACTTTCGATGGTGTTATTTATGGTTGCATTTCTTGCCTACTTTAACCCAGGAAAAAAGACTCAAAATATAATTTATTCAATCGCTTTTCCTGCATTTATTTATCTGTTATTTGACGTGTGGTTAAACGCGGGATTACCAGATGGCTTATTAAGCTACTTTTATTAAAAGAGGATTGAATAATGTTAACTGAAATACTTGTAAACCTATCCTATGGGATGTCCGTAGCACTGACGCCAAGCAATTTACTATTTTTGTTATTAGGCTCATTTGTTGGAATGATTGTAGGATTATTCCCAGGTTTTGGTCCAGCGACTGGTATTGCCATTTTATTACCTATGACCTTTGGTTTAGACCCAACAACTGCCATTATAATGCTTTCGGGCATTTATTATGGTTCCATGTACGGTGGCACTATCACTTCAATATTAATCAACACTCCAGGTGAATCTGCAACGGTTGCTTCAACACTGGATGGTTATCCCTTAGCGCAAAAAGGGCGAGCAGGGCCTGCATTGGTAATGCAAGCGATTGCTTCATTTGTCGGGGGAAGTATTGGTGTTATTTTAATTTGTGCATTTGCACCTATTTTAGCCAAATTTGCATCACAATTTGGCCCGTCTGAATATTTTATGATCATCATGTTAGGCATGTTATTGCTAACAACCATGATGGGAGATAATAAAGTCAATGGAGTGATCTCTGCCTTATTTGGCTTTGCGATTGCTATGGTTGGTGTTGATTCCGTCAGCGGAGAGCAACGATTTACTTTTGGTTCGCCTGAGCTAATTGGTGGTATTTACTTTGTACCCGTTGCTATTGGTTTATTTGGTATTGGTGAGTTATTGTATTGTATCTATACAGGCCAACATAAAAAGGAAGTGGAAAGGATCAGCTTTTCTTTTACGGATAAAAGCTTTTGGCCTAATGTGAAAGATTATACGCAATCAAAGTTTACTTTTATACGCGGTTCATTGATTGGTTTTATCGCGGGTGTATTACCAGGTTCTGGTGCAACTATTGGTTCTATTCTAGCGTACTCGGTAGAAAAAAATGTGCCAAAGATGGACACCTTTTTGGACAAGGAGAAATGAGAGGTTTGGTTGCCCCTGAAACTGCAAATAACGCCGCATCTGCTGGTGCAATGGTGCCTTTAATATCACTCGGTATTCCTGGTTCAGGAGCAACGGCGGTGTTACTTGGAGCCCTTATGATGTGGGGGTTACAACCAGGACCTATGTTGATTGATACTAATCCAGATTTAGTATGGGGATTAGTGGCAAGCATGTATATGGGTAATATGGTACTGGTCGCGATGAGTATTTTTGCTATTCCATTATTTGTTAAATTTTTAGATATACCATACCGTTTGGTTATCCCCGTCATTGTTATTTTATGTGTGATAGGGGCATTCGCATTACATAACAGCATTATTGAAACGGCTATGTTAATCATAATGGGATTAATTGGTTTTGCTATGAAGATTTATGGCTATTCACCGGCGACTGACTGTATTAGCTTTAGTATTAGGGGGTATGGCTGAAAGTGCCTTTTTACAATCTTTAATTATTAGCCAAGGTAATTTGAGTATTTTTATTGAAAGACCAATTTCCCTAGTTTTGACTATTATTATGCTCATTCCAATTACTATCAATCTTGTTTTGACATTTAAGAAAATGACAAAAAAAGAAAGATCATTGAGTAAGCGCTTTGCTTCTGGATAAGTAAAGCTAATAAATACCGTTATTGTAGCGTATTTTGATGTTTAATCATTTACCAAAACTTGAACGACGTAAGGATAACGGTATAAGGTGCTAAGAGTCTAATAATTATGAGATGAAGATTTTATAGATATTAATGCTAGCATTATCCTGAATTGAAGTTAAATAATAGTATCAACCATTTAACCTGCATACACGCTATGTAATAAATACATAGCGATGCCTAAAAAATCGCGTTTCAACAATTATCATAGGTATTAAGTATAATGTCTCCTCTTTTATTAATGCTTCTCTCTACTGTTTGTTTATCATTGAGTGGTTTTTTAGCTAAGCTTTTAGATGAAATTGTTCCATTTAATGTGTTATTAATCGCGCGTTTAAGTATTCCTGCCATTATCATGTTAGGTGCGACTTTTTATGGTACGAGCAAGGTGGCCAACCTTGGCTGAAACTAAAGTGATCAGTAAACGTTCTATTTTTATCGCCTTAACGCAGTTCTTTTTCTTTTTATCATTATCTAAGCTAAGCTTGATTGAGTTAGTTGTTTTGTTTAGTACAGGACCACTATTTATTCCAATTATTGAAAAGGTTTTATATGGTTCAAAAATATCTAGGCCAATAGCATTAACATTATTATTTTCATTTTTCGGTGTAATTGTGCAATCAGGCGTGATCAATGGTATACAATTTCAGTGGGGTATGTTGCTAGGCTTGTTAGCTGGATTTTTTAATGCTTGTTCACAAGTATCGATGTATAAATCTAGTAAAATTAACTTGCACCCATTAATGACCAATGGTGTAAGTTTTTTGATTGCCACATTATTAGTGCTTCCAGTTGTTACTTTAATAATAGAGTCACCGGCATCTGAGTATGCTTATTGGTTATTTCCTTATGTTGCTGTCATCGTGATTATGGGCGGGTTAAGTGTTGGCACACAATTATTTAGGACCAAAGCTTATCAAAGGTCGCTATCAAGTGCAGAACTTGCACCTATATTTTATTTAAATATATTTATTGTCGCTTTATTACAAGTCATCTTTTTTGAACAAACATTTCAGCTATTTCAGCTATTAGGCTTATCGATTATTGTGACTGCTTGTTTAATTTATTCTTATGCGAGTTACCACTTGAGATAATTCCTAGATATTTGTTTTCTAATCTATTTTTGATAGGCAACAAAGCCGTTGGGCATAGCAACTTGTACTTAGAAGTATAAAAAAGGATTACTTACTTGCTTTCAATTATGCAGTGAGTAATCCTATTAAATTTTCTAAAACAAATGGGTTATAGTTAATATTGTATCGTTGACCTGTACTCAGCTATTATTTTCCCCGGCCTTGTAGATCCGTTACTTCTTCATCTGTTAAATAACGTGTTTTTTTGTCAGATAAAAGTAGGGCTAATTTTGCTGTTTCTTCTAATTCTTCTGCGTTATCTACTGCATCTAAAAAGTCACTGCCAGTGATGATCGGACCATGATTAGACAGTAAAAATGCACGGTATTTACCTGCTAATTTTGCTAATTCCTCTGCTATTTCAGGTGCCCCTGGTCGGTAATAAGGCACAACGGGTAACTCTCCTATGCGCATCACGTAATATGGGGTGAATGCCTTAATTGCATTATTAGGATCTAACCCTTCTAAGCAAGAAAGTGCAGTTAAGTAAGTTGAATGCAAGTGCACAATGGCATTACACTTTGGATCTTTTTCATAAATAGCTAAATGAAAAGCGACTTCCTTAGAGGGGCGCTTCCCTGATATATGACATCCGTTTTTATCAACAACAGACAGTTCATCTGCAACTAAACGGCCAAATGAAGAACCTGTTGGTGTCGCAAGGAAGTTACCATTAGGTAATTTTAATGATAAATTTCCAGCTCCACCTGTAGCGTACCCTCTTTCAAACATCGAGCGTGCTAGCTCAACCATTTGCTGTCTTAATTGAACTTCATTCATAGAAAAGCCTCCTGAGCCTTAGTGAAAAATGTTTCGTCTCCAAAATTTCCTGATTTTAATGCAAGAGACAAGGGGGGATTTACTGCTTTTACCCAAGGCACGCCAGGGGCTATTTGTGGGCCAATATGGAAACAGTTAACTTATAGGCTTTGTGTCACTACTCCTGAAGTCTCACCACCTGCAACAATAAAATTGCAGACTCCTTTCTCCTTAAGCTTGATGGCCAATTGCTTAAAAAATCTTCAACAGCTTGGCTAGATGCTTCTGCGCCGTATTCTAATTGTATTTTTTTTAAGCCTTGAGGATCTGCTGTTGCATAGACTAAAGGTGCTAATGTGCTTTGTGTTTGATTTAAAACCCAATCGCACACTTCTTGACTATAGTTGTTTTTATTTAAACAATGCTCAACATCTATAGCTAAATGTGGCGCTTTTTTTATATAATGACTTACTTGCTTGTTAGTTGTTAAAGAACATGAGCCTGAGAAAATGACAGTAGGTGCTTTGCTTGGATAGCCAGCTTTTTTAGCTTCAGTCTGATCTTGTAAATGTGACTGCCAGTTTTTAGCAATGCCTGATGCTAAACCTGAACCTCCAGTAATCAACTTAAGTCCACTGATAGATTTTCCTATATTATCAATATGTTGGGAGTTAAAGGCGTCAACCACTGCATAACGTTTACCCTGTGCTTTGAGTGCTTTAAAACCCTTAATGATATGATCTGGTCCTTGTTCAATTATTTGATAATTAATTAGCCCCGTCTCTCCTCGAGATTGTGCATCCATCAATTGGACAACATTAGAGTTTTTCATAGGTGTTACTGGATGATTGCGCATTCCAGATTCACTCAATAATTGACCTAATACAAAAAGATATCCGTTAAATACTGTACGCCCATTAACGGGCAGGGAAGGGCAAACAACAGTAAAGTCTTCATTTAATTGATCTAATAATGCATCAGTGACGGGACCAATGTTCCCCTGTGCAGTACTGTCAAAAGTAGAGCAGTATTTAAAGTAAAATTGTTGGCATCCTTGTGATTGTAACCACTTTAATGCTTTCACTGAGTCAATAATCGCTTGCTGAGTTGAGCATGATCGAGATTTTAAACTAACTACCACCGCATCAGCATTTATCTTCATATCTTCAGATGGGATTCCATTCACTTGAATGGTACGCATACCATTCTCAACAAGAAAACTTGCGATATCTGTTGCCCCTGTGAAGTCATCTGCAATAACACCTAATAACATATTCTTTCCTCTATATTCGATAAGTTGATTTCATCAAACATGCTACTGTTTAGAGCAATAGCATAAATAATTAACTCTTTCTTTGTACAAGGCTTCACCACTTTCATTGATATTGTTTCTAACCCGATGATTATGATGAGTTTTACTGCATGTTGAATATTTATCATCTTGCAGTTGTTCTGTTTATTCTAGTTTTTAACTTATAGCACAAATAATTGGTTTAACATTTTTTAACTTAATTTAACATTTATTAACAATAATTGGAAGTTAAATGGTGAGGTGCACATTAATAGTTACTTAGAATTGTTATTAAAAGTGATTACTAAGAATAATTTAACGTTAAACACAAAAATTAACATATAGTCACAGGTTTATGTTTGTATGTTATGATCAATTTATGTTTGCATTAATTGGTGATGTTATGATCCCAGCCGAAAGACACCGAAAAATATTAGCTATTTTAAAAAATCAGCAAGTGGTAAGTATTATAGAACTTGCTGATTTACTTGATGTTTCTCATATGACTGTACGACGAGATATTGATAAATTAGAAAAACAAGGTCGAGTTAGTTCTGTTTCGGGAGGAGTGCGACTTACCCATACTATTCATAGTGAATTATCTCGTGAAATGAAAATAATGCAATTTTCAGAACAAAAAGAGCAAATAGGTAAATTAGCAGTTGATCGTATTACTGCTAACTCTACAATCTATTTAGATGCTGGAACAACTTCTTTAGAAATAGCTCATCAATTAAGTGGTCGCGATGACTTGGTCATTATCACCAATGACTTTTCAATAGCTACATTCTTGATGGCTCATACTTTGAGTGATATTTATCATACCGGTGGTAAAGCAGATAGGGATAACCAATCTGCTGTAGGCTCTAAAGTGGCTGATTTTTTATTAAACGTTAATATTGATGTTGCTTTCATTTCCACTTCATCATGGAGTTTAAAAGGGCTATCGACTCCCAATGAAGATAAAATTATTGTTAAACGAGCCATAGCAAGATCTTCTAAGTTTTTGTATTTAGTTTCTGACTCATCTAAGTATGGAAAAATAGCTTCTTTTCATGCATTGAATATTGACAAAATAGATGCAGTGATCACGGACTCTGCATTACCTGATTCGGCTAAGTTAGAGCTTGAAGAAAAAGGTTTAGAAGTATTGTGTATTCATGCCTTATGACCTTTCATAAGGTGTTGTCAAATTGAAAATATCCCCTCGATAAATGTAGAAAAAAGTAGATTTACATGGTTAAAATTAGCCTATTAATATCGCAATAATTATTTTTCATTTTATGATAAATATTGTTATCTATTTTTATTCTTAGGAGCATAATCCAGCCGTTACAGGATTGGATTAATATCATTCTGTAAGGTTTTTAGTAGGTTAATCGTTGTTTATTTTAAAAAGGAAGCATCGTGAGTAAAGGCCAAGATAGTAAAAAAAATGGTAAGAAAAAACCACTTTTGACAGCAAAAGAAAAAAAGCAGTAAAAATAGCTAAAAAATCAAAAGTGGGTTTTTTAGGTAAATAAATATTACATGAAAGGTCATCATTCCCCGGTGACCTTTTAAAGTTTTAGTTTTCATAATGGTTATTAGTCAGTATTGTTAATCAATATTTATGTTAATGACTAAACCAATAAGTGAAGCTAAATGAAATCTCGCAGACGCTACCACGCCCCCGTTATCTATTACTTTGAAGCCGTTTATCGTTTAGGTTCTATTCGAGAAGCGACCCGATCTTTAAATATTGCCTCTTCTGCTGTAAGCAGACAAATTCAAAAACTAGAAGATGATTTAGGAGTGCAATTATTTGAACGCTTATCAAAAGGGATAATATTAACAGCGACCGGTGAAAGCTTTGCAAAACATGTGCAGATGGTATTACAAGATTCGCAACGTGTTTATTCTGAAATTGAAGCATTACAAGGCTTACAACGAGGCCATGTAGAAATAATCACTGTCGAAGGTCCAACCGTTGATTTATTACCTGAATTAATACTAAGGTTTAAAAAGCGTTATCCAAATGTGAGTGTCGGCATTAGCGTTGCTGGCTCTAAATCTATTGCTAATGAAATAATCGAAGGTCGCGCTGATATTGGATTGGTATTCGACCTTGAACGATATACTGAATTACATCAAGTACAAGTTAACCATTTTTCCTTAGGTGCGGTTGTTACTCCTAATCATCCTCTCGCAGAAAAACCTTATGTTACTTATGAGGAGTGCTTGGCATTTCCTTTGATTTTGAGTAAATCTGATTTATCTATCCATCATCGATTAGCTGGCTTAAAAGAACGAATTAGTTCTACACATTCAATCATTGAATCGGGTTCTGTTGAGTTGTCACGCAAATTAGCATTAAAAGAAATGGGCATTTGTTTCCAGACTAAAATAGGCATTGAAGCAGATATTATTAACAAACGTTTAAAACATATACCAATACATAATCCAGACCTTATTCTTTCTGAACTTGGTTTATATGTGAGAGCAAAACGCTCATTACCCGTGGCAGTAGATTATTTAGTGAGAGAGCTTGCTATTGAAATTGAAAAGTTAATTTCTTTAGAAGCTGATGCCGATTAGGCGAACAATGTAGTCTAAAAATAGCGCTATTCGCTATCAAATTGTCCTGTTATTGTGTTTATAACAATTTTAATACAATTGTAACAATTCTAATGCAATCGGCATGATTCATTTTGATAGGAGATGGCTAAAAATGCTCAATAAAGACAAACTCAAAGATTCCGTTTTACCGATAATCGACATTACAGGTTATGCCACCGCAGATCTCAAACTACAAAAGCAACTAGCTTGTAAAATTAAACAAGCTTGTTCCGATAAAGGCTTTTTTATATTGTCGGTCACGGTATTGATGATAAGTTAATCTCCGAACTATCCACGCATGCCGAGCATTTTTTTAATCTTCCTGAAAATGAAAAGATGTTACTAGATAAATCATTATCGCCAGCAAATTTAGGTTATGAACCGATTAAAAACCAAACCTTAGAAGAAGGTGCTCCACCTGATTTAAAAGAAGGGCTTTATATTGGTAATGAGTATGGTGATGAGCATCCGATGGTAAAAGAGAAAAGATTTAATTATGGCAAAAATAGATGGTTGGAGAATTCACAGGGTTTTCAAAAAGCGACTAATCAATATATTTATCAAATGACTGAATTAGCGACAAGTTTAATGTCTCTTTTAGCATTATCTTTGGATTTACCAAAAGATTATTTTAAAGAGTTTAATCATGAACCAGGTGTGCTTCTTCGCATGTTGCATTATCCACCGCAACCAGAGAATCCTTTACCTAATGAAAAAGGCTGTGGCGCGCATACCGACTTTGGTGGATTAACGTTATTATTGCAGGATAAAAATGGTGGCCTTCAAGTGTGGGATCGCGATGCCGAGACTTGGCTAGATGCACTTCCAATCGAGGGAAGTTTTATCGTTAATCTAGGGGATATGATTTCTCGTTGGACAAACGATAAATATCAATCGACATTGCATCGAGTAATTAATAAAAGCGGTAAAGAAAGATATTCAATGCCTTTTTTCTTTAGCGGTAATCCAGATCATATCGTTGCTTGTCTACCGACTTGTTTAACAGAGAATGAAGAACCTAAATACCCACCAATTAGGGTTGAAGAACATATGCGTGAAAGGTATCAAAAAACCTATTTGCAAGGATAATAATGATGCTATTTAAAGAGCAGATCGATAGCCATGAGTTAGTTTTTATTCATGGTGCTTGGGCGAGTGGTTGGGGTTGGTCTTCGTTAATCCCTTATTTAGAGTCAGAAAAAATTCACTGTCACGTTGTGGATTTACCGGGTAGTGAGACTAAAGAGGCGTCATTTCAATCTCAAGCTTCTTTACAGGATTATGTTGATTTTGTCTGTGCCAAAATGGATGCGATTGAAAAACCTGTATGGCTTGTGGCACATTCTGGTGGTGGTCTAACAGCTACTGCTGTTGCTGAAGCAGTGCCAGATAAAGTACTTGGTATTATTTATGTTGTTGCCATGATGTTGCCATCTGCTATGTCTTATGGCGATCTTTGTGCAAACGTGAGTAACAAACAAAATATAGATACAAAAGGTATTTCACCCCATTTAAAAACAACAGCGTTTGGCAGTTATATTGATAGTTTCTCTGCGGTAAAAGAGGTTTTTTACAGGATGCTTCAGATGAAATTGTATCTGACGTGGTGACTAAACTTGTTGCTCAGCCAGATGCATCTCGACTGGTCTCTGTTAGATGGACACCAGAACGTGCTGGTGGAGTTGCGAAATATTATATTGAAGCCTTGAGAGGACAATTCGGTGTTATTAGCTGTACAAAAAGAAATGCAAAAATTAACACCAGTGACTGAATCTGTTAGCTTAGATTGTGGTCATTTTCCGCAAGTGGTTATGCCGGAAGCGCTAGCATTAAAGATCAAAGCATTTATTAATTAACTATTTATTCCTCTTGCATTGCCCAGGTGACTCCTTGTGTGGTTGTATTTTTGATTAATCCTCTTTGACTAGGGGGAATGCCTTTTAAATGCTTTACCAAATCTTCTATAACAGGCAGTTTGTTTGCATAATAAGAATGTGATTCTGGGATGCTCCAAGGTGCGACATTCAAACCACTGGTATCAATGATATCAATATTATTAATATAACTGCCGGGCATGCCTAAGCGTTTTGCTTGATTAACTTTATTTGAAGCAATTAAAGCGCCATCATTCTCAGAAGTATAAAGGGCCCAGCGACTTGCTAAATTTTTAATGCGAGGAGCAAGTTGAAATTCAAACCACTCACTATCTACATCTGAGTGCGGCTAGAATAATACTTGTAAAAGGTGCGGTTTTATTTTGTTGCTTTAATGATAGTTCGTTTAATGCGTTAACCAGTACTTGGTTACCCATACTATGGGCAACAATATGGATATTTGTATCAGGGTTATTTTGCTGTAAATCAGTTAAAAATGTTGCAAAGTAACCCGCACTCCAAATTGCATCTTCTCTGTCTGATGCATAATCTAGAAGTGATGCATTCGAGGGCCAAGAAAATAAGATTGGCACCCCAGAATATTCAAAGTCATAAGCCATTTGTCCTGTGCGTTTAATAGCGGAACTAAATGCGACATTGTATCCATGCACATAAACAATAATACTGTCGTCCCAAACATCACCACCTTTATTATTAGGGATAGCGTCCCAAAAATTTTGTGAGCTCATTTCTTTAACATCTTGAATCAATACATGATCTTCACTGCTTTGAAGCCACTTAATGGAAAAGAAAGGCTGTTCTATTTCACCTCGGGTGTGATTGGCAGGAATAGAAACGATGGCTTTACCATAGTGTAAAGGCTGAATGGTATCTCTAGCACCTGAATATTCAACTGAATGGCGGTTTTCTAGCGCTCTGGTTGTACTATAAAAAACCGTTTGCAGGTGGTATTTTTTATTTTGAGCGGTACGACTCTTCACATTACTGGCTTTTTCTAAATGTAATGCCAGTTCTGCAAATGACTCATAAAGTGCTTCCGGCATTGTTTTATCCATTGCCTTATAAGCTAGGGCGTGAATTTCAACTATTTGGTCAAAGGATAGCCCTAAATCATCCATAAAATGAGATGTTGGATTCAAGATGATATTTTCACCGAGTAATTTGCGCGAAGAATTTAATATAATTAGGAGTTCTTGAGTAAGTTGTTCACAGGAAGTAGAAATAACCGAAACTTTTTTAAGTTTATTCTCAAGGTTAATTTGATAAAAGCCATGACTTTGAACATCGTTATTCAACCAGAGTAAATTTTCAACATTGGGATTTTGCACGATACTGGTAAAAGGAGATGATGTGGTAACTAGGGTGTTTTCTTTATTACCAAAAAGAGTCGATAATGTATTGTCAGGAATGGTGCATCGCAGTGAAGGATTTTTCTGTTTTACACTTGTAATCCCAGCTGAAGCCGAACTGACATTAAGAAAAGTAAAAATAACAAATAAACTTGCGATGAGTTTTCTTTTTATATTCAAAATGAAACTTCCTTTATTCTTTGGAATTAGTTTAACATTAAAGAATCAAAAATTTGTAGCTAAAGTAAAACATGGATTTTAAATTTATCAAAGGACTTCTTATTATGAATAATTGTATCAAGGCTTTTTATTTGATCGTGTTTGTTTTTACTTCCTTTACTTTACAGGCAAAGGAAACCTTTGCTGTCATTGTTGGTGTCTCCGAATATCCCACGTTAGAAAAGAATCTTAGCTTAGTTGGACCAAAATATGATGCGCTACGAGTGCGTGATATGTTATTGCAACAGGGGGTTCAACCACAAAATATTCAACTTTTAGCCGATGGTGTAGAGAAAGCCACATTACCCACTAAGGTAAACATTGTTAATGCTATGAAGTCGCTTACTGAACGAGTAAAAGCGGGAGACTTTGTTTATTTACATTTTTCAGGCCACGGTAGTCAACAACCAGCAATGCAAGGAAGTGATTTAAGTGATGGCCTTGATGAAATATTTCTACCCCGTGATATTGGAGCTTGGTCTGCACAAATTGGGTTAATTGAAAATAGTCTCACTGACAATGAAATGAATGTGATACTGACAGAAATAAGAAATACGGGGGCTAATGTCTGGGCTGTTTTTGATTCATGCCATTCAGGCACAATGACAAGGAGTGTGACAGGAAAAAAAGTAGTGTCTCGAAATGTTAGACCAAAATTATTAGGCGTTGAAAATGATACGGTGAATGTGGTGACACGATCAACGCTAAAGGAAGTGACGTTAGATACTGAAAATGCAGGTTTCTTAATTGCTTTCTCAGGTGCGCAAAGTAACGAAGAAGCTCCGGAAATGGAATTACCCAGTGCCAATGGAGATTTACCTCAAGGATTGTTCACCTACACACTGACATCATTAATTGGACAAAACCCTAACCTTTCATATCGCCAATTAGCCCAGGGTATTTTATCTGCTTACAATAGTTTACCTTGGCATAAAACGACGCCTTTATTTGAAGGTGGAGAAGCATTAGATAAACCTATTTTTGACCGAGAGGTTAGTGTTAATCTGCGTTACCCTGTGACTAAAAATAGAAATAAATATCAAATTCAAGCCGGTTTGTTAAATGGGCTAGAAAATGGCGCAATAGTGGAAGTATATGATTCAGTTACTGCCTCAGAACGAAGCGCGCTAATAGAGATAACAAAAGCACAGGTAGCCAGCAGTGAAGGTAAATTAATTGAAGGTGAAATAACTAATAAAAGCAGTTTTAGTCAGTTATTAAGACCCGCTTTACCAAGCCCTTTAACGATTAAATGGCAAGTAAATCCAGAACCTGTTTGGCTTGATGCATTAGATTTATTATTAAAACAAAGCGAGTTATTAAAACGCACCGTTACTTGGGTCGAGAGTGATCAAGCGGCGGATGTTTCTTTGTATGTTTCCGACGATTTATTATATTTCTTTTCTGTTGAAAATGAATTATTACCCTGTGCATTAAGTAAATCGGCGACTCAATGTCATGATCAAGAAAAATACCTCGCCAGTGAATACCAGATAACTGACAAAAATAGTATTTATAGCGTGTTAGAAAATGGAATATCTCGTTTTGTAAGAGCGAGAAATTTAATGCGATTATCCTTAACTATGGCAGGTAAAGCTTCAATCAATACTGAAGTTGAATTAAATGGTCAAGCAGTAACGCTTGATAAGCCAATTAGTGCGCAGGATGGTGATGAACTGTATGTTGGATTTATCAATAATGAGCGTAATCCGGTAGATTTAACCGTATTCTTTGTGGATAGTGGCTTAGGTATTTATCAGGTTTATCCCGAGCCAGGTTATAGTGGTCGCCTATTTACTGGGCAGTCTGCTGAATTTGAAGGAATAGTGAATGGTTCCACAACAGGCGAAGAACAATTTGTTGTTATATCTGTGCCAACTAGTAGGGAATCACCACCTATGACATTGAGTCATTTACAACAAGAACCGATGCAAAGTTTAAGCTTTTTGAAAAAACAGCGAAAAAAAGAGGCAATGGGCTCTCTGATATTTTCTCGCAATCACTAGGAGATGCACCTAAATCTCGAGCATTTACAAAAGCTAAAGTAGCACAAGCTCAAGCTAGCTTAAGTGTTATTCGTTTAAGAACCGAATAAAGCTTGTCAGAAAGTATCAATAAGGAAATGATAAAACATGGATGTGTTAGATAATCTAAAAGTAACATTATTGAAGTTTTATCAAAACTATACTGCTTTGTCTGCAATGGCTATTATTATTCCTATTTGGTGCATGGATTATTTATGTTGATCCCTATGAAATTGGTGGTGTTGGAGAGCGAAAAAGCGAAGAGGTGTTGTATCGCTTAACGGCTTCCTTGTATGACTCGCAAAAAAGTGAACCACAAATATTGGTTATTTTATTTAATGATAAATCAATTAATAACCTTTACCCGCAGATATGGGAATCTAATGATTGGCCACTATCCTACATTGACCAAGTTAACTTCCTTTCTACCATCATGGCTCAATCGCCAGCGTACGCTATTTTATGATGTGATGTGGATGAAACAAAGATCCACAGATGCAAGTTTTGATAGAGCAATGGAAAAGTTAAAACGCACACAACAAGCCACAGATACACCTTTATTTATGGCTAAAGGCAGTGTCGACTCGTTAATAACAGAGAATATGCAGACACAATTACAAGCATTTTCTCAATTAGTCATTAATGGTTGGCAGGGAAAGGAGATCAATACCCTTTATATATTGATAAACATCCAACAACTGCGATGGTTCTTTATCAAACCTATTGCCAGACACGTAGTTGCCAATTTATGGATGCAGATTCAAGTTATCCTGTGAGTGTTAGGTGGAGTTCATTAGCCGCACCTGTTTTATTACCTCATCGACAAGCTGAATGTGAAAATCCCACTACTAATATTCTCGCCTTAGCGGTAAATGCTTTTAGCAGTGTGATGCATAATATTGTGCCTGGGCTTACAGCTACCAATAAAAAAACAATTTGCCCATCACAGCGCGTGCTTTATGCCGATGAAGTAATGGCTTTAGCTAGATCACCTATTCAGTCAGAAAGAGAAATGTTGAAGACTTGGGTAAGCAATAGCATTGTATTAGTTGGTGGGCAAATTGATGGCATTTATGATTATGTGGTCTCACCAGTGCATGGTTCTCTTCCTGGTGTGTTTTTCCATGCTATGGCTTTGGATAACTTGATTGTTTATGGCGATGCCTACACACAGGAAGTTCCCTATTCTAAAGAACTAAATTTGCTAGTTTGGTGTATTTATATTTTAGCATTAGTGATGCTTAAAAGATCAAAGAGCGATAATCCATTCATTCAATTTTTACAGCAAAAATTATGGTTAATGTGCTTTATCTATATAACGCTTATGTTAAGTTTATTATTCCTGATATTTCATGCTTCACCATCTAGTTGGATATCATTAATCACATTAGGCTGGATTGGCGTAAAGGTTATTGAACAGTTGGAAGCATTTTACGAGGGAGGTAAATAAATGAAAAAAATAATTTTTATTCTTCTAGCGTTAAGCTTCAGCCTACAGACGCATGCCTCCATATTAATAGAAGAATGGATTGAACCTGCGGTTGATCTTCAGTTCGCAAATGGCACATGGAAAGTGTTTTTAGCTAAAGACTTGCCAGCGCCACCTATTATTATCAATAGAGTTGAAGGCAATAATTTATTAGTTCGCCTAAGACGGATCGGTTTAGTGTGGGTAGGGCGCTCATCAGTAAGGTTAAGTGAAGAAAACTTATTACTTAATTGCCAAAAGACAGATTCCACTAAAGCAACAGATTATAAAAGCTTTGGTATGAGGGGCGAATTAGATAACTCATCACAGCCTATTGCCTTGAAATGTATCAATAACGAAAGTTAAAGGGTTAAACCAAAGGGGTTAACTTGCTTATCAATTAATGGAAATTCACCTATGTTAATAACCAGACATCTGTACCGCTTAATCATCTTAAGTTGCTTATTTTCCGTTAATATTGACGCACAAACCTTTCCTGAATATCAAGCTGATTATAATGTTACTGTTACAAGTGTCAGTGACCATAAACGACTAGTACGTGCTAGAGAAGATGCCGACAGGCAATCTGTTGAAGAAAAACACGAAGTGTTTACCCGCAGTTTAACTAAGTTTAAAGACAATAATAAAGATAAATGGTTGTTGCATTCCTTGGTTAGTTTACGCAAAGAACAAGGGGGATATGAAAGTTTTGGTATTCAACCTAAGGTTTTAGTTTATTACTACGATGGCGATCAACTCATTTCTGAGGCATTAAAAAAAGAAGGTGAGACACAGGCAAAAACCATAAACCTAGATCAAGAATCTCATCAACGTGTCACCAATATTGCGCAAGATTATACCTATTATAATACTCTTATTTATATGGCTTCTGCCTATGATTATACACTTAAACAAGCAATCTCTTTAAAGGAAGAAGAACTAAAACAACACTTCATTGCTGATTCAGGAGAGATCCAACTTGTATCCCTGCAAACTAAATGGCAACAAAGTGTTGCCAATTTTCAAGTAACAACATCTGCAAAAAAACTAGATGAGAAATGTACTTATAACTTCTCTATCCTAGTGGAAAGCGGGAAACCTGTAACCTTAAATAAAAGCTGTTATTCACATGCCAGTGCGCAAAAGGTTAACTATTACTTAGTAGAAACACTTATCAGGAATTATAGCTACAGTGATGACGAAATCAGTAAGTTATCACCTAATCCTGTTCCGCAGTCCCAACCTAGTGGTGAGCTATTATCCTTAGAGTACTCCGATGAAAATGATCAACTGGTCCTATTAACACAACAAATGTCGACTGATAAAAGAGAAACCTCATTTTATGATGTGCGACAAAATAAAATAATCAAATCACTTAAAAGTGGAGGTGATAAATTACAACTTAGTGAGAAGGGCCATTTTGCCTTTGATATTGATACACAGTTTTCTGCAATGCAGGCTTGGGTACCAATAGGCGATAAATTAACCCGTTTCGGTTATACCCGAGCAGTTAGAAATAAACCCAGTATTATAGATACCAGTGTGGTGGAAGTTTATCCTTTAACTCTTGATGAACAGTATCAATTACAAATTTGGAATCTCGGATACCAAAAAAGTGAAAGTTATGATTTAAGTGAAGTGAAAGCAGAGGTAATTGCTTACGGCGCTAACAATAAATTAATCACGCTTAATAAACAGGGAAAACTTGGTTTATATCATTTTGAAATAGATACAAGTGCCTGTGAAAGTGGAAAAGCGGATGCTTATTGTGAGGTTGTCAGTTCTTCATTAAGTCCGTTAGAAAACTCCTACACAATCGATATTGGTTGGCAAAAAGAAGAGCAATCTGAAGCACCTAGTATTACAAGGTTAATTGCACACCCTAGTGAGCCCTTAGTTATTTTTTGTAGTGAGTCAATATTTCGATGTGGCGCTTTAAACTACAGCACCCAAGAAGTTGTATTAAACAATATTTTTAATATCGCGGACTTTAATGGTAATGAAATAATTACAGCAAATGCTCGTTTTAGTTTAGATGGCCAGCTAATTAAAGATTATGACAATTTTGGTTTACCAAACAAACGCATTAGCGTCTCAAATAAACGTAATGTTTTTTTAAGGATGGTTACGACTGGAATAGAGTGGATCACAATGGGCTTCCATCTGGGATCAATATTACAGTTCATGATATTGAAACAGGTAACACACTAACAACACTAGCAAATGAAACGGTTGTTGCAACGGATCTACATGTACTGTCTGATGGCGTCATTGCATTAGTCGCACCAGGGCCTCAACAAACAAGTATCCATTTATACTCTTTGCAGGATTTAAAACAGCAAACCATGAAGGTGCCATTTTCTACTAGAAAAGTTGCTTTTAACAGTCAATGGGTTTTATTAACATCCAATGAAAGCAATATTCTAGCTGATTTAAAAGGTAATGCATTACCACCAATACCAGGTGCATTTTCAGATTTTAAATTAACAGAAGATCATTTATTTTATGCACAGGGAAATCAAATTCATCGATTAAATTTACAAGACAAAACCAATCAAGTAATACATACCTTAAGTGACAAAATCATCGCTTTTGAGTTATTTGATGAGCAAGGTGATCAATTAGTTGCACAGCTAATGAAAGGCAAGTTTGAATTACCGCATAGCAATAAAATATTATCATTACCTTATTATGGTGCTTCCGCTAAACGTTCTATTACCTATTCTGAGTATTTGAAGCAATTTTTTGTTTCAGGTTTAGTTGGTTATTCCAAAGCATTTAATCCCAATATCCCAATGATTCAAGCCTTTAATAAGTCAGGTGAGCGGGTAATGGAAATGTACCCTGTTTGGAATAAAATTGAGATGATGCAAACCAATACTAATAATGAATTATGGGCAGGAACAGAGACTGGTGAAATTATTATATTTGATATTCGATCTGGTTTAATAAAGGAACGTATAAGTAAAGCTCACCTAAGATCAATCAAAGATATTAAACAGTATGACCAAGGCAGAATGTTAAGCAGTGGGGCGGATGGAGCTGTTAAGCTTTGGCATATAGAGCAGTTAAACGAGTCTCACTATAAGGTCACTCCCCAAATAATTTATAAGTCATTTTTAGAAACTGATATTGGTCAGAGACAATCTAAACTCGCGCTGACGATTAATACCGATATTAATGATGATCATATTATTAGTACCGCGGATGGTTATTACATGGCGACACCAAAAGCACTTCATAAAGCGAGTTTTATGAATAATGAAGCAATAATGGATTATAACCGTTTTGATTTTTGGTTAAACAGACCCGACATTATACTTAAACAACTTGGCTCTGAAGCAAGCTCAGAAATAAAAATGTGGCAACGTATCGTAGATATTCGTAAAAAAAGATTCCCTAATAGACTAGATATTTTTAGATTAAATGAGCAAAAGCTAAGTATAAAAGCGCAGGGACCTAAACAGTTGGTGCAGGCTGACGAAGTTGTTTTAAATTACCAAATTACAGGGGAAATAGATAATAGTAAAAAGCTAATGGTCAGTGTTAATCAAGTACCAATAGATGGAATTGAAGGGCGTATAATTCAATCAAATGAAGGTTCAATTACTCTACCTTTAAGTAATGGTGAAAATAAAATAAAACTAACCGTGGTAGATGAACTGGGAAGGCAATCAAATAGTCAATTCTTTAATTATTATCGAGAAACCCCTGAACCAGTAAACCTGTATGTTTTAGCGGTGGGCGTTTCAGATTATAAACACGATGCAATTCCTGACCTTGATTATGCTCGCTAAAGATGCAAATGATATTACTAATGCTTTTACAAAAAGCATGTACTTTCAATCAGTTAAAGTAAAAACATTAACCGATGCACAAGCTACAAAAGAAAACATTTTAGCCGCCAAAGCATTTTTACAACAAGCAAAACCACAGGACCAAGTGGTTGTGTTTTTTGCCGGTCATGGTTTCCTAGATGAAGAAAAAAACTTCTACTTTGGTAGCAGTGATATTAATCCAGAGCGCTTAAGTGATAAAGGACTTGAATATGCGGAGATAAATTATCTGCTTGATGGTATTAATGCACGTAATAAATTATTGCTACTTGATAGTTGTCACTCAGGTGAGGTAGTTGAAAACTATCAAGTAAAAGCCATGCCAGAGGGAGTTACTTCTCGAGGGTTTGCTGTTAAGTCGACCCCTAAAAAAGAACAGGATCTCGCCATCTCTTTTGACTTATTACAAAAAACTTTCATTGACCTAAGAGCTTCAACAGGTGCTGTTGTTATAAGTGCTTGCTGGTGGATTGGAATATGCGTTGGAGCTACCCCCATATAAAAATGGCGTGTTTACTGCGAGTATTCTAAAAGCCTTTGACGAGCCAATTGCAGATGAAAACCAAGACGGGAAATTATCAACTTCAGAGTTGCGTAAATATACTTACCAAAAAGTAACAGAATTAACTTCTGGCCAACAACAACCAACGACACGAGCCTATAACTTAGATAACGACTTTATTGTTTATTAAAACAAAGGCTTATCATAGATCAAAAAACGAGTAGCTTATGTGTTGATTTTATTGACAGTCTTTTAATTTTTTTTACACTTGTCTAAATTTATTCATCTGTCTAATTTTTATTGCTCTGTACTTCCATGAACTTGAAAAGTGATAAAAATAGAATTCTCAAGTTAGAAAGTGGAGAAGAGTCATGAAATTATCTCGCAAAGACTTTCCTGGTTTAAGCAAGTCAAAATTAGAAATTGTAGATGCATTTATTGCACTTCTTAGTGAATATGACTTTCAAAAAATTACTATCCAGCAAATTGCACAGAAAGCGGATGTGGCTAGAGCGACCGTTTATAATCACTTTAAAAGTAAAGAAGACATACTCAGGTGTTACATTCAATGTATGACAATAGAGTATCAACAAGAGGCCTCTCACTTTGTTGATCCAACTATTTGTGATCTTGCTTATACTGCTTTTGTTCATTGGAAAAAGCATCATGAGTTTATTCATGTGCTGTTACGCAACGATATTTATATTTTGGTTTTAGATGAATTTATTCGATTTTTTAAACATAACCCAATAGAAGCTGAGGCTGAAAGAGTATTTAATGCACAATTTGATAATCGAAATATGCTTGATTATCATCGGGATTTTATCGCCTCTGGTTTATGGATGCTCCTTAAGCGTTGGGTGGAAAATGGTATGCAAGAATCTCCCTTAGAAATGGCGACAAGCTATGAAAAATTTGTGCTTAGGTAACTTAAAGAGTCGATGTGGTGTTTGTTATCGCCCTACATTGAAGTTTAGCCCTTAAGGTAGAAGTGACTATTAACAAAGAAGAAAGCAATAAATTCATATATTTTGGTTTTTGGGGTAAGCCATAAAAATACCTGCAGAGTCAAAAATCATCCACCTGTAGTCCAGAGCTATTTTGCTCTTACTATTAGCTAAATTTTGTTATTCTTGTTAGTTTTATCTAAATTGACCAATTTCTTCGTGGTAGAGAAAACCAGCCGTTTTTAATCTTTCTTCAAGGTGCTTACGGTCAATGTCATAGGTTTTTGCTAATTCATCGAGGTTTCCGTTAAACTCATTGCGTAATTTCATATTAACAATGCTCATGGCCATGACTGGGTCCATTTTTTCTAAATTATCTAAATACATATATTTATCCTTTTAAATTAAATATAGGTATCAATAAAAGTATCTATTATTGATACCTGATGTGGCTAAATCATAGGGGAAATATAGTGGTAGACCCTAAGACTGTGTGGTTGCTCGAAGCATCCATGCCGTTTTTTCATGAGTCAGCATACGGTCAGAAACAATCGATGCAGTAGATTCATCATCTGCTTTTTGAGCTAATTTTAATACTTCACGACAGGTTTCTAATAACTTGTTCATGAGATGCAGTTAAAATTGCTACCATTTGCATTGCATCAGTAATACCAGCAACTTCTTCGATTGAAGTTAATTCATTAAACTCTTTGTAAGTACCTGGTCTGTCGCAATACCTAATGCACGGATACGCTCTGCGATATCATCAACGGCTGTTGATAACTCAGTGTAATGCTCTTCAAACATAAGGTGCAATTCACGAAACTGTGGCCCTGTGATATTCCAGTGAAAATTATGTGTTTGTAGATATAAAGTATAAGAGTCAGCAAGTAAGCGTTTTAAGCCTGATGCTATTTCAATTCTATCTTGTTCATTAATGCCTATGTCCATTTTATTTTCCTTGGTTAGATTGTTGTTTTTAAGTTTGCTAAATTGTTTAATTAAAAACTCTAGTAGCTAATTATTATTGAAATACTTTATTACCTCTTTCAGAGTAATAATTTTATTCTGTCATAGTTTTTTATATATTTCCTATGATATTGATCGGAAAACCGTGCAATTCATATTGCCAAATTTTTACAAGATACTTTTTATTGTATTTATTTTTAATCCATTGTGGTTAGCATGCTAACTATTGCTTCAAATAAATAATTTAAATTAGCGATTTAAATTATTTAGCATTTTTTTAATGGTTGACCTTACTTGTTGTAACTCTTCTTCACTAATGCCAGCCATAATTTGTTTTGTATTTTGTTTAGCAAAAGGAATAAGTTCACACTGTATATTTCGTCCTTCATCGGTTAAATAAACGCGATTAGAGCGTCCATCCACTGGGTCAGGGTGACGTATAATTAGATTATTTTTCTCAAGTTTCTTAATTAAATTCAACACAGACACTTTTGAAATATCAGAGCATTTAGCAAGTTCTTGCTGTGTTACGCCATCTTGCTTACCTAAACACATTAATAACATCCATTGCTCAGATGTAATGGCATATCCGTTGTGTATAAAACGAGAGTTTAAGGTTTCACGCATATACTTCACACAGCTAGACATCAACATTGGTATCGATTCACTCATGTTGTAGTTATTGTTGTTATCGGACATTTATATTATTCACTTTAAAAATATAGTTAGCATGCTAACTATATTTTGACTTCATGTCAATTCACTTAATATTATTTACGCTTAACTTATAAATATTGAAGGATTACTTGTTACTAACATTACCTTGTCTGTAATAAAAGGGCCTGTTAATGTGACAAAATGGGTAATAAAAACGCGATAAAAGTATCAAGGTTTTAAGGCGAGACAAGTACTCCAAAGCCACCGTACCTCATTATGATTTATAATTTTAATGTGGAAAGAACAAAAATATGGGAGGTAATATTTTTGTTCTAATTGTCAGCAAAGGTAATTAGTCTTAAGCATACTCTTTTTCTATAGGCATCGCTTCCATCAATCCTTTTGTATAGGGATGTTGAGGAGTATTCATTACTATGTCTGTCGATCCTTGTTCTATTATCTCACCCTCCTTCATGACTAATATTCTCTGGCTCAACATTTTTACAACGTGTAAATCATGACTAACAAATAAATAACTTAGTCCTAATTTACGGCGTAGCTTTTCTAATAATTGTAGTACGGTTGCTTGCACTGAAACATCTAATGCCGAGGTCGGTTCATCTAAAATGAGTAATTTGGGTTGAAGAGCAATTGCACGAGCAATGCCAACCCTTGCTTTCTGTCCACCGCTTAATTGGTGAGGCAAACGATTAATAAGTGATAAAGGTAAACCAACTTGCTCTGCTAACTTCTCTATCTTAACCTTTAAATCCTGTTTATTAATTTGAGGGCCTAACCTTAATAAAGGTTCTGCAATTAAATCAAAAACAGAATGACGTGGATTTAAAGAGCCGGTGGGATCTTGAAATACCATTTGTATTTCTTTTCTGAGGGGATGTCTTATAAATGAATGGCTAGATATTTCAGTAATATCAATACCATCGAATATAATTTTTCCTTCAGAGGGATCTTCTAGACGAGTTAACATGCGTGTGGTCGTTGATTTGCCACTGCCAGAACCTCCTACTAACCCTACACATTCACCAGGAAATATTTCAAAATTACTATTCGCAACTGCTACAAAAGGCTTATTTTCAGTGTTTTTAAATGGAAGCCACGATTTTTTTGTCTCACCATAAACTTTACGTAAGCCTGTAATAGATATTAGTGGTTGAGAAGAAATAACCGGTTCTGCTAATTTTAAATAAGAAGGGAGTTCTGCTGTTAAGTTAGCAACAGATTCGCTTCTGGCTGGCGTTGCTAGCAATAGTTTTTGTGTATAGGGGTGTTTAGATTCGCTAAAGAATTTATCTCGAGTATTTTGTTCTACTACTCGTCCTTTTTCCATAACGACAAATTTATCACAGTATTGAGAAGCAAGGCTAAGATCATGAGTTATCAAGATAACGGCTAAACCTTCTTTTTTACCAGATTATCAATTAAATCCATGATCGATTTTTGAGTTGTTACATCTAACCCCGTTGTTGGTTCATCTGCAATTAGCACTCTGGATTTACAAGCTAATGCTAGTGCAATCATGACTCGCTGACACATACCACCACTAAGTTCGAAGGGATAAGCATTTCTCACCCTTTCAACATCATAAATTTCTACTTGATGTAATAGTTTTGTAATCTCCTCACTAATTGTCGAGAAAGAAGGGAAGCCATGCGTTCGTAACATATCACTAAGATGCTCACCTACTTTACGTATAGGGTTTAATGTTGACATCGGGTTTTGAAATATCATCGCTATTTCTCGACCACGAACTTCACTTAGCATCTGTTTATCCGCATTATGGAGTGCCATACCATGGTAATTAATTTCTCCCTCTGCTAATCGACCATTTTTATCGAGCAGATTGAGAATACTGTATGCGGTGACTGATTTTCCACTGCCACTTTCACCAACTAATGCCAATGTTTCACCTTTATTTAGAGTGAAGCTGACATCTTCAACGGCTCTAACAATGCCAGATCGGGTTTCAAAATCGATAGCTAAATGACTGACTGTAAGTAAAGGATTCTTATTTTGTTCCATTATTAAGTCCTTTTTGAGGATCAACGAGGTCACGTAATGTGTCACCTAGTAAGTTAAAGCTGAATACGGCTAGCATGAGAATAAATCCAGGAAACAGAACTAACCACCATTGACCAGAAATAATATAGTCAGCACCCTCGGCAACCAAAATACCCCATTCAGCAGACTGGTGGACGAACCACCTAAGCCAATAAATGATAACCCGGCAGCGATTAAGTATTGCCCAACCCATATTAGTTGAAATTTGTACTACCAAATTGGGTAAACAGTTAGGGAAAATATGATGCAGTAAAGTCCTCATATGGCTGTTTCCTGATAATAATGCGACCTGAACATATTGACGATCACGTTGTAAACTGACTTCTGCTCTTGCTATACGAATATAAAAAGGAATATTAATAATTGCCGTTGCATAAATTACATTGATAAGTGAATTTCCCATTACAGCAACAATGCCCATCGCGAGCACAAATAACGGAAAAGCTAATACAATATCACCCACTCGACAGATAATACGTTCGTACCAACCTCCAAAGTAAGCGACCATACTGCCTAGTGCTGTTCCGATAACGAAACTAATTGCAACGGCAGTAAAAGCAATGCCTAAGTCTAAACGCGTTGCAACCATCACGCGTGAAAAGACATCTCTTCCTAAGTGATCGGTACCAAACCAATGAGAGATATTTGGCGCTTCTAACGCTATCGCAGTGTTACTTTTAAGTGGGTCAAAAGGCACCCAGTAATTAGCGGTGAGCGCGATAAAAACATAAAAACCAAATAACCCTAATGAAATAAGAGAAAGGGGATTTTTTCGTGCTAAAAACCACAACCTGTGTAATAAGCTTTCTTTCTCAGTCACAGTATTATTCATTACGTCCCATCCTCGGATCAAAAAGTGTATATAGAATGTCGATAATTAAATTTAAAGTAACGAATAGTACGGCCATAATCAGTACAAACCCTTGAATCGCAACAGTAGTCAGATGCAACTAATGCATCAATAGCAAATGAACCTACTCCAGGCCATGAATAGACTTTCTCTACTAATACATTACCGCCAAGTAAGAAACCAAATACTAAGCCAATTACAGTTAATAGAGGTAATGAAGCATTCTGTAGAGCATAAACATAAATGCGTACAGAAGATTTAATGCCATTTGCTTTGGTCGCTTTTACATATTCACTGCCTAGTGCGGTGATCATTGAAGAACGAGTCATTCTTGCAATAGGGGCAAGCGCACATAAGGCTAAAGTAACAGCTGGCAATATTAGCTGTGAAAGCGCCGCAAAAAGGTTTCGTAATCCGATGCGATTAAAGCATCAATAGTAAAAAATCCTGTTACATGTGGTGGTGCAAAATAGATAAAATCTAACCTGCCAATTGGTGAAGGGGCCCACCCTAAAATGTAATAGAAGATAAACATTAAAAATAATCCACTGAAAAAAATCGGGGTTGATGCGCCAGCGGTGACTAATATTCGGCAAAGATGATCTATCCATGTATTAGGTTTTAATGCTGATAAAATACCCAATGGTATGGATGTTATAAGCGCCAAAAATAAACCAAATAACGTTAACTCTAAAGAAGCAGGAAGACGTGTTTTAAGTTCTTCACTAACACTCTGTCCTGTACTGAGACTTTGTCCAAATTCTCCCTGAGCAATATTTTTACAGTAAGTTATAAATTGATACATTAGTGTTCGATCAAGGCCGAGCTTTTCACGCACTTGCTGAATAGAAGCTTCATCAGCCATTGCCCCTGCAAAATAAACCGCAGGGTCTCCAGGAAGTGCACGAGTTAAACTAAAGGAGATGACAAGCACCCCCAATAGTGTCGGGATCGCTAACATCAGACGTTTGAAAATCAAAGTCACTTTGTCATAGATCATGGGATCCCTTACTCCTTAGTAAATGCTCTAATATCTAATTGACGATGGAACCAGTTCACATATCCACTTACATTGTTACGCATTACAACATCTAAGGAAGGTTGCCATAATGGAATCATTGGCACTTCATCTGTTGCAACATCTATCATACGTAAAACATTTGGAGCATATTGTTCACTTTCAACAGGCATGTTTAATGTACTATCAACTAAACCTTTAATTTCAGCATTGTCATAGTTCATTGAGTTGAATAAGTGACCTTTGATGTAAGCCCAGAAGAAGTAGTAATCAGGATAATTTAACCAACCACCAAAGTTTTTAAGGTGTAATTCTAAGCCTTTTTCAACTAATGCCTTAGTACGCCAGCTTGCGCCAGGTATTTTATTAACAGGAGATTCAATGCCAATTGCTTTAAGGTTTTCTTGAAGCAGTAAGGCCGTTGGTTCAGTCCATTGCGCAAAACCTAAATCAATTGAAATAGGAACAGTGAACCCATCTGGATAACCGGCTTCAGTAAGTAGAGCTTTGGCTTTTTCTAAGTCTGTTGTATAAGGAAAAGGTTGAGGCCAAACAGGACTTGTTGCTTTTTCTGTTTTACGTCCCCACAGTGGTTCACCCATACCATAAGCTCGCAACATCAAAAATTTGCTGATAAGGTATTGCGTAGGCTATCGCTTGACGAACTTTTTTGTTAGTAAAAGGTTCAAACTGCATATTCATACCAATCGCATGTATTGTGTTATCAATTGCAGAACTAGATACTTTTAAGTCTTTATTTGCTTGTAATTCTTTAACATCTTTTGCTGGCAGACTTAATGCAACATCGGCATCACCACGTTCAATTAAAGCACGACGTGTTGCTGAGCTTGGTACTTCACGTACAATCACGCGTTGCATTTCTGGTAAAGAACCATTTTTCCATTTATCGAAACGTTTATAAACAAGCTGTTGTCCAGGATTCCATCTTTCTAACATATAAGCACCACCACCTGCTGGTGTTTTATGTAGGTATTCAGTTGCCCATGGGTCTTCTTCTGTTGCATGAGCTAAGGCAACATCTGAGTTAATAATAAAAGGGATGGGAACAGCTAGATCAGGGAGTGTTAACTTACTTGCTTCTGGCATAGTGATTTTGAATGTATGCTCATCTACAGCAGAGAATTGTTCTGGGGAAACAAGTCCACCAGCTTTCATTTGCACCGTAGGGAAACCACCTAAACTAACAGCACGATCAAACGACCATTTTACATCTGTAGCAGTGATGTCAGAACCATCCCAAAAAGTGGCATCTTCACGAATATGAAATAAATAGGTTAATCCGTCTTCTGATATTTCCCAACTCGTTGCAAGCTCAGGTTTAATTGTTTCGGAGTCATATTTAAGGTTTCCATCACCAGTGTCTTTAATACCGAAAGTCACAAGGCGGTCATACATATTAATCGCAACTTGATAACTTGGTCGGTTTGTTCCCGCTCGATGAAGATCTAAACTATTAATGCTTCCACCTGAAACAACAACTAATGTATCTTCGCGAGAAGCGACTTGCGCACTTGGTATTACAGAGCCCAGTGTAGAAACTGCAAGTAACGCGTATAAGCTTGCTTTAGTAGGTAATTTTATTTTGTTTTTTAGATTATTTATCATAATCCCTCCTTAGGTGTAAAAATAAAGTTAATAGTTATTTGAAAGAATAATTTCCTTCATCCACATAATTGGCTAATTAATAACTGATCTGCACTTACATGTTTTTAAATCTGGTGTTGAAACTTAATTGAGTGATTTGTTACCCCCTAAATATGAGCATTGATTTCTATGATATTGAGTAGCAAGGGTATGAATTAATGCATCACATTGACCTTGAGCAATTAAAGTAATACTGGAAGGCAATGCATCATTACGTAGTTTGCCTGGAACGGCTATCGCACATAAATCCAATAAATTTACAAAATTTGTGTAGGTTCCAAGGCGACTGTTAGGGGCGATAGGATCTAATTCAATATCTTTGGTATAAACCATCCCTGGTATAGAAGGGACACACATAACATCTATATCTTTTAAAATAGCACTGGTTTGTTTACGTAATGCTTGTAAACGATAAAACGCATTAAATGTATCTCGAGCAGAAAATTGATGTGCTGAAGTGATTATTTTATGTGTTATTGGGTGAAGTGCTTGCGGTTGTTGATCAATAAATGGAGTTAATGTCGCTAATCGTTTCTGCAACCCAAGGTCCTTCATATAGTAGTTTTGCTACTTCATAGAAAGGGTTGAAATCTATTTCAATCAGCTTGGCTCCTTTATTCTTCCAATACTCAAGTGCTTGTTCAAAAGCTTCTTTTTGTTCGGGTTCATCTATTATCAAACTATTTGAATCAGGGATTGCCATAGTGAATTGAGTTGGAAATTCTTGCTTTTCTTGGCCAGTATAAGGTACTGAAAAGGCATCTTTGTCATCGTATTGGCGACACTGTGCATAAACTTTTGAAGCATCTTCAACCGTTAATGCAAAAATAGAAACAGTATCAAGAGAACGACAGGCAGGTACAACACCCTGTGCAGAAATACTGCCTAATGTTGGTTTAAGACCCACAATATTATTAAGTGCGCAGGAACTCGTCCTGAACCTGCTGTATCTGTACCTAATGAAAAACAAACATGATTATGTGAAACCGTCACTGCTGAACCTGAACTAGAGCCACCAGGAACGAGTTTAGGGTTGATTGCATTTTTCGGAGCTGGATAGGGAGTTCTTAATCCAACTAGTCCGGTTGCAAATTGATCTAAATTTGTTTTACCAATAACAATTGCCCCTGCGTTCTTTAACAAAGAAATCACGTAAGCATCTTGTTTTGCTACGTATTTATATTCTTCACAAGCAACGGTTGTTGGCATTCCTTCAACATCAATATTATCTTTTACGGCAAATGGGATACCCCAGAGAGGCTTTAAATCAAGGTCAAAAGGGCCAAGTTCTTCAATCGCTTTAGATAACTGTTCATCACTGGACATATATAAATAGATGCCTTCGTCGTTAGTCTTAGAGATACGAGATAATGATTCAGCAATAACTTCACTAGGCTTTAATCCCGAATGATATGCTTTGTGTATTGAATCAATTGTAAAAGAAAGGTTGGTTAACATAATTCCTCCTGCAGTTAACAATATATGTAGTAAAGCAATTAAAGGTGATGCTGTATGCTGTTACTTTTGCATTATTGCGATGCAAATATTGCACTGGTTATGGGTTTTGCAATATAGTGAGCTTTTAGTTTTTAGTTTTTAGCTTTTGAGAATGGATTGATGCATGAAACAATTTTTAGACTTTCGTTATTTTCAGGTAGTAGCTAAAACTGGCTCAATACGTAAAGTCGCAGATAAGTTATCAATCACATCAACAGCCCTCAATAGACGTATTTTGGCAATGGAAGCTGAGTTAGATGAAAAGTTATTTGAACGCCAAGCAACAGGAGTGAGACTTTCTGTCGTGGGGGAACTATTTTTGCACCATGTACAAAAACAGATAGCTGATCTTGAACGAGTAAAAAGTCAAATTTCAGATCTTAGTGGTATTCGACGTGGACATATAAATATTGCCTGTAGCCAAGCATTACTCACGTCATTTTTCCCTGAACAAATCGCTAAATTTCGTGGGCAACATCCAGCGGTCACTTTTAGTCTTTATTTAAGGGATCGTAAAGCGACAGAAGAAACACTTCTAGATAATAGTGTCGATTTAGCAATCGTATTTGAGCCAGTACATATGAATGAATTACAGGTACTTATATGTAAAGAGCAACAACTCTATGCAATTATGCCAATTGATCATGAGTTGGCAGAAAAAGAAGAGTTAAAGCTCAGCGACTGTACTAACTATCCTTTAGCACTTCCTACTAGTGAATATGGAGTACGTAAGATTTTAGATTTTAAAGCTAATTGGTCAAGATTAGACCTTTCTCCTGCTGTTGAGTCCGATAGTTTCGAATTTCTGCGTAATCATGTTATTAATGAAGGATGTATTACTTTTCAAATTGAAATTGGCCTGCCTCAAATATTGAAAGAAATTGGTTTAGTAGCAGTTCCTTTATCTAAAGCAGATATGGTCGCGGGTAGTATGTATTTAATACAGAAAAAAGCCGTACATTGCCTACGGTCGCTGCTCGTTTTGCAGAGCAATTAATACAAACTCTTTCTCAATAGTTAGCCAAAAGGTGTTCTAGTCCTGATAGTTAAGGTGAGGCTTCTTGATTATTCTCCCTTTAAGATATTTTATTTTTTAGGACTAATGGGAGGAGTGCTTTAATTCGTGTTTAAACAAAGCACTCGATTAAACTGAAAAATTTGATTAGTTTATTATATCAATAGGTTTCTAACCTTTGCAGAGACAAATTCTGACACGACTACAGTTGCTAGGATCACAATAATAATCAGGGTGACCTGTGGCCAGGCGAGTACATTTAGTGATGATGAAAGGAATAAGCCGATCCCTCCTGCGCCAACAAGTCCCAATATAGTTGACTCGCGAATGTTGATATCCCAGCGGAAGATAGCAATACTGAAAAAGGTTGGTAGTATTTGTGGGATAATTGCGTAATCAATGGTTTGAAAACGAGATGCGCCTGTTGACTCAATGGCTTCGATACTGATGCTGTTAGTTTCTTCAATGCTCTCATAGAGCAACTTGGCCACAAAACCGATCGACCTTAAGCCAATTGCGATTATGCCTGCAAGTATCCCAGGGCCAAGGATCATAACCAATAGAAGTGCCCATATCAGCGAGTTAATAGAGCGAGAAGCCGCAATAATAAATAGTGCAATAGGGCGTACAAAAAGTACCGATGGTGTCGTATTTCTGGCCGCTAAAAAGCGACGGGAAAGGCTAGAATAACACCGAGCAATGTGCCTAATGTTGCAATATTTAAGGTGTCCCACAGTGCTTTATAAAGCTTATTAATATACAACCAGTTAGGTGGAAACATGCGGTTTAATAAGTCTGCTCCCTGAGTCGGTGCATCGTAGATAAAATACCAGATAGTTTCCTCTGTCATGACTAGCCAACAATAAACTGTTAGTAAAACAGTTAAAAACCAACCACTCCACACAATCCATGCTTTACGTTTTGTATTTGCTTCCCACAACTTATTTTGATTTAGCTGATCCATTTTCTTATCCATCCAGAAAGATACTCACAGGCCATCACAATAATAATAATTAAAATAAGGATTGCGCCTGCAGAATCATATTCATAGCGATCAATCGCTGTGTTTAAAGTTGCTCCAATACCACCTGCACCAACAATGCCAATGACTGCTGACTCTCGAAAGTTGATATCAAATCGATAAAAGGACAATCCCACCATACGAGGCATAACCTGTGGCCAGATAGCGATATGAACTCGTTGCAACCAAGACGCGCCAGTGGAGGTGATTGCCTCGAGTTGTTTGCGATCGATTCCTTCAATTTCTTCTGCTATCAACTTGCCGAGAAATCCGATCGTTGCATAGGTTAGCGTTAAAAAACCTGCAAAGGCGCCAAAACCAAATAGAGCAACCAGAAATATTGCCACGATAATTTCTTGCATTGAACGAGACAGGGCGATAAAAGCACGACAGAAGAGATAAATAGGCTTTGGCGAAATATTACGTCTCGCGCCAACGCCAAAGGGTAGCGAAAGCAATATGCCTGCAAAGGTAGATGTAACGGTTATGGTGAGACTTTCTAAAATACCTGCATAGATATCCGTTGCTCTACTGGTAAAATCAGGACGTAAGAAACCTTCAAGAAAGCGAGCTCCTCGTTCTAAACCTTCGTAAGCTCGCATCCAATTAACCTCAACGCTACCAATACCGATTAACAGGTAAAGAGCAAACAGGAGCCAAAGAGCGATCCGCCAGTGCTTATTGGGCACAAGATAATGAGGTCTTTGCCAAGTACGCATTAGGCGACCTCCTCATCTTGTTGTTTTTCTGGATGCCAATCTTCATCGCCATAGATACGCGTTAAAACTTCTTCAGTTAATTGTTCAGGCTTTCCATCAAATACTATTTCACCACCCTGTAGACCAATAATACGATCCATAAACTGCATCGCTAAAGGAACATCGTGGATATTGATGATGGCTGGCAAGCCTTTTTCACGGCAAATATCTTGGATAAGGCGCATGATCTGACGTGATGTTTTAGGGTCTAGACTTGCTGTTGGTTCATCAACCAATAGCAGTTGAGGCTCCTGTGCTAATGCTCGTGCGATTCCGACACGCTGACAGCGCCCTCCGGAAAGTTCATCAGCACGCTTATTTGCATGCTCAATCAAACTAACACGCTCAAGGTATTCAAAGGCATTTTCGATATCATGCTGTGGATAACGGCGCAGAAAGGAACGCCAAAAGGGCAGGTAGCCGAGTCGACCTGAAAGCACATTTTCCATTACACTAAGTCTTTCAACTAAAGCGTATTCCTGAAAGATCATACCAATATGACGTCGCTGTTCGCGGATCTGTTTTGGCGCTAGTTCGCTGAGGCAGATATCCTGCAGATAGATTTGACCTTCGGATGGATCAATTAAGCGGTTAATACAACGGATAAGCGTGGATTTACCAGCCCCACTGGGGCCGATTAATCCAACAATTTCTCCCTTAGGAACTTGAAAGTTAATATCTTTCAAGACCCAAGGCCCCGTTTTATAGCGCTTTTTTAGATGTTCAATTTTAAGCACTTAGATTCCTATTGGCAGGTATATGAGACACCGTTTGCAGTATCGATTTTACGAATAACATCCCATTCTTCTTTGAAGGTAATTGGTAAGAACTGTCCTTCATCTTTAAACTCTTGCTGAAGTTTGGTTCCTTCCCATTTAAAGGTAAAAAATGCTTCTTGAATTTTTTCCTGTAATTCTGGTTTTAGGTTATAAGCGATACCGTAACCCGTTGTTGGGAATGTTTGTGATTTGTAGATAGAGTCAACTTGCTCAGCTTGAATAACATCACGAGCAAGCATGCGTTTTAGTACTGAGTTTGCAACTGCGACGACTTGATAATCTTTATTTGCCACACCGAGAATTGAATTATCGTGTTTACCAGAGAATACTGGTTCAAAATCACGTTCAGGGATTAGGTTAAAGTCAGCCTTTAGAATGGCAGAAGGTGCTTTAAACCCTGAGTTAGAAGTTTGTGAAGTGAATGCTAGCTTTTTACCTTTAATATCTGCTGGTGAATTAATACCAGAACCTGGGTAAGTGATGATTTCCATCTCGTAACCAAAAGAGCCGTCCTTTGCCGCCATCATAGTAAAAGGGCGGAAACCAGCACAAGCGACTGCAAGCGGATTTGAGCCAGTATTAAAGCCTGCTACATGAAGACGACCTGCACGCATTGCTTCAATTTGAGCCGCGTTAGATTGAACAGGGAAGAATTTAACTTTTTTACCTGTTACTGTTTCCATATGTTCAAGAAAGTCAGACCATACATCTACATATAACGCAGGATCTTCAACGGGTGTGTAAGCAAAAATAAGTGTGCTCGGATCGATTTGTTTAGATTTATCTGTTGGGATGTCTGCAATCAAGTCTTTGTCATTATCGACATAGCGACTATCTAGGGTAAATTCTGCCTGTGCTGTACCTGCTGTTAATAGTGAAGCACAAAGTAATCCATATACGCGTTTCATGAAATATCTCCAAAAATAAGTAATGATCTATTTGTAACCTTAAGAGAGGCTATACGCGATAATGGATATGAAGTGTGGCGACTATATGACAGATTTGCTTTTATTGTCCTTCTGCTCAGGATAAGCAGAATGATAAATACTGTATCAGTTAAGTTGTTTTTTATGGACTTAAAAATAAAATCACGATTTCATATGAACATTTTTGTTTATAAAGTAATATCATAATGACATCACAAGTATCTGTTTAAAAAATACTTTTCTCTTTTCATTCCTTTATATGACTGCATTATATATAACAGTAAAAGCTAATTTTTCGATATTTTTTAGAATAAAAACAATTCAGCAGATTTATTCAACAAATAATATTACTGAAATAAAATTGACATAAATTACCTTTATATTCATTTGAAAATAAATAAAGGTTCAAATGAATTTATGGATTTACGTCAACAAAAAATATTATCGTTATTAAATGAGCAGGAAATCTACTCACGGATGATTTAGCAAAAGAGTTCCAAGTAACTTCGCAAACAATCCGTCGTGATATAAATGCTCTCTGTGAATCTGGGCTTGCACGTAAACAACATGGTGGCATCACTTTACCACCCGCTCAAGATAACCTGTCCATTTCGAAGCGCGTGGTGACTAACGCATCTGTTAAACAAAGAATTTGTGTCGCCGCTTTGCAGGAAGTTTGCTCAGGAAATACAGTATTTCTCGGATATGGCTCCACAGTGGCTCAGTTTGCGAAAGCATTACCGGCGGATATTTGTTTAACGATTGTGACTAATAATCTTGATGCAGTCTCTCATTTGACTCATTTGCCAAACATAGATGTTTGGATCGCGGGTGGTCGGTTACGTCATCAACATCGAGATATATCTGGCGTTCATACTCAAAATTTCTTTAATTCATTTAGAGCTGATGTTGCCATATTGGGAGTCGGCGGAATCTCTGGACAAGGTGAATTATTAGAGTTTCAGTTTGATGAAGGTGAGCTAACAAAAACGATTCTAAAAAATAGCCGTAAAAGAGTTCTACTGGCAGATGCGAGTAAATACCTGCGTAATGCTAGTGTCTGTATATCTTCACTTGAAGATATCGATATGCTTTATAGCGATTGTCAGGCGGATGAACTGATAGAGCTTTGTGCGACTCAACAGGTTCAGTTGAATATTGTTGAGGCAAGCCTATGAGTTATTTCAGCATTGATAAGGTAAATAAACAGTTTGAAGACTTTACTGCCCTAAATAATATTAGTTTAGAAGTACAGCAAGGAGAGTTTATTGCGCTTCTTGGGCCTTCAGGTTGTGGTAAGTCTACCTTATTACGTATCCTTGCGGGGTTAGAACCTCCGACTTCTGGCAGGATAATGATTGATGGTAAAGACGTCACCAAAGTATCTCCAGCAGACCGTCATATATCAATGGTGTTTCAGTCCTATGCACTTTTCCCCCATTTATCAGTTAAAGAAAATATTCAATTTGGTCTTAAAGCACGTAGCATTAAAAAGTCTGAGCGTGATGCCCGATTAAAAGATGTGTTAGAGCTTGTTTCTTTAACTAGTCAACAAGATAAATTACCAAGTCAGTTAAGCGGTGGGCGCTGTCAACGTGTTGCATTAGCTAGAGCCGTTGTTAGCAAGCATCCTATTTGCCTGATGGATGAGCCTCTATCCAACCTTGACGCCAAGTTGAGAGCTGAGATGCGCACAGAAATTAGAGAGTTACAAAAGTCACTTGGTTTAACACTTATCTATGTCACCCATGATCAGGTGGAAGCCATGTCGATGGCTGATCGAATTGTACTTCTAAATAAGGGGGAAATTCAGCAACTAGGTACACCTCAGCAGTTATATAGCCAGCCTCAAAATGCCTTTACCGCACGTTTTATTGGCTCTCCAGCAATGAATGTTTTTGTATTGCCAGAGCAAACAGAATTGATCGGTGTCAGACCTGAAAATATTCGAATTTCTGATGAAGGACTGATGGGGCGTGTTATTCATACTGATTATCATGGTGATAGTACTTTGTTAAAAGTGAGTTTATTGAATGATTCGAAGGTATTGATCAAGGTAGACCGTTGGCAACAGTTTGATAAAAATCAGGTGATTTATATTAATTGGAAGCAGTCAGATCAACATAAATTCTGTGCAAAAAATGAAACGATTATTACTCATTCTGTCACTTTATAAATGACGGATTGATACCATCAAAAAAACCGAAAATACCAATGGAGACAAAGCAATGAAGCTTAACAACAAACTTTCTTTTTTAGGATTGGCCGTTAGTCTGAGTGCAATTAATGTAAGTGCTAAACAGCTTGACTTAACAATGTATTATCCAGTTGCAGTAGGTGGTGCATTAACAAAAGTTGTTGATGGAATGGTTGATGACTTTGAAAGTGCAAACCCTGATATTAATGTTAATGCGATTTATGCAGGTAACTATAACGATACACGAGTAAAAGCATTAGTCGCAATGAAATCAGGAAAAGCAGTTCAAACATCGGTTATGTTTTCGATTGATATGCTTGCACTAAAACAACGTGGAGTTATTTTGCCATTTAATGATTTCATTAAAACAGAAGAAGATAAGAAATGGTTAGAAAGTTTTTATCCTGCATTAATGGCGAACGGGCAAGTAGATGGTAAAACCTACGGAATTCCATTCCAACGCTCAACAATTGTGATGTATTACAATAAAGATGCATTTCGTGAAGCGGGTTTGAATCCAGACCAACCGCCAACTACTTGGGAAGAGATGAGCGACACTGCATCGAAGTTAGTGAAAAAATCTGCATCGGGCGAAACCGAGCGTTGGGGGGTGATGATTCCATCAACAGGTTATCCTTATTGGATGTTTGGCGCACTTGCTAAACAGCAAGGTGAGCAACTAATGAATACTGAAGGTACTAAAGTTAACTTCAATTCAGACAATATGGTTGAAGCACTTCAATACTGGCGAGATCTGGGTAACAAATACCAAGTAATGCCAACAGGAACAATTGAATGGGGAACATTGCGCCAAGAATTCTTGGAACAGAAAACAGCGATGATGTGGCACTCAACAGGCAATTTAACTGCAGTAATGAAAAATGCAACTTTTGATGTTGGTGTCGCGCAGTTACCTGCTCACATTGAACCAGGCTCTCCAACTGGAGGTGGTAATTTTTACTTACTCAATAGTGGTACAAAAGAAGAGCAACAAGCCGCATACCGTTTAGTTAAATTCATGACTTCTCCAGAACGTAGTGCTCAGTGGAGTATTGAAACAGGTTACGTTGGAGTTAGTGAGGCTTCTTATGCAACACCTGAAATGAAATTACATGTGCAAAACACACCACAAGCTTTGGTTGCTCGCGATCAATTGAGTGTGGCAACGGCTGAACTGGCAACTTATGAGGCAGGCAGGGTACGTAGTGTTTTAGATGATGCAATTCAAGCAACATTGACAGGTCAAAGTTCTGCAAAAGAAGCGTTAGATTCAGCACAAACGCAGGCCGATAGAATTTTACGTCGGGCAAATCGCGGTTAGTTTCTTTTTATATACTGCTGAAAGGTAATACCTTTCAGCATGTTTGGTTAATAACTTTATGCTGAATTCTTTAAAAAATTCTAATGCACTTTTTGCTTGGATGCTATTGCTTCCCGCAACAGTTCTATTGAGTTGCTTTACCTATATTCCTGCAGGGAATGCATTTTATACTAGCTTGTTTTCCACTAATTATGAAAATGAAAGCTATTTCGCACTTGTTGATAATATTTCTGACTTAGCCTATGACCCTGTTTTCTGGAAAGCATTAACTAATAATCTATGGTATGGCTTAATTACAGTTCCTTGCTCAATGATCTTAGCATTGATTATGGCACTATGGGTGAATGAAAAGTTTATTGGGCGCGGTTTACTTAGACTTTCCTTTTTTCTTCCTACTATGTTGCCAATGGTCGCTGCTGCTAATATATGGTTATTCTTTTACTCCCCAAATATTGGACTATTTAATCGAGCATTAGCAATATTTGGTATTCAAGGGTACAACTGGTTAGGAGATCCTGATATGGCCTTGGGATCTATTATGATGCTGGCTATTTGGAAAGAGGCTGGATTCTTTATGATTTTTTACCTAGCCGCTTTGCAGGCAATTCCAAGTGAACTGAATGATGCGGCAAGAATTGAAGCGCCTGGTTATTTTTATCGTTTACGTCGTTTTATATTACCGCTACTTGGCCCAACAACCTTATTTGTGTTTATTAATGCGGTGATTAATGCATTTAAAGTTGTAGACCACCTTTTATTCTCACCAAAGGTGGGCCTAATAATGCGAGTAAATTATTACTTTATTATATTTATGAAACGGCTTTTGCATTTTTTGACCAAGAATATGCGGCTAGCCTAACTATTGTTTTATTGCTTTTATTAGCGGTTTTTTCTGCAATTCAATTTGCTTTAAGTAATAAGAGGGTACATTACCGATGAGCACATTTGCTATTAATAGTGAGCATCAAGGATGGTTACTAAAAGCGAGCCGTTTTCTGAATATATCTGCGACTTGGGTTGTCGGTATATTGTGGATATTGCCTTTACTTTATATGTTTTGGGTCGCATTTCATTCTGGATCTGATGCCATTCATTTAGACTTAAGTCGACCTTGGTCTTTAGAAAATTTCCATCATGCATGGGAAGTCGCTCCCTTTGTCCGGTATCTGTGGAATACCTTTGCAATGGTTAGTATCTTACTTATCCTTCAGGTAATTGTTTGCACATTAGCCGCTTATGCATTAGCAAGGCTACAATTTAAAGGCCGTTCGTTAATGTTTGCTTTTGTTTTAATCCAATTAATGGTTATGCCGGAAGCCTTAATTTCTGAAAACTACTTAATGGTTGCTAAATTGGGGGCCGTTGACACCTATTTGGGAATCTCCTTGCCATATATTGCAAGTGCATTTGGTATATTCTTATTGCGTCAAACTTTTATGCAAATACCCCAGGAACTTGAAGATGTCTGCGCGTGTGGAAGGTCTTAGTCGCCTATCTATTTTATGGAAGGTTTATGTGCCCTTAGCTAAACCAACCTACTTAGCCTATGCACTTGTGTCCTTGAGTTATCACTGGAACAATTTTCTTTGGCCTCTTATTGTGACTAATACTGAGGATAGTCGTCCTATCACTGTAGGACTTGCACTTTTTGGCTCACCTGAAGTGGGAGTCGATTGGGGAATACTGAGTGCTGGTACTTTGATTGCAATATCACCTCTACTTGCTATGTTTTTGTTTTTTCAACGCCAATTTATGCAGTCATTTATGAACGCGGGGCTGAAATAATTTGTTAAGGATGCTTACCTCGCAGTCCGAGTTAACGACTGAACAAAGCATCTCGATTGGTAACGGGTATATATGATAATGCAATTCTAAATGTAATCGCATTTCAAGAGGTTAGCTACGCTAATATACTTAAACTAATAAAGTAAGTAGAATCAAGAGAACTAGTGCAGGCTTAATCTGACAGTCACCCGTTTATTAACTTATACATATTAAACTTTTATCGAATCCTATAAATCAGCTGACATTTCTCTTTAACCATTCTGACTTTAGTATTGCCAATACCACGCTATCCCACCAACGTCCTTTAAAGTACCTTTGTTCTTTGAAATGTGCTTCTTTTCTCATGCCTAAAGATTGGCAGAGTTTAATGGTCGCTTTATTTTCACTGATGGTTTCTGCGTATATTCGATGTATTCCTAATTTAGAAAAACCATGTTCAGTTAAAGCCTTAGTCGCTTCCTGTATATAACCACTTCCTTGAAACTCTCTTGATAACCCGGCGCCAATTGACGCCTGATTATCCTTTTCAATTCGTAAGCATACAGTACCTATAAAGGTTCCCGTCGGCTTATGTTCAATGGCTAATTGATATGAAGTGCGAGGATCTTCTTGGGCCTGCTCTATAAATAGCCTAGTCAACTGGCGGTATTTATCAGGGTCACAATCTGATTCGTCATAGAAGCGCTGATATTTAACATCTTGAGAAATTGCAACAAAATCTGTTTCATCGCTTATTTTCATATCACGTAAAATCAGTCTTTGCGTTTCAAGCTTAAACATTTTATTTCTTCCTGATAACAGATTGTAAAGTAAGTCCCATGTTAAAGATGATCTGAATGACACCGTACAGTTCAGCCATGTCCTGACAATCAGCTTCGATATAAGTACCCTGTGTTGACCTTGTAATGGTCAGGTCAGAAAAGGTTTGTTGCCAATTTGGCGACAATACCTCTTCAACACATATTTTGTAAGTCCTTAATCTATCTTTATGCGAGCTGTACATATCGTGCTCCCTTTATGATGATTAGAATCGATAGCCAACAGTCAATCCTAACCCCAATCCTCCTGCATCTCGCTCCTGTTTGTTGACTTTGAGGTCAACACTTGAGTAATGAGCGTTAACGCCAACTAACCAGTGCTGAGTGAATAGGTAGTCAACTCCGCCTCCAAGCCAGTATCCAGTGCCATTATCTTCGTAGGTTTGCTTCACATTAAAATCATCCTGTTGAAGCTTTGTTTTTGCAAAACTGATGCCAGCACCAACGTATGGTTGAAACAAGGGACCCATGATCTGAGGTTGCCATCTGAGGCCTAGATTGACCTCACCTATTGTCGTGTCAGTCTTCATTCCACTGCTTTTATTTTCATTACCGCTACCATATAGATCAACTGCAAGACCGATAGGCATGGAAGTTGGCTGATAAGTATATAGAAAACCAATAGTGGCCATCGAGTCATCAACTCCCCAGTTAGAATCTAATGATTTTGTTCCAAGTAGAACTTTTAAAGACGTTTGCTTTTCAGTCGCGTTCACTGTTTCCGGCGGATAGTGCTAATAATCCTGCAATAGTAAGAGTGTAAAGTTTGTTATTCATAATATGTCCTTTGTTTATCTCGTATTAGTTTTAAGCTTTATTGCTTGAGAGATAGATTACTCAGAGGACGATAGTTCCACATCACCACATGATGTGATTTATTTAAATTCAGTCAATAAAATGATGGGCCCGTGCTTGATTAATAGCGGCGCGTCGATTCGTTACCCCCAATTTTGAGTAGATATTTTTGGTATGTGTTCTAAAGGTATTGAGGCTAACAAAAAGCTTTGAGGCAATCTGAGGCCCAGTAAGTTCTGTGTCTAACCATTGCAGGACTTGTTTTTCTTTTGTACTTAGAGCTTCTATTAATTGTGTTGCCGCAGGTGCGATAGTGGCTTGTTTAGTCACCAAGTCATATTTGACCAATAATGTATTGACTGCTTTTATTTCTGTCAGCCAAGATGCATTATCATTTTCTGCTTTTAACAACAGGATCTGTTCAAGTATCTTTTTAGCGGTTGGTTTATCTGCCCCGATATCTGCTTTTATTGCCAGGATCATTTTTTGAGTGAATAGAATATTGGGGCTACTTTCATGGCTACTTGCGTTACTTAAGATATTAGTTATTTTGTTGTTTGTATCTTGTAGTGTAAGCAGATAACCAAGATAAGAAAAACAATGAATATGGAAAGGTTGCTCTAAGTAGGGACTTTTACTAAAAACCTCTGTATTGCCTTGATTGAGCATCAAGATTGATTTCCAGTAAGCAGGAGGTTTATGACAAGGATTAGGTGTTTCTTGATAGATTGCCTCGGCGTCACTGAAGTATTTCATTGCACTTTCTGTTTTATTTTGTGCAAGGTCCACTCGACCTGCTAGTTGTGGGTAGCGATATTTAGTTTCTCTCATTGCCCCTAACACACCAAATTGTTGGGCCGAATCTAACAAGTCTAAAGCATTATCATAGTCGCCTTGTTCACATTTAATTTCTGCTAATAATAGGTAAACATCGGCACACCCTTCGACTACATATCCATTTTTCTGCTCAACAATGTTAACGGCACTTTCAACGATTAATCGTGCTTTTGTGAGCCAACCGAATTGATAGTAGTAATCACCGAGCAAAAAACGACTGGTTATTTTTGCGCTGATATCATCTGAATTATCCATATTAGCAACGGCGACTTTTAGGCTGATTTCTGCATTATGAATATCGCCATTTCGCCATAATGCGATGCCTTCTAAGGCATGAGATGAGCCACGCCAGACTTGCTCACTACTTGGTAGTACATTAAGAGCACTTCGAACTCGTGTTAATACTTCATCGCTATACCCCTGTGCCACATAAATATAGGCTTCACCAATACTAACGATGCCTAAAGTTGTTTTTTCAGGTGTTGTTAAGGGGTGGTTGGCATTTTCAAAGTGATCTCTAGTGGCATCTAACAGAAACATTCCCTGTTCTGGGTTATGTGGCAAAAGCGCTAGGGCATAATAACCAGCTAAAACAGGGCAATTTAGGATCATAGTGTTTTTGATATCACTGAGCCATTCTATTAATAAAGAGTCGTGGGATTTTGTTCTTGCGCTAGGCCATTGCTGTTCCATTATTTCAAGTAAGTAATCTTGTCCACAGGCACGCGCATAAATAACCGAATCCTCAAGTCTATCTTCCTTGGCGAACCACACTGCGGCTCTTTGGTTTAGTGTCAATTCTCTTTGTTTGCTTATGTTAGATTTGATACTTAGTGTATCGGCAAAAAGGTGGTGATAGCGATAACAACCTCTTTTTTCATCTAATGGAACAATAAAAATATTGTTCATTTCAAGAAAAGATAGTATCTCTGCACTGTCTTTTCTTTGTAATACATAATCGCAAACCTCAGCAGATAGTTCTTTAAGGAAAAAAGTTTCAAGTAAAAAATGCTTGATATTATTTTTCATCAGATCAAGTACTTGCTCTGCTAGATAGTCAAGAATATAGCTGTGAGAGCCAGAAAATTTAGTCAGTGCTTCATTGATATTATTGGCTGATTTCAAAACCAGTGCTGAAAGTTGTAGTCCTACTGCCCAACCTTCCGTTTTTTGATTTACTGTCAGAGTATTATCAGGAGTGAGGTGGATATTGGCATTGAGTGTTATTAATTCGTTTGCCTCGTCATCGGAAAAACGCAATTCTGAGGACCGCACTTCAATGAGCTCATTCTGAGTTCTTAGTTTTGCTAATGGTAAGGCAGGATCAGCTCTGGTGATTAATATCAGATGTACATTTGCTGGCAGGTTATCTACAAAACTATTCAACAGTTTATCGATTGCTACGCAACTTGCTAGGTGATAATCATCAAGTATCAGAATAATATCGCTTGGATAATAGGTTAGTTCATTAATGATGCTTGTTATTAGGTGCTCTGAATTTATTTCACCGGGCACCTGAACTATATTCCATGCTTCCTCGAGAAGCGAACCATCAGCCTCCCTAATAGCGGCTACTAGATAGCTTAAAAAAGAATCTTGGTTTTTGTCCTTTGAATCTAAAGAAAGCCAAGCGCATTGTGTTTGTAAACTTGACGCCCAACTTGCAATCAGCAACGACTTACCAAAACCAGCGGGCGCAGAAACGAGCGTTAAGCGCGTATTAATAGCTTGCTCAAGTTTTTCGAGCAATGCACGCCTTGTAATATGCTTGGATGTTGGTCTTGGTTTATATAGTTTAGTTTTTAATATCATTGACTTTACCTAGAGTAAATAACCTCAATTCTGGATAAGCTAAACGATACAGTACTGCTATTTACGCGTTAAACCATCTATCAATAAGCAGTTATTGCTACGATAATTCAGCTGAACTTGGCAAAACTAACAACACTGTATAATCTTTTTTAAGTGCTTGTTACTTAATTTTATTTTGCTTCCATTATCCAGAAATAGGGCTAAATATCATTTTGAGAATGATTCAAAGGTTATTAGAAGTACTCTATACAATAGTAAAAAACCATAACATCAAGGAAATGAAGTTTCAAAAATATTGTAGGCGTGAGGAAAGACCTAATAATAGTTTTTGTGATAATTATTAATGCTGATAATCACTAAAATCACCATATGTGGTGATTTTAGTGATATTGCACTTATGTATAGTTTCCTAAATTAAATGTGTGCTTTAGGAGAATAAAAATGCAGAGTAAAACAAAAAAATATTAGTTGCAGGAGCAACTGGTTATCTTGGTGGTCATATAGTGAGTGCCCTTAATGCCTCATCTACCGACTTTATAGCATTGGCAAGAAATACAACTAAGCTCAAAGAAATGGGAATTGATGAAAATAATATTCGAGTCGCCGAAGTAACTAACCCGAGTAGTTTGCTTGGCTGTTGTGATGATATCGATGTGGTTATTTCCTGTGTTGGTATTACCCGCCAAAAAGATGGTCTTAAATATATAGATGTTGATTATCAGGCTAATTGTAATCTACTTGATGAGGCTGAACGAGCGGGAGTAAAAAAGTTTATTTATATTTCTGCCTTTAATGCCCCAAAATTCCAAAAGGTGCGATTGCTTAAGGCAAAGGAAGCCTTTGCTAATAAGTTGCTTAAATCAACAAGGTTAACACCCAGTGTGATCAGGCCAAATGGTTTCTTTTCTGATTTAGAAGAATATTACGATATGGTTCAATCGGGACGAGCCTATGTATTTGGTAATGGGAGTATTCGCTTAAATCCTATTCATGGTGCTGATCTTGCGGATGTTTGTCTTGAAGCCGTAGATAAAAATGAGCATGAAATAGATGTAGGTGGGCCGGATATTTTATCTGTAACACAGATTGTAGAGCTCGCTTTCGAGGCTCAGAAACGCCAAGCTAAAGTGATTTATTTGCCGGAATGTTTGAGAAAAGTAGCCATATCAACTGCCTCTTTATTCCCTGAGCGTTATGCAGGTGCACTTGAGTTTTTTCTCTCCGTGAGTGCTACTAATATGATTGCACCTACTTATGGAACAAGAACACTTGAGGCATACTTTAAAGAGATTGCTCTAAGAGCCACTCTGTCTAATTAAGGATCTAAAGGTGAGAATATGGATTATTTAAAGGTTAATAAAGCGACATGGGACAAAAGAACTAATGTACATGTGGACTCAAAATTCTATGACGTTGAATCCTTTAAACAAGGGAATAGTTCTTTAAACCCGCTTGAGCTTAAATTAGTTGGCAGTGTTGAGGGTAAAAGTTTATTGCATTTACAATGTCATTTTGGTTTAGATACTTTATCTTGGGCACGCTTGGGAGCGCAAGTCACAGGAGTCGATTTGTCCTCCAACGCGATTCAACAAGCCAACGCTTTAAAAACATCATTAGGCTTAGAGGCGACTTTTATAGAAAGTGATGTCTGCCAGTTTACGAGTAACAATCAGGGACAGTTTGATATCGTATTTACTTCCTATGGTGTTCTATGCTGGTTACCCGATTTATCGAAATGGGCTCAGACGATAGCCGATTCGCTTAAGGTAGGTGGACGATTTCATATGGTGGAATTCCATAGCTTTAATGATTTACTCAGTGGATACGCTTATTTTCCAAAGGCTGAACCCGATATAGAAACAGAGGGAACATATACAGAAAACTGTGATGGTGCGACTTCAACTACAGTCACCTGGTCACATTCTATCAGTGAGGTTGTTTCTGCCTTAATTAATGTAGGGTTAACAATTGAAACATTTAGTGAAAGTCCTTACAGCCCATATAAGTGTTTTGATGGTTTACAATTGGTAGCAGATTGTGGATATCAGATGTTACATAAAGGTCAGCAAGTGCCTTTGTTATATTGTATAACTGCACGGAAAAACTGATTATAATATGGTCGTCGCTTTTGTTTTGTTTTTATCTTGTAGTGTCTGCCCAGGTGTTTCACCAAATAGACGTTTGTAATTCTGACTGAATAGGCTGAGGTGGAAAAAGCCATAGTTGAATGCTATTTCGGAAATAGTTAATGAATCTTGGTTATTTAATAATTCACGTCTTACCTGATTAAGGCGTAGTACCTGGATATATTGCTTAGGTGAAATGCCATAACATTGCATAAAGGTATATTGCAGAGTGCGTCGACTGACGTGTACTGTCTGCGCATATTTCACTCATAGTGATAGGCGACTTCATGCGAGATTCATTGAGATACTCCTGAACACGACCCATGATACGTTGACGCTGAGGTGAAGTAACATGAGTTGCTACTACCGGTTGTGCTTGGCTCAATAGTTCCAATGTCGCATCTTGCAGAATCGCTTCATGGGTGCGACTACTCCAGCGATTCCCCTTGGGTTGCAACAATAAAGAAAGGTATTGTCTAAATTTTTGTAACTCAGTGGCTGGAATGTTGTCTAGCCAAAGTGCATTGCGATGACTTTCATAAAGCTCTTCTTTATTGTTCTCTGTTAACTCAGTAAAAAAACTAGGGTGTAAGACCAATCCATAAATAGAGAAGTTATCAGGGGTTAATAATTCAAAATCCTCGCTACCAGGGCGACATAAACACTGCTGATTGGAGGTTTCCTCATTATTAATGCGACAACTTTTATTATTTGCGCTGAATCCTATCCACAGTCCGCCATGCTCTACTTTGCATTGTTGGCGTAAGCTAAGGCTAGTGTCTTCACGAAATGTGTGGATATGTGGAAAATGCAATTCATTGATAACCCCAAGAAAGTGCCCTTGACTAAGTTGATCAAATTCCTGCCGCCAGTTGATTAGGTTGGTCGCCTGATGGTTTGCATCATGAGAGTGAATTGTGCTCAGAGATGGTGCGTCTGTTGTTAATGTCAGTCTATCCATTTTCACCTTCCTGCTCAGCGCTATGAACCAATATAGTGCTTAATAACCCTATCTTATTGTTATATATGTATTTTTTATGATTGCCAATTTTTGATACTGGTTGGGTACAAATATAGCTACCTATTTAGGATAGCCTCTGTATCTAAGACAGCAAAAATTGCACCAATTCGTAAAAGGAGATCTGATGCCTGGTTTTATTATTTCTTACATCAAGTATGTCGATAAATTTAATTATTTTATCGGGCGTATTGCGATGTACGGAATCTTCATCATGGTTGGCGTATTGTTATGGTCTTCTATCTCTAAAACCTTTTTTATGCCATCACTGTGGACCTTAGAGTCTGCTCAGTTTGCTATGGTCGCTTATTATATTCTTGGTGGCGCATACGCGATGCAGTTAAAGGCAAATGTGCGTATGGACCTTTTTTATGGTAATTGGACGGTAAAAAAACGAGCCTGGATGGATGCTTTCACTGTTTTCTTTCTGATTTTTTTCCTGTTTGTACTGCTTTATGGTGGTTTGGAAAGCATGCTTTATTCGCTTGAATATGGACAGCGAACCCGTAGTGCTTGGCGACCACTAATCTGGCCGATTAAGGCGGTAATGTGTACTGGTTTTATCATGATGATACTGCAAGCTATTTCAGAGTTGTTTAAAGATATTGCGATTATTCGAGGAGTAAAAATTAAATGAGTTATGGAATGATTGCAACGGTGATGTTTGCATCGATGGCATTGTTGATGGCAACAGGTCAGCGTGTCTTTGTCGCAATAGGGGCTGTCGCGTCTATCGCCGCCATTTTGTTATGGGGAAATGGCGGAGCAGAAATCCCTTTTACGGTCGCTATGAAGGTAATGAATTGGTACCCAATGCTGACTTTACCGATGTTTATTTTTATGGGCTACATTCTTTCAGAATCCAAGATTGCCGATGATCTTTATAGAATGTTTCATGTTTGGATGGGCCCCATGCCAGGCGGTTTAGCGATAGGTACCATAGGTTTAATGGTATTAGTTTCAGCTATGAACGGACTTTCTGTTGCAGGTATGGCTATCGGTGCCACGATAGCATTACCGGAATTGTTAAAACGTGGCTATGACAAGAGAATGGTTACCGGCGTGGTTCAGGCTGGTGCGTCACTAGGGATTTTAGTACCGCCATCCGTTGTTTTGGTTTTATACGCCATGATTGCTCGTCAACCAGTTGGCCAACTTTGGTTAGCAGGTGTTATTCCTGGGTTGATAATGGCGGTTATGTTTATACTTTATATTGTCATCCGTTGTCACCTTAACCCTGAAATGGGGCCTGTATTAAGCAAAGAAGAGCGAAGTGTTCCTCGTGCTGAAAAGTTACGTCTACTTGGTGCGGGAGCACTACCTTTAGGTATTTTTGCGGTGATGATGGTGCCCTTTGTGAATGGTTGGACGAGTCTAGTAGAAAGTTCTGCAATTGGCGCCATGGCGACTCTGCTGGCCGCTATTTTTAAAAAACGTATGACCAAAGCTGTGTTCGAGAGTTCTGTCCGTAATACCTTAGGTATCTCCTGCATGTTTATGTGGATCATTCTTGCCGCATTAGGCTTTGGCGCAATATTCGATGGATTAGGTGCGGTAAAAGCTATCGCAGATTTGTTTACTGAACAGTTAGGATTAAGCCCTTGGATGATACTGATTTTGATGCAGTTATCTTTTCTGGTAATGGGGACTTTTCTTGATGATACTGCCATGTTGGTTATCGTTGCCCCTCTGTTTGTTCCACTCGTTCACGCACTCGGCTTTGATTTAATTTGGTACGGTGTGCTTTATACCATTACCTGTCAGATAGCTTATATGACCCCCCTTTTGGTTATAACCTATTTTTAATGCGCGCAATGGCACCACCTGAAATTTCACTGCGCGATATTTACGGCTCTATTGGTCCCTTTGTTGGCATTATGTTACTTGCACTTATTCTGATTATGGTTTTCCCAGATCTCGCGCTGTGGTTGCCAAATTATGTTTACGGATAATAGCACTATGAACATTTTATATTTAACGAATTACTCACGCACTCTTGACGGGCTAGTGTCCGTCTGCAAACTATCAACAGGAGAAATACTATGAACTCAAGACGTAAGTTTTTAACCACAGTCGCTGCGCTGACCGCTGGTACTGTGCTGGCTCCTGCAAAAACTTTTGCGGCTGACCCTAAGATTAAATGGCGTATGCAAACCTATGCTGGGGCGGCACTTGCAGAACATGTTGTTAAACCTGCGATAGAAGCATTTAATCGTATTGCTGGTGAAGAAATGCAAATTGAGCTTTATTTTGCTGATCAGCTTGTCCCAACTGGTGAGTTATTCCGTGCGTTACAAAAAGGCATCATTGATGCGGTTCAGTCAGATGATGACTCGATGGCATCACCAACAGAAGTAACCACATTTGGGGGCTATTTTCCCTTTGGTAGTCGCTATTCATTAGATGTTCCGGTTTTATTTAATCAGTATGGTTTAGATGAAATTTGGAAGGAAGAATATGCGAAAGTGGGCATTAAACATATCTCTGCTGGTGCTTGGGATCCATGTCATTTTGCCACTAAAAAACCTATCAATAGTTTAGCAGACTTAAAAGGATTAAGAGTATTTACCTTCCCAACGGCAGGCCGTTTCATGGCTAAGTATGGTGTAGTACCTGTTTCTATTCCTTGGGAAGATGTTGAAGTTGCGCTTCAAACTGGTGAATTAGATGGTATTGCGTGGTCAGGTATCACTGAAGATTACACAGTTGGTTGGTCTAAAGTAACGGATTACTTCCTAACAAATAATATTTCTGGTGCTTGGATTGGTCACTTCTTTGCTAATATGGATCGCTATAATGAATTACCAGAGCACCTTAAAGAATTGCTCGGGTTATGTATGGAAACCTCACATTACTATCGTCAATGGTGGTACTGGGGTGGTGAAGCGAAACTACGTGTAGAAGGTCCTGATATGAAACTCACTACTATTCCTGATGAAGAGTGGGCGCAGGTTGAAGCGGATGCTCGTGAGTTTTGGGATGAAATTGCTAAAGAGTCTCCTACTAAAGCGAAAATTGTTGAAGTCTTCAAAAAGTACAATGCGGATATGGAGAAAGCGGGCAGACCGTATCGTTACAGCTAATCATAGCAATTCTTTTTGGATAAATGCCTGCTGAGTCATTAAAGCAGGCTACAATATTTAAAGGTAAATCTATGACTGCAACCTACCGCTGGCAACAGGGTGGCAAGGTATATCTGTTTCACTCATTAGCCGAATTAATGGCTAAGGCAACTCCAGAACGTTCGGGTGATGTCTTAGCTGGCGTTGGCGCTACATCGGCGGAAGAAAGAGTTGTCGCACAGATGACTTTAGCTGACTTGCCTTTGAAAACCTTCCTTAATGAGGCGCTCATTCCTTACGAATCCGATGAAATAACTCGTCTTATTATTGATACCCATGAAGTTAAAGCCTTTGCTATTATTGCTCATATGACGGTTGGTGATTTTCGTAACTGGTTACTGAGTGAAGTCGCTGACAGTGAAACCTTGGCAAAATTACGACCTGGAATAACCCCTGAAATGGTAGCCGCTGTAAGTAAGATCATGCGTAATCAGGATCTTATTTTAGTCGCTCAAAAGTGCCGTGTAGTAACAAAATTTCGCAATACTATTGGTTTAGAGAGCAGACTCTCGACTCGCTTACAGCCTAATCATCCAACCGATTCTTTAAATGGTATTGCCGCCACCTTATTTGATGGATTGATGTATGGTAATGGTGATGCTGTTATTGGTATTAATCCAGCGACCGATAATGTGCCACAGACCATTAAATTACTCTCACTGTTAGATGAAGTGATTCAACGTTATCAAATCCCCACTCAGTCCTGTGTATTAACCCATGTCACTAATACTATTGAGGCGATTGATAAAGGCGCGCCGGTTGATCTTGTTTTTCAATCTATCGGAGGTACTCAGGGTACTAATGATAGCTTTGGTGTAAATCTTTCTGTACTAAAAGAAGCACAACAAGTCGCACTTTCTCTAAATAGGGGAACTGTAGGTAATAATGTTATGTACTTTGAGACAGGGCAGGGAACCGCTTTATCTGCCGATGCTTATTTTGGAGTTGATCAGCAAACCTGTGAGACTAGAGCCTATGCTGTTGCACGACAATTTGATCCATTACTTGTTAATACAGTGGTAGGGTTTATCGGCCCTGAATACTTGTTTGATGGGAAACAGATTATACGTGCAGGTTTGGAAGACCATTTTTGTGGCAAGTTACTTGGCTTACCGATGGGCTGTGATATCTGTTACACCAATCATGCCTATGCCGATCAAAATGATATGGATAATTTGCTGACATTATTAGGTGTTGCTGGTTGCTCATTTATTATGGGTATTCCTGGCTCCGACGATATTATGCTTAATTATCAGACCACATCATTTCATGATGCATTATATGCTCGTAAAGCATTAGGTTTGAAACCTGCACCTGAGTTTGAAGATTGGTTAACTAAAATGCAGATATTTAGTGATGTTTCTCAGGTGCGACTTAACCCTGGGTTAGCAAAACCATTTAGTGATGTATTGGCTGTGTTAGGTAAGGAATGAGAATGAGTAAAACACCTGAAAAAACGCCACTCAATAAATCTCCCTTAGTGACTGAAAATGAATGGCAAGCACTGAAACAATTTACCTCTGCTCGTATTGCACTTGGGCGCTCAGGAAACAGTATTCCTACTAATCAGCAACTTTCTTTTCAGCTGGACCATGCCCGTGCGATTGATGCTGTGCATAGAGCCTTGGATGTGGCAAAACTGGTGCAGGAATTTTCACAGTCAAAAGTACTGCAGAATGCGATTGGTGCTTTACCTAATGTGGTTAATAGCAAAGCAACGGATAGAATGATGTATTTGCAAAGGCCAGATCTGGGGCGTCAGATTAATGAAGCTTGTTGGCAGTTACTGATCGATATTAGAGAAGAAAATAGTAAAACATATGATATCGCGATTGTGGTTGCTGATGGGCTTTCTTCTACTGCAATCCAAAAACATGCTTTACCTGTTATCGAAAGGCTAGTTGGCAAATTAGCCTGTGATAAAAACTATGATTGGTCTATTGCACCTCTCACCATTATTACTCAGGGCAGGGTTGCTTCGGGTGATGATGTTGGAGAATGCCTTAAAGCTAAAGTAACACTTATACTCATTGGTGAACGTCCTGGCTTAACTTCTCCCGATAGTATGGGCATTTATATGACTTGGAACCCGAAACGTGGTGCCAAAGATGCAAGCCGAAATTGTATTTCCAATATACGCCCTGAAGGGCTTGGCTATGATGAAGCAAGTGAGAAAGCTTTTTATCTTCTTAGTGAAGCGATCAAGTTACAAATATCGGGGATTACACTTAAGGATCGTTCTGGTAGCAGTGATGAATTTGAAACATTGCAGGCAAGTTCAACGGAAAATTTCCTTATCCCACCTAAAAGTTAATATCTCAGTTTTTAATTACCTGCTCTTTTTTTGTGCATTTATGTTTTTTCTGCACCATCTTTTATCTTATTCAATTGAAGTTTAGATTTCAAAAAATAAAATATATCTATTATTCAATAGGTTATAAAAATCCTTTTCTGTGATTAAGTTGGTCTGTTTGTTGCAGTAATTTATATGGTGAAACGATTGATTCTTAACCTTGTAATATTTGGAGTGCAAAAATGAAAATGGACATAAAAAATACGATAAAGAAAACACTTAGATTAAGTCTATTCGCTAGTATCATTGGTAGTACTACTGCCATGGTCGCAGATAAGGTGACTTATCAACTAGATTGGTTACCGGGTGGTGATAAAGCACCTGTGTATGTGGGTATTCAGCAGGGTTTCTTTGAAGAAGTAGATTTGGATGTCAAAATTGCAAGTGGCCGAGGATCAACAGATGCATTAACAAAAATTGCAACGGGACAAGCAGATATCGGTTCTGCAGATATTGGCGCATTAATGGCGGCAAGAGCACAGGATGATGTCAAAGTCGTTGCGGTACACCCATATTTTACACAAGCTCCGCACGCATTTTTCTTTTTAAAAAGCAGTGGCATTACATCAATTAAAGATTTAAAGGGTAAAAAAGTCGCAACGTCTCCTTTTACCTCTTCAAATGCTTTCTTACCTTTAGTGCTTAAAGAAAATGGTTTAAGCGAAGCTGATATCCAGTTAGTTAAAGCCGACCCTGGCGCGCTTTCTCCAATGATGATTACTGGTAATACCGATGCCATTATTGCCTGGGTAACAAATACTGCATTATTCAAAAGCCAAGCGTCAAGTGCTGGCAAAGAAGTGGTTGAAGTGCCTTGGTCTGACTCTGGTTTATCACTTTATAGCTCATCTTTATTAGCCTCTGAAAAGTTTTTAGAGGAACGCCCTGAAGTTGCTAAGCGCTTTATGAAAGCTTTTGCTAAGGCGATTAAATTTACCTATGAAAACCCTGATAAAGCAGGTGATGATTTGCATACTATGGTACCTGAAGTTGACGCTGAAATTGTTTCCGCACAAATTAAAAGTATCACTAACTTAGTGTTTAATGATGTAACAACTAAAGATGGTTTTGGTCGGTTCACGCCTGAGCGTATCCAACAAACATGGGAATATGTTGCTGAAGCAAATGGCTTATCGGTTGATGCATTAGATCCTTCGACAGTGATAGATACAAGTTTCGTAGCGGAGTAATGCTATGTCTGATAAGAAAAACTCATTTGTAACTATGCAGGGAGTGGGTCATAAATTTGACCCAAACCCTGATGCGCCGATGGTGGTTGAAGGGATTGACCTTGATATTTATCGTCATCAATTTGTTGCAGTTGTTGGGCCTTCTGGTTGTGGGAAGTCGACCTTATTAAGAATGGTGGCAGGGTTATTAATTCCCTGCGCTGGTGAGGTGTCTGTCTTTAATAAGCAAGTAACAGAGCCACGTGACGATGTTGGTATTGTTTTTCAAAAAGCTAACCTATTACCTTGGTTAAATGTACGTAAAAATGTTTTATTTCCTCTAAAACATAAATACGGATTTTATTCTAGTAATGACGAGGAGCGTGCCAATGAATTACTTGAAATGGCTGGGCTAACGCAGTTTGCAGACAAAATGCCCGATGAGCTTTCTGGTGGTATGCAACAACGTGTCGGTATTGTTCGTGCTTTGTTATTAAACCCAGATATTCTATTAATGGATGAACCATTCTCTGCATTAGACGCTTTAACGCGAGAGCAGATTGGTTTTGATTTATTAGATATTTGGAAAAAGAACCCTAAAACGGTGTTGTTTATTACTCATTCAATAAGCGAAGCAGTGCTTTTATCGGATCGTATATTGGTGATGAGTAAACGCCCCGGTACGGTATTAGATCTTATTGACGTTGATTTACCTCGACCGCGTTCATCTAAAACCATTAATTCCCCACGGTTTGCTGAGCTTACTGATTTAATACGAGGATATATTTATGAACCAAACGTACCCGCTTAAATCTAAAGTAATACAGCAACTAGATCGCTTCGCGCCAGCTTTGTTCTTTGTTAGCTTAGTGATTCTGTGGGAGTTGATATGTAAAGTTGCAAAGGTGCCTAATTATATTTTACCTGCGCCTAGTGCAATAGTGACAGCATTTTTTGATGTTGAATTTTCACGTTGGATGACACATTTATGGGCAACCTTACGTGTGGCATTAATGGGCTTTGTATTATCTATTTTGATCGCTCTACCGTTATCAATTGCGATGATGCGTTCGAAATTAATGAGCCGCGTTCTTTACCCTGCCTTAATTGTTATTCAGTCTACACCAGTAGTAGCGGTCGCACCGTTAATTATTGTTATATTAGGCACTGATGATCCTTCACGTGTATTAATCACCTGTTTGATCACCTTCTTTCCCTTAGTAGTCTCAACTACGACGGGGATGTTAGAAACGCCACCGGAAATGATCGAGCTTAGCCAGTCTTTGCGTGCACCTCGTTATCGAGAAACTTGGCAGATCCGAATTCCCTATGCAATCCCGCATATATTCAGTGGTCTACGTGTTTCTATTACCTTGGCTATTATTGGTGCTGTGGTTGCTGAGTTTGTTGTCGCTGAGCAGGGGCTTGGTTACTTTATACAGTTTTCCACCTCTTTCTTTAAAATTCCCCAGGCCTTTGCCGGATTAATATTTTTATCCATTATCAGTCTTTTATTATTTAAGTCGGTGCAATGGATACAAATGTGGTTATTCCCTTGGAGCCTTCCTAAGAATAAATAATTTATCGATACGCTAAGAGAGAAATTAATGAAATTAAATGAAAAAGATACAGGATTTCTTCGCAAAGCTTTTGCATTAGCTGATGAAGCAAAAAGTAAAGGGATTCATCCATTTTCGGCTATTTTAGTGGATGAAAAGGGTGAAGTGCTTATGTCGGAAATCAATGGTTATTTACCAGATCTTGATATGACAGGGCATGCTGAGCGTAATTTGATGACTCGTGCGAGCAAAGCATACCGACCTGATTTTTTAAATAAATGTACTATGTATGTTTCTGCTGAACCCTGTGCAATGTGTGCAGGATCAGCCTATTGGGCTGGAATCGGGCGTGTCGTTTATGGTCTTAGTGAAGCGCGACTTAAAGAGATCACTGGTAATCATCCAGAAAATCCAACACTTGATTTACCCTGTCGAATGGTATTTGAAGCAGGACAACGCAAAGTTGAAGTGATTGGGCCTTGTCTTGAGGATGAAGCCGCTAAAATACAAGAAGGAGTTTGGTAAACTTTAACTGTCAAAAAGTGGAAAGTGAAACATAGAAAAAGGTGTAAAAACCGAAAGGAGTAGAAGCAGTCAGGTATCCCCAGGTCATTGCTCCTTTTTCATTAAACTATTTTCTAGCAGGGCTATTAGCTTCGCATAAGAAATAATGGAAGAGGAATTTATGATGCAAAAATCTTATCAATTAGAAGAACTACAAAGAGAGTCCACCTTCGGAGGAGCTGGCGAAGAGACCAACGATAGAGAAATTCGCATTATTGATTTAAGTGATTTTGATAATCGTCGTCAAGAAATTACACAACAACTTTGGGAAGTCGCAACTGAGATAGGTTTTTTTCAGCTTTCAAACCATGGCATTGATAGTAAAGATATAGGCTGCTTGCTTTTGCAGAGTCAGATCGTTTTTTTAAACTCCCAGAATCGACTAAGGCCAAATATATTAGGCCGAAAGGTGTTAATGCTGGTTGGGAAAGTCGTAGTCAGATAAGACCTTCCACAGGAACAAAAGATCAAAAAGAATCCTACCAAATTACTCAGTATCACATGGATAACTTATGGCCAAGTGAACAAGAGTTACCAGAATTTGAAAAAAATACCTTAGCTTTCGAACAGCAGTGTTGGGAAGTTGGCATGAAGGTTTTATCTTGTTTTGCTGACAAGTTAGGGTTCGAGCAAAACTTCTTCCGCGAAGCCCACGACCCCAAACAAAGTGATTATCAAAGTACCTTAAGGCTATTACATTATTTTGCTACAGAGGGTGTCGAAAAGCAGGGTGATATTTGGCGAGCTGGAGCACATACTGATTTTGATTGCCTTACTTTGCTGTTTCAACATGAAGGGCATGGTGGTTTGCAAGTGTGCCCTGGTGAGGAGGCGACGAGTCAGCGTTGGACAAATATTCCTCCGCTCGCTAATGTCATTACCTGTAATATCGGCGATATGCTAATGCGTTGGAGTGATGATCAGTTAAAATCAAATTTACACCGAGTTCGACAACCTAGGATCGATGAATATTGTGGTAGTCGACACTCCATTGCTTTCTTTTGCCAAGCGAATAAAACCCAAATTATTCAAGGCCCTCAAAAAAAATATCAGCCAATTTCCGTCGCGGATTTTTTAACTCAGCGTATTCAGGCAAACTTTGTTGATAAAGAAAGTTAGATTAAGTAGGTCTATTTGGCTATTATTTGTTATTTCATATCACTAAATAATTCTTATCTATATGCAGGGAGCGTTACCTTGGATTTTATGCATAGCCTATAAATAAAAAGGTCTATTTTACTTATTTATTTGCTGAGACTTCCTTAGAACGAATACTATTGGCCGTCTAATAATTAAGCCATTTTTCCAACTTGTTCTTTTCCAATAAAAAATATTTAATATTGGGCTTCCTTGCATTATGTTATAACATAACGATAATGTGTTTAAATTCTTATTTAAGCTAATGTTGTTTTGGATTTAGGTTCTATTTCGTATTTCTAGAGTACTTAGCGTAATTAATAAATTAACAAATCATATGCTTTTCTAGGGCGATAGGAGAATTAGTAATGAGCTCTAATAATGAGCCTATTTTAGGTGTACCTACTAATATCATCACAGGGTTTCTAGGCGTTGGTAAAACGTCGGCTATTTTAAGTCTTCTTAAAAATAAGCCTAAAAATGAACGTTGGGCTGTCTTAGTTAATGAATTTGGTGAAATAGGTGTTGATGGTAGCTTAGTGCAAGGCCAGCAGAGTGAGCAACAAGTGTTTATTCGAGAAGTGCCTGGTGGTCGCATGTGCTGTCTTGCCGGTTTGCCAATGCAGATTGCACTTAATCAGTTGTTGCAAAAAGCTAAGCCTGATCGTCTACTGATTGAACCAACTGGCCTTGGCCATCCAAAGGAAGTCTTACAAGTATTGTCCACTGAGCACTATCGTAAAGTGTTACGCTTACAAAAAAATATTACCTTAGTGGATGCGCGTAAATTATCGGATACTCGCTATACCGATCACGAAACCTTTAATCAACAGATTATGATTGCCGATACTGTGGTTGGAAATAAGCGTGACCTTTATCAAGCTGGTGATGAGGAAAGCTTAAAAACGTATGTTAAGAAAGTTGCCCATGCTAATACTAAAGTGATATTTGCAGAGTTCGGTGTTATCTCCTCTCTTGAATTAGACGGTGATACTCATTTCAATGAATACCCACCACATCACCACCATCATTCGCACAGTAAGCCACTTGCTTCACAAGCTCCATTACCTGAAAGTGGCATGCTTAAAGCCATAAATAATGGAGAAGACTTCCATAGTGTAGGCTGGCGTTTTGCTCCCGAAAAAGTCTTTGATCGTCAGAAGTTAATTGTACTGTTGCTCGAATTAAAAGTGGAACGCATGAAAGCCGTTATTATTACTGATACGGGCATTTTTGGTTATAACCTTACCTCAGATGGTTTAAGTGAAGTGGAATTAGATGAATGCGCCGAAAGTCGAATAGAGCTGATTTCCGAAGTTGTTGATGAAACATTTGAAGAACAATTATTAAGTTGCCTAAAGTAATGTCATCATTTGTTAATAATCTAATTCGTTAGATTATTAACGGATATGCTTTGATAAGTTTTTATAATTAACTTTTGTTTGCTAATTAGTTTTAGCTTTATCGCTCATTTTTGAAACAAGCATCTTTGCTGTTAGAAAGTAATGATTGAACTATTTAACCTCAGTTCTGGATAAGCAAAACGATACAGTACCGTTATTTACGCGTATTTCTACGTTAAATCATCTCCCAATAACCCGTTATTGCTTCGATAATTCGCCTTGAACTACGCAAAACTAACAGCACTGTATTATATATTTTTTAAGCTATTTAAGTTTAATGTTATTTCGCTTCCATTATCCAGAGCTGAGGTTAGCTAGAGCTTCATCTTCAGTCTCGAATGGAAACGGCTATAGTCTCTATACATATTATTTAGGATCGTAAATTATTCTATTTCTGCCTGCGTTTTTAGCTTCATATAGTGCATTATCTGCTAGTCTGATAATTTCTTTAGCGTCACAATCTTTTCTTAGTTCAGCGATACCAAAACTGGCTGTAATATTTATTTTCTCAGATGAAAACAGGGTGTCTGATATTTCATGCTTAATTTTTTGGGTGATTTTTAAAGCGAGCTTTTCACTCGTATGTGAAAATATAATTAGAAACTCCTCTCCTCCATACCTTCCTAATAAATCAGTTTCTCGTATGTGTTTATTTAATAGGTTGGCAAATGTTTGTAGGACTTCATCGCCAATTTGATGACCATAGGAATCATTGACCTGTTTAAACCAATCAATATCCACCATAACTGCACAATAGGTGTGTTGATAGCGCAAAGCTTCGCGATGTACTTTTTCTAATTGTTCAAGGACGCTTTCGTGATTTAATAAATTCGTTAATGAATCTTGATGCGCAAGGGCTTCAAACTTCATATTAAGGTTATTCAATTTTAATATATTCTTTTTGAATTGAATTAAGCCTGACTCTAGCCCTCCAATTTCATCGTCAATAAGCGGTTCGGGAATAGTAATATCAGTATTATTCATGGAAAGCTCATGCATTAATTTACCTGCGACAATAACTCTGCGATAAACCAATTTATAAATGCGAAATATATTGATAAATAAAATAATAAAAATTAACAGTGATAATAAAATCGAGGCGACTAACTTAATTAAAGCCTCTTGGTATTTACTTTCAAGTATTGACGCGGTGTGAGTGACAATATCGTTAGTGATTGTGTTGAGTTGCTCAAGAGCATTAATGCCATTTTCTAGATAAGAAAGAAAATCTACAGGCGAGTTAAACTCGATTTCATCATTGTGAGTAATATAGTCCGCCGTAATAATGACTTGGTTTTGATAATAGCTATCGAAATAATGTATTTTATTAAGTATTTCACTATCCAATACCTCCCCGCTAACAATCTCTAAACGATTCATCTGGTTTCTAACAATGTTTTTTTATACTTTAATTCTTCTATTCTTTGCGTTGTTAAACTGTTGCGGTTAAAAGTCATCGCTTTTAAATAGGAAACAACGGGCCCAGTATGATTTCTTAGCATGGTTAACTGATAAATCATTTTTGCATAGAGGGCCAATGTAGGATCTACTGAATTCTTCTCAATAAGTGAATAGGTTAGTGTACTTAATGTCTCGATTTGCTTTGACATGTGATTAAACCATTTATCGTCCACCGTTAAATCACGCTCTGTAAAGGGTAAGTCTAATTGCGATAAATATTCATTTTGAAGGCTTTTTGTTAATAACCAAGAAGCGCTGAGTTCTTTGAAAGTCTCGATATCGTATTTAAGTCCAGAGTCCGGCAGAGTAGAAAACATTTCCTGTAAAGAGTTATTGCCTATGTGCCGGTGTTTATTAACAAATTCACGAAATTCATGCATCTCATCCAATTGCCCTTGATAATTCAAAATGACATTTACTCTGCCTCTCTCATAGCCATTGCTTTCAATGATAGTGAAAATATTGTGTATGTTTGAAAATACGTTTTGGTTAGCTTTTATGCTGTTAAAAGAAAAGATCAAGTGTTGGATCGCAAGGGAATTAAAAACCAATACCACGATAAATAATAATCCTGTCGTAGTAGAAAAGAAGGTTAATATGCTTTGTTTTTTTAATTTTTTCACTGCTATACCCCTAGCTATAAATGCTAATAAGTACGCACTCATGTTGCGCCTTGCTTTCCGAGCTAGCGTCTGAATAAAGCATCTCGATTGGTAACTGGTATAAAGTATGGTTCAAAATGAATTATATGCACTTAACATATATTAAGATTTTATAAAAAGCATACTGCAGATCAATAAAAGACTGAAAAAATAATATTATAAGATTGATCCTTTTGGTTTTTTGCCTAGAATTATTTTAGCGGGTTACTCTGTGTAATTATTATCAGTAATAAAGCGATCAACTCAATGGAAACACGTATCCCTTAGAATTTGCTATAAAACCCAGGGGATATTTCGGTGTTAATGCAATATAAATCTAAGTTTAAACTTTATAACACATTGAAAATAATTGTTTTTATAATCGTTTACTAATGGACTTTCGTAACTAGGGATTGGAATAGAATGGCAGATGAAAGAGTAAAATATTCACAGAATGACAATTTAATTTCAACGACAACAGAAGATAGTCATATTACCTATTGTAATGAAGATTTTTGTCAAGTGGCAGGTTACGAAGAAAGTGAGCTGTTAAATAAGCCCCATAATGCTATTCGTCATGACGATATGCCTAAAGCCGCTTTTGAACAATTATGGAGTTATATCCAATCAGGAAAAAGCTGGATGGGGATAGTCAAAAATAGCTGTAAAGGCTCAGGGCATTACTGGGTTTCTGCATTTGTGACTCCTATCATTGGTAAAGATGGCAAAATCCATGAATATCAATCGGTGCGTACCCAACCCGATGATGAGCAAATTTCTCGTGCTAGTTCTCTCTACAAGGGATTGAAAAAGGGGAGGTTTCAACTCACCGATTACAATGGCTGAATCTTATTATCATGCTGATGGCAATACAGGTAGTTGTGCTTTTATTATCAGTGCTAATGCCTTCATTAGTATTACAGGGAGTATTACTTTTATGTCTTTTAGTACAGCTATTTGCTGTATTCAAAATTAAAAGCAGACTTGCTTCGGTTAATAAAATGGCCATGCAACATTATGATAATAAGTTAATGGAAAAACCCTATACGGGACATTGTGATGATTTGTCAAAAATTGAGTTGGCAATGATCATGAAACGCGCCGAGCTTAGAGCAGTAACAGCAAGAGCAGGTGAAACCTCAGATATGATTATTGTTGCGGCTAATGAAGAGTTTGTTAATAGCCAGCAGATAGACTTACAATTGCATGATCAAGATGTGGCGATTGATGCGATGGACGCATCGGCAGAACAGATGCTTTCTTCTATTAATGAAGTTGTGCAACAGGCAAAACACAGTTCAGAATTTCGTTGCTAACAGCAAAAATACAGCAAGCATCGCTGTAGAAACAGTTGAAGAATCCGTGAAAGCTGTTCAAGTACTTAGCCAACAGTTAGAAGAATCTAAGATTGCCTTAAGAGAATTATATTCCGATGTGGATGGTATCAAATCAATCCTGACTCTTATCCAAGGTATTGCTGATCAAACCAATTTACTTGCTTTGAATCGCTTGCCATTGAAGCGGCTAGAGCAGGAAAACATGGTCGAGGGTTCGCCGTAGTCGCCGATGAAGTGCGCTCATTATCCGGAAAAACCAGTTCTTCGGTGGAGGATATTCGTTCTAATATTGAAGCATTACAGGTCACGGTTAATAAAACAGGTTCGATAATTGAGAAAGGAATTGAGTCTTCTAAGATAAGCATGGGCAAGTCGGAAGAAGGAAAAGAAGCCTTTCAAACGATTGTTAGTGACTTAACAAACATTGGTACTCAAAGTGCAGAAACCTTAGAGGCGATCACAGAGCAAGTACAAGTAACGAGAGCGATGAGTGATCACGTAGATCGGATGAAAGAAGCCAATAATGCAAATAGAACTTTATCAATTAACTCATTAGAAAGAACCAAAGAAATTGTTAATAACTTGGAAAGTTTACAGCGCTTGGTAACACAGTTTAGTCAGTCATAAAATTTGTAAATAGAAAGCCAGTAAACAAAATATACTGGCTTTCTAATCATTAAGCTCAAAGAAGTAATTTACTCGCGAGCGAAGGTTTAGGTATTCTTTAACACCTGCTGGTAACTTTAATGGTGAAATTACACGAATGATTGAAAGGCCTTTTTCATTAAGAGAAATAATAGGCGCCTCATGACGAGGTATATTTGCATCATAAATTAATACTTTGGGCTGTAATAAATTACTTTTTATCACACTCATGACTAGAGCAAATTTGTCATTAGAAAGTAACACCACGCAACCAGGTGGATAAACTCCTAACTCTTTAATTAACAAACCGACAACCGATTTATTCAATTGCTTATTGCGATGTTTATAGAGCTGAGAAAGAGTATGGTAAGGTGTGCTTTGTTTATGCTGGCCAGCAGGGTTACACATATTGTCATATTCATTAGCAACGCTAAAAATCTGTGTTAATTTGCTAATTTGATCCCCACTTAATTTGTCAGGATAACCACTACCATCTAAATATTCATGATGCTGTGAAATAATTTTTAATGATGAAGATGGGAAATTAGGAAAATTATTTATTTGTTCCTTACCATAACGAACATGTAATTTAAAGTAGTTTTGTTCTGCGTTACTAATATTGGGATTATTATTTATAATTTGTGTTGGGATCTTATTTTTTCCCAAGTCGTGGAAAATAGCTCCTAAACCAAGGTGTAACAATTCTTGCTCTGATAGTTCCATTGCATTACCTAATAGCATAGATAACACAGTTGTATTTAACGCATGGTTGAAATATCTATCGCCAGCCTTTCCTTCTTCCATTAGGTGCAGGATCGTATCATCATTAGCGGTTAAGCTATCAATGAGTCTTTTAACTAATTCATGGGCGTCATTGATCGCTCGTTGTGTTTGATTACCTACTTTTAAGTTAATAGAGCGCACTATACTCAGGCACTGAGTAAACTGGCTTTCACATTTTTTAATGTGCGCAGGTAATTCTTTTGTTCCTCAATTTTTTGTTCTTTTCTGAGCCATAGCTGTTTAATTTCATTTTCTTCATCACTGTTTGTTTTTTCTACTTCTTCACTAGGCTCCTCAGAAACTGGCAATGGTGGATTATCACTTTTATCGGGAACTAAAAAAACGTATGGCAGATCTATTTTTTGAATGGCTTTGATTTGTGTGTCGCTTTGGATTTTGAAACTATTCATTAGAAAGGGATGTTTAGACCAATGACAGGGTAACTGAACATGCAACCCAGTTGTTAATCGTTTAACTGATAACTTTATTTTATTCATCGTTAGTCATTGATCCCGTTTAAATAATGTTAATCACCAGTATAGGAAAAAAGGCAAAATAAATGATAATACTCAGTTATGAAGAATAACTAAAGCGTTAGCCTATAAAAAAGTTTGCATTTAGAAGGCCTGAATTATCCAAATATTATGTGGAGGCTGTTTGATGAATATTGGAGTTGGACTTTTATCGCCTTATAACACAGTGCTCAGCCCCCATGCTCCAAGTATTAAAATAGTTAAGCTAATCATTGTCTTCTTTTTGTGTTTATTAATAATGTGTTCTGCCTTGTTGCCGGCATAATATACAATGACCGCTAAACCAAAGTAGCGAATAGATCTTGCAATTGCTGAAGCAATTAAGAATAAAGTGAGTGAATATTTTGTTGCACCAGTCTGCCAGCATTGCAATTTGGAAAGGGACAGGAATGATGCCTAATGTAATAACAAACCAGAATCCTTGTTTTTGCATACTTTTTCTGACGTTTTCAAATTGTGTGGGGTTTGAAAATGTCTCGATGATCCAATCACCAACAACATCAAATAAATAATACCCAAGGGCATAACCAAACAAAGCGCCCATAATACAGCCCAAGGTTGCCATTAATGCAATTAGCCATAGCTTTTCACGACGAGCCTGCATTAACGGCACTAATACTGCCTCTAAGGGGATTGGCACAATGGTGGACTCCAAAAAGAAGCTATCGTAATGCCACTTAGCATATGCTTTGAATCGATAAACTGACGTGTTTTTTGTTTCATCTTTTGTTGGAGTGGCATATAACGTCTCTTTGAAGGCTTATATTTAAGCTAACTAATATAATTAGTTAGCTTAAATAAAGTAGTTTTGCATGGCTTAACTTAGTAAATTGATGTGCAAGGAATATTGAAGTGACTAGCAATAGTTACTACGCCTGATATTGCCAGCGGTTAAACTGTTTTAGCCTTAATAATACAATTTCTCAAACTCTTGTTTAGCTTCATCTTTAGTCATTCCGTACTTCTCTTGCATTTTGCCTTGGAATTTTTCTAGGTTACCATTAATTTCTTGCAAATCATTTTCAGTTAATTTCCCCCAACTTGCTTTAAATGTACCTGAAACTTGTTTCCAATTGCCTACGATAATGTCGTTATTCATATAGTAACTCCTTAGATGAAAGGGATTTAATAAAACTAACTCATCTATACTATAAACAAGTTCCATACCAATTTTTAAGTGTTTGATTGTATTATTAAAAACTAAGGTTGCAGAGATAAAGCTGAAGCTTCTTTGTAATATTTACAGTCACATTTGTTAATATTTCATGGCTTGTACTGTGATTATTTTTTGTAACTACTCACCATCCCTTCAAAATAAAGAAATTTTTAGTAAATTTAGGGTGTAAATGCTCAAGGCTAAGCTATTTATGCTTGGTTCAAGGCGGAAAAGCGCAGTTTAGTGGTTTAAAGACTGCGTACGTCCTGTACTCCGCCCTTCGGGCCATCCTTCGGATGTTCAAATTCATTCCCGATGAATTTGTGAGCATTTTCCAACGATGACAAATATGTCTGGAACATATTTGCATAGCTTTAGCTAGTCGCGTAGCGATGAAGTACACGGATGTACTTCATAAATAGGCTTAAATAGCGACGACCTGAGTAGATACTATTTATTAATATAAACCAACTCACTAAGTAAAGGAAAGTGGTCTGAATCGATAGAAGGCATTCTTTGTATTGTGGCTAATTGAAAGTGCTCACTATGAAATATATGATCTAGAGGCCAACGTAAAATAGGATAACTGGCGTGAAATGTATTAAACATGCCTCTGCCTATCCTTGGATCTTTAAGTCCACTAGTCTTCCTAAAAGATCGTGTTGTCGGTGACCAAGCAACATCATTGAGGTCTCCAGTGACAATGGTGGGCTCTGTTTTATCCCTAACTGTTTTTGCAATAATGAGTAACTCTCTATCTCTAGGAGTAGAGGTGGTATTTTCAGTTGGGCTTGGTGGTGCGGGATGAAGGAAGTGACATTTTATTTTATGTGCATTTTTTAATATTAAATAACAATGTATCGATGGAATATCTGCTTCAACGAGAAAGGATACTTGCACATCTTGTAAAGCAAATTTACTGTAAAGGTGCATACCATATAAATTATCTAATGCACAATTCACGCGATGTGGGTAATCAACATGAATAGATTGTAATGCTTCTTCCCACCATAGATCAGTTTCTAAAGTTACCACTAGATCCGGTTGGTGTATCTTGATTAGGTTAATTAATTTATCAGCAGAGTGATTGGTCATTAGCACATTGCTGGTCATTATTTTAATCGTTTGCTGATAAGGTGTAACTGCTTTTTTTACTTGTACTGGATAAAGTCTTGTATAAGGTAGTATCCAAATGATTTGATACAAAGACATCAAACCGTTAATAGTAACAAGCAGGGCGGTTATAATAGGAGAAGCAAGAAAGAAACTGACGATAGTAAGACTGATAGTAAGTACCGCTATTTGTACACGAGGAAACTCCCAGACTCTCGATAACCAATGATTACTGGATAATAAAGGCGCTAATGTTACACAGAGCATAATAAACGTCAGTAAGCTAATAACAGTTTCAAACATCCTAATTCCTTGGCATGGCGATGCCTCAATGATATGTGTGCTAGTAACTATACAGCATGACATAGAAAGTCATGGGAATAAATTTTGCTGATGAAGAAAGTTGTTAGTATTTCAATTTACTATCCGTTTTATGTGTTGGACTGTCTCATTTATTAACATCAATTCATCTGTTGGTATCTAGGAGCCAGTATAATTGTATGACGTCAATAATAACTATGTACCTTATTGTTGTTTTTAGATTAGGAATTGATATTTATTAGTCAGGCGAATTTGCCTGGCGCTTATGAGGAAATGGATGAATGGGGGGAATAATAGACGAGTTTAAAAGTAGTCTTCCGTAGTTAACACCGCGAAGGCTAATCATTTTATTTGCGATCATATTAAGTTTATCTGCAGGCCCTTGAACGAGAATAATCGAGAGGGTATTCGTGTGGGTTAGGTTGACGTTTAAGCTTGATATAACTTCGTCTATAAATTCAAATTGTAGATCATGCAGTTTTTTTTGAAGTTCAGGGGTGGCATGGTTGTACATGAGGTTGACTGTTCCTGTCATCAACTCATTGCCTTGTTTTGCTTTGTGCTCATTGAGTTGTAGATTAATCATGTCGCATATAGCTTGCGAGCGACTTTCAAAGCCTCGTTCGCTGACCATTTTATCCAATCCATCGAGAAGTGTTTCTGGTAATGAAATACTAATACGACTGAGTTTCTCTTTGCTCATTACTTACTCCTTTATACCATGTTTTATACATTAGTTTGAGTATATCAGATCTGCAATATAGAAGGTGTCTAGATTACTAGACACCCTATTATTTTATTAACTAATCTCAGCTCGGATTAAACAAGGCGACATTGTATAAAATGAAAAAATAACCGAAGGGCATTCACATCTGTGGCGTTACCATTATTCCGAGTTAGGTTAACTAAATACTAGAACAAGTTAGTGTAACGCTCGATTTCCCATTTACTGACATCAAGGTGGTATTCATTCCATTCTTGTTGCTTGTATTTTATAAATTCATCTTTTAGCTCTTTGCCTAAGACTTCTTCAATAAACGGGTCTGCATCAAATGCTTGTATTGCCTCTTGTAAAGTGCGAGGTAAAAAGTCAATGCCTTTTTCATTAAGCTCAGACTCAGTGAACTCATAAAGGTTTTGTTCCTGTGGCTTACCAGGATCAAGTCCTTCTTTAATACCTTCAAGGCCAGCGACTAAAGCTAATGCGGCGGCTAAATACGGGTTAACTGCACCGTCTGCATTTCGGGATTCACAACGACCTCCTCCCATTGGTACACGGACTGAATTAGTACGATTATTCGAACCAAATGAGTTAAATACCGGTGCCCATGTAAAGTAAGGCATATCACCTTGACGAACTAATCGTTTATATGAATTAACTGTTGGTGCAAAAGCCGCACATAAAGCAGGCCCATGTTTAAGGATGCCACCGATAAATTGGTAACCAAGTGTTGTAAGTCCCAATCCATTAGGATCTTCTTCTTTGCTACATTGAAATAGGTTTTTTCCAGTTTTTATATCAAATAATGACATATTAAAGTGAGCGCCATTACCTGTTCTGTTAGCAAATGGCTTAGGCATAAAGGTTGCCATTAACCCTTCTTGTTGAGCATACTCTTTAGCCATTAGTTTAAGGAAAGTAAAGCGATCACAGGTTGTTAAACCATCGGCATAATCAAAATCAAATTCAAATTGCCCATTCGCATCTTCATGATCAAAAGAGTATAAACCCCAGCCTAGGTCACTGATGCTACTAGCCATGCGATCAACCCATTTATAGTTGCTTAAAAATGCGCGAGTATCGTAACAAGATTTTTTTAGTTTATCTTCCGGATCTGGAATGCTCAGTGTTCCATCTTCATTTTTATTGAGTAGAAAAATTTCAGGCTCAATACCTAAATTCATACCAAAACCCATTTCTTCTGCTTGTTTTAATATCTTTTTTAATAATACTCGAGTATTTAACTCATAAGGCTTCCCATACAATGTATTGTCTGCAGGCATCCATGCAATTTCAGGTCGCCAAGGTAGTTGAATAATATGATCAAGGTCTGGTACAGAAGCAATTTCATCATCATTAGGCGCTTGTCCGAGGCCATCTACCGCATAACCGGTATAAAGTTCTGAGCCATTTGCCATTTGTCGAAGGTGATCTAAAGGAACAATTTTTCCTTTAGGAATACCGTGGATATCCACAAAGGTTCCCATACAATATTTAACACCTTTATTTTTAAGGTCGTCTTGAATTGTTGCAATTTCTGAGTCTGTTTTGGTCTCAATCATGTTGTTTTCCTTATGTTCAATGATATTGACCCGGCTGAGCCGTTAGGGCGGCTAGCCGAAAAATCATCGAGTAAATACATTTATTTAAGAGTATCTACTCATATTTTCGCCGGGAGATTAGATTCTTACGTGCTGTAATTTAAATCAACGCTTATTGGTTGAAATCACCAGACAGCACACTCTGGTGGTAACTTCGGTCAAGTGGTGATTCCTCTTTAACTGCTTTATTTAGAAGGCTAGTTAAGTCTGTTAACATCCATTGGTATAATTGTTGTCCTTTTTCAATAGTTGCTACTGATGGTTTTCCTGTTGTCCCATTAAGGCTGGTACGATTGACTGGATGACTAAAAACACAATCATCAGTTCGGTCTGGATCATCGGCAACATTAAGTTTGTCTTCTCTTACTATTTCTGGATGTAAGGCCATCATTAAACCTGTTTCTGCATCATTAGCATGCCAGTCATCGCCATCTTCAAAATGAGCTTGTTTAACACGGTCGGATAGCTGTGCGGTATTAGCAATTGCAACCATAAAACCATCGTGTTTTGCTCGTAACATTTCTAAAGCACATCTTAGTGGCGCTTCATTGGTTACGTGACCATTAACGATAATTAATCGACGAATACCGGCAGATTGAATCCATTCACCTAAGTCACAAATAACATCTATTAAGGTTTTAGGGCTTAATGCCATTGTGCCCGGCCAGCGTTTGGAATGCCCGATTGAACAACCATAGGGTAATGTAGGCAAAAGAATGACTGGAGATTTTTCGGTCGCATCGCTACAAAGAGTATGAGCGATTGCGGTATCCATACCACAACCCAGGTGTGGGCCATGTTGTTCTGTTGCACCAATTGGCAATACTGCTGTTTGAATACCAGATTGAACCGCATCAGCAACTTCTTCCCAAGTCATATTATTTAGATCAAACATTAAAAGACACTCCCTACATCAGATTTTACATTTACCATTCTGACTAAATTCATGTGGTCATCATCATCGTTGTCCGTTTTGGGATGAATAAGACTTTCGATATGTTGTTTAGTTGCTAAAAATTCAGGCGATAAAAATTGTTCTGCATTTCGAGGTTGTGGAACCGGAACTTCGATTAATTCTTCTATTTCTCCCGGATTTGCTTTGAGTACTAAAATTCTATCTGCTAAATAAACCGCTTCATCTAAGTCATGAGTAATAAAAAATACGGTGATATCTATATTTTTCCAGATTTCCATCAGGTAAGCCTGCATTTTTGAGCGAGTTTGAGCATCGAGTGCGCCAAAAGGCTCATCCATTAATAAAATTTTAGGCTGGTTAGCGAGTGCTCGTGCAATTGCAACACGTTGTTTCATCCCACCTGAAAGCTGATTAGGATAATGGTTTTCAAACTTTGATAAACCAATTAAATCGGCCCATTGCCTTGCATTTGCTTCCGCAGTATCTTTGCCTTCTCCACTTTCAATTAAGCCAAACATAATATTTTGTTTCACGGTTAACCATGGAAATAAGGTATAACCTTGGAAAACCATTCCACGCTCAGGGCCTGGTTTAGTCACTTCTTTTCCGTCTAGTAACACTTGTCCTGATGTTGCGCTTTCCAATCCTGCTAAAATCCTAATTAAAGTCGATTTACCACAACCCGATGGACCAATCACGCAAACGAATTCACGTTTATAAATACTCAGGTTAATATCTTTAAGCGCGGTGACTTTGCCATTATTAGTATTAAACTCTTTGGTTAAACCTTTAACTTCCATTGTTACTGGTCGTTGTTTTAAACGGTCAAAACGATCTTTTACGGCTTCGTTTTGCTGTTTGTAATTAGGTATGCTTATATTCGTCATATGTACCCTTATTGCGTTTTTTGCCAGCGAAACAATCTACGACCAAACCAAGCTAGTATTAAGTCAATGGCTAAGCCGAGAATACCAATCATCATTATGGTCTGCGAATACGTTGTCAAAATTTTTGTAGCGAGCTTGTTGCGTAATGAACCAAGTAATTCCTGAGCTGGTTCCTATTAACTCAGCAACTATTAAATAAGTCCAAGCCCAGCCAAGAAGAATACGTGTATCTTTATAAAGGTCAGGTAATATGCCTGGTATTACTATTTTAAATAACATTGAGCGGTTGCTTGCACCTAATGTTTGTCCTGCTTCTAGTAAAGCGGGGTCAAGTTTTCGCGTAGTATTCGCAACAATTAAAACCTGTTGGAAAAATGTGCCAATAAAAATAATCGCTATTTTGGGTGATTGATAAATACCTAAAATGGCAACAGCTAGGGCACCAAATGCTGGCGCAGGTAAATAACGGAAAAACTCTATAAATGGTTCAAATAATCTAGAGAAAAAATCATAGGTACCAGCAAGAATACCAAGCGGGATGCCAACGATTGATGATATTAAAAATCCCCAAAATATGACTTGAATACTGCTCCAAAGGCTTTCATGTAGCCATTTTTCACTGCGACGTTTAGGCTCTGTTGTAAAGGCTGTGTAAAAAGCGCTAACAACTTCATGTGGGGCTGGCAAATAAACTGGGTTTGCCGGAATACCCTTTGGTAATGCTTTTTCTGACTCTTCCGCTTTTAGGCTTTCACTTTCAAAAATATTATTGTCAACTAACATGTCACTACGGAAATAGCTCACTGATCCCGGTTCTGTGATTTTCGTTTGTGGGTGCCATACAAAAGGCAAGTAACTTACTGCACACCAAAGTAATATGGGCACTAAAAAACTGAGTAATGCAACAGATGAGCGACTACGTGGTGGTAGTTGTTTATTAACGGCAAACAGCGACATATTCTTTTCCCTAGCCTGCTTAAATCCCAATAATAAAGGTCTATTAAAGGGATAAAAAATATTTAATAAAGCAATAGAAAATGTTTTTAACTATTGCTTAAACTCATGCTTTATTCATTTATTTCATTCATTAAAGACATATCAATATATGAATCGATTGGTTGAGGATCTGGGTATACTCCGTTGGCAACATTAAAATCATCCGCAATTTTGCTTGAACCGTATATTGACTTAAATCCATCTGCTTTATGGGCATATGCTAATGCTTCTTTTGTGCTCAGAATTTTAGTGCCTTCCATAAAACCTTGGTATTTTTCAGGGGAAATACCAACACGAGCGACCATGATAGAAACAGCTTCATCATGCGTTTTTTCATCGTTTAAATATGCAACAACCATATCCCATACTTTTAGCACTTTGATCCAATCATCTCGACGCTGAGATAAGCTAGAAGGTGTCACTGCTAATACATCGTAAATTAAGCCGGGTTCATCTGCTGAAGAGTAAATACGCTTAGACCCAGGTACCATTTCTAGCGCTTGGCCTGCGTTTGGTTGCCAAGCACCAATGGCATCAACCTGACCAGAAGCGAGTACTTGAGGTGTTTCATTAGTTGGTACATTAACTAATTCAACGTCTTTCTCTGTCATACCATTTTTTTCTAGACCGTTAAGTAATAGCAAGTGTTCGACGAATCCAATTTCAATACCAATCTTTTTGCCTTTTAAATCTGTAATAGTTGAAATACCAGGAGCACCCACAATCATGTCATTACCGTTGGAATAATCATCAATCAAAATCATCACATTTTGTGCACCAGTAGCACTTGTTACTAGCGCATCACCGTTAGTCATTGTGACTGCATCTAATTGTCCTGCTTGCAAATGCATCTAAGCTTGCAACATAGTCAAACCATTCAAATTCAACTTCTACACCAACCTCTTCAAACATATTTTTTTCGATTGCAATTTCCCAAGCAACCCACCCTGGCCAGTCGCTATAACCAATTTTTAGAGGTTCAGCAAAAACGGATGAAGCTAAAGTAAGACCTGCGATACAAGTTGTCATTATTCGTTTAATCATTTGATACTCCTTGGTCATATTCACATAAAAGATAGTATTACGATTTTTTATTTTCGTAATACCAAAGAAGCATGTTACGTGCCAAAGGAAATTTTTATTGTGAAAATTGTACTTTGATGATCATTTTGAATATCAGTTTTTTTTGTTTTGAGAAATTTAAAAGTAGAGTTTTAGAGTGTTTACAAGCATTTCGTTAAATATAAATCTAATAAATAAGAATAAGTAAATATTGCTATGTTGTTTGATATGAACAATAAGCAGAAGTACAATATTACCTATTCAATGCGTCCTGATAGTGCAATAATCAATAAAGTCGATCCATGTTGGGGCATCTGAGAAAATTTTTCTTGTTCGCTTGAAAATTTTAGTCAAATTCATCCGCGTCGTACTTTTTATAAAGTGCCCATAATGGTGCAAAGTTGCTAAATAAGATTCATAATAGTGCTGACTAATTAAAATTTGAATTTAATAGTTTAATTAAATCAAGAGGTTATTTTTTATAAGTTGGCGTTAATTTTGCTTAATTTATAACTAGTAATAATATTAAAATTTGCAAATAGACATCTAGGGTTCCAGCTGTTTCAGTGTTTGGTCCGAGAGTTGTCGACCTTTTTCTAAGGTTACACGGAGGGATAAAAGCCCGGGAGATGATAGGTTATTCGTCGATCATGCTTTGAAAGTGTAACTAAGGAGAAAATAATGAAGCTCATCATAAACACCTCTATATCCAATATTAAAAACCTTATTTTTAATTTATCACCCTGCGAAGTTCTAACCTTAATAGTTAGGGAATTTTTTCAATTTAAACCTCAATTGTATGCAATATCATCTTTAGGTGCTTTATCCGTTAGCCTGATATTTAAACAAATATTTCCCTAATATTATTTCCTAAAAAATAACACGTTTAGTTAGCGTTTCTATTTAAAGTAATTTAAGCCATAAAATTACAGCTTTTAAAAATAAAATCACACAATTAGTCATATTTTAACTAGGAGGAAAAATGCAAGAAACACTTTATAAAGAACACATTCCCGGTGCAAGTCACTGGTCAATGGTTATTCCTGCGGGCCATACATTAACATTAACTGATCCTGAAGGTGGTAGTAATGTTTCTATGTTGTTTTATAACCCAAATAACCTATTAGAACGTTATAATGCGCCTGATACTTTAAAATGTCAGCACACTTTTAAACTGACTAAAGGGCATTGCTTGTATTCAGATATGGGGCGTATTTTCTGCTCTATTATTCATGATGATACTCAATGGATTGATAGTGTTGGTGGTGTTGCTAATAAGCAAAAAGTAGAGCAAAAGTGGGGCGCACGTGATTACCAAAGCGACCGTAATGCTTGGTTACAAAATGGCTATGACAGTCTATTGGTTGAAGTGGCTAAATACGGTTTAGGTAAACGCGATTTGGTCGCTAACATTAACATTTTCAGTAAAGTGAAAACCGATGATGAAGGCACATTAAGTTTTGTTGAAGGTCATAGCAAAGCCGGCGACCAAGTTCAATTACGCTTTGAAATGGATACCTTAGTGGTATTAACAACTTGTCCTCACCCGATGAACCCTGCTAGTGAATACCCTAATTTAGCGACTGAATTATGCTTAACTAAATCCGCTCCAATCAGTGATGATGATGAATGTATGACCTCATGTGACGAAAATGGTCGAGGTTTTGAAAATAATCGTCGTTACCAGTGTAATCACTCTCACCATCATACTTCACCTACTCTATCGGGAGCACAATAATGATCATTGAAAGCACTTTAAAAGCAGAACAAGCAATCCGCCGTGACGTAGTGCCTGCTGGCGATTATTACATGAAAGTTGTAAAAGCAGGTGAAACACTGCGTATTTTAGATATCGAAGGTAACCAAGTCTGCCGATACTTTGTTTTATAACGCAAATGATCCAAGTGAGCGCTACAGTGCAATGGATACTATTCGCGAACAGGGTAATGTTTACTTAACTGCGGGTACTAAGCTGTTATCTAATGATGGTAATGTCATGTTAGAAATCACTGCAGATACCTGTGGCCGACACGATACCTTAGGTGGTGCCTGTGCCACTGAAAGTAATACTGTACGTTATGCCATTGAAAAAAATGCATGCATGCCTGTCGTGATAGTTGGTTATTAGCAGTGGCTGAAAACCCACAATACGGGTTAAGTAAGCGCGATATTACTCATAATATTAACTTCTTTATGAACGTACCTGTTAATAGTGAAGGTGGATTAAGTTTTGCCGATGGTATCAGTGGTGCGGGTAAATATGTAGAAATGAAAGCGACAATGGATGTGATTGTTTTATTATCAAACTGTCCTCAGCTGAATAACCCTTGTAATGCTTATAACCCAACACCTGTTGAAATGATTGTTTGGAATTAAATAAGTCATTCACAAAACACTAATGAGAAAATAGGGACGACCCTATTAACCCCTCTCAGCTTTCTTTCGGGACGACCCGACCTTGTTAAGGTCTATTGTATGTTTACTAAAATATTAATTGCCAACCGTGGTGCTATTGCTTGTCGTATTATTCGCACATTATCTGCAATGGGCATTGAAAGTGTTTCTATTTATAGTCTTGCCGATGCAGATAGTCTGCATGTTGCACAGGCCGACCATGCTTATTCGTTAGGTGAAGGTGGTGCAAAACAAACCTACCTTGATATCGATAAAGTCATTGCGATTGCGAAAGAGTCTGGTGCTCAAGCAATTCATCCTGGTTATGGATTTTTAAGTGAAAACGTTGATTTTGTTGCTCGCCTGTGAAAAAAATGATTTAGTCTTTTTAGGACCAACCTCAGCGCAGATGTTGCAATTTGGATTAAAACATCGCGCTCGTGAATTAGCCGAGCAAGCTAATGTCCCTCTTTTACCTGGTAGTGATCTCTTAGAAAATGTTGATCAAGCGTTACAACTAGCAGAGGAAATTGGTTACCCGGTAATGCTAAAAAGCACCGCTGGTGGCGGTGGTATTGGTATGCAACGTTGTAATAGTGCGCAAGAGCTAAGCCAAGCCTATGATTCGGTAAAACGTTTAAGTGAAAATAACTTTAGCAATAGTGCGCTGTTTTTAGAAAAGTTTATTGTTCAAGCCCGTCATATTGAAGTACAAGTTTTTGGTGATGGCCAAGGTAATGCAATTGCCCTAGGTGAACGAGATTGTTCTGCGCAACGTCGTAATCAAAAAGTCATAGAAGAAAGTCCTGCACCAAATTTAAGTGATGAGTTAAGAGATCAATTACATTCAACGGCAACACGTTTAGTTGCTATGGTAAATTACCGTAGTGCTGGTACCGTAGAATTTGTATTTGACCAACAGGCACAACAATTTTACTTTTTAGAAGTAAATACTCGCTTACAGGTTGAGCACGGTGTAACTGAAATGGTTTACAACGTGGATATCGTAAACTGGATGGTTAGCCTAGCGACAAACACATTAGCACCTTTAGCTGAACTTGAAAAAGGTTTGCTTGCTCAAGGGCATGCGATTCAAGTTCGCCTTTATGCAGAAGATGCTAACAAAGATTTCCAACCCAGCGCAGGATTAATTAGCCACGTAAAATGGGCAACAGAAGTTGATCAAGGTAAATTACGAATTGATCACTGGTTAGAAAGTGGCACAGAAGTATCTCCTTTCTTTGACCCAATGCTAGCAAAAGTCATTTGTCACAGCGATACGCGTGAGCAAGCCTTAAATGGTTTAAAACAAGCCTTAGTAAATAGTGAAGTTTATGGCATAGAAAGTAACAAAGATTATTTATATCAATTATTAAGTGATGATGTGGTTGAAGCCGGATTGTTACTGACTCAAACACTCAACCAATTTAAATATTACCCAAACTCAATTGATGTATTAGCTGGTGGAACACAAACCACAATTCAAGATTATCCTGGCCGTAAAGGTTATTGGGATATCGGTGTGCCACCATCAGGTCCGATGGACAATGTCAGCTTTAATCTTGCTAATACCCTGCTAAATAACGATGAAAATGCGGCCGGTTTAGAAATTACCGTCAGTGGCCCAATTTTACGTTTTAATCATGCTACTCAGATTGTTATTACAGGTGCAAAAATTGAAGCATCAATCGATGAGCAAACAGTCGCTCATGGGCAAATTATTGATATCAAAGCGGGGCAAACTTTAACGCTGGGTAATATTACTGGTGCGGGTGCGCGCAGTTATTTAGCGGTGCAAGGGGGCATACAGTGCCCTGATTATCTGGGTAGTAAATCAACATTTACCCTAGGTCAATTCGGTGGTCATGCTGGGCGAGCTTTACGAGCAGGTGATGTTTTACACCTTGACCAAGCTGCGATGACAACACCTGTCACTAGCACTAAAAAAGCATTATTACCTGAAATTACAGATGAATGGACGATACGTGTTATTTATGGTCCTCATGGTGCACCTGATTTCTTTTGTCCTGAAGATATCGATGCCTTCTTTGAAGCAACTTGGGAAGTGCATTTTAACTCTAGTCGTACTGGTGTGCGTTTAATGGGTCCTAAACCAAAATGGGCGCGTGAAGATGGTGGTGAAGCAGGACTGCATCCATCCAACATTCACGATAATGCTTATGCGGTAGGTACTATTGATTTTACGGGTGATATGCCGGTTATTTTAGGGCCAGATGGCCCAAGTTTAGGTGGCTTTGTTTGTCCTGTTACCATTATTAAATCGGATCTTTGGAAAATAGGGCAACTAAAAGCAGGCGCAAAAATTCGTTTCCAAGCGGTTTCGATTGATGATGCACAACAACTTGAACGTCAGCAAATGGTGCAAATTGCAACCGGGCAATATGTCACGCAAACCTTACCGACACAAGATCCGACCAGCGCGATTATCAAGCAAATAGATAAAACTGAGCTTAATGAACAAGTGGTTTATCGTGCTAGTGGTGAAGATTATCTATTGGTGGAATATGGTCAACAGGTTTTAGATGTGGCATTACGCTTCCGTGTCCATGCACTGATGTTGCAATTACAAAGTATGAATATTGCTGGCATACAAGAACTGACTCCGGGTATACGTTCATTACAAATACATTACGATAATTTGCAGTTACCTTTAACTCAATTATTAAACCTGCTGGCTGAAGCTGAAAATGCATTAGGGGATGTGAGCCAATTATCGGTTCCTTCACGTATCGTGCACATTCCTCTCTCTTGGGATGATTACGCAACACGTTTAGCGATTAAAAAGTACGATGAATTAGTACGTAAAGATGCACCTTGGTGTCCTGATAATATCGAATTTATTCGCCGTATTAATGGCCTTGAATCCGTTGAGCAAGTTAAAGACATCGTATTTAACGCTAGCTATTTAGTAATGGGTTTAGGTGATGTTTATTTAGGTGCGCCAGTTGCCACACCGTTAGATCCCCGTCATCGTTTAGTGACTACTAAATACAACCCAGCTAGAACATGGACGCCAGAAAATGCAGTGGGGATTGGTGGCGCTTACTTATGTGTTTACGGTATGGAAGGACCGGGCGGTTATCAGTTTGTTGGGCGTACCTTACAAATGTGGAATCGTTATCGTCAAACAGAAGAATTCAAAAAACCTTGGTTATTACGCTTCTTCGATCAAATTCGTTTTTATCCTGTGAGTAGTGAAGAGCTTACCCAAATTCGTCATGATTTTCCGCGTGGAGACTATCCATTAAAAATCGAAGAAACGACCTTTAGCTTAGCCGAGTATCAGCGACAACTAAGTGATAACCAAGAGTCAATTGTGACCTTTAAAGAACAGCAACAAAAAGCCTTTGAAGCTGAGCGTCAACGTTGGCAAGAAACCGGACAAGCAAATTTTGTTGCCCAAGAAATGACTAAAGTTGAAACCGATATTGTTGCTTTAACCACACAGCAACGTGGAGTTGATAGTCATGTCGCCGGTAATATTTGGCAAGTTCTAGTAAAACCTGGCGAAGAAGTAAAAGCGGGACAAGTGTTATTAGTGCTTGAAGCAATGAAGATGGAAATAGAAGTCGTCGCACCAGCTGATGGTAAGGTTATCAGTGTCGTACAAAAAGAAGGTTCTCAGGTACATGCGGGACAACGTTTAATGATTTTGGAGAAGTTATAATGTCAGACTTAAACACAACACAAGCTATGACAATCAATGAATTAAAAGTCGCTTTTAGTCGCGGTGAATTAAATGTAAGTGACTTTTTATCAGCTAAATTAGCACAGGCTAAAAGTGATCAAAGTAATGTTTGGATCAGCACTATTTCTGAGTCTCAGTTACAGACAATGCTCACTTATTTACAATCAAAAACAGTTCAAGAATTACCTTTGTACGGTATCCCTTTTGCAGTTAAAGATAATATAGACTTAGCTATGTTACCTACCACGGTCGCTTGTGAAGCCTTTGAATATCAGCCGACTGATTCTGCAACTGTGGTCAAATTATTAATTGAAGCGGGTGCTATTCCACTTGGAAAAACCAATCTTGACCAATTTGCGACAGGCTTAGTGGGTGTTCGAAGCCCCTGGGGAGCGGTTAATAATAGTTTTGATCCTGAATATATCTCAGGTGGTTCAAGTTCTGGTAGTGCAGTCGCAGTCGCAACAGGGCAAGTCAGTTTCTCACTAGGCACGGATACAGCAGGCTCTGGCCGAGTACCAGTCGCTCTAAATAACATAGTTGGTTTAAAAGCCACTAAAGGATTACTCAGTTGTAGTGGTGTCGTGCCTGCTTGTAAAAGCTTGGATTGTGTCACCATGTTTGCTAATACGTCTGCTGAGTTAAATCAGTTACTAGAAGTTGTCGCGCAACAGGATAACGCAGATTGTTACTCTCGTAGCAATCAAGAAAATAATAGTCTCGCTTATTATCAAACGAACAAAGACCTGTCAGGATTAAAAATTGGTTTGCCTGTACAGGAGCAGTTAAGCTTTTTGGTGATAGTGAAAGACAAGCCTTGTTTGCTGAGAATATTAAGCAATTACAACAGTCAGGTGCTGAAATCATTCCTGTTAATTTTCAACCCTTTTTAGATGCTTGCTAAATTGCTTTATGAAGGGCCTTGGGTAGCAGAGCGTTATGCGGCAATTGAAACCTTCTTTACTCAAGATCCTAAACAGTGTTTACCCGTGATAGAAACTATTATTGGTGGTGCAACGGGCCATTCTGCGGTGAGTGCCTTTAAAGCAATGTACCGTTTACAAGCATATAAAATAGAGTGTGATGCCATTTTAGAGCAGGTAGATTGCATTGTGACCCCAACGGCAGGCACAACCTATAAAATTGCAGAGCTTGAAAATGATCCGATCCAGCTGAATTCGAATCTAGGTTATTACACTAACTTTATGAATTTGCTTGATTATGCGGCGATTGCGGTACCTTCGGGTTTTGTTTCCTCTGGTTTGCCTTTTGGTATTACCTTATTTGCACCTGCTTTTAGTGACCGTTTATTATTAAGCATCGCTTCTAAATGGCAACAGATCACTGCATTGCCTTTAGGTGCATTAAAACAAGCTTTGCCTGTCAGTGATACACAAGCTGAAGATATGCCAGCTAAACTTGGTGAAATTGATATTGCAGTATGTGGTGCACACCTGACTGGTTTTCCACTTAATCACCAGTTAACTGAACGTGGTGGGGTATTAGTGAAAGCTTGTTCGACCTCAGCAGACTACCGATTTTATGCCCTAGCGGGAGGCCCTCCTTTCCGTCCTGGTTTAATTCGTGTCGATGATCAAACAGGCGCGAAAATAGAAGTAGAAGTATGGCGTTTACCTGTTTCCACTATTGGTACTTTTTTACAGGGTATTGGACAACCGCTTGGTTTAGGAAAAGTACAACTAGATGATAATACTTGGGTAAGTAGTTTTATTTGTGAAGGTTATGCGATAAAAACTGCCGAAGATATTACTCATTTTGGAAGCTGGAAAGCTTATATGAATTCTAAAAACTAATAGCTATCCTGATTTGGAAGTTTTGTAAGAGTATTAAGATTTACAAAGCTTCCAAATATTAACTTTTATTTATAAAACAATTTGTTATGTTATTTTAGTGAAGAGATAAAGCTTAATGACATAAAATATCCTATTTAAATCAACCTTTTATTTTCCTGATATTCTATACTTCATATTCGTAAATAAATAAAAAGGGTTTGGATTTTAGTGATAATTCAGAATTGGCTTGATCAGCTTTGCTTAATGATCCCTAATGTACAAGTCGCGATTGTGGTTGACCATTTAGATGCGAGGTCGCATCAGCAAGCAATGGCATGCTGGCCAAATAAAACAATTAATACTGACGTCTTGTTTAAGCAACTGCCTTTATTAAAAGCGCAGGGCTCCCCGGTTGTATCAATTGCTAAACAATCTCCCGCTGAATCAAATAAAACCATTATTGAAAAATTAGTGATTGCTTATCCTCTTTCTTTATCTAATGCTTCTGCTGGAGCTGTGTTGATTGAAGTAGTCGCTAAAGCATCACAGCAAAGCATCCTATTACAGATGTTAAAATGGGGACACAGTTGGCTACAATTATTATTGCAACATGTTGATGAGAATGAGCAAAATACAGGGGCTTTGCAAGCTAAAGCGCCGCCACCTGAGCATCCCTCTTTTATCTATTTTTCGATTGTACAAGCAGTTTTAGCCTGTGCAGATCATCAACAGGCATTGATGACTTTAGTTAATAAAATTGTCACTTGTTGGCCCTTTGAACGAGTTGCTTTAGGGGTAGTCAATGGGCAAGATATTGAAGTAAAAGCTATTTCACATAGTGCTCACTTTGATGGTCGTAGTAACCTAATTGTTAATATGAGCCAGGCGATGGCAGAAGTGAAGGATACTCCTGGGGGCATCTATTTTTCAGCTTCCGAATGTGATGAGTTGGCAAGTTATGTTGGCCATCAACGTTTGTTAGTTGACAGTGATATTTCTGCTTTGATCTCCTTACCGCTTCAAGACAATGATCAAACCGTGGCGGTATTATTATGTGAGTTTAAAGATAAAACTCATGATAACCAGCAACTTGCTTCTCAGTATTTGGCAAAACTCAATATTTTAGCTGGCTTATTAGGGCCTCTAATTGCACTACACCAACGTGGTAATCAAAGTGTGTCTGCCCATTTTGCAGGTCGCTCCCGAGCTCGACTAACAGGTTTGCAACAGGGGAAATTTGGAAGGCTTCCATTAATAGCAGGTTTCATTTTGTTATTAGGTTTGACGGGTTTTATTAATACAGATTTTAGAGTGGCAACAGAGGCCACAATAGAAGGACGTATTCAGCGTGCAGTGGTTGCTCCCTTTGATGGATACATTGATATGGCCTTTGCACGAGCAGGGGAGTTAATTCAACAAGGTGAAGCGATTGCTCAGCTTGATGATCAGCCTTTGCAGTTAGAAAAGCAGGGGTGGTTAAGTAAAAAAGAAGAATATCAGAATCAATACCGCCAAGAACTGGTTTCATTAAATCATGCTCAAGCACAAATTATCAAAGCGCAAATTGCCCAAGCAGAGATTCAAATTGCTCAGGTTGACAGTCGCTTACAGCGGGCAAAATTAGTATCGCCTTTGTCTGGTGTGATCATCGAGGGTGATTTGTCACGTTCATTAGGAGCACCGGTTGAAAGAGGACAAGTACTATTTGAAGTTGCTCCTCTGGATGAATATCGTGTGGTGTTGAAAGTGCATGAGCAAGATATTGCCTATTTACAAAAGGGACAAACAGGATCTTTGATGTTAAAGGCCTACCCTAAGCAATCAATTCCTTTAATTGTTGAACAAGTGGCGATTGTTTATGAACAGGAAGGTGATTACACCTGGTATCGCACTGAGGCAAGTATTGATCAGGATAACCTTCCCAGTGATATGTTATTACGCCCAGGAATGGAAGGTTTAGGCAAAATTGAAGTTGGTGAAAAAAGCCTTGCTTGGTTAGGGTTTCATCGCTTAGTCGATTGGTTTCGTTTGTGGTTTTGGTCATGGACGCCTTAAATTATGATAATTGATCAAGCATCATGGGATGCTATCGCTGAGCTTAAGCCGAAATTACGTTCACATGTAAGCTTTTATCAACATGTATATCGACATCAAACATGGCATGTTGTTGCTGATCGATTGTCCAATACACATTTTCGATGCAACAATTTAGTGTTTCAGTTTATTAAACGTCTGGATGGCCAATGTACTATTGCACAGGCTTATCAACACTGTCTTGATGTAGCTGGAGAGCATGCGCCAGAACAAGTCGCAATCATGCAAGTGATAGCTTCTTTACAAATGAGAGACCTGCTTCAGGGGAAATTCCTGTTTCATCAGAAACGCTTTTCCTACGCCATAAAGAGCTAAAATATAAGCAAAAAATACAAAAGTGGTCACGCCCTCTTGCCTTTAAAGTATCGCTCTGGGATCCAGATAAATGGCTTGAAAAGGTAACCCCCTTATTTTCAGTTTTTTTAATGCTGGCATCTTGGTGTTGTGTCTTTGTTTGATGGCCTTAGGTGGCAGTATTGCCTTTGGCCATTGGTCGGGCTTAATGCTACATTTTTCAGTGCGATTTATGAGTCCTGAGAACCTGATCCTTATTTGGTTATTGTACCCACTTGTTAAACTTATTCATGAATTAGGACATGCCTTTCTAACTAAATACTGGGGAGGCGAAGTACATGATATGGGCGTATTATTTATCGTGTTTATGCCTATTCCCTATGTAGATGCCTCCAGTAGTTATCAGTTTACCAATAAGCATCAACGAATGATGGTGGTCTGCTGCGGGCATTTTTATTGAGTTATTATTAGTCGCTGTTGGCATACTTTGCTGGTCAATGATGGAAGATGGCATTATTCGAGATATTGCTTTTAATATTGCTATTGTTGGCGGGCTGTCTACTTTGTTTGTTAATGGTAATCCTCTGTTACGTTTTGATGGATACCATGTTTTTAGTGATGCGATTGAAGTACCGAATCTGGCTAGTCGTTCGAGTAAATATCTTGGATATCTTTGTCAGCGTTTATTGTTAGGTTTAGATGATCTTATCTCACCAGTGACAGCACAGGGTGAGTCTCGCTGGTTACTCTTTTATGGTTTAGTGGCTGGCATTTATCGTTTATTTATTAGTTTTACTATCGCTTTTTTTGTTGCTAGTCATTATTTTATTATTGGTGTTTTACTGGCTCTATTATCCTTAGTACAGCAAATAATATGGCCTACGATAGTTGCTTTGAAAAATTTATTGTTGATGGCAAAGGCGCGAGCACGTTTATATCGACTAACGGCTACTAGCGTACCCATTGTGTTGATATTTATGTTGTTATTATTTTCCCAGCCGCATTTCAGTACTAACATTGAAGGCATGGCAGTATTACCAGAAACTGGCTTGATACGTGCTAAAAGTGACGGTTTTGTTGAGCGGATATTTAAAGAGAATGGCCAGCAGGTTAACCAAGGTGATGTTTTATTTGAACTGGTTAATCCTGAATTAACAGTGCAAGAAGCATTAATTAAAGCGCAAATCGAAGAGTTAAAAGACGAGAAAGCCATGCGTTTTCAGAAGGGCCGATGGCTAGTCAGATGATTAAGTTAGAAATTCAACAGGCACAAAGTACCTTATTAGATACTCAAAAACAGATTGTGCAATTATCAGTAAAAAGTGCTACTTCAGGAACGCTTTCAATTCCCAAAGCAGTAGACATGCCGGGAAGATTTTACCATAAAGGTGATGTACTGGCCTATGTGGTTGATCTTTCACAGGTGACTGTTAAAGCGATAATTCCTCAGACTAAGTTTGATAGTTTAAATCTTGCAAATAGAGAGTGGCAAGGAAAAATAACCAGCCAACCGAGGCTGACTTTTAATGTGTTGGCTGGAAGAGAAGTACCCCGTGCTTCCTATCAATTACCGAGTGCAAAATTAGGCTCGGCGGGGGAGGCGAAATAAGAGTTGATGCACGTGATAGCGAAGGGCGAAAGGTGCTTGAAGCTGTGTATCAAGTTGAATTAACCCTACAAGACTACAGAGAACAATACCTGACGGGGAAAGTTGCCGTGAAAGTACCACATCCACCTGAAAGTTTTGCGAGTTATTTTTATAGAAAAATCATGGTATTTTTATCTGCTCATTTCCAATATTGATTAATCTCATAATCGTATGTTTTAACAACAATCTTATAGATGATAAAGTTGTTAAAAACTGAGCTTGAACTAACCTATAAATTGGAATAAAACTATTTTTGCTTACACGGAAGATAAAATGCATTTAATCAACAACGAATATTTAACGCTTAAAAATATTAATTTATCTAAGTACCTAATAAAAATACCTTTTATTGCAGTAAGCTTGCTTTCATTTAGCGTTTCTTGGGTTGCCACTGCGGAAGAACTTCCACCTGTCGATTGTGTGATTAATCCTTATAAAATTGTTGATATTACTAGCCCTGTGCCTGGCGTACTCGATGAAGTTAGAGTAAAGCGAAGCGATTGGATAGCAAAAGACAATATTATTGCAGTGTTAGAAAGCAGTGTTGAAAAAGCAACGGTTGCGCTTGCGAATGTACGTGCGGAAATAGACTCAGAAATTAGACTCAGTGAAGTAAGTTTAGCCTTTGCGATAAAACAACAGGCTCGAGTTGATAAATTGTACGCGCGTCAGACTGTTTCCGACAAAGTAAAGGATGAAGCTGACCGAGACGTTGAGTTATCTATTTGGCAATTACAACAGGCGAAGGATTTAAAAAAAGTCCGCCAGCTTGAATTACAACGCGCAAGAGAAGAAATCAGACAAAAAACAATTCGAGCACCATTTGATGGTTTTGTATTGCAAACCTTTAAAGACGTAGGCGAACATGTGGAAGAAGCGACCTATTGTGCGTATCGCACAATTTGACCCGTTATTGATTGAAGCTATCGTACCGATGGAGCAGTTTGGTAAAATTGAGATTGGCATGACAGGATTAGTTTACCCTGAGTTATACACGGATGATCCGAAGCAAGCACAAGTTGTTGCCGTTGACAGAATGGGCGATGCGACAAGCCGTACTTTTGGTGTGCGTTTAGAACTACCTAACCCTGATTTCAATATTCCTGCGGGTTTAAAGTGTGAGATGAAATTTCTTTAACTCTCAAAAAATAATTATTAGAGGTTGAAACAAATGTTGCTATCGCATCGGGTCACAGGAATGCATATATGAATTGGTTCAAGCCAATTTTCCTGAGTTTATTTAAAGCACCTCGTGTGAAGCATTTGTCTACCAGCAATAAAAAAATAAAACCTTCCTTTAGTCTTGAAGCCCTTGAACCTAAAATTTTACTGTCTGCAGAATTAGTCGGAGGAGTGATTGATGGCAGTGTTTATATCGCAGATGATGGCGTAGATAGTTTTAGTTCTCAAGCTGAATTTGATCAGTGGGTTAGCCAACTATCAGGGAATATGGACAGTACTCTAAATAGTAATATTCAAGCTACGTTAAGTGATGCAGAAGCGTTTACTTTTGCCGAATTAGAAACGTTTTTGTCGGCTCAACAGGCACAAACTGATAACCAAGATTTACAGCAGTCACTCTCGGATAAGAACTTAACCAGTACGTCATTAGATGACTCATCATTAGAGTTGATCATTATTGATCCTCGCACCCCGGATTACCTTGAGTTAGTTGAAGGTGTTTCAACCGACTCTGACAGTAATTACCTTATTTATGTATTAGATCCTGATTTAGATGGTGTGCAACAGGTAACGGATTTATTAACAACACACAGTGATTTAAGTGCAGTACATCTAATAAGTCATGGCTCGGAAGGCAGTATTCAACTAGGAAGTAGTTGGCTAACTGCTGAAAACCTTAATCAATATTCACAGCAAATTAGCAGTTGGCAAAACGTGTTTAGCGACGATGCCGATATTCTTATTTATGGTTGTGACTTAGCGGGTAATTTAACGGGTGTACAATTAATTGATGCCTTAGCTGAGTTAACAGGGGCCGATGTAACGGCAAGTGATGATGCGACTGGTCTTGCTGAATTAGGCGGAGATTGGGAGCTTGAATATCAAACTGGCGAGATTGAAACACAAATAGCCTTTAATCAAGAAACACAAAGTACCTGGCAACATACTTTGCTGGATGAAAGTAATTTATGGATCAGCTTTAACGGAACAGGCGGAGGTACTCCTGGCGGAGGGTATAGCAACCAGCTTCTTTCTTTTTCTGATCCCGATCTTGCTTTGGAGCTAGGGGACGGCGATAGTGGAGAAACGGACGGCACGTTTTCTGACGAGTACACATTATCTGAAAATGTGCGTGCGACTCATTATGTGAGTAGCGCTGTCACCGTTGATACGCTTATCGAAGGCGTTCAAGGCACCTATGATCTTGAAGTTGGGCAAGTGGTGCTTTCCATGCTGGCTGATGGAAATGCGGATATCACGGTTAATAAAGTCGGTGGTGGCACCTTAGTTGTCAATAACTCTGACCTTCTCGTTTATAGTCCTTCTGAGGATGCTTACGAATTATTATTAGACGATGCTATTTTAGAATCGGATGGGACGACGGTCGCTGATATCTATGCGATTTCGATTGTTGAAAGTGATACTTCGATTGGTGTTGATACAACGCTAACTGCAGGAACATATTTAATTGCAAGTTCTAACACCACGATACAGTCTGATATCTCCACTTATAGCAATACAACAGGCTTACAAACACTGCTTTCCGGAAGTGATTTTTTAGACGATCCCGAAGAACAAATTCAAGGTTTAGAGTTTATTGAATCGGATATCAACATAGGTGGGCAAACGCTGACCGAAGGCCAGATATTAGTGACAGTGACAACTAATAATGCCAATCCGGTTGGTGGGGACGATGATCCCATTACGGTAGGCTCGGGAAGCACAACGGTTGAAGCAAGCCAAAAAGACATTGTTGTGTTAACCGTTAATGGAACAGAGCAGGATAGTATCCAAATAACAGATGTTGATGCGCAAATTCTCTTTGATGCGTCGGATATGGATATTTTAGTTTTTGAAGACCTCTTTACGGCCGGGGAAGTCAACGCACTGTCGTTATTCACAACAACAATAATACCAGAAGCTACAAACCTTTCACAAACACTAGACTATACCGAAGGTGATGATAGTGTCGCGATAACGGATATTGTTATTTCGGGCATTGATAGCACGGAGATTGTAACGGCGACGTTAACACTAACAAATACGGTAACAGGTGTTTTGAGCACCGATAAATTTGGTGATGCGACCAGCATCTATGATAGCAATACCGGGATTTGGACTGTCACTGGTTCAGTGGCCGATGTTAATGATGCATTGGCTGATGTGGCTTTTATTCCTGCTACTAATAATGATAATAATACAAGCATTACTACACATATTGAAGATAGTGACGGTGATGGCCCCTCTGACGGAGTAATTAATCTTAATGTGACTGCGGTTGATGAGTTAATACTGTTATCTACTACGGGTAATGTTAGCTCGCCAAGTGGTGCTGATGGTTTAGATAGTTGGGAGGATTCAACAGTATTTGGCTTTGTTCCTGATGAAATTGGTTTAGGAACAACAACCAGTGGCGAATTCAATGAGTTATTTGACCTGGCTTTGTTTACAAATGATACCAACGTAGATGCATTGCATTATGTCTCACAGGATATCAGTATTGGTACAGGCTCTGCGATTAGTTTATTAGTAGGAGATGTATTATTTTCTACTTCCACAGATGAAACTTTAATCAATAGCGATGGCAGTACATTGGATGTCAAAAAAGAAGATATTGTTATTTTCCGTTCTGATGTAGCGGGAGATTATAGTTCTGGCACCTTTACTTTGTTATTTACTAATCCTAGTGCTACTGATATTACAGCTGTTAGTTTAGTTCAAGAAGATACCTTAGTGGGTGGTACCGTTATTCAAGCGGGCTCTTTTTTGTTTGCCGAGAACAGTTCTTCTATTTATGTATTCACTCATGGTGATATATCCTCATTAGCAACTGACGGTTCAGTGCAATTATTAGTCAACGGTCAACAAGAATCTACTTATGATGACGACGAAAAGCTTTTCCCAGACAAGATAATAGGTATTGAGCTGGTTGAATATGAATATACCCTTGCTGGCACGACCCTTCAGGCGGGTACTATTCTTATTACAACTGATGGTAATAACAATGTTTCACTGAATAATACCCAATCAGGCACTCGTCATGATATTTATGCTTTAAATCTTACACAGACTGAAATCGACTCTAGTAGCACTAAGGGGACTGTTTCTTTATTTTTAGATGGCACAGATGTTGGACTCGATAGTAACAATGAAAGCCTTGATGCTATTAGTTTTGTAGAGCCACAGATATTCATTAATTCTGCACCGACAGGAAATGTGCTTATTTCCGGAACGGCTACCGAAGACCAAGTGCTAACGGCAGATACTTCTGCTATCAACGATGTTGATGGTTTAGGGACATATAGTTATCAGTGGCTAAGAGATGGCATCATTATTAATGGTGCAACAAACAATACTTATACACTTGACGATGCTGATGTTGGGACGGCAATTAGTGTGACAGTGAGTTATACAGATGCTAAAGGAAGTGCAGAGTCGTTAACTTCATCAGAAACAGTCGCGATCAGCAATGTTAATGATGTGCCAAATGCAACGAACCTTAATCAGGAGCATGCTTATACTGAGGGTGATAGTAGTGTTGAGCTCGATGATATTGTTATTAGTGATGTTGATACGGCAGACACTCTCAGTGCAACGTTAACGTTAGCCAATAATTCAACCGGTGCATTAACTACCGGGGTGTTTGGAGCTAGCACAAGTAGCTATGATAGTGATACTGGTGTTTGGTCTGTCACAGGTTCACTTAGTGATGTGAATGCTTGCTTTAGGCGCTGTTGCGTTTGTACCAACCACAAACAATGATATTAATACCAGTATTACCACCCATATTGAAGATTTGTCTGGTGCAGGGCCTGTTGATGGTTTAATTAACCTGAATGTCACAGCAGTTAATGAACTATTGTTATTATCAACGACGGGCAGTGTTAATTCGGCACCAGGTTTAGATAGTTGGGATGCTTCAACGATTTTTGGCTTTGACCCTGATGATAATGGTTTAGGCTCTAATACCAATGGTATGTTTAGTGAGTTATTTGATCTTGATTTGTTTGCCAGTAATGCCTCAGTTGATGCATTACATTTTGTGTCGCAGGATATTAGTGTTGGCACGGGGTCAGGGATTAATCTATTAGCAGGGGATGGGTTATTTTCTGTCTCTGCGGATATCACACTAACCAATAGTGACCTAACAACATTAGATGTGAAAAAAGAAGATGTTGTTATTTTTCGTCCTGATGTCGCGGGTGATTATAGTACAGGATCCTTTAGTCTCTTATTTAGCAATCCTAGCGGTAATAATATTGAAAGTATTACTTTGGCCGAAGAAGAGACCCTTGTCGGAGATATTGTCATACAGGCCGGTTCCTTTTTGTTTACAGAGGGAAGCACTTCTATTTATATTTTTACGCCAGATGATTTATCTATTTCATCGAGTAATGGCAATGTGGAAAGGCTCATTGATGGCGGAGAAGAGTCTCTTTATGGCGATGGCAACGACATTTTCCCTGATAATATAATAGGCATTGAACTGGTTGAAAATGAATATACCATTGCTGGCACGACCCTTCAGGCAGGTACCCTTCTTATTACGACAGATGGTAATGGCAATGTTTCTCTAAGTGATACGCAGTCTGGTAAACGCCAAGATATTTATGCTTTAAATCTTACACAAACAACACTTGGCTCAGGTAGCACTGATGGTTCAGTTTCATTATTTTTTGATGGCTCGAATGTTAGTTTAAATAACAATAGTGCAAGTCTTAATGCTATCAGCTTTGTTGAGTCTCAGACAGTTGCTAATACAGCCCCAACGGGAAATGTAGTTGTTACGGGGAATTTGACAGAAGATCAAATATTAACAGCGGATACCTCTGAAATTAATGATTCAGATGGTTTAGGGAGTTTAGTTATCAGTGGCTCAGGGATGGAACCGTCATTAGTGGTGCAACAATGAGCACCTATGAACTTGGCGATCTTGATGTAGATAATTCAATAAGTGTCAGAGTGAATTATACTGATGGAGTCCGAAATTTAGAGATTTTAACTTCTTCAGAGACGGCGACAATCTCTAATATTAATGATGTGCCGACAGCGACCAATTTAAACCAAACAGTTCCTTATATAGAAGGTGATAGCAGTGTTGAGCTAGGAAATATTGTTATCACAGATGTTGATACGACAGAAACTCTCAGTGCAACCTTAACCATCGCTAATACCGCTGTTGGTAGTTTAACCACAGGCACATTTGGATCTACCACTAGTAGCTATGATAGTAACACTGGGGTTTGGTCTGTCACTGGATCGCTTAGCGATGTCAATGCGGCATTAGCATCAGTAGCTTTTGTGCCAACCACTAACAATGATATTAATACCAGTATTACCACTCATATTGAAGATGCATCGGGTACTGGCCCAAGTGATGGTCTTATTAGCCTTAATGTTAGTGCAGAAAATGATGTACCCTCTGCCACTAATTTAACCCAAGTACAGAGCTACACAGAGGGGGCAAGTAGTGTTGCACTTGATGATATTGTTATTAGCGATGTGGACACAGGGGAAACTATTACTACTACGTTAACCTTAGAAAATACTGCCACAGGTGGGTTAACTACTGGCACTTTTGGTGCGACGAGCAGTAGTTATAATAGTGGAACTGGGGTTTGGTCAGTAACAGGATCTGTGAGTGATGTGAATGCTCGCTTTAGCTTCCGTTGCGTTTGTGCCAACCACTAATAATGATATTAATACCAGCATTGCCACTCATATTGAAGATCTCTCTGGCACAGGCCCAAGTGGTGGCCTTATTAGCCTTAATGTTAGTGCAGAAAATGATGCGCCTACAGCAACCAATTTAACCCAAGTACAAAGCTATACAGAAGGAGCAAGCAGTGTTGCGCTTGATGATATTGTTGTTAGCGATGTGGACACTGGGGAAACGATTACTGCCACATTAACCTTAGCAAATCCAGTTGCTGGAGTGTTAACCACAGGCACTTTTGGCACGACGAGCAGTGATTATGATAGTGGAACTGGGGTTTGGTCTGTAACAGGATCTGTAAGTGATGTGAATGCGGCTTTGACTGCCGTTGCGTTTGTGCCAACCACTAACAATGATATTAATACCAGCATCACCACCCACATTGAAGATTTCTCTGGCACTGGCCCAACTGATGGCCTTATTAGCCTTAATGTTAGTGCAGAAAATGATGCGCCTACTGCCACTAATTTAACCCAAGTACAAACCTATACAGAAGGTACAAGCAGTGTTGCACTTGATGATATTGTTATTAGCGATGTGGACACTGGGGAAACGATTACTGCCACATTAACCTTAGCAAATCCAGTTGCCGGAGAGTTAACCACAGGCACTTTGGGAGCGACGAACCAGTGATTATGATAGTGTCACTGGGGTTTGGTCTGTCATAGGATCAGTTACTGATGTGAATGCCGCTTTAGCTTCCGTTGCGTTTGTACCAACCACTAATAATGATATTAATACCAGTATTAGCAGTCATATCGAAGATAGTGCTGGAACAGGCCCTACGAATGGTTCAATTGCTCTAATAGTAACAGCTGAGAGTGATGACCCAACATTAGAAAATAATATTCCTGATCAGTCCGTTAATGAAGATAGCCTGTTCAATTTTACTTTCAATGAAAATACCTTTAATGATGTTGATAGTGGCGATAGCCTTTCCTACAGTGCACAACTTGTCGGCGGAGGTGCGTTACCGAGTTGGTTAAGCTTTAATGCCAATTCTCGGACTTTTACGGGTACCCCTTTAAATGCGGATGTTGGCACAATTTCAATTGAAGTCATTGCCGATGATGGTAACGGAGGCACTCCTGCGTCAGATAGTTTCGATATTGTTATATCAAACGTCAATGATAACCCAACTCAAGAGAATGAAATAAGTGATCAAAATGCAAACGAAGATGTGTTGTTTACTTTTACCTTCGCAGAAAACACTTTTAATGATGTTGATAGTAGCGATAGCCTTACTTATTCTGCTCAGCTGGAAGGAGGATCTGCTTTACCCACTTGGTTAAACTTTGACTCAAGTACACGCACTTTCAGTGGCACCCCCGCGAATGATGATGTTGGCTCACTATCGATTGAAGTGATTGCTGATGATGGTCAGGGAGGGACAACAGCAACAGCCTCTTTCAATCTTGCGATTGCCAACACTAACGATGCTCCGGCAGGGGGCATAACAATTAACGGTAGCGCTATAGAAAATCAGACTTTGACGATAGATACTTCCACGCTATCCGATGATGATGGTTTAGGTGTTTTTAGTTATCAATGGTTAAGGGATTCGGTCGCAATTAGTGGTGCAACAAATAATAGTTATACCCTTGATGATGCTGATGTTGGCTCAGTTATCTCCTATCAAGTTAGTTATACAGATAGTTATGGTGCCTACGAAACCGTCACTAGTACACCAACAGCTTCTGTAGCAAATATTAATGATCTTCCAACAGGTATGGTATCTATCACAGGTACAGCTACTGTCGGTAGCACCCTTACTGCAAGTAATAATCTTGCTGATGATGACGGTTTAGGCTCCATTAGTTACCAATGGCAACGAAATGGTACGGATATTACAGGCGCTACAGGAAGTACCTATACTATTACCGTTTTAGATGATAATGAGACGTTAAATGTCGTTGCGAGTTATACCGATTTAAATAATACGTTGGAAACCGTTTCAAGTACGGCAACTGCGACTGTGACTGGCACAAACTATTCCCCAACGGGTAGTGTTGATATTACAGGTTTAGCTCAGGAAGGCGAAACGTTAACAGCTGATACTTCTACCTTAGCCGATGCAGATGGGTTAGGTAGCTTTAGTTATCAATGGCAGCGAGATGGTGTCAATATATCTGGCGCCACTGCTAGTAGTTATGTCTTAGATAATGACGATGTTGGTTATACTTTGAAAGTCGTTGTCACTTACTTGGATAAAGGCTCTCCTGTTGGGACGGTGGAAAATGTAAGCAGTGATGCATCAGCTGTGGTTACGAATGTTAATGGAGCACCAAGCGCCACTGAAATGACTCAGTCAAAAAACTATATAGAGGGTGATGTAAATGTTGCCTTGAATGACATTGTTGTCAGTGATGCCGATATAGGAGACATGATCACAGCCACCTTAACACTAAATGATGTCAATACTGGTATTTTAACAACCGGCACTTTTGGCGCCAGCACAAGCACTTATGATGAAGTGACTGGCATTTGGACTGTCACAGGAACGGTGGACGATGTTAATAGCGCGCTTGCTGATGTCACCTTTGCTCCACTAACTAATAACGATGTTAACAGCAGTATCACCACTCATATCGAAGACGCATTAGCGACTGGGCCTGCTGATGGTGTTATTTACCTTCAAGTAAATGCAATTAATGACGATCCAACACTGGATAATGCTATTGCGAATCAACTCGCAACGGAAGATAGCGCCTTTAGTTTTACGTTTGCGAGCGATACTTTTAGTGATCTTGATACTGGTATATCTTTGAATTACACAGCACAACTTGTTAGTGGTGGTAGTTTACCTGGCTGGCTTAGTTTTAATAATTCAACACGTACATTCAGTGGCACACCACTAAATGATGATGTGGGTATTATTAATATTCGAGTTTTTGCTAGTGATGGGCAAGGAGGATCGCCTGCCAGCGACAGCTTCACTATTACAGTATCTAATAGCAACGATACCCCCTCTGGTAATGTAACAATTATTGGTAGTGCTACCGAAGATCAACTCTTAACAGCAGACACAAGTAGTATTTACGACCAAGATGGGATTGGAACTTTTAGTTACCAGTGGTTACGTGATGGTTTAAATATCAGCGATCAAACTAACAATACATATACGCTTACTGATGCGGATGTGGGTAGTCAAATCAGTGTTGTGGTCAGTTATGTTGATGCACGTGGAAGCAATGAAAGTTTGACTAGTCTTGCAACGACATCTGTATTGAATATTAACGATGCACCTACTGCTTCCAATCAAACCCAAGTCAAGAACTATACAGAAGGTGATAGTAGCGTCGCTTTTGATGATATTGTGGTGACTGATTTAGATGATTCAGAAATCATTAACGCAACTTTAGTTTTATTAGAACCAACTTCAGGCTCTTTGAGTACAGGAACCTTTGGCAGTTCAACGAGCAATTATGATAATGCTACGGGTGTGTGGACGGTTAGTGGTTCGGTAGTAGACGTAAATGCAGACTTTAGCAAGTGTTGCTTTTTTGCCAACTGCTAATAATGATATTGATGTGACTGTGACAACACATATTGAAGATGCTGCTGGAGCTGGGCCTAGCGATGGCATTATTAGTTTAGTTGTGAGTCCTGTGAACGATGATCCCGTTGTAAATAATGCTATTGTTGATCAAAATGCCACTGAAGACAGTTTATTTAGTTTCACCTTTGCAACTGATACCTTTAACGATGTTGATACGGGAGCAGTATTAACCTACAGCGCACAACTTTCCGATGGCAGTGCTTTACCAAGCTGGTTAAGTTTTGATGCGGATACTCGTACTTTCAGTGGCACACCATTGAATGGTGATGTCGGTAGTTTATCGATTGAAGTCACCGCCGATGATGGTTTAGGCACGCCAGCGACTGATAGTTTTGATTTAATGGTTGCAAATACTAACGATGATCCGGTTGTCACTAATGCGATTAGTGATCAAAACGCCACCGAAGACAGTGTCTTTAGTTTCACCTTTGCAACTGATACTTTCACTGATGTGGATGCAGGTGCAGTATTGACCTATAGCGCACAACTCTCCGATGGCAGTACTTTACCCAGCTGGTTAAGTTTTGATGCAGATACTCGTACTTTTAGTGGCACACCACTTAATGCAGACGTCGGTAGTTTATCGATTGAAGTCACCGCTGATGATGGTTTAGGCACGCCAGCGACCGATAGTTTTGATTTAGTGATTGCAAATACTAATGATGATCCAGTTGTCACTAATGCGATAGCGGATCAAAACGCGACTGAAGACAGTATCTTTAGTTTTACTTTTGCTTCCGATACTTTTACCGATGTTGATGCGGGATCAGTATTAACCTATAGCGCACAGCTATCAGATGGCAGTGCTTTACCAAGCTGGTTAAGTTTTGATGCGGATACTCGTACTTTCAGTGGCACACCACTTAATGCCGACGTGGGTAGTTTATCGATTGAAGTCACCGCCGATGATGGTTTAGGTACGCCAGCCACTGATAGTTTTAATCTAGTGATTGCAAATAGCAATGATGATCCGGTTGCCACTAATGCGATTAGTGATCAAAACGCCACGGAAGACAGTGCATTTAGTTTCACCTTTACAGCCGATACTTTTAGCGATGTGGATGCAGGTGCAGTATTGACCTTTAGCGCACAACTCTCCGATGGCAGTGCTTTACCAAGCTGGTTAAACTTTGATGCAGATACTCGTACTTTCAGTGGCACACCACTTAATGCAGATGTTGGTAGTTTATCGATTGAAGTCACTGCCTATGATGGTCTAGGTACGCCAGCGACTGATAGCTTTGATTTAGTGATTGCAAATACTAATGATGATCCTATTGTCACTAATGCAATAGCGGATCAAAACGCCACGGAAGATAGTGTCTTTAGTTTTACCTTTGCAGCCGATACTTTTACCGATGTGGATGCAGGTGTGACCTTAACCTACAGCGCACAACTTTCCGATGGCAGTGCTCTACCAAGCTGGTTAAGTTTTGATGCAGGTACTCGTACTTTCAGTGGTACACCACTTAATGCAGACGTCGGTAGTTTATCGATTGAAGTCATCGCCGATGATGGTTTAGGTACGCCAGCAGTAGATAGTTTTGATTTAGTGGTTGCAAATACTAACGATGATCCAGCATTAACCAACGCCATTGCAGATCAAAACGGGACCGAAGACTCGGCGTTTAGTTTTACATTTGCCACCGATACCTTTACTGATGTAGATGCAGGTGAGACCTTAACCTACAGCGCACAGCTATCCGATGGTAGTGCCTTACCAAGCTGGTTAAGTTTTGATGCGGATACTCGTACTTTCAGTGGCACACCACTTAATGCAGACGTGGGTAGTTTAAGTATTGAAGTCACTGCCGATGATGGTTTAGGTGCGCCAGCAGTAGATAGTTTTGATTTAGTGATTGCAAATACTAATGATGATCCCGTTGTAAATAATGAAATAGCGGATCAAAACGCCACCGAAGATAGTCTATTTAGTTTTACTTTTGCCAACGATACTTTTACAGATGTGGATGCAGGGGCAACATTAACCTACAGTGCACAACTTTCCGATGGTAGTGCTTTACCAAGCTGGTTAACTTTTGATGCAGATACAAGAACCTTTAGTGGCACACCACTTAATGCAGACGTCGGTAGTTTATCGATTGAAGTGACTGCCGGTGATGGTTTAGGTGGTACTCCTGCGACTGATAGTTTTGATTTAGTGGTTGCAAATACTAACGATGATCCGGTTGTCACTAATGCAATTAGTGATCAAAATGCCACGGAAGATAGTCTATTTAGTTTCACCTTTTCTTCCGATACTTTTACTGATGTGGACGCAGATGCGACCTTAACTTATAGCGCACAACTTTCCGATGGTAGTGCCTTACCAAGCTGGTTAAGTTTTGATGCCAATACAAGAACCTTTAGTGGTACACCACTCAATGAAAATGTGGGTAGTTTATCGATTGAAGTGACTGTCGATGATGGTTTAGGCACGCCAGCGACTGATAGTTTTGATTTAGTGATTACAAATACTAATGATGATCCTGTTGTTAATAACGCCATTGCCGATCAAAATGCCACTGAAGACAGTCTCTTTAGTTTTACCTTTGCGACCGATACTTTTACCGATGTGGATGCTGGGACAGTATTAACCTATAGCGCACAGCTATCAGATGGCAGTGCTTTACCAAGCTGGTTAAGTTTTGATGCGGATACTCGTACTTTCAGTGGTACGCCATTGAATAGTGATGTAGGTGGTTTATCAATTGAAGTCACCGCCGATGATGGTTTAGGTACGCCTGCGACCGATAGTTTTAATCTAGTGATTGCAAATACTAATGATTATCCGGTTGTCACTAATGCGATTAGTGATCAAAATGCCACTGAAGACAGTGTCTTTAGCTTTACCTTTGCAATCGATACTTTTACCGATGTGGATGCGGGAGCAGTATTAACCTATAGCGCACAACTTTCCGATGGCAGTGCTTTACCAAGCTGGTTAAGTTTTGATGCGGATACTCGTACTTTCAGTGGCACACCATTGAATGGTGATGTCGGTAGTTTATCGATTGAAGTCACCGCCGATGATGGTTTAGGCACGCCAACGACTGATAGTTTTGATTTAGTGGTTGCAAATACCAATGATGATCCGATTGTCAATAATGCGATTCGTGATCAAAACGCCACGGAAGATAGTGTCTTTAGTTTCACCTTTGCTTCCGATACTTTTACCGATGTGGATGCAGGTGCGACCTTAACCTATAGCGCACAACTTTCCGATGGCAGTGCCTTACCTAGCTGGTTAAGTTTTGATGCGGATACTCGTACTTTCAGTGGCACACCACTAAATGCGGACGTAGGTAGTTTATCAATTGAAGTCACCGCTGATGATGGTTTAGGTACGCCAGCGACTGATAGCTTTGATTTAGTGGTTGCTAATACTAACGATGATCCGGTTGTCACTAATGCGATAGCGGATCAAAACGCGACTGAAGACAGTGTATTTACTTTCACTTTTGCTTCCAATACTTTTACCGATGTTGATGCGGGTGCCGTATTAACTTATAGCGCGCAACTCTCCGATGGCAGTGCCTTACCTAGCTGGTTAAGTTTTGATGCGGATACTCGTACTTTCAGTGGCACACCACTTAATGCAGACGTCGGTAGTTTATCGATTGAAGTCACCGCCGATGATGGTTTAGGCACGCCAACGACTGATAGTTTTGATTTAGTGGTTGCAAATACCAATGATGATCCGATTGTCAATAATGCGATTCGTGATCAAAACGCCACGGAAGATAGTGTCTTTAGTTTCACCTTTGCTTCCGATACTTTTACCGATGTGGATGCAGGTGCGACCTTAACCTATAGCGCACAACTTTCCGATGGCAGTGCCTTACCTAGCTGGTTAAGTTTTGATGCGGATACTCGTACTTTCAGTGGCACACCACTAAATGCGGACGTAGGTAGTTTATCAATTGAAGTCACCGCTGATGATGGTTTAGGTACGCCAGCGACTGATAGCTTTGATTTAGTGGTTGCTAATACTAACGATGATCCGGTTGTCACTAATGCGATAGCGGATCAAAACGCGACTGAAGACAGTGTATTTAGTTTCACTTTTGCTTCCAATACTTTTACTGATGTTGATGCGGGTGCCGTATTAACTTATAGCGCGCAACTCTCCGATGGCAGTGCCTTACCAAGCTGGTTAAGTTTTGATGCGGATACTCGTACTTTCAGTGGCACACCACTTAATGCAGACGTCGGTAGTTTATCGATTGAAGTCACCGCCGATGATGGTTTAGGCACGCCAACGACTGATAGTTTTGATTTAGTGGTTGCAAATACCAATGATGCTCCGATTGTCACTAATGCGATAGCGGATCAAAACGCCACGGAAGATAGTGTCTTTAGTTTCACCTTTGCTTCCGATACTTTTACCGATGTGGATGCAGGTGCGACCTTAACCTATAGCGCACAACTTTCCGATGGCAGTACCTTACCTAGCTGGTTAAGTTTTGATGCGGATACTCGTACTTTCAGTGGCACACCACTAAATGCGGACGTAGGTAGTTTATCAATTGAAGTCACCGCTGATGATAGTTTAGGTACGCCAGCCACTGATAGTTTTAATCTAGTGATTGCAAATACTAATGATGATCCTGTTGTCACTAATGCAATAGCGGATCAAAACGCCACTGAAGACAGTATCTTTAGTTTTACCTTTGCGACCGATACTTTTACTGATGTGGATGCAGGTGCCGTATTAACCTACAGCGCGCAACTCTCCGATGGCAGTGCTTTACCAAGCTGGTTAAGTTTTGATGCAAGTACTCGTACTTTCAGTGGCACACCACTTAATGCAGACGTGGGTAGTTTAAGTATTGAAGTCACTGCCGATGATGGTTTAGGTGCGCCAGCAGTAGATAGTTTTGATTTAGTGATTGCAAATACTAATGATGATCCCGTTGTAAATAATGAAATAGCGGATCAAAACGCCACCGAAGATAGTCTATTTAGTTTTACTTTTGCCAACGATACTTTTACTGATGTGGATGCAGGTGCAGTATTAACCTATAGCGCGCAACTCTCCGATGGCAGTGCCTTACCTAGCTGGTTAAGTTTTGATGCAAGTACTCGTACTTTCAGTGGCACACCACTTAATGCAGACGTGGGTAGTTTAAGTATTGAAGTCACTGCCGATGATGGTTTAGGTGCGCCAGCAGTAGATAGTTTTGATTTAGTGATTGCAAATACTAATGATGATCCCGTTGTAAATAATGAAATAGCGGATCAAAACGCCACCGAAGATAGTCTATTTAGTTTTACTTTTGCCAACGATACCTTTACTGATGTAGATGCGGGTGCCGTATTAACCTATAGCGCACAACTCTCCGATGGTAGTGCTTTACCTAGCTGGTTAAGTTTTGATGCAGATACTCGTACTTTCAGTGGCACACCACTTAATGCAGATGTTGGTAGTTTATCGGTTGGAGTCACCGCTGATGATGGTTTAGGTACGCCAGCGACCGATAGTTTTAATCTAGTGATTGCAAATACTAATGATGATCCGGTTGTCACTAATGCGATAGCGGATCAAAACGCCACCGAAGATAGTCTATTTAGTTTTACTTTTGCCAACGATACCTTTACTGATGTAGATGCGGGTGCCGTATTAACCTATAGCGCGCAACTCTCCGATGGTAGTGCTTTACCTAGCTGGTTAAGTTTTGATGCGGATACTCGTACTTTTAGTGGCACACCAACGAATGGTGATGTGGGCAGTTTAAGTATTGAAGTTACCGCCGATGATGGTTTAGGTGGCACAGTCGCTACAGATACTTTTAATCTAGTGATTGCTAATACTAATGATGATCCGATTGTCAATAACGACATTGCCGATCAAAACGCCACGGAAGACAGTGTCTTTAGTTTCACCTTTGCTTCCAATACTTTTACCGATGTGGATTCAGGTGCAGTATTAACCTATAGCGCGCAACTCTCCGATGGCAGTGCCTTACCTAGCTGGTTAAGTTTTGATGCGGATACTCGTACTTTCAGTGGCACACCACTAAATGCGGACGTAGGTAGTTTATCAATTGAAGTGACTGCCGATGATGGTTTAAGTGGCACGGTCGCAACAGATACTTTTAATCTAGTGATTGCTAATACTAACGATGAGCCGGTTGTAAATAATGAAATAGCGGATCAAAACGCCACCGAAGATAGTCTATTTAGTTTTACTTTTGCCAACGATACCTTTACTGAAGTAGATGCAGGTGAGACCTTAACCTACAGCGCACAGCTATCCGATGGTAGTGCCTTACCAAGCTGGTTAAGTTTTGATGCAAGTACTCGTACTTTCAGTGGTACACCACTTAATGGTGACGTTGGTAGTTTATCAATTGAAGTCACCGCTGATGATGGTTTAGGTACGCCAGCGACCGATAGTTTTGATTTGTTGATTGCAAATACGAATGATGATCCTGTTGTAGCTAATGCGATAGCGGATCAAAACGCAACTGAGGACAGTGTATTCAGTTTCACCTTTGCTACCGATACATTTAGCGATGTTGATACTGGATCAGTATTAACCTATAGCGCACAGCTATCAGATGGCAGTGCTTTACCAAGCTGGTTAAGTTTTGATGCGGATACTCGTACTTTCAGTGGTACGCCATTGAATAGTGATGTAGGTGGTTTATCAATTGAAGTCACCGCCGATGATGGTTTAGGTACGCCAGTAACGGACAATTTTAATCTAGTTATCGCAAATACTAATGATGATCCGGTTGTAAATAATGCAATAGTGGATCAAAACGCCACGGAAGATAGTGTATTTAGTTTTACCTTTGCTTCCGATACCTTTACTGATGTGGATGCAGGTGCGACCTTAACCTATAGCGCACATCTATCAGATGGCAGTGATTTACCAAGCTGGTTAAGTTTTGATGCCAATACAAGAACCTATAGTGGCACACCAACGAATGCCGACGTTGGTAGTTTATCAATTGAAGTCACTGCTGATGATGGTTTAGGTACGCCAGCGACAAATACTTTTAATCTAGTGATTGCTAATACTAATGATGATCCAGTATTAACCAACGGCATTGCCGATCAAAACGGGACCGAAGACAATGCATTTAGTTTCACCTTTGCTTCCGATACTTTTACCGATGTGGATGCGGGAGCTGTATTAACCTATAGCGCACAACTCTCCGATGGCAGTACTTTACCAAGCTGGTTAAGTTTTGATACAGATACAAGAACCTTCAGTGGCGCACCATTGAATGGTGATGTCGGTAGTTTAAGTATTGAAGTCACCGCCTATGATGGTTTAGGTACACCAGCGACGGATAGTTTTGTTTTGCTAATTGCCAATACCAATGATGATCCCGTTGTAAATAATGCGATAGCGGATCAAAATGCCATCGAAGACTCAGTCTTTAGTTTTACCTTTGCTACCGATACCTTTACTGATGTGGATGTAGGTGCGACCTTAACTTATAGCGCACAACTCTCCGATGGTAGTGCTTTACCAAGCTGGTTAAATTTTGATGTAGATACAAGAACCTTTAGTGGCACACCATTAAATGCTGACGTGGGTAGTTTATCGATTGAAGTCACCGCTGACGATAATCAAGGTGGTAGAATTGCAACAGAAAGTTTCGCCATGATCATTACTAATGTTAATGATGCTCCGGTTGGTTCTGTAATAATCAATGGCGAATTATCAGAAGGAGAGTTTTTAACCGTAGACACAAAACAGATTTCTGATGAAGATGGTTTAGGAACATTTACATTTCAATGGCAGAAAGACGGAGTAGATATATTAGGCGCAACTGCAGTAAGTTACCAATTACAGGAAAATGATCTCGGCTCAAATGTTTCTGTGAAAGTGAACTATCAGGATGCAAAAGGCGCTTTTGAAAGCATCACTAGTCAGTCACTAGCTATCCCAGTTGATGATGTTTTTGAAGAAGATGAAATTGATACTAGCATCACAGTCATACCTATCGAAATTGAAACGACGGTGGAAGTGGTAACAGAAAGTGTTGAAGAAGAAGTCATTGAGCAAATAGAAGAAATACAGGAAATACGTGAAGAAGACGTTCTTACAGAGCTAAATGACTTATTCCAAGAACAACCCTCTGTATTTGAAGTTGATGATAACCAAGAAAATATATTAGTAATAGAGAACAATACTAAATCGAATAACCAAGAAAAAGAAACCTTGCAAGGTATATTAGAGATCAATGATGGGTTACTTAAGGATAATTATCTAACCTACGAAGACCCTTTATTATTATTACAAAGTAACAATTTTATCCGAGAGTTAGATGATATGCGTCAGGATATTAATCAAGACATGGATTTCAGCAAAACAGTCGTTGGAAGCTCTTTAGCTGTTTCTGCTGGGATTTCAGCTGGTTATGTTGCATGGTTAGCACGAAGTGGTGTTTTGTTAAGCAGTGTTTTAAGTACCTTACCTATGTGGCGATTTATTGATCCCCTTCCAATATTAAACCAAACAGGAAACGCCTTAGAGGGTGACGACGAGTCTTTAGAGTCTATTGTGGAAGATGGAAGTGTTGAAGACGAAAATAATGAAAGTGCTACAGATGCATCGGATGAAGAAAATAATAAATAAAGTTATTCTCATAAAGGCTTAAATAAAAGGATTGTAGATTGATAGGTCGAATATTTAAAGGACAGAGTCCAAAATCAAAAATATCATTAGGGTTAGTAAGTATTTTGGTTTGTATATGCATTGGGGCTTCTCTTCTTGGCTTATTTCCTGATAGATATGGTGCGGTGTTAGCTGGGAGAGTCGCAATTGCTGAATTGGTTGCTGTCAATAGTTCCGCATTTATTACACGCAATGATATTCGTCGTATGGAAGCTAATCTACAAATATTAATTTCTCGAAATGATGACATTCTATCGGCGACAGTAAAACCGATGAATGGTAAAAGTGTTGCTGTGATTGGTGAACATGAAACCAAGTGGGAGCCTTTAGAAGAGGGCTTTTCAACAGAGTCACAATTAATTGTTCCGATTTGGGAAGGGAAAAAACAATGGGGACATATTGAGTTACGTTTTACCCCTTTAAAAGAAAAAGGCTGGTTTGCTTTCTTTTTTGAGCCCTTAGCACAATTTATTCTATTTCTTTCATTCTTCAGTTATTTCATTTTTAAATACTACCTTGGAAAAATGCTTAAACAATTAGATCCCTCTCAGGCCATTCCAGGACGAGTACGTTCTGCTTTAGATACCATGGCTGAGGGATTGCTAGTGCTTGATATTAAGCAAAATATTGTCTTGGCCAATGAAGCATTTTCGCAGTTAGTAAAAGAAGACCCTGAGAAAATAATGGGTCGAAATATTGAAAAATTTAATTGGCGGCATGCTGATAAAAATAATGGCATTCCAATTGTCATAGAGCAAAAATACCCATGGAAAATTGCCTTAGAAACTAGCTCACTACAAATGAATCATATGTTGTACTTAGAGCTAGATGAACATACTCGCCATACTTTCATGGTTAACTGTTCGCCTGTATTAGGTCAAAATGGCAAAGTGGCTGGCATGATGGTCAGTTTTGATGACATTACAGAATTGGAAGAAAAAGAGATTGAATTGCGTCGTTCTAAAGAAGAAGCTGAAATGGCAAACCGAGCAAAAAGTGACTTCCTCTCTCATATGAGCCATGAAATTCGTACGCCAATGAATGCTATTTTAGGTTTTACCGAAGTACTAATGAGAGGTAACAAAAATGATCCTGTTGAAAATGAACGCTATTTATCAACTATCTCTTCAAGTGGTAAACATTTACTTGGTTTAATTAATGATATTTTAGATTTATCCAAAGTAGAAGCAGGCAGAATTGAGGTTGAAAATGTCGTCACGCCAGTACATAAAATTGTACAGGAAGTGGTAAAAATTATGTCTGTAAAGGCAAGGGAAAAGAATATTCAACTTGAATTTATTGCTTTAGATAGTATGCCAGAATCGGTAATAACAGATGTCGCGAAAGTGAGGCAAATACTGACCAATCTAGTGGGTAACTCGATTAAATTTACTGAAAAGGGCAGTGTAAAACTGATCTCTCATTATCATGTAGAAGGCAAAAAATCTCGATTAACTATTGATGTTGTTGATACTGGTATTGGTATGTCGCGACAACAGCTTGATTCAGTATTTCAGCCCTTTGTACAGGCTGACAGTTCTATTACACGACGTTTTGGTGGTACTGGATTAGGGTTAACAATTAGTAAGCGTTTCGCTGAAGCATTAGGTGGCGATATTAAGGTCACTAGTAAATCGGGCGAAGGTAGTTGTTTTACTTTAAGTATAGAGCTTCAAACAGTCGCAGGTTGCAAATGGTTATCACCTGAGCAAGTGATACAAGAAACAATAGCACAGGATGAGGAGCAAAAAGTAACTTGGACTTTCCCTGATGCTAAGGTGTTGGTAATAGATGATGGTGTTGAAAACCGTGATTTATTAGATGTGATCTTAACTGACGCAGGGCTAAAAGTGCAGACAGGGGTTAATGGTAAAGAAGGATTAATTAAGTCCTTAACTAAACCCTTTGATTTAATTCTAATGGATATTCAAATGCCTGTTATGGATGGTTACACGGCGGTTGGTTTGATGCGAGAAAAAGGCATTACTATTCCCGTTATTGCTTTAACAGCCCATGCAATGAAAGGCGCTGAAAGTGAATGTTTAGTCGCTGGTTATTCAGGTTATATGACCAAACCCATTGATATTGATAAATTACTTAAGACACTTGCTGATGAACTCGGTGGTAAAGCAAGTTATGTGGATAAAATTAAACAGCCAAATCAAGCAGATATTCACATAGAGCAACCAGCAATTATAAGTAATATAACTAAACCAGCTATTCACTCAACGTTAGCTGGAAGCTCGGATAAATATCGCGACTTAATCCTGCGTTTTGTTGAACGATTACAAGGCCAGCTTAACAAAATTGAACAGGTCGCAACAGCTGAGCAATATGAAACCTTGTCAGACCTTGCACATTGGTTAAAAGGTTCAGCTGGCTCTGTTGGTTTTCATGACTTCACTGAACCTGCGGAAGAACTTGAAAAACAAGCAAAGCAAAAAAATAATCAAGCTATTGCTGATAAAGTTACTGAGATTAAAGATCTATTTTCACGTATTGAAAAAGAAGATAAAAATCAAATATCTAATAAAGGAAGTGATGAAATAGCTTTAAATACAGGTACAGTAGAGACAATACAGGCTAAACAATTATTAAATGAAATTAATACCCAAACTGCCAGCCCAATTTATTCTTCATTACCCGGCAGTACAACTAAGTATCGCAGTTTGATAGAGCGCTTTATTGTGCGTTTAAAAGCACAATTTGTTGAGATAGAAAACGCGACTTCGGCTAAGGACTATGAAAAACTTGAGGACCTTGCACACTGGTTAAAAGGTTCCGCTGGCTCCGTTGGTTTCCATGATTTTACAGAGCCTGCCGAAGAGCTAGAGCAGTATGCAAAACAAAAAGATGATTCTGGTATTAATGTAAAAACAAATGACATTAAAAGTTTGATCGCTCGCATTGAAGTTCAAAAATAATTCACTGCTTGTTATAAAAGGTCTACACTTAGTATTTACATAGATAATAAAGAATAAAATAAGCGAATCGAAAAGTAATGATTTTGATATCAAAATAAGCGTTTTTGTACAGAAGGAGAATTGAGTGAGAGATATAACATTAGGACAATCGCAAAGAACGAATGTTTATGTCGACGATCTCAATTCAATGTTAAAAAATGCAGTCATCATGATGGTTGATGATGAGCCTATTCTTATGGAAATATTGCAAGTATTTCTTGAAGATGAAGGTTATGAAAATTTTATTACCATCGAAGATTCAAGGCTCGCTATGAGCAATCTAGTAAAAATCCAACCTGATATTCTTCTATTAGACCTCAAAATGCCTAATGTAAATGGTTTTGAAATCTTACAGCAAGTGAGAAAGAACGAAATTTTAAAACATTTACCAGTGATTGTTTTAACCTCATCTTCCGATGCCGAAACCAAATTAAAAGCTTTAGAACTAGGGGCAACGGATTTTCTTGCGAAACCCATCGATGCGAGTGAACTAGCACTACGTTTACGCAATACCTTAACGGTAAAGGCTTATTTAGACCAGTTAGCTTTTTATGATTCATTAACCGGATTACCAAACAGAGAGCGTTTTTTAGATCGTTTAGATTGGGCGCTATTAAGCGCAGAACGAACTCAAGATTCTGTTGCTGTGATTGAATTAAGTATTGATCGTTTCAAACAAGTGAATGATTCTTTAGGGCCAAATGCTGGAGATATGTTGTTAAAACAAATCGCCGACCGCCTGTCTGGTTTAGTTAGATTGAGCGACGTTATTTCCCATACTGGTAGAAATAATTTGTGGCAGAACCTTTCTCGTTTAAGTGGTGATGAATTTTCAATTTTGTTACCCGATGGAAAAGCGAGCGAAGATGTCGCCTTTGTAGCAGGGCGTTTATTAAGTTCTTTAAAAGAAGTTTTTTCAATCGAGGGACAAGAAGTATTTATTACCGGGAGTATTGGTATTGCTGTTTACCCGGAGGATGGAAAAAGCACAGATTCTTTAATCCAAAATTCAGGCGTAGCAACACAATATGCAAAACAAAAAGGTAGGGATAATTACCAGTTTTATTCAACAGAGTTAAACCAAAAAGCAAAGGAACGCTTAGAAATAGAGTCTGAATTACGTCATGCCATAGAGCAAAATGAGTTTGTGGTGCACTATCAACCTAAGGTGAATTTGAGTACAGGTTTAGTGATAGGGATGGAAGCCTTAGTACGTTGGCAACATCCTAATAGAGGATTGTTATCTCCCTTTCATTTTATTGAAATTGCAGAAGATTCAGGATTAATTCCTGGCATTGGAGAGTTGGTAATGCGCCAGGCTTGCCAGCAACATAAAATTTGGCAGAATAAAGGCTTAGATAACCTGCAATTATCGGTTAATGTTTCACCACATCAATTTATGGAAAAACATATTCAAAAAACAATCGATGCGAAAGATTAAATTCTGGAATGGATATTCAGAATTTAATGCTAGAAATCACAGAAAGTATGTTGATTGGTGATGAAGAACGAGTGATGAAAATAATGGACTACATAAAGCAACAAGGCTTGAAGTTATCCATTGATGATTTTGGTACAGGTTACTCTTCATTAAGTTATTTAAAACGTTTTCCGTTAGATGAATTAAAAGTAGATCGATCCTTTATTATTGAAGTACCCAGTAAAAAAGATGACTGTGCTATTGTTAAAGCGATTATTGCAATGGCGCACAGTTTAGAGCTCTCAGTGGTTGCAGAAGGCGTTGAAGAGCAGAATCAACTCGAATTTTTAAAAGAAGTTGGTTGTGATATTATACAGGGGTTTTATTTCAGCAAACCTTTAGTCGCTGATGAATTTGAACAATATGTATTATCGAAAAATGATTTAATAAACACATGTAATTAAAAAGAGTACTCAAAATATCGTTAATTTAAACGCATTACTCTCTTCATATTTTATCTCCAGTCCGCAAAAAACTCTCGTCAATATAGGTTTTTTAAGCCTAAGTAAGCTGGCACTTCGTATAAAGAATAATAGGTAAATACAACCTCGATAAGGAAAAAATTAAACATGAAAAAGTTAGATAGATTTCAACTAACCGATTCTGATGTGGCAATGAAAGCAATTGTGACAACAGGAAATGGCGGATACGATAAACTTGTTTATAAAGATGTGCCTGTTCCAACGCCAGCGCCAGGAGAGGTGTTAGTACAAGTATTAGCCGCTGGGGTTAATAATACTGAAATCAATACTCGCCTTGGTTGGTATTCTTCAAAAGTAACAGAGGGAACAGAAAACCTTACTGAGAATGAAGATGAATTAACGGATGCTCGCTGAAACTGCTGATGGTGGCTGGAATGAAGCAACACCTTTTCCTTTTATTCAGGGAACAGACTGTTGTGGTCGTGTAGTCGCAGTTGCCTCTGATGTTGATTCTGCTTTGATTGGTAAACGTATCTTAATTCGTTCTTGTATTCGTGCAAATGGATGGGAAAGCCTAGAAAACATTTGGATGGCCTCGGATTTTGACGGTGCCTTTGCGCAATTTGTTAAAGTGCCAGCAACGGAAGTTTTCCCAATTGAAAGTGATTGGAGCGATGCTGAATTAGGGACTATTCCCTGTGCCTATGGTACCGCTGAAAATATGATCCATCGTGCAGGTGTTGATGCTAATTCTCATGTTTTAATTGCAGGTGCATCGGGTGGTGTTGGTTCGGCGACTGTGCAGTTATGTAAACGCCGTGGTGCAAAAGTTACTGCCATTGTAGGCAAAGATAAAATCGAGCAAGTAAAAGCCCTAGGTGCCGATGCTGTTATTGAAAGAAATGAAAGTGCTTTGAGTATTCTAGGCGAAAAATCCGTTGATGTAGTTATCGATAATGTTGCGGGTGATAAATTCCCTGAGATGACAGAAGTATTAAAACGTGGTGGGCGTTATGCTTCCTCTGGAGCAATCGCAGGCCCCATGGTGACTTTAGACATGCGTACATTTTATTTAAAAGATATTACTTTAATCGGTTGTACTGCTTGGGATGAACCTGTTTTCCCCAACTTGGTTGGATATATTGAGCGCGATGAAATTAGTCCATTATTAGCAAAAAGCTTTGCACTTGCTGATATTGAGTTAGCACAGCGTGAATTTACCGAGAAAAAACATGTGGGTAAATTTGTCTTGTTACCGCCAGCAATGACAGATGAGCAAAAGAGTAATTTTAATCTTTAGATTTGAAAACAAGGCATTTTATGTTTTTAGCAATAAGGGAAAAGTTAAATAATGCTTTTGCTCGGCTTGATACTATTTCCCATGATAATTCTGACTTAAATGAAAAAACATGGTTTGAAATTCAGCCCTGTTCAAAGCTAAAACTTTTTGGTTCAGAGGTAGTTATCACTCAACCAAGCTCTACGTTTTTAGTGTATTTACTTGGGGTATTAACCACTGCGGTGGGCGTTTATTACCTTGCTATCCAAGAGGGCGAGTTGTCTCGCTTGCTTTGGGGATGGTCATTGATCCTATGGGGAGTTGGTGCTTTGCTCGCGGGCACAAGCTATCAAGCCTTTGGTTATCAACTAAAATGTAAAGGCCGGGAAACATGTCGCTGGACTAGCTGGTGGGAGGTCATTTATATGATGTTCCAACAGGTAAGCATGAATCTGATGTTAGTTGCTGTGAGTGCTTCCTGTACAGAGGGAGTACTTTTCTGGCTAACGGTGATTTATGCTGTGTTCAGTAGCATTATTTATATGTTTATGACTTTTATCGGTGGCCTGAAACCTATTAAATCTTGGATCACCTTTGAACGTATGGTTTGGACCTGTGCGCCAGTAATGGCTTTCTTTATGATTTTAAATGGATGGCGTTTTTTTACTTTAGGCACAGATATCGATCTAATGTTATTAGGTTCATGGGCCTTACTTTGGTTAACCATGATTTCATTTTGGATTTATGATTATTTCGGTTGGACGAAAGCGCTATGGGAAAGCAAAAAGATTTGGTTTTCTGAAAATGATGCCTTACATGTTGTGTTAATTGTTTGGGCAGTTTATCTGATTTTCATGGCACCTTATATTACTGATTTTTAGGCTTTGTGTTTTTTGATAGGCTTATTTATTAATAAGCCTATCTTAAATCTTAAAAGCTAAATGCGGATCTTTTGTAATAAATCCCCTTCATAGATGGCTTCTTTAATTAGGGAAAATGCCGCGATAGTAGAGTCTTGTTGTAACTCACCAGGCACAATGGTTATCTTCTTTTGAAATTTCGGTAAGGTCTGATGAGTCACACTCTGTTGGATAATCGCAAACAAGGTATTACCACATTGGGCTATTTTCCCTGCAATAATTATTTTTTCTGGGTTAAGCACATTGATCAGCATAGCAATGGTTTTGCCTAAATAGTTGGTCGCATCTTGAATGATTTTTTCACATAACGGATCATGATCTGCAGTACGCTTGGTATATTTTTTCTATCGACAAAGTGTCGAGTTCAAGTGAGCTTAAACTACCTCGTTCGAGTGCCATTTGTACTTTTTCAAAAATAATATTATCGTTTATTTCAGTTTCTAAACAGCCAAAATTACCACAGTGACATTGTTTTCCCGCTGGGTTGACTTGAATATGGCCAATTTCTCCGATGTTACAATTTTCACCAATTAAACATTTACCTTGAATAAGAATACCTGATCCTACGCCATGATGGACGCTGAGAAGGATAGAATCCAAACAGTCTCGGGAAGCACCAAAGTAATGTTCAGCCAATGAGAGTGCACGAGTATGATTGCCAATAAAAGTAGGAATATTAAAAGTCTTTTCTATGTTATTAACTAATGGAAATTGATCAAAGGAATAACGTGAGGAATAAATAATTGTACCTTCTTTAGTATTTACTAGACCTGAAAGGGTGAAGGCAATCGCTGATATCTTGGTAGTAAACTCTTTATTCTGGTTAAGTTGTAAGTGTATTTCATGACTAATTTGTAGCATCAAGGCATCGCCATTCGTTGATTCAATGTTAACGTCTTTTGTTGTTAAGGCATTACCGAATAAATCGTAGCGGCTAATTGATAACAGATCACGGCCAATGGTGATTGCTAATACATGGATCGCTTCTCCATTTGGAGCAAGTGAAATGGCGGATCGCCCACCCGTTGACGCTTGTCGCTCTGTTTCTTTGATAAGGCCACTTTCGAGTAGTTGGCGTGTGATTTTAGTAACACTAGCAGGCGCTAGTTTGCTCAAATTGGCAATTTTTACCCGAGAAATTGGGGTATGTTTTTCAATGACTTTATAAATAGCGGCGTAATTGATTTGTTTAATGTTATCAATGTTTGCAATCACTGAGCCAGTAGTAGGGTTGTTTTGTAGCATTGTTGCTTCGCTTTAAATGATAATCTTTGAAATAGAGTTAGTCATTCTAGCAAATATTAGAACCCTTTAATGGTTTTTATTAGGTAACAATAAGTGTTTAAAAAAATGTTTAAAAACTCATAGACACTTTCAAGAAAAGGCTATGAGTTGGGATTTTTCAATTGCTTTGGTAATGGCCATTTAATACAGTTGAAATGACTTTAAAATCATTATCAAATATCGCAAGATTAGCAATTTTACCAGCTTCTATACTACCTAACTTATGATCAACTGATAAAGCTTTAGCTGGGTAAAGTGTAGCCATGCGAACCGCTTCAGCTAATTCGATGCCGACAAATTTAACACTTTTTTCAATAGCTTCAATCATTGTTAAAGCCGCACCACCTAGTGTACCGTCTTGATTAAAGCATTTACCACCTTTGTAATAAACCGTCGTACCAACAAAATCAAACTCTGTAATATCAGCGCCAACGGGAGCTGTCGCATCTGTGACTAATATCAGTTTTTCGCCTAATATTTTCTTAGAAATACGCACATTGGCATAATCGACATGAATGCCATCAACAATGATGCCTGCGTAAATTTGATGATCATAAATTGCGCCGACGACACCAGGTGTTTCTGCCTGTCATAGGACTCATGGCATTAAATAAATGGGTGGCAAAACTTGCACCATTATTAATGGCTTCGCTAGCCTGAGCATAGGTCGCATTACTGTGACCAATTGAAACAACAATACCGGCTTGGTGAAGTTGTTGAATCACTTCGGCAGAGAAGCTTTCTGGTGCGATAGTCACTTTGCTCACGATATCAGCATTGGCACAAATAAGGTCAATAATATCAAGGTCAGGAGAGCGGACAAATTCAGCACGATGAACACCCTTTTTTTCTAAGCTAATAAAAGGGCCTTCAAGATGAAGCCCTAATATTTCATTTTTTGTTTTATCAATAAAATTTCTAGCGACTTTAAGTGCTAATTTAATATCTTCATCGGATGAGGTGATTAGTGTAGGTAAATAACTGGTGCAACCAGACTTGAGGTTGGTTGCCTGCATTATTTCAAGTGTTTGCTCTGATATTTCACTATTGAACATCACACCACCACAGCCATTAATTTGTAAATCAATAAAACCAGGACAAAGGTTTGCACCATTAAGGTCAATGGTTTTAATGCTGTTATCTAAATCAGTGGCTAAGGTAACACTGTCAATTTGATCATTTTTTATAATAACTGCGTGATCTGATAAAACTGAATGTGTTGTGTAAATTGTACAATTTGTGAGTGCATACATAACAAATTTCTTCCTACTTAATTCTAATATTATTTATAGTCATATATTTTTTATGATTATAAATTACTAATATTATCTGCTTCTAACTCAGTAAAGTATTTAAGTGTTTTAACTTTTAGTTCCATGGTGGAATCTGAGTCGCAGACAATAATCGCTTTAACATGAAGTTGCAAAGCTGAAACCGTCCAAAGGTGGTTAATTGAGCCCTCAACAGCGACTTGCACGGCTAATGCTTTATTATGTCCTGTTGCTAATATTAATACCTCTTCAGCCTCTAATAATGTGCCAACACCTATGGTTAAAGCCAATTTAGGTACTTGATTAATATCGTTATCAAAAAGCGAGAGTTAGCCGATCGAGTGTCCGGCGTTAGTGTTTTTACTCGTGTGCGTGAAGCTAATGAAGAAGTTGGTTCATTGAAAGCAATATGGCCATCTGTCCCCACGCCACCCATAAACAGGTGAATTTTTCCATAACTTTTAATTTTCTCTTCGTAACGTAAACACTCTGCTTGTAAGTCTTCTGCTAAACCATTTAATAAATTAATATTTTGCGCTTGGATATTAACGTGATTAAAAAAGTTGTTATACATAAAGCTGTAATAACTTTCAGGGTGTGAAGGAGGAAGCCCTACATATTCATCCATATTAAATGTGACTACATGTTCAAAACTCACTTCACCTGCTTTGTACAGTGCAATCAGACACTTGTAAGTTTCCAATGGTGTACCACCCGTCGGTAAACCTAGAATAAATGGTCGTTCTGCCGTTGGTGAGAATTGATTGATCTTGTTAACGATATAACGAGCAGACCAAAGACCTACAGTAGTTGCATCATGTAAAGGTATTAAGCGCATGGTTTTCTCCTAAAAAAATTTAATATCTAAAGCTAACTGATTAGTTATTAATTCGCAGTGTAAAATAAGTTTGAGTGGAATGCCAAATAAAATGACTGTTTTGCTAAATATTTAGTGATTTAGATCATATTTTAATCTATATTTGTTTGCGGTAGGCGATAATATGTTTAAAGTTTATCCCGAAATTTGTGGTTTTACACCTTGTTTTTATTAATTTGCTTTATGAATTAGGTTTGAACTGTAGATAATAATCATTGCGAAATAAGTGCGTTGTATAATATATAGGAGAGTTAATTATGAACATTCTTGGTTATTTTCAAAAAGTAGGTCGAGCCTTAATGGTGCCTGTAGCTGTTTTACCTGCCGCTGCCATTTTAATGGGTATCGGTTATTGGATTGACCCCAATGGTTGGGGAGGGGATTCAGCATTAGTCGCTTTTTTAATTAAAGCGGGTGTCGCTGTTATTGATAATATGTCGGTATTGTTTGCCGTAGGTGTTGCTTATGGTATGTCTAAGGATAAGGATGGTGTCACTTGCGCTTTCTGGCTTGGTTGGTTTTTTAGTGGTAACAACTTTACTGTCGCCTGGAGCAGTGGCTCAAATTCAGGGTGTTGATCCATCACTTGTTCCCTCTGCATTTGGTAAAATAAATAATCAGTTTGTGGGTATTTTAGTGGGGATTATTTCTGCTGAACTGTACAACAAATTTTCAAGTGTTGAATTACATAGTGCTTTAGCATTCTTCTCTGGACGTCGTTTAGTACCTATTATTGTCTCGGTTGTGATGATCATTGTATCATTTATTCTAATGGCAATTTGGCCTGCTATTTTCTCTGGTTTACAACATTTTGGTGAAACCATCTCTGGTATGGGTGAAGTCGGGGCAGGCATCTATGCTTTCTTTAACCGTTTATTAATTCCAATCGGCCTACACCATGCACTTAATTCGGTATTTTGGTTTGATGTGGCTGGCATTAATGATATTCCAAACTTCTTAAGTGGTCAGACTGGGATTGATGCTGGCACAGCGATTATTGGCAAAACAGGCATGTATCAAGCGGGATTCTTCCCTATCATGATGTTTGGTCTTCCAGGGCCGCGCTTGCTATTTACACGGTCGCCAAAGCTGAAAATAAAGCCAAAGTGGCTTCTATTATGTTAGTCAGCCGCGTTAGCGTCATTTTTTACTGGTGTAACAGAACCGCTTGAATTCTCCTTTATGTTTGCGACGCCTCTGCTTTATGTTATTCATGCAGTATTAACTGGGATTTCTGTATTCCTTGCCGCTTCAATGGGATGGATGGCAGGTTTCGGTTTCTCTGCTGGTCTTGTTGATATGGTGCTTTCTTCACAGAATCCACTAGCAGTGAATTGGTACATGTTGATTGCTCAAGGTATTGTGTTCTTTGCTATTTATTATTTTGTATTCCTGACAGTGATCAAGCGTTTTAATTTGAAAACACCGGGGCGTGAAAACGAAGAACAAGTACCAACAGAAAGCAAAGCCAGTGAAGATATAAATGAACTTGCGACACAATATGTAGTCGCGCTAGGAGGCATTGATAACCTTACTGTGATTGATGCTTGTATCACACGTTTACGATTAACTTTAAAGGACCGCAGTGTTGTTAAAGAGTCCGAATTAAAGGGACTTGGAGCAATGGGAGTGGTTAAGTTAGGTGAAGATAACCTGCAAGTTATTATCGGTACCCAAGCGGAAAGTATTGCTAATCAAATAAAATTAATTAAATAAGTCAATTTTGTTAGGCACTCTGATCTACTACATCTGAGTTGAGGCTTGTCAGAGTGCCTTTTTTAATTAAATTGAAATAATTTGATCTTGTATTGCTAGCTCAATTCTACCATTAGCATTTGTCGAGTAATCTATCTCCGCTGTGGTGATTGAATCCTTAACACAAGAAGCAACAACAATATGCTTTTGACTTGCCGGTAACAACCAATCAAGATGAACCACTTCTTTGCTTGCATCAGATTCAATAGCACGTTCTGGAATGTTTAATTCTCCTTCATAGCCATACTCGATAGTAAGCAATTCATCAGGATGACTTAACAAATTGCATCGATAGTTATCTATGTTTGCTTTTGAGGCTAATAATACACTCGATTTATTATCCGTTAAGCTTGCTTTTAATGGGCTATGTAAGCGCCAATTTAGTTTTTTATCTTCACTCAGAGTGACACAATCAACAAATATTAATCCAATATCTTCAATCAGCACTAAGCTTCTGTAAAACTTTTCAACTGGCTCGGCGTATGAAGCTGTTAAATCTAAAGTGACTAAATGGTAATTCGCTCCACTACGTCTTTCAATTACCTGAGCGGTTGAACTGGGATCATCAAGCTTTTGTCCTTTGTCATCAATTAGGGGAAGGTTATGGGCAATGGTTTGGCGAGTCCATTCACTGTGATGCTTACTACCAAATCGATAGCCATAACTGCCAGTTGGTATCAGGATTCCAATGTTGTCTTCAAACAGGCCAATGTTACCTTGATCTGCATGCCTATGAGAGCTATTACCGAAAGCACTGGCACGATAATAAACAGATAGAGATTGTTGAGTAAACTTGCCTAGACCTGCATGTGCATAATAATGATTTAGTGTCTGTTGCGTAGCTATCTTTTCATCGCTTACTGTTTTATGTGTAACGGCTTGCTCAAATTCAATTTGTTTGATTGTTGGTACGACATCTAAAAGATGTAATCGATAATCTTTAATGGCATGTTCTAGTGCTTGAGATTGTTGATAATCAACCGCATCCCCAAATCTTGCTACATAGATACGCAGAGGGTTTTGTGAGAAAAATCCCGGCCATTCCTTTCCGTCTCGAGTACACCAAAAACCATCACTGAAGGGGTGACAGTCCTGTTCTGGGGCGATAAAGTCCTGTGCGAAATGAACAAAATTCTGATAAAAAGGGTGTTCATAAAAAGAGAAGTCAGATAAACGTTCAATGCTTAAGAATAATGGATGGAACCACTTACTATAGGTGGATGCATAAAAAGAACCCTCTACCCAACTACCATCAATGCCACCATAAAATGGTAAAATACCACGGTAAATAGTGATTGCTTCATTTAACCACAACTCACATTCTTCGATATTATGTTCGCGGTATAAGACAAGTCCTGCAAGACCGAGATAAGCGGGCAAGCGAGAGGTATGTGAATGCCCTGGGAACTGTTTGAAATCATCCTGCTCTAGACGTTCCATAATTTGTTCTGCGATACGCACAAGCATGGGGCGAATAAATAATTGTTTTTCGTTGTCATTTAGAAGCGGACTTAACCAATGATAAGCAAGAAATAGATTACGTGCTAATGAACCACCCGACTTCATCACCCCAAGTGCAGGGGCGTAATAAAGACGCTGGCCCTTCTGGGCTCCATTCCGCTAATTGTAAAAGACGATTAATTGCTTCAAGGCCGTGCTCTTCTTCACCCCAAATTTTATAGAGTAACGTATGTGCCATTAAATCACGGTCAATCCAGTTTCTAGCATTAGCGATAGCTTCGCGTTTTCCTTCCTCTTGACCACGTTGATAATGATTAGGGTAAGTGACTTCAGATAAAGGAATGGATAATGATGCTGTGTGTTTAAGTTTAGGGTATATATCAGCGGAGTGTTGTTTAATCCTGTTGATATCTTCATCGAAGTACATTAACCACTGCTGGCGGTCATCACACAGAGCAAACAACTCTGTCTGCAGTGGGAGCGATGTAATTAGCTAATTCTTCTGTGATGCGAAAGTCAATCCATTCAGATACTTGTGCAGGCTGTGTTTCTGAATTGGCAATTAAACGCCATTGAAACTCTCCAACAGGCAATTCGTGAGAGAGTTGCATTGGTGAGTTAACTGTTTCCCAATTCCATTCATCGCCTGTTGAGAGGCTTTTTAATTGTAAGGTATATTGCTGATTGGGGATATTTTCAGGCCAATTGAAGCTAGGCGGGTTAACCGCCGCTGGGTATGCTTGGCTAGGCGATAGTTGGACTTGAAAATCATGTGTTCTAGACAAGTTAAGCATTATTATTTCCTTTGTTAAACCCATCGTCTTTGTCTTTATTAAACCAAAGGTATTCTCCCGTTTTCGGGTCAATGCTACCGATGATTTTAGCGGGAGTGCCGGTCGCGATACCGTAGGGTGGAACATCTGAGGTAACCACAGAGTTTGAGCAAATAAGCGCACATTTACCGATACGGCAACCTGGGGTAACAGTGACACCACCAGTTAACCAAACGCCATCCTCAATAACGACTTTGCCTGCGACTTCATCGCTTCTGCCACTGAAAATATCGTCCTCGGGGCTATAAACATGATTTGAACCGACGATATTCGCATGAGGGCCGATTAATACATTTTCGCCAATTTCAATATCACCGTTTACATAACTGTATAAACCAATGTAGGATTTTTTACCTATTTGGTTGCCTTTAATACGTACGATTGCTCCAGGAGAAATACGAACATCTTCGCCTGTTTGGCCAAGAATTTGGGCGCGTTTTGTATCATCATGATAATTATTACTTTGGTTACAATAAAGTGTGAATTTACGAAATTCTTCGTCACTTAATTCGCCACCATGTATTTTTTGTACTGACATCAGTAGCCTTCCTTACCAAAAAATTTTGAAAAAAAGGGCCTACTCGGTGAGTAAGCCCTTCGAGTGTAACAATTTTACTCTGAAATGTAGTACTGCTCTTTTAAGTGGTAGAACGGACTTTTGTATACTGAGTAAAGTTTCTTAGGCACGTTTTTCATACGATTACTAACAACAGCTGGAGAAGCTGTGTAACGTAGAATACCAATTGCCCATAGGTTTTCAGCATGAAGCTTCATTACTTCATTAACTTTAGCCGCAAAGGTCGCTTTATCACCTTCTTTTAATAATGCTTCGTAGTAATCAGCTAACTCTTGCATTTCAGGTGTTAGTTTCACACCACTGTTACCTTTAGAAAGGTAATAAGCTGATTGTTTTGGCGCATAGTTATTTTCAGACATAACAGGGAAGTAGTTATTAGCACCAAATAATGGGTTCAAACCAGAGGTATTGTTATGTAATACCATTTGGTAATCACCACCACGACGGATTTGGTTAAAGTAACTTTTCTCATCTGAACGCATGATAAAGCGTAAGCCAATTTTATCCATATCAGCTTTTAGAAGAATTGCACCTTCTTCAGATATTTTACGGCCAGCTTGGAAATGCACTAAGAAAGTTAAGTTCTTGCCATCTTTACCTAAACGATAACCTTCCGAATCACGTTTATCGAGCCCAAGTGCATCTAACATTTTGTTTGCTTTAGCACGGTCCATTTTAGTGTAAGCGCTACTTGTTTCTTCGCTACCACCTGGCGATGACGGTAAAAGAACAGATTGCGCTGGAGTAGAAAGTCCTACACCCAAAATCTGATTTTGCGTATCACGGTCCATACCAACAGACAATGCTTGACGGAAGCTCTTATCACGCATTAAACGTTGAACTTCTTTCTCTTCACCGTCGTAATCTAGGTTTGGAAAAAGTACTAACATATTGGCATGATCATCAAGTTCCATCATACGTGTAGTATAGTCACCTTTTTTCTCACCTTTTTTAAGCGCAGTGAAATCACTGGTTAGCTTAGAAATACGGTCCATATCAACTTCACCAGCAAGTGCTTTCAATATTCTTACTTGTGGTTCAGCTGTTAGTGGCCAAGACATGCCATCAATGTACGGTAATTGATTTCCTTCAGTATCAACTTTCCAGTAGTACGGGTTACGTACTGCTCGTTGTTGAAGCTCTTGTGGATCGGTATTGTAAACCCAAGTGTAAAGCACTGGTAAATCAGGGTTAGTATTTGCACGTGTATTCCAACGGTTGTGGAATAGTTGGCGCCAATCTGTCATACCTGCATCAGCAATTTTCTTATCTAACTCAGCTTTGTCAGCAAACTCAGGTAAGTAATCTTTCAAATAATGCATTGGTGTTTGTGGTAAGCGGAATTCCATCGTAGAACGTTGGTGCATCTCGATAAAATTCGGATTAGATTCTTTGTAAGTTAACTCAAACGTCTGTGCATCAATCACCTTCAGCTTCGCGGTTTCTCCGGCTGATTTGAATAATGATTTAACACTTGGGTTAAGCTCTGTATTTTGCTCTACATTGTTGTACCAAAAAGCAACGTCAGCAGTAGTGAAGGGCATACCATCAGACCACTTCATACCTTTACGTAAAGTAAATGTGTATGTACGTTTATCTTCAGAGAGTGAAAAAGATTCCGCTAAGTTAGGCACATATTCTTGATTATCATCAAGTGCAACTAGGGGTTCATTACTCCATTCATGAAAGTGATAGTTAGGCTCGATTCGACGCCAAGTACCGCCATATTTACCTATTTCATTAACCGGTGTGATGACCATAGGATTTTCTGGGAGGCGCTTATCCACACTAGGAAGTTCACCTTTATCAACTAAAGTGCTTAACGATGGAGCTTCTTGGTAAGCCCATGCATTCAATGAGCCTAGTAGTAGACCCATTGTTATAAGTTTACGTTTCATACCATTTCCTTATCGTGATTGTAAAATATCTCTTCAACAAAGTGACAAGCACTCTCTCTAAAGATTTCTTTGCCATCTAAAGTATCAGTGAATCCGCGTAACTCAGGTATTTCACTTTTACATTTATCTTTGGCGTATTTGCAACGATTATGGAATGCACATCCAGAAGGAGGATTAGCCGCATCAGGAATTTCTCCTGCCAGAATATCGCTACGAATTTGTCGTTCGCTAATGTCAGGTATTGCATGCATTAACGCTTCGCTATAGGGGTGTAAGGGATTATTGAAAAGTGCATCAGTCGGCGCGACTTCTACAATTCGCCCTAAATACATAACACCAACGCGGTCACAGAGGTATTTCACCACGCTCAGGTCATGTGAGATAAACAGATAAGAAAGACCCATTTTCTCTTTCAGCTCTGCTAAAATTTCTAGTATTTGTGCCTGTACAGAAACGTCCAAGGCACTCACTGCTTCATCTGCCACAATAAAACGAGGGCGCGTGATTAATGAACGTGCAATACCAATACGTTGACGTTGACCACCAGAAAATGCATGAGGGTAGCGCATTAAGTGAGAGCTACGTAAGCCAACTTGCTCGATCATAATTTTGGCTTGTTCATACAAATAATCTTTATCTGTATGACCTGCTAATCTCAGTGGCTCTTCTAATATCTCTTGCACTGTCATTCTTGGTGACAGTGATGAATAAGGGTCTTGGAATATCATTTGCACTTCTTGGCGATAGGGGCGAAGCTCCTTATTTGTCATTGGCACAAAATCTATTTTTTCACCGGTTTTACTGTGGAAAATAACTTTACCACCAGTGGGATCTATCGATTTAAGTACTGCGCGTCCAACGGTTGTTTTACCGCAACCTGATTCACCAACTAAACCTAGGGTTTCATTTGGAAATACTTTAAAGGTGACACCATCAACTGCCTTGATGACGCCTGCTCGACGGCTGAAAGCACCGCCTTTCATGCTGAAGTGCATTTGTAGCCCTTCAACTTCTAATAATGGGGTCGTGTTATTATCCATGAGTTATGCCTCGAAACATCTGACCTTGTGGTCATTTTCATGTGTATCAAATGAAGGAACTTCTTTGCGACATCTATCTGTTACTTTGTCACAACGCATCCCGAACGGGCACCCCGTAATTTTACTGTAGGGATCCGGTATACTGCCTTTAATTGGCTTCAGTGCATCAGTGGTATGAAGCGTTGGAATTGAGTCAATTAATGCCTTGGTATAAGGATGTTTAGGCGTTTTTAAGATTTGATCTGTAGTGCCCATTTCAACAATATAACCCAGATAAAATACGGCGATTTCTTCAACCATATTAGCCACCACAGCTAAGTCATGGGTGATCAAAACCAGCGCCATATTTTGTTCACGTTGAATATCTTTAAGTAAACCAAGAATCTGCGCTTGAATGGTTACATCCAATGCCGTTGTTGGTTCATCTGCAAATAACAGACGAGGCCCACAACTTACTCCCATTGCAATCATTACACGTTGACGCATGCCACCAGAAAGCTGGAAGGTATAATCATCAAAGACTTCACTTGCACGGGGAACACGAGCGCGTTCTAACATATGAATCGCATGTGCTTTCGCCTGTGCTTTATCCATATCAGAATGTTGTCTGATTAACTCAACCATTTGGCTACCCACAGTATGGATAGGGCTTAAGCTACTCATCGGCTCTTGGAAAATCATGGAGATTTCTTTACCACGAATTTTATTAATTTCTTTACCATTTTGTTTGGTATTAAAAGTATTGAATGGTTTTTCATTGCGATGATAAATCACTTCACCCTTAGTAATTCTGAACATTGGCTCAGGTAATAAGCGAATTGGCATACGTGCAGTAACACTCTTACCACAACCTGATTCACCTACAATACCAAGGCTCATGCCCTCATAAATGGTTAAGTCAATATCGTTTAATGTGTTTGTTACACCCTCAATGGTATGAAACTGAGCTGACAACATTTTTATATTCAAGTAATTTTTTACGCATAATTAAGCTCTATTCATATATGGGTCGGCAAGCATCACGAAGGCCGTCACCAAGGAAGTTAAAAAATAATACAACAGCGATAACAAATAAGGCGGGGTAAAGTATCCAAGGGTTATTAGCGATAACTGTAATGCTTTGCGCTTCTTGAAGTAGTACACCCCAGCTAACAACTGGTGGGCGTAGCCCTATGCCTAAAAAGCTTAAAGAGGTTTCAGCGATGATCATTGCAGGAATACTTAATGTAGCTTGTGCAATAACGAAACTGGTTGCGCCTGGAATCAGATGTTTACGAATGATGTAGAAGTTACTTGCACCGGAAAGCAATGCGCCTTCGGTGTATTTCTCTTCTTTCAAGCGCATCACGATACCACGCACTACTCGCCCAATACCTGTCCAACCAATCAATGATAAAATCAGTGTGATCATGAAATAAACGACTAATGGTGACCACTGTGGTGGTAATGATGTCGCTAATGCCATCCATAATGGAATCGATGGAAAAGACATTAATACTTCAATCAAACGTTGAATTAAAGTATCAGTTCGACCTCCGTAATAACCTGAAATTCCGCCTAAAATCGTACCAAAAACTAAACTGAGAAATACACCAATCAAACCGATTGAAAGTGATATTCTTGCCCCATGTACAACTTTACTAAACACATCTCGACCGAGTTTATCGGAGCCCATTAGGAACAAGGTCGCTTCCTTCATCAACACCTATAAGGTGAAGATCTGTTTCAATCAAGCCAAGGAATGTGTACTTGTAACCACGGTGAAGAAATTTAATCGGATAAACATCTTCGCCAGCGGTATATTCATATTCAAGCGTGTCCATATTAATTTTACGCGTAATATTATGAATATACGGACGAGTGAAATTACCCTCTTTATCAACCCAATGAATCTCAGTAGGTGCAACATAAGAGTACTTAGCACTGAATGTATTGATATCCTGTACGCTGACAAAGTGTGCAAAAATAGCAACGATGTAAGCAAAGATAATCATGATGGCACTAAACAGCGCCACTTTGTGTTGTTTGAATCTCAGCCACATTAAGCGCTTTTTAGAGGCATAAAATATTTCATTGCCTTTATCCTGTGACTCCAAGCCTGCTTCTAATTTAGCGTCCGTATTTTCTGGCGGACTATAGATAGTAGATGTCATGATGGTTCCTTAAGAAAGTCGAATGCGTGGGTCTAACAACGCAAGAATAATGTCTGAAAGCAATGTACCAATGATGGTCAGTACCGCGAGCATCATTAGGAAGGTCCCTGCTAGGTACATATCTTGACCTCGAAGTGCTTCTAATAAATAAGGCCCAGTTGTTGGTAAGCTCAATACAATGGCCACAATCGCACTACCAGAAACCAAATTTGGTAACTGCCAACCAATAGTTGATGCAAGTGGAGTTACTGCGTGGCGAACAGGGTACTTAAGGATAACTTTGTATGTTGGTAGACCTTTCGAACGCGCGGTATCAACATAGGGTTTGTGTAATTCGTCCATCATGGTGGCGCGCATAATACGAATTTGCGCGGCAGTACCTGATGTACCAACAACAATAACGGGGATCCAGATATGGCTCATTGCATCCCAGAACTTGTCCATGCTCCAATCTGCATTAATGTATTCGGGAGAGAATAGTCCTGAAAAGGGTTGCCCGAACCATTCCAAAGAAAAGTACATTAATAATAAGGCAAGTAGGAAGTTAGGAACGGCTAAACCAAGGAATCCAAAAAAGCTTACCACGTAGTCGAATACTGTATATGGTTTCATTGCTGAAATGATACCGGTTAAAAATGCAGTCACTAATGTAAAAATCAGGGTAACGAAGGTAATTAAGAATGTTAGTCCTAATTTGCCCCAAATAAGATCACTTACTGGTTTTTGATGTTGGAATGAATAACCAAAATCACCTGTTGGGAAGCCACTTATCCATTTGAAATAGTTAACCAGCATACTGTCACTGATGCCTAGTTCCGCTTGAATACTTGATCTCAGCGCGTCAACATCACTGATTGAGCCATCAATCATCATTCTTTCGGAGATGTAGGCATCAACGAAATCACCAGGGGAAGCTGAATAAGTATGAACGAAACGACTGATATAATTATGAGTGTCGGTATGGAAATCAACAAACGTCGCAAAATATATTGCAAAGATAGAGTCTCCTTGATAAATTATTTTATAAAAATTGCGACTGTCCTGTCGCAAAGCAATTTGTTAACATGAGATGCAAAATTTCATGTAAAGAAAATATTTTTATACGTCATGTTAACCTTGTATTTTTGTACAATTATTGTCTGACAATAGTATTTTCTTGTGAAATTATTATGTTTTGAAGGCAATGATGTAAATGCCATACACTGCTTAGTTTGAACTCAGTCAATGTTTTGATACATGAGTCTTAATTTTTTGTGAGCCATGTTCACAAGAAAAAGTTACTGGTAACATTTTTATCGTATTTTGAACAAATAAAACCAGTGCATAAAAAATATCATGTTACAAAAATGTCGCAACTTAACTGTGTTTTTTCATTTTCATGCATAAATAGCTGTTATGTAGATCATTTTTTGTTCAAAAAGCATGTTATTGAAAATAAAAAGTAATAGTTATTTGGAAAATATGTTGTTGAGGCATTTTAGAATACAATCTTAATTGTTAAAAAATTATTATTTTTTGATATAGTGGGTTAGGTCAATAAATATTAAAAGATGATATTTGTAAGTAAATAAAAAGTAGCTATGCTAAATATTTATGGCTGTTTTATTTAAGAAATATACTTCTGTATTTTGTCAAAAATACCTCTATTTAAAGAGGGTGCTTGATAAACTCCATTTTTGTTTTGTATTATTTTTTATTCACTATTTATTGAAAAAAATAATACACAAATTGACAGTACTTAATAATAAAGCAATTTAAGTAGAAGCTTTTTTATTGATATGTTTCTATAAGTTGTGTTTTTTACAATGAGCATTATTACTCCTTGAATAAAACAAAATAAGCCATTAATTGTTTTGCTATTAATAAGCCTCTTAAATGATAAACGAATGCCAAAGGACTTGTGATATGAAAACCTCTATTATTTCCGTTTTTTTATTGGCTTTCTTGCCCTCCGTGGTTATGGCTGATGATATATCGGATCCCTTTTCAGAACTTGATTTTGACCAATTGATGCAATTAAAAATTACTTCAGTGAGCAAAAAAAGTGAAAAGCTTTCAGAGGCGTACACGCTGTTTATGTGGTTACAGATGATGAAATTCGACGCTCTGGTGCAACTAACATTCCCGAAGCTTTGCGTTTAGTCCCTGGTGTTGATGTTGCACAAATTGACCCCAATAAATGGGCGGTGAGTATTCGTGGTTTTACTGGCCGTTACGCTAATAAATTATTAGTCTTAATTGACGGTCGTAGCGTTTATACCCCTAGTTTTTCTGGGGTAAATTGGGAGCATTTTGATTATTTGATGCAAGACATCGCTCGCATCGAAGTGATCCGTGGTCCAGGTGCTACGCTTTGGGGAGCAAATGCCGTTAATGGGATCATCAATATTATTACTCGTGAAGCGGGAGAAAACCCGGGTGGATTATTGTCTGTTTCTGCGGGTAATGAATATAAAGGTGTGGGTATTCGTCAAGGTGGTGAGATATCAGAAAACATGCAATTGCGTGCTTACGCAAAAGGTAAACGTTTAGATGAATCAGTAAATACTTCTGGGCAAGGGCAAGATAATGGTGGTGATTACCTGCAAACAGGTTTCCGTTTAGATATGCAACCCAATGATAAACAATCTTTAACCTTCCAGGGCGACCTATACCGTGATGACTTAAAAGAAGAAGTGAGTTTACCATCATTTGAAGACCCTTATTTTAGCACGGTAAACGGTGATATGGGTGCTAAAGGTGGTAATATCGGTGTTAATTGGGGAATGTTGACAGGATTAGATTCAGAGGTTACTGCTAAATTTAATTATGAATATTACGACCACTATGAAACGTTATTTTCAGAGACTCGTGATACGTTTAATGTGGAATTACAGCAAGCAATTTTCTCCTTTGCAAAATCATGATCTGATTTGGGGAGCGGGGTATCGATATAGTAAAAATAATTTCACCTCTTCACAATATGTTGCGATCGAGAATTCAATAGGTAACAGTGAAATTTGGAATTTATTTGTTCAAGATAGTATCAGTTTTCCAGAGCAAAACATGACGCTAACTTTAGGAGCTAAATTAGAGAATAATAATTTTACTGGTACAGAAATACAGCCGAATATCCGACTTGCCTGGGTACCTACTGATAAGGTGACATGGTGGGGCGCTATCTCGCGAGCAAATCGAACCCCATCACGTGCAGATGTTGAATCGATAGTATTTACTAGTATAGAGATTCAAAATGGTTTTCCTATTGCGAGAAAAGCTTATGGGAATAAGAATTTTAAGTCTGAGCAATTAGATGCCTATGAACTTGGAACGCGTTGGATATTAATGCCACAACTATCTTTAGATATTGCTACTTTTTATAATCAGTATGACAATTTACGTAGTTCGAGCCTTGGTACTGCTTATTTGAGTGATGATTATACTTATATGGTAGTTCCAATCTATCTAGGCAATACGATAGAAGGTAATAGTAAAGGTTTTGAGTTATTAATGAACTGGCAGGCAACTTCAACGAGTCGTTATCGTTTAGTCTATAATTATTTAGATATAGATCTTTCCGATAAAGAGGAAAATGAGGCCAGTACGACGATTATTACTTTAGTGGAGGGTAGAGCTTTAAAACATCAAGTTTCATTATGGGGGCTTTTGATTTAAGTTCCAATGTTGAGCTGGATGCTCGCCTTTATTACAACGCAGACACGTAGTTGGAATGGTAGTAATATTGATGCCATTGTGGATGCAGATCTTCGCCTAGGATGGCAAGCAACCGAAGCATTAAGTTTATCCTTAGTAGGACGCAACCTATTACATTCTGCTGAACAAGCATTTATCGCTGAAGCATGGGAGTCTGCATCTGCTATTGAACGCAGTTTTTATCTAAATGCGACTTATAAATGGTAATTAATGAAGCGAAATATGACTACTTTTAAAAAGTATTTTTGCACACAATTAGCTATTTTATTGGTGATGATCTTTACATCATGCTCAGTGTTATCGGCTACCCCGACGATAAGTGCTTTGAAAGTGGCATACTTGTATAATATCGCCAAATTTACCCTGTGGCCCTCGGATACTTGGGACTCTCCCACATCTCCTTTTTATTTCTGTAGCTATGGTGATGATGATGTCATCTCAGAATTACAAAGCTTAGAAGATAAAACCATTGCGGGTCACCCAATTAAATTATTAAAACCCAATCAAGAAAATGAATTTAAACAATGCCATGCTATCTATATTGATACCAACAAAGGTACTCGTTACCGTTACTTACTTTCTTTAATTAATCAAGATACTGTACTTACTATTACTGATGACGGGGCTTTCTTTGACTATGGGGGACTTATTAATTTGATAGAAAAGGATCAACGTTTACGCTTTGAAGTGAATATACAACAATTGGCTAATTCTCAATTAAAATTTAGCTCTAAGTTACTGCAACTTGCCATTCTTATTGATGGTGAAGGTTAATATGATAATAAAATTAAGTAACCTTTCCTTACGTGGCCAATTAACTTCTATCGGTTTATTTTCTGGTGCGCTAGTGGCTTTGATCATAGTTGCCCTAATTGGTTTTATGCAATATCAATACAGTCATGATGATGCCAAGAATCAACTGCAGGCATTATCAAAACTTATCGCCGCACAAAGTACCGCTTCTCTTGCCTTTCACGATCCTAATTCAGCCTTAGAAAACTTAAATAGCTTATCTGTTAAGTCAGAAATTGTATTAGCAAGGATCTATGATAGTGAAGATCAGTTATTAGCTGAGTACCTTAAACCTTCATTTGCAGATGAAGTAGATCAAGAAATTCTAACAATGAGTCTTGAACGAATGCAAAGCCAAATACTTGATAATGTGTTGCATCATATTGAAGCAGTATATCTTGAAGACAAAATATTGGGTCACGTATTATTGATGGATGATAATAGCTTGTTGCGAAAGCGATTAGAAAAGCGACTAATATTTACACCTTTTATACTTATTTTCGCGACATTTTTGGCTTTCTTGTTAGCTGTCAGGTCGCAACGAATCATTTCTCAACCCATATTAGAAATAACAAAAGTGATGCAGGAAGTCTCCGATAAAAAAAATTATCATTTACGTATTTCAGGGCGATGACAGGATGAGATCGGCTCTTTGATTAAAGGGTTTAATATGATGCTTGATAGAGTGGAAACCCGTGATCGAGATTTAGAAAATCATCAAAATACCCTAGAAGAAAAAATTGCCCATAGGACTCAAGAGTTAGTTCTAGCGAAAGAAAGTGCGGAAGCCTCAAATAAAGCAAAAAGTGAGTTTTTAGCGACTATGAGCCATGAAATTCGTACTCCAATGAATGGGGTTTTAGGCATGACAGAGTTGTTGTTAGCAACAAACTTGAATCAACGCCAGCAACGCTTTACCGAGACAGCCTATCAGTCGGGAAAAAACTTACTTGAGATCATTAACGATATTTTAGACTTTTCTAAAATTGAAGCAGGGAAAATGGAAATTGAGTCCATTGAATTTAACTTGCGTGAATTAATCGAAGAACTTGGTGTTCTTTACGCTGAATCTGCCTATACCAAAAGAATTGAGCTAGTGCTTTTAATTCCCCCAACTTTACCTACTTTTTATCAAGGAGACCCTGGTAGGTTGAGACAGGTTTTAAATAACCTGCTTAGCAATGCACTTAAATTTACTCAGCAAGGGCAAGTATTATTGCGTTTAACTATGCATGAAGGTAATCAATTACAATTTGAAATCGAAGATACTGGTATTGGTATCCAAGAAGATAAAATAGAGCATATTTTTAATTCATTTTCTCAAGCGGATAGCTCAACCACTCGTAAATATGGCGGAACGGGACTAGGGCTTCCAATTGCAAGGCGACTTGTTGATATGATGGGCGGAGAGCTTATTGTTAAATCACAAGTTAATCATGGAAGCTGTTTTTCATTTACATTGCCACTTACGATCAAAAAACATGTTGCCGCAAATATTCCATTAGCTTTATCTTCTTTACAAGATAAACGCATTTTAGTTGTTGATGACAATCATACCAATCAATTACTATTTAAAGAGCAATTAGCCGCTATTAAGATGAACTGTGATTTAGCCGGTAATGGTCGACAAGCGTTACAGTTAATTCAACTTGCAGAAATAAAAAAACAGCCCTACCAGTTACTTATTCTGGACATGAATATGCCTAATATGGACGGTTTGCAATTAGTCGCTGAAGTACGTAAAAACACTCAGTGGCAACAGCCAGAAATGGTCATGTTAAGCTCAACCGAAGCAAGCATTCAGTCGCTACAGGATAATCGCATTGCTTGTTTCTTGAATAAGCCAGTATTACAAAAAGAGCTTTATCAATGTTTAATTCAAGCCTTTCAGCAGGAAAGAAAAACTCAAGCTAATAAAGCGCGTAAAAATGTTGAAGACTTACATTTTAATTACCCTTATCGCATTTTGGTTGCAGAGGATAACAAAGTAAATCAAGAAGTGGCCATGATCATGTTGGAGTCCTTTGGTTTACAGGTTGATATTGCCAAACATGGTATTGCGACCATTGAGGCGGTAAAAGAGCATACCTATGATTTGATTTTAATGGATATGCAAATGCCAGAAATGGACGGGTTAGAAGCAACTCGACAAATCCGTCTTATGGAGGCTGGTCAACCATCATTTTCTGAATTAACCATTATTGCATTAACTGCTAACGCAATGGATGGCGATAAGGGACTATGTTTACAAGCCGGAATGAATGATTACTTGAGTAAGCCCTTCTCAAGGGATGGCCTTTACGATGCATTAGTACCCTGGCTAAATATTCCTAGGAAAAGCGCTTTAGCGCATCATGATAATAATTCAAATCATGAATCAATCGAAGCAGAAGCTATGGTTGTTGACCCTTCCGTGTTAGCGAAAATTGCGTCATTAAAACCAGACCAACCAGATGTGTTAGTTAGCAAAGTGACACAATTGTTCCTAAACACTCTAGAGGAAACCCTTAAAGATTTATTGGTTCCTAATCAAGAGGTTGAGAACATACGCAAACTAGCTCACACTCTCAAATCAAGTAGTGCGAATGTTGGAGCGCATCATTTAGCAGAGCTTTGTAAGCAATTAGAGCAATCCGTCAGAAAAGAATTACTGACTTCATTACCTGAGTTGATTAATAAAATTGAACTCGAATCAGATAAGGTAACGCATTATTTCGAAGGCCAAGCACAATATAAAACGCAGGACTAAATTGAGGCACTATGCATAGAAAAAGATATTAGTTGTTGATGATGATGAAATGACGCGTCTTCTGCTTTGTCAGGCGCTCTCATCAGAAATGTATCAAATTATAGAGGCTAAAGATGGTGCAGAGGGATTTGCTCTATTTAATCAACATGCGCCTGATTTAGTGCTATTAGATGTTGATTTACCTAGATTAAATGGCTTTGAAGTTTGTAAATTGATCCGTGAGTCTAATACAAAGAAAAACGTACCTGTAGTGATGATCACCGGTATGGATGACACAGAATCCATTGAAAAAGCGTATCGTTTGGGGGCGACAGACTTTGTTGCTAAACCTATCAACTGGTCTTTGATCAGGCACCATTTGCGTTACGTCTTGCGAAGTAATCATTACCTAGAGTCGCTAAAGAAAAGTGAGTCTCGGCTTGAACATGCACAACAAATTGCCAAATTAGGTCATTGGGAAATAGCAGGCGTAAATGGACGCTTATTACTTTCGAAACAACTCTCTAAAATGTTAATGTTATCAGAAACAAAATTTGAAGATGGCATAAATTATTTATTAACAATCATTCATCCTACAGAGCGATTGTATGTTGAAAGTGTCATATTACAGGCTTTTTCAGATGGAAAACCCTTTAATTTAGATATTAGAATACAACTTATCGACCAATCATTATTACATGTTCAATTGCAGGGCGTATTATTAGAAAGTAACCATGCCAAAAATGCCAAACCCGTATTATCAGGTGTTATGCAGGATGTTAGTGAACTCAAAAAATCTCAAGAAAAATTAGTGCATATCGCCCATCACGACTCTTTGACCAACTTACCTAATCGCATTCTGTTTCAACAGCAACTTGAAAGAGCAATGCAACGTGTCGCTCGATTAGGTCGAAAAGTCGGTTTATTGTTTATTGGTTTAAATCGTTTCAAAAATATTAATGACTCATTAGGGCATAAAGTGGGTGATGCAGTTTTGTGTGAAGTCGCTGAACGCTTTAGATCGGAATCGCATAACTACGATATGGTTGCTCGCTTTAGTGGTGATGAATTTGCCATCATCATTGATACCGTTGAGGATGCACAACAGGTGCTTGGTTTCATTCAGCGTCTAAAAAAGTTATTTGAAAAACCATTTTATGTTTCCAATAAAATGATTTATTTAGAAGCGAGCATTGGTGTAGGTTTTTATCCTGATGATGGTAAAAATCCCGAAGAATTATTACGTAATGCCGATACCGCGATGTATCAAGCAAAACGTTCAGAGCAATACCAGTTTGCATTTTATTCCAGTGAGTTAAGAGATAGTGTTATTCGACGTTGGTCACTTGAAAATGAACTACGTGATGCACTAGAAAACAATCACTTTAAATTACTCTATCAACCTAAGGTTTGTACCAGCAAACAACAAATAACAGGCGTTGAAGCACTTATCCGTTGGGATAGAGGCGATAAAACACCCGTTTTCCCCGATGAGTTTATTCCAATTGCCGAAGAAACTGGGTTGATTATTCCAATTGGAAAGTGGGTTATTCAAGAGGCTATTCAGCGACTACGTAGCTGGCAACAAACCCCATGTGAACATTTAACCGTGGCAGTAAATGTATCTGGAAGACAGCTATACAGTGAAGACTTTACCGAATATGTGGCAAGTGTACTAGCGCAAGAGAGTATTTCAGCATCGCAACTTGAGATTGAAATTACAGAAGAGCATCTTGTGCCAAGTAATCAAGAGGGAAACTGTCAGGCGACATTAAGAGGGTTAAGTGACCTAGGTATAAAAATGTCTATTGATGATTTTGGAACGGGTTATTCCTCTTTCTCACAGCTGAAAAACCTACCTATTTCTAAATTAAAGATCGACAAATCTTTTATTGATTTTCTACCAGAAGGTAAACAGGATGTCGCAATTGTAAAATCAATTCTTAACTTAGCTAAAAATTTAGAATTAAGTGTTGTTGCTGAGGGGGTAGAAACCTTTGAACAATTAACCTGTTTACGCCAGTATGGTTGTGATTATATTCAAGGATATTACTACTCAAGGCCAGTTTCTGCAGAAACAATAATGCAGTTAATTAAGGAAGCTAATTTTGAAGTGTTAGAGCATGATAAACACAATAAAATTTGTAAAGGTTAATCATCGAAGCAATACATAACCTATTCATCATATGTTTAGGTTATGTTTAATAAGGCATCATTAAAAATGGTTATCGAGTAACGCTTTTAAAACACGACGACGAGTGATAACACCAATCACTTTGTTATTGTCATCAATGACAGGGTAGTTTTTAGGCTGAGTCCCATTCATTTTTTCTGCTAGAGAAAAAATAGATTGATTCGCTTTTACACTTAAAACATCTTTACGCATAATATCGGTTACTATCGCAACTCGTTCATTATGATAAGCAAATTGAGTGGTTACCTGTAAACATTCCTGTTCAGAAATCCAACCTAGTAGTTTATTTCCTTTATCTACAACGGGTCCACCTAAGGCTTCTTTCTTAATCAACTCTATCGATGCAGTAATCACAGGCATATCTTCACTGATCCTTGCAAAATCGACATTCATAAAGTCCTTAACTATTAAATCTTTCATTTTATCGCCTTCATTTCCATTGAGAGTGTATGCACAATAAACACTATCTGTGATCTATGCAACATTTATGCAGACATTTACATGCCATTTATGTAACACAATAGCGCTGGCCGAATAATCAATAGAAGTCGATTAATTAAAACTCATTTACATTATCGCCAACCATGAAAGTGCGTGGTGGGCTTTGGTCGCGCCATAAATATAAGCAAAAATAGCAATAGCAAAAATACTTGCCCAAAAACGGATCACGGCTGTTTTGCCTCGTTTAATGGCAATGGTACCAACAATAATATAGGCAAATAGTGCGATGAGTTTGGCCGTTAGCCAACCGTTAACAAAGGGGTATTGTTGAATGATGATGGTTAATAAAATGGCAAAAATCAGTAGTAAGGTATCGATGATATGTTGAAGGATTTTTAACAACTTGTGTTGCAATAACGACGAACCACTGACAGATAATACTGAGCGAAATATAAATAGGGTGATACTTAGGTAAGCCATACCGATATGCATGTTTTTTATGAATAAATAATCCATTGAAGATGTCCTGATTAAGTTTAGAGGGGTTAGGATAAGTGATTTAAAGAGGAATTGTAATGGTTAATTATAACTGTAAACACAGCTATAAAAATCATGGGGTAAATTAGGCGCCTAGAAAGGCGCCGTTAATAGTAACAGTTAAGCGTTTGCGTTTAATTCGCTTGCTGTTTCAAGTGCGGGTTTGCTAGTGAGAGCTTTTTTCAGTAAATCTAATAAGAATAGCCCCAATAATAATCCACCGATTCCAAATAACACATCACCAGGAACACGCATCCAAACTAAGGTTTCAACGATGGAGCTGTGAATAACCGCTGGCGAACGTGCATACCAGTAACCGTTATCGAGTACTGCGAAGAACTGAATCAAACCAACAGGTAATAATGACATAAACACCATAGCGACCAAACCAATGTTAAGAGTCCAGAATGCCCCTTTTAGGTATTTATTGTTCCATTCTAAGTTGCCGGTTAAGCCTCGTACACAGAACAACATCAAGCCTATACCTAACATGCCGTACACGCCCATAAAGGCCGCATGTGCGTGGGTTGCTGTAGTGTTTAAACCTTGAATAAAGTATAACGCAATAGGCGGATTGATAAGGAATCCTAGCACGCCTGCACCTACTAAATTCCAGAATGCAGTCGCCACAAAGAACATGATCGCCCATTTGTAACGGATCATCCAAGGTGCGACGCCACGCATACGGTAGCTTTCAACTGCTTCAAAGCCAATTAATGCCAGCGGTGCAACTTCTAGCGCAGAGAATATAGCACCCCAAGCGATAACTGAGGTTGGTACACCGGTGAAATATAAGTGATGCAATGTGCCGATTAAGCCACCAGTTAAGAACACCACAGTGGTAAAGAGCACGGTCGCGTTAGCACTGCGTGCGCGGATAAGCCCAAGACGAACCAACATTAATGCGATAACTGAAGTTGCAAAGGTTTCGAAGAATCCTTCTACCCATAAATGTACTACCCACCAGCGCCAGTATTCAGCAATGGCTAGGTTGGTGTGTTTACCCATGAATAGACCAGCGCCATAGAATAAGCCGATCGCAATACATGAAGCATATAACACCCAAATTACTGGGCCCATTTCACTTTTCTTTTTAAGAGCTGGACGAATAGCGGCTGTTACTAGCACTAACCAAATAAGTAACCCAACAAGTAATAATAGTTGCCAAACACGACCAAGGTCGATGTATTCGTAACCTTGATGTCCGAATAGGAAGTTCATGTCGAGATCAAAATACTGTTGTACACCAAGCCATTCACCGGCCATTGAACCAATAACAACAATTAATAAAGCCACCCAAAGCACATTAACACCAAGGCGTTGGAATTTAGGTTCATGCCCAGATAAAGCAGGTGCAATATATAACCCAGTGCCTAACCATGCCGTTGCTATCCAGAATACCGCAAGCTGTGTATGCCAAGTGCGGGTAACTGAGTAAGGTAAGATTTCTGACAGTGGTATGCCATAAAAGTCTTGCCCTTCAACGGCATAATGGGCAGTGATGCCGCCGAGTATGATTTGGAAAAGGAACAAACCAATGGCTGTAATAAAATATTTTGCCACTGCTTTTTGTGATTTAGTGGGTTTAGTCAGGAATAACGGATCATTCGCGACTGGCTTTGGCAATGATTCATGTTTGCAGGTTGCGTGGTGCCAAATTAATGCCCCCACACCTGCAATCAAAGTAACAAAACTCATGATTGACCAGAAAACATTACTTGACGTTGGGGTGTTACCTAACTGTGGATCAAAGGGCCAGTTGTTGGTGTAGGTGTATGCTTCATTTGGGCGTTCTGTTATTGCTGCCCATGCTCCCCAGAATAAAAATGCATTTAATTTTTCACGGTGCTCAAGAGAAGCAACGGTGCCTTCTTTCATGGCATATTGTTCTCTTAAGTGAGAAAGCTCAGGATCGCTACCAAATAAAGATAAGTAGTGCTGAGTTACTTCTTTAATAGATGCAACTCGTGTCGCTGAAAGACGAACTTCAGTAATACCATTAGCTTGCTCAATCACTGTATTGTGACGCATATCTTTACGTAATTTATCTTCTAAGCTCGCTTGGAGATCGCTTGATAACTCAATAAAAGGTGTTTGATATTGCTGTAATGCAGTGATGTTTAACCAAGCCTGTGCTTCGCGATGCAACCAATCTGCTGTCCAATCGGGTGCTACATATGAGCCGTGCCCCCAAATCGATCCAAGTTGATGACCACCCATTGAACGCCATACTAACTGCCCTTGTTCAACATCGTTTTGGCTAAATAATGTTTGCCCTGCATTGTCAACATAGGCATTAGGAATAGGTGGCTTTTCGCGGTAGATATCGCTACCGACACTGAGCAATACCGTGAAGGATGCAATTAGCACTGTTAGCAATGCAATCACCGTGAGTTTATTTCTGTTCATAATATTCTCTTTAATAAATTGTTTGAGAGGGGTAACTCTGGATGAATAGCACTATCTATGCCAAATCTATAATTCATTGTTTTTAAATGGTTATTGTTATTTTTGTTATATCAATATTGTCATAAAGACATTCATTATGATTGTCATTAAGACTGTAATTGTCATAATGACAATTATTAGTTATCTACTATATCTACTAATTAAGAATGAAAGTATTTACATAAAATTTAAAAGATGTAATATAAATGCATCTTTAAAGAATCAGTCAATTCAAGGTTGGAAAAATGCATATTACTCGTTATACCGATTACTCTTTACGCGTATTAATGTATCTAGCGGTTAATCAAGATCGTTTAAGCACCATTAATGAAATCGCGCTCAGTTATGCTATTTCTAAAAATCATTTAATGAAGATTGTGCAACAGTTAAACGTGAAAGGTTATTTGCTTGCGATCAGAGGTAAGAATGGGGGTATCAAACTTAATCGTTTACCGAGTGATATTAATATTGGTGAATTGGTGCGTGAAATTGAAGATAAAAAATTAGTTGAGTGCTTTGGTGATAACAATCAATGTGTGATCACACCAGGCTGTCAACTAAAAGGGATATTTGCAGAAGCCCAGGAAACTTTCTTTAAGGTATTAGATAAATATACGTTACAGGATATTTCAGGCGCAAGTGCTCAACATTCCTTGACTGAGATTTTGGTAACTGATGCTTAAGTCTTAAGTAATCAATACCTTATTTTTTATTTATTTAATATTTGAGGATTTATTATGATCAATATTTCCAATGCCAAAAGTAATGGCCCTATTAAGCCTGAAATTGCTTTTCTGGAATTTGCCTTCCGTCCTCTTTTTTTGCTTGCTTCTTTATTTAGCATTATTAGTTTGCTGATTTGGAACAGTGCATTAACGGGTTCGATTTCGCTTAACCTTTATGGTGGTAGCTTATGGTGGCATATGCATGAAATGCTATTTGGTTTTACGGCGACTATTATTGTTGGTTTTTTATTAACTGCGGTACAAAATTGGACAAAAGTGCGTAGCGTGAATGGGAAAGGCTTAGCGAGCATTAGTTGCTATTTGGCTGATTGCACGGGTATTGTTTTTCTTTCCAACCGTTCTCCCTCATTGGTTGATCGCCAGTGTGGATATTGCATTTTTACCTGTATCAGCATTGTGTTTGGCTTATCCGATTTTTAAAGTGAAACAATGGCGAAACTTAATGTTTATTCCCATTTTGTTGCTGATGAGCTTAGTGAATACGACGATGCATTATGCAGTTTCCGCTCAGGACTATGTATTAATGAATAGCGCAAGCACAACCATGGTGTTATTGGTGACTTTGGTGATGTGCATTATGGGGGAGAGTGTTTCCGATGTTTACTGCAAACGGGACTAAAACAGCGAGAACTAATGCACTTCCTTGGTTAGAAAAATTAGCCATGGTGAGCACGTTATTGGCGGTATTAACGACTTTTAATGTGGTCAGTTTACCAAGTATTGTGACTGCATTGATCTTTTTGTTGTCGCAATTGCAAATGCTTTTCGTGCCTATCGTTGGAAGATTTGGGTGACTTTTAAAACCCCTTTAGTTTGGTCGTTGCATATTAGTTATTGGTGTATTTCGGTTGGGCTTCTGATGCTTGGTTTATCAGAGATCACTACTATGGTAACTCACTCACAGGCGATTCATGCATTAACGGTTGGCGCAATGGGGGTTATGATTTTATCGATGATTTCGCGTGTTTCATTAGGGCACACAGGCAGAAATATAGTTGTAGGTAAAGTAATGACGATTGCTTTTATAGCCATCATTTTAGCCTTTTTGGCTCGTGTTTTTGGTAGTTATTTTATCACTAATTATACTCAAGTAATTGCCTCTGCTGTCGGTTTTTGGGCGATTGCTTATGGTTGCTTTGTAGTGCTGTACTTGCCTATTTTAACTAAACCTCGTTTTCGTTGATTTGTATCAACAAAGTAATGCGATTTAAAGTTGCATATAAAATGCATCTTTAATAAAGTTTAAACATCTTAACGAAACGGAGAATATTATGAGCTGTTGTGGACAATGTGGTGGTACTAGCCACGAAGATAAAGAAGAAACTAAACAAGAAGAAGAGTAACTTGTTGTTATAAGAAACATCTCAAAAATCCAGTCGCTAAGTCAATTGCTACTGGATTTTTTGTTTGTGCGCATAAAAAACTAGAACATCATGCTCTGGTTTTTCAGAGGGCTGTTTTTGCATTAAATAATGCTTTTGATTGAATTTCTTTGTTGTTTGTTTTGGCACTGTCATAATGACTGTATAAATCCCAAAGAGGTAGGTATTAAATTGGAAAATAAGCACCATGCATTAACGCAACTGGCCATTGATTTAACCACTAGTGTGACGGGGCAAGATCGTTTTGATCGTCTGCTTTTAATTATTCGTAAACTGTTTAATTGTGATGCTTCAGCATTGTTAGCTTTTCAGAATCAACAGTTTTCACCACTGGCGATTAATGGTCTTTATGATGAGGTATTAGGAAGACGTTTTAATATTCAAGAGCACCCAAGATTAGAAGCGATTGCAAGGGCGGGAGATATTGTGCGTTTCCCTGCAGATAGTCAGTTACCGGACCCCTACGATGGTCTTATTCCTAATCATGAAGATGAATTAAATGTGCATTCCTGTATTGGTTTGCCACTGTTTGCAAATGATCACCTTATTGGTGCCTTAACTATTGATGCCTTTGAACCACAGCAATTCGGTGCTTTTTCTAATGATGATTTACGTATTATTAGCGCGCTTGCTGCTCGCCAGTTTGCACACTTCTTTATTAATGGAAAAACTGGAAAATCAAAGTGGTTTCTTTAGTAATGATGTGCAAAATGTTTTTTTGCCTCAACCTGCAGAAATGATTGGCCATTCTCCTGTGATGTTAGATCTCCAGGCACAAATAAAAGCAGTGGCGGACACTGAGTTGTCTGTATTGGTGACAGGAGAAACTGGCGTCGGCAAGGAACTCGTAGCCTCTTCGTTGCATAAATTGTCTCGGCGTTGTGATAATACGCTGGTTTATTTGAATTGTGCAGCATTACCAGAGTCGGTGGCTGAAAGTGAATTATTTGGCCATGTTAAAGGTGCATTCACTGGGGCGATAAGTGATCGTAAAGGTAAGTTTGAGCTCGCTAATAATAGTACGCTATTTCTAGATGAGGTGGGCGAACCGCCACTTGCTCTACAGGCTAAATTGTTACGTGCTTTACAATATGGCGATATTCAACGAGTAGGTGATGAAAAAAGTCTTAAGGTTAATACGCGTATTGTTGCCGCTACTAATCGTACTTTGCATGAAGAAGTAAAAGCAGGACGTTTTCGTGCAGATCTTTATCACCGCTTAAATGTGTTTCCGGTTTATGTGCCTCCTCTTAGAGAGCGAGAAAATGATGTGGTACTTTTGTGTGGTTTTTTTGCAGAACGATGCAGAGCAAAATTAGCGCTAAGTCATTTAACCATTGCCCCCGCTACTATGAAACTGATCCAGAATTATTCCTGGCCAGGTAATGTGCGTGAATTAGAACATGCCATTAACCGCGCCGCTGTTATTGCAAAATCTCAAGCCACGGGTTCACATTTACAGTTGCAAGTTAATCATTTTGAATTTATTGCCGAGCATCTTTTGACGACCAATAAAACATCAGAGACAGGTTTAAATTTTGAATCTAAGAAGGTTGCTATGATAGGGCTTCGTGAAGCAACCTGTGATTTTCAAGCTTCTGTGATTAAACAGGCCTATCAAGAGAATGATAATAACTGGGCATCTACGGCAAGGAAACTCAAGGTCGACACGGGTAATTTGCATCGTTTAGCAAAAAGATTGAATTTAAAATAGGTTTGGCTTAAGGCGTTAATCACAAAAAATAAACGCTGTTTCAAAAAAATTATGAGTAAAATCACAAACAGGTAAATATACCTATAAATGTGCACAGTGAAGGTTGAATATATCAGTATTGATATTTTAACTAAGAGTACTGAGCATGTTTATTAATTATAATAGCAATCCCGTCGATGCCAAATCCTATGATACCCAGCGTTTACGTGATGAATTTTTATCTGAAGAGCTGTTTATTGCTGATAGTGTAAATATGGTTTATAGCCATATTGATCGTGTTGTTGCTGTTGGTATTTGCCCGACTAGCAAACCATTGAAACTCGATGAATTTGTCGATAAAAAAGCCTTTGGCACAGACTATTTTTTACAACGTCGCGAATTAGGCATCGTTAATTTAGGCGGTAAAGCAGAAGTTCGTTGTAAAGGAAGTACTTACCAAATAGCGCATTTAGATGCTTTGTATTTAGGCAAAGACGAACAAGAGATTGAGTTTGAATCATTAGATATTGATAATCCGGCCATATTTTATTGTTTAAGTGCGCCAGCGCATCATCAATATCCCTCAAGAATTATTATTCAAGATGATGCGAAGAAAGTTGAACTTGGCTCGTTAGAAAATGCCAATGCACGTGTGATTAACCAATATTTGCATCCTGATGTATTGCCAACCTGTCAGCTGTGTATGGGCATTACTCACTTACAGCCCGGCAGTGTTTGGAATACTATGCCTGCGCATACCCACGAAAGAAGAATGGAAGCTTATCTTTATTTTAATATTAAGCCTGCTCAAGTTGTTTTTCATTTTATGGGCGAACCAAGTGAAACACGCCATATTATTGTGCGTGACAAGCAGTTAGTACTCTCACCAAGTTGGTCTATTCATTCTGGTTGTGGCACACAAAATTATAGTTTTATTTGGGGAATGTTAGGCGAAAATCAAACCTTTGATGATATGGATTTTGTAGATATGAACAGCATTCGATAAAAATTTAAGGAGGCTAATAATCTAAGGGGTCAAACCATAACTCAGAATTTTGATAAATAGGATGAGGGATAATTTGATTACTTTCTATTTCAAATACTGTTTTGTTTTTTATATCTGATTGGATAATTGAGCTTTCATGGAAACGATGAAATATTTCATCGAAAGTGCCATTGTTGTGGATAGTCCAAAGCCCTTTTTCAATACGCGTATGTAATCTGGGCTCATTGGGAGAAACAAACAAGAAGACGGGCAAAGGAAGGTGTAATACCTTGCTTTCTTCAATGATCATTTGAGGAAATTTTTTAGTTCTTTCTTCAAATTCATAATAAATTTCATTAATACCTCTGATGATGTAATCGAATCGTTGACGATGTAACATGAAAAATAACCCTTCATAGGAGTTACTAGTAACCACATTAAACTCCTCTGAGTTTAATGTTTTAGTGGTACTCCATTGAAGCCCTAGACCTGCTTTTAATGTTTTTAATTGTTCGACTGATTGTAAATCTGCGAATTTTTTGGCATCTGTTTTATTGATTAACAAACGACGATAACTTAATAAGCCTCTTAAAATGGGAAAATAGATAGGTTTAATGCTTTTTTCCCATTCTTTTGAACTGGAGTCGCATAAATATTAATGAGCTTGCCTCTGTGTAGTTCCTGTAAAGCACGCTCACGTCTTAATAAAACCGGTGAATATTCAATTCTATAATCACCATATTCTTCGCGTGTTGCTTCTAATACAGCGGTAAGAACGAGTAATGGATAGTTATTACGAAGATCTAATTGAGAATGAGGGGGATTGTACCTAATGACATCTGTGGCATTGGTAAATAAGGGTAATAGAAATAAAATGAAAGTGATAATTTTGGCTCGCACTATAATTTATTTCCTCCTGATATTTGAGTAAATATGAAAAATGTTGAATTTTAAGTTTAGCTAAGAATCAATTTTTTTAGCCGATAATTCAATTTTCACCCTGTTATGATAATAATTATTGTATGTTGTGATCACCCCGACGGTTTATAAAATAGGTTGAGTAAATTGAAAGTTGAGAGTGACAAAATTATTTAAAATTAATAATGAGAGTCATGAGTCAAAGTAAATATGCATAGGTTTTAATGGAGAGTCTTAAATGAAAGCTAAACAGAAAGTTGTTTTATATAAAGAAATTGAACAACAGGCCTTAATAAAGCTGAAAACTCATTTTGATCTGAGCTACTTCCCCGTGGTTAATGAAAATAATCGGGAAGCATTTATTGAAGCCTTGAAAAATGCTGATGGGCTAATAGGTGCAAGTATGTCGATGCCCGCTGAATTGCTAAAATTAGCGCCTAATGTGAAGGTCTTATCGACTATTTCAGTTGGGGTTGATCAATTTGATATTGATTACATTAATCAGAATAAAATAGCATTAATGCATACCCCTAATGTATTAACAGAAACCACAGCCGATACACTGTTTACATTATTATTGTGTGCGGCTCGGCGCGCAGTTGAGCTATCTAATATGGTTAGAAATGGGCATTGGAAAAATTCTATAACTAGCGAATATTTTGGCGTAAATGTGCATGGCAAAACATTAGGTATAGTAGGAATGGGGCGTATTGGTTATGCCGTAGCTAAACGCGCTTTTCATGGTTTTGATATGCAAGTTAATTATTATAATCGCAGTGCCAATCAAGAGGCTGAAAATACCCTTAACGCAAAAAGACTGACGCTTGATGAATTGCTTAAAAGCAGTGACTTTATTTGTGTGGTGGTTCCCCTAAGCGCTGATACCGAAAAACTCATTAGCGAAGAGCAATTTAAATTGATGAAACCTGACGCTATTTTTATTAATGGCTCACGTGGTAAAGTTATTGATGAAAAAGCCTTGATAAATGCATTAAACAATAAAGTCATTCGCGGTGCTGGGTTAGATGTTTTTGAAGTCGAGCCTTTGCCTGCTTCTTCGCCTCTATGTACTATGGATAATGCTGTTATCTTCCCTCATATAGGTTCGGCGACAGCAGAAACGCGATTAGCAATGGCTAATTGTGCGGTGGATAACATGATAAATGCGCTACAGCAGGATTTTAGTAAAAACTGTTTTAACCGTGATGTATTAAAAATAGGTTAATTTCGACTTAATTATTCGCTTATCGAGCAATGTCATTTACAATAATGCTCATTTTTTTATTAGGTAAGAAATCGTAATTATGTCAATTAGAGTTGCTATCAATGGATACGGACGAATAGGACGAAGCGTGTTGCGCGCTTTATATGAAAGTAACCGTGAAGAAGAAATTAAAATTGTTGTCATTAATGAACTGGCAGAAACAAGTCGCTATTGCGCATTTAACACAGTATGATTCCACTCATGGTCGTTTTCCCTTTACCGTTGAATTGCAAGGTAATACGTTAAACATTAAAAATGACAGTATAGATTTGGTCCGTTTCTCTGAGTTAGCTGATTTACCTTGGAAGCAGTATGATATTGATATCGTCATTGATTGCACCGGTATTTATGGCTCTAAAGCTGATGCGGATGTACACCTTTTAGCTGGTGCTAAAAAGGTCATATTTTCTCATCCTGCTAATTCTGATGTAGATGCAACTGTAGTTTATGGCATAAATCATCAACAGCTTACTGGGCAAGAAACCTACCTTTCAGGAGCTTCCTGTACAACAAATTGTATTGTGCCAGTGATTGATACGCTTGATAAAAGCTTTTCGATTAAATGTGGCACCATCACAACAATTCATTCGGCAATGAATGATCAGCCCGTTATTGATGCTTACCATGATGATTTAAGACGAACCCGTGCTGCCAGCCAATCAATTATTCCTGTGGATACTAAATTAGCGGCAGGTATCGAACGAATTTTACCTAAATTTGCCGATAAATTTGAAGCCATTGCGGTGCGCGTACCCACCATTAATGTTACAGCGATGGATTTAAGTATTACGGTTAGCAAGGATGTCACTATAGAAGATATTAATCAGTGTTTATTAACTGGTTCACAAACTTTTTTGAAGGGCATTATGGGGTACACCGAAGCACCATTAGTTTCAATCGACTTCAACCATGATCCTCGTTCTTGCATTATTGATGGCACACAAACTCGCGTAAGTGACGGTCATTTAGTTAAACTCCTTGTATGGTGTGATAACGAGTGGGCATTTGCACATCGTCTTTTAGATACCAGTTATCATGTGGTAACTCTGAGTAAATAAAACCCACTAAAATATCAATGAGTGTAATGTTAATGTGCACTCATTAAGCCACTTAATTCAAACCTTAATCTTCATTTTAACCTGTATTTTAGTCTTTACTCTTATTCCTTAATTACACCTGTTTTTTGATAATTATCAAAAAATAGACTTTTATCACATTAAAAACAAAACCGGTTTTGTATTGTAATAACTGAAATTTTGCTTAATAAATAGGCTTTAAAATCTATATATTATCTTTTTTGTCAACAAAGTAATGGCGAGAGTATTGAAATGTCATTTTTGTGATAGAAAAACAAAATCGGTTTTTCTGCTTTCATCATATTTAACCATTTTTACTAAATTGGAGATAACAATGAAACTCAATACACTAACAATAGGCCTTGTTGTCGCGGGTTTATCGATGTCTAGCATGGTTAATGCAACCACTGTTGAATATTGGACAGTTCAAACTCAATCAGATCGTCTGCAAACAATCGGTGTGATGGCGGAAGTATTCTCGGCATTAAATCCTGGTATCGATGTAAAAATTATTGGTGTTGATGAAAATGATATGGCTAAGCAAATTGCGGTACACTGTCTCGCATCAAATACCTTGCCTGATATGATTGAAGTAAGTTCTAACCTGTCTTTAGCTTTTGCTGAAGAGGGCATTGTAGATGCTGATGCGAATACTGCCGTGGTTAATAATATTGGTAAATCTCGTTTTTATAAAGGTGCCTTAACATTAGTTGAAAACCCTCAAGAGAAAAAGTATGTGTCAGTGCCTTATCATGGTTGGGTGCAGGGCATTTGGTATCGAGCAGATTGGTTCAAAGAAGCAGGCCTAAATCCACCAACGACTTGGGAAGCGATTGAAAAAGGCCGCAAAATATTTTTATAAACCAGAAGATAACCAATATGGTATTTTGCTAGGGACTAAAGCAGATAGTTATGCAGAGCAATGTTATACGCAGTTTGCATTATCTAATAGCGCGGGACAATTTGATAAAGATGGCAATTTAATTTTCAACTCTGCTGGTCAAGTTGAGGTATTAGATTTCTACAAAAACCTAGCGCAATACAATCCTCCTGGGCCACAAACTTGGCGTGCTCGTGATTATTATCTGCAAGGTAAGTTAGCCATGTTTCTTCTATTCTTCTTATATTCTTGATGATATTGCTTTAGCGGAAGCTATGACTAGTTCATTAGGTACAGAAAACTTTGCTAATTTGAAAGGTCTTGCCTTTGATCCTGATTTAGCTAAGAATACTCGTCTTGCTACTACTATCACTAACAAACAGGCTTCTTCCTTTGGCACTTTAGTTGGTTTTTCTATTATGAAAAATTCAGATAAAGACGAATTAGAAGCAACTAAAAAATTCATTGAATATATGAATGAAAAAGACCAAGTGGTTGCTTATTCTCACATGGCTGTTGGTGGGCATTTACCAATGTTGAGAGACACTGCTGAAACCGATGAGTTTTTAAATGATCCCAAGGGTATTTTTGCTCAATACGGTAAAGAATCCATTAAAGAAATTATTGCTGGTTTCGAAAATATTAAAAACTTCTCGGTTGTTGATGGTAAAGCTTTTCCTAAATCAGGCGAAATTTTTGCAAAACAAATTATCCCGCGCATGATTTATAGTGCAACAATTGAAAACAAAGGCACAAAAGAGTCTCTTGATTGGGCTGAGCAACAAATGCAACAAGTGATTGCTGAGTAGTAACACATATACAAGGGATGCCTATGCCGTCATTACAGTCGCCATTAGAAAGAGCTGAAGCTCGATTTGGTTGGAAGCTTGTTGCACCAACCATTGTGATCCTTAGCTTACTGATTTTATATCCGTTAATTTATAACGTTTATCTGAGTTTTTTTGATGTTCAGTTAAATGGCGACAAGTTATTTGTGGGTTTTGATAACTATAGCAAATTATTATCTAACCCAGATTATTATCTTGCTATGTGGACAACCGCGCTGTATTTAATAGGCACGGTTGTAGGCACAACGGTACTTGGTTTGGCTATGGCGTTGTTACTGCGTGACCCTTTTAAAGGTCGTGGGCTGGTTAATGCCTGCTATTATGCTTCCCTATGTGGCACCGGTAATTTCAGTTGTTTTTGGTTGGCAGTTTTTGTTTGATCCTATTTCTGGCGTAGTGAATTATTTGCTGGTGGATGTGTTTCATATTTGGAGTGAAAGAGCCAATTTGATTGGTGACCCAGATTCGGCATTAGGTGTGGTGATCTTGTTTGATATTTGGAAGCATGCGCCTATTGCTTATATGTTGATTTTATCCAAGCTAGTGTCTATTTCTCGTGACCAATATGAAGTCTGCTTCTATTGATGGTTATGGGCCGATAGGTCGATTTTTTCATGTTACCTTGCCGGAGTTACATTTCGTTTTAGCGACAGTTGTATTATTGCGTTTAATTTGGAATTTAAACCGTTTTGAAGATGTTTATCTGCTTGCTCCGAATGTAGAAACCTTACCTATTTTTACCTATTACCAAGCCTTTACTGGCGTTATTGACCAAGGTTTAGCGTATGCAACATCAGTTATTCAACTTGCTGTGTTGTGTGTCTTTATTTGGTTCTATATTAAAAAAATAATGAAGTGGTGATTGAATATGTTAGAAAAACGTACCTTAAAAGGGCGCATTGCTTTTTTATTGCCGTGGCATTATTGGTTTGTTTTAGTTTATTGCCCTTCGCACAAATTATTTCAACTTCGCTCAAGCATCAATTTGACTGGGGTAACCCTTCCTTGATACCGCAGGCTATTAACCTAGATGCTTATAAGGAATTATTGGGGCTGACTGAGGCTAAAAAAGTCGAAATACCAGTTGCTATTCAAAAAATATTAGATAACCCTAAGTTACCGCAAGATAAAAAGGATGCTATTCTTGCCAAATTTGTTTCCAATGATAATTTATTTCCCTTTGGTAAATATATGTTAAATAGCATTATTCTCTCTGTTGGAGCGGTACTGCTATTTCACTTGTTTTTGCCATTATGGGCGCCTATTCGATAAGTCGATTGCGCTTTAAAGGACAGGTGGTGATACAACGCTCCGTGCTGTTTGTGTACATGGTTGGCGGGGTATTATTGATGGTGCCTCTGTATCAAATGGCGATGAATTTAGGCTTGGCTTCTACTATGTGGGGAAGTGTATTTTGTTTGTTTGTTATTTATATTGTGCAAACTCTCCCCGTTGGTATGTATATGCTTGGAAATTACTTTAGGGGAATTCCTTTTGCCTTGGAAGAAGGCTGCTATGATGGATGGTTGTTCTCGTCAGGAGGCAATTATTAAAGTGGTATTGCCTTTATCTTTGCCCATGCTTGCAACGGTTTTTATTTATTGTTTCATTATTGGTTGGAATGAGTATCTGTTTGCTTCTGTGTTCCTCAAACAGTATCCCGAGTTCCATACTTTACCACTTGCACTTCAAGAGTTATTTGTTTCGAAAAATGCCATTTGGGATCGCATTATGGCGGCGTCAATGCTGACACTTGCACCTATTGTCATTTGTTTCCTATTTGCATCTCGTTTTATGAAAGACGGGAAAACAGACGGTGGCGTTAAGGGTTAATAATGGCTTCTATAAAATTAAAAAATATTATTAAAAATTACGGTCAAACTGAAGTTGTTAAAGGTATTGATTTAGATATTAACGACGGTGAGTTCGTGGTATTGGTTGGGCCCTCTGGCTGTGGTAAATCCACCACTTTAAGAATGATTGCAGGACTTGAGCAAGCGACTATGGGTGATATTGTTATTGGCGATCGGGTGGTAAATGATATTGAACCACAGCATCGTAATATTGCCATGGTATTTCAAAACTATGCGCTTTATCCACATAAGTCAGTCAGAGAAAATATTGTTTTTGCATTACGTCGTTTAAAAGTTGAAGAAGCTGAATTACAGCGACGTCTTGCTGAAGTATCAGAAATGCTTCAACTTGACGAATTATTAGATAGAAAACCAGCAGATTTATCGGGTGGTCAACGCCAGCGTGTAGCGATGGGACGTGCCATTATTCGAGATGCTGATGTGTTTCTTTTTGATGAGCCATTATCCAACCTCGATGCAAAGTTACGTGCACACATGCGCACAGAAATAGGTAAAATACACAATAAATTTGGCCGTACTAGTGTCTATGTTACTCATGACCAAGTGGAAGCGATGACCTTAGCCGATAAAGTAGTGGTGCTTCATAATGGTTATATCGCGCAGGCAGGTACACCAATGGAAATTTACCTGGATCCTGTGAATATTTTTGTCGCACAATTTATTGGCTCACCCTCAATGAATATTGTCGAAGGTATTTTGTTTAATGATTATCTACAGGTTGCTGATTATCGTTTACCACGTGAAAAATTATCAGCGGTTAATTATCAAAAAACAATTCCCGCATCTGGTATTGCCGTCAAAATAGGCATTCGCCCAGACTTTTTTAATGATAAAAACTATTTTGCTGAAACCGATGCAACCTTTAACTTTAATGGTGTTAATATTGATTTAATTGAACCGATGGGGTTTGATAAAGAAGTTTTATTCAACATAGGGGGAACCACGATAAAAGCAAGATTAGACCTACGTTCAGAGATAAAGCGTGGTGATAAAATGGATTTATTAGTTGAGCTTTCCCGCATATTGATTTTTGATCAACAGACTGAGCAACGTCTTTAAGGTTTGACAGTGAGGGAATATTCAAATTAAAAACTGACGCGATTAATCGCGATTGTTAAGGTAACTGATGTCGATTAAAAAACTTGCTTGCTTCTTTAGGCTTATCAAAATCAACGGTTTCTAGGGCGCTTAATGGTTATGCCGATGTGAACGAAGAAACCCGTAAGAAAGTCATCAATGGCGCCCAAGAAATGGGCTATAAGCCTAATGCAACTGCTAAGCGATTAGCATCTGGTAAATCTCGTAATATTGGCATTATTCTCCCCTCGAGCAATCAACTATTTGTTTCCTCTGCTTTTTCTAAGGTGTTGGCCGGTGTATCTAATATGCTTGCTAAATTTGATTACCAACTGATTGTTACTACTGTTTCAGCGTTACAGGATGAACAGCAGGTTTATTTTGATTTCATCACTAGTGGTCTGGTTGATGGGCTATTTATTGTACGTACACGTATAAACGATGAACGTATTTGTTTGTTAAAAAAACATCACTTTCCATATGTATGTTATGGCTTTGAACAGGGATATGAAGCGGATAGTTTTGTTGATGTTGATAATGAACAGGCTTTTTATCTGCTTACTAAAAGGCAAATTGAACAGGGGCACGTGCGAATTGCTTTTCTTGATGCACCGAGTAACCTGACTTTATCTCAAGCACGTCAACAGGGTTATTTGAAGGCAATGAAGGAAGCGGATTTAGAAATAGATGCGCACTGGTTATTAAATGCAGAGCTGAATGAAAGTGGCGCGATGAAGATGACAAAATCTTTGATGGCTTTAGCCCATCGGCCTACTTCAATATTATGTGCCGATGACAATATGGCGCTAGGGACTATTTCTGCCTGTGAAGAACTAGGTTATGCACCTGGAGTGGATGTTGCTATAGCGGGATATGGAGACTATGAGCATAGTATCTATAGTAAACCTTCGATTACGACCATCAAATATGACACATTAGCTGTGGGTGAAGAAATGGCTAAATTGATGCTTAATAAACTCGAAAATAAACAATTTAAAATTCACAATTGGTACTCAACGGAAATTATTGTGCGCCAATCTGATGCTAATGTAGCAGTACGTTAAAACCTATTTCTTGTTCGCATTATGTTTAATGCTCATGCCTTTTAATATCTGCGTTCGGAGTGTTTGTAGCTCACCACTTTTTTCCATTTTAGATAAAACGTCATCAACCTTAACTGCTAAATCTTTATGTTTAGCATTTAAGTAATGGTGTAATGGCATGCTTTTTAATGCTGGCGAAAGAATACCAATTGAATCTAACTCTAAGTATTTTAACATTTCTAGACCATTACGCTTGGTTGCAATAACTACATCTACTCTATCTCGTTCAAGTAAATTCAAGGCTTGCGTTAGGCTGTTGGTGATAAAAACATAATCCATTCCCTTTGTGCATAACTCTGCAAATTTTGCTCCTCTGACAACAGCAATACTGAAATACTTTAAAGCTTCACAGTCGGTTACAGTAAAGTTTAGGTTTTTTGAAAAAACTGAAGGCTCAATAAGGTTGATTGAAGTGGGGATGCGAATGAGTTGTGGATAAAATTGACCTATTTCAAATACACGACTAACTTCTCCGTCTACTTTGCTTTCGTTAGCTTCTTGAATTGACCTTTTAGGGGGCATATCTATTGTGTTAATTGAAATACCAAGCTTGTTATAAGCAACCTTTAAAATTTCAGCACTTACGATTTGATCCTGTGTATTTTGAACCTTTGAAAAGGTAAGAGTCGTTTCCGCGTAGGCAAACATTTGTAATGCCATAAGCCATGTAAAAAGAAAAAAGACCCTATTCATAAATTACCTGTTTCAATGTGTCAGTGATTAATCGAAGTGAGGTGAAAAGTGTTATTAATAATACAAGTTAACTCTAGCACCCTTGTTGAATTTTTCCTGCTTTTAAATATTTTTTATTAGTAAAAGGGATTGATTGTATTAATTATTGAACCAATGAAGTTGATGAACTGTGCATTGTCATGGAGTATTTCAAGGAATATACTGCAATGACATATTAGGTTTTTGCTAATTCAGCGATATGGCAAAATTCTTAAATAGAAATCAAAAAATCAGACCTTCATTTTATAAACAAAATACATGCCATTAAATGAATTTGGCAAATTGTACCTTGATGGTCTTAACCAAAGCATAGAGAGATAAAATGAATAATTTTAGTTTTGAAAATCAGACCCGTATTCACTTTGGTGAAGGGCAAATTAGTGTTATCAACAAAGAAATTCCAAGCGATGCGAAAGTTCTCGTTGTTTATGGTGGTGGTTCAATAAAAGGTAATGGTGTTTATGATCAAGTTGTTACTGCCTTAGAAAATCATACTTGGTTTGAATTTTCTGGCATTGAACCTAATCCAAAATACGATACGTTAATGAAAGCTTTACCGATTATTAAAGAGCATAACATTAATTATATTCTAGCCGTGGGCGGTGGCTCTGTTGCTGATGGTTGTAAGTTTATTGCTTCTTGCTTGCTTTGTTTGCTGGTGAAGATCCTTGGGATATCATCGCTAAACAAGCGCCTATTGATGCGACATTGCCGATTGGTGTTGTGCTTACACTACCAGCAACAGGTTCAGAAACGAATATTGGCTCAGTTGTTACTCGTGATGGTACTAAGCTACCCTTCATGAATCCTTTAGTACGTCCTCAGTTTGCTGTGTTAGATCCAGCAGTGACCTTATCACTTTCTGATCGTCAAATTAGTAATGGTGTGGTGGATGCCTTTATTCATACCATGGAGCAATACCTTACTTATAGTGTAAATGGTAAAGTGCAGGATCGATTTGCAGAAGGTTTGTTACAAACTTTAATTGAAGAAGGGCCAAAAGCATTAGCACCAGAAACTAAAAGTGATCTTGAAGTACGTGCTAATATCATGTGGTCTGCAACTATGGCTTTAAATGGTTTAATTGGCTCAGGTGTGCCACAGGATTGGTCTACACATATGATTGGTCACGAATTAACAGGTGAATATGAAATTGACCATGCACGAACGCTGTCTATCGTTTTACCTGCTGTAATGAAAGTTTGTCAGCAAGCAAAACAGGATAAACTAGTGCAGTACGCTGAACGAGTTTGGAATATTAATGAAGGTGATGAAAAGCAAAAAATAGCTCAAGCGATTAAATTAACAGAAGAGTTCTTCCAAACTATGGGTATGCCAATTCGTTTAGCGGATGTGGATTTAGATGAGTCAAGTATTGAACCCTTAGTGAAAAGACTAGAGCAACATGGCATGGTTGCCTTAGGTGAGCATGGCGACATTACTTTAGATGTAAGTCGCAAAATCCTACAGCAAGCACTTTAATATCCATCTGCTTCATTAACACTTTTAATGAAGTTTAAAAAGCTAACAACAAGCATTTGTTGTTAGCTTTATTTTTTAATAAGGATAAAAAATGATCATTGTTCACCATTTAAATAAATCCCGTTCAAAACGCATTTTGTGGTTATTAGAAGAGCTTCAAATGCCTTATCACTTAGTACAGCACCAACGCGATCCACAAACAAATTTAGCACCAGACAGTTTAAAAGTCATTCACCCTTTAGCTAAAGCACCAGTTATTGTTGATGGTGAGCTAACCTTATGTGAATCGGGTGCGGTTGTTGAATACATTTTAAATAACGATACTCAAAATAGGTTACGTCCACAGCCAGACAGCGCTGAATATTACCAATACTTAGAGTGGTTACATTTTGCAGAAGGCTCGCTAGCATTACCGGTTATTGCAAAGTTAATGATGAGTATGGAGGAGCGAGTGGGTGACCAAGCGATGGACCATTATATTGGTAAGGAAATTAACCTCGATTTTTCATATATTGAAGCAGTATTATCGAAACAATCATATTTTGCAGGTGAGCAATTTAGCGGGGCTGATATTATGATGACCATCATGCTTGAGATTGCTTGCCAATATCGGATTGTTAAAAGATAAAGTTAACACTTTGGCTTATCTTGAAAAAATGCGACAACGCAGTGCATATCAAAAAGCGACAAGTTTTGGTTAATTACTGTTTTGCTTAATCGCTAGAGAGAATAAGCATAATTTAGGCATAAAAAAAGCCAAACCATAAAAATGGTTTGGCTTATGATGTTACAGCCTTACAGCCTTACAGCCTTACAGCCTTACAGCCTTACAGCCTTACAGGCTTAAAGCCTTACAGCCTTACAGCCTTAAAGCCTTAAAGCCTTACAGCTTTTAGCCTTCTTTATGTACATGAACATCCATTTGTGGGAAAGGAATGTTAAGTCCTTCATTCGGGAATGTTTTGTATACATTTTCATTCATATCGAAGAATACACCCCAGTAATCAGGTGCTTTAACCCATGCGCGAACAGTGAAGTTAACTGAACTGTCAGCAAGCTCTGCAACAGCAATTACAACAGGTGTTTCAGTTAAAATACGCTCATCGGCATCACATAATTTTTGGATAACAGCGCGTGCTTTATCAAGGTCGTCGCCATAACCAACACCAATTGTCCAATCAACACGACGTTTGTCTTCTGTTGAGAAGTTAACCATTGAACCCGTAGATAAACCGCCATTAGGAAGAATGATTGTTTTATTATCTGGCGTTTTTAGAATAGTGTTAAAAATTTGAATTTCTTTAACAGAACCAATGTGACCCTGTGCATTAATTACATCTCCAACCTTGAAAGGTTTGAAAAGTAAAATCATTACACCGCCAGCGAAGTTTTGTAATGTTCCTGATAATGCCATACCAACTGCTAAACCAGTCAGCTGCTAAAATAGCAATGAAAGAAGTCATTTCAATGCCTAACATACCAAGTACAGTAATACCTAGCATGACTTTAAGACCCATACCTGCAAGACTACACAAGAATGGTTTTAATGATGCGTCAACGTTCCCTTTTTCCATCACTGCATTTATGCCACGGACCACTAATTTAATAATCCATGAACCAATTATCCAAACCACAATCGCCATGATCAGTTTTGGGCCATATTCTAGTGTTACACTTGTTACTAAATCTAACGTTTCTTCCGGATTCATTTTTATCTTCCTTATTGTTTAACATATTTAACATTCACTGATGCGTAATGTAGCAAATCTATCAAATACTTCCAGTTATCATTTATCTTCAGAGGTAAAAAACATTATTAAGTCAAATAATAATAACTACTGATTTAGTTAATTGAGCAATTATTGTAGTAAATAGTAATTATTTGTATATAAACCACACATTTTTCAGGTGTTATAGGCAATTAAAGACAGATTTTATGGAGTAACAAAGATTTATGAGAGTAAACCTAAAGACAAAAATTAATAAAATATACAATGACTGTCTCAAAATAAAGACGCCCTAAGTTATTGATTTTATTTGTTTATGTTTTTAGTGCTTTAAAGGTGTCTGCATTTGCCGACAGATTGCTTCTTAAACAGGTTCTAATATATTGCTGTGTTTTTGTAAGTAATTGATTTTTATTGTTTATTTTTTGTTGGCACGTTTATCGCTATATGCTGTTTATCGTTAGTAAATAACGTATTGACACAATCTTAAATGTTACCTTTAAACTGGAGTTATATTATGAACAAAACACTTATCCTGGCTTTAACAGTTGCTTTCTCTTCAATGGCCTCTGCAAATGAAAACCTTGTAATGGATGAAATGAAAAGTGCTGAAATGGAAACAACTTTTGAATCAATTGATGTTGATACTGATGGTGTTATTAGTATGGAAGAAGTATCTGAACATGAAGTTTTACAGCTTGCATTTGAAGAACTTGATGTTGATAAAGATGGTTCAATTAATGAAGAAGAATATAAAAAGCTGACTGAAGTGGCTCAATAAGCAACTACTTTAATTGCTTCTTCGTCGACTGACGACACCTGTTACCAACCAGATGCTTGCCTTACTGTCTGAGCTCGCGACTGAATAAAGTATTTTGATTGGTAACGGGTATAAACCCACTAATATTCCTTTAGTCGATGAAGTTGCATTTACCTAAGCCCCTAAAAATAATTATTGCTATAGTATTATTATCTTTATTTCTTCACAATAGAGCGTTTATGTTTCGCCGTTCTGTGTTTTTTCTTGATAAGAGATAACTTTTATAATGCATCTTCCTCTGAGACTCATCCCATTAAAATACCTTGTTTTAATTGGTTTTTTAATTTCTCTTCTGCCACTTGGCCTATTTGTTTGGCAAAATACGGCGATTCAAAAGAACGTCAGTTTGTCATGGCAATCACTCACAGACAATTCTATTAAATCTGTGCGCATTGCCGTTGAACTTAATGCGCTATTGGTTGAAATTGAGCGCTCAACTAAACAGCGCTTGATCCTGCAAAGTGAGCCGATAGCGATATTAGCCAATGAAAATATCAATCGATACCATAATCAAGTTAATGCGTTTATATCCGTTGCTCCAGAGACTTTGTTAGCCTTATGTGTAGAGCAGAATGTTTTGTTAGAGTCTTTAAAAAAAGACCTGCTTAATTTACCTGAAGAAGCGCTAAATGATTTGTTAAAATCCCTCAGAGCAAATCAACAGGACCTAATGGTGCAACTTTGGAAAGGTATCGATATTTCCAAAGAACAACAGATTGAAATAGGGTTAACAAAACAAAAGCAGGTTATGCTGGGTTTATTAGGAGTGTCATTTTTAACTTTTTTATTATTACTTTCATTGAGTTCACAAATTGCTACACCGGTTAATATTCTAAAAAAGAAAATCGATCAACTTGATGAAAAACAAAATATAGCCACCACTTCTACTGATTTTAATGCTCCTAAAGAACTGTTAGAAATTAATATTCAACTAGATCGCCTTGCTCTGCGTCTGGTTAAATTAGAGATGTTACGACAATCCTTCCTACGTCATGCTTCCCATGAATTTAAAACTCCCTTAGCCAGTATTATGGAAAGTTGCGCTATTTTGAAGGAGGAGATATCGGGACCATTAACGAATATGCAAACAGAAGTGGTTGGTATTTTGGAGGATTCAACGCAAAACCTAAAACATTTAACGGAACAACTACTTGATTATAATTACCTATTACAAAATGCAGATCCTAATATTGAAAAGCATAATGTAAAAATATTAATTGATGAATCAGTAAAACGTTATCAACATTTCTTTTTAAAACGAAAACAGGATGTACAGGTAGATTGTGCTGTAACGCTTCTCGAAACCGATTCGAAATTATTTACACGAATCATTGATAATTTATTAAGTAATGCGCAGGCTTATGGTTTTGAAAATGGTAAAGTGCTAGTGAAGTTGCATGAAGGTTCAAGCAATAGTATTTTAACCGTCGCAAATACAGGCCCTAGAGTACCTGAAAATCAGAAACATCAGATTTTAGAGCCCTTTGCAAAGAGTGAAGTGCCTAGGCAGGACTCATTACTTGGCACTGGATTAGGTTTATCTATTGTGCGTGATTGTGTTCATTTATTAAATGGTGCGATCACTATTATTGATTTACCTGACTTTGATTTTGCTATTGAAATTATATTTCCTCATCATAATTAAAAGGTTTCCTGTGAGAATTCTATTATCTACTGCGTGTTTATTTTTATTGTCATCCTGTGCTTATCAACCTGGAAAGCTTGAAACGGATAGTGTCGAAGAGAATCCTTCTTTGATGAGTTGCGAGGTTTTCCCCTACGATGAGTCTGATGAACCTTGTAACTTAGTGGGTTGGCAAGCATTTGCCTATCAAGTATTGAATGCGACTGAAGAGGAACACCGCGGGGCATTCTTGCTATTAATGGGAAAGATGGATAATCACTATAAACAAATTATTTTAAGAAGCAGTCACTTTGAGCCCGATGATATTCGTCAACAGGCTATTGAAAAAATGTTTCAAATTTCCTCAGAATATAATAATGGCTTTGGGCAATTATTTTATTTATTGGCAACTTATAGCAATGTTGATCATTTAAATAAGCAAAAAATTGTACAGGTTGAAAAGAAATTAAAAGTACAAACTAGTAACAATGTTAAACTAAAAAAGCAGTTAAAGGATACACAGGCAAAAATTCAAGCAATTATGGATATTGAGCAGGATCTTAATACCAATTAGAAAAGGTAAATAACGCATCTATGGAAATATCAGATTTTTCAGCAAAACAAACACTTTCAGACCCTGTTTCTGAACCTATATTAGTGGTTGATGATGATACCAGTTTATTAAAATTACTGAGCATTCGATTACACAGTGAAGGTTATGTTGTGACTACCGCAACAAGTGTTGATATGGCTATCCGCCTGATTGCCGATCAAAAGTTTTCTGCCATATTAAGTGACTTACGTATGCCAGGAAAAGATGGTTTGTATTTACTGGATTATGTGAAAGAACACCAACCTTCGTTACCTTTGGTATTAATAACAGCACATGGTTCAATCGATGATGCAGTGATAGCAACAGAAAAGGGGGCCTTAGGGTTTATTACTAAACCTATTGATCATATTAAACTCAGGGAAGCATTAGAAAATGCGGTTGCCCAATCAGCTAAGCAAGTCACTGCAGGTTGGCATAAGCAAATTATTTTTAGAAGTGAAGTAATGCAAAAGCTGATTGATCAGGCGGGGCTAATTGCTCGTCGCGATGTTAGTATTTTGATTTCAGGCGCTAGTGGAACGGGTAAAGAGGTTTTAGCACAGGCTATTCATCGAGCAAGTGATCGTGCTCAGAAGCCTTTTATAGCGCTTAACTGTGGAGCCTTACCAGAACATTTACTTGAGTCTGAGTTATTTGGTCATAAAAAAGGTGCTTTTTCTGGTGCCATTAGTGATCACCTTGGTCTGTTTCGAGTACGCTGAGGGCGGCACATTATTTTTAGATGAAATTGGTGATATGCCGATTTCATTACAGGTTAAATTATTAAGAGTATTACAGGAAAAGTCATTACGCCCCGTAGGCAGTACACAAACTATTGATATAAACGTACGCGTTATTTCTGCAACGCATAAAAACCTGAAAACTGCGATGCAGGAAGGGGAGTTTAGAGAAGATCTGTTTTATCGAATTTGTGTGGTTAATTTATGTTTACCGAGTTTAAATGAGCGTCAAGAGGATGGTTCCTGTGCTTGCTAGGCATTTATTGGTACAGAGTGCCACAAAACATGGTGTGCAGGCGACACGCTTTTCCGATGATGCCATGCTTAAGTTATGTCAGACGCAGTGGCCTGGTAATATTCGCCAATTAGTTAATGTTGTAGAGCAGTGTGTTGCACTGACCCAGTCACCGGTGATCAGTCTATCTTTAGTTAACCAAGCTTTGTTGCATAATAGTGATTACTTCCTCAGTCTAACTGATGCTAAGGAAGCTTTTGAGCGTAGTTATATCACTCGTGTTCTTAAAATGACTGATGGGGTTGTATCAAAAGTCGCAGACGCTATCAGGAAGAAATAGAACAGACTTTTATAAATTAATTAAAAAACATCAATTGAATGTTGATGATTTTAAATTACCGCATTAAGCATTTTTTAATAACTTTTTTTATAATAGTGAGCGCTTCGTTATCCTGAGGATTGTATTCGATAAATAGTTTAGGCGCTTGCATTTTTATAGTAACCTGCCGTTATCTATCACAAATTATTTGGGTGTTCTTTCTATTCAAAGAAGCCTATTCAACAAAATGATAGCAAACAATGAAAAAGTAACCAGCCTTGCTTGCCGATGAAAATTTTCTTTACAAGGTCTAAGCGCTTTCGCATTAGTTTTCTATTTGCTAATAATCGAGGTTTTATATTATGAATATAGTTTGGACAACAAGTGAAGTCGCTCCCTATGCTAAAACAGGTGGATTGGCCGATGTATCTTACTCATTACCCTATGCACTTGCTGAAAATGGGCATAATGTTTCAGTGTTTATGCCTTATTATCCTCAGGTGATGGGAGAGAAATGCGAAGATACTGAAGTGGTATATGAGTTATTAGGAGTCCCATTTGGTGAAGGCAATGAAGAATGGGCACAAATTAGAAGACATAAAATCAGCGATAACCTTTCTTTTTATTTTATAGAGCATAATAACTTTTTTAATCGTCCTAAATTATACGATATGGATGGTCATGAATACTCAGATAATGCAGAACGCTTTATCTTCTTGAGTCGGGCCATCATGCAGGCGGTATTGGCATTAGAGATTAAAGTAGATGTATTACATACCAATGATTGGCATACCGCACTCTGTAGTATTTATTTAAAAAGTGAATTGTATAAATCCTACGCTAATTTTAGCCAAGCAAAATCTATCATCACTATTCATAATATTGGTTATCAGGGGGTATTTAATAAAGCCAACCTTTATTGGACTGGACTAGGATGGGATTATTTTAATGTTCATTGCCTAGAGTTTTTTGACCAATTGAATTTCTTAAAAGCTGGAGTCATGATTTCAGATATGGTGACAACAGTTAGCCCGACCTACGCTGAAGAAATTTTGTCTCCTGAATATGCCTTTAACTTAGAGCATCCATTACAGCATCGTGCTGTGCAGGGTAAATTAAGAGGTATTTTAAATGGTATTGATGTTAATGAATGGTCTCCTGAAACTGATACCTTAATTCCACATAACTTTTCTCATACTGACTTAACAGGTAAAGCCCTATGTAAGCAAGCATTGCAAGAAGAGCTTGGTTTAACGGTTAACCCTGATGTGCCTCTTTATGGTGTTGTATCAAGGCTCGCAGAGCAAAAAGGCATAGATGTTTTTATTGACTGTATTGATGAAATGCTTAAGGAAGACGATGTACAATTTGCAGTGATTGGCTCTGGCGATAAAGCCTTGGAAGTTGCATTGGCAAATTATGCTAAATTGTACCCGAGTAAATTTGCCTGTTTTATTGGTTATAATAATAAATTAGCGCATATGGTTGAAGCGGGATCTGACTTCTTTGTGATGCCTTCTCGTTATGAGCCCTGTGGCCTTAATCAAATGTACAGCATGAAATATGGTACTTTGCCAATTGTCAGAGCAACGGGTGGCCTTGAAGATACGGTAAACAATTTTGATGAAAAGCATCCTGAGAAATCAACAGGATTTAAACTGTATGAGCTTTACCCTGCTTCATTAAGAGATACTATGAGATGGGCGACTTCTATTTACTTTAATGATAAACCCGCCTTTAAACAAATGATCATTAACGGTATGACCACTGATTTTTCATGGCATCACACAGCTGTTGAATATGAAGAGTTATATCAACATGCTAATACTCGCTTCTAATCTTATTAACTGAGTTAAGTTAAGTTATAAAATGGCCTGAATAATCAGGCCATTTTTATTTTTGCTAGCGACTTCATGTTTTTTTGTCCTACGCCCCTTTTTATTTGATATTGGCTAATATTTGAATATCAAACTCAGTGTATTCTCATCATATAATAATGCTTTTTAAAGCGATTCTTGGATACTTAAAATAAGTTGATAATATGCACTCAAAAAAGACCATTTTTGTTTTCTCTATTTTATCACTATTCTTTTTTGCGCCAGTTGTTAATTCAAAAGAAATCGTTTTACATGCCCCTATTATGGAAGACAGTCCCAAACAACACCTTTTCTTCCATGACCTCATAAAAACAGCACTTGAAGAGTTTGGTCAAAAGCCGATACTTATTGCTAAAAAATTGCCTCAATTGCGCATGAAAAAGTATATGGATAATGGTGAGCTTTCGTTTTTTGGTCATTAGAAAATGAAGTATTAGATGATAAATATATCGCTATTAAAATTGGTCTTACTGATGGGTTAATTGGTAAAAGAGTGTTGCTAATAAAAAAGGTGATCAACCCCTTTATGATCAAGTAAAAAACTTACAAGATTTTAAACAACTAGACTTAGTGGCAGGTATGGGAAAGGGGTGGTTTGATGTTGAAATCTGGAAAAAAAATGGTCTTAAATATAAAGAAAGTTCCGGTAGCTGGCGGTCAATTTTTAAAATGATTCCCCATGGTAGAGACTACAACTATATCTCGCGTGGAGTGAATGAAGTCTTAGCTGATTCAAAGCAATATCCTAAGCTCGATATTGAAAAGAAATTGCTCTTTAATTATGACCATGATTGCTATTTTTATTTAAGTAAGGCTGGTAATCATTCTGCTAGTCAGCATCAAGATGTTATTGAAAAAGCAATGATACATGCACAAAAAACTGGCTTAATTAAACGTTTAATTAAAAAGCATTGGCCACAGGCATTAGATATTTTAAATGTTGATTCAAGAATCGAAATTCATTTGGACCTTCCAAAAACCGAAAATGTTGGCTAGGTGAGTCATAAAGGGCTTTGATTGATGACAAGTCTGCTATATGCTTTATTTACTCATTTTTAATTAAGGTTTTTATGGCATCGAATCTCCCCTAAATTCGCTAAAGTATTTTTAACCATTTTCAGTTACATCGAAGCTGTGTTGCTTATTGCAATTACGATTGCAACAATTTACGCCATGTCGAATGAATTCTTTCATGTTATGCATGAAAAAACCGTGTTATTAAATGATATCTTACTGATGTTTATTTACCTTGAAGTCTTAGCCATGATTCAGCAGTTTGTGGTTAATGGTAAAATCCCTGTTCGTTACCCTATTTATATTGCGATAATGGCTATTGCTCGTTATATCACTCTCGGCATGAAAGAGTTGCAAAGCCTAGATGTGATTTGGTTATCTTTAGTCGCTTTAATACTCGTCGCTTCGACAGTTGTGATACGTGTTGGTCAGTACTATTGGCCATATAAACAAATTGCATCTATTCGTGAAAAGAAAAGCGAAGCTGAATAATTATATTGATGACAAAACCTTTAAACCCTTGCCGGCTAAGTTTTAAAGGTTTTCACTAATTCATCAAGTTGAACGCCTAGTTCGCTAATAGTTTTACTTTCATCACTTATTTGTGCTGATAACTGGGTCGATGCATTAGATAAACTTGAAATAGTCGCAACTCGCTCATCAATATTATTTGTTACCCCAGATTGTTGTTCGACGGCTCCGGCGATATGATGATTTGCGGTAGAAATTGCATTAATCGTTTCTAAAATCGCGCCTAGAGATTGGCTTGCTTCATTCGCTTGAAGTACTGCCCCATCAGCAATTTCTCCACTGATTGAAATTGCTGAAACAGCTTCAGTGGCTTTGTTTTGCAATTGCGCAATAATATTATTAACCTCAAGCGTCGCTTCCTGTGTTCTGCCTGCTAGGGTACGTACTTCATCAGCAACAACGGCGAAGCCTCGACCTTGCTCACCGGCTCTAGTCTGCTTCAATGGTCGCGTTAAGTGCTAATAAATTAGTTTGTTCAGCAATACTTTGAATAACGGAAAGCACTGTACCAATAGAGTTACATTGAGTATTTAATTCACTGATAACATCACTTGCACTGGTTATTTCGACGGATAATTTTTGCGCGGATTTAGCTGAGTCCGTTACTATTCCCTTACTTGTTTGAGCTTCTGAGTTAGCTGTTTCTGCGAGTCCTGCTTGCTTGTGTTGCATTTTCGGCTATTTCTTTGATTGTTCCGAGCATTTCATTCGATGCTGTCGCAATTTGTGATGTTTCTGTATTCTGCTGTTCGTTACTGGTTAATGACTGTTGCGATAAAGAAGCTAAATCAATTGATGAATTGCTCATCGATTTAGATGAAATCTGGATCTCTTTAATAATATTTTGAATTTTATTGATGAATTCATTAAAGGAAACCGATAATTTTGCTATTTCATCTTTTCCTTCGACGGGAAGTCGGTGTGTTAAATCACCCTCATCACGGGCTAAATTGACCAAGGCATCGCTGGTTTTATTGAGTGGCGTAATAATGCTTTTAGCAATTACAAAAGAAGTAAAAATTAGTAGGGCGGTGATAATGCATAAATCAATTAATAGATCTCGAATAAATACTGCGAGGGTTGCTTTTACATCATCAATATAAATACCTGAACCAATGATCCAGCCCCAGGGCTTAAAGGGTTTTACAAAGGAAAGTTTTTCGACAGCTTTTTCACTACCTGGCTTGGGCCATAGGTAATCTACCACACCACCTTCTGGGCTTTGTTTTACTTTTTCAACAAAGGCTTTAAATAAAAACTTGCCATTAGCATCTTCAATTGCGGATAGGTCCTGTCCATTTAAGGCAGGTTTTATGGGATGCATAACCATAGTTGGCGAATTATCATTGATCCAAAAGTAGTTAGTATCATCATATCGAATAGCACCAATTAAAGACTTAGCAAGGTTTTGTGCTTGCTCTTCAGAGATTTCCCCAGCTTGGAATTTTTGATAATAGCTACTTGCGATACTATGGGCCGATTCAACCACATAACGCATTTCGTTGCTCTTTTTCTGCGTGTAGGATTTTATTATTCTGAATTAGAGATTGGCTGGCAATTAACAACATACCCACCACACCTAAAACAATAAATAGAGATAATTTTAGCTTCATTGAGTAACGGTTTAATAGATTCATACTAGCTATCCTTTGTATCATATTGACAATATCTGCCATTAATATTGCTACATTTAAAGGTAGTGCGAAAATAATGGAAAGCAAAAATCAGAGTCGTTAACTGTGCGCTAGCTTTATTTTTTAATTTATAGCCATCACCATTCAAGATGCAAAAATTAGCAAACTAACATAAAAATTAACTTGAAAGAGTCATTGTTGCTAGTACGATATATGCCATACCTAAGTTGTTAAATTTAATTGCACTTTTACAGCCAATACCATAAGTTTATTATTAGCTTACAAATCATTTTTATAGAGGACATTTCATGCGTTTATTACATACTATGTTACGAGTCGGTAACCTACAGAAGTCTATTGATTTTTATACTAATATTTTAGAAATGAAGTTACTTCGAAAGTCTGAAAACGAGCAGTATAAATATACACTTGCCTTTTTAGGTTACGGAGCTGAAACAGACACAACAGTTCTTGAACTTACCTATAATTGGGGAACAACGGAATATGACATGGGGAAAGCTTATGGTCATATTGCGATTGAGAGCGATGATATTTATGCAACCTGTGAAAAAATTAAAAAAATGGGTGGCTTAATCACACGTGAGCCTGGTCCTGTTAAAGGAGGGACATCGGTGATTGCCTTTGTTAAAGACCCTGATGGTTATATGATTGAATTGATAAATAAAAAAGATGCAGGCAAAGGCTTAGGTTAACAAGTTTTAATAAGCGTTTGTAAGAGTGATCTTACCAACGCTTATTCCTGCGTCACAAATTTATGAGTGAACTGTTGCTCTTTAGTGACTTTCTCTACGCCATCAAAGGAAGGCATAAAACGTTCCTTTTTAACAAAATCTAGCACAGTAGTATCTAATATTTTATGACCGCTTGATTTCACCATTTTGGGGGACTGGCTCTCGCCTTCGGTACTAACAATAAATTTTACTGTCACAGTGCCCTGTAATTTTTCTTTAATTGCTTGTTTCGGGTAGATAGGTTTATTTCCAGAAGCAACGATCGCTTCAGATAATCCATTATTATTTGAAAATGGCTTAACTACCTTTTTAAAGGTACGTTTAGGTTTATCGTTTTCAATTTCAGGCTGATTACCTGGTATTGGCTGAGTTAATTTGAGTAATGAATTACTGGCTGATACTGATGTCGTTTTAAGTGGCGCTTTTTTATTTGCAATTTCTTTTGTTGCAGAACTTTTAACCACAGGATCAGAAAGGTGTAAGTGGAAAGTCTTATCATAAAACTCCCCTTTTAATAAGGCAGACTGATGTGCTTCTGTCATTTGTATTGAATACTGCTCCGTGACTTTTTTAGTGTCTAGGGATACTACATTCTGTGCTTCTGTTTGTTCTTCAACAATGGGTTGTTCTGTTGCTGTGACTGGTGTTTCGGAAATAGTCTGTGGCATTTCAAAAATAGGAGCTTGGGTAACTGGTTCAGGGGTCGCGATGTTAGTTTTACTGTATCGGGAGATACTTTTATATTTTCTTTTATTACCTCTGAAACGTCTGAGGTTTCTGATATTGGTTGGTTTATATCAGCCACTGACATTATTATTTCAGTTGTTGCTTGTACGTTTTCTTCAATGCTTTCTTCAATACTTTCTTCAAAGCTTGGTTGTGTAACAGGAACCATTGTGTCTTCAATAGCTTGGTTTGTTGCGAGTGCTTCTGAAAGCGCCGACGAAGAAAGATTTTTATCTGATTCTTCATTGTCGATAGCGATATTTTGGGAAGTAATTTGTTGCTCTGTTGTACTGTTTAAATCAAGGGAAATGATCTTATTGTTTGTATTTATTTCTTCTTGAATAAGTTCCTTTGAAGGGACGATAACGGTTTGTTGGCTGTGGTAAAAAAACAGCGCATATAAGATTAAACTAATGATAATAAATGGAACATAACGCATCATTGTTTGTATTTACCTTATTAGTGTTATTATTTTTCTAACTGCTTAAGATGAGCTGTTTCTTGCTGTTTCTTGTAGCTCTACTTCATTAATACCGTATAACTCATGAATTTCATTTGCTGAGTTTTGGTATCGATCTAGTAATGAAGGAGGAGCATCATCGGCTACTTTTCTTTTTTAATAGGAATATTTAGTTCATCTTTATACATATCCATCAATGAAGATTGTGATGTTTTTTGTAAATCCTTCATATCTTTATGCAGGCTCACATTAACTTCATCGGAACCTTCTTTAAATTCGTAGTGGTAGGGCATCTCACTTTGCTCAGCAACGGTTTCAGTTTCCTTATCATCCGCAGTACTAGCAAGACGTTTTTCTTGTAACTTCATGATTTCACTAAGCTGATTTGTAATAAGTTGCTTTTGTTGGCAGATATGGTTGAACTCACTACCGATATTCTCTAGGTGTTGTTGTAGCTTTTGTAACTGAGTTTGAAATATTTTATAGGGAATAAAAGCAAGTAGTGATACGCACAGCCCTGTTGCTAATGGGATTAAAGCATTTGCAATTGCGCCTATTACTGCACCATTGATATTTGTTTGCATTAGGCTAATGTTATTGAATGAAAAAATTAGTTGTAATGCTGTACCTAGAAAACCTAACAGAATGGCTGTAATTACCGCACTTACTAATAATGTTTGTCCCTGAGAAAGAGAGCCGACTTGTACTTTTGCATAGGAATGCATTTTTTCTTTTGGTGAAAAGGGTAAGGTTTCAATACCATGCTTGAGCATAAGAAGTGCTGGTGTCTGTATTGTTTGCGAGCAAATTAACGCTTGTGCTTTTTCCTTTTTATTAAGAAAAGCAAAAATATCATTGATAACAGGACGCTCTTTTTGAGTTAAGTAGATCAACCATGAAAAGGCTCGTTCCAAGCTAACAATGGTAACTAAAAAAGATGTGAATAAAAGCAACCACATGACTGCGCCACCGAGCTGAAACCATTCAGGCATAGAAGCGACTATTTGTTGTATAATAGTCGGTGCGACAACAGTGCTTTTAATGACGGTGACTTCTACAGCCATTTTAATAAATCCCTAATATAAAAAATGTATAGTCAAACAGTTTGCTTATACTAACGGTTAATGGAAGTGCAATCAAAAAATGATCACAAAATTGCTATTAAAACCATTCTATTAAGGGCTTAAAAATCAGAGTAGAATGTTTTTAACCTACTTTGTTTGCTATTTTTTATATTGAAGGGTTACCAATGAGTCACAAAAAACAGTTATTTGATAATACAACTATCTTAGAAAGCATCTCAGATGGTGTTTTTAGTGTTGATCATAACTGGAAAATCACTTCATTTAATCGTGCGACAGAAGAAATTACCGGCGTAAAACGCACTGATGCATTAGGCAGTTATTGCTCTGAAGTTTTTCGTTCAAGTTTATGTGGGGAACATTGTGCGTTAAGAGAAACCTTGAAAACAGGTAAACCAATTATTGATAAAGGTTGTCATTTCATTAACAGCGGCGGTAAAAAGATACCCGTTTCTCTTTCGACTGCAGTACTTAAAGATGATTTGGGTAATGTGATTGGTGGTGCAGAAACCTTTCGTGATATATCTGAAATAGAAGCATTAAAGCAACAGCTCTCCAAGCAAGTAAAATCTGGGCCGTTAACCAGTCAAAGCCCTTCAATGGCTTCAGTACAGGCTGTCCTAGAAGCTGTTTCTGAAACATCTGCGACTCTGTTAATTATGGGCGAAACGGGGACCGGTAAAGAAGTAACTGCGAAAACAGTTCATCAACTTAGTAATCGCTCGAAACAACCCTTTATTGCGGTTAATTGCGCGACTTTACCCGAGAACTTATTAGAATCAACTTTATTTGGTCATGTAAAAGGGGCATTTACAGGTGCCTATGAGAATAAATTAGGATATTTTGCTCGAGCGAATGGAGGCACATTGTTCCTTGACGAAATTGGTGATATTTCTGGCGCCCTTCAAGTTCGTTTATTACGAGTATTACAAGAGCGAGAATTTGAACCTGTTGGTAGTAATAAACCACAAAAAACAGATGTTAGAATTATTACTGCCACCAATAAAAATCTTTCGCAACTTGTATCTCAGGATAAATTCCGAGAAGACCTTTATTATCGCTTAAATGTGATCACAATTAACCTGCCTACTCTCGCGCAACGATTTGAGGATATTCCTTTTTTAGTGGATCACTTTATTAGGCGTTTTAACAAGTTACATAAAAGAACCATTAAAGGTATTACTGCAGAGGCATTGTTAAAACTGCAATCCTACACATGGCCGGGTAACATCCGAGAATTAGAAAATAGCATTGAACGAGCTTGTATTTTATCCAAAAACAGTGAAATTCAATTAAGTAGTTTTCCTTTTATTTGTAATGAAAATACTGCTTTGGATACTCCAAAAATAGAAGTTAAAGAAAGCTTAGGCAGTAACCGGGATGAGCTTGAAAAGCAGGTAATTATCGATGCTCTGAAAAATAATAAAAGTAAAATAGCAACTGCTAAAGCACTTGGCATACATAAAACTACGCTATTCCGTAAGATGAAGAAGTACAATATAGCGTTCTAGCTTTTAACGCTTGAATGCTTGAATGCTTGAATGCTTGAATGCTTGAATGCTTGAATGCTTGAATGCTTGAATGCTTGAATGCTTGAATGCTTGAATGCATACAGCCTTACAGCTATTCAGCCTTAAGGCCTTATACCGTTCTTATATCTTATGCTTCAATAATGATTTTACATTCAAGTTTTAGCTCACAGTTAAGAGAGTTACTAATCAGGCAGATCGACTCAGATTTCTCTAATAGTTTTAATGCCATTTCTTCTTGAGTGGGATCACTAATAACAAGCGTTACTTTGTTTGTTATTTCGGTAAACTTCATGATATGGCCAACTTTTTCTAATTTTCCGAGCGATTCACAGTGAATATCTTTCCAAGCAAATTTTGATGCATTAGCAACGGCTTTAAAGGATAAAACAAAACAGCTAGCCGTAGCAGATAAAATTAGAGTTTCAGGAGACCATTGATCTCCTGGACCTCCAAACTCCGCAGGACCAGCTACCTCTTGGTCTGCTATGCCTTTGCTTGAAGCGATTAGGTTTGTATCGGGTGTGCTATTAACTTGGACGTTATATAAATGTGGTAATGCTTGCATTTAATATTTCCTTTTTGAATGTGATATGAGTGAATATGTTAATTGGTTTGTTATTATGCTGGCTATATTGATATTTTTAACCCAGATTTTGCTATTTCAACTCTGTTATTAAAGAGTTGTGAGAGTTGTCGTATCGCTTCGTCTCCGGTGCAATGTGCTGGATAATATTGTTCAATATCCTGTGCCTGTAAATAATGAAAGGTTTTGTCGAGGCGTTGCTGTGATGCACTGACAAGATGTAACCCACCGAATAGATTCGTTATTTTTGTCGTTGGTTGCGTTTGTTTTTTTATGTGCTGTAAGGTATTAATAATGCCGGAGTGGCAACATCCACAAATAACCGTTGTTCCTTCTTTACCCTCAAGCCAAAGGCTCATATCATCATTTAGCGGGTCTTTCTGAATCTTGTCTTTATCGAGATAAAAAGGGCCTCCGGTATCTTCTTTATTAGAATCACGTGGAATTTCACCGGTTATCCACAGTCCAGTGACTATCTCTGTGGGCTGAGTTACCCATTTTTTTGTTTATCGGGAAAATTGTCAATCGCTTCTATCGTATTTTGATTTAGAGATATCATTCGTGCAGGTTTATCTGGGTGTAAGGAAGACCTTGTTTGTAAACAGTCTGGGTGGGCAAAAAATAATGCATTTGGGTTTGCTAATAATAAAGATGCTAAATTGCCACCATGATCATAATGGCCGTGGCTCAAAATAATAATATCTAAATCTGAAAGAGAAATACCAAGCCTGTCCGCATTATGAAATAACACCTCATTTTGGCCATTATCAAATAAAATTCGCTTGTCTTGATGCTTAATAAAAATAGATAAACCATGTTCATGTTGTAATCCGTTGCCTGCTAGATTATCAACAAGTAAGGTAATAGTGCTCATTTAATATTCCTCAGGCTCATGATTATTGGCGTTTCATAAATCGAGCATTAGCTTTAACGGCCACCTTTTGATTAACATAAATTTCAGCTTCTACTTTATAAAGTGTTAGATAGCTTTTTATTATTTGTGCTCGAATAATCATATCAGCAGTGATTGGGATTTCAGTGAGATAGCGGATGTTCATATCTCCCGTGGCGACTTCAGCGCCACTGTTAAAAATGACATTACACATGCCTGCATCTAACAATGCGACAAGAAAACCTCCATGTAAAATGCCTTGGAAACCCTGTTGATGAATACCTCCTTTGGCTCTGCCCCAAATGCTTCCTTTTTGGTCATTATAAAAATCGAGTTTTAAACCAAAAGTTGATTGAGTGCCACATAACATACAATGCTGGTGGCTTTGCTGTTTTTCTACTTTATTTAATAATAAGGTAGCAGGTGTAAAATTTAATTTATCTATATCATCTTGTAATGAGATTTTTGGGAAATAGTCATTTTAATTCTTATCAGCTGGTTATTAAGTACTTCATCGTATGTTCAAGAAGGTTGCATGGATAAAACATTCCCGAACATAAATGTGTTTTAGAGGTATTTTTAAAGTAGAACCTATTGATTATTTCTGTGAAAATTTATGCATTTTGTCTGTGACGACCTTTTCCTAACCCTTTGTCATGGCTGTTTTGATGGCCATTTCCACTTCCTTGACCCTTTCTACTCCGTTTACCTTTTTGTATGCATTTCTCTTGAAAATCTTCTAAAGGCTGATTGTTAAGCTCATCCTTTGTAATGACACGTCCACAGCGACGAATGCGTTGCTGTTTTTGTTTGCATTGCGCTGATGGGTCTTCGTTAACTGGCGTACGAGAACAGTTTCTTTTTCTGTGCATTTTTTGCATCTCATTTTCCTTTATTGATAATTGAATAATCTTTATGAGTTAAGGTATTTGCATAATCGATTGTTTTCTCTTTTTTTACGTTTTTGGCATCCAGGCATTGTAAATTTGGGGCTGTCTAATTGGTTAAGGTGTAATGCTTCTACGATGTCATTCACTTGTCCTACTAAGAATGAAAATACTTCGCAACCTTGGAGGATTAATGTTTTTTCAAGGTAATAGGGGATTGCCCCGCAAATAACCATTTCAACATTTCCATTTAATAGCTCCTGCGCCATGGCCATTTCATTTCTCTCAATAAATGGTTTTTCAGCGCAGATATTACATTTGCTGGCGGTTGCTTCAATAAGAACCCAAGTTAAGGCTGTTTCAAATACAGGAGAAACGCGCGAGTGTGCAGTAAGTAGAGCGACTTTCATGATGTAATCTTCTTTAATGTATTAATGGTTAAAGGTTACATATAAGATTACAAGTATTGTGCCAATTGTTTAGGGTTTTATAACCCTTTGATTTTTATTGTCTTATATGGTTTTGGAAAATTAAAGCGTTTTTAAATGGTTGCATTTTAGAAGCTAATGGTTGCAATAATGCATCTATTGCAACCATGAAGGGGTGATTAAGAGGTAATGCGAAAGTGTTTACATAGGTATTATATTTTCTAGCTGAACATTCCCATTTCTGATGATTATATCCGCCTCAATTGAGAAATTAGTTTTTAAATTTTCTGCCGTAATGACTTGCTCCGGAGTACCATCACAGAGAATAGTAGTGATACCATCCTGGCGTTTACCGATGAGGATTAATCGATCACAATAGCGGGTCGCCAAATTGAGATCATGTAAAGCAGTAATAGCTGTTTTACCCGATTGAGTTAAGCTTTTTATTAGTTGTAACGTGGTTAACTGGTGACAAATATCCAAACTCGCAATAGGCTCATCTAATAAAATTGTTGGTGATTGCTGTGCCAGTGCGCGGGCAATAATGACACGTTGTTTTTCGCCTCCAGAAAGTGTATTAACGTGGCGATTTTGAAGGTGCATAATATCTGTTTGTTGCATGGCCTGCTCAATGAGTATCTTATCTTGCTTTGTTTCCAATTCAAATGCCCCTAAATAAGGATTCCGTCCCATTGCCACTAATTGTTGCACAGTAAAAGCAAAGGGTAATTCTATAGACTGAGGAACAAAAGCCAGTTGCTTTGCTATTTCTCTGCGTTTGATGCGATCGATATTTTCCCCATGTAATAAAACTTCACCAGAGTCTGCTTTTAATAAACCTAATAATAGTTGTAGTAGGGTGCTTTTACCCGCACCATTAGCGCCAATCAAGCCAACAAACTCACCTTCTTGAAAGCTCAGATTAATATCTGCAAGTTGCGGGTTTTTAGAAAAAGAGAATTGTAAATCTTTACATTGTAATGTAACTGACATTATAAATTCCCCGTAACAAAGCGTTGTTTAACTAATAGAAATAAAAAGAAAGGCGCACCAAGTGCTTGCTGTAACAACACCAAGCGGAATTGCTTGTTCTGTGAAAAAAGTATTTAAGAAAAGGTCTGCACTTAATAACGCAATTGCACCTCCTAATAAGCTTGCGGGTAATAAATAACGGTGAGAAGGCCCAAGTAAAAGACGTAAAATATGTGGTACCACTAGACCAATAAAGCCAATACCACCTACCACTGAAACAGATGCTCCTACCATTGCAGTACTAATAATCAATAAATTACGTCGTGTTTGACGGACATCAACCCCTGCAGATAATGCATGTTGTTCACCCAATAATAATAGATCTAACTGCTTGTTATAAAATAATAATAGGATGAAGCCACTGATCACAATAGGCAGAATAATAAACACATGATCCCAAGTTCTTCCATCAAGCCCACCCATTGTCCAGTATATGATCATGCGTGCTACATCCCAATTACTAAGAGAAATCGCGAGCAGAAGTGAAATAGTAGCAACATTCAGCGCGCTAACAGCAACCCCCGAGAGTAACAAGGTAGTGACACTGGTTTGGCCTCGACTTGAAGCGATACGATAGACCAAACTTAAGGATAAACCTGCGCCAATAAAAGCAAATAATGGAATTGCCCAGGGAGAAAAAGAGAAGCGCCTAGGTAAATAGCAACAACTGCTCCGACAGAGGCTCCTGATGATACACCCAATACGGAGGGAGAGGCGAGTGGGTTACGAAACATGCCCTGCATGATTAAGCCACACAATGCCAAACTCGCACCTGCCAGTAACGCAATGATAAGTCTTGGTAAACGAATATCTAAAATAATATTACGTTGCCAGTCAATAATCCTTGTATTGGGATGATCCTGAAAAATAGCTTCAATAAGAATGTCTTTAATTTGGTTGATGGAGATGTCTGTTGGCCCATTCAAAAGCGCACTGATAGTTAAGACAACAAATATTGCCAACAGTAATGCGAAAATAAAGGGAATATAACGGCTATTATTGAACATCTTGATCCATTTCTTGAAGGTTAATAGTAGGATGCAATAGTTTAGCGATAGCTTCCACCCCTTTTATTCTGTGTTGTGAAACACTGCGTAACCAAGTTCCTGGCACAGCATATACACGGTTGTTTCTAATAGCAGGTACATTTTTCCAGGCGGCTTTTGATGCTAATATTTTTGCTGGTGAGTCGGCATCCTGGTTTTGATTAAATACCCATTGGTTCATCACTATCACGTCGGGTTGCAGTGATATAGCTACTTCTTCACTTATTTTTTGCTCTCCTTCGGCAAGCACTCCTTGCGCAATATTAATACCTCCTGAGAGGGTAATTGCTTCGTCCATTAAAGAGTTACCACCGACACTGTAACCATTCATGTCGTAGTATAATACTCGTGGCTTAGGTAAGTTTTTTACCTGAGTTTGGATATGAGTAATTTGATTTTGTATCCGATTGATTACATTTTTTGCTTGTGGCTGATTGTTGGTGATTTCTGCCACTAAATTAATATTGTTAAAGATATCATTAAAGCTACGAAATTCACTTAAGCGGACAATCGCAATGCCACTGCGTAACAAGTAACGTACTGTTTCTGGATTGCTATAGGAAGCCACAAAAACTAAATCTGGTTGTAGTGCCAACATTGACTCGATTTCACCTTGAGTGCGACTAATACCTTTGTCATAAAAACCCACAATATTAGAGAGGCTTGGGTAATCGACATAGCTACTAACAGCAACAAGACGTTTGGGATCGATTAAGTCAGAAAGGATATGATCGGTTGCTAAAGTGGCTGATAAAATTCGTTGCGGTGGTTGTTTTAGTTGATAGGTAATGCCGGTAACATCGGTTAAGGTTTTTGGAAAATCATCCCCAGTTACCTGAGTTGTAAAATTTCCCTGACCTTCTTCGAAAAGTACAAAGAGCTCTTTTTTAAATTGAATAAAAACAATAAATAAGACTAATAACAGGGCAAATAACACTAATTTAAAATTATTCATGCATTTACCCTGTTAATTTAGCTAGTAATTGATATTACTGGAATTTCACACCAACGTAACCTGTAATAGGGTCTGTACCGTAGTCTGTGATAACCACATAATCTTCGTCGAATAGGTTTTCTATTTTTCCATAAACAGAGAATCGATCAGTAATTTTGTAATTAACACCTAGGTTAACCAAAGTATAATCATCTAACTCGACAGAGCCATAGTCAAGGCGTTCACCGACATAGTTAATGCCAATAGTTGCATCAAGCTTACTTGTATATTGATAAGTGCTGGTTAGGCTTGCACTGTGCTTAGGTCGACGAATTAACTCATCTTTCTCAGTAGTACCATCCTCTGTCTTAAGATAAGTATAGTGGCCGTTTAAGCTAAGGTTTTTAAGCACTTTAAAGGATGAGCTAACTTCGATACCTTGGACTTTTTCATCTTGATTTTCATAACCATAGGTAGTGCTATTCCAACGAATACCATCGTTATATTTTGCGTCAAAGAAGGTAAGATCAATATAACCATTTACATCGGTAAAGTTATACTCAATACCAGCATCGGTAGAAATACTGGTTTCAGACTCTAAATCAGGTGTCGCGTAATAACCGAATAATTGGCTAAAAGTTGGGTTTTTAACCCCTGTTCCATGGCTTGCATGTAGGCGAATGGTTTTGCTTGCCCAAGCACTTAAAGCAAGTTTGTAAGTACTGGTATTATCAAATTCACTGTTCACGTCGTAACGTGCAGATCCTGTAAAGAATATTTTTTTAGACCAATCTAATGCATATTCACCAATGATAGATGAGCTATCCATTTTTTGTTCTTCAGGTGTTGCACCACCATTCCAAGGTAAATATTTATCTTTTTGAACTTCACCTGCGATAGTGAAACGATGATTGAATTCATCTGCTGTTAATAGATAGTCACTTTGTAGCTCTGCTTTTAATGTCTCACCAGAGTTTTCTGTATAACTACCGTAATAACCTTGAGGGTCAAAGTTCTCAGAAGAGGTATCAGAATAAGATAAGGATAAACGATTATTCCAATGATTATTTAATAAGTTTAGGCGGGTATTTACTTTTGCAAGGCGATTTAGGTAAGTTCCATAAACATTGTTATCTTGGCCTGAAGCATATCCGTAGGCATCATATTCACTTTTGGAATCGGTATAACGCATTACTCCATCAACAGAAAAAATCGGTGTAAATTGGTAACCTGCTTTTAGGTTTAGCACTTTATTTCTGTAGCTATCATCATCTGGATCGTCATCAGTACCTGTTTGTGCGCTAATGCCTTCCGTCGATAAGTTAGAGGCTGATAATGAGTAATGAGCCTGTGAAGTCGCACCATTAATATTGACAGATTGCTTGGCATAATCGTTTCCACCAAACTCAATATCGGCACTGCTATGAAGACCTTGCTTACCTTTTTTAGTGGTTATGTTGATTACACCACCTAGCGCATCACTTCCCCATAGTGCACTTTGCGAACCACGGATCACTTCAATTTGTTCGATGCCGTCTGTTGTTAAATGTGCAAAGTCAAAACCGCCACTTGCAGATGATTGATCAGTTACTTTAACACCATCAATAACCACAACGGTATTACTAGAAGCACTACCGCGAATGAAAACAGATGTTCTATGGCCGATACCACCATTTGAGGCAACAGAAACGCCTGGTGCATTTTGTAATACTTCAGCGACGGTTTTAGCTTGAAGTGTTTCAATGTCTTTTTCAGTAAAGACAGAAACGGCGGTTCCGGTTTCTGTACGACTTTCTTCATCAACGATTAACGTAGTGTAACCTTTGGTGATGTTGATATTCATACGCTGAGTGGTGTTTTGATCATCTGCCGCGATAGCTTGGACGTTATATAAGCTTAATACTGCAAGGGCAATAGGAGTGTGGCGTAGTGTAAACATGAAACTTCCTTATAAATTTATTAAATTGGAAGTTTTCTTTTTGACGTCATGGGACAGCAAAGTAGAGAAAACTTCCTCTGATTCGCCACAACATGTGTTTATACGCTCTAAAAAACCAACCCGTTAATTAGATAGTGACGTTTTTTATGCTGGTATCTGACTGAGGATTTACATTGTAAAACCTATTACAGTTGCGGGGGCAGTGCGATAGCTTCCCATTTAATTATGACTCAGGTGAGGCATAAACATAAAAAGGCGATTATAGGAATTTAAAAGCAAGTGTCAACGTATGGGATTGAGCTTATTCAATGGGTTTTATGAAAAAATTTCATTTACAATTTTTGTGATGTTTGTAACCCTTTGAAATAAAGTTTCTTTTGTTTTTTCAAAGGGTTTCAAATGAAGATAAGAATAATTTATGTTAGCTATTTAATATAACCTTCATAGCCTTCATAACAATCGTCATAATTAGCTTATTCAGACTTGTTATTTATACCTGTTGCCAATTGATTGTTTCAATATCGATACGCTCATCAGCAATATAATGTAAATAATCACCGCTTTTAATGATTTGTTCAGGTGCTGGATTAAGTTGCATATCGTCACCATTTTTGAAGTGACTTAATCCAATTAATATCATGCCATGTTGTTGTTTTAAGTTATGGAAAAGTGACCCAAAGTGAATGTCTGTATCAAGTTCTGGTGTTTGTAAGCAATATAGAGTGGCGCCTGATAGTGTTGAAAGCAATTGCTCCGCTACTTGGCTAGATCCAGGATCTTGCATACTACGGACCATCATTTTAGCGCTATTATCAATACTACATTCAATGCGTGGACAGTGTATTTTAAGTAGCTCTGCTTTGGTTTTATCGAAAAAATGCGCTGATATATTGGCATCCTGTGCCGCAAAGGTTGCGATGCTTAATGCAATAGACAATGTTTCATCATCGGATTTACCATCGATAATAATGCGTTTGGCTTTACTAAGTGCAATACGATCCAGCTCTTTTTTATCGGAAAATGTACGTAATCTAGCAAAGGAAACATCAAGATTATCAGGAAAAGGATTTTGCATATCATCGGTGACACAAAGCAATATTTGACGTTTTTGGCGTTTTTTATCTCCAAGAATAAGCTTCACTATTTGTCTTGTTGAATATTCATCCCAGCATAGCAATAGGATGTGATCATCATAGTGGTAAAAATCATTGCTACCGTTCATATTTCTTCTCGCTATGTTAATAAATAGTTGTGTTACTTTACCGATAAATGAGGCAAATATAATCAGACCAGAGGGGATTTGCCACAGTGCAACAATCATTTTTCCTGCATGAGTGACAGGGCTATAATCTCCAAAGCCAACCGTCGAGATCACCACCATATTGTAATATAAAAACTCTAAAGGGTGATTTATCAGGTCGCTTTCGCTCGCGATCAAAAATAAAAAGTAGGTAACAGCGGTTTGCATGATAACTAGTGCAAACATCACTGGCCAAGTCATGCGCCGAGAAAGTCGCCGAAAGATTCTATTTATTCTTTGATTAGGGAGCATTCATAACCTCTGTTATTTATTCGCTAAGAAAAAACGATAGGCTTGGTTATCGGTTTCATCTTTATAGTTATATCCTAATTTTTTAAGATGTTGAGTAAAGGATTGAATATTATCGTCTTTTACTTCAAAACCTGCCAATACCTGTCCATACGCGACTCCATGGTTGCGATAGTGGAATAGTGTAATATTGGCATGGGTGCCTAACATATTCAAAAATTTAAGTAGTGCATTAGGGTGTTCTGGAAATTCAAAACTATAAATATGCTCTTTTAAATCCTCGCTAGGAGCGCCTCCAACCATATAACGTAGATGCAATTTGGCCACTTCATCATGACTCAAATCCGCAACTGAATAATCCTTTTTGATGAGATTATCGGTGAGGGTAATTAATTCATCAGCACCTTCTGGTGTGCGAATACCAACAAAAATATTAGCTTCTTTTCGAGAATTAAAACGGTAATTAAATTCAGTAATTGCACGGCCATCTAACTCATTACAAAAATCTAAAAAAGCACCTTGTTTTTCTGGGATAGTGACCGCTAGGATACTTTCTTTTTGTTCGCCTAATTCACAGCGTTCAGAAACATAACGTAATCCATGAAAGTTAACATTTGCACCACTTAAAATGGCACTCAGTTGCTCCCCTTTTAATTGATGTTGCTGACTATATTTTTTAAGCCCTGCGAGGGAAACAGCGCCAGCTGGCTCAGCAATTGCGCGTGTATCTTCAAAAATGTCTTTTACAGCGACACAAATCTCATCACTGCTGACAGTAATGACTTCATCAACATGTTGTTGGCATAAACGGAAGGTTTCGCTACCAATGGTTTTTACTGCAACGCCATCGGCAAATAATCCGACTTTGCTTAAGGTAATAGGACCACCGTGATCTAATGCAACCTTTAAGCTGGCGACATCTTCAGGCTCTACGGCTATAATTTTAATATGCGGTAAAAGTTGTTTGATATAAACGGCTATGCCTGCGGCTAAGCCTCCACCACCAACGGGAACAAAAATTTTATCAAGATGTACATTTTGTTGAATTAATTCTTTGGCAATGGTGCCTTGCCCTGCAATTACATCACTATCATCAAAGGGGTGAATAGGGGTGTAATTATGTTGTTTAGCAAGTTGTTTGGAATGGTTCGCTAGCAAGCATCAAAGCTATTGCCATGTAATATTACGTTTGCTCCCCATGCACGTACAGAGCTAACTTTGATATCGGGGGTTGTTTTAGGCATCACTATTGTTGCTTTGATGCCCATCTTTTGCGCGGATAGCGCCACACCCTGGGCATGATTTCCAGCTGAAGTCGCAATCACTCCACAGTGTTTTTGTTGCTCGGAAAGGTTTGCTAATTTGTTATAAGCACCACGTAACTTAAATGAATGTACTGGTTGTCTGTCTTCGCGCTTTAAAAAAATATGATTATCAAGTCGCTCAGATAATTTAGGCATAAGTTGTAATGGCGTTTCAATCGCAACTTCATAAACCGGAGCTAGTAGTATTTTTTTAAATATTGTGCTTGCTGATAATGTCTCTGTCATAGGGTGATGTTGCTCTGTTAAAGGCTATTTTCGGGATTTACGGTGGCAAATAACTCACCTAAACGTGTTACTGAACCTGCTTCTAATTGCTCAGCAAAGTTAATGCTTCCCTTAGGGAATAGCGCAACAATAGTGCTTCCTAGCTTAAATCGTCCCATTTCGGCGCCTTTTTCAAGGGTAATGTCTTGATCTGAATAATCACTGTACTGGATTTCTTTGCCTCTTAAAGTGCCAGCCCAAACCGTTTCAATGCTGGCTACAATGGTCGCGCCTACAAGCACCATCGCCATTGGTCCAATAGCGGTGGAGAAAATGGCGACGGCACGTTCATTTCGAGCAAATAAGTTAGGTACATTTTCGGCTGTTAATGGGTTTACAGAAAAAAGATCTCCGGGGATAAATATCATTTGCTCTAATTTACCCGTTATTGGCATATGAATACGGTGATAATCCTTCGGTGCTAAATAAACCGTTGAGAAAATCCCTTCGTCAAAAGGTGCCGCAACATCATCACGTCCGCCAAGTAACTCTCGTAAACTAAAGTCATGGCCCTTTGCTTGGAATATTCGTCCTTCTTTGATATCACCCTGTTGGCTGACTTTTCCATCAACAGGTGTTGCTAGGTTGTCATCACCTTCGATAATGGTGCGTGCGCCTTCTTTTAACTCGCGCGTGAAGAAATCATTAAAGGTTTCAAAATGTTCAGGTTCAGAGTGTTTTGCTTCATCCATATTAATTTTATATTGCGCAATAAACTTTTTGATTAAAAATGTGGTCAGTTTACCTGCTTTCGCTGCTGCTAATTTACCCGTTAGGCGTGATAAAAGGTGCTTCGGTAAAATGTATTGGCCAATAATTTTAAATTGATCACTCATATAATTCTCTACTTAATAGGTATTCGGGTCACGGTGACGTGCATTTTTTGCGTCATCCATGGTATCTAAAATGCGTAAGAAGCTTTGGTAACGTGCTTCATCTATTTTGTTTTCATCAACGGCGACCATCAAGGCACAACCTGGATCGGTTTTATGTTTACAATCTCTAAAACGACAACCTCCCAAGTGTTCCCTAAATTCAATAAAACCACTGGCAATACGCTCGGGTGATAAATGCCACAGTGAGAATTCTCGAATACCAGGGCTATCAATCAGATCGCCTCCCTCAGGGAAGTGATATAACCGCGCGGTAGTAGTTGTATGCTTGCCTAGTCCAGAACCTTCTGATATTTCTCCCGTTATTGCTTCTACTTCGGGTAGTAGCATATTTAATAAAGAGGTTTTGCCAACACCAGACTGGCCAACAAAAATATTGGTTTTATCTTTCATCACCGCTTTTAAGCTATTAAGTCCATCGCCATGTTTGGAGCTATAAAGTACTTTATAACCAATATCTCGATAACTTTGTAGTTCATTATCAATAAGCTTTTCAGACTCAGGGTCAAGTAAATCGCTTTTGTTGAGTACAATAACCGGTGTGATACCAATATCTTCACAGGCCACGAGGTAGCGGTCAATAATATTGCGTGAAAACTCAGGTGCTATAGAGCTTACAATAATAATATGATCAATGTTAGCGGCAATCGGTTTGATACCATCGTAATAATCAGGTCTTGTTAGTACGGTTTTACGCGGGTGCACAGCTTCAACTACGCCACTGATTCCTTGAAATGACTCATTGCCTGCTCGCCAGACAACGCGATCGCCTGTGACTAATGATTTCACTGCTCGGCGTAAATTACAGCGCTCAATGTTACCATTTTCATCTTCGATATCAGCATGTTGACCAAAACGGCTAATTACAACACCTTGTAATTGTGGCCCAAGTTCAGATTCATCCCATTCTTTGCTTTCTTTTTTATTTAAGCGTTTATTTTGATTGCTTTGAACTCGACGAACTTGATTTTTACTGAGTTTTTTCTTCTTAGCCACAGGCTTCCTTAATGATTACTTAACTATCACATATTGTATTAATCGAGTATCATACTATATTTTGTAGATGATTTAGCAAAAGAGCGTTCTCTCCTAGAGAAAAGGATCACAATAAACATGAATACAAATTTAATATGGATCGATTTAGAGATGACAGGTCTTGATCCAGAGACGGATACTATCATCGAAATCGCGACTATTGTAACTGACAGCGATCTTAATATACTTGCTGAAGGGCCGGAAATGGTTATCCATGAAAGCAAAGAAAAAATGGATGCGATGGATGAGTGGTGTGTGAAGCATCATGGTGAATCTGGCTTAACTGAACGTGTTATTAACAGCAAAATTAGTTGTGCACAAGCAGAGCAAGAAACCTTAGCATTTTTAAAAAATGGACTGAAGCAGGTGCTTCACCCTTGTGTGGAAATAGCATTGGCCAGGATCGCCGTTTCTTAGTACGTTATATGAAAGAACTAGAAGCCTTTTTCCATTACCGTAGTATTGATGTCAGCAGTATTAAAGAGCTAGGACGCCGTTGGGCGCCTGATATGGTTAATGCGCATAAGAAACAAGGAACACACCTAGCGATGATGGATATTAAGGAATCTATTTCTGAATTAAAACATTATCGAGAGCATTTCTTTAAGTTTTAAAGCTCATAAATTAGGCTTTTGAACAAAAACTCAGCAAGCAAGCTTTGTATTGTTGAAAAACAATAAAAAAAGCTTGCATTCATTTTGCTCCGCTCTATAATCGCACCCCATACGAAACAGGCATCACCTAGATGGTTTGTTGAGTATAAATAAATCAGTAATATTATGATTATGCGGCACTAGCTCAGTGGTAGAGCACAACCTTGCCAAGGTTGGGGTCAAGAGTTCGAACCTCTTGTGCCGCTCCATATTCTGGTTTATATAAAAGAGTTAAACTCTTTTTCAAGAAAAATATTATGCGGCACTAGCTCAGTGGTAGAGCACAACCTTGCCAAGGTTGGGGTCAAGAGTTCGAACCTCTTGTGCCGCTCCATTCTTTAAAGTTATCTATATATCCCCCTAAACAAAATATAATACTTTATAAAATTATTTTATTTGTTAATAAAAATACCAACCTTGCCTTTTTATTAAGATACGGGGTCAAGAGTTCAAGGTTTTGTGTCGCTACATTCTTAGATTATCCTTAATAACTTTACTTTTAATATCTAAATTAAATATTGTATATATTTTTAAAATTATTTTATTTTTTAATAAAAATACCAACCTTGCCTTTCTTGTAAAGATAATGTTCAAGCATTCAAGCATTCAAGCATTCAAGCATTCAAGCATTCAAGCATTCAAGCATTCAAGCGTTCAAGCATTCAAGAATTCAAGCATTCAGCCTCTTTAATATTAATTATCAGTCACTAAGCTGTGAGTTACTGACCCATAAATCTATTTTGCAGTTGATGCCTAGAGTATTACTCGCTATATTGAGTATTCAATTCATTAAATTAAAGTAGTTATTATGCCATTACAAAGAACACTATCGATTATCAAGCCAGATGCCGTACGTAAACAAAATATTGGTGCTATTTTAGGTCGTTTTGAGCAAGCTGGGCTGACACCAGTTGCACTTAAAATGATACAAATGACTCCTGCGCAAGCTGAAGCTTTTTATACAGAACATAAAGGCAGAGAGTTTTATGAACCATTAGTTGAATTCATGACCTCTGGCCCTATTACAGTGCAGGTATTGCAAGGTGAAGATGCCATTACTCATTACCGTGAAATAATTGGAAAAACAGATCCTACTCAAGTCGCTCCTGGTACAATTCGCGCTGATTTTGCAGAATCAACCCGCCTTAATGCCGTACATGGCTCTGATAGTCCTGAGTCTGCGGCGCGTGAAATCGCGTTCTTTTTTGCTGATGATGAAATTTGTCCTCCTGCTGAAGCCTAAGGTAAATCAACTGCATGAATGATTTTATAATGTTGATGGAGCAAGTACCTGAGTTACTTTATGCTTGCGTAACCATTCTTGGCGTTTTGGTAGGATCATTCTTAAATGTGGTTATCTATCGTTTACCCATAATGATGGAACGTGAATGGAAAGTTGAGTGTGCTGAAAGCTTTCCAGAAGCGGGCATAAAAGCAGATGAAGAGGTATTTAACTTAGTTGTACCTCGCTCTCGTTGTCCTGAATGTAACCATTTAATCGGCTCAAGTGAAAATATCCCATTACTGAGTTGGTTATTTCAAAAAGGTCGTTGCAAACATTGTGCTTGCAAAATTAGCAAACGTTATCCAAGTATTGAATTATTAACAGGTGTTACTTCGTTAGCTGTCGCTATGGTATTTCCATTCGGTTGGACATTATTGTTTGCATTATTGTTCACCTGGGTTTTGATCAGCCTTACTTTTATCGATTTCGATACTATGTTATTGCCAGATCAGCTGACTTTACCCTTATTATGGTTTGGTTTATTAATAAATATCTCGACGACCTTTACTGATTTAACTGGGGCGGTTATTGGTGCTCGCTGTTGGTTATTTAAGCTTATGGTCTATTTATTGGGCTTTTAAATTACTGACTGGTAAAGATGGTATGGGTTATGGAGACTTTAAATTGTTTGTCGCCCTTGGTGCTTGGTTTGGTTGGCAAGCATTACCGCTTATTATATTGCTTTCTTCCTTTGCAGGAGCAGTTATTGGCGTTGCTGTAATGCTTGCATCAAAGGACAAAGAAAGTCGCCCAATGCCTTTCGGCCCTTATCTAGCAATCGCTGGTTGGATCTATTTAGTTTATGGTGTTGAGCTAAATGAACTATATTTTTCCTTGGTATTATAGTGCCAGATAATCCGTTAGTTATTGCACAACAAGAAATAGATGAAAAATGGATGACTTATGCTTTGTCTTTAGCGGATAAAGCTGAGTTGGAAAATGAAATTCCAGTCGGTGCTGTATTGGTCAAAGATGATCAAATTGTTGCAGAAGGTTGGAATTTGTCTATTTTGAATCACGATGCCTGCGCACATGCTGAAATTATGGCGATCCGTAATGCTGGTCAGGTGTTAGAAAATTATCGTTTAATTGATTGTACCCTCTATGTGACCTTAGAAACCTTGTCCTATGTGCGCTGGCGCATTAGTTCATGCGCGCATAAAACGTCTTGTTTATGGTGCGGGTGATTATAAAACAGGTAGCCGCTGGCAGTGTGTTTAATTTAGTACGTAATGAACAATTAAATCATCAAATTGAGGTTACCTCTGATATTCTTGCTGAGCAGTGTGCTACTAAAATAAGTGATTTTTTTAAACGTCGTCGTAAGGAAAAGAAAGCGCTGAAAAAGTCTCTTAATACAACCCAAATTGAGCAGGAAAATGAATAATAAAACCGTTAACTTTGAAATAGAAAAAGAAACTAAAAATAGTATTCGTTATAAAGAGGTTCCTGATGAAGGGCAACCACCAATTATTGGTAGTTTGTATGTACAGAAATGGTTTGCTGGAAACAGTAAAAATATTCAGATAACCATTGAGAAAAAAGACTAGCCAGAACTATTCTGGCTTTATTTTTCAGACTTCTTGCCCCTTTTTACCTTGCGATTTATTTTCTTTGTGAACAAAGAGAAAGATCATTATTCAACTCTGTTAGTAGATCAACTCGTTTTATAACTCCAACAAATTTCCCCTCATGTTGTACTGGAAAAATGTTTTCATTATGCTGTTGCGTTTTGATGGCGACCTCTGATAGCTGTTGATCTAATGCTAAGTAGGTATAATCTTTTGCCATAATATCATTAACAATGACAGGTTGATCACAGTGATAAGCACTATGTAATAACGCTTTTTGACAGTCCATTAGTGAAACCATGCCTATTAGTTTATTGCTATTGTTTACCACCGGTAATTGAGTTTGCTGGCTTTTAATTAAGGTATCAATTATTTTTGCCAATGGGGTCTGACATTGAACTGTAATTGCTTTTTTATGGATGATATTTTGAACTGTTTTTATACTCATAATTTGCACCTTGTGATGGCCTAGATAGATGTCATAACTATAAGAAATATATTTTAATAGGTAAAGTTGATTGTTTCTATTGAATTGATAGTTTATTTGTTGTTATGGTTTTTTGTTATCTATCAGTGACTCTTCACTGTCAGCACAAATATAGGCACGACTAGAACAAAATGGTATCAAGGGTAACGAAGGGTTTAATGATGGTTCTTCTATAGCGTGTTGTTTGTTTTGACCTAATTGCTTTAATAATCTTTGCGCCCATCCCCAAGCAATCAGACCAAAAATAATAGATCCTAATGCTTGTCCTGACATAGCACCAATGGCACCAAACCACTGGCCTCCAAAGTATACCAAAGGAATAGTACCGATTGTCGCTTTACCGATATTCATAATAGTCGATGTTGTTGGGTAACCTAGGTTATTAAAGGTCGCATTAGCAACAAAAAGGATGCCATTAAAGATAAAGGTAATGCATATCCAGGTGCAATAAAATCGAATTAATGCGACTTGATTCCCCCTGCGCACCAAATAGCATTACGATGTGATCCTGTAACAGATAAATTAACAATGACATTAATGCAACATAACAACTACCAAATTGCAGTGCTCGTTTTAAGGTTAGATGTACCCTATCGTAGATTTCCGCGCCAAAATTTTGCCCCACAATAGGCCCAACCGCGCCAGACATCGCGAAAATCATGCCAAAAGCGACAGGAATTAAGCGTCCAACCACAGCCCAACCTGCGACATAGCTATCACCAAATGAAGCAATCATCATTGTGACATAGGCATTTCCAATTGGTGTTGCAATATTCGTTGTCATAGCGGGAATAGCGACTTTTAAAATTTCTTTTTGATCTGCTATCCAATCTTGAAAATTAAATCGCCCCAGTAGTTTATGAATGTTAATCACGCCATACAAAGCGACCCACGCTACTGCACAACGTGCAAGTACTGATGCAATGGCGACACCGTGTAAGCCTAGTGCAAAGGTAAAAATAAATAATGGGTCTAAAATCGCATTGACACCACCACCTGCTAAGGTGGAGTACATGGCGCGCTTTGCATCACCGACAGAACGTAGTGCGACTCCAGCGCTCATAGCAACGGACAAAATAGGTAATGAAGGGAGTAATATGCGCAGATACTCAACAGCAAGATCGTGAGTTATCCCTTTTGCTCCTAGTAAACTAATTAATTCAGGAGAGAAGAACCAAGCAAATGCGGATACGCTGGCACTAATAAGAAAGCCAGTAACCAGAATATTGATCACTAATCTGCGTGCTTTTTCTCTATTTTGTTGGCCTATCGCCTTGGAAACAAGGGCTGTCATTGCAATCGATAAACCAATGCCAATTGAAGTGGTAAAAAATGCGATGGTACCCGCATAACCAACGGCGTAGACTAATTCAGTTTCACCCAGTAAACTGATAAAGAAGAGATCTGCTAGGTCAACTAAAAACAGTGCAGTTAATCCTATCGCGTTAGTTGAAGACATGATTACGATATGGCGAAAGATATTGCCACTTACAAACTTGCCTTTAGTCTCTTTTACCATATATGTGAAAGCCTTATTTATTGAGTGATGAGCCTTTAATCAGTAACGCCATCTTATGGAAGATGGCTTTTATAAGCTAATTAGTTTCGATTGCTTCACTAATATTATTGTCATTTAAAATGGTTGGACTTGTTGGCGTTAAGCTTTCTTCAGATGCTTCGGATGCTTCGGATGCTTCGGATGCTTCGGATGCTTCGGATGCTTCGGATGCTTCGGATGCTTCGGATGCTTCAGGTAATTCCGATACGTCAGGAGTGATAACTGTATCAGTTATTTCAGATGTATTAGGGGATTTAGGATCTGCAATTTCTAATTTATCAGCTTCTTTTTGTTTTTCTATTTCTGCTTTTTGTTGAGCCTCTTGCAGCAGCGCCTTAGCTTTGCTACTTCAGCTAATTGAGTCGCTTCTTTCTCTTGTGCTTCTTTAATGGCGACTAATCTTGCCATTTCTGCTAATTTTTCAACTTCTTTTTGTTTTGCAATTTCTATTTCCTTTGCGTGTTGTTGTGCTTCTAATTCTTCTTGCTCCTCTTTGATAACAGGCTCTTCAGTTTCAGAAGACTGTTGAATCACTTTGCTTTGTTTAACCTCTTCGACTTTTATAGGTTCTTCAACTTCTTTAGCTTCTTCAACTTTTTTAGCTTCTTCAACTTTTTTAGCTTCTTCAGCTTTTATAGCTTGTTCGGCTTTTTTAGTTTCTTCGGCTTTTTTAGTTTCTTCGGCTTTTTTAGCTTCTTCAGCTTTTTTAGCTTGTTCAGCTTTTTTAGCCTCTTCGAGTGCTAATCTATCGATTTCAGCTTGTTTCTCAGCTTCGATGACAGCTAAGCGTTCAATTTCGGCTTGTTTTTCAGCTTCAATAGTCGCTAAGCGTTCAATTTCAGCTTGTTTTTCAGCTTCGATAGCTACTAAGCGATCAATTTCAGCTTGTTTTTTGGCTTCTTCAATTGCGACTAATCGTTCAATTTCAGCTTGTTTTTCAGCTTCGATGGCGACTAAACGATCAATCTCAGCTTGTTTTTTAGCTTCTTCAATCGCGACTAATCTTTCAATTTCGGCTTGTTTTTCCGCTTCAATTTTTAAAGCTTTTTCTTGCTCTAATACAAACCAATTTAGAGTTTCTAAGTATTGTCGAATGCTATTAACATAATGTTGTGCTTCTCTTCCTCGAGCATAACCATAGCGTGTTTTTGAATACCACTTCTTTTGGTGCAAAAGTGGTAGGTTTTCTTTTACATCTGACCATGAATTAGGGTTCTCATTTTTCATGGTTGTGATGCGTCTTGCATCCATTAAATGACCATAACCAATATTGTAACTAGCTAATGCAAACCATAATCTTTCATTTTCATTAATGGTTTCAGGAAGGCGTTTTATTAATTGGGTCAGATATTTAGCACCACCCTGAATACTTTGTTCAGGATCTAGGCGATTTGTCACTCCGACGTACTCGGCGGTACCCAGTGTGAGCATCATCATGCCTCGTACTCCGGTGGGAGATTTGGCTTTAGGGTTCCAGTGAGACTCTTGATAACTTAAGGCCGCTAGTAGTTGCCAGTCAAGATCATCATTTGCATATTTTTTAAAGAGTGCTTTATATTTTGGTAAGGTGCTTTCAATGCGTTTTAAGAAAACACGAGTGTCTACATAATCAAAATGCTCTACATGACCAAAATACTTTTCTTCGAGCTGTGCGATGGTTTGATCATCATATTTCTGGCCAATAAACTCTATCATGCCAGCATAAACGCTATCATCTTGATTTTTATTTATTAACCAAGCAACGGGACGTTTTTCTAAAATGGTAAAGGCCTCTGCTAACTCAGGGTAGTAACGCTGTTTCTGGGCGAGTGTTGAACTATCAACCATCGCAAAGGTGACTTCTTTTTCGGCTACTTTTCGTAGTAAGGTTTCTTGGTCTTCATCGTTAAGATAAGAAATTTCAATATGTGGATTTTCTTCAATTAATGAGACTAATGTTTCTGCGTGACTACTGTTTGCTATAACACTAATTGGTGCATTAACATCAGCTATTTCACGGGGTTTATAGGTGCCTTTATGATAAACAACCTTTTGTGAAACATAATAATAGGGTGGAGAACTACGATATTTTTGAGCTCGATTAGGCGTTAAGGTGAGTCCTGAACCTAGGAAATCAACCTTATTGTTATCTAGTGCGAGAAAAAGTGCGTTAAGTGAGTCATATTCTTTTATGGTTAATTTTACATTCAAATAATCGGCAAATTGTTTGCCTAATTCGTAATCTAGGCCGCTGTATTCTGTGCCGTCATAGCTGTAAGTAAGAGAGCTATTAATGGTACCCATAATGATATCACCACGTTTTTGAACTTGTTCTAAGCTACTTGTTTGCACAAACGGGTTACAAGCCATCACCAAAAACATTGAAAGGCTGATCAAAACTTTTCTTTTTACTCGAAAAAACAATTTAACGCGCATATTAAGCATCCAAATCTAATTTTTTAAGACTATTTGTATTTCATTCTAGTCGAAAATAGAGGGGGAAATAAATAAAGTGTGACTATAGAGGGTTTCTGTTTAATAAAAAACGCTTTTTGCTTATAATAGCGAACCTAAACCTAAGATCATTTTATTTATCCAACGAGAGAAATAACCTATGGAAATTTTGCGTGGGGCTCCAGCCCTATCTACATTTCGTGTTAACCAGCTTTTAAAAAACTGTGAGGCATTAAATCTACCTGTTACGCAAATTTATGCAGAATTTATGCATGCTCGCTGATTTAACGGAAAGTTTAAGTGAGCAAGAGTTAGTTGTTTTACAAAAATTACTAACATATGGACCTAAAATTGCTGAACATGATCCAATCGGCACGCTACTTTTTGTCACGCCTCGACCTGGTACTATTTCTCCTTGGTCATCAAAAGCGACTGATATTGCTAAAAACTGTGGTTTAGCAAAAATTAAACGCTTAGAGCGCGGAATTGCTTATTATATTGAAAGTAGCGCTGAACTAACAAATGAACAAAATAAACAACTTGCGGAGTTATTACATGACCGCATGATGGAAGTTGTATTTACTTCTCTTGATGATGCTCACAAATTGTTTGTGCAGGGCGTCCCTGGTGAAATGAGTAGTGTTGATGTTATTGGTGAAGGCCGTAGTGCATTAGAAGTCGCTAACATTAGTTTAGGTTTGGCGTTGGCTGATGATGAAATTGATTATTTGGTAACAAACTTTATTGCTCTTGGACGTAATCCTAACGATATTGAGTTAATGATGTTTGCTCAGGCGAACTCTGAACATTGTCGTCATAAAATTTTTAATGCAGATTGGACTATTGATGGGCAAAAACAGCCTAAATCTCTGTTTAAAATGATTCGTAATACCCATGAATTACACGCTGAGCATGTTTTGTCTGCTTATAGCGATAACGCGCCGTTATGGAAGGTTATAAAGCGGGTCGTTTCTTCCCAAGTGTTGACGATCGTGAGTTTGGTTATCATCATGAAGATATTGATATTTTGATGAAAGTTGAAACTCATAACCACCCAACAGCGATTTCTCCATTCCCTGGCGCCGCAACTGGTTCTGGCGGTGAAATTCGTGATGAAGGTGCAACAGGTGTTGGTTCTAAACCTAAAGCTGGTTTAGTAGGTTTCTCTGTTTCTAATTTACGCATTCCTAATTTTGAACAGCCTTGGGAAACTGATTTTGGTAAGCCGAGTCGCATTGTTTCAGCATTGGATATTATGCTTGAAGCACCGCTTGGTAGCGCTGCTTTTAACAATGAATTTGGTCGCCCAAATATCTTAGGTTATTTCCGAACTTATGAAGAAAAAGTAGAAAGCCATAACGGTAATGAAGTGCGTGGTTACCATAAACCTATCATGCTTGCCGGTGGTTTAGGTAATATCCGTCGCTCACATGTTCAGAAAAAAGATATTCCTGTTGGTGCAAAACTGATTGTACTAGGTGGACCAGCAATGAACATTGGTTTAGGTGGTGGTGCGGCCTCTTCAATGGACTCTGGTGCTTCAACGGAAGATTTAGATTTTGCATCTGTGCAACGCGAAAACCCTGAAATGGAGCGCCGTTGTCAGGAAGTGATCGATCGATGCTGGCAGATGGGTGATGATAACCCAATTCAATTTATTCATGATGTTGGTGCAGGTGGTTTATCTAACGCAATGCCTGAGTTGGTTAATGATGGTGGTCGTGGTGGACTCTTCGATTTACGTGCAATTCCAAATGATGAAAAGAGCATGGCGCCACATGAGATTTGGTGTAATGAATCTCAAGAACGTTATGTTATGGCTGTTAAACCTGAAAATTTAGCGACCTTTGAAGCGATTTGTAAACGTGAACGTGCTTTATATGCTGTGATTGGTACAGCAACAGAAGAAATGCATTTGACCTTGAGCGACCCTGAGTTTGAGAACAAACCAATTGATATGCCATTGGAAGTTTTATTAGGTAAAGCGCCTAAAATGCATCGTGAAGTGAATACGCAAACAGCACAGGGTAAAGCATTAGATTTATCCGGTGCAAGTGTAAAAGATGCTTGCAGAACGTCTATTACGTCTACCTTCAATTGCAGAAAAAACATTCCTTATTACCATTGGCGACCGAACAGTGACAGGCTTAGTTGCACGCGATCAAATGGTTGGTCCTTGGCAAGTTCCTGTGGCTGACTGTGCGGTAACAGCCGCCAGTTATGATACCTATTATGGTGAATCAATGGCATTAGGTGAACGTACTCCTGTTGCTTTACTTAACTTTGGTGCATCAGCACGCCTTGCAGTGGCAGAGTCGATTACTAATATTGCTTGTTCTGATATTGGCGATTTTAAACGTATTAAATTATCTGCAAACTGGATGTCTGCAACGGGCCACCCTGGTGAAGATGCTGGTTTATATGAAGCAGTTAAAGCGGTAGGTGAAGAACTTTGTCCTGAGCTTGAACTAACTATTCCTGTTGGTAAAGACTCAATGTCGATGAAAACTCGCTGGCAAGATGACGCGGGTGAAGATAAAGAAGTGATTTCTCCTCTTTCTCTTATTATTACTGCGTTTGGTGCAGTACGTGACATTCGTAATACAGTGACACCACAATTACGCACAGATAAAGGTGATACGGATCTTATCTTAGTTGATTTAGGCTGTGGCAAGAATCGCTTAGGCGGTTCGTCTTTAGCGCAGGTTTACAAGCAACTTGGTGATGCAACGCCAGATCTTGATAATCCTGATTTATTAAGAAACTTCTTTAATGCGATGCAAACATTGGTGGCAGATAAAAAACTGTTGGCTTATCACGATAGAAGTGACGGTGGCTTATTCTCTACGATCACTGAAATGGCCTTTGCTGGTCACTGTGGTGTGACGGTGAAATTAGATCAACTAGGTCACGATGACTTTTCTGTTCTTTTCTCGGAGGAGTTAGGCGCAGTGATTCAAGTTAAACGTGAAGATAAAGAAGCAGTGCTAAACACTTTAGCTGGTCATGGGTTAACCACTAACTCACTAGTAATTGGTTCGCTTAACGATAAAGATCAAGTTGAATTCACGCGCGATAGTAAAGATATTCTCGTTGCTCCTCGTAGCGAATTCCGTGGTATCTGGGCTGAAACAACCCTGAAGATGCAATCATTACGTGATAATTCAGAGTGTGCACAACAAGAGTACGATCTAAAATTAGATGATAAAGATCCTGGTTTATCAACCAAGTTAACTTTTGATATTAATGAAGATGTGGTCGCGCCTTATATTGCAACGGGTGTATTACCACGTATGGCGATTATTCGTGAGCAGGGTGTTAACTCTCAGCAAGAAATGGCAGTGCCTTTAATCGCGCTGGATTCTCCGCGATTGATGTGCACATGAGTGATATTCTATCTGGTGATGTTAAATTAGCTGACTTTGCTGGTTTAGTCGCCTGTGGTGGTTTCTCTTACGGTGATGTATTAGGAGCGGGTGAAGGTTGGGCTAAATCAATTTTATTTAATGCCCAAGCACGTGAACAGTTCCAAACATTCTTTGAACGTGAAAACTCATTTGCATTAGGTGTTTGTAATGGCTGTCAGATGTTATCTAACTTACATGAACTAATTCCCGGTACTGATCTCTGGCCTCGTTTTGTTCGAAACAATTCTGAACGTTTTGAAGCCCGTTTCAGCTTGGTAGAAGTGCAAAAGAATAACTCATTATTCTTAAATGATATGGCGGGTTCACATATGCCAATTGCAGTTTCTCATGGTGAAGGCCGAGTGGAAGTAAAAGATGCACAGCATCTAGTCGCTATTGAAGCGAGTGGTAATATTGCCCTGCGATTCATCGATAATTACGGTAACAATACTCAAGATTATCCAGCTAATCCTAATGGTTCTCCAAATGGTATTACTGGCTTAACCTCACAGGATGGTCGTGTGACTATTATGATGCCACACCCTGAACGTGTATTTAGAACGGTTGCTAACTCTTGGCATCCTGATGAATGGCGTGAAGATAGTCCTTGGATGCGTATGTTCAGAAATGTGCGTAAACAACTCGGTTAATTAAAGAAAAACTGTTAAAAATCAAAAGGGGATCAAATGATCCCCTTTTTGTTATTGCTCCCCATGAAATATTTTCCTAATATGCTAAATTTAACTCTGCTTTATACTTCGATAATAATAGGTGAATGACTTGTCTGCGCTTCCCAAAAATGTTTTATATATTGGACATAACGTTAAACTTGTTGATGCATTATTAACTTCAATTTGCACTGCAAATAATGATGTTACCTATTGTACTGAGCATGTACTTAATAGTAACGAGATCCTAGTGATCTTAGCCGAGAAAAATTATCATTATTTAATCTGTGAACAAACTGTCCATCAATCAGTCAAAGAGCAGATCCAAACGCTTTATCCCCAGCTGGAATGTACCTATTTAAATAACACTGAGTCAGCTCCAGAAAAGAAGGTTATGCCAACCGAGGAAGCTTTAGTCAGTGATGCTGTAAAAAAAGCATTAAATTGCATTAGTATTCCTATTTATTATAAGAATAAAGAAGGGATTATTCTGGTTTGTAATCATAGTTTTTCTAGTCAATTAGGACTCACCAATGAGGATATTATTGGCAACCATTCCTCAACAATTTTGCCTGAGTATTTGCGTAAAGATATTGAATTAATTGATAAAAAAGTATATGAATCTCGTCAAGTTCATGTTTTTAAATGTGATTTACATGATTTGAATGGAGGACGTCATGAAGTTGTTTTTCGCAAAGAATTAATTCCTGATAGTGATATTCAAATAGGAATGGTGTTGGATATTTCGGAACTTAATGAAGCCAAACGGGAAATTGAAAAGGAGCATATTATGCTCCGAGCAACAGCAGATATATCTCCAGATTTGATATTTTTTAAGGATCTTGATAGTCGCTTTTTAGGTTGTAATAAACAGTTTGAAAAGTTTATTGGGCAACCTGAAAAAGCGATTGTGGGAAAGACCGATGAGCAGTTCTTTGAGTTTGAACAAGCGAATATGTGCCAGCGACGAAGATAAAGATGTGATGGCAAATAATGAGACCTATTCAGGTGAAGAGTATCTCACCTATATTGATGGGGAACGCCATTTTATTGATATGCGTAAAGTACCGCTATTGGATAATGAAGGAAAGGTACAGGGATTAATTGGTATTGGACGTGATATTACTGCGCATCATCGTTTACAAAAACGTCTTAAAGTCGCTAATGCAGTGTTTGAAAATAGCCAAGAAAACTTAATTGTAACGGATCAAGCAGGCATTATTATTTCGGTAAATTTGGCAACCTGTTTATTGACTGGTTATAAGAAAACAGAGCTACTAGGCAACAGCATTTTAACCTTAGCTCCACAGGATGAAGATTCAACACTTTTACAAAGGGTAACGGAAGGGTTAGAAAAGAATAATCAGTGGAAAGGCGATATTATGTATCGTAATAAGCAAAAAGAAATCCGCTTTGCTTGGTTAGATGTTTACAATGTGGAGCTTGAAGAACGGGTTAATAATCGCATTTATTCCTTTACCGACCTGACACAAAGTAAAAATATTGAAAGTAAAATTCAGTACTTATCAAAACATGACCCACTCACTGGGCTATCAAACCGTATCGCGCTCTTCACTACTCTAGAGGATGCAATTAACCGGGCTAACTTTAATGAAATTGCGATGGCTGTTGTGTTGGTTGACATTAATAGCTTTAAAGCGATTAATGACCAGCATGGCCACGATGCGGGTGATAAAGTTTTACAAGAAATTGCTTGCCGTTTAAAAAAATGTATTTGTGAAAAAGATACTGTGGCTAGATTCGGAGATGATGAGTTTGTCATTATTATTGATGGCCTTAAAAATGAGCATGATGCCTGCCTTAGTTGCGCAAAAAATAGTAAAACAATTTAAGCAACAATTTAATATTGGTGATATTTCCGCCACCTTGAGTGCCACTATTGGTATTAGTTTATGTCCAGATGATGGTATTGATGTGGATGCATTATTGCAAAGTGCAGAAAAAGCGATGCTTCGCGCTAAGTTAGATAAAAGTAATGCTTATCATTTTTATACCAATCACTTAACAGAACATTCTTCACATCAATTACAGCTGGAGGCTGAATTAAAAACAGCGCTACAACAGGATCAATTTGAAATATATTATCAGCCTCAATATGATCTGAATAAAAAATTGATTGTTGCTATGGAAAGCTTAATACGTTGGAACCATCCTGTTCATGGTTTGTTATTACCGGATCGTTTTTTGAGTTTAGCGGAGGAAAGAGGAATATTAGTACCGATTGGCTTAAAAATGATTAAGGTCGTTGCGCGCAAGCGGTCAAGTGGAAATCTTCTGGCATTCATTTCGGACGTATCGCGGTTAACTTATCCGTTAGTCAACTGACGCAAATTAGCCTTATCGCAGATCTTCAAAGCATTTTAAAAGATACTGGTTGTGATGCTACAGATATTGAATTTGAAGTGATTGAAAGCGTATTTGATAGTAATAATTATACTATTATTGAAAACCTTTTGAATATTCGTAAATTGGGTATTGCTATCACAGTGGATGGATTCGGTGCGGTCTCTCTATTTTTCATTTCCTAGAGCCATTAGGTATCGAAAAGTTTAAGATAACTAAAAATTATATTCAGGGTGTGCCTGGTCGCCTTTTTGGCGAAGCTATGATTAAGTCTGTAATGGTACTAGCGAGAGAGTTAGGTGTTGATGTAGTTGGGGCTGGTATTGAAAATGCTGAGCAGGAAGCATTTCTCAAGGCAAATCATATCTCATCCGGGCAAGGTGACTTTCAAGCCAAGCCAATGAAAGCATCTGAAGCTACTTTTTATCTACGTTGTCATAAGAAAAAATAAAAGCTTAAAAGGGTGGAATACCCACCCCAAATCTATTTCAATTAATCCATAAATAATTGTAATAACTCATTAAGGTAGCGATGTCCCAGGTCAGTCATTAACCAATGATCGCTATTTTTAGTTAAAAGCTTTTTCTTTATTGCGGTTTCTATCTGCGTTGCAATTGAATCTATGCTTAATCCTGTATATTGCTCAAATTCATTGAATGGAATAGGCTCAAACAAGCGTAATCGATTCATCATATATTCAAATGCTAAGTCTTGTTTATCAATACTATGAAAGTCATCTAAAAAAGGTCGACTAGTATCTAAGTAGCCCTTGGGGTGTTTAACTTTGGTGGTACGCATAATTTTGTTTTCAAGAGGCAAGGTTAACTTGCCATGTGCACCACAGCCAATACCAATATAATCTGAAAAAGACCAGTAATTAAGATTATGCTGACACTCAAACCCTGCTTGGCTATATCCTGAAATTTCATATTGCTGATAACCATTTTCAGCTAATAGTTTTTGCCCTGCTAGTTGAATTTCCCAAAGTAATTCATCGTCGGGTAAAGTCGGTGGATGTGAAAAATATTGGGTATTAGGTTCAATGGTCAATTGATACCAAGATATGTGTGTAGGTGATAAATCTATGGCTGTTTGCAGGTCAAATAAGGCATCTTCTAGGCTTTGCTCTGGTAATCCATGCATTAGATCTAAATTGAATGTGCCGATACCACTTTGTTTTGCTTGTAAAGCTCGCTGATTTTGCTTCATCAACGCCATGTATTCTGCCTAATCGAGTCAGTTTGGGTTGTTGAAAACTTTGTACCCCAAAAGAAAAACGGCTAATACCAGCGTCTTTAAACTGTGCTATTTTACTATTTTCTATGGCGCCAGGGTTAGCTTCGAGTGTGATTTCAATGTTTTCTTTAAAAGGTATTTTCTTTTCTATTTCCTTGAGTAACCATCCAATGCCAGTCGCTGAAATTAGACTTGGTGTACCACCACCAATAAAAATAGTATCGAGTTGACGTCCCTGTGCATAGATAATATCTGTATTGAGATCGGCCAATAATGATTCTAGGTAATCTTGTTCGGGGATTTCACCACGTAATTTGTGTGAATTAAAATCACAGTAAGGGCATTTTTCAATACACCAAGGTATATGAACATAGAGACTTAGTGGTGGTAGTTGTAGCATCGATTACCCTAATTGTACTTTTAATTGTTCGACTAGAAGAGACAGTGCTTTACCGCGATGACTCAATTCACTTTTTCGTTGTTTACTTAACTGAGCCGATGAACATTGCTCGGATTCCACCCAAAAAATAGGATCATATCCAAAGCCATTTTCGCCATTTTGTTGCTCAGTAATGATACCTTCCCAAGTGCCTTGGCAAATAATCGGTGTAGGGTCGAGCTCATGGCGCATATAAACTAAAACACACTGAAAACGAGCGCTACGCTGTGCCTCGCCAACGCCTTCTAATTTATTAAGAAGTAAATCTATATTGTCTTGATCGCTAGCCTGTTCGCTAGCAAAACGTGCAGAGTAAATTCCTGGCTGGCCATTTAAGAAGTCGACTTCTAACCCAGAATCATCCGCAATAGCTGGCAACCCAGTTACTTTTGATGCATGGCGTGCTTTAATAATGGCGTTTTCAACAAAAGTTGTCCCAGTTTCCGGCACTTCGCTCACTTCAAAATGACTTTGCGGTAATACCTCAATAGAGAAGCTATTTAATAGCTCACTCATTTCTTTTACTTTGCCTTTATTACCCGTTGCTAATACCCATTGTTTGTTCATTTATTTACTCCACGTAAAATTTATGTTGGAATTTTAATCTATGTGTTTTGTCCTGTGCTTTTATTTGTACATCAAATTTCACAATTTCTTCGTTGGTAAAAGGGTAGCTTGCAATATAATAAATGGATTTCCCTCTACAATTTTTTTAAATTTGAGTTGTGTTGTTTGCCCAATAAGATTACGCCCACTGCCAATCAGGTTTGCTTCAATAGGCATTGATTTTTGTGTTTTATCAAGCACAGAAATATTAACTAAGCCAATATATTTACTTCGCTCTAGGCCATATTGAGTCGCAACTTGAGGAGTAAGAAAAGCTGAGGGAAGGGCAATATAGTGTACTTCTAAATTGGCGAAATCTTGCTTCTGTTCAGCAAAGCTTGTTAAGCTAAATAGCATTAAAAGTGTGGTCAAAAAGGTTTTCAACATATGGCATCCTTAAAATCGTATTAGGTGGAAATGTATGATACTTGATGAGGCTAGCTCAGCAAGGAAAATGTATTGAGTTGTTCTTTATAACCTAGTTTAAGGCAAGGAAGGAAAATGTTTTGGACTTTTGATACGCACTAATTTATGGCGATTGAGTGCTCCCTTTTCAACAACAATAGCGCCTTTCGCTACTTTGAATTGTTTGCTTAGAAATTTAATCAGATGTTTATTGGCTTTGCCATCAACTGGGGGAGCTGTGATAGCAATTTTTAGCTCATCTCCTAATAAACCAACAAAAGCATCTTTGCTGGCTTTAGGCTGTAAAACAAGACGCAACAATAGATCTTCTGCTTCTTGTTTTACATAGGACTTATCCGTTAATAAGGTAAACATTTAATAAGCTAATTAAAATAATTTAGTTAATAAATCATTTACTAATAGTTCAACAAATTGTAAACCGACTAATACCACAACCATTGATAGGTCTAAACCACCAATAGGTGGAATAAAGCGACGAACCAGGTGCAAGTAAAGGTTCACTTAGCTGAATCATAACCGCTTCAATTGGGTTTTGTCCTTTACTGATCCAACTTAAAATTGCGCGTAATACCAGTACCCAGAAAATCAGTTTGAATACCGCTGTTAATAAAATAATTAAGCCAGAAACGGTAATAATGGTTGGATTAACAGTCGCATTTACCATGAAGCTTAATACCACCACCTTTAAACAGGCAATTACAAAACCAAACAGAATAGTTGCACTATCCCAGCCACCTAAGCTTGGAATAAAGCGACGTAACGGGCCAACAATAGGTTGTGTTGCTTTAACCACGAATTGACTAAATGGATTATAAAAATCTGCGCGTGCCACCTGTAACCAAACACGCAATAAAATGATCATGATGTACAGATCAAATACAGTATGAATTAGAAAATTTACTGAGTTCATATGTTGTTTTACCCTCTATTAAAATAAAGATTCCATTTCTTCACCACGGTCAGATGTCGCTTGCATCGCCTTAGCGACAATTTCTGGTAAGCCTGAATCATTAAAGGTATTTAATGCAGTCATGCGGTTGTGCCACCCTTTGAGGTTACATTTTCACGTAATTTTCCGATGCTCAATTGTGGATTATTTTTAACCATTTCAGCGCTACCAAGTGCGGTTTGTAGAACCAGTTTTCTTGCTTCTTCATCAGTAAAACCCATTTCTTGTGCTTTGTTATGCATCGCTTCCATAAATAGGAAGAAATAAGCAGGGCCTGAGCCTGAAGTCGCAGTAACAGCATCTATCATGTTTTCTTGTTCAACCCAAAGTACTTCACCAACTGCTTGCATTAATTGTCCTGCAAAGTCTTTGTTTTCTGTATTTACCTGAGATGAAGCAAATAAACCTGTCATGCCTTTTTGTAATAGCGATGGTGTATTTGGCATGGTACGAATAACCGGAGTATTCTCGCCAAGCAGAGATTGTAAACGTCTAACTGATACGCCAGCAAGCAATAGAAAGCACTAGTTTATTACTAAAATCAATACCTGCATCTGCTAAGTCTTGGCAAACAGTTGCCATAATTTGTGGCTTCACAGCTAATACAATCACTTCTGCCCAACGTGCTGATTCAATATTATCTTGGCTACTATTTATGGAAAATTGCTTTACAAGTTTATCGGTTGCTTCTGTTCTTGGCTCACTTGCACAGATGGCTTCACTCGGATAACCATCTGAAACTAAACCGCTAATAATGCTTGATGCCATGTTGCCTGCGCCAATAAACGTAATTTTTTTGTGTAGCATGTTAATCCCTAGTTAGATTTAATTATGTATCATTGTCGAAAAATGCATATTTACAGAACGTCTTGCTTTCGCACTACGTTGTTAAATTGCTTATCTCTGAGCATGTGTGGTGTATAAAACTGTTGCTAGTATTTGTGTTTTGTTAAGAGATAATTAATCCCTTGCACCAAAAATATCGGTACCAATTCGTACCATAGTACTACCACATTTTATCGCACTTTCTAAGTCTCCGCTCATTCCCATGGAGAGTGTATCAACTTCTGAGTATAAGATTTGCAGTTTCTGATAAATGTTATGGAGTTCATCAAATTGTTTTTCAAGGTGCTGAAGATTTTCTGTCTTCTGTGGTATCGCCATAATTCCACGTAATTTTAAGCGAGGAAGATCACTAACTTGTGAAGCAAGGTCAATTACTTGTGATAAAGTAGTACCTGACTTGCTCGCTTCTCCGCTAATATTAACCTGCAAACAAATATTGAGTGCGGGTAAATGATCTGGTCGTTGATCATTTAGGCGTTGTGCGATTTTTAAGCGGTCTACACTTTGTACCCAGTCGAAGTTTTCTGCGACGGGGCGTGTTTTATTTGATTGTAATGGTCCGATAAAATACCAGACAATAGGATCTTGAAAGTCATCATCTAATTTAATTGTTTGAATTTTTTCTACGCTTTCTTGCACATAGTTTTCGCCAAAATGGCGTAATCCAGCAAGGTATGCTTCTTTAATTAATTGGATGGGTTTAGTTTTACTCACTGCTAATAATTGAATTTCATGCTCATTACGGTGTACTTGCGTGGTCGCATGAGTTATTTTCTGAGTAACTTTATTTATTTGTTTTTGTATATTAGTCATTTTAATAGGATTTTAGATTATGGATATCACGGAATTATTAGCTTTTAGTGTAAAGCATAATGCATCAGATCTACACCTTTCTGCTGGAGTACCTCCAATGATTCGAGTAGATGGTGAGGTACGTAAGGTAAATGTACCTGCACTAGAGCATAAAGAGGTACATAGTTTAATTTATGACATCATGAATGACAAACAACGTAAAGATTTTGAAGAACAACTAGAAACTGACTTTTCCTTTGAAATTCCAGATCTTGCACGTTTCCGTGTAAATGCTTTTAATCAACAGCGTGGAGCGGGCGCCGTATTTCGTACCATTCCTAGTAAAGTATTAACCCTTGAGGATTTAGGTGCACCAGATATTTTCAAAAAAATCTCTGATTACCCACGTGGCTTAGTATTAGTGACGGGACCAACGGGTTCGGGTAAATCAACAACTTTAGCGGCCATGATTGATTATATTAATGATAGTCGTCATGAACATATCTTAACTATTGAAGATCCGATAGAATTCGTACATAAGACTAAAAAGTCATTGATTAATCAACGAGAAGTCTTTAAAGATACCCATAGTTTTGATGCGACATTGCGTAGTGCGTTACGTGAAGATCCCGATGTTATTCTTGTTGGTGAGTTACGTGACTTAGAAACCATTCGTTTAGCCTTAACCGCGGCTGAAACGGGGCATTTAGTTTTTGGTACTTTGCATACAACCTCGGTCGCTAAAACCATAGACCGTGTGATAGATGTATTTCCGGCTGAAGAAAAAAGTATGGTGCGTTCTATGTTATCTGAATCATTACGTGCGGTTATTTCACAAACGCTGTTGAAAAAGAATGGCGGTGGACGAGTTGTCGCCCATGAAATTATGATTGGTATTCCTGCAATCCGTAACTTAGTGCGTGAAGATAAAATTGCACAAATGTATTCTGTGATCCAAACAGGGATGGTACATGGCATGCAGACACTGGATCAATGTTTACGTAACCTTGTTAGTCGAGGTGAAGTTTCACATGCAGATGCGGCGCAAAAGTCTGCGGATCCGAAAACATTTTAACCTGAATTAACGCTTAATCAGATGTATTAGGAAAATAAGGTAAATTATTATGTTGCAAAAATTACTCTCACAAATCGATGAGCATAAAGCGTCAGATCTTTATATTTCTGTTGGTTTGCCTGCTACGATGAAATTACATGGAGCTCTGCAATCGCTGACTAAGCATAACCTTGATGAAGAGCAAGTGTTGGCTTTGCTAAAAGAAGCGATGGGAGAATCTCGATTTATTGAATTTCAGCAAAGCAAAGAAGCAAACTATGCTATCAATGGTGTGGGTTCAGGTCGCTTTCGTTTAAGTGCTTTTATGCAAAAAGAAGAGCCTGGCATGGTTATTCGTCGTATTGAAGGTAAAATCCCTAGCTTTGAAGAGTTAAATTTACCTTCACAGCTAAAAGAAACCTGCATGATGCATCGAGGCTTGATCTTATCTGTAGGTGCAACTGGATCAGGTAAATCGACCACACAAGCGGCTATGATAGGTTATCGTAATCAAAATGCTTCAGGGCATATCTTAACCATTGAAGATCCTATTGAATTTGTGCATCAACATGGTACTAGTGTTGTAACTCAACGAGAAGTTGGCATTGATACTGCTTCCTTTGAAACTGCCCTTAAAAACTCTTTACGCCAAGCCCCTGATGTTATTCTAATCGGTGAAATTCGTACTCGTGAAACCATGGAATTTGCATTGGTTTTCTCTGAAACGGGGCATCTTTGTATGGCAACACTACACGCCAACAATGCCAACCAAGCATTAGAGAGAATTTTACATTTAGTGCCTAAGGAAAGACATCGTCAGTTTTTATTTGATCTTTCTGTTAACCTACGTGCAGTGGTTGCTCAGCAACTTATTCCAACGGTTGATGGTAAATCAAGACGGGTACGCCTTTGAGATTCTATTTAATACACCGACAATGGCCGAAGCAATACGTAAAGGGCAACTTCATACCCTTAAAGAAATAATGGTAAATTCCGCCGATCATGGTATGCAAACCTTTGACCAAGCATTGTTTAATCTCTATGAGCAAGGCGTGATTGGTTATTCAGAGACCATTGCACATGCCGATTCTGCAAATGATGTTCGCTTAATGATAAAATTGGACTCCACTGAAGGACGTAAGGCGTTTGGTGGGCATATGCTAGATGATATAACACTTGATTATTAAAACAGCATAAGTATAAAGATAGATAAGTTCTATTTATTAATCTTTCAATAAACGCCTTTCGAGGCGTTTTCGCTTTAGGAAAAAAATGCTAATTGTACTGTCACCCGCTAAAACTCTCGATTTTGAAACGAGTGCCCCTACGACTGAATATTCACAGGCATCGTTATTGTCAGAAAGTGAGTTGCTTATTAAGCAATGCCAAACACTTTCAATGCAGGATATTGCTTCATTAATGAAAGTTAGTGATAAAATTGCCGGCCTAAATGTTGCTCGTTTTGCTGATTGGAAACAACCTTTAACAACTGATACCGCTAAACAAGCCTTATTTGCTTTTAAGGGCGATGTTTACACTGGATTACAAGCTGAAACATTAGCGCCTAAAGTTTTAAGCTATGCTCAACAGCATCTGCGCATTCTTTCTGGCTTGTATGGTTTATTAAAGCCTCTTGACTTAATGTTGGCATACCGTTTGGAAATGGGTATTAAATTAGCGAATGAAAGGGGCGATAACTTATACCAATTCTGGGGCGATTTGATTACTGTTGAAATTAATAAAGCATTAAAAGCACAGGGCGATTCTGTGTTAATTAATCTTGCTTCTAATGAATACTTTAAAGCAGTGAAGAAAAAACACTTCAAGGTGACATTATTACCCCTATTTTTAAAGATCAAAAAAATGGGCAGTATAAAGTGATTAGCTTTTATGCGAAAAAAGCACGTGGTTTAATGGCACGTTATATCTTAGAAAATGAAATCACAGAAGTAGGGCAATTAAAAGGCTTTGATGTTGATGGGTACTACTTTGTAAGCGCAGACTCTAGCGCGACAGATTTAGTCTTTTATCGAGATGAAAAATAAAACAGCAAGGCTCGAAGGCTGAATGCTAGAAGGTTAGATGTTTCTTGCCTTCTAGCTTAAAGCCTTTAAGCTTTAATTCTCTTCAGTTTCTTTCTTTGGCCCTTTACCTGCCCAACTTGGTTTGCCCTTTGACTTTTTAGTGCGGTGACGTTGCTTACCTATATCTTCTTTTTTCTTTTGGCGTTTGGCTTTTTGTTGTTCTTTTAACTCTTGCTCACGCGCTCTGCCTTTTTTAGTAACTGGCTTTTTAGGTTTACGTTGGCTTACTTTTGCTTCTTTATTAGTTGGTCGCAATGATTTAATCACGCGACGTTTTAAGATTTGATCCGTATAACGCTCAACCTTAGACAGAATATCGATATCATGTGCTTCAATTAAAGAAATCGCCGTGCCTTTTTTACCGCCTCGTGCTGGTTCGACCAATGCGGTGTACATAAATATCGGCACTACGTGGCATATCATAATTAATAACATGAGTAATATCCGGTACATCAATACCACGTGCGACCACATCCGTTGCAATCAGAATATTGATCGAACCTTCTTTGAACTGGCGTAAAGACTCATTACGTTTATCCTGATCCATTTCGCCACGTAGGTAGTTACAGCGAATATTCATTTCAGCAAGTTGCGATACTAACTCAGTTAAACGCTCACGTGTTTTAACAAACACAATCATTTTCTGAACTTGCTCATGAAGGGGTTCTTGTTGCAATATAGTCGCTAGCAATTTTAATTTATGCTCTGCATCATCAGCTAGGTGAACCCACTGCAAAATTTTACCACTTTCACGTCGTGTCACTTCAGCAGTTAGCTGTGCAGGGTTATTTAAAATATCGCGTGAAAACTCGCGTAATCCTTTTCCTTCTAATGTCGCAGAAAATAAGGAAGTATGCTTACGCCAGCGAGTTTCACCGGCAATTCTATCCATGGTATCGATAAAACCCATATCAAGCATGCGGTCAGCTTCATCAAGCACTAGGGTTTCTACTTCACGGCAATCAAAGGCTTCAGCTTCGATGTATTCCATTAGGCGTCCTGGGGTGGCAATGACGATGTCAACATTTGACATGATCACATCTTCTTGCTCTTGATAGGAAATACCACCAATTATATTGCCAACAACCAATTCAGTGCCTTTACAAAGGCTTTGTGCAACTTCACTTATTTGTACTGCAAGCTCACGTGTTGGTGTCAGTATTAAAATACGTGCAGAGCCATTTTTACGGCGAGGGAAGTCAATTAACCTTTGTACGGCTGGTAATAAAAAAGCTAAGGTTTTACCTGTCCCCGTTGGAGCACTAGCCATAATATCTTGCTCATCCATTGCAACAGGGATAGCAAGAGTTTGAATGCTTGTTGGACGAGTATGGCCCATGCTAGAAAGGGCGTTTAAAAGGTGTTGGTCAAGTTCAAGCGATTCAAAAGACATGGTGTTTCCAATAAAATAAGGGCTTAAGTAATATTTGGGGTAGTATAAAACAAATCCCGATAAATCGGGATTTTTTCACATTAAAAATAGGTTTAATTAAAACACGTCTTTATAACGTTCATTGACGGCGATAATTTGATCTTGGATTTTTTTGAATGCGACGAACAACTTTCGGGTCAAAATGTTTGCCATCTTGGTTATATATGAACTGTATTACTTCTTCCATTGGCCAGGCTTTTTTATAACAACGATCGTGTGCTAATGCATCAAACACATCTGCTAGGGAAGCAATACGGCCTATAAGATTAATTTCTTCACCTTTAAGTCCGTTAGGATAACCTGTTCCATCCCACTTCTCATGATGCTGATGGCTGATAATAGTCGCATATTTTAATATGTCTTGATTAGAGTAACGTACTAATTCGTAACCAATTTCTACATGTGATTGCATTATTTTCCACTCTTCAGGAGTAAATGAACCGGGTTTATGCAAAATATGGTCTGGTATACCTATTTTCCCTAAATCATGAAGGGGGATGCTGATTTTATTTTTTCTGATTCAGCAACACTGAAACCAAGTTCTAATGCCAAAATTCGGGAAATTTCAGAAACACGTCTAACATGGTTACCCGTTTCTTTGGATTTTTGCTCAATGGCTTCACCTAATAAATAAACAATTTCTCGTTGACCTTCATCAAGCTCATGGCGCAATTCTTCATTATCGAAGGAGGTTTTGGTATTACTGGCAAACAGATCGATGAGAGAAATATCTTCGCTTAAGAAAGGTGCTAGGCCTTTTAAGTATAAGATAATGGTTTTTTCTGAACTGCTTTTAATATTTAAAACAAATGAGTTTTCATGATAAATATGACGATCTTCTGCAATACTTTGTGAGATTAATATAGAAGGTGCATCAGGCAGATTTTCAATATCATTAATGCCCTTAAGATATGTAAATTCACCACGTGTTTCAAGTAATTGAAAAACATCGTTATCACAGTATATACCCAGTGCAGATAAATTATATTCGGGCATCTTTGTGCATTGAGCAACCAGTTTAGAAAGGTAATTAACGGTAACGTTGATCAATGATTCATAGGTTAAAGCATCAAAAAGAACACTAGATGACTCGATAACAAGTTCTAGGCCTCTTTTGTTTTTCTTTAGGCTTACAATGTTCTGATATGAACGTAATGTCGTACACATTAAAGTGTCGAGCTTGATACCACTTAATTCTGTTTTATTTTTATAATCAGATATTTCATATTCGCGAATTATTTTACGCTCAGGGGCTTGCCCTGGTTGACCGGTACGCAAAACGATACGTGTTGCTTTGTTATTAAGTTCATTACGAATAGTATCAATAAGGCGCAAACCCGCATCGTCAGTTTCCATAACAACGTCAATAAGTGCAACTGCAATATCATCGTGCTCCATAAAGAATTGCTCTGCTTCATAGGCGGAGTAAGCACTGAGAAAATGTAAAGGGGTATCATCCCATTCAAAATTTGAAAGGACAAGTTTGGTAACGGCATGTACTTCTTCATCATCATCAACAATTAACACCTTCCAGGGTGATAAATGAAGTGAAATCGGGTCATCCACGTTAGTCACATCATCTTCTATAAAAAGAAGATCATTATCATTCATAAATATGTCTCGAAAATGTTATTTAAAAATCGAAAATAGGCATAAAATCATATATTTGATAAATCTATTGGTAGATAAACAAGTTTATCAATAATTATACTTTAAATTGTAAAAGTGTGTTGATACGCTTTTATTGCCATTTGTGATTAAATTCACATCATTGTTGTTTGTATTATTTTACGTGTCTAATTTAAAACTTTAGACGTTTTATTATTTATTACTATAAAGATTTAAAAAGGGCTTATTGTGTTTGATATTAAACCTATTGCAAAAAAATTATCAGCTTCATTTATCAGCGATGTGCAAAGCATAATTGACTTGAAAACAAAACCTCAAGGCAGTCTTGGCATGCTAGAAGAGGTTGCTTGTAAAATTGCCCATATTCAGCATAGCCTATCTATTGAGATTAATCAGCCTAGTTTATATATTTTTGCCGCTGATCATGGCATTGCGGAGGAAGGTGTGAGTTTATTTCCTCAAGCTGTTACAGAGCAAATGGTACTTAACTTCTTGTCAGGTGGGGTCGCGGTTAACTGTTTTGCTAGTCAACATCAATTAGATTTACATATTGTGAATGCAGGCGTGAGTTGTGATTTTAATATTAAAAATAATAAATTTATTAATCATCCGATTGCAAAAGGTACTAATAACTTCTTAAAAACGGAGGCAATGACTGAAGTTCAATGTCAACTTGCATTAAAAAAAGGTGCGGATATTGTAGAGGCTAAATTTGCTGAAGGTTGTAATGTCATCGGTTTTGGAGAAATGGGAATTGCTAATACGACCTCTGCGGTACGCCATTATGGCATCACTATTAGGCCTCTCTGGTTTGGTTTGTTGCGGAAGAGGAACAGGAGTTGATGAACAAGGTGTAAAACACAAAGCGCAGGTGGTTGAACAATCGATTGCTTTTCATAAATTAAATAATGCTCCAGTTCTAGAGGTAATACAAAAAGTAGGTGGATTTGAAATTGTGATGATGATTGGCGCAATGTTAAAAGCGACTTGAACTGTCAATGTTAGTTTTGGTAGATGGTTTTATTTGCTCTGTGGTTGCGCTTGCAAGCAAGTAAAATGAATGAGAATTTTTTAGATTACACACAATTTTGCCATCAATCTAAGGAACAAGCGCATCAGTTGTTGTTAAATCATTTAAATGTTAAACCTTTATTGGATTTAGGATTACGTTTGGGAGAAGGTTCGGGTGTTGCCGTTGCTTTCCCTCTAATTGTTTCTGCCGCAACTTTTTTTAACGAAATGGCTTCCTTTGCCGATGCTGGTGTATCGCAAAGTGAGTAATTTTAATGGTTCTTTTATGAGTGGGTTGAATAGCAGATTAAAGTCACAAGTTACTTTGTTTTTTTATGCGCTTTCATATTTTACGCGAATTCCTATTCCTGCTTATATTACTTTTAACGAGAAAGAGTTTCATAAAGCTAATGCATATTTTCCTCTCGTTGGGGTATTAATTGCCTGCTTGATGAGTGTGTTTTTTTATCTTTGTCATTTGTTTTTGTCACTTCAAATAAGTCTTATTTTAATGTTAGTTGTTTCGTTATTATTGACGGGGGCGTTACATGAAGATGGTTTTGCTGATTGTTGTGATGGATTTGGTGGTGGATATAACGCCAAACAGCGTTTAAAAATCATGAAGGATAGCCAAATAGGCAGTTATGGCGGGATTGCTTTAGTTCTATTATTGTTACTTAAATATAACTTATTATTGGAATTAGCAGAAATAGCACCGAGTACTCTGTGCCTTAGTTTAGTGATAGCACACACAATAAGCCGCTACGGTACTTTATGTGTGATGCAAAGTATGCCCTACGTACGCCTGGAGCAAGATGGTAAGGTGCAAGCCTTATCTAAAAAATTACCCGCTAAATACTTCTTTTTTACCTCATTAAATATTTTGTTCGTGATTTTTTTATTGCCTGTAAATACAATTTTGAGCTTGCTGTTGTTTGTTGTAGTGACCATTTTATTATTAGGTAAATGGTTTAAAAGGTCTTTAGGAGGTTATACCGGTGATTGTCTTGGTTTCTCACAACAATCATTGGAAATACTTATTTTAATCATTCTGACTGTATTGCTCGTTTAATGACTAAGCACCTAGATATTTATTTTCTTCGTCATACAGAGCCTTTGATTGATGCTGGGATCTGTTATGGGCAATTAGATTGTGATGTTAATGAAGATTATGCTGAGCAACTATTAAAAATTAAAAAATTCTTTCAAACAAAGAGTATTGATGCAATTTATAGTAGCCCGTTATTGCGTTGTGCAAAGTTGGCTGAGGATCTGGCAGTTATAAAAAATGGGTTAGCTGTTCGTTACCTTGCATCTTTAAAAGAGATAAATTTTGGTGATTGGGAAGGAATGAAGTGGGATGATATTCCTCGTATTGAAATTGATAAATGGAATAATAACCGCTTACATTTCAAATTTCCTAATGGCGAATCTCCCAGGGAATTTACCCAGCGAGTGTTAGTCGCATACTCAGGATTACAACCTACTAGTCACTCTTTACAAAGGAAGAAAACGGTCATTGTAGTTGTTGCACATGCTGGCGTTATTCGTACCTTGCTGGCTAATATATTAGCCTTAACTTTTGACCAATCTCTTAATATCAGTCTTGATAAGCCTTCTATTTCATGCTGTTCATTTAAAGATAATGAACTTGATTGCTATGATATTAATATCCCTCTAGTGGAATAAATATTGATAAGCAAATGTCTTTTCTAATAAGTGATCAGTAACCATGTTGCCCTTGGTTTAACGCTGTTTTTCATTCTTTCCCTGTGTTAGTATCGCGCGAAATTTATCTTAATAACGCGTTAGGGAAGGGTTAAATGTTACAAAAATATAAACTAGTCAGTGCGTTGCTGGCATTTTTTTCTGTGTTTTTCTCATCGACATTATGGGCAAGTAGTGGTGAGACAATTGATTTAACGTCACACGGAATTGGCTATGCGACTCTATTGATTTTTGGTATCGCTTACTGCCTAGTGATGCTAGAAGATGTTATCCATTTACGTAAATCTAAACCCGTTTTAGTAGTCGCGGGTTGTATTTGGGCAATGATTGGTTTTTATTATTCACAACATGGCATGAGTCATGATGCTGAAGCGACCTTCCGTCATAATCTATTAGAATACGCTGAGTTATTCTTTTTCTTATTAGTCGCAATGACTTATATCAATGCGATGGAAGAGCGAAAATTATTTGATGCACTTCGCGCTTGGATGGTTAATAAAGGTTTCACTCTACGTAATATTTTCTGGCTAACGGGTATTTTAGCCTTCTTTATTTCACCCATTGCGGATAATTTAACGACAGCACTATTAATGTGTGCAATTGTTATGAAAGTAGGTGGTTCTAATCATAAGTTTGTTGCTATTGCCTGTATTAATATTGTTGTTGCGACTAATGCTGGTGGTGCTTTTAGCCCGTTTGGTGATATTACAACCCTGATGGTTTGGCAGAAAGGTATGGTGCCATTTGCTGACTTTTTCCAATTGTTGATACCATCTGCGGTTAATTTCTTGGTACCTGCGATTATTATGAATTTTTATATTTCCACTGAAATTGCGAAAGGAGATGGCGAAGTTGTTCATATGAAACCAGGGGCGATGCGTATTGTTGGTCTGTTCTTATTAACTATTTTCTTTGCGGTAATGGGTCATTCTTTCTTAGGTATGCCTCCAGTACTAGGCATGATGACAGGTCTAGGCTGTCTTCAATTCTTTGCCTTTTATTTACGTAAAACCCATAAAAAACATTATAATGCGCCTATTGCGCGTACTAAAGATATCAAAGAGCACGAACGCTTACGCAATCTAGGTGATGGTGCTCCCTTTGATATTTTCGGTAAGGTTGCTAAGGCAGAATGGGATACATTGTTATTCTTCTATGGTGTGGTTGTTTGTGTCGGCGGACTTGGCTTCATTGGTTATTTAAGTATGGTTTCCCATGCTATGTATGCTGATCCTGCGTTTATAACTTGGGCAAATATTTTAGTTGGTGTGCTTTCTGCTATTGTAGATAATATTCCGGTTATGTTTGCAGTTTTAAGCATGGAGCCAGTAATGAGTGAAGGTCAATGGTTATTAGTTACCCTGACAGCGGGTGTAGGCGGTAGTATGTTATCAATCGGTTCGGTCGCCGGTGTTGCATTAATGGGACAAGCTCGAGGTATATACACCTTTGGTGCACACATGAAATGGATGCCTGTGATAGCCTTAGGTTATGTTGCAAGTATTTATGCTCATCTACTAGTCAATGCAGACTTATTTACTCACTAATTTTCTATTTTAACCCTTGTCTTTAGGGGTTAAAAAACAATTAAAACGCGAGATATGACTTTTGTCTGTCTCGCGTTTTTGTTTTACACTCTCAAAATTATTATTCCTTTGGACGACTAATGAAACTCAATCCTGGGCAAGATGTCGCCGTTAAAATGATATCCGGTCCCTGTTTAGTACTTGCTGGTGCGGGTAGTGGTAAAACCCGTGTTATCACTAATAAAATCGCTCACTTAGTACAAAATTGTGATTACTTAGCTAAAAATATCGTCGCGGTTACCTTTACTAATAAAGCCGCCCGTGAAATGAAGGAACGTGTCAGTCAAACACTAGGGCGTAAAGAGGCACGCGGTTTGATGGTATCAACTTTCCATTCTCTGGGATTAGATATTATTAAAAGAGAAGTAAAGACCTTAGGTATGAAAGCTGGATTTACTCTTTTTGATGACCAAGATAGTTTTGCTTTGTTAAAAGAATTAACCGAGAAACAATTAAAAGAAGATACCGACCTCTTAAAAGCCCTAGTCACGCAAATTTCTAATTGGAAAAATGCGCTTATTTTACCGCCTCAAGCAATTAAACAAGCAAAGGGTGAAAGAGATGTTATTTTTGCCCATAGTTACGATCTCTATCAACGCCAATTAAAAGCTTATAACGCTTTAGATTTTGATGATCTTATTGTTCTTCCAACGCTTTTGCTTTCTCATAAGGAAGAGGTCAGAAGTCGTTGGCAGAAAAAATTCGTTACCTATTGGTTGATGAGTACCAGGATACTAATACCAGTCAATATGAATTGATTAAAGCTTTAGTAGGCGAACGTGCTCGTTTTACTGTGGTTGGCGATGATGACCAATCTATTTATTCCTGGCGTGGTGCGCGCCCTGAAAACCTGAGTATGTTACAGAGCGACTTTCCACAATTAAAGGTCATTAAATTAGAGCAAAACTACCGTTCTAGCCAACGTATATTAAAATCAGCAAATATATTAATTGCTAATAACCCTCATGAATTTGATAAACGTTTATTTAGTGAACTTGCCTACGGTGAATCTTTAAAAGTATTAACGGCGAAAAATGAGAAACACGAAGCGGATCGTGTGGTAATGGAAATCTCTGGCCATAAGTTTATGAATGGTTGTGCATTTAAAGACTATGCAGTGTTATATCGTGGCAATCATCAAAGCCGGTTACTTGAAAAAGCCATGATGGAAAATCGTATTCCCTATAAAATCAGTGGTGGCACCTCTTTCTTTGCTCGTTCAGAAGTAAAAGACATTATGGCTTACCTGAAACTATTGGTAAATCACGATGATGAAAATGCCTTTATTCGTGTAGTTAATAAACCGCCCCGTGGTATCGGTTCCGTAAGTCGAGAGAAATTAGGTAACTACGCTAACTTACGCCATATCAGCATGTTTGCGACTAGTTTTGAAATGGGATTAGAACAAACACTAAAAGGTAAAGGGTTACAAACTCTGCAAGCATTTACACGATGGCTGGTGGAATTAAATGATCGTTTAAAGCGTGAAGAACCGATTGAAGTAGTACGAGATTTAATTCGAGATATTGGTTATGAGGATTGGCTGTACGAAAGTAGTCCAAGTCCTAAAGTCGCTGAAATGCAGATGAAGAATGTTTCAATGTTATTTAAATGGGTAACTGAAATGCTAAAAGGGGATTCGCTTGATGAACCTATGACATTAGAAGAAGTTGTCGCTCGATTGACTCTGCGTGATATGTTATCGCGTAATGAAGAAGATGAAGAATTAGACCAAGTACAATTAATGACATTACATGCATCTAAAGGACTAGAGTTTCCCTATGTTTATTTAATTGGTATGGAGGAAGGTATTTTGCCTCACCAAGTAAGCATCGATGAAGATAATGTTGAGGAAGAGCGACGTCTTGCTTATGTTGGTATTACTCGAGCACAGAAAGAACTAACCTTTATTCTCGCTAAAGAGCGAAATCAATACGGTGAAACAATTAATCCGACGCCAAGCCGTTTTCTCTTAGAATTACCACAGGGAGACCTTGATTGGGAAAGCGGTGCTCGTAAAAAAACAGAAGAACAGAAAAAAGCAGTTGCGGATAAAGGAGTTGCAAGTTTAAAAGCATTATTTGATTAAGATGAATGAGTTATGCTTTTATTTCTTTAATTTTTTTGTAGGATTTTTTGAACTAAATACCTGATTATGACTCTAAGATAAGTCATAATCATACTCACTTTGAGGTGTATTTATATGCTGATAAAGTAACAGTAAAATTTGGATAGTAAATAGCTATTGGTTTTATAATTTTAAACGATTTTACCTTTTAAATGTTTTTCTAGATAATCATTCCATCGAAACAAAGATTGTTTCTAACAAATTACAAACTTATTAATTTATATTACTTTTTAAAAAATGGAGCACAATATGTTAAATAATATCGAAGGCCAAAACGTACCAACAGTTACTTTCCCAACTCGTCAAAATGATCAATGGGTAAACGTAACAACAGATGAATTATTTAAAGGTAAAACAGTTGCCGTTTTCGCATTACCAGGTGCTTTCACTCCAACTTGTTCTTCTACTCACTTACCTCGTTACAACGAACTGGCTGATGTACTAAAAGAAAATGGTGTTGATGAAATCGTATGTATCAGCGTAAATGATACTTTTGTTATGAATGCATGGCTTGCAGATCAAGAAGCAGAAAACATCACTGTCATTCCAGATGGTAACGGCGAATTCGCAGAAGGTATGGGCATGTTAGTTGATAAAGCTGACTTAGGATTTGGCAAGCGTACATGGCGTTACAGCATGTTAGTTAAAGACGGTGTTATCGATAAAATGTTCATCGAGCCAAACCAACCTGGCGACCCGTTTGAAGTTTCAGATGCTGACACAATGCTTAACTATGTTAACCCAAATGCTAAAGCACCAGAAGCAGTGAGCTTATTCACTAAACCAGGCTGTCCATTCTGTGCAAAAGCAAAAGAAGCATTAAAAGAACATAAAATTCGTTTTGAAGAAATTGTATTAGGTACAGACGCAACAACAGTAAGTTTACGTGCAATTACAGGTAAAACAACTGTGCCACAATTGTTTGTTGGTGGTGAATACATTGGTGATAGCGAAGCTGTAACAGCTTACCTAGCTAAATAATTACAATATATAATACAACTAAGGCGTAGCAGGTTTAGGCTACGCTTTTTTTCACTTAATTTCAGTGCTGATAGATATAAATTTATTAAAATGAGTAAATAATTATCAGCGATTGCCTTAAATTGGAGATAAATAATGAAACAGATTAAAGTAGATGTAGCGGTAATAGGTGGCGGAACCAGCGGGTTTAGCATCGTACCGAGCAGACAAAAGAATATACAGATTCAGTGTTATTAATTGAAGGTGAACAATTCGGAACAACCTGTGCTCGTGTAGGTTGTATGCCAAGTAAATTATTGATTGCGCATGCTGAAGCGACGACATAGTGCACAACATACCGCTCCTTTCGGTGTGTTTGTTGATGGCGACGTGCGTGTTGATGGACAAAAAGTGATGCAACGTGTACGTGATGAGCGTGACCGCTTTGTTGGTTTTGTTGTCGAAGCTGTCGATGGTATTACCGAGGCGGATAAAATCATGGGTAAAGCAACATTTGTTGATAATAATACCCTGACCATTGGTGATCATACACAAGTAACTGCAGAACGTATTGTTATTGCAACTGGTTCTCGTCCTGCTTACCCTGGTGTTTGGAATGAATTAGGTGATAAGTTAATTATCAATGATGATTTGTTTAATTGGACAGACTTACCTAAATCTGTTGCTGTTTTTGGACCTGGTGTGATTGGCCTAGAGTTAGGACAATCATTACATCGCTTGGGTGTTGATGTATTGATGTTTGGTATGGGGGGACAAGTGGGCCCCTTCACTGACCCTGAAGTAATGGCTTACACAGAAAAAACATTTTCTGATGAATTCTATTTAGATGCAGACGCAAACGTGACAGAAATGATCCGTAAAGATGACCAAGTTCAGATCACTTATATTGATAAGCAAGGTGTTGAACAGGTTAAGTTGGTTGAATACGTGCTAGTCGCAACGGGCCGTCGTCCAAATGTCGACAACCTTGGTCTTGAGAATATAAGCATTGAAAATGATGCGCGTGGTGTGCCAGTTGCAGACCCGTTTACCATGCAAACATCAGTTGAAAATATATTTATCGCGGGTGATGCAAGTAATCAAATTCCACTTTTACATGAAGTCGCCGATCAAGGAAAAATTGCAGGTAGTAATGCTGGTCGATACCCACAAATTCGTGCAGGTCTTCGCCGTAGCTCAATAGTCGCTGTATTTACTGACCCTCAACTTGCAATGGTTGGCTTGAGTCGTAAACAGGTTATTGAGAAATTAGGAGAATGTGGTTGTTTTGAAACGGGTACTGTTTCCTTTGAAGATCAAGGCCGTAGCCGCGTGATGTTAAAAAATAAAGGTCTATTACATATCTATGCAGAGCACGGAACTGGACGCTTATTAGGTGCAGAAATGATTGGTCCACAGGCAGAGCATCTTGCACACTTATTGTCTTGGGCGCATCAAAATCGCATGACCATTTCGCAAATGTTGGATATGCCATTCTACCACCCAGTAATAGAAGAAGGTGTGAGAACCAGCGTTACGAGATCTTAATGCTAAGTTGAAACTAGGTACAGAAATGATCAATCAATGTATGGAATGTGGACCAGGTTGCTAAATAATAGTAATTAATTATTAGAAATCAGAAAAGTCATGCTTTAGGTATGACTTTTACTTTTAGGCGGTTAAAATCTAGTAATAAGCCAAAAATAGTGCGACAAAAATAGTCAAGCCAACTAAATTATTATCTAGAAATGCTTTAAAGCAAGCTTGCTTATCCCGAGATTTAATTGCTAATTGTTGTTTAATAAATAAATACAAAGCAATCAATAAAACCAGGTAATAAATTATTGTAAATTGTTCTTTAATACCCAGTAATAATAATAATATAAGACTACTGAGTTGTAATAACCCAATAATTAACGTGTCATATTTTCCAAATAAAATTGCAGTAGATTTAATTCCGATTTTAAGATCATCATCTTTATCTACCATGGCATACATAGTGTCATAGGCAATGGTCCATAATACATTTACTACAAATAATACCCATAACACATTATCTATTTGATTTGCTTGAGCCGCATAAGCCATAGGAATAGCCCAACTAAATGCTAAGCCTAAAACAAATTGAGGTAAGTGAGTAAAGCGTTTCATAAAAGGGTATAAAAAAGCTAAGGCAAGGCCAACAAAAGAAAGTTGAATTGTTAACCAATTTTGGCTGAGAACTAACAAAAATGCACTGATCGATAAGAGCAAAAATAGCATAATTGCTTCACGGGCAGTTGCTCTTCCTGAGGGAAGAGGGCGATGTTTGGTACGCTCTACAAAACCATCTACATTTCTATCGGCATAGTCATTAATAACGCAACCTGCGCTACGCATAATAAAAACCCCCAGAACAAAAACAAATAAAATATCTAGCTCAGGAATTCCTTTGGTCGCTAACCATAACGCCCATAATGTTGGCCACAATAATAAAAGCGAGCCTATCGGTTTATCGATACGCATTAATTGAGCGTAGGCCTGAAGTTTTTGTTTATTCATTGTAAATACCAGAAGCAGGTAGAAAAAGTTCACTGACTAAAAGTGGTTTGTTTTCAAGGTAAAATAGAGAGCGTCTTGCCCACAAAGAGTGCGATGTGCTTTGTTGTAAATCATCAGCTAATTGATGGAATAAAGAGTCCTTGTGAAATTCTGTTACTTCAATTTGTCCACGCAACATACTTGGATCTTGAAATAAAATCTTACCTAAGGATTGTTCGCCGATTTCTGCTAATCGTGATTGTTCTGCTGTTAAGGTCGAAAAAGGAATTTCTGTTTGGGCGAAAATAACAGGCTTTTCATCACAGTATAAAAATACTTCGCGAATTAATACCTTATCTTCTTGGGAGAAATAATTTGAAAGAATATCACTTGGCTTAACGCTAATTTGTTGTTTTACTTTAACTGAAAAATGATTGCATTGTGATTCAAGTTTTTTTGTCAGAGAGTTATGATCGTAGAGCCAATTAGCGATATTTGGCTGACAGTGAAGCGGTTTTGTTTCTGATATCCAGCTTGATAAAGCCCCTAAGGGTAAGATATTAGGAAAGATATTATTACGCATGAAAACCTTTGTAAAACAGGAAAAAAAGCAATTGTTTGCTATTGTAACATCATTATATAAGTTAAAGGAAAAGACCATGCTGAAAAGAGCGCTTTTATGTGTGCTTTGTTTATCATTTAATGCTTCGTTATTAATGGCGGAGGAAGCTTCTGATGGAAGTGCTGTTGTTCAAAACGATTATCGATACTTCCAGCTTGAGCCAGATATTATCACCAATTACATTAAGCCAGGAAAACGGATCGGCTTTGTTCGGATCACTGTCGAGTTGATGGTTAAATCTGCTGGTGAATACGATTTAATAGATAAACATGAGCCACTTATTCGAGATAAAATCATCACTATTCTTGGCCAGCAAAATGAGAAAATAATCAAGTCGACAGCTGACCGAGATAGCATTCGTCAACGTTGTTTAGAAGAGGTTAATAACCTATTGTTTACTGAAACAGGTGAAAAACCACTTACCGATCTATTATTTACTAAATATTTGTATCAGTAAGCTTTTTCATAAATTATAAAATGACAAGCCGAATACTTTCGGCTTATCTTAATGCTTAAGTTTATTGGTTAAAAATGCAAGCATTAAGCCTGCTAATAATCCCGCCAAGTGCGCGTAGTTTGCTACATTCATCGGTAACAAATCAATAAAGCCTAATACCAGCCAAAATATTAAAAACATGAAATAGCTATCAGCCAAATAAATATTGCTATTACTTTTTAATTTACCCAATAGCCAACAATAACCAACTAAAGCGTAAACAACGCCACTCAGTCCGCCGAAGTATGGACCGACTAAAAAGTACTGGGCAAGGTTAGAGGCAACAGCACTAAAAATAAATAGAATTAATAGTCTTTGTTTACCTTGTTTTTTCTCTACCAATCCAGCTAATTGCCACCACCACAGTAAATTAAACACAATATGCAAGGCACTAAAATGTAAAAAAGCAGGGGTAATAAAACGCCAGCTTTGTGAAAAATCGAAGGGGTGGCTGGTAAAAAGGCTAAATCAGATTGAATTGGTTGCAACAAGCCTAAGGTCGCCATTGCGTAGATAATAATACAAAAAATAAATACAGAATGTGTTAGTAGCCCTCCATGTTGCATAAATTGACGCAATAGGTTTGAGCTTTGGTAGCTGTTATCGGTTAAGTTTGTTTGAGTATTGCCCGAGGACCAACTAGCCGAAAGGTATTTTTCTTGGTTGGGATCACTTAAAAACAACTGCAGTTCGGCCTGTGCTTTTTGTAGTCGCTGTTCATATTTTAAAATAATTTGATAGTGAGGCTTTTGGTACTCAATGCTGTTGTCTATTTCTAACAGGGTTAAATAATCAGAAAAAGCCTGAGCTAATCGTAAATGTTGGAATTGATGAAGGATCATGCTGACCTCTGTATTTTTTATAACACTTGGTTTGTCGTGTTTTTACTGAGGTAATAATAACACTGAACAGAAACCTTTGCTTGTGGATAGAGGAGTCAAGCTGGCTTGTTAGTAGGGAAGGAAAATAATATCTACAATAAAAATATTTTATACTTCAGTTTTTTAAGCCGGTCATAAGCCATTATTTTTGAAAATGCGTAGCAATTCTTATTTTGATTTAAGCTGAAAGTCTTTTTAGCAGAGAGTTTAGACTATTGTAGATTTTTTCATCCATCAGTTTCAATGAAAGTAAAGAGCAAGTTTTAATTATATTTATCTCAAAATAGTTTTGCTACAATGTAGCGCTAAATTTTGGCGTGTAGTTACATTCTTGATGTATTTTTTTATTTTAAACTATACAAACCAATTGATTTCTAATTATTTTTAGGAAGTATCTAAAAATAAATACATAAGTGACAGGTGAATATGTTTATTCCAGTAATAATGGCAGGTGGTTCCGGTTCTCGATTATGGCCTTTATCTCGTTCTAAATTTCCAAAGCAATTCTTAGCATTAGACAGTCAAAATGATCTAACAATGCTTCAATCGACCTTAGATAGAATCCACGGCTTAGATGTCATGGATCCAATTATTATTTCCAATGAAGAACATCGCTTCATTGTTGCTGAACAAATTCGCAACTATGGTGAAAAATCAAAAATTATCTTAGAGCCTGCAGGACGGAATACAGCACCAGCAATTGCACTTGCCGCTCTTGAAGCAATTGCCGAGGGAGTTGATCCTATTCTATTGGTGTTGGTCGCTGATCATGTAGTTGCAAATAAAGTCGCTTTTCAGCATTCGATATCTCAAGCTTTAAGCCTTGCTAGCAAAGGTGATTTAGTTACCTTTGGTATTGTGCCTACTGCACCAGAAACTGGTTACGGTTATATCCAACGTGGTGAAGCAGTAAATGATAAAGGCTATAAAGTACAAGGGTTTGTTGAGAAACCTAACTTAGAAACTGCACAGCAATATCTAGAGTCAAATGAATATTATTGGAATAGTGGCTGTTTTATGTTCAAAGCAAGTGTATTTCTTGATGAGCTGAAACGTTTATCTCCAGAAATATATGACGCATGTGATAAAGCATCAAAGAAAAGTAAAACAGATCTTGATTTTATAAGGGTTTCGAAAAATGAATTTTTGAAGTGTCCTGACGATTCTGTAGATTATGCTGTTATGGAGAAAACCCAAAAAGCAGTTGTGGTACCTATGGATGCTGGTTGGAGTGATGTGGGGTCTTGGTCTGCACTATGGGACGTTTCTGAAAAAGATGAAAACCAAAATGTATACCATGGTGATACGATTCTAAATGGAACAACAGGTCGCTTAATTCATGCTCCAAATAAGTTGGTTGTCGCTGTTGGCTTAAAAGATATTATTGTTGTTGAAACAAAAGATGCGGTATTAGTAGCAGACAAATCAAAAGTTCAAGAAGTCAAAAAAATCGTTGAGCATTTAAAATCAGAAAATAGAACTGAATTTAAAGACCACAGGGAAACATACAGTCCTTGGGGGTTACTGATGCTATTGATAAAGGGGATCGTTATAAAGCAAATCTTATTACTGTTAAAGCTGGAAAAGAACAGTCTGTGCAAATGCATTATCATCGAGCTGAACATTGGGTTGTTGTTTCTGGAACAGCAAAAGTAACAAAGGGGGAGGAGACTTTTCTGCTAACTGAAAACCAATCAACTTACATTCCCATTGGTGTAAAGCATAAAATCGAAAACCCAGGGAAAGTTGATCTTGTTTTAATCGAAGTTCAATCAGGTAGTTATCTTGAAACTGATGATATTGTTAGACTATAGAAGAGTAATTAGATGAGTAAATTAACATGTTTTAAAGCATACGATATCCGCGGTAAGTTAGGTGTCGAATTGAATGACGATATTGCCTATAGAATTGGTCGAGCTTACGGCAATTTTTTACGTACAGATGATAAAAAAATAAAACGGTTGTTGTTGGTGGTGACGTCCGACTAACAAGTAATGAATTAAAAGAAGCACTTTCGAATGGTTTAAGGGATGCTGGCGTTAATGTCTTTGATATTGGCTTAAGCGGTACAGAAGAAATTTACTTTGCCACTTTTCATCTAAAGGTAAGTGGTGGCGTTGAGGTTACCGCGAGCCATAATCCAATGGATTACAATGGCATGAAACTGGTAAGAGAAGATGCAAAGCCAATTAGTGGTGATACAGGGCTAAGAGAAATCCAAATTGCGAGCAGAAGATAATGAATTCGCTGAAGTAGCAATTCCACGAGGTGAATATAAAAAGCTTGATATTCTAAGTGATTATATCGAACACTTATTAGGTTATATTCAGCCTGAAAATATTAAACCTCTAAAGTTAGTAGTGAACTCTGGTAATGGTGTCGCTGGACATGTAATAGATGCTTTAGAAGATAAATTTAAAGCCTTAAATATCCCCTTAGAGCTGATTAAAGTGCATAACGAACCAGATGGTAACTTCCCACATGGTATCCCCAATCCTTTATTACCGGATTGCCGTGCCGATACAACTGCGGCAGTGATAGCGCATAAAGCAGATATGGGGATTGCCTTCGATGGTGATTTCGATCGTTGTTTTTTATTCGATGAAAAAGGTGGATTCATCGAGGGATATTATATTGTGGGCCTTTTGGCGGAAGCTTTTTTAAAGAAAGAATCCGGCGCTAAAATTATTCATGACCCTCGTTTGTCATGGAATACTATTGATATTGTCGAAAAATCTGGTGGAAAACCTGTTATGTCGAAAACGGGCCATGCATTTATCAAAGAACGTATGCGCTTAGAAGACGCCGCTTATGGTGGAGAAATGAGTGCACACCATTATTTTCGTGATTTTGCTTACTGTGATTCAGGTATGATCCCATGGTTACTAGTGTCTGAATTGATGTCTGTATCTGGGGCAACACTTTCTGAAATGGTTAAAGCTCGTATTGAAGCATACCCTTCCTCTGGTGAAATTAATAACAAATTAAATAATCCACAAGATGCTATCCAACGAGTCAGATCTTTTTATGAAAAAGATGCTTTGTTGGTAGATGAAACAGATGGCATTTCATTAGAGTTCAGTGAGTGGCGTTTTAATTTACGTTCATCTAATACTGAGCCAGTTGTTCGACTAAATGTAGAGTCTCGTGCTGACGTTATTTTAATGGAAGAAAAAACGAAAGCTATTTTAAACCTTTTATGTGAATAACATGACGTAATAGCGTTTACTGCATTAACTTTTTTAAGGCATCATTTAAATGAAACAATTACTTCTTCCTTTATGGGCGTACCGCTACTTTATACTTTCATCGGTGAAAACAGAGCTTCGCTCTCGTTTTGCTAGGAGCAAGTTCGGTGGTTTATGGATGATATTGCATCCACTAGCTCAAGTGCTGGTTTATGCACTTATTTTATCTCAAATCATGGTGGCTAAATTACCGAATGTTAGCACTGAATATGCTTACCCTATTTATATTCTTGCGGGGGTGGTCGGCTGGACTTTATTTTCAGAGGTTTTAGGGCGTTGTTTAACTGTTTTTATTGATAATGGTAATTTATTAAAAAAATGTCTTTTCCTAAGCTGGCATTGCCATTGATCATTGTTGGGAGTGGCTTAGTTAACTTTACCTTACTGTTTATTACCATGTTTGTAGTGTTTGGTTTTTTAGGCCACCTTCCATTAAATGCATTGCACTGGATCCCTCTATTAGTCTTGATAACACTAGGGTTAGCAGTGGGCATTGGTTTGTTTTTTGGCGTATTAAATGTATTCATTCGAGATGTTGGCCAGGTCATTAATATTGTCTTACAGTTTTGGTTTTGGCTAACCCCGATTGTTTACATGATGTCTATTGTACCTGAAGAATATCATGCAACGATGATGTTTAATCCAATAGTAGGAGTCACTATGGGATTTCATGATGTATTACTTTATAACAGAGCACCTGACCTTAGTTTACTTGCGTATCCAAGCATATTTGGATTCGTCAGTTTATTGTTATCGATGACTCTGTTTAAAAAAGCAAGTGAAGAGATGGCGGATGTATTATGAGGAATGTTTTAGAAGTTAAAAGCTTAAGTAAGTCATTTAAAGAGTACGGATCCGAGTTTTCACGAATTGCCTCGTGGTTTGGCTTAAATATTAAGCCTGCTAAAGAACAACATATCTTAAGAAATGTACATTTCTCAGTGGCCGCTGGAGAAGCAGTGGGTATTGTTGGCCAAAACGGAGCTGGTAAAAGTACTTTATTAAAACTCATCAATGGCACTTTAAAGCCTTCGAGTGGAACAATCCATATTAATGGGCGTATTTCCGCTATTTTAGAGTTAGGAATGGGGTTTCAGCCTGATTTAACTGGCCGTCAAAATGTTTATCATTCAGCTGGTTTAATGGGGTTTACTCATGAGCAAATAGATGCAGTTATCGATGAGCTTGAAAACTTTGCTGAGATTGGAGAGTACTTTGATCAACCGGTGCGTAATTACTCAAGTGGTATGCAAATGCGTGTTGCTTTTGGTGTTGTAACGGCATATCGCCCGGAAATATTAATTGTTGATGAAGCTCTCTCTGTTGGTGATGCGTACTTCCAACATAAAAGTTTAGATCGTATTAAAGAGTTTCAAAAGCAAGGCACGACATTATTGCTTGTTTCCCATGATCGAGGGGCAATTCAAGGGATTTGTGATCGTGCCGTTTTACTTGAAAAAGGCACTGTAATTAAAGATGGTGCCCCAGAAGAAGTAATGGATTTTTATAATGCATTAATCGCAGAAAAAGAAAATAGTACTGTCAAGCAAATAGTGAAAAAGAATGGCAAAGTGGAAACAACTTCTGGTACAGGAGAGGTTACTATTCAAAGTGTTCAGTTACTTAATGAAAAAAATGAACCAATCGAATACATTGCCGTAGGTGAAACTGTCTCACTCAAAGTTTTAATTAAAATTCATGCAGATATACCTAATCTAGCGATAGGCTATATGATAAAAGATAGACTCGGGCAAGCGATATTTGGGACTAATACCCATCATCATAACGAGATAATAAAAAATGTTCAGAAGGGCAGTAGTTATGAGTTAATGTTTTCATTTCATATGAACTTGGGTATTGGATCGTACTCTATTTCTGTAGTCTGCTCATGCTGATGAGACACATTTATCGGCCAATTATGAATGGCGAGATCAAGCGTTGATTTTTAATGTTATAAATTCATCAAAATGTGAGTTTGTTGGTTCAGCTTGGTTAAAACAAAAAATAGAGATAAAACATGTCAAATAAAGATTTCTATAGAGCTTTCGAAGATAAGTACCGGGGTTCAAAAGAGTTAATAAAAAATAGAATAAAAATATACTTACCATTTATTTTGAAGTTTAAAGAGCTATATCCTGACTCCTTTGCTTTAGATATTGGTTGTGGTAGAGGAGAATGGCTTGAATTACTTAAAGAAAATGGTATTTCTGCTCAAGGTGTAGACCTTGATAAAGGTATGCTTGAGGCATGCTATGAGCTAGGTTTGAATGTGCTCCAAGATAATGGAGTTGAATTCCTTAAAAAACAAAAAGATAACAGTATAACAATAATTAGTGCCTTTCATGTTGTAGAGCACATAAGCTTTGAGGATCTTCAAGTACTTGTAAAAGAGTCTCTCAGAGTACTAAAACCTGGTGGAATTTTAATACTAGAAACGCCAAATCCAGAAAATATTAAAGTGTCGACTGAATATTTTTATCTAGACCCTACACATACTAAGCCAATACCTTCTAATTTATTATCTTTCCTACCTGAATTTAATGGATATATCCGAACTAAAGTTTTGGGGTTACAAGAATCGAAAGAACCAGCTAATCAAAACGTTTCAAGTTTAATGCAGGTATTAGAAGGGGTTAGTCCAGATTATGCAGTTATTGCGCAAAAAAAGCCGAAGTTGATATATTAAAGCTTTTCGATAATGCTTTCAGTCAGAGTTTCGGTTTATCCTTAACTTCGCTTGCTGATAGATTTGAACATCGTTTATTAAATATAGAGGCCATGGTAGTGGAAGTAGAAAGTACAGTATATAAGGCCAAAGTTAATGAAGCTTTAGCTAAGTTAAGTGAAGCAGAATACAAAGTACATGTTGCAGAAGTTAAAGCTAATGAATGGTGGACTAAAGCTATTGAAGCCGAGGCTAGAGCGAATGAAGCAGAAACTCAAGGAAATGAAGCAATTGCCAAAATTAATGACGCTTTACTGCAAACAAGCAATGTTGCACAACATGCAAATGAGGCCGTGATACAAGTGAGTGATTCATTAACTCAAGTTATTGAAGCGACCAATAGAGCAAGTATTGCAGAAGAAAAAGCCCATCAAGCTGAAATCAATCTTCACAATATAATAAATAGTAGTTCATGGAAAATAACTGCGCCGTATCGTTTTCTCGGTCGATTCATAAAAACTATGCTATCAAGTGTTTCGTATAAAGAAAAGCTTCATTCAATTGAGAAGAGTATTATTTTTAGAGTAAAAAAGAGTAATTTCTTACGTAAAAACACTCAAAAACTATTGTTTAAGTACCCTAAACTGCATCGCATGTATTTGGATCGAGTAAATACAAATTTAACAACACCTACTAATGTAAAATCAGAAGTTAATGTTGAACTACAGGCTGAGCAGAGTCATACATCGGCAAATGATAATCGTAGAATATTCAACGCTATGGAACGAAAAATTTACAATGATATTAAAGTGTCGTTGCATAAAGGAAACGAATAACAATGCGCATTATTATAGATATCCAAAGTTTACAAACAGGTAGTAAATATCGTGGAATTGGTAATTATTCTTTAGCACTTGTACAAAAGGTTTTAGAGCTTGGAAAAGAACATGAAATCCTTTTATTAGCAAATTTTAATTCAGATGAAGGCTCAGAATATATAATAAAGGAATTTGACGGGGCAATTGATCCTAAAAATATAATTTTCTTTCATTCACTTGAAAATACAAAAGAAGTAATTCCCGGCAATCTATCTAATATTCTGATTTCAGAAAAAATTAGAACACATTTCATTGATAGTTTAAATCCTGACTTTGTATTCATCACCTCTCTATTTGAAGGGGCGGGAGATAATTTTGTATGTTCAATAGAAAGTTCAGCTAATTATAAAGTCGGGGTTATTGGGTATGATTTAATCCCTTTATTTGATGAGTCTAAATATTTAGGCTCAGGAGCTATTAAAGATTGGTATTATAGGAAATTAACTTCATTAAAAAATGCTGATTATATTTTTTCTATCTCAAAGTCATCGAAGCAAGAGTTTATCGATTACCTTTCAATTCCGGATGAAAAATTGATTAATATCTCGTCTGCCTGCAGTGAGCTTTATTGTATTGATTCAAAAATAGATAAATGCTTTTTACAGGATTTTCACATTACCCGAGAATTTGTTCTTTATAGTGGCTCAGCAGATGAAAGAAAAAACTTAGGGGGCTTGTTTAATGCCTTTGCAAAATTACCTAAAGAAGTTAAAAGTAAATATCAAATTGTACTGGTAGGGCGTTATCATGACGAAGGTAAAGTGGACCTTAATAAGTTAGCAAATAAGCTTAAATTTGACAGTGATACTGTAGTTTATACCGATTTTATCTCAAATGAAACTCTTAAATCTCTTTATAATCAATGTTCTACGTTTGTTTTTCCATCATTTCATGAAGGCTTTGGGTTACCTGTATTAGAAGCAATGACCTGTGGTGCACCGACGATTTGCTCTAATAACTCTAGTTTACCAGAGGTTATTGGGCTGGATGATGCAATGTTTGACCCCAAAAATATTGATGATATAAGTTCTAAATTATTAAAATCATTAGAAGATCATAACTTCAAAAAGCTATTAACTGATAATGCTATTGAACGAGTCGCACTTTTTTCATGGGAACAATCAGTAACCACTTTATTGGAGTTTATCGAAGAGAAGGTTGAAATTAGAATAGGTAGTTTTAATTACCTTTCGTCCTATAACATTTTTATTGAAGACATCACCAAAATTATTCAAGATTATGCTATTAATCAAGATACGATAAAAGATATTGTAAGCTGTGTTGTCGCGAATCAAAAGGGTCATCAACAAGCGTTAGTGGTGAAAAGTAAACTATTTTTAGATATTAGCTCATTTATTCATTTTGACCATGCAACTGGCATTCAAAGGGTCGTACGTGCAATATGTGAGGTATTACTCTTAAAAGAGATGCAAGATTTTGATTGTGAAATTGTTTTCTCATATCCACATGACAATAATTTTTATTATGCAGATATCTCAAAAGGTAAATTTAGTATCCCTATAGAAAGTACTATAAACAATAAAGTCGTTGATTTTTGTGAAGGGGACATTTTGGTATTCCTTGATCTCCATTTCGGTTATAAAACAGCAGTAATGTCAGATTTAAAGGAGCGTGGCATTCGTTCTTATTTTGTTGTATATGATCTTTTACCTATCTATCACCCCCAATATTTTGTGCAAGATATTCAAGATGGTTTTGCTGATTGGCTCGACTCAGTTATCTCTTCAGATGGCGCCTTATGCATCTCAAAAGATGTATCAGATAAATTACATGAGTGGGTGAAAAAGAATAATAAAGTCACATCAAAAGACTTTACCTATTCACATTTTCATTTAGGTGCAAATATAGAAGACTCTGTTCCGAGTACGGGCATACCAACCAATGCTGATAGCGTAAAAACAGCTTGCTCTTCAGTGGAAACTTTCTTAATGGTTGGCACGATAGAGCCTCGAAAAGGACATACTATTGCGTTAGATGCTATCGAAGCATTATGGAGAAATGGTAATAATATTGCGTTAATTATTGTTGGTAAAGCAGGCTGGAATAATGATATCTTAATCGATCGATTACGCAATCATAAAGAACTTAATAAACGATTGTTCTGGTTAGAAGGTATTAGCGATGAGTATTTAGATATTGTCTATAAACAAGCGAGTTGTCTCATTGCATCAAGTGAAGGGGAAGGGTTTGGGCTACCTTTAATTGAAGGCTGCACAACATCAATTACCAATCATCGCTCGAGATATGCCGATATTCAGAGAAGTAGCAGGTGAATATGCTTATTACTTTGAAAATGATAAAGATCCACAAGTGGTTGCGAATGCATTAAAACGTTGGCTCGACTTATATGAAAAGGATGAACATCCTAAGTCAGATAATATGCCTTGGTTAACCTGGAAACAAAGCGCAGATCAATTATTGAAGTGTATTGATGTAAACTAACAAATATTTTAACTTCATATTAGATAAGTCATTATTAAGCAAATTATGGTTAATATTTATTAGCCATAATAATTTTAGTTGCGTAAAATGATTCGATTTTTCTTGAAAGAATTTTATTATTCCACAACAGCATAGTTAAGTAGGTAAAAATGAAAACAGCAGTAATAACGGGAATCACGGGTCAAGATGCAGACATATTTAGCTGAGTTACTTCTTGAAAAAGGCTATAAAGTATATGGCACATATCGCCGTACAAGTTCTGTTAACTTTTGGCGAATTGAAGAGCTTGGGATTAAAAGCCACCCTAATTTAGAGTTAGTTGAATATGATTTAACTGATTTATCTGCAAGTATTCGTTTACTTCAGTCAACCGAAGCAACTGAAGTTTATAATTTGGCGACCCAAAGTTTTGTTGGTGTTTCTTTTGAACAGCCGATCACAACTGCTGAAATTACAGGATTAGGTCCTGTAAACTTGCTTGAAGCGATTCGTATTGTGAATCCTAAGATTAAATTCTACCAAGCATCTACTTCTGAGATGTTTGGTGAAGTGCAAGAAATTCCACAAAAGGAATCAACGCCATTCTACCCACGTAGCCCTTATGGAGTTGCTAAATTATATGCGCATTGGATGGTGATTAACTACCGTGAGTCTTATGATATTTTTGCAACAAGTGGTATTTTGTTTAATCATGAATCACCATTACGTGGTCAAGAATTCGTAACTCGTAAAATTACTGATACAGTGGCTAAAATTAAGCTTGGTAAACAAGATGTTCTTGAACTAGGTAATATGGAAGCTAAACGAGACTGGGGTTTTGCAAAGGATTATGTTGAAGGTATGTGGCGTATGCTACAGGCTGAAAAAGCGGATACTTTTGTATTAGCAACTAACCGAACTGAAACGGTTCGTGATTTCGTTACTATGGCATTTAAAGTCGCAGATATTGAGCTTGAGTGGAATGGGTCTGAGGAAAGTGAAACTGCAACCGATAAAGCAACAGGGAAAATCGTTGTTAAAGTTAATCCTAAATTCTACCGTCCTGCAGAAGTTGAATTACTTATCGGTAACCCTCAAAAAGCCAAAGATACACTTGGATGGGAACCTACAACTACGTTAGAAGAACTGTGTTCTATGATGGTTGAAGCTGACTTACGTCGTAACAAGCAAGGCTTTTCATTCTAAGAATGAATTAAATTTCATTTTGTAATGAAAATAGCGACTGATTTAATTAATCTCACGAGTAATTAGATAGTCGCTTTTTTTATATTCAATTTGGATTATTGGGAGTATTTATGAAAAAAATTTTAGTTACTGGTATTAATGGGTTTACAGGTAAATATGTATCCGAGGAGCTTAAACGCAGAGGTTATGACGTTGTTGGCCTTGTTTATGAAAACCCTAGTGAAGGCCAAGTCGCTTGTGATTTAACTGATAAACAGGCTGTAAAGAAATGTATCGACTTTGTTAAGCCGGATGGTGTAATACACTTAGCCGCTTTATCTTTTGTTGGGCATACTGATCAAAAAGCATTTTATGATGTTAATGTATTTAGTAATTTAAATATTCTTGAAGCTATATCTGAACTAGGTTTGCAGGTTACAAAAGTAATAATGGCAAGCAGTGCAAATATATATGGTAATCCTGATGTCGCTAAAATTAATGAAACTCAAGAAGTCGCGCCGGTTAATCACTACGCAATGAGTAAATTAGCAATGGAACATATGATCAAACCTTGGTTTGATAAATTGCCTATCATTGTAACGCGCCCATTTAATTATACAGGTGTTGGACAGCAAGATAATTTTTGATCCCGAAAATCGTTAGCCATTTTCGTGCACATAAATTGAATATTGAACTTGGTAATATTGATGTTTCTCGTGATTTTAGTGATGTTAGAGATATCGCTAAGAGTTATGTGGACTTATTAGAATCAGATGTTGACTCTGAAGTATTTAACTTATGTTCTGGCAATGTACATTCTTTGTCTTCGATTATTGAAAAAATGGAAAAAATTGCTGGTTATTCTATCGAAGTAAGTGTTAATCCTGATTTTGTGAGAGCAAATGAAATAAAAGTGTTAGGTGGCGATAATAGTAAGCTACTTGCCATGACTGGCTCAAAACCAACTTTATCTATCGACCAGACATTATTCGATATGTTCCATGCAAATTAAGTTACTTATTAATTTAAACATACTTCGTCCTGCTTTAACCGGGATTGGTTATTACACAAAAAATATAATAAAAGAATGTTTAAAAAGGAACATTGAATTAGTTGGGATAAAAAATGGTAAGCTTTTAGATCAACAGGAAATCAAAGAGCTAATTACCTCGCTAGAAGATATTTCTGGCGTAAGTCCTGGTTCTTCGCTTTCATTTAAACAGCGTAGTGTAGAGTTGTTAAGGTCGTTTCCTGGGATTTACGCTATTAAATATTATCTTATATCGGTAAGGGCTAAAAAAATTCTTAACTCGTTAGCTGAACAAGGGTTTATATATTTTGAGCCCAGTTTTGTGCCAATGCAATATAAGGGCAAGATAATAACTACGATCCATGATCTTTCATTTATAACTCATCCTGAGTTTCATCCCGTTGAAAGAGTTAATTTTTTAACAAAAATGGTAAAACAATCTGTTGCTGTTTCTAATCATATTGTGGTCGATTCTAACTTTATTCGTAGCGAATTAATGGAGAACTATTCAATTAAAGAGAGTCAACTATCGACTGTATACCTTGGGGTTGAAGATAAATTTCGCGTATATGACCAACAAGAAGTCGCTCCCATTCTCAATAAGTTAAATTTAAAACAGAATCGCTTTATTTTAAGTGTTGCAACACTGGAACCAAGAAAAAACCTAGCAAAACTGGTTGAGTCATATCGAGAGTTATCTGATGAATTAAAGGTTAAATATCCGTTGGTATTAGTTGGATCTTCAGGTTGGAAGAACTCTGCTTTATTTGATTCAATTCAAGATCTAATAGAAAACGGAAATATTATAGTCACAGGTTACCTTTCTGATATAGAGTTAAATCATATTTACTCTAGTGCGGCTTTATTTGTATATCCTTCTATATATGAAGGGTTCGGTTTACCTATTATTGAAGCAATGGCCTCTGGCACTGCCGTTATTACATCGAATTGTGGCGCAACGGCAGAGGTTGCTGGTGATTTTGCCTTCTTGGTTGATCCGACAAATAAGAAAGCAATTAGTGAGGGAATAGAATCTATCTTATCTGATCCTAATTTACGTTTATCTCTAGAAGAAAAAGCAATAAGTAGAGCATCTTCTTTTACTTGGGGAAAATGCGTTGATGACCTTTTATCTATCGCACAAAAATTGTAAATAACATTATTAATTGCTAACTTTTTAATAGTTGTTGGTAAACATTAATATAATTTTGCGCGTAAATTTCAGAAGTGAAGTTATTTTCATATCTTAGTCGCGCTTGTTTGCCTAAAGTTAAGCCTAATTCTCTATTATTATCTAATTTTTCCATTGCCTCTGCTAAGGCAACCGGGTGTGCAGGAGCTACCTGAAGACCCGTTTCATTGTGTATATTAACGTAAGATGAGCCTGTCCCTATATCACTGCTGATAATCGGTTTGCTATAAAGTTGTGCTTCTAATAATGAAATGCCAAAGGCTTCAGATCTTAAGTGAGATGGGAAAATAAAGGCTTGTGATAGATGATGCAAAACAACTTTGTCGTTTTCTTCTATGAACCCTACCATTTTTACATTAGTCAGATTATTTTCTGTTATATATTCTTGTAAAGACGCTTTTTCAGGTCCATCGCCAGCAATAACGATAGGCAATTTACATATTTTTGCCGCTTGTAATAAATACTTTAGTCCTTTGTAATAACGTAAAACACCAATGAATAAAAAGAAGTCTTGACCAACTTCTTTTTGCCACTTTTGTTTCAGCTGTTCATCAATAATAGGGTAAACACTTTTATCGATAGCAAGGGGAATTACCTCGACCTTATTTTTGTATTTATTTAAATTTTCACTGGTATCGGCGTATTGTGGAGAACTAGCAATAATTTTATCCACTTTTTTGAAAAAATGTTGTTCAATTGGCCAATATAATTTTTTTAACCATTTTTGTTTTACAATATCTGATTGATAACTAACAAGAGAGGGTTTTTAGGGGCAATTAGGCTAAGCAAGTCACCTGTTGGCCAAGGGTATTGATAATGAATAATGTCATTTTCTTTGCTTAATGCTCTGAATTTTTTAAATAAACTGAGTGAGAAGCCATTTGATGATATTTCAAAATCTTTTTTTACAACGATGATTTTTGTTCCTTCAAAATCATACTCTTTGTTATTATCCCCTAATGTCAGAATAGTGCTTTGTACATTATGCTCAATGCAACCTTTACATATAAATCTGATGGCTTGTTCTAATCCTCCTTTTGTTTCAGGGTAACAAGTTCTGTAAACATGTAAAACCTTCATATGTGACCTTTAGTATTTCGATTGTTAATTGATTTGTAAATGGGGTGGAACTTAAGGGGTATATTACAAAAACATAAATTAAAGCGTTAAAGAAGCAATATTCTAATATAAATAATCAAAAAAGTACTAATTAATATGGCACAATATCAATTGAGTTTCCTTATGACAAAGCCACTTACAATCACAGGATTATTTTGAAAAAAATTATTATTACTGGGGCAAATGGTTTTTTAGGTAGTGCCTTAACTTCAAAGCTACAGCAACAAAGTACTTATTTTGTATTAAAAGCGACGCGTCTTGGAAATGATAAAAATACTATAAAGCTAAATTTTTCAAGCGATTTTGATGTGCAAAATGAACTTGATAGTGTTGATGTAGTTATTCATTGTGTCTGCTCGGGTACATTTGATGAAAGATAAAACTACTGACTCACTGGCAGAGTATCGTCAGGTTAATACAATTTCTACACTAGCTTTAGCACAGCAAGCTGACTAATGCAGGCGTGAAACGTTTTATTTTTATTAGTACCATTAAAGTTAATGGAGAAGAAACTGAGATTGGCCAGGCCTTTAAGGCTGATGATGATTATATTCCCACAGACCCTTATGGATTAAGCAAATATGAAGCTGAAATTGGCTTGCGCAAAATAGCCCAGCAGACAGGATTAGAAGTTGTCATTATTCGTCCTCCGCTCGTTTACGGGCCTGGTGTTAAAGCTAATTTTGCTTCCATGATGAAATGGCTTAATAAAGGTTTACCACTTCCCTTAGGTGGAATTAATAACAATCAACGTAGTATTGTTTCAGTAGATAATTTAGTTGATTTAATCTGTACCTGTATTGACCACCCTGAGGCGGCTAATGAAACTTTTTTAGTTTCTGATGATGAAGATCTTTCTACGACACAACTGTTAACTCGCTTATCAAGGGCGTTAGAAGCTCCTAATCGATTGTTACCTATTCCCTAGTTCATGGCTTTCGTTTCTTGCAAATCTAATTGGAAAACCTTCGATAGCACAGCGATTATGTGGTTCCTTGCAAGTCGATATATCTCATACAAAAGAATTGTTAAATTGGTCTCCTCCTCATCGGAATTCGGAGTGTTTTAAAAAACAGCAACCACTTTTCTGGATAATTTAAACAAGAAGAAATAATGATAAGAATAATAGATTTTTTTATGGCATTAATTGGGTTGCTCATCACGTTACCAATTTTAGTTGTTATTACCATTTTAGGTATGTTTGATACTGGTTCACCTATTTTTATTCAGCAACGTGTAGGCAAAAATAAACGTCCCTTTAACTTAATTAAATTTCGTACTATGTCCTTAGGGACAAAATCAGTCGCGAGTCATCTTGCTGGACAAGCTTCTATTACTAAATTAGGGGCTTTTTACGGAAAACAAAAATCGATGAGTTGCCTCAACTGATAAATGTATTGAAAGGTGAAATGAGTTTTGTAGGCCCAAGACCGAATTTGTTTAATCAAGAAGAGCTCATTAAAGAGCGTGATAGTTTAGGTATTTATAAGGTTCTTCCAGGGATAACGGGATTAGCGCAGGTGAACAATATTGATATGTCGACACCTAAACGCTTAGCTGAAGTTGATCAAAAGATGATTTCAACATTAACATTAAAACATTATGTTAAATATATTATTCAAACTGCGACTGGCGACGGAGCGGGTGATCCGACCAACAAGCTATAATTGGTGATGTATGAGGTGATGGGATGTACAATAAAAAGACTTTCGTTCAATTTAGCTTAAATAAAAATCTCATCTTATCTACAGTTTATATTTAATGCTCTGTTTCTTATAAAAAACATGTAAACTACTGCGATTTAATACTTCTATTCTTCTGGATTGTTATGATAATAATTGATTCAATTTTAGCTATTCCTCGCTTTTATAAGCGCATTATCAGTGTGGCTATTGATGTCTTTTTTGTGTTTTTAGCCTTTATTGGTGCTTTCTACACGCGATTAGGGCAGGTGTTTTTTTAGATAAAAGTGAATATTGGCAGTTATTAGTGGTTACCATGATAGTGACATTGCTGTTATTTACTCGTGTTGGTTTATATCGAGCAATTTTACGTTATTTGAGCGTACATGCATTACTGACTATTGTCTTAAGTTGTTTAACCTCTGCGCTAGTACTAGTGGTGACAGGGTTTTATCTAGATGCCTTTGTGCCTCGCTCAATTCCGATTATATATGGTACTTATCTTGTTTTGCTCAGTGGCGGTGCTCGATTATTTGTGCGTGTGATTGTGGCGCAACATTTAAATTGGCAAAAAGAGAAAGTAATTATTTATGGTGCAGGTGATTCTGGGCGACAGTTATTAAATTTACTCCGTCAAGGGCATGAATTTCATCCGATAGCCTTTATTGATGATGAGAAAAAGCTTTATAAAAACGTCGTAAATGGGCTCACGGTTTATAATAATGACGATTTAAAAAGAGTTATTGATAAAACGGATGCCACTAAAATTTTACTTGCTATGCCGGGTGCTGACCGAGCTCAACGTAGGGCAATAATTGATTCATTAGTTAATTTATCTGTAGAAGTAAAATCAATCCCGCGATTTGAAGAAATAATGAATGGTACTGCCACTATTGATCAATTGAGAGATGTGGCTATTGAAGATTTATTAGGCAGAAATAGTGTTTCTTCAATACCAGAGCTCCTTGAAGCAAATATATTTAATAAAGTCGTTTTAGTGACTGGGGCTGGTGGTTCAATTGGCTCTGAGCTTTGTCGTCAAATTGTACAACAAAAACCAACGGCCCTAATTCTCTTTGAACTTTCTGAATTTGCGCTGTATAAAATTGAAAAAGAGCTTTCTAAGCTTGTTGAAGAAAAGCAACTGTCGGTTAACATTATTCCACTATTAGGCTCTGTTCAAAGGCAAAACCGTTTAGAGGCAGTATTAACAAGTTTTGCTGTGCAAACTCTTTATCATGCACTTGCTTATAAACATGTTCCTTTAGTCGAATACAACGTAGTGGAAGGTGTGCGTAATAATGTCTTTGGTACTTATTACACTGCATTAGCCGCGATTAAAGCGAAAGTAGAGTCTTTTGTGCTTATCTCAACAGATAAAGCTGTTCGTCCAACCAACGTCATGGGGACCACAAAACGTATGGCTGAGTTGATGTTACAATCTCTCGCCGCTGAAAAACATAACACCCGTTTTTGTATGGTTCGCTTTGGCAATGTACTTGGATCATCAGGATCTGTTATTCCTCTATTTAAAAAACAAATAGCAGAAGGTGACCATGTCACTATCACACACCCAGATATTATTCGATATTTTATGACTATTCCTGAAGCCGCTTTAGTTATTCAAGCTGGAGCAATGGGGAAGGGCGGAGATGTCTTTGTACTTGATATGGGAGAGCCGGTTAAAATTGTTGATTTAGCCACTAATTTGATAAAACTTTCTGGCTTAGAAGTTAAATCTCTAGAGAACCCGTCAGGTGATATTGAAATTAGATATACGGGGCTGCGGCCAGGTGAGAAGCTCTATGAAGAATTACTCATTGGCGATGATGTTATGGGAAGTGAACATGAAAGAATCATGCGTGCGAATGAAAGTTTTATGCCCTATGCAGAATACAAGCTCATCATTGATAAGTTAGATGTTGCGTGTACTAATTTTGATCATCAACTAATTCGAGAAATTTTATTATCAGTGCCTGCTCATTTTAATCCGAGTGATGATATTGAAGATCTTGTTTGGAAGGCAAATCAAAATAAGCAACAAAAAAATCGAAATATAAAAATACACTAAGCAGTATTCGTTTAGCGAATTAAATCAGAGACTTTTATCTTCTCTAAACCACCCATCTGGCTAACTTGAGCAAGTAATAACTCTGCACAGGATAAAGCATCAATAAGTGCGTTATGAGCGTCATAGGTGGGTAAATGATATCGACTTCGACAACTTCCAAGTCGAAGTTCGCCTTCTTTTATCACCTCCTGTTTGCGTAATAAACGCTGATGTTCAACTTTTAATGTGTCGATAGCAGATAACCGACACCTTTGAGTATTCATTTTCAATAGTGCTTGTTCTAAAAAGCTTAAGTCTAATGGCGCATGATGAGCCACTAGAACATGCCCCATTGCTTGTTTGAAAAACCAATTTATAGCTTCATCCAGTGGCAAGGCTTGTTGTAAATCATTGTCTAAAACGCCATGTATAGTCGCACTTTGTCCAACACTTCCCGCTATTTTTATGAGCTTATGTTGGCCTTGATTAAGTTTTATTTGCCCATTGATAATCGGTATTAAACCAATACTAATGATTTGATCTGTTTTGGCATCGAGCCCTGTCATTTCCAAATCTAAAGCAAGTAAAGGGCTATGTTTAATCGATTTATCCAATAAGGGAAGCAAAGACAATTGATAATCACGTATTAACTCATTATTACATCGTTGTGCGTAATAATGCAGACGAGTTTTAAATATCCAGGGCTTAAGCATTAAAACTGCCTTAAATATTTAAGCTTGATACCTGATTGACTTTCATTTATCACAGTGAATGCATCCTTAAGGTGATGCCTTGCTAGTGAACTTAAACTATCGGGTAATAAGTAATTTGATAAATGCTCTCCTTGCTCATATTGATTGCCTTGATTTATTAAACGTTTGTGTGCGATAAATTCAGTTGCATCGATTAAGTTTAGAATATCTTGTTTATTGATGCCCTGCGATCCAATAAGTGCCATTAAGCGTTGTCGACTATTAACGGCTTGAACTCCGTTAGCGAGAGCGTAAATACGTGCAATGTCATTAATCAGCGCCAATCCTTTATGCTTAAGATCGATGCCTTTTACCTCAGCTGCCATCACGCTCTATAACAAAGTTTTTAAAGAAACCTAATGGTGGAATTCTTTGTAAAGCATTACGTGTTAAGGCGACTAGGAAAATATCATTATTCTTGGTTTGTTTTAACACGCGACTTTGTAATTGCGTAAATAAGGATAAGTCTCCGTAAATCGAGCGCATATCAAAAAAGATAGTCGCATTAAGAAGCGCTTGAGGTTGTGGGCTGTTTATCCATTGGTTGAACTGGGCTTGCCACTTCTCAAGTGAAACTCTCCATTTTGCATTGGTTGCCATGATATTGCCTGGACAATAGGGGAAACCACATTGGTTTAAGCCATCACAGACTATTTCGGCAAGTTGCTTGAAATAGTGTTCACTTTCTTGATCGGTTTCTTTTTCAAGTAACAGGGCATTATCTTGGTCAGCTCCTGCTGCTTGATCTTGTCGTGCTTGAGAGCCAAAGGCTAACCAACAAAATTTCATTGGGGCTTCACCAAGTTGTTGTTGACCAAGGTACAGTAAGCGTTTGGTTAAGGCGTCGGTAACCAGTGTCAAAACACGGCCTATTTCCTGTGCTTTTGCACCGCTACTAATCAGGCTTTGTAATAAAGTAGGTAGTTGTTTACTTACTGTGATCAGTTTTTCAATGCTAGTTTGCCTATCTATTTGACCGATTAATAATAAAGGCTGAGAACTTTGACTACGCATGATATCGGTACTGGTGATCATAGAAATGGGTAAATTATTTTCAATAATAGGTAAATGATGAATGTTTTTTTCACTCATTAGTAACATGGCTTCAAAAATAAGTGCATGTTTAGAGATGATAACGGGATCTTTGGTCATCACAGTACTTATGATCGTATCACTGCTAAGCCCCTTCGCAAGAACACGGTTTCGTAAATCTCTATCGGTTAAAATACCTGCTAGTTGCTTGTTATCGATAATAATTAATGACGATACACGATTCTCTGACATTAAAGACGTCGCTTGCTGAATCGTTGATTGACTATCTATGCTGATCATTTTTTCTGAAATCAGGGAGCTGATCCGACCGGTATTAATTTTATTAGTATTAATATCCCCTTGATGGCGTAAACGTTTAGCAAAAGCCTGATTAAAAAACCTGTCAAAAATTTGGCTTGAAGCGCGCAGATGATTAAAGCTTTCTAAGGGTAATTGATAAATTAAACCATCTTCTAAAATATGTACTTTGTTAACAACTTTCTCTCCAGAGAGCATGCCACTGAATCCGAAGTATTGCCCGTCTCCGATCCTATCAATGAGCTCACCTTTTTCTGTGGTGACTTCAAAGGCGCCACTTCGCACAATATAAAGTTGAGGTTCATTACTATCGACATGCACGAATCCTTCGCTTTTTCCGTAATAAACGACAGTAAGGGATTGGCAACATTGATTAATAAGTTGATCGGATAATTGGTCAAAGGGAGGGAGAGTTTTGATGAAATTTGTAATGGGTTGAAGCTCTGTTATATCCATTTAGATAGCCTCTATGTGCTGAGTATAAAATAGCGAGCACGTGACCTTAAATCATGCTTAAAGTCAGGTGCTCGCGATAACAACTAGCGATTAATGATCATGCGCCTCACCGGCCCCTTTAGGGAAACGGATAGACTCAACCATATCAACAACAGATTGAGGTGTTGGAGCCGTTGCTTTACACACTAATATGGCAACAATAAAGTTAACAACCATGCCAAGCATACCAATACCTTCAGGTGAAATACCAAATAACCAATTATCTGGAATATTTGCACCAGGATTTACAAACTTAAAGTAAATAATGTAAATCGTTGTAAATGCTAAGCCTGCAACCATACCTGCTATTGCTCCTTCTTTATTCATTTTCTTAGAGAAAATACCCATAGTAATGGCTGGGAATAATGAAGAGGTCGCTAGACCAAAGGCTATTGCTACTACGGCCGCCACGAATCCTGGAGGATTAATACCAAAGTAACCCGCCATAATGATACCGGTCGCTGCGGCTGTTCGAGCATACATTAACTCCTTCTTATCGGAGATATTGGGCATTAGGTTCTTTTTCAGCAAGTCATGGGATACGGAAGTTGAAATAACCAATAATAGCCCGGCAGAGGTTGATAGGGTCAGCGCCAAACCACCGAGCCGCAATTAATGCAATAACCCAAGCAGGCAAGTTAGCCATTTCTGGTGTTGCTAATACGATGATATCACGGTCGATGTTCATCTCATTTTCTTCACCTTTTGAATAGTGCATTTTACCATCACCATTCTTATCATCCCATTTGATCAAGCCTGTTTTTTCCCAGCTATTTACCCAACTAGGTGCTTGTTCATGAGGTACACCTTGGCCATCTGGACCATTAACAGATTCAATCATATTTACACGAGAGAATGCTGCAAGAGCAGGGATAGTAGTGTACATAATTGCAATGAATAGTAGTGTCCAACCTGCAGAGCTACGTGATGCTTTTACAGTTGGTACAGTAAAGAAGCGTACAATTACATGTGGAAGACCTGCAGTACCAAACATTAATGCACCACAAATAAAGAACACATCAATCATACTTTTTGAGCCTTCAGTATACTGTGCGAAACCTAGCTCAGCAGAAAGCCCATCTAGTTTATCAAGTAAGTAAACACCAGAACTGTTACCACTTGCGTCTAATAACTCAGCACCAAACCCAAGTTGTGGGAAAATATGGCCTGTCATCATCACAGAAAGGAATATCGCCGGTACCATGAAAGCAAAAATCATCACGCAGTATTGTGCAACCTGCGTGTAAGTGATCCCTTTCATGCCACCTAATACAGCATAGAAAAATACCACACACATACCGATGTAAACACCCGTATCAACTTCTACTTCTAGGAAGCGAGAGAATACAACGCCTACACCACGCATTTGACCTGCAATATAGGTAAAGCTGATGAAGATAGCACAAACGACCGCAACGGTACGTGTCGCTTGAGAGTAGTAACGATCACCAATAAAATCCGGTACGGTGAATTTACCAAATTTACGAAGGTAAGGAACCATCAGTAGAGCAAGTAATACATAACCACCTGTCCAGCCCATGAGGTAAACACTACCATCATAACCAACAAATGAAACAATACCTGCAAGAGATATAAATGAAGCCGCTGACATCCAGTCTGCTGCGGTTGCCATACCATTTAGTACAGGGGAACCACCACCGCCTGCAACGTAAAACTCATTAGTTGAGCCTGCACGTGATTTGATTGCGATACCTATGTATAGGGCAAAGGTAATGCCAACAATGACATAAGTTAAAGTTTGAACATCCATCTTTACTACTCCTTGTTATTCATCAACGCCGTATTTTTTGTCAAGCAGATTTGCTTTTCTGACGTATACCGCAATCAGTATTAAAAATACGTACATTGCACCTTGTTGAGCAAACCAGAAACCCAGTTTAAATCCCATGAAAGTTATTTCATTTAAAACGTCGACGAATAACACGCCACATCCAAACGAAACGAATGCCCAAATGGCCAATAATGAAAGGACGAGTTTTATATTTTCGTCCCAATATTCTTTAGCTTTATCTTTATCTTCAAAACTCATTTTGTTTCCCTTTTCATCAGTTATGTAATATTTGTTGTGCAATTTGTCCATATCTGAAAAGACGATGTTAATACTATGTTAAAAGCATTTAAATGTTAGCCGCCGAGCGAGGCGTTGATCATGTTTTGGTTATGTTTTTTTGTGATGGGAGTCTTAAAAACTAATTTATGGTTAAATTTTGTGATGTAGTTAACTATGTGTTTCACTCTAGATTGTCGGCAATTTGTAAAAAACAGTAATTTTTGAAAATGCATTAAATCCTTTAAAAGAGAGAAATAAAGGTCAATTTGTTACTTTTGTTTCTTTAATATAAATACCTTTATTGGTTGGTTTTATCTAGAATGTAAACACTTGGCTTTGAGGTGAGAGATCTTCTGTTAATGCTAGTATTTGTTCTCTTATGTATTGTTGACTAGCATTTCACTTTTTTGAAAAGAAACGCTATTAAGAAACCTTAAGTTTTTATAGAGAATGATTACTTGTTTGTTAGACATTTTACTATTTATTGAAAATGCTTTGCATATAAAGAGGCAGGTTTAAGTTCTTCCGCTAAAATAAATGAATAAGGTAAAGTTTGCACATAGTAACGAAAGCATAAAAGCAAAATAACCAATAGAAAATATTATGAGAATAAAAATTAAATTAGATTTTAACTTAAGGAGTACATAATGGAGTTTGAAGAAATGCTGAACATCTTATCCAGTCAAGATGGATCAGATCTGTATTTAGCAACAGGCGCTCCACCTTCAGGAAAATTTGAAGGTAGTTTAAGAACTTTAAATAACGAAAAATTTAAACCAGGGGAAGTTGCGAAGATTGCTTACTCTATTATGGATAGTGAGCAAAAAATTGCTTTTGAGCAGGATTTAGAAATGAATTTAGCTATCTCTATCTCTAGTGTCGGCCGTTTTCGCGTTAATATATTTAAGCAAAGAAATGAAGTTTCATTAGTTGCGCGTAACATTAAAATAGATATCCCGAAATTTGCAGACTTACGGTTACCGGAAATTCTAAAAGATGTGATCATGACAAAGCGTGGGTTAGTATTATTTATTGGTGCAACTGGATCAGGTAAGTCAACTTCATTAGTCTGCTCTCATTGATCACCGTAACGAAAACTCATCTGGCCATATTATTACCATTGAAGATCCCGTTGAGTTTGTACACAAACACAAAAAAAGTATTATTAATCAGCGCGAAGTTGGTGTTGATACACGTAGCTTTCATCGTCGCATTAAAGAATACACTTCGCCAAGCGCCCGATGTTATCTTGATTGGGGAGATTCGTGACCGTGAAACCATGGAACACGCTTTAGCATTTGCTGAAACAGGCCATTTAGCAATATCTACTTTACATGCTAATAATGCCAATCAAGCGTTAGATCGTATTATCAACTTTTTCCCAGAAGAGCGACGCCCACAATTATTGAATGACCTTGGCAATAATTTAAAATCTTTTATATCACAACGATTAATTCCTACGACAGATGGCAAACGATGTGCCGCTATTGAAGTGATGATGGGTACATTAACCATTCGAGACATGATCAAAAAAGGAGATTTTGGATTATTAAAAGAAGTAATGGAAAAATCTAAATCACTGGGAATGCAGACCTTTGATGGTGCGTTATTTGATTTAGTGTTAGAAGGGCGAATTAATGAAGAAGAGGCAATTAAAAACTCTGACTCACCAACCAACCTTGCACTTAAATTTAAACTACATAAAGGTGGCATAGCTGAACAAGTTGATGATAAAAAAGAGGGGGATTAAGCCTAGAGCCTAAACTTAGCTTTGATGATTTAGATTTCTCTTAATGTCCAAAAGCTTACCGCTTGATAGGAGGTGCTGTTGATAGCACCTTTTTTGTTTCTGGTATTTGTATATATCTCAGTGCTGGCATGGCAGGCCGGCTTTATTTAAAACATAAGCTAACCAACCGAACTATCACTTGTTTGATATTTGTTTTTTGGGGATTTATTTGAATTAATCTTTTGAAAGGATAACTGCTATACCATTCTGCTAATGATATGGTCAGAATTTGTGCAGGAAAAAGAGTTAAGGACAAGGCGCTTGATTGAGCAATAGCTGGCTATTGGGATTGAAAGCAACGCAGGCATTAGCTTTTTTAACTAACAAAAATGACTATTTATTTAGCTGATTGGTATATTGACACACTGTTGGCAGAGTGGGCGGGACTTGTGCCTTCGGCACTGGCGTGACAGGCCGCTTTTTTTAAAACATAAGCTAACCAACTGAACTACTACTTTTATGATTTGAAACTATTGAATTTTTTATCAGAATTTTCTTTGAAGATATTGCTTTGAAGGTATAACTGTATAACACACTGTTGGCGGAGTGGACGGGACTCGAACCCGCGACCCCCGGCGTGACAGGCCGGTATTCTAACCAACTGAACTACCACTCCTCCGAGTGTGTAACAGTTTAATCACTTTATATGGTGTGATAAGCCATTTCTTACATAGTACGTTGGCGGAGTGGACGGGACTCGAACCCGCGACCCCCGGCGTGACAGGCCGGTATTCTAACCAACTGAACTACCACTCCATTACGAGTACTACATTCAGAAACATCACTTTGCATCGAAACGCCGGCGTGACAGGCCCTTTATGTTAAACAAGAAGTCTAACCATCTGAATTATAACTTCATTAAAAGTAATAAATTCAGAAAATATCATTTTGTATTTGGTACAGGTATGAAAAAACCTAATATGCGTTGGCGGAGTGGACGGGACTCGAACCCGCGACCCCCGGCGTGACAGGCCGGTATTCTAACCAACTGAACTACCACTCCAGCTGTGCATATATTTTCAACATTGATTTAACAGAATTTTCTTCAGCCGCTATCTATTGCTAGATAGTGGCGGAGTGGACGGGACTCGAACCCGCGACCCCCGGCGTGACAGGCCGGTATTCTAACCAACTGAACTACCACTCCAATCATCTTAAACCTAGGTTTAAACTAACTGCGTTCAGTTAAATCAAAGTCACATTTTGGTGTGTCTTTGTTGAGGCGCTGATAATACGTAGTTGCTATTGCTGAGTCAACAGTGAAAAACAAAAAAATAGCATAATTATTGCTTAAATTTATTAAACGTCTACTTTGTACACAGCTGTTGTTTATTTACTCTCCGTCAGATCAATTGGCATAGGTTGAAGATCATCGATATTAAGCTCTTCGGTTTCCTCTTCAGAGTTCAGCGCTTTTTTCTTTTTACGTTTTAATATAAAGAATATGACAGCGACAATTAACAATAAAATAGTGCTCGCGATTGCAATTATTACCCATATATTACTGAAAATAGAAGTAGGGGGGCAGTACTAATTGCACCTTCTTCTAAAGGCATGGCTGAGTCACTAGTTGTTATCTCAGGTAAGACAAAGGGAGTCACTAATTCAAAAGTGTGATTGTCTAATTGTAATTCTATTTCTCTGCCATCTAAGGTTGTTGCATAAGCAAGACCTGAAAAATGATATAAGCCATATTCCAGTGAGTATGTCGATTCAAATTCCCCTGATTCTGAAATATTATCAATACTGTGCATTAATACTTGCTGCACTATATTGTCACTAGCATCTTTAATGACACCATTGATACTAATTGAATTAGGATCTATTTCACCAGCATCTGATTTGAAAGATATTTTTGCATGGTCTCTTTGCTCGCCTGAGGAAGATATTTTATAGGTAATAGGGGTTAGAAAGACGACTGCATCTTTATTAACACTACGGATGAAAATATCATTTTTAGTTCTAATACTCAGTAGATATCGGCCTGGAGGTAGATCCACAAATAAACGTGCGGTTAATTTCCCATCAAAAGACAATTCATCATAATGTTTTCCATCATCTAGATATAAAGACATTTTTTTAGTATTTGTACCGATTAAGGAAACAGATAACTTGGCATCTTCAAGGTAAGAAGGGTTTTCTATAAGTTTTTTATCTGCGAACAAAGTTGCTGTCGTCGTGATGTATTCTTTCGCATATAACTTTAAAGGTAATCGATTCACAATGAGTTCAACATCGCTAATAATTTTTATACGATTTTCTCCGTCTAATTTAGCGATTGCTTGCCAAGGCCCAGCCATTGGGTTTTGCACTGTGATCATGTCTTGCTTTGTGCCACTTACCCAAGAAACCGTATCGGGGTGACGTTGTTCGTATAACTTACTACCATCAGGTTGCACTAAAACAATGCGTTGTCTACCTTGGCTATGATTGAGTATAAAAGTTACTTGCTCAGTTTCTGGGTCAATACGGAAACGATTATCTAATAACGGTATGTCATTTGGCTCAAATACAGTATGTGCCATAGAAATAATTGAACAAAACGTTAATAACGAAGCTAATAATATTTTCATGAAGAGTGCCACAGATTATCCTTTATTAATTTTAAACGCTCGCTATGCGCTATTTCTTCCGCTTCTGTTGCACGGATAACGGTTAATGCAGACATTTGAGTTCTGGGTTGTCGCTCAGTTGGCTCTTGACCAGACTCATTACTTGTTAAATTAAGTTTAGCTTGTCCGCCACTCATTAGTAGGTAAACATCAGCTAAAATTTCAGCATCTAGCAAAGCGCCATGTAAAACACGGTGTTCAGTATTGATACCAAAACGATCAGATAACGCATCAAGATTATTTCGTTTGCCGGGAAACATCTTTTTAGCCATCTCTAATGTATCGGTCACAGTAGAAATTTCTTCAGTAGGTTGGGTTTTTTTATTTAAAAAACGAAACTCCTGATCCATAAATCCGACATCGAAGGGAGCGTTATGGATAACTAAGTCTGCACCTCGGATAAATTCAATGAACTCATCAGCTATCTGATCAAATGTTGGTTTATCCTGCAAAAATTCATCTGTGATACCATGAACTGCAATAGCTTCCGGGTCACTGGGTTGCCCTGGATTAATATAAACATGAAAATGGCGACCGGTTAAGCGACGATTAATGACTTCAACACAACCAATTTCAATAATGCGGTGGCCTAAATAAAGTGTGCCATCTTTATTCATACCCGTTGTTTCAGTATCTAAAACGACTTGTCTGATGTCTTTGCTTGTGTTCATGACGCTCTCTAATTATAGTTCGTAGAAATGTATTTACTTGGCTTATTGTATTTTTGTCTGTAACTATCACTTTAGTTTAAAAAAGTGACATCCTAATTAAGGATATCAATATCAGTATTGAGTCATCTTACAATAATTTAGTTTAGCAAAAACTGTACAGGTTTATGAGATAACAATGAAAAAAATAGAAATATATACAGATGGTTCGTGCTTAGGTAATCCGGGTGCAGGTGGATATGGTGCCGTATTGATTTTTAATAAGCATAGAAAGGAATTATCTGAAGGCTTTAAGCTTACGACGAATAATCGAATGGAAATGCTTGCCTGTATCAAAGGGTTGGAGCAATTGAGTGAACCCTGTGAAGTAGATTTAACCACAGATAGTCAGTATGTCCGTCAAGGGATCACACAGTGGATCCATAATTGGAAAAAAGAGGCTGGAAAACTGCCGCTAAAGCACCGGTCAAAAATGTTGATCTATGGAAAGCATTAGATGTCGCCCAAGAAAAACATAAAGTTGAGTGGCATTGGGTAAAGGGACACTCTGGACATCCTGAAAACGAACGCTGTGATGATTTAGCAAGAGAAGTCGCTGAAGCCAACCCAACGCAGGAAGATATTGGTTATAACGGGTAATAAAGAACTTTTTATCTTTAAAGGCGTCTAACGCCTATGATGGCGAGTAACAATAGGTTGGCGATTGATCATCGGTTTGCTGAATTTGAAAGGAGACTTAATCGGCGTCATTGGAATACTTTGTTTTTTAGCGACAATAAAATAGGTACTACAGAAATAAGGGAGGTAGCGTTGCCCGATACTTTCCACGCAATTTGCAAAGACATTGGTAAATTGGCAGGATAGAAAATCAAAAAGTTGCTTTTGTTGTATTTCAAAACCAAGCAAGTGCAACCAGTCAATCACACGGTTAGGAAAAAATAGCCGTGCTGTATGTTGGTTTTTGGGGGTTAATAGTGAACGTAAGCCAAACAAACTGATTGGGTTATAGCCACTAATGATTAATGTACCATCAAGTGTTAATACACGATCTAATTCACGCAACAGCTGATGAGGGTCGCTTGAGAAATCAAGTTCATGGGCTAGGATGCACAGATCAACAGAAGAATCTAGTAAAGGTAATAAATGTAAGTCTGCAAAGAGGCCGATATCTTTACCGCTAGGAGCACAATTTATTTGATGACTGATAGGTGATTTGGCAGTATTTAATTGACTACTAAGTTGCCCTAATTTTAATAAATGATAGCCAAAACAACGCGTAATTGCATTGTCAACATATTGCTGTGTTTGTTTTAATAAACATTGCCCGTGCGGAAGTCGCGACCATGATTCAATGGGCGTTAGAATGCGCGAGGTTTTAGCTATCTTCATATACTTACTTCACTCGTAGAGAATATTTATGGTTAATGTATTAACGATCCCTGCTTTTAATGACAACTATATTTGGCTAATTAAAGATAGTCAAAGTCAGCATTGTATTTTGGTTGATCCTGGTGACGCGACCCCGTACTTGAAATTGTTAGCTCACAATCGTTAATTATTGATGCCATTATTATCACTCATAAACACCATGATCATATTGGAGGCGTAGAAACTATTTTATCGACGCTAGGTAATGAAATTAAGTTATATAGTAAAAATAAGCTTTTCCAGTCAGTGATTGAAGTACTGGAAGGGCAACAGCTTGATTTTTTTGAAGGGCGTCTATCATTAAACGTAATGGAAGTGCCAGGGCATACTTTAGATCATGTTGTTTATTTCAACGAGGAGATGCTTTTTTGTGGCGATACCCTTTTCTCTGCGGGATGTGGGCGTGTATTTGAAGGTTCTCATCAGCAAATGTTTGACTCGCTTTCTCATCTAGCTCACTTGCCCGATGAGCTAAAGGTCTATTGCGCGCATGAATACACAGAAAGTAATTTAGCTTTTGCAGTCACAATTGAACCCAAAAACAAAGCCCTACTCGCTTATATTAAACAAGTTGCTAAAAAGCGTCAGCTCGGATTACCGAGTATTCCTTCTTCAATTGGGCTTGAAAAAACAATTAATCCCTTTTTGCGTTGCGATGATCCCTCACTCATCAATCATTTGCAGAATCACCTAGCAACACCGCTTGTTGCAGGTTTGCAAACATTCACTGCTTTACGAAATTACAAAGATAACTTTTAAAAGAGTAAAGTTTGTTTTTTTGCTAAAGTACGTCACGTCTTTTTTTGAGTGTTTTTTATGAAATTATTTTTGCCTTTTTTAGCCTTATTTACGGTGTCTGCCTGTCAAGTAACTGCACCGACTTCATCATCGGAACAACAAACAAATCAAATTGTTGAGCAATATGTTGGTCAGCAAGACACCTTTGATGCACAGGTTCATGAGATTATACCTGAAGAAAAAGAGGGCTTAGCTAATCTAGTTAAAAGCAAAAACACACTTGCGCCTAAAAAAGCAGAAGTAATCAATCAAGTAACCTATGAAAACCTTTGGTTGAAATTAGCTAATGGCTTTCAATTTGAAGTGGATGAAAATAGTCGCGTCGCCAAACAACGAGATTATTATCTACGCCACCCTAACTATTTAAAGCAAATTTCTAAACGCGCAGAACCTTTTTTATATCTCATTGTTGAACAAATAGAAAATAAAAAATTACCGCTTGAATTAGCACTATTACCTATTGTTGAGAGTACCTTTGACCCCTTTGCCTATTCGCCAGCAAGTGCTTCGGGTTTATGGCAGTTTATGCCCGCAACAGGTAAGCGTTTTGGTTTACAACAGGACTGGTGGTATGACGGGCGTCGTGATGTTTATGCCTCGACGCAAGCCGCATTAGCTTACATGGAGCTATTACATAAATATTTAGATGAAAACTGGTTATATGCGATCGCCGCTTATAATTCAGGAGAAGGGCGAGTAGAGCGTGCGGTTAAAAAATATAAAACAAAATAAACCAGCGGACTATTGGAATTTAGACTTACCCAAAGAGACAGAGGTTTATGTCCCTAAATTATTAGCGCTTGTTGATATCTTACGTCACCATGAAGAGTATGGCATTGAATTACCTTTTATTGAAAATTCACAGGTGCTTACCTACGTGGATACAGAGTCACAATTAGATTTAGCCTACAGCTGCCAAAATAGCGAATTTGACCGTCGCAGAAATCCAATTATTAAACCCCGCATTTAATCATTGGGCAACCTCACCAGATGGGCCACATAAGTTATTAATTCCAACCAATATTGCAGATGAGTTTAATCAAGTACTCAACCAAACAGATAAAGATAAACGTATTCGCTGGTCTCGTTATAAAGTGCGTTCTGGTGATAGTTTAAGTGTTATTGCTCAAAGATACGGCACAAGCACTAGTGTTTTAAAACAAATTAATGATATTAATGGATCATTTATTAAAGTTGGTCAACCATTATTAATACCTATTGCTAATGAAGCACAACAGGATTATCTATATAGCCAAGCTAAACGTTTCGAAGATGAAAATCGTACCAGTAAACATAAAATAACCCACAAAGTTGTTGAAGGGGATACGCTTTGGGATATTAGTCGTTCTTATAAAGTAACCACTAAAGAAATTACTAAATGGAATGCTATGAGTGCCAATAAAACTCTACGCTTAGGAGAAAATCTGACCATTTGGAAAACAACAACTACTAATAATCAAGGGGCCCGAAAACTGACTTATCATGTTCGCTCTGGTGACTCTCTTGGAAAAATAGCACAAAAGTTTAATGTAAAAACAGATGATTTAGTTATTTGGAATCAATTACATACCCAAAAATATATTCGACCTGGACAAAAGCTCTTGGTATTCGTAGAGGCAGATAATTCCCGCGGTTAGGCGTCATTAAACTGTCATAATACTTTCCTACAATTGCCAGAAACTAAGAATGGTAAGAAAGTATTATGTCTGTTATCTCTCAAATTTCTCTTGATGAAATTATTAAAGAAAAAATTAACTGTTTATTTTCAACCTATTGTTGCAAATAAACAGGGTGATATCTTTGCCTATGAGGCACTTATTCGTGGCCCAATTAATAGCTCATTTCATTCTCCAGTCATACTCTTTGAAGAAGCCACAAAACAATGTCGATTAGTTGAATTAGAATTATTATGTCGTGAATTATCTATACAACAATTCCAAAAGCTACAACTGTCTGGAAAGCTGTTTTTAAATGCCAGCCCAGATACGCTTTTTCAACCAGGCTTTAGAGCTGGTCAAACCCTTAAGATGCTTAAAAATGCTAATCTTTCACCTGATAGAGTGGTGATAGAATTAACCGAACCACAGCCCACTTGAAAATTATGACGCCGTGCGAGAAGCTTTAAAGCATTATAAAGAAATGGGCTTTCAAATTGCCATGGACGATTTAGGTTCAGGTTATTCTGGGTTACGAATGTGGTATGAGCTTCGCCCTGATTACGTGAAAATAGATCGTTATTTCATGTGTAATTTAGGCGCAGATAAAGTAAAACAACAATTTGTTTTATCGATTAAAAATATTGCCACAGAGTTAAATTGCCAAGTGATAGCTGAGGGCATAGAAACAGAGGATGAGTTCAATTTTATTAATAAAATTGGTTTACCCTTTTGCCAAGGTTTCTATATTGCTAAACCCGCGACCTTACCATTAAGAATATTAGATAAAAAAATATTCCAGCTTTATACTCAAAAAAGCAATGCGCTTGTCGATGCGCAAAGTCCTGTTGTTTCTGATTTATTACAAAATATACCAGCAATCAGTGAGCTAGAAACAGTTGAACAAAGTGCCTTGTTATTTAATCAAAATCCTGACTGGGAAAGTATTCCTGTGGTTGAATTTGTTGAGTCTGGTTTATCTCGGCCAATAGGGTTGCTTCGTCGAAACTGTCTTACTCAATTGCTTTTTTCTAAATATGGGCGCGAATTGTCGGGTAAAAAAAGCATTAGTTCTTTGGTTGATAGAAATATTTTAATTTTAGAAGGACAACTTGCTATCGAACAAGCAAGCCATGCTATTAATGATCAATCAAAAGCACAAAAAGCATTGGAATTTATTATTACCGATAATGGTTATTACAATGGTGTTGGCTCAATAATGGCACTTATTAAAGAGATCTCTAATTTACAAATTAGTAGTGCTCGTCATGCTAACCCACTTACCTTATTACCAGGCAATGTGCCTATTAATAAAAAATTAGATCAAGTTATTCAGTCTCAGTCTTCCTTTGTTATTGCCTACTTAGATTTAGATAACTTTAAACCTTATAACGATTATTATGGTTACGAAAAAGGCGATCAAATTATTACAGGGGTCGCTGATATACTACGTAAAATATTGACTGACGAATCGGATTTTATTGGTCATATTGGTGGCGATGATTTTATTTTCATTACCACCAATTCTCAATGGAAAAGTTTTTGCGATGAAATATTATTAGCCTTTAAAGAGTGGGTGAGACATCGTTATTTACCTGAAGATCAAATGATGGGAGGCATCTCTGCTTCCGATAGATTTGGTCAAAAACGCTTTTTTCCTATGCTGAGTTTATCAATTGGTTGTGTCACTTTACCCCTCCTTTTTGCAAGAGTTATCACGATGTTGTCGCATTGGCGAGCCATGCCAAATCGATGGCTAAAAAAATAAGAGGCAATTCCCTTTATATTGCCGATAAAAAATTGATAGATGAACATAATAAAAATACATTAGATAAACAAAATAAAAGCAATAATGACTTTTCATTAAGTGCTTAATAATTTATTTTCGTTATTAAGTGGCTAGTTAAATGACTAGTTAAGTGACGATAAATTTACATGACTTTCATAAAGTGATGAAAATACTGAAAGTTAAATGTACTTTTATTACTCTTTTTCAAAAAAAGTAACTGAAAGTGATGTAAATCAAACCCTCCCCCTACTAAAAAGGTAAATTAGCGCCTATTGTGATCGATGTAACAAAAACTTTCGTCTATAATGCACTCCCAGCACAAATGCATCTAAGAAACATTGCAAACGACTGTGTTATAGAAACAAGCCCTATTAAAATAATTTGGGCAAAATAAGTATTCTATAGTTTTTTAAATTTAAATAAGGAAACATCATGTCAGTAAAAAAATGGTTGATCTAGATTTAGCAGGAAAGCGCGTATTTATTCGTCAAGATTTAAATGTGCCTATCAAGGATGGTAAAGTAACTTCTGATGCGCGTATTCGTGCCTCTATCCCAACAATTAAATTAGCACTAGAAAAAGGTGCTAAATTAATGATTACTTCTCATTTAGGACGCCCTACAGAAGGCGCTTCTGCTGAAGAAAATGCACCATTTTCTTTACAACCTGTTGTTGATTACCTAAACGAAGCACTAGATGTGCCTGTTCGTTTAGCAACTGATTACCTAAATGGTTTAGAAGTAAATGAAGGTGAAGTCGTTGTTCTTGAGAATGTTCGTTTTAACACTGGCGAAAAGAAAAACGATGAAGCTTTATCTAAGCAACTTGTCGCTTTATGTGACGTTTACGTAATGGATGCGTTTGGTACGGCTCACCGTGCGCAATCATCTACTAACGGTGCTGGTGTATATGCACCTGTTGCATGTGCTGGACCTCTTCTTGTCGCTGAATTAGAAGCGCTTGGTAAAGCAATGGATAATCCTGCTCGCCCATTAGTGGCTATTGTTGGTGGTTCTAAAGTTTCTACTAAACTAACTGTATTAGAATCTCTTTCTAAAATTGCTGACCAATTGGTTGTTGGTGGTGGTATTGCTAATACATTTATCGCGACGACAAGGGCACAATGTTGGTAAATCATTATACGAAGCTGACTTAGTTGATACTGCTAAAGAGTTAATGGTTAAATGTTCAATTCCAGTTGCAACTGATGTTGCCTGCGCTAAAGCATTTGATGAAAATGCAGAAGCTGAAATCAAAAACGTTGCTGACGTTCAAGATGACGACATGATTTTCGACTTAGGCCCAGATTCAACTGCGGCACTTGCTGAAATTCTAAAAGACGCTAAAACGATTCTTTGGAATGGTCCTGTTGGCGTATTCGAGTTCAAAAACTTCGAAGCGGGTACTGCAGGTATTTCTAAAGCAATCGCTGAATCAAGTGCATTCTCTGTTGCTGGTGGTGGCGATACTTTAGTCGCCATTGACAAGTTCGATATAACAGCAGATGTTTCTTATATTTCGACTGGTGGCGGCGCATTCTTAGAGTTCGTTGAAGGCAAGGCATTACCTGCCGTGACCATGTTAGAATCCCGAGCTAACGATTAATATAATACTACAAAAGCGAATTCAGATTCGCTTTTTTTATGCGTGTTTTTTACAACTCTTTTGTGTAAAATGGCGCGAGAAATTAGACAGATTTTTAATTTAACTAAGATAGGAAATATCTCATGACTAAGATTCTAGACGTTGTACAACCAGGTGTTATCACTGGTGATGATGTTCAAAAAGTTTTTGCTGTAGCAAAAGAACATAAGTTTGCACTTCCAGCAGTAAACGTTGTTGGTTCTGATTCAATCAATGCTGTGCTTGAAGCCATTGCTAAAGTTAAAGCGCCAGTTGTAATTCAATTCTCTAACGGCGGTGCAGTATTTAACGCTGGTAAAGGTCTTAAACTTGAAGGTCAAGAAGTCGCAATCTTAGGTGCTGTTTCTGGTGCTAAGCACGTTCATGCAATGGTCATCGCTTACGGTGTTCCAGTTATTCTACATACTGACCACGTCGCTAAAAAATTACTACCATGGATCGACGGACTTTTAGATGCTTCTGAAGCTCATTTCGCAGAAACTGGTAAGCCTCTATTCTCTTCACATATGATTGATCTTTCTGAAGAGCCATTAGAAGAGAACATCGAAATCTGTAGTAAATACCTAGCACGTATGGAAAAAATGGGTATGACACTAGAAATCGAACTAGGTTGTACTGGTGGCGAAGAAGACGGTGTTGATAACTCTGATATGGATGAGTCTTTACTTTACACTCAACCATCTGAAGTTGATTATGCATACGTTGAACTATCAAAAATCAGCCCACGTTTCACTATCGTCGCTTCTTTCGGTAACGTACACGGTGTATACAAGCCAGGTAATGTTAAACTGACTCCAACAATCCTACGTGATTCACAAGCATATGTTTCTGAAAAGCACGGTATTGCATCTGACGCACTAAACTTCGTATTCCACGGTGGTTCAGGTTCTTCTGAAGCTGAAATCCAAGAGTCTATCGGTTACGGTGTTATCAAAATGAACATCGATACAGATACACAGTGGGCTTGTTGGGATGGTGGTTCGCACTTATGAAGTCGCTAACCGTGATTTCTTACAAGGTCAAATTGGTAACCCTACAGGCCCAGACGCACCAAACAAGAAATACTACGATCCACGTGTATGGTTACGCGCAGGTCAATCATCTATGGTGACACGTCTTGAGAAAGCATTCGCTGACTTAAACGCAGTAGACGTACTATAATTTAATCTTTTTACGATTAAATACAGCCAGCTTAATTGCTGGCTTTTTTTGCCTAAAATAAAGTTGAACCGATAGCTATTATTTTAGTCATATAAAAACAATATCTTTGGAGAAAAATTATGCGTCATTTTTTATTACTTTTTGTGTCATTTTGTTCTTTTTCAGTAATCGCGAACTCATTACCCAATGAGCCATATGTTTCTGTTGTTGGTAGTGCATCGTTATCGGTAAAAGCAGATCAAGTCATTATTAACTTTCAGCCAACTGCTATTAATGACAGTGCCATCATCGCTAAAAAACAAGTTGATCAACAAATAGCTCTATTATTTAATAACTTAACTCAGGCAGGTTTCGTAACTGATAAAGTTGAAAGTCTTAGTCAATCGACCAGGCCTGAATATCAATACCAAAAAAATGAAAGAAAATTAATGGGAGTGCGAGTAACTTATGAGCTTAGTTATCACTTAAATGATATTACTAAAGTAAATGAATTTATGGACGCTTTATTAAATTCAAAAATTGAAACGGTTTCGCCTTTACAGTATGGCTTACAATCACCTCAACAATGGCAGGGGAAAGTAAGAGAAATGGCGGTATTGGATAGTAAGGTAAAAGCACAGGATTTAGCGCGTTTATACGATGCAAAATTAGGTGCTGTATATTCTATCAATTATCAAAATAATGAAGCACGCCCAGTATTAATGCACTCAATGGCAATGGAAAGTAAAAAAAGTAATGTGGTAGATATAAAGCCGAGAAATATTGAGCTTAATGATCGAGTTGAAACGACTTTTTTGCTCACTCATTAAGTGCGATTTATTTTCATTAGGAATTTAAATTTCAATTGTTTCAATATAATTTTTTCTTTTGTATGATTAAATGACATAAGGTAAGCCCGTTTAGGGTTAAATAATGACAGTAAATGTTGCTGAAAATTCACTATTTCCTTAAAGGGTAAATTAGATTCAAAGCTAATATAGTCGCTTAATTTCTCTGGCGTGATGTGTATTGTCAAATAGCGATCAGAGTCGATAGCGTTGAGAGAATAACCTTTCGGATCAAAACTGTAATGATCAATTGAAAAAGCCTTAAAATGCTGTAATAGCGCTAATTTTGATGCGATTAGTGCTTCTTCTAGTCTATTTTCTTGTAATTCAGTAAAAAACTCACTGTCAAGCTCATGTAACATTATGATGTTTTTTGTGGCATTGCTTTGCTGGTTATTTCCAAAAGAAAAATATCACCACAATACCCTTCAGACCAATGATGACTATCTCCCTTTAACTCCTTTTGAAGTTTTAAACTATCTTGTTGAAAGTTGCTTTTCTGTCTATCTGGTTGATGGGCTTGATGGCGTTGAAACAATAAAGAGGTGATTTGTTTCTCGTTTTACCTCTCTTTGAAAATAAAGTGAGGCGTGTACTAAATTGGTTTCACCGCAGGTGATCAATAATAAACGATGTTTCCAAACAAACAGGCTTGATTCAGAAAGTAAAAAAGCTTTTACCTCATTATTTTCAATGTTAGAGATAATATATGCTCCCGCTTGCTCCACCATGGTAGACCAAAAGTCATATTCAAACTCAAGAAGATTCAAAGAGCTGGTAATTTCTAAGCGTTTTTCACTTCCTTCATAAAACATATTGAACAACTAACCTTGATAAAGTAACGGACCGTCAATGCTATGAGTTATTACTCATTCATGCAAGTAAATCGAGTAAGGGATATGAAAACAAAGTATAAATCATGGTATTTGGTTTCAGGACTTTAAATAAAAGCTGGATCAAGGGCTAGTCCGATTTTAGATACAAAAAGCCACAACTAAATTAATAGTTGTGGCTTGAATGATGGTGCTTCGCCTCTGGGCCTTAAATAAAAAGTTGAACCAAGGATACTTCCGCCTCAGAAACAAAAAGGCCTAGATAAATTTCTTTATCTAGGCTTGAATGATGGTGCTTCGTCTCTGGGCTTTAAATAAAAAGTTGAACCAAGGACATTTTCCGTTCAGGTACAAAAAGCCCTTAACGTTTTCACACTAAGGGCTTGAATGATGGTACTTCGTCTCTGGGCTTTAATAAAAAGTTGAGCCAAGGACTCGTCCGATTTTAGATACAAAAAAGCCACAACTAAATTAATAGTTGTGGCTTAAATGATGGTGCTTCGTCTCGGAATTGAACCAAGGACACGAGGATTTTCAATCCTCTGCTCTACCGACTGAGCTAACGAAGCAAAACTTTTATTTATCAACTCTGTCTATATCTATGCGACTAAGCTAACAAATCAAAACTTTTATCATCAATGATGATTTGTAAATGGTGCCGACTACCGGAATCGAACTGGTGACCTACTGATTACAAGTCAGTTGCTCTACCGACTGAGCTAAGTCGGCACACGAAAACGTGTGCATTTGCACCGTTTGTCATTTTGTTTAAAACAACAAACAAATATATGGTGCTTCGTCTCGGAATTGAACCAAGGACACGAGGATTTTCAATCCTCTGCTCTACCGACTGAGCTAACGAAGCATTTTTACTTTTCAACTCTGTCTATATCTTTGCGACTAAGCTAATAAAGTATTTTATCACTTATCAACTCTCTCTATATCTATGCGACTGAGCTAACTAAGCGTTTCACGTTGTTTTGTGAACGAGGCGTATTAAATAGATTTTAAGTGCTACCGTCAACCTATTTTTACGCTTTTATGCTGTTTTTATTGAGTTTGCTTGCACATTGAACATTTGTTGCTCCTTTTGTGAACGCAATACTATTTCTCTTTGGTATAACCTTCGATTTCGATATCTTTATTTTCGAATAGATATCCAACCATTGCTTCCTCAATCAGCTTACGATCTTCTGCTTTCATTAAATTCAGCTTTTTCTCATTAATATACATGGTTTGCTTCTTTTGCCATTCAGCCCAAGCTTCCTGACTAATATTATCGAAGATACGTTTACCAATTTCGCCAGGAATAAGTTGGAAGGCAAGACCTGGGGCTTCTTTCTTTAAATAACTACAAAATACAGTGCGTGACATGATTATTCCTTAATGAGCGTTTTTTTAGAGACAGCGTTTAATATCTTTTTAGTGGTCGCCGCTAAACCAATTTTTTGTGGGTGTTGTACGTTATACCAAAGTGAGCCTGAATCTTCCATCACTTGTGACGGTTGTTGTTGCTTCACTTCAATTAATAAAGGCGTTATATCAAAATGAAAATGACTAAAGGTATGACGGAAAGTATTTAATTCTTCCGCTTTATAATCAGTAATATTCAAATCCTTTAGATGAGCTAAGGCTATTTCTTTATTCTCAAATTCAGGGAAACACCATAACCCTCCCCAAATACCAACCGGTGGGCGTTGCTTTAATTGAATTGCTTGACCATTTTCCGAAAGCACTAGCATCACAGTTGTTTTTACTGGGATTTTCTTTTTCGCCTTTGGCGTCGGATAGTTTTTAACGGTATCATTTTTTAATGCCACACAGTCATCACTAACAGGGCATTCATGACACTTGGGTTTGCTACGAGTACAAATCATAGCTCCCATGTCCATCATAGCTTGATTAAAGGTATTTGCCTGCGCAACTGGAGTTAATCGTTCTGCTAGTTCCCACAAGCGATTTTCGACAGGCTTTTCGCCAGTCCATCCTTCAATAGCTTGGTGGCGCGTTAGAACCCGTTTCACATTACCATCTAAAATAGCAAAGTGTTTATTGAGGGTTAAAGATAAAATTGCTCCAGCAGTAGAACGACCAATACCTGATAGTGCTAAAACGTCTTCAAAATCTTCAGGAAATTTACCACCGAATTGATCGCGCACTGTTTGTGCCGCCTTGTGCAAGTTGCGTGCTCTGGCGTAATATCCTAAACCCGTCCAATGATGTAAAACCTCATCGATAGGGGCATTTGCCAGATACTCAAGTGTAGGAAAAGCACGCATAAACTTATTAAAGTAGGGAATAACAGTGACCACTTGGGTTTGTCGCAACATGACTTCACTTACCCATGTTTTGTAAAGGCTTTTGTCAATTTGCCAGGGCAGTGTTTTACGTCCATGAACACCATGCCAATCGATGATGCGTTGGTTAAAGTTATTCTCTTGCACAAGGTACTCTTTCATTATTCTAAAAGCGAAAGCATAACAGACTTACACTAAAAAATAGCATTACAAAAACTAAGTGGATAATTACTTTTCTGGTTACGTTTGTCTTTTGAAGTTGTATAGCTATTAGATTATAATGCGCGCTTATTAAATCAGCCCGATTTTTAAGCTAAAAAATGACAGTTAAGGTAACAAAATGACAGACCAACAACGTCCTCAAGTTGATGACAATGAAACGCCGAATAGCGAAATAAAAGAAGAGCAAAAATATATGCGCAAAATACGCTCTTTTGTGAAACGTGAAGGGCGTATGACCAATCGTCAGCAAACTGCAACCGATACTCTCTGGGAAAGTATGGGCATCGACTTTAAAGAGGAAGAACTTGATTTTACTGAAGTATTTGGTCGTGATGCGCCTGTTGTTTTAGAAATTGGCTTTGGTATGGGCAAATCGCTAGTAGAAATGGCATTAAATGCACCAGAGAAAAACTTTTTTGGTATCGAAGTTCATGGTCCTGGTGTTGGTGCATGTTTGGCTGATGCAGGCGAGGCGGGAGTCACTAATTTACGTGTGATGAACTATGACGCAGTAGAAGTGTTAGAACATATGATCCCAGAAAAAAGTTTAGCGACCTTTCAATTGTATTTCCCAGATCCTTGGCATAAAGCACGTCATAACAAACGCCGTATTGTTAACGAAACTTTCATGACAAATATGCGCCAAAAACTAGCTATCGGCGGTTTAGTGCACATGGCAACAGACTGGGAACCTTATGCAGAGCACATGTTAGAAGTCTTAAATGCTGACTCTAATTATCAAAATACCGTTGAAGGTGATTACGCGCCACGACCAGATTGGCGTCCGTTAACAAAATTTGAAAGTCGAGGCCATCGTCTAGGTCATGGTGTATGGGACCTTCTGTTTAAACGTATCAGTTAGTTATGGTAAAAATAGCCGATTAAGCAGATAATTATGAAAGCAGAAAAACCTACAATATTAGGAAGAGGGGACTTTAAACCTTCTGCTAAGTGTCCTAACTGTAATTTAATAATGTATCTGGGTGATGAGTGCCCACATTGTGAACACTTATTAAGTTTATCTGAACAAAAAGATCAAAAAGAGTTTTGGATTAAAACAAGAAATAAAAGTTACTTACATGGCTTTATATTTTTTACTCTATCTATTTTATTGTTGAGCTTTGTATTTAGCATATAACAATAATTCCATCAATTTTTGTAGATGAAGAGCATTAAATAAAAACCTAATTCAATTAACTTTCAGCTATTTAAAGTCTATATGAAAAAAAGCGAACCAATTAGAGTTCGCTTTTTATTTGTTTGGGTAAAACGCTAATTATCTTAAAGCAATTTACAAACCTTGTATTTAGTGATGATTATTGAGCATCACGTACCAAGCGGACATAGTTGTAGTAACGGATTGAATCGAACTGTGGACCACTTCCTGATTCATAATTTCCACCGTCCCATACTTTTGGATCGCTACGTTGAGAGCCTGCACCATGAACATCTATCCATTTACCATATTTTTCGCTATAACCCATAGAGCGACCGAAGGCGACGTAGGAAGCATGGTTTACCTTTAAATCTCCATCAATTAGACCTTTGTGAGTGGTATTACTCCAGTAAAACGCCCAGTCATCATCGCCATTTTCATTTTTTATCGTAGTCATGTTAAAGATAGGATCGATAGCCGGTGAATTTGTAGCTACGGGTGAGTAACTGTAATCGGTGATCGTTTCTAGTTCTTTGATGTTTGGTAAACGCCAGTCGTCGTGACCCAAGTAGTTTTGTTGATTCATCTTTTGCACATAAACTAAAGCTTCTGACCAGTTCATTGCGCCGTTCTTTGTTCACACCATCTTTAAGGGGACTGGTATCGTCATCATCAGACTTCACCCAATCGTAAGCATTTTTATAATCAATCCCTGTGCTGTAAGTCGCACCACTATCATCCTGTGCCCACATTAAGCCTGATTGTGTATCTGTGATAGTTTTATCGCCGTTATCAACATAACCCGGTGTACCGTAATCTGTATTACCGCGAACACACTGAACAAAATAGGTTTTGTCTGAGCCAAAGAAGTCTTCCTCATAACCTTTAATACGTCCATCAGCTAAGTTCACACCAAATAACATTTTGGTACCTTCGTCATTAACATAGGCTGAAGTAGAAGCGTATTGAGAGTCAATTACTCGTTCATGATCATTTGGGTTACCGTAGGCAAAATCAAAGGCTTCAGTATCAACAAAAGGCGTTAGATCTGAACTACTTTCTGCCATTGGGTCAGGATCCGTTCCACGAAAGTCAATCAGTGAATAACCCTGTTTAATATTTGGTAATTGCCAATCGCTATAACCGGCATAATTTAAGGATTCACAATAGGCGATAGCATCACCCGAAGAAAGTTTATCTGTCTTAGTGATCTTATTATCGCCGTTGATGTCCGGTGATTGAGTCCACATCAGCCCTGTAATATTATCACTAACCGTTCCGTTACCATGCACTGTGTAATTTGAGCTGTTTCCAGTATATTGAGCATCTTGACCAGTATATTCACCAGAGACCGAACATTCAATTGCATCACTTTCATCAAAGCAAAGTTGTTGTCCTGTTTCAACGGCTCTGTTGGTCATTATTGACTGTGGTCGCATTGACTGCGACTGTGATTTGGTACTTATTTCATTAGGCGCCATGCTAGTACAACCTGCGAGTGCAAGGCCAACTAATGCCATGCTAATAGAGATTGTATTTTTAGTGAAGTTCATCATAAAGTCCTCTGTTTATAAATAGTTACTTTCTAAGAGTGTTTCAATGATGTGTATATTAGGTACTATGTTCTGCAGTTGCGTTCATTTGGCGCAATTCGAACCTTTAAATTGCAATTATTTACGCTTTTTTATTTAATTATTACTTTCTGAGAGTGGTTTATTCCTTTTATGACAGAAAATATCGGCCTGATTGGTTTATCAATATCGCTCTTTACTTTAGTCAGTATTCTCTCTCGCCAGAAAATATCACTGACAGACAGGTTGCTTTGCCTGTGGTTGTTTATTATTGCGATTCCTATGTTTCAGTCTTTAAAAATAGAAATGACCATTGCAGGTTATAACCTTTGGAATTTGTATAATCCAATATTTAACCTGTTACATGGTCCGATTTTTTATTTTTATGTGCGTTTGCTTACTCAGGTGCGTTCAACCTTTAATCGTACAGATTGGCTTCATTTGGCACCCTTCGCACTTTTGTATTCACTTTCAGCCACCACGGATTTAGCACAGCAGATGATCCCCGGTGCACCTCAGTCAGAAAACATTGTTCATAGTTCGGGTATTTTAATGACTGCAGTAGAAACACTGCTCATTCATTTTGGCTTGCTCAATGTGTTATCTTTTTTATTTTATTCCGCTGTTATTGTTTATTTGTTAATTCAACATCAGCAAAAAATTACGCGTTATTTCTCACGTAATGATTCACAAGTCAGCCTGATATGGATTTACTCTTTGCCTGCTACTTTTCTTCTGATCACGCTCTTAAACCTGCTTAATGAAAACCTTGCAACTGCGATCCCAATGATCGAACCACTCAAACTACATATTGTTTCTCATTGTTGCTTAGCGATTCTGTTATGTTTTTTTGGTGTGCGCCAAAAGCCGGTATTTAATATGTTATCTGAGCCGAACTCAGTTGAGCTAGAGGAGTTTGATGAGCCTATTAATAAAGCGGTTGCAGATGTCGAATCAAATAAGGAAAAGGTCGAATCAAATTCTCAACCAGAACAAACGAGCCAAATTATTGGAGATGAAGTACTCGCAGTCTATAAAGCTCAGGTCGATACCTATATGTTGGCTGAAAAGGCATATTTAGATCCTGATTTCTCAGTATATGCACTTGCACAGGCAGTCGATATTCCTCGTCGTACACTTTCATATGTATTAAGTAGTGGCTTTGAGAAAAACTTTTATCAATTTGTGAATAGCTATCGCTTACAAGAAATGAAAACGCGATTACAAGATAAAGGAAATAAAGAAACCATACTGGATATTGCTTTTGCCTGTGGTTCAGCTCCAAATCAACCTATAACACGTTATTTAAAAAGCAGTGTGGTTGTACTCCAACTCAATTCCGTAAATCAGCTCAAGAGTCGTAAATAAGGGGGGATTTATAAAACTAAGCTTTGTTTATCTTTAAAACAAGCTAATAACATATATGAATGTAAACCAGAGACAAAGCTTACCTGTAAGGTATGATTTAAAAGTGTATTAAACTCCTTCATGGTTTTACAATTTACCCTTAACATAAAATCATACTCTCCAGTAATGGAGTAACATTCATAAATTTCAGGAGTATGTTGAATCAGCTCAATGGTTTTGTCTCGAGAGCTTGCTTCACTTTTTCGGTATTGCACCATAATTGTGGCGGCTACGCCTAATCCTGCTTTGTCTTTATTGATAACGGTCGCATAGTGATCAATAACACCTATATCTTCTAATCTTTTTAAACGACGAAAACATTGCGAAGAAGATAAACCTACTTTCTCTGCTAATTCTAATCGTGGGATCTGACTATTTTCTAAAAGTAAGTTTAGAATGCGAGTATCAAATCCATCTATTGTCATATCTTGCATGATTTCGGTCCAATTAATGATTTTTATGAAACTATACTCGCATAAAGAGTGCTTAAGCAAGGCTATTTTGCTAAGACAGTGTCATTGCTTTTAAGATAAATTTAGCCACTGTTAGTTTTGTTATCTGTTTAGAGGAACTGTAATGACCTTGGCTGTATTAAGCTTATTTATCCCTACCTTCTTTTTTGTGTCTATCACGCCTGGAATGTGCATGACGCTGGCACTTACGCTAGGGATGAGGATAGGTTATCGTCGCACACTATGGATGATGCTAGGTGAAGTGATTGGTGTGGCAGTCATTGCTATTGCGACTGTTTTGGGAATCGCTTCTATTATGCTCAATTATCCATGGGTCTTCACAATTCTTAAATCGGTTGGTGCTGGTTACTTGCTTTATCTGGGCATTTTAATGTGGCAGTCAAAAGGTAAAATGGCATTAAGTGGTGAAGAGGCAGGTGATGCTGTTAATAGCCAAAAATGGGCCTTGGTATCACAGGGCTTTATTACTGCGATTGCAAACCCTAAGGGCTGGGCCTTTATGATTTCGTTATTACCTCCTTTTATTGATAGCGACCGACCTTTGCCGGATCAATTATTTATATTAGTCATGATTATTATGTTTTTTGAATTTCTTTGCATGACTATTTACGCGACCGGTGGCAAAGGGCTAAAACGTTTATTAAATAACCCTAAAAATTTACGTTTATTAAATCGTATTTCAGGGAGTTTATTGATGGGCGTGGGTGTGTGGTTATTTATGAGTTAATGTTTACATTATACGCTTTCATTTTATTCTTGCTTAACCTATTGGATCTATGATGATAGAAATTTTAAAACTCACTTATTCAAATGCTGAACAATATGCTGAATTAGTTAAAAAAATTCACATTGCGGAAGAACAAATTAAGTTCGCTAGTACGCCTGAAGACTTTCTTTTGGATGTCTGCGAAACGACACACTTGCACATCATTAAGTTCGATGGAGATGTCATCGGTTTTTTTAAGTTAGACACAAACTATCATTCATCCTATCGTTTTTGTCCTGAAACTGCGATTGGCTTAAGGTCTTTTGCAATTGATAAAGGGCAACAGGGTAAGGGGCTAGGCACAAAAATTGTAAAAGCATTGTTTTCTTATTTAAAAACTTATTACGTTAATATCCGCGAAATTTATTTGACCGTTAATTATAAAAATTTAGGTGCTAAGGCTTGTTATGAAAAAGGGGGCTTCGAGTGTTTAAATGAAAAGTATCTTGGTGGCGATGCTGGCCCGCAACGTATACCCGTTACCATTCAAGATGCAAAGTTCAGCAAGTTGTGAGGTGAGCAGATTCTAGGCAGAAAGTTGAAGGTCTAACTGGTTCAATCAATACTTTCTAACAACGAAGATGCTTGCCTCAAAACTTGCCCCGTGGGTCGCTAGCTCGAAAAGCAATTCAGCGTTGCAACACTCGATAAGGGCCAGCCATTGTCATCATGTTGCGCCTTGCCTTGCACTCCGAGCTAACGACTGAACAAAGAATCTTGATTGGTAACGGGTATATAATGCGTGCAAAAATTGTATAGTTTTAAAAATATTTTGATTATGACAAAAGTGTCATTTTAGCGTTGCTTTTAGGTCATCTACTCTGAAGTATTATAAGTCCATAGAAACAAGGAACATCTAAACGAAGTTCCAATTTGAATTTCCAATAACTTATATTAAACAACTTATAAAAGAGAGTACAAAATGAAAATGACTAAAACTAAAGCGAGCACTTATCGCATCAACTATGGCAATTCTAAGCACTCAAGCATTTGCAACAACGACACAAACAACACGTGTTATTCCAACGGAAGATGTAAGTAGCCAAGCAGTTGCATACGAATTAGCACTTGATAAATTACAAACATTAAAAGCCGATTCTGCGATTGAACTCAATAACGACTTAGGGCATATTTCGCTTGATTATCCACGTAGCCTTTCTTTAAATGACGGTTCTTATGTGACCGTTGCAGAAAAAATGAATGCTAATGGTGAGATATCATATACAGGTTTGGTGAATGTGAGTGTCACTTTTGAAATGGCAGACTAAATATTTAAAATATGCTCAAGACCATTCAATATTTCTAAAAGGCTACCAAATCGGTAGCCTTTTTAGTTGCTGTAAAAGTTAGGCTTTGTTAATTGATAAGGTAAAGTTTGTCACTTGGTCACTAGAAGTCACTGAAATCGAACCACCATGCGCTTTAGCAATAGATTGTGTAATGGCTAAACCCAGGCCAACTCGCTCCAATGAAGTACTTGTTCTTGCTTTGTCTGCCCGATAAAAACGATCAAATAAATGTGTTAGTACCTCAGCAGGAATCGTTTCACCATGATTAATCACTTCTACCATGGCGACGTCTTCATGTGCTTGTATGTTAATGGTGATTTCACTGCCTTCAAAGCTATGATGTATTGCATTAGAAATTAAGTTATTAAATGCTCGACGTAACATTAGTTTATCGCCTTGCACATGTGCGCTTCCTTTTAATGCTAATCGGATATTACGGTCTTCCGCCAGGGCATCATAAAATTCAAACGGTTCGCTTATCTCCTGCTCAAGATTAAGAGGTTCACTGGAGAGTAATAATTGATCATTATCTGCTTTTGCTAAAAATAACATATCTGAAATCATTCTGGCCAGACGTTCAAACTCTTCAACATTAGATCCAAGTGCCATCATATATTCATTGGTATTACGTGGTTTAGATAAAACCACCTGAGTTTGCATCATTAAGTTGTTAATAGGAGTACGCATCTCATGAGCAATATCCGAAGAAAAGTTTTCTAATCGCTGGAAAGAGTCATCTAATCGATCTAACATATTATTTAATGTTTCAGATAATCCCGCAATTTCAATCGGTAAATTATCTACCGGCATACGCTGTGTAATATTCTTGCTGGAAATGAGTTTGGCATTTTTCGATAAGGTTTTTAATGGTCGTAGGCCGTGATAAGTAAGGAACCATTGTAAAGCGCCACTAATCAGTGCTCGCAATAATCGTAAACTTAATTAATGCAGTTTTAAACGCACTTAAAAAGCCCCGGCGGTCGCTGGTATTTAATGCAACGGTTGCAATGACTGTGGATTGATTAATATCATCAAAGGTAAAACGAAATTGCATCCCACGGTAACTTTGCCCTTGATCTTCCCACTGTAAAACTTTTTCTTTGATATCCTCTATTGGAGCTGATTTTATCTGCCGATTGAACTGCAAGTCGGAAATTGTTTGCTCTAAGTTAGATTCAATAAAATTTTCGTTAGAGCCATTAATAACACTATTTGGAAAGCGAATATTATCAGAGATATAAAGTACAAGGTCATCTTCTGGATTGTCTATTCGGATAGCCACACCTTCGAGTTCTTCCATTTTTTTAGTAATGTTAGAAAACTCACGGTTAAAATTATTTTTGGATATAATATCCCGCATAAGATAGGCTTTATTTTTTAAGGCTTGTGCATCTTCAACCAGAAAATAAGTGAATATTTCTTGTTGAAGAAATAAAGACAAAGAAACCAGTCCTGTAATGGTCGCAACCGAAAAAAGCAGGTAAGTCTTAGGGTCAATGAGTGTTGTAATATCATGTTTTATCCAAAATAAAATTACGAAGTAGTTATATCAGTGTAACCTTATCAAATTATACAAGGCAGTTTTATTTTATTGGGTGATGGAAATGCCATTTTTATGTGCACTCAAGTGTTGCTTTAAACGGTAATTAGCAAAACTCTTTGTTGTTTCCAAATTCGATTTTTATTGATTTATTTACCCATTATTAACCAACTTTGGCCCATAGTATTGCTCACTACTTTAAATCACTATTTTAAATTACAACGAGAAAGCAATGAAATTATTAATTGTCGAAGACGAAGTAAAAACCGGAGAATACCTCAAGAAAGGCTTAACAGAGTCAAGCTTTACTGTTGATTTAGCAGATAATGGTCTCGATGGGTTGCATCAGGCGATGAGTGAAGAATATGACCTTATTATTCTCGATGTCATGTTACCTAAACTTGACGGTTGGCAGGTTTTACAGACATTACGTAGCAGTAAAGTTAACATTCCCGTATTAATGCTAACAGCGCGGGATCAGATAGAAGATCGAGTAAAAGGGCTAGAATTGGGCGCCGATGATTACTTGGTGAAACCCTTTGCCTTCGTTGAACTGTTGGCACGTATTCGTAATATTCTCAAAAGAAATAATCAATCGGCGGATAATGATACAAGTATACGTATCGAAAATTTACAATTAGATTTACTTCGTCGCCGAGCTTATCGAGATAATGAACCTATTACTTTAACAGCAAAAGAGTTTTCATTATTAGAATTATTGATGCAACGCAAAGGGGAAGTATTAAGCCGTACGTTAATTGCTTCTCAGGTTTGGGATATGAATTTTGATAGTGATACTAATGTCATTGATGTCGCTATTAGGCGTTTACGTAATAAAGTAGATAAACCTTTTGAGCCAAAATTAATTCATAGCATCCGTGGTATGGGTTATGTACTTGATGTTATGGATAAAGAATAAAAATCAGTGATATTGATAAACAATTTTTCTGAACAAAAACGGTAAATTATTCACTAAAGCTACGCAATGAAGTTTCATTACGTAGCTTTTTTATTGCAGGGAAACAATATCAAGTAATAATTAAAGGGTATTTTTGATTATGACAAAAGTGTCATTTTAGCGTTTGTTTTAGGTCATCTAGGCTGTCGTATTATAAGTCCATAGAAACAGGGGACATCTTAAACGAGGTTCCAATTGGAATTTTAATAACTTATAAATAAGAGAGTACACAATGAACATGACTAAAACTAAAGTAGCACTTATCGCATCAACTATGGCAATTTTAAGCACTCAAGCATTTGCAACAACAACACAAACAACACGTGTTATACCAACTGCAGAAGTAAGTAGCTAGCATATTGCATACGAATTAGCACTTGATAAATTACAAACATTAAAAGCTGATTCTGCGATTGAACTCAATAATGACTTAGGGCATATTTCGCTTGATAACCCACGTGACCTTTCTTTAAATGAAGGTTCTTACGTAACCGTTGCAGAAAAAATGAATGCTAACGGCGAGTTATCTTATACAGGTTTAGTGAATATAAGTGTAACTTTTGATATGGCTGACTAAGATTGTTTAATAGAGAGTGCGGGTATAAAAAATATTCGCACTCATAAAATGGTTTCTTTCCTGAGCTAAATTCATACCTAAATTATTGTTCTAATCCCTATAGCTACATTATTAATATCCCCGATAAGTTTTTTAGGTGCTACATAGGCATAAAGAAGTTATTGGATTATCACTACTCAGATCATTATTGCCTATTTCAAAATACCCATGTTATGGTATTTCTTTTGCTGTCATTAATTCGCTTTAGTATAAAATTATTGACCGTGATATGACTATAATTTTGGAGTTTATTGAATGAAAATTGCAATGTTTAGTGCGAGAAATTATGACACCGACCATTTCACTCTCTTATTAAAACAGGTGCCACTTACTTTTAAATATTTTGATACACAATTGAATATTAATACAGCAATCTTAGCGAAGGGGTTTGATGCAATTTGCGCCTTTGTAAATGACGACCTGTCTGAAGCTGTACTCACTAAGCTTGCTGAACTTGGTATAAAAATTATTGCGATGCGTTGTGCGGGTTATAACAATATTGATTTGGCTACCGCAAAGCGTTTAAATTTTGATATTGTTCGTGTTCCAGCCTATTCACCTGAAGCTGTTGCAGAACATAGCATGACTTTGTTAATGACGTTAAATCGACGCATCCACAAAGCTTATCAGCGAACCCGAGATGCAAATTTTGCACTTGATGGATTGGTTGGTTTTAATTTACACGGTAAAACCGTAGGCATTATCGGTTCTGGTAAAATTGGTATTGCTAGCATGCGAATTTTTAAGGGCTTTGGTTGCAATATTTTAACCTATGATCCTTACCCATCAGAGCAAGCAATTGAGTTAGGGGCTAAATATGTAGAGCTAGATGAAATATATGAAAAGAGTCATATTATTAGCCTGCATTGTCCATTAACGGACGCCAATAAGCATTTATTAAACCGACAAAGCTTTGATAAAATGCAAGATGGTGTGATGATCATTAATACCAGTCGTGGCGCTTTATTAAATGCTCAAGATGCTATTCAAGCTTTAAAATCAGGTCGAATTGGTGGTTTAGGTTTGGATGTTTATGAAGAAGAAGAAAATCTCTTCTTTAGTGATCATTCTAGCGAAATTATTAATGATGATACTTTCCGACGTTTATCCGCTTGTCATAATGTTATATTCACAGGCCATCAAGCATTTTTAACCCATGAAGCTTTAGACAGTATCGCACAGACCACTATCGATAATCTGTTATGTTTACAAGCGGGTGACGATAGTCCAAACCGCATTTAATTAATGTGTTGCTTGAATTAAAAACGGAAATTTTCTCCGTTGAGTTATAGTTCCTTTTGCCATAGCGCGATAGATTTTAATCAAAGGTTGTATATAGAATGAAAGATAAAAGTTTTCAATGGGGAATTTTAGGATGCGGTGATGTTACCGAGATCAAAAGTGGTCCAGGTTTACGCAAAGCTTCTGGTTCTTCGGTTGTTGCTTGTATGAGGCGAGATGCTAAAAAAGCTGAAGATTATGCTCAACGCCATGACATTCCAACCTGGTACGATAATGCGGATAACTTGATTGATGATCCGCTCGTGCAAGGTGTTTATATCGCTACGTCGCCAGAATCTCATAAAGAATATACGCTTAAAGTGGCTAAAGCGGGTAAGCCGGTTTATGTTGAAAAACCACCTGCGATGAATAGTGCTGAACTGTATGAGATGATTGAGGCTTGTAAAGATCATGACGTCCCCCTTTTTGTTGCCTATTATCGTCGAGGACTACCTCTTTTTGCTAAAATTAAAGCCTTGATTGAAGAAGGGAAAATAGGCACTCCAAGAAGCATGATCTTATCTATCAGAGAATCTTTACCAAAAGATATAGATACTCATCTTCCGTGGCGACTTAACCCGGAAATTGCTGGTGGTGGGTTATTTATGGATTTAGGGTGCCATCAATTAGATATCCTTGATTGGATTTTAGGCCCAATAAAAAATCCACGTGGTTTTGCCGTCAATCGAGCGGGGAAATATAAAGCTGAAGATGGTGTTGCGACTTCCTTTGAATTTGAAAGTGGTGTGATTGGTACGGGCTTATGGGATTTTACCGTCGCAGATGAAGTCAAAGAGGATCGGGTTGAAATAATTGGTGATCGAGGACGTCTTGAATTTGCTGTATTTGCACATCAACATTTGATTTATGAAGGACAAGAAGGGCGACAGGAATGGGATTTACCTAATCCAGAGCACGTTCAACAACCACTTATACAAACTATTGCTGATCAGCTTAATGGTTCTGGGCAATGTCCTAGTACCGGTGAGACAGCATTAAGAACATCTCTAGTAATAGATTCTTTACTGGAAGATTATTACAGTTAAATATTGAAGAAAAATCTGTGTCATTTCCTTTCGGGTATTAGTTCAGACTGACTGAAATGACACTATATTTTATTGATGATAAAAACGTTATAGTTTAGCTATTGTTTCTTCCATTTCTTTTATTTTATTAGTCATAACGCTTTCAAGGTGTTTCAAATCGCTTAATAACTGATGTTTTAGTTCTTTTTCTTTTTTCGCTTCAACAGCTAAAGCATCTAACTCGGTAATGATATTACGTAATTTCGGGTTAATTTCCGATAAATTAGTTACGCTATCTCCTCTCGCACCACCACTGACCGTTTTCTGTTGACGTTGAAATTTGAATTTACTGCTTCGGGCAAGTAATTCTCGGTCGTGCTTTTTAAAGTAGATTTTTAAAATATCATTTTCGCCTTCTTGACGAAGACTGTAGCGAATTATGTCTTTAAGATGTCGAATACCAATACTATTTAGATGACTTTCCATAAATTCTCCTCTGCAGTAGTTATAAATGTAATGTACATTACTATTTGTAGCTTCTTTTGAATGTAAATTCAATATAAACATTAAGTTAGATTTAGTATATTGATCTTACTGTTGTATTTGTTTAAGTCAGTAACTATTTAATGCAGGTGAAATTAAATTAATTAAAGTATTGATGAAACCTGCCGATAAATTATACCAACTCAATAAATCTTTGATCTCATTTTATTAACTTAAATTGATCAACCAATTGTATTAATAATTTTTTATTTAAGGAGACGTTATGGACAGCAATATTTCTTCTGTTAAATCCCTTCGCCAAGATGTTCCTTCTGCTACTAAGGAAGATGATACAAAAACAGATAATGTACAAGCACCTATTTCTGTTACTAATAAAAAATTACTAAATGCTTCCATCCTCGAGTCCACCATAAAATATGAGGGTAGTATTGCTAATCAACCTCAAAGCTTATTATTAAAAACCGCATTAGAAGGAATTAATGAAGCATTAAAAGCCTTAGGTGTAGACAAAACTATTGAACAAAGTGCTGATGAGGGACTGGATGTGAGTCCTGAAGCAACTGCTGAGCGAATCGTTGCTTTTAGTACTAACTTTTTCCCCTTTATCTGAAACAAAACCCTGAAATGGAAGAACAAGAAGCCTTATCTAAATTTATTGAGGTGATTGGCGGTGGTATTGAACAAGGGTTTAGTGAAGCAAAAGAAGTATTAACTGGTTTAAATGTTCTGGAGGGGGACGTGGCCTCTAATATTGAAAAAACCTATGAGTTAGTTCAACAAGGCCTGACAAATTTTGTTGATAAATATAAACAGGATACAAGTGAGCCAGAGGCTATATAGCTTTTATATTAACGAGATATTATTAACGCTAATAATATTATTCGTTACTTGCCATGAAATATTAAATTCATCAAGGTGCATGGCATAAATTTTATCATCAGCTTTTATCTTCTTATAAGCAGGACGTGGGTCTTGCTTTAATACTTCTATGATTAATTGTTTTTGCTCCTCATTAATAATACTTTCCGCTTGTTGAGAAAAATTAACTGTCTTAATGTCAACTTCAGGCGTGTGTTGTGCAAAACCTGCGATAGCATTTTCTTTTGAATCGGCATAGGGAATGTAAGGTTTTATATCTACAATAGGTGTTCCGTCAACTAGGTCAATATTGCTTAGTTGTAAATAGAGTTTTTTATCTTTTTGAAGTAAACCATGAAATTCAACCAATGATAAACCGATTGGATTGGGGCGATTAGGGCTACGAGTAGCAAATACGCCAACTCGTTTATTACCACCTAAACGAGGTGGTCGCACCATTGGTTGGAACTTTTCAGTTTGGGGATTCTTATGAAAAACAAACATTAGCCACAAATGGCTGAACTCCTCTAACCCCGAAAATGCATTGATATCATCATAAGGAGTAAGTATTTCAAGTAAAGCATGTGCGCTAGGTACTAGACCAGGTTGCCTTGGAACAGCAAATTTTTCCTTATAGGGCGAGTGAATAATTGCTATGGGAGAGATTGAAAAATTATTCATTTTCTAATACATCAATTGCGCGACCATAACAAATAACATTAGATAGGCAAGTTTGATCTGCCTCGAAGTCAACACAGGACTGGAAAACAATACCGTTTGCATTCATATTAGCGACATTGATACGAGCATTTGTTTTTGCTTCTTTCATATCTGCTGGAATATCTTTACTATCCTGCTGGCAACTACTACCTTCAACCGCGCCTAATAATTTATAATTCAAATTTTGCAGTTCTGATTTTGAATATATGCTGACCTGTGAAGGTTTAAAATAATCATCAAAATTTTTCTTATCTAGGTTAGAAGAAAATTGATAGTGGCTACAGCCTGTTAAAAAAAGAGCTGTAAGTAAAGGAATATAACCTAATGCAAATTTCATCAAAAATACTCTTTAATAATAGAAGAAAGAAAACAATAATAGCATTGACTAATAAATTAAGGAAAAAGTATGACAGCAAGTAACGGTAAACGTGCCATTTTTCTCGACAGAGATGGCGTAATAAATGTCGATAATGGATATGTTTCCGTTGTTGATGATTTTGAATTTATTGATGGCGTTATTGAGGCTCTACAGGAACTAAAAAAACAAAACTACCTATTAGTAGTGATAACTAACCAATCGGGTATTGCGCGAGGTTATTTTTCTGAAGAGCAATTTCATACTCTGACTGAGTGGATGGATTGGTCACTCGCAGATCGTGGTGTTGATTTAGATGGCATATATTATTGTCCTCATCATTCTGAACATGGCTTAGGAGAATATAAAGTGGATTGTGATTGTCGCAAGCCTAATCCTGGGATGATTAATGATGCAGTGAAAGAGTTAGGTATCGATCTTTCTCAATCTATTCTAGTAGGAGATAAGGTTTCTGATATACAAGCGGGCATAAATGCGGGTGTGAAATATAATTATCTTGTAAGAACAGGTAAAGAAATCACAGAAACAAGGTGAAACACTTGCCGATGCAATCTATGAAGATTTAGCAACATTAGTTTCATCATTATAATAAATCTGTGGGTAACTGCAGTTTTCCTGTGGGTAAGTTGTGGCTAAAACAGGTATAAAAATTAATGCCAAAAATAACCTCTTTTTATTGAAAAAATGCTTGCCAATGAGATCTCAATCCCTATAATGCGCATCCACAGACAACGACTGACGTAAGTTTTTGATCGTCTGGAGCCAGCAAACTCACTGAGTTTGCAACAACTTTTAAGTTTAAAGTAATTTAAAATAAAATGTTGACAAGGTTCAAGGTTAGCGTATTATACGCACCTCGCCGAAAGGCTCGCTCTTTAACAATTTAATCAAACAATCTGTGTGAGCATTGATAGTAGATTTCAAAATAGTCCTTCGGGACAAAAAGAATCAATATCAATGACACACGAATTAATTCATTAATTCAGAATAACAGCTTGTTAACTATTTATAGTTGGCGAGAAGTTTTAGTCAGTAATATTGAGTCAGCATTCATTAGTAATAGTGATGCAAATTAAACTTTAAATTGAAGAGTTTGATCATGGCTCAGATTGAACGCTGGCGGCAGGCTTAACACATGCAAGTCGAACGGTAACATTTCTAGCTTGCTAGAAGATGACGAGTGGCGGACGGGTGAGTAATGCTTGGGAACATGCCTTTACGTGGGGGACAACAGTTGGAAACGACTGCTAATACCGCATAATGTCTTCGGACCAAAGCAGGGGACCTTCGGGCCTTGCGCGTAAAGAGTGGCCCAAGTGGGATTAGCTAGTTGGTAAGGTAATGGCTTACCAAGGCAACGATCCCTAGTTGGTCTTAGAGGATGACCAGCCACACTGGAACTGAGACACGGTCCAGACTCCTACGGGAGGCGACAGTGGGGAATATTGCACAATGGGGGAAACCCTGATGCGGCCATGCTGCGTGTGTGAAGAAGGCTTTCGGGTTGTAAAGCACTTTCAGTGGGGAGGAAAGGGTATTAGTTAATAACTAATATCTGTGACGTTACCCACAGAAGAAGCACCGGCTAACTCCGTGCCAGCAGTACGCGGTAATACGGAGGGTGCGAGCGTTAATCGGAATTACTGGGCGTAAAGCGCGCGTAGGTGGTTAATTAAGTCAGATGTGAAAGCCCCGGGCTCAACCTGGGAACGGCATTTGAAACTGGTTAACTAGAGTTTTGTAGAGGGTGGTAGAATTTCAGGTGTAGCGGTGAAATGCGTAGAGATCTGAAGGAATACCAGTGGCGAAGGCGACCACCTGGACAAAGACTGACACTGAGGCGCGAAGGCGTGGGGAGCAAACGGGATTAGATACCCCGGTAGTCCACGCAGTAAACGATGTCTATTAGAAGTTTGTGGCTATATGCCGTGGGTTTCAAAGCTAACGCATTAAATAGACCGCCTGGGGAGTACGGTACGCAAGGTTAAAACTCAAATGAATTGACGGGGGCCCGCACAAGCGGTGGAGCATGTGGTTTAATTCGATGCAACGCGAAGAACCTTACCATCCCTTGACATCCAGAGAATCACCAAGAGATTGATGAGTGCCTTCGGGAACTCTGAGACAGGTGCTCGCATGGCTGTCGTCAGCTCGTGTTGTGAAATGTTGGGTTAAGTCCCGCAACGAGCGCAACCCTTATCCTTACTTGCCAGCGGGTTATGCCGGGAACTTTAGGGAGACTGCCGGTGATAAACCGGAGGAAGGTGGGGACGACGTCAAGTCATCATGGCCCTTACGGGATGGGCTACACACGTGCTACAATGGCAAATACAAAGGGTTGCTAACCTGCGAGGGTATGCGAATCTCATAAAGTTTGTCGTAGTCCGGATCGGAGTCTGCAACTCGACTCCGTGAAGTTGGAATCGCTAGTAATCGTGGATCAGAATGCCACGGTGAATACGTTCCCGGGCCTTGTACACACCGCCCGTCACACCATGGGAGTGGGTCGCACCAGAAGTCATTAGCTTAACCTTTCGGGGATGGCGATGACCACGGTGTGGTTCATGACTGGGGTGAAGTCGTAACAAGGTAGCCCTAGGGGAACCTGGGGCTGGATCACCTCCTTACGTAAAGAAACTGCTATTAGTGCCCACACAGATTGTTTGATTAGAATGATAAAGCGCAGAAGAAGTCTTATGTCCCCATCGTCTAGAGGCCTAGGACACCGCCCTTTCACGGCGGTAACAGGGGTTCAAATCCCCTTGGGGATACCAACTTCTCTGACGTAGAAAGATATTTTATAAGTACCAATACTTATAAAGTGCTTTTCTTTGAAACATAAGTAAACACTGCTCTTTAACAATTAGGAAAGCTGATAAAGTTCTTATTTATCGCACAATAACAATGACACTTAGGTGTTGATTGGTGTGGTAAATAAAACGAAATTTTACATTTCATTTATGAAATGTAAATTGTTCTCAGTATTTAAAATAACGTTTAAGTTAAGTTAGATACTGTAATCAAGCAAAATAAAAACAGCTGTAATTCACGTAAGTGATTTGCAGTTTGTACGTATCTACGAGTTAGTAATTTATTATTGATTCTAGGTGCACGAAAAACGTAAGTGTTTTTCATAGTAAAATATGAGGATCGCAAGCGTCTTGGAAACAACCTACAAACAATAATTATTTTAAAATTCTTAGAATTTGTATGGTTAAGTGAATAAGCGTGCACGGTGGATGCCTAGGCAATTAGAGGCGATGAAGGACGTGGTAATCTGCGATAAGTCCAGGGGAGTTGATAACAAGCGTTATATCCTGGAATCTCCGAATGGGGCAACCCGGCACTTAGTGTCATCTGTATGTGAATACATAGCATATGGAAGCGAACGAGGGGAACTGAAACATCTAAGTACCCTTAGGAAAAGAAATCAACCGAGATCCCGAAAGTAGCGGCGAGCGAAATCGGGCCAGCCCTTAAGCTAGATAAAAGTTAGTGGAATGCTCTGGAAAGTGCAACGGTACAAGGTGATAGTCCTGTACACAAAAACTTCTACTTAGTGAAAACGAGTAGGTCGGGACACGAGAAATCCTGACTGAATATGGGGGGACCATCCTCCAAGGCTAAATACTCCTAATTGACCGATAGTGAACCAGTACCGTGAGGGAAAGGCGAAAAGAACCCCTGTGAGGGGAGTGAAATAGAACCTGAAACCGTGTACGTACAAGCAGTAGGAGCCGACTTAGTTCGGTGACTGCGTACCTTTTGTATAATGGGTCAACGACTTAATTTCAGTAGCAAGGTTAACCATTTAGGGGAGCCGTAGGGAAACCGAGTCTTAACTGGGCGAATAGTTGCTGGGATTAGACCCGAAACTTGGTGATCTAGCCATGAGCAGGTTGAAGGTTGAGTAACATCAACTGGAGGACCGAACCCACTAATGTTGAAAAATTAGGGGATGACTTGTGGCTGGGGGTGAAAGGCCAATCAAACCAAGAGATAGCTGGTTCTCCTCGAAAGCTATTTAGGTAGCGCCTCATGTATCACTGTTGGGGGTAGAGCACTGTTTAGGCTAGGGGGTCATCCCGACTTACCAACCCTATGCAAACTCCGAATACCAACAAGTGCAATCATGGGAGACACACGGCGGGTGCTAACGTCCGTCGTGGAAAGGGAAACAACCCAGACCGCCAGCTAAGGTCCCAAAGTATATGTTAAGTGGGAAACGATGTGGAAAGGCTTAGACAGCTAGGATGTTGGCTTAGAAGCGACCATCATTTAAAGAAAGCGTAATAGCTCACTAGTCGAGTCGGTCTGCGCGGAAGATTTAACGGGGCTAAACATATCACCGAAGTCTGCGGACGCGTATTTATACGCGTGGTAGAGGAGCGTTCTGTAAGCCGTCGAAGGGAAAGGTGTAAACCATCCTGGAGGTATCAGAAGTGCGAATGTTGACATGAGTAACGATAAGGGAGGTGAAAACCTCCCCGCCGGAAGACCAAGGGTTCCTGTCCAACGTTAATCGGGGCAGGGTGAGTCGACCCCTAAGGCGAGGCCGAAAGGCGTAGTCGATGGGAAACGGGTTAATATTCCCGTACCCTTTATTATTGCGATGGGAGGACGGAGAAGGCTAGGTGGGCCTGGCGATGGTTGTCCAGGTTCAAGTGTGTAGGTAGGTGACTTAGGTAAATCCGGGTCACTATATACTGAGACACGATGTCGAGGTACTAAGGTACTGAAGTCATCGATGCCATACTTCCAGGAAAAGTCTCTAAGCTTCAGATAATAAAGGATCGTACCCCAAACCGACACAGGTGGTCAGGTAGAGAATACCAAGGCGCTTGAGAGAACTCGGGTAAAGGAACTAGGCAAAATGGTACCGTAACTTCGGGAGAAGGTACGCCTTTGACGGTGATGAGACTTGCTCTCTAAGCTGTTAGAGGCCGAAGATACCAGATGGCCGCAACTGTTTATTAAAAACACAGCACTGTGCTAAATCGCAAGATGACGTATACGGTGTGACGCCTGCCCGGTGCCGGAAGGTTAATTGATGGGGTTAGACTTATGTCGAAGCTCTTGATCGAAGCCCCGGTAAACGGCGGCCGTAACTATAACGGTCCTAAGGTAGCGAAATTCCTTGTCGGGTAAGTTCCGACCTGCACGAATGGCGTAATGATGGCCATGCTGTCTCTACCCGAGACTCAGTGAAGTTGAAATCGCAGTGAAGATGCTGTGTACCCGCGACTAGACGGAAAGACCCCGTGAACCTTTACTACAGCTTAGCAGTGAACTTAGAGCCTACATGTGTAGGATAGGTGGGAGGCATTGAAGACAGGTCGCTAGATTTGTTGGAGCCAACCTTGAAATACCACCCTTGTATGTTTTGAGTTCTAACCATGGCCCCTGAATCGGGGTTTGGGACACTGTTTGGTGGGTAGTTTGACTGGGGCGGTCTCCTCCCAAAGCGTAACGGAGGAGTACGAAGGTTGGCTAATCACGGTCGGACATCGTGAGGTTAGTACAATGGTATAAGCCAGCTTAACTGCGAGACAGACACGTCGAGCAGGTACGAAAGTAGGTCATAGTGATCCGGTGGTTCTGAATGGAAGGGCCATCGCTCAACGGATAAAAGGTACTCCGGGGATAACAGGCTGATACCGCCCAAGAGTTCATATCGACGGCGGTGTTTGGCACCTCGATGTCGGCTCATCACATCCTGGGGCTGAAGTCGGTCCCAAGGGTATGGCTGTTCGCCATTTAAAGTGGTACGCGAGCTGGGTTTAGAAACGTCGTGAGACAGTTCGGTCCCTATCTGCCGTGGGCGTTTGAGAATTGAGAGGAGCCGCTCCTAGTACGAGAGGACCGGAGTGGACGAACCGCTGGTGTTCGGGTTGTCATGCCAATGGCATTGCCCGGTAGCTACGTTCGGAATCGATAACCGCTGAAAGCATCTAAGCGGGAAGCGAGCCTCAAGATGAGTTCTCACTGGAGATTTAATCTCCCTAAAGGGCCGTTGGAGACTACAACGTTGATAGGCAAGGTGTGTAAGTGCAGTAATGTATTGAGCTAACTTGTACTAATTACCCGTGAGGCTTAACCATACAAACTCTAAGCATTTTAAGTGTTAGAGATTGTTCCAAGAGATGATGATAGTTCATCAACAAAAATACGTTTGTGATAAACATATTTTACGACATTGCAGATTATAAAAAGAACAAAAAAACAGCTTTCTTAATTAAGTTTTTGCTTGGCGACAATAGCACTGTGGTCCCACCTGATCCCATTCCGAACTCAGAAGTGAAACGCAGTTGCGCCGATGGTAGTGTGGGGTTTCCCCATGTGAGAGTAGGTCATC